>NZ_JBICTL010000007.1:0-257826 GCF_043197575.1 Micromonospora sp. NPDC049051
ACTGGATCGCCACCCGCGGCTACACCTCCTGACCCACACCACGAACGAACGAAAGGGCCGGCCCCCGACCACGGGGACCGGCCCTTTCGGCATGCCAGGATGCGCAGACCGACCCCCGCCCCTGCTCCTGCTCCCCCCGGTTGTCGTGTCGCCTTCCGGGCTCAGGACCGGCGCCCGCGCCGCCCGCCCTGGCTCAGGACCGGCGGTTGCGCTCCTGACTGAGCCGCTCGTCGAGCCGGCCGAGCTCGTAGATCGCGTTCAGGTCCGTCGGCAGGTGGGTCACGTTGTCGAGCACGGGTTCGTCGTCCGGGTCCGGATCGGGGGCGGGGGTCGGCGGGCTGGCCGGTCCGGCCGGACCGGTAGCCGCGACGGCGGGCCGGCGCCGCCGGTGCAGGACGAACAGGACCGGCACCGCCAGGACGCCCAGCACGAGGCCGTAGACGAGCCACCGGTCCGTTGCCCCGTCGTCCCCGCGCGGCGGGGCCGCGACGGTCGAGGGGGCGTCGGAGGCGGACTCCCGTTCCTCCGGGGCCGGCGCCCCGGCCTCCCGCCCGGCGGGCAGGTCGCCGGCGGGTGCGGGGGCCGACGCGCCCCCGCGCGCGGGCGCGGAGGGGCCCGGCGCCGCTGGGACAGCCGGTGCGACCGACGGGTCGGCCGGGGTCGGGGCGGGGGCCGTGGAGCCGGTCGGAACCGGCGTCGGAGAGGCGCCCGGGGTGGCCCTGCCGCCCTTGAGCAGGTCGTCGACGACCCGGCCCACGCCGCCGAGCAGGTCACCGACCGGCCCACCGGAGGCCGTCGGCGTCGGCGCGGGAGCAAGCGCCAGGGTCAGGGCGAGCGCGGCCACGACACGCATGAATCACCTCAGAGGGGATCGATGTCCAGGCACCGTACCGCACTCCGGGTGGTCGCCGCGTGACAGCCCGGCGGCCGGCCGGGGCGACGGTGTACGGGGGACGCCGCTCGTGCGGCGTCCCCCGTACCGGGGTGGGGTCAGACTGGCAGGCCGCCGACCTGGGTGTTGATCCAGGTGCGGATGGACGGCAGGTCCACGTAGATGGACGGGCCGGTGGCGCAGGTGGAGTTGTTGTTGCCGGCCCGGCTGGTGGCGCCGATCAGGGCCCACGCCCCGTTGATCTGGCGCACCTGCGGGCCGCCCGAGTCGCCGTAGCAGGCGCCCGCGTTGCCGTTGGTGTTGTTGGTGCAGATCTCGTACGGGCCGTTGATGCCGAGGCAGCGGCTGTCCGCCACGATCGAGGTGTCCAGCTCGTTCGCGATGACCGGGGCGCTACCGCAGCCGCGGGGGGCACAGGTCTGGCCCCAGCCGATGATGCGGGTGGCGGTGCCGACCGCGCCGGAGGTGGTCGGGATCGGCGCCGGGGCGTAGCTGACCGAGCTGGACAGCTGCAGCAGCTTGACGTCGACGCTCGGGTGGTTCACCGCCCGGGTCACCGAGACGACGGTGCCGCCGCTGGTGCGGTTGATGCTGCCGACCCGCACCGAGGAGGGGGTCCCGCAGTGCTTGGCGGTGACCGCCCAGTTGGCCTTGATCAGCGTGCCGGTGCAGCCGGAGACGTACACCATCCACGGGTAGTTCTCGCTCGCCGGCCGGCCGTTGACCACCTGCGGCGAGATGTCGTCGGTGTCGTTCCACGAGAACGTGCCGGTGGGCACCTCCGACGCGGCCAGGCCGCCAGCGAAGAGCTGGTTCACCCGGGACGCCTCGGTGGCGCTCGGGTAGGCGTTGGTGCAGGAGACCGGCGCGCTGCTGCCGGACATCAGGTCGGAGCAGAGGCCGGTACGCAGGTCGGGCAGGCCGAGGATGTGGCCGAGCTCGTGGGTGGCGATGCGGGTGCGGTTGTACCCCTGGTTGACGGCGGTCCAGCCCATCCAGACCCGGCCGGCGCCGAGGCTGGTGACCTGGGCGCGGGGCCAGCCGCTGTCGACGTAGATGGTGACGTTGCCCGGCGTACGGGCGACCAGCTGGACGTTGCTGACCCGGCTGTTCCAGATGGCCGCGGCCTGGTCGAAGTTGGTGCGGAACTCACCGGCGCGGCTCGCGTCGTAGTAGACGGTGCGGGCGGCGGCGGACGCGTCCGTGTCGGTCGCGACCTGCATTCCGGTTGCGGCCAGCACCGCCGCCAGCGCGGCGGTCGCCGCGCGCAGCAGTTGTCGTCGGAACATACACGCACTCCCTGCGGTCGTCCGGCGGCGTGCCACCGCCGGCATAGATGTGCATGAATGCTATAGGGGAGGGCGTCGATATGCGGCATAACGGAACCGTCATACCGGCACCCGGACGCAGGCGGGCACAGGGCCGCGCAGCCGCAGCCAGGGCGGCCCCGGAACCGGGCCCCTCCCGGCCGGCGCCGGAACTCATCCGGCCGACGGTGTGGCCCTGCGCCGCGCCGGGTCGACGGCTCGGCGGACGTCGCCGGTCGCCAGCGCGAACAGGGCGAGCGCGCCGGCGAGGGCCGCGTCCACCCCGATCACGAATCCCCGCTCCGACCCGGCCGGCGCCACGGCCACGCCGACGACGAGCGCCACCGCCGCCGCGAGCGCCATGCCCAGCCGGGCTGACGTCTCCCACCGTACGGCCCCGCTCCCTCGACGCCCGGCCCGCCGCGAGGCCGCCGCGCAGCCGCCAGGCGGCGGCGGCGATGAGCAACGCGCCGAGCGCACCGGCCGCCCCGATCACCAGCCACGGCACGGCGAACGCCCCCGCGCGCCGGGCGGGCGATGCCACGCCGGCCACCGCGAGCAGCGTGAACGCGACCGACATCGCGACGTGGACGAGGACCAGCCGCGACAGGCGGCGGCGCAGTTCGTCCGACTCAGGGACGGGCATCGACACGTTTGCCTCCCTCGCTCCACCTCGCATCGTGACACGTCCCGCCCCGCCCATCCAGCGGCTGGCGGCCGAGCCAGTCGACGCGCCGCTGGCGGTCACGCCCCTCGCGGTCGCCCGCAAGCGCGACCGCGAGGAACGCCCCGTGGTTGCCAGCCCGCCGGAGTCGAGGGCGGACGCGACCGCGTCACGGTCGTCGGGCGACCTCGGTGGGGGCGGCGGTCTCCCGCAGCCGGCCGTCGGCGAGCCGTAGCCAGCGGTCCACACCGATCGCCGCGAGGAACCGTTCGTCGTGGCTGACCACCACGAACGCGCCCTCGTACGCGTCCAGCGCGCTCTCCAACTGGGCGACGCTGACCAGGTCCAGGTTGTTGGTCGGCTCGTCGAGCAGCAGCAACTGCGGCGCCGGTTCGGCGAACAGCACGCAGGCCAGGGTGGCGCGCAGCCGCTCGCCGCCGGAGAGCGCCCCGACCGGCAGGTGGGCGCGGGGCCCCCGGAACAGGAAGCGGGCGAGCAGGGTCATCCGCTGCGACTCCGGCGTCGTGGGCGCGTACGCGGCCAGGTTCTCCGCCACCGTCCGGTCGAGGTCCAGCAGGTCCAGCCGCTGCGACAGGTACGCGATCCGGCCGTCGGCCCGCCTGGTGTGGCCGCCCTCCGGCTGCACGTCGCCGCTGACCAGGCGCAGCAGGGTGGACTTGCCGGCGCCGTTCGGGCCGGTCAGCGCGATCCGTTCGGGCCCCCGGATCGTCAGGTCGACGCCGTCGCCGGCGAACAGCGCGACCTCGCCGTAGCGGACCTGCATCCGCTCGCCGAGGAAGACCGTGCGCCCGGCCGGGAGGTTGGTGCCGGGCAGTTCCAGCGTGATCCGCTGCTCCTCGCGCAGGGCCCGGCCCGCCTCGTCGAGCCGGGCCTGGGCGTCGCCGACCCGCGCGGCGTGCGTGTCGTTCGACCGGCCCGCCGACTCCTGGGCGCTGCGCTTCATCCCACCGGCGACGATCCTCGGCAGGCCGGCGCTCTTCAGGTTGCGGGCGGCGTTGCCGGCCCGGCGCTCGGCCCGCTCGCGGGCCTGCTGCATCTCCCGCTTCTCCCGCTTGACCTCCTGCTCGGCGTGGCGGACGTTCTTCTGCGCGACCTCCCGCTCGGCGCGCACCGCCTCCTCGTAGGCGGTGAAGTTCCCGCCGTGGGAGCGCACCTCGCCGCGGTCGAGTTCGAGGATGCGGTCCATCCGGTCCAGCAGCGCACGGTCGTGACTGACCAGCAGCAGGCAACCGGTCCAGTCCGCCAGCACGGCGTGCAGGGTGCGACGGGCGTCGAGGTCCAGGTTGTTGGTGGGCTCGTCTAGGAGCAGGACGTCGGGACGCCGCAGCAGTTGCGCCGCCAGGCCGAGGGAGACGACCTGACCGCCGCTGAGGGTGCGCAGGGGCCGATCGAGCGACACGTCGCCGAGGCCGAGCCGGTCCAGTTGGGCGCGCGTACGCTCCTCGATGTCCCAGTCGTCGCCGATCGTGGTGAAGTGCTTCTCGTCGGCGTCGCCGGACTCGACGGCGTGCAGCGCCCTGAGCACCGGCGCGATCCCCAGCACCTCGGCCACGGTCAGGTCGCCGGCCAGCGGGAGGCTCTGCGGCAGGTAGCCGAGCACCCCGTCGACGGTCACGGAGCCGGCGGTGGGCCGGAGTTCGCCGGCGATCAGCCGGAGCAGCGTGGTCTTGCCGGCGCCGTTCGGCGCGACGAGGCCGGTGCGGCCGGTGCCCACGGTGAACGACAGGCCCTCGAAGACCGGGGTGTCGTCCGGCCAGGAGAAGGAGAGGTGCGAACAGGTGACGAATGCCTCGGACATGCGGAAACCCTTGGAGTGACGTGGGCGCGCCGGGCGCCCCGGGGACGGGATTCGGGAACGACGGCCCGTGGCCACGACGGCGGCGTTCGGACGCCTGCCGCTGGCCGGGCACTTCCGGTGTCACCCGGAGATGTCGTCGTCACCCGCCACGTCTGGTCTCCCTTTCCGGTCACTCCCGCCCACCCTAACAGCGCACCGCCCGACGCGACGGGTACGCCCGGGCGGGCGATGGCGGCAGGGAACCGGCGCGAGCCGGCGTCAGAGCCCCGCGCAGGGGGCGTCGCCCAGCACGCAGCCCTCGGGCGCCCTGGTGAGCGGGTCGACGTCCCGGACGGCGAAGGTGAACGTCCGCGAGCGCCCGGCCGGCACGGCCGCGCCGGTGAAGGTGACGACCTGCCCCTCCTGCTGCCAGTCGGCCCCGCTGACGTCGGTGAGCGACCCGCCCTCGGCCAGCGTGACGACCACCTTCCAGCCGTTGACCGCCGCGCCACCCGGGTTGGCGACGACCACCTCGCCCGTGAAGCCGAGGAACCGCGTCGCCACGGTCTCGTAGCGGGCGGTCAGTGCGGGGGTCGACGGGGTGCCCGAGGTAGGCGTACGCGACGGCGTCGCCGAAGGGCTCGCCGAGGGCGTCCGGCTCGGGCGGGACGGCGACGGCGTGGCGCTGCGCGTGGGACGGGCGGAGAGCGTGCCCTGCGGCGTACGACTCGGAGCGGCCGTGGCGGTCGGCGACGGTGCCGCGCCCGGGGCGGCGACCTGCTCCGGCTCGCCGGGCAGGACCGCCCACACCGCCGCCCCGGCGACCAGCACCGCGCCGGCCAGCCCCGCGACCAGCAACGCCCCCCGGCGGCCGGCCGGCGCCGGCTCGTCGCCGACCCCCTCGACCATCGGCATCTCGACGGTCATCGCGGCCTGCCCCCGACGCAGGTCGACCTGCCGGAAGGCCAGCCAGTCGAGGATCGCCGGCAGCCGCCCCGTCAACGCCTGCCGGTAGGAGTCCTCGCGGCGCTCACGCTGCTCGTCGGGCCAGCCGCCGTGCTCCAGCGCCTCGCGGACCGACAGTCGGCAGCCCTCGGCCGTGGGAGCGACGGTACAGGTCAACCGGCTGCGCCGGCCCCCCTCGAGGCAGCGCAACCCGATCAGCTCCGGTTTCCGCCGGTCGATCACCTGCGCGTCGACGGCGGCGTCGAACCCGGGCAGGCCGGCCGTGAACAGCAGCAGCCGGCCGGGTGTCCCGGCCATCGGCTCGACCTCGGTGAACCACCGGGCGAGCAGGGCACGATCCGTCAATGCGTGCCACACCCGGTCCGCAGGATGGAACAGGTCGACCTGCACGTCGATCTCGGTCACGGCGAGACTCTACGGGTATCGATCGCGGGCCGGCCCGCACGGGGGGATCCCCGCCGGCCGGGGACGGGCCGCCCCCGGGACCGGCGGCCGGCGCCCACCCCTCCCGGGGCGCCGGCCGGCGGTCACCCCTTCACGCAGACCACCTGCTTGAGGTGCGCCACCACCTCGACCAGATCCTCCTGCTGCGCCATCACCTGGGTGATGTCCTTGTACGCGCCGGGGATCTCGTCGACCACCCCGGCGTCCTTGCGGCACTCCACGCCGGCGGTCTGCGCGGCCAGGTCGGCGGTGCTGTACGTCCGCTTCGCCTGGGCCCGCGACATCCGCCGTCCTGCCCCGTGCGAGGCGGAGCAGTACGCGTCCGGGTTCCCCTTGCCCCGCACGACGTACGAGCCGGTGCCCATCGACCCCGGGATGATGCCCAGGTCCCCCCGACCGGCCCGGATCGCCCCCTTGCGGGTGACCAGCACGTCGACGCCGTCGTAGGTCTCCTCCGCCACGTAGTTGTGGTGGCAGCTGATCGGCTCGTCGTAGCTCACCTGCGGGAACTGCTCCCGCACCACGCCGCAGAGCAGGGCGAGCATGACCGCCCGGTTGCGCCGCGCGTACTCCTGCGCCCACCACAGGTCCCGGCGGTAGGCGTCCATCTCCGGCGTGCCGGCGAGGAAGACGGCGAGGTCCCGGTCGGGCAGGTCGGTGTTGTGCGGCAGCCGCCGGGCGACGGCGATGTGCCGCTCCGCCAGTTCCTTGCCGATGTTGCGGGAGCCGGAGTGCAGCATCAGCCACACCCGTCCCTCGTCGGCACCGCCCTGCTCCAGGCAGACCTCGATGAAGTGGTTGCCGCCGCCGAGCGTGCCCAGCTGCCGCTGGGCCCGCGTCTCCAGCTGCGCCACCCGCCGGTCGAGGTCGGCGAACCGGCGCCAGAAGTCGTCCCAACCGGCCTGCTCCAGCCCACGGATCCGACGCGGGTCGACCGGCTTCTCCCGCTGGTTGAACCCGACCGGGATGGTGGCCTCGATGGCCGAGCGCAGCCCGGCCAGGTCGTCCGGCAGGTCGGCGGCGGTCAGCGAGGTGCGGACCGCGGACATGCCGCAACCGATGTCGACACCGACCGCCGCCGGCGATACGGCCTGCCGCATCGCGATGACCGAGCCGACCGTGGCGCCCTTGCCGAAGTGCACGTCGGGCATGACCGCGACGCCCTCCACCCACGGCAGCGCGCCGATGTTGCGCAGTTGCCGGGCGGCCTGCGGCTCGATGCCGTACGGGTCGGTCCAGACCCGGACCGGCGCGCGGGTGCCCGCGAGCGGGGTGTAGCTCATCGTCGTCTCCTGGTGTCGTCGGCTGGTCGCGGTGTCGTCGGCTGGTCGCGGCGGCCCGGCCGCGAGTGGCGACGGGACACCGGCGCCGGCACCGGCATCGGTTCGGTCGGGGCAACGCGGGTCCGGGAGACGAAGAAGCCGCCCGGACCCCGGTGGGGTGGGCGGCTGCGCGTACGCGTCGTCGCTAGACGCGCCGCCACCCCGGCTGCCGGCCCTGCTGGGAACGGCGCTGGTGTCGCACTGGTTTGCCTGTGGGCAGCGGGGCACCACAGCGCGGCGTGAGCCACGTGGCGTCGGTGCGCTGCGACACGGCGTACTCCCCTGGGGCGTCTGGTTGACCTTGCGCCGATGACGGTAGGCGCGTCCCGGCGGTGGCCGCAACAAATATTCATGAATCCTCTCGCGTCGAGCGACGACGAAAAGAACTTCCCTATCGTGCCCAGGCACGGCTAGCGTAGGGAACGATGAGTGAGGAAATGTTCTCGGTGGAGCAGGTCGCCGAGCGGCTGGGCCTGCACGTACGCACCGTGCGCGGCTACATCCGCGCCGGCCGGCTCGCAGCCGTACGGATCGGCAAGCAGTACCGGATCGCCCGCGCCGACCTCGACGCGCTGACCGGCCGACCGGCACCCGCCCGTCCCGTCGGCGGCGCGGCGGTGGAGGTGTCGAGCATCGTGCAGGTCGACGGCGTCGACCGGGCAGCGGCCGACCGGCTGGGCACGCTCGTCCTGGCCGCGGCGAACACCAACCACGAACCCGCGCATCCACTACGCGTCCAGACCGTCCACGACGAGGATCGGAGCCGCATGAAGATCGTGATCCTGGGCAGCGCCTCGGCCACCGCCGACGTGCTGCGCCTGGTCGACGCCGTGCTCGACGGCGACAACGGCCTGCTCGCCGGGGAGGCCGACGATGCCTGACGTCATCGAGGACCGGGCCGGGGTGCCGGTGCTGGTCTGCGACCCGCACGGCCCGCCCGTGACCACCGAGCAGGACGCGCTGGACCTGATCGGCGCGGCCTTCCTCGGCGCGCAACTGGTGGCCGTGCCGGCGGGCCGGCTCGACGCCTCCTTCTTCTCCCTCGGCACCCGCTTCGCCGGCGAGATCATGCAGAAGTTCGTCAACTACCGCATCCGCCTGGTCGTCGTGGGCGACATCACCGCGCACCTCGCGGCCAGCTCGGCCCTGCGCGCCCTCGTGCACGAGTCGAACCGCTCCAGCCACGTGTGGTTCGTCCCCGACCTCGACGCCCTCGACGCCCGGCTGGCGCCGTCGGCGGGTTCCGGCGGGGCCGGACCCGAGCCGGACGGGGCGCCGACGAACGCCTGACCGGCCCGGGGCGGCGACGCGCCGTGGCCGGGTTGCGCTCCCGGTTCGACGGGGAGGACCGCCGGGTCCTTCCTCGCGCGTGCGGACCCGATACGGTCGACGATCGTGGCCCTGATGCGTGTCGACCTCTACTCCGAGGTGCTCGGTCTCAGCACCTCGATGACGGTAATCCTGCCCCAGCAGACCGCCACGCAGATCGGCATGTCCGGCAGCGCCCCGCAGGGCGACCCGCCCGTGCTCTACCTGCTGCACGGCCTATCCGACGACGACACGATCTGGCTGCGCCGCACCTCGATCGAACGGTACGTGGCGCCGCTCGGCCTGGCCGTGGTGATGCCTCAGGTCGGCCGCAGCTTCTACACCGACGAGGAGCACGGCAACCGGTACTGGACCTTCCTCAGCGACGAGCTGCCCCGGCTGTGCCAGCGGTTCTTCCGGCTCTCGTCCCGGCGGGAGGACACCTTCGTCGCCGGGCTCTCCATGGGCGGCTACGGGGCGCTGAAGTGGGCCCTGCGCGAGCCGGGCCGGTTCGCGGCGGCGGCGAGCCTCTCCGGCGCGCTCGACGTGGCCGCCCGCTCTCCCACGTCGAGCACGCCCCTCGACGCGGGCGTCTGGCACACCGCCTTCGGCGAGCGCACCGTCGCCGGCAGCGACGACGACGTGCTCGCCCTGCTCGACCGGGCGGCCGTCGCCGACCTGCCCGCCCTGCGCGTCGTGTGCGGCACCGAGGACTTCCTGTACGAGGACAACCGGACCTTCGTGGCGGCGGCCCGCGAGCGGGGCGTCCCGCTCACCGTGGACTTCTCCCCCGGCACGCACGACTGGGCGTACTGGGACGCGAAGATCCAGGACGTGCTGGCCTGGCTGCCACTGCGCCCCGGCGGCTGAGCGCCGCAGGGACCCGCCCTCGACGCACCGGGCGTGGTGACCAGGCACGACCGCCGCGCATGACGGCGACGACGTGCGGGACGCGCCGGCCGGCGCGCGTAGCGTGATCGCGCAACCGCAACCCCTGGGAGGATACGAACCGTGACCCCGTCTGCCCCCGTGCCCGCGCTCGCGTACTTCGGCGTCGACGCCCTGATCGACGACGACGCCCGGGAGCTCCAGGCCGCCGTACGTGGCTTCGTCGACCGGCGGATCCGCCCGCAGATCGCCACCTGGTACGAGGAGGGCCGGCTGCCCGTCCGGGAACTGGCCCTGGAGCTCGGTGAACTCGGCGTGCTCGGCATGCACCTGCACGGCTACGGCTGCGCCGGCACCTCCGCCGTCGCGTACGGGCTGGCCTGCTTCGAGCTGGAGGCGGGCGACTCGGGGCTGCGCTCCCTGGTCTCGGTGCAGGGGTCGCTCGCCATGTACGCCATCTGGCGCTTCGGTTCCGAGGAGCAGAAGCAGCAGTGGCTGCCCCGGATGGCCGCCGGCGAGGCGATCGGCTGCTTCGGCCTGACCGAGCCGGACTTCGGCTCCGACCCGGCCGGCATGCGGACCAGGGCCCGCCGCGACGGGGACGACTGGGTGCTCGACGGCACCAAGATGTGGATCACCAACGGCTCCGTCGCGGATGTCGCCGTGGTGTGGGCCCGCACCGACGAGGGCGTACGCGGTTTCCTCGTCCCCGCCGGCACCCCCGGCTTCACCGCCCCGGAGATCACCCGCAAGCTCTCCCTGCGCGCCTCGGTGACCTCGGAACTCGTCCTCGACGGCGTGCGGCTGCCCGCCGACGCGATGCTGCCGGAGGCCGTCGGCCTGTCGGGGCCGTTGACGTGTCTCAACGAGGCCCGGTTCGGCATCGTCTTCGGGGCGTTGGGCGCGGCCCACGACTGTCTGGAGACGACGGTCGCGTACGCCCGCAGCCGCCAGATCTTCGACAAGCCGCTCGCCGCGTACCAGGCCACCCAGCTCAAGCTCGCCGACATGGGGCTGGAACTGGGCAAGGGGATGCTGCTGGCGTTGCGGATCGGCGCGCTGAAGGACGCCGGCACCCTCGACCACCGGCAGATCAGCCTGGGCAAGCTCAACAGCGTGCGCGAGTCCATCGCCATCGCCCGCGAGTGCCGCTCCATCCTCGGCGCGGCCGGGATCACCCTCGACTACCCGGTCATCCGCCACTCGGCCAACCTCGAATCGGTGCTCACCTACGAGGGCACCTCCGAGGTGCACCAGCTGATCATCGGGCAGGTGCTGACCGGCCACGCCGCCTTCAAGTGAGCGGGGCGGCACCCGCCCGCCCCGCGCACGCCGCCTCCGGGATGAGCGGGGCGGCGCCACCCGGCCCACGCACGCCGCCTTCCGATGAGCGGGACGGCACCCGCCCGCCCTGCGGCGGTCGCTGAACCCGCACGCTGGGAGATGCGCCCGCGCGCCCGCGGTCCGACGATGGAGATCGACAATCCGCAGGCCAACCGCACGCCGCCCCGCCCGTCGCCGGTGACACGCCCGGCCCTGGTCGCGTCGGCGAGAGGGTCGGGGAGGCAACACATGGACACACGGCTCACCGACCGGGTGGTGGTCGTCACCGGCGCCGGTTCGGGCATCGGGCTCGCCACGGCCACACTGCTCGCCGAGGAGGGCGCCAGGGTGGTCGGTGCCGACATCGAACCGAAGGCGCTGGAGGAGATCGCGGGCACGGTGCTGCCGGTGACGGTGGACATGCGGGAGGGCTCAGCCGGTGACCAGGTCATCGCCGCGGCCGTCGCCGAGTTCGGCGGGGTGGACGCCGTCGTCAACAACGTCGGCGTCTACCCCTACCGGGACAACGGGTTCCTCTCCGTGGACGACGGCGAGTGGGAACGGACGCTCAACCTCAACCTCATGTCGGCGGTACGCACCACCAGGGCGGCCCTGCCGCACATGATCCGGGCCGGCCGTGGCTCGCTGGTGCACATCGCCAGCGAGGGAAGCCGCGAGCCGGCGCCGTTCTTCGTGGACTACTGCGTGAGCAAGATGGCCCTGCTCAGCCTGTCCAAGTCCCTGTCGATCGAGTTCGGCCCGGCGGGCGTCCGCAGCAACGTGGTGTCGCCGGGAGCCACCCGGACGTCGTTCTGGGACGCGCCCGACGGCTTCGCCGACAGCCTCGCCAACGAGTTCGGCATGGAGCGCGAGGAGGCCCTCAGCTACTTCGTCAAGGAGGTCCGCAAGCTGCCCACCGGCCGGCTCGGCCGCCCCGACGAGGTGGCCGGGGTCATCGTCTTCCTCATCTCCGATCTCGCCGCGCAGGTGACCGGGGCCGAGTACACCATCAACGGCGGCAGCTACGCCGCGGCCTGATCCGCCCCGTCGCGACCGCCGGGACCCGAACCCCGCGGTGCGGCCGGGAGTGCGGGCCCTCGGTGGACGCGGGCGCTACCCACCCGCCGCCTCGGCGGAGGAGCGGGCCACCGGCACGTCGAAGTACGTGTCCGGCCAGGGTTCGTCGCGGTAGCGGTAGTGCCACCACTCGCGGTCGTAGTTGACGAAGCCGCCGTCGGTCATCAGTTGGCGCAGCAGCCGCCGGTTGTCCCGGGCCACGCCGGTGACCTGCGGCGAGTCGGTGTGCGCGAGCGGGTCGAAGCAGTCGAAGCCGGTGCCCATGTCGACGCCGTTGTCGGCGAACCGCTGCCCCTTCGGGGCGGTGCAGGAGACCAGGGGCTGCCCCGGTGCGTACGGGGGCTGGGTGGCGGTCGGCACGTCGACCAGGGTCAGGTCGACGGTGCTGCCCCGGCTGTGGGCGGTGGGGGCGCCGATGTAGCCCTCGTCGAACAGCTTGGACTTGGCCACCCGGGGATAGAACTCGGCCTTCATCCGCTGCTCGCCCGGCTGCCCGGCCCACTCGACGAAGTCGTCGGCGGCCCGGCGGGGCCGGTAGCAGTCGTACACCTTCAGGCTGCGGCCCCGGGCCAGGGCGGCGTCCTGCACCCGGCGCAGCGCCTCGGCGGCCGGGCGGCTCAGCAGGCAGAGCGGTTCGGCATAGCCGGCGACCGGCCGGCCGACGAAGTTGTGCGCGCCCGCGTACCGGATGTCGGTGCGGATGCGCGGATCGACGTCGGTGAGGACGACGAGGCCCGGCCCGCGCGAGGTCGGTGACGGCGTGGACGTCCTCGTCGCGGGCGTCGCCGGGACGGACGGTGATGGCGTCGCCGGGACGGACGGGCCCGGCGCGGCGGGTGGTGCCGGCGACGGCGCGGGCCGGGTGCAGCCGGCCGCGAGCGCCACGATCACGAGCGCCGCCGCGACGGCCCGCCCACCGGCGGTCGCGACGCCCGGAGCGCGCCGGCGGATCCGGGCTGGCCTGGCCACGCACCCTGTCTACCAGGCTAGGGGCCGTCGGGGGCCCGGTCCGGCGACAGGTGTACGCGCAGGAAGCGCACGGCCGCCTCGTCGTCGTCGATCCCGCCGGCCTCGTGGCCGTTGTACCGCCAGACCGCCAGCTCCGTCGGCCCCCGCCAGGCGTTGACGGCGGCGAAGACGGTCGACGGCGGCACGATCTCGTCCATCAGCGCGACGGAGAAGCGGGCCGGCAGGTGGCCCCGGCGGGCGAAGTTCACCCCGTCGACGTAGGCCAGGGTGGCCAGCACCCGCTCCTCGGCGTGCCGGTGGACCGCCAGGTAGTCGCGGATCTCCCGGTAGGGGTACGCGTCGGTGACCGTGATCGCGCGCGGGACGTCGCACAGGAAGGGCACGCCGGCCACGACGGCCCGCAGGTCGGGCCGCAGCGCGGCCACGGCGAGCGCCGCCGCGCCGCCCTGGCTGTGCCCGAGGACCGCGACCCGCGCCGGGTCGACCGCCGGCAGGGTCCGGGCCGCGTCCACCGCCCGCACCGCGTCCGTGAGGAACCGTCGGTAGTAGTACGTGCGGGGGTCCGTCACGCCCCGGGTGAGCACTCCGGGCGCCTCGGGGCCGGCGGCGGCCGGATCCGGGGTGTCTCCCCGGGCCCAGCCCGCCCCCTGCCCCCGGGTGTCCATCTGCAGGTGCGCGAAGCCGGCCGAGGCCCAGAGCAGGTTCTCCAGCGGATGGCCCCGGCCGCCGCCGTAGCCGGCGTACTGCACGAGCGTGGGCAGGGGCGCCTCCGCGCCGCGTGGCAGCCGCAGCCAGGCCCGCACCGGCTGCCCGGCGAAGCCGGGGAAGGTCACGTCGTACGCGTCGATCGTGGCCAGCCCGCAGGGCACCGGCTCGACCCGCACCGGCCAGTCGCACTCCCGGGACTCGGCGAGCGTGTCCGCCCAGAACCGGTCGAAGTCCGCCGGCTCCGCCACCTGGCCGCGGTACGCCCGCAGCTGCTCCTCGGGCAGGTCGGTGAACGCCACCGTTCAGCCGGCCGACGGCGTGACGGCGAAGCGGGGGTGCAGCCGCCGGGTGTGGTCGACGTGCCGGGCGGGGCCGTGCAACGCCACCGCCGCCACGAGCCGGTGGTCGGTGCTGGACGCCGCCAGCCGCAGCTCCAGCTCGCCCGGCTCGACGACGCGCCGCCCGTCGCGCCCCGTGAACGCGAACAGGTCGGCCGGCACGGCCAGGTCGATCCGGCAGGCCGCGCCCGCCTCCAGCGGCACCCGTAGGTAGCCGACCAGCCGCTGCACGGGCTGGACCACCGAGGCCACCGGGTCGTGGGCGTACACCTGCACCACCTCGCTGCCCCACCGGGAGCCGGCGTTGCGCAGCGTGAAGTGCAGCCGCAGCTCCCCGTCGGTCGCCGCGAGCGGCTCGTCGAGCACCAGGCCCGACCAGTCGAACGTGGTGTAGCCCAGGCCGTGCCCGAAGCCGTACGCCGGGGTCGGGTCGACGTTGGAGACGTCGCTGGCCTGGCCCAGTCGGGCCGACAGGTAGGTGGTGGGCTGCGCGCCCGGCCCGCGGGGCACGCTGACCGGCAGCCGCCCCTGCGGGGTGACCCGGCCGCCGAGCACGCCCGCGATCGCCGGGGTGCCCTCCTCGCCGGGGAAGAACGACTGCACGATCGCCGCCGTCTCGGTCACCGCCCGGCCCAGCGCGTACGGGCGCCCGGCGAGCAGCGTCACCACCACGGGCGTGCCGGTGTCCAGCAGCGCGTCGAGCAGGTGCTGCTGCGCCCCGGGCAGGGCCAGCGACTCGGCGTCGCAGCCCTCGCCGCTCGTGCCCCGGCCGAACAGGCCCGCCCGGTCGCCGAGCGCGGCGACGACCACGTCCGCGCCCCGCGCCGCCTCGACCGCCGCCGGCACCCCGCCGGTGTCGTCGCCGTCGACGGAGACCCCGGCCACGGTGACCACGACGCTGTCGGGGAACTCGGCGCGCAGCGCCGCCGCCAGGGTGGGCAGCTCGATGCCCACGGGCACCTCGGGGTGGCGGGATCCGACGTGGGCGGGGAACGAGTAGCAGCCCAGCACCGCCGTGGGGCTCTCCGCCTGCGGCCCGACCAGCGCGATGCGGGCCGGCCGGCGCAGCGGCAGGATGCCGTCGTTGGCCAGCAGCACCACGGAACGCTCGGCGACCTCGCGGGCCAGCGCCCGGTTGGCCGGCGGATCCAGGTCGACGGTGCCGCGCAGCGCGTCCGGGTCGGACAGGTCGGCGCCGGCCAGCGCGGCCGGCACCGGGGTCCAGTCGGCGTCGAGGAGCCCGAGCTGCGCCTTCTGCGTCAGCACCCGGCGCACCGCCCGGTCGATCAGCGCCTCCGGCACCGCGCCGGCCGCGAGCGCCGCACGCAGCGGCTCGCCGAACGTCTTCACCGTGGGCAGCTCGACGTCCACGCCGGCGGCCAGGGCCTCGGCCGCCGCCTCGGCCCAGTCGCCGGCCACCCCGTGCAGGGTGTGCAGGAAGGCGATGCCGAAGTAGTCGGCCACCACG
Source organism: Micromonospora sp. NPDC049051 (assembly GCF_043197575.1). Classification (NCBI taxonomy): domain Bacteria; kingdom Bacillati; phylum Actinomycetota; class Actinomycetes; order Micromonosporales; family Micromonosporaceae; genus Micromonospora; species Micromonospora sp. NPDC049051. The sequence goes on from NZ_JBICTL010000007.1 coordinate 15,473, forward strand.
GTGCCCGGGAAGCCCCAGGCGTCGCGGAGCAGGCCGGTCAGCAGCTGCTCGTCGGCCGCCGACGGCATCCCGTCGGTGTCGGTGTAGGCGTGCATCACCGACCGCGCGCCGCCCTCGCGTACGGCCATCTCGAACGGCGGGAGGATCACGTCGGCACGCTCGCGGGGGCCCATCGGCACCGGGCCCAGGTTGCGCCCGCCCCGGGACGCGGAGTAGCCGGCGAAGTGCTTGAGCGTGGCCACCACCCCGGCGGACTCCAGGCCCCGCACGTACGCGGTGGCGATGGTGCCCACCAGGTAGGGGTCCTCGCCGATCGTCTCCTCCACCCGTCCCCAGCGCGCGTCGCGCACCACGTCGAGCACCGGCGCGAGCCCCTGGTGCACGCCGACGCGGCGCAGGTCGGCGCCGATGACGGCGGCCATCCGCCCGATCAGCTCCGGGTCGAAGGTGGCCCCCCAGGACAGCGGAACGGGATACGCGGTGGCGCCCCAGGCGGCGAAGCCGGCCAGGCACTCCTCGTGCGCCATCGCCGGGATGCCGAACCGGTTCGCGGCGGCGACGCGCTGCTGGGTCCGCAGCAGTGACAGCGCACCGAGCGCGGGGTCGACGGGCGCGGTCCCGAACGGCCGGGTGAGCTGGCCGAGGCCGACGTCCAGCAGGTCGTCCAGGTCGACCGGTTCCTCCATGTCGTGCTGGTACGGCGCGACCTCTCCCCCGTCGGCGGCGGCGCCGACCCAGACGCCGTAGAGCTGGGCCACCTTCTCCGGCAGGGTCATCGCGGCGACCAGGGCGTCGACCCGGGTCTCGAGGTCGAGGGTCGGGTCGGTCCAGGTCGCGGCGCCGGTGGCGATGTCGAGGGTCACGTTGTCGGTCACTTTCCTCCGACGCCCATCAGCCCCTGCACCAGGGCCCGCCGGGCGAACAGATAGACGAGCAGGACGGGCACCATCGACAGCACGACCGCGGCGAGCAGGCCGGGAATGTTGATCCCGTACTGCGTCTGGAAGTTGTAGAGGCCGAGGGTGATCACCTTGGTGGAGTCGGACTGGGTGAGGATCAGCGGGAACAGGAAGCCGTTCCACGCCTGGAGGGCGGAGAAGACGGCGATCGTGGCGATCCCGCCGCGCGACAGCGGCAGCACCAGCTGGCGGAACACCCGGGCGGGGCTGGCGCCGTCGATCGCCATCGCCTCGTACAGGTCGGGGGTGATGTCGCGCATGACGCCGCTGAGGATCAGCGCGCACACCGGCAGGCAGAAGGCGGCGGTGGGCAGGATGACGCCGACGAGGTTGTCGTAGAGCCCCGCCTTGCTGATCAGGTAGAAGATCGGCACGATGACCGCCTGCGCCGGGATCGCCAGGCCCAGCAGGAACAGCCGGAACACGCCGGAGGTGAGCCGGCTGCGGCTGCGCACGATGGCGTACGCCAGCGGCGGCACGAGCAGCAGCACGATGGCCACCACGCTCGCCGTCACCACGAGGGTGTTGAACAGGTAGCGGCCGAAGCCCTCGTCGAAGGCGCCGGTGTAGTTGTCCAGGGTGAAGGTGTCGGGCAGGGCGATGGGGCCGTTGCGGCCGTACCCCTCGCGGGTCTGCACGGTGATCGCCACCATGACGTAGATCGGCAGGCCGATCAGGAGCAGCCAGGCCGTGGCGGCGATCCCGGCCAGCCAGTTCGGACGGTGTCGCTTCACAGGCCCTCCATCGTGGAGCGCATCCTGTCGTAGCCGGAGACCCGGACCACGATCAGCGAGATGAGGGTGGCGACGACGACGAGGATCAGGGCGATGGCCGCGCCGGCGCCGAAGTCGAAGCTGCGGAACGCCTGCTCGTACATGTGGTAGGCGGTGATGGTGGTGTCGGTGCCCGGCCCGCCCTGGGTGAGGATCAGCACGCTGTCGAACGTGGTGAGCCCGCCGACCACCATGAGGACCACTGACGTGATCATGGCGTTGCGCAGCTGCGGCAGGGTCACGTGGCGGAACTGTCCCCACCGACCGGCGCCGTCGACCTCGGCGGCCTGGTAGAGCACCGCCGGCACGGCGCGGGCCGCGCCCTGGTAGATCAGCGCGTGGAACGGGATGAACTGCCAGCTGCTGACGAAGACCAGCACGGCGATCGCGCCCGTCCGGCTGCCGAAGAGGTTGCCGTCGCCGAACAGCCACGGGGCCTGACCGGGCACGCCGAAGTTCGGGTCGAGCAGCGCCCGCCACAGCACCGACACGGCGGTCGCCGACAGCAGCAGCGGCAGGAAGAAGACGGCGGACAGTACGGCCCGGTTGCGCTGCGGCCCGGCCGCCCACACCCCGATCAGCAGGCTCAGCGGCGTCTGCACCAGCACACCGAGGGCGGTGAGCAGGACACTCAGCCAGAGACTGTTGATCATGACGGGATCGCGGGCCAGTCGCTGCCAGTTGTCCAGCCCGACGTACTCGGGTGAGCCGAGGCCCGCCCAGCTGGTGAAGCTGAGCACGACCACGAGGACCAGCGGGGCGAGCGCGAACAGCCCGAAGAACAGGGTCGCGGGGAGGGCCCAGGCGAAGCCCGGGCGGCTGAGGGTGGGGCCGCCCGGGCTTCGTCGGGCCCGTCGCTGCTCCGTCACGGTGGGGGCGGCGAGGGTGGTGGTGGACATGGCCGCGCTCAGCCCGCCTGCAGGGACTGCATGGCCTTGATGAAGCCGGCGGCGTCCATCCGGCCGTTGCAGTACTGCTGCACCGCCTGGTGGATGGTCGTGGTCGCGGCCGGCGGGTACGCCTGGTCCCAGGAGAGCTGGAAGCTCGGGGCTTCCTTGACCAGGGTGAACTGGTACTTCAGGTAGTCCGGGTTGGTGGCGCCGTCGAGGAACTTCTCGGTGTTGGTCGTGGTCGGCAGGTTGCCGATGGACAGCTGCGCCTGGACGAACTCGTCGGAGTACTGGAGCTTGAGGAACTCGGCCACCGCGTCGGGGTGCTTGGTCTTCTTCAGCACCGAGTAGAAGTTGTTGGTGTTGCCCACCACGTTGCGCGGGTCGCCCTTGCCGCCCGGGACGCTCGGGAAGGCGCTCCAGCCGAGGCCCTCGGCGGCGAAGGTCGGGTTGGCGTCGTTGTGGGTCGAGTAGTTCCAGGAGCCCATCAGCTCGAAGCCGGCCTTGCCGCTGGACAGCAGCGTGGGCGAGCCGCCGTCGGTGAACTTGACCGAGTCGAAGTTGGTGCCGAACGCGCCCGCGTCGGTCAGCTGTCGCAGCAGTTCCAGGGCGCGGCGGCTCTCCGGGCTCTCCCAGGCGCTCTTGTCGCCGCCGAGCGCCTTGGCGAACAGCTCGGGCCCGGCCACCCGGTCGTAGAGGTACTGGTACCACATCTGGGTCGGCCACTTGTCGCCGCCGCCGAGGGCGATCGGGGTGATCCCCTTGCCCTTGAGGGTCCGCACGGCGGCCAGCAGGTCGTCCCACGTCTTCGGCGGGGTGAGGCCGGCGTCGGCGAGGACCTTCTTGTTGTGGAACAGCAGCACCGGCTGCGTGCCGCGCATCGGCACCCCGTACGCCTTGCCGTCGACCGTGGCGGTGTTGAAGACCGAGGGCAGGAAGTTCTGCTTGAGCCCCGGGTCCTTGGCGATCATGTCGTCGAGCGGCAGCAGCAGGTCGGCCTTGATGAACGGGGTGATGCTGCCGCCGCCCCAGTTGAAGAAGACGTCCGGCGCCTGCTTGGTGTTGATGATGGTCTGGAGCTTGGTCTGGTAGTCGGCGCCCGGGATGGTGTCCAGCACCGCCTTGACCTTCGACGTCTTGTTGAACGTGTCGACGAGCTGCTTCTCGACCTTGTTGGTGGCGTCGCCGTACACCAGGATTCGGATCTCGTCCGGGCCGGCGGCCGAGTCACCGTCGCCGCAGGCGGTAAGTGGCAACGCCAGGGCCAGGGCGGCGCCGAGCGCGACGACGCGGGCGAGCCGCGTTCGTACAGTCATGATCGACCTCTCGTGGTGGGGGTGTGGTGGGGGACGTCGCCGCCGGCGCGACGACCGAAAGGTGTCCGACAAGTTTCCGGAATACTTCCGTAACTCGTCCGAACGCTAGAACCGACCTGCCGTGTCGTCAACCCCCGATCGTGGGGCAAGATGGGCCGGTGGAGCGGCCCCGCCGTTCCGGACGTTTTTCGGTGGTCACGGGTACGGTCGGTCCTCCGACCGGTGAAGGAGACGCGGGTGGACGGCGACGACGGGCGCAGGATCACCATCACCGCCATCGCGCGGGAGGCCGGGGTCTCGGTGCCGACCGTGTCCCGGGTGCTCAACGGGCGCTCGGACGTGGCCCCCGGCACCCGCGAGCGGGTGGAGGAGCTGCTGCGCCAGCACGGCTACCAACGTCGGGGCAGCCGTACGGTCAGCCGTGCCGGCCTGCTCGACCTCGTCTTCAACGACCTGGACAGCCCGTGGGCGGTGGAGATCCTGCGGGGGGTCGAGGACGTCGGGCACGGCGCGGGCGTCGGCACCGTGGTCTCCGCGATACACCGCCAGTCGACCGCCGCCCGGCAGTGGCTGCAGAACCTGCGGGCCCGCGCCACCGACGGCGTCATCTTCGTGACCTCGCACCTGAGCCCGCCGCTGCACGCGCAGCTGCGCCGCCTCAACGTGCCCGTGGTCGTCGTCGACCCGGCCGGCGTGCCCGCCACCGACGTGCCCACGGTCGGGGCCACCAACTGGGCCGGCGGGCTGGCCGCGACCGAGCACCTGCTGTCGCTCGGGCACCGGCGGATCGGCTTCGTCGCGGGGCCGGCGCACCTGCTGTGCAGCAGGGCCCGTCTCGACGGGCACCGGGCCGGGCTGGAGGCGGCCGGCGCGCCGGTGGAGGAGAGGCTGGTGCAGCCCGGCGACTTCTACCACGCCTCGGGCTTCGCCGCCGGCACGGCGCTGCTCGACCTCGACGACCCGCCGACGGCCATCTTCGCGGCCAGCGACCAGATGGCCTTCGGCGTCTACGAGGCCGTCCGGCGCCGGGGGCTGCGGATCCCCGACGACGTCAGCGTCGTGGGCTTCGACGACCTGCCCGAGGCCCGCTGGGCCTCACCGCCGCTGACCACCGTCCGGCAGCCACTGGTGGAGATGGGCCGGGTGGCCGCCCGCACCGTGCTGCGGCTGGCGCAGGGCGAGGCCATCGACTCCCCCCGGGTGGAACTCGCCACCAACCTGGTCGTCCGCGACAGCACGGCGGAGCCGCGCCGGCCGTGAGGGCCGGCGCGGCTCCGCGGCGCTCCCGATAAGGTTCCGGAAGTTCCGGTCCGACGCCGCCGGCACGACCACCGGGCCTTCGGGGCTCAGCGGTGCGGGTGGTGGTGCCGGGCCGCCTTCCGGATGTCGACCGGCAGGGCGGGCGCACCGTCCACGGGCGCGGGATCCTCGACGGTGGGGGCGATGCCGCCGGCGGCGATCCGGTCGAGGGTGGCCAGGCCGGCCGCGTCGACCGAGCCGAAGACCGTGTAGTTGGGGCGCAGCGCCGAATCCCCCTGGACCAGGAAGAACTGGCTGCCGTTGGTGTCGGGGCCCGCGTTGGCCATGGCGAGCGTGCCCCGGGCGTAGAGCCGGCGCACCCCGGTCGGGTCGGTCGGCGCCGGCGGCAGGTCGGTGGGCAGCTCGTCGGCGTAGCGGTAGCCGGGGCCACCGGAGCCGGTGCCGGAGGGGTCGCCGCACTGGAGCACCCGCAGCGTCGGGTACGCGGTGAGCCGGTGACACGAGGTCCGGTCGTAGAAGCGGTGGCGCACCAGGTGCAGGAAACTCTGCACGGTGCAGGGGGCCGCCTCCCGGTCGAGGGTCAACCCGATCGGCCCCTGGTTGGTCCGCAACGTGACCCGCACGGTGCCCCGGTCGGGGGTGCGCCGCGGGTCTGGCGGCAGCGGGACCGGCCGGGCGGCCGGGTCCTCGGGCGTCTCGGTGTAGGCGCACGGGCCGGGCGTCACCCGGGCGGTGGCGGCATCGGCCGGGGACCCGCCGGGCGCGGCGACCGCGGCGGCGCCACCACCGGTGACCAGCGCCCCCGCGACCAAGGCCACCCCGGCGAGGCGGGTCAGCGTACGGGCCGGCCGGCGGGGTGCCCCGATCGACGGCGGGACGGGGTGCGGTCGGGGTTCGCTCGACACGGGGATCCTCCCTGGACTGACGACGCCAGAAAGACCGGAGTCTATGGATCCCGTCGTCGGTTGTCGATCCGCCCCGCCTGCGCGTCGGGCAGCGCCCGTCCTACCGGCCCCGTGCCACGCGCCGACGCCAGAGCAGCGCGGTCCCCAGCAGCGCGACCGCCGCCGCCACGGCCGCGGCAACCGGCCAGCGCGCGATCAGCCCGCCCCCGAACGGACCGCTGGCCGCGGCCGGACGCGGGACGCCGGAGGCGGCGAGCGGGGGCGGCGAGGGGGTCGCCGACGCGGTCAGCTCCCCCGGCTCGACCAGTCGGCCGACGGCGGACCCGCGGGGCAGCGAGAAGCCCCAGTCGAGCAGGGCGGCACCCTGCTCCCAGCCCCGGGCCGGCTGCGGCTCGGCGCCGAGCAGTGTGACCACGAGCCGCCGCCCGTCCCGCTGGGCCGCCCCGACGTAGGTGTGCCGGGCCAGGTCGGTGAAGCCGGTCTTGCCGCCGAGCGCGCCCGGGTAGCGATGGACGAGCTGGTTCTCGTTCTGGATCTCGAAGCCCTTGGTCCGCTGCGCCGGCTGGGCGGGAATGCGGTGCGTCTCGGTCAGCGCGTACCGGCGGAACGTCGGGTCGGCGAAGCAGGCCCGGGCGATCAGCGCCAGGTCGTACGCGCTGGTGAACTGGCCCCGTCCGTCGAGCCCGGAGGGGGTGACCGCGTGCGTCTGGAGGGCGCCGAGGCGGTGCGCCTCCTCGTTCATCGCCCGTACGCCGCCGGCCATCCCGCCCGACCCGCCGCCGAGGCGGGCCAGCACGTTGGCCGCCTCGTTGCCGGACTGCAGCAGCAGCCCGAGCCAGACGGTCTCGATCCGGTACCGTCCGCCGGCGACGAGGCCGACGGCCGAGGAGCCCGGTTCGATGTCCATGTCCCCGTCGGTGACGGTGACGACCTGCTGCGGGTCGAGCCGGGGCAGCATGGTGGCCGCCAGCAGCAGCTTCTGCACGCTGGCCGGGGTGCCGTACTCGTGCGGCCCGCAGCCGCCCAGCACCTGACCGCTGTCCAGGTCGGCGACCAGCCACGAGGTCGCGGTGACCGCCGGCGGGCGGGCGGCCCCCGCCGGGACGACCAGGCCGGCGGTGTCCAGCGCGGGGCCGCCCACGGCCCGCTCCTGCGGCACTGCCGGTGGCGGCGACGGGCGCGGTGGCCGCGACACCGGCGGCGCGGACGCCTTCGGGCAGGGTGCGGGGGGCACGACGCCGGTCACGGGCGTGGCCACGCCGGACCCGGCGGCACCGGGCGCGGCGGCACCGGGCGCGACCCGAGCGGAGCCGGGCACGGCCTGCACCGAGCCGGGCGCGACCGGGACGGGTGCCGCCGGAACCGGGGCGGGCGTGGCCGGCGCGGAGGCGGCGGGACCGGCGGCGGGGACAGGTGCGCCGGCGCCGAGGAGGGCGGCGGCCGCCGTGGCCGCCAGCAGCCGAACCTTCATGTCCCGCACCCTAGTCGGCCCGGTTCGGGGTGCGGGCCGGGTTCGCCAGGCCCGGGGGTCGGAAAGGCCCCCGGCACTGCGTCGCTCACCCCCGCCCGGACGGCTGCGGCACGGGCCACGGCGGCTTCGGGACCAACGGCCCTGCCGCCGGGCAGCACCGGGACGGAAGCTGGGAACTGAAAGCGGTAGACGATCTTCCGGTTTGCGCGGCGGAAGCCGTCCACGGCGACGACCCCGCAGCGCGGGCCGGACGACACCGACGAAGGGACGACCATGGAAGCCCTCTCGCTGACCCGTTTCGCCGACGAGCAGCTCGACGCCGCCCGGGAGGCCGCCAGCGGACGCAGTGCCCGTTCCCTGCACGCGGGCCGGGACCGTCGGCTGCGGCAGACCCTGCTGGCCCTGCGGGGCGGCCGGTCTCTCGACGAGCACGACAGCCCGGGTGAGGCGACGCTGCAGGTGCTCGTGGGTCGGGTACGTCTGGTCGCCGGTGACGAGTCCTGGGAGGGCGATGCCGGCGACCTCGTGGTCATCCCGCCGCTGCGGCACGCGCTGCACGCCGTCACCGACGCCGCCGTCCTGCTCACCGTGACGCCACGGCCGTGACCACCGTCCCGGCCCACCGTCGCCGCCCGGTAGCCGGCCCGGCCGGGCGGCCCACGACGGGCACCTCCGGTCGTCCCCGGGGCCGGTCGCCGGGGTGGGTGCCGCCACAGCACGGAGCGTGGGCGATGCTCCTGCTGCCCGTCCTGGCGGCGTTGACCGCCACCGGCCCGCACCCGCTGCACCTGCCCCTGCTCGGAGCCGCGTTCGCCGCGTACCCGCTGTCGTACTTCGGGTTGCAGGCGGTCAAGACCGGGCGGTTGCGCCGGGTACGGCCGCAGCTCGTCGGGTACGGCCTCGCCACGGTCGCGCTGGCCGCGCCGGTGCTGGTGGCCCGGCCCGCGATCCTGGCCTACGCCCCGCTCTACGCGGTCCTCGCCGCTGTCAACGCCGGTTACGCGCGCCGGCGCCGGGACCGGGCGTTCGGCAACGACCTGGCCTTCGTGGCGCAGTGCGGGCTGCTCGGTCCCGTGGTCGCCACGGTCGCCGGGATGCCGTGGACCAGCGTGGCCGGGGTGACGGTGGTGGTGCTGGGCTACCTGGTCGGGAGCGTCCTGCACGTCAAGACGATGATCCGGGAGCGGGACAACGTCCGGTACCGGTGGGTGTCGTGGGCGTACCACGTCGTCGCCGCCGTCGCCGCGCTGCTCTGGGCGTCGGTGCCGGTCGCCGTCGTCTTCGCGCTGCTGCTCGCCCGAGCGCTGTTGCTCGCCGGACGCCGGGTCGCGCCGGTACGGGTGGGGTTGGTCGAGACGGCGTGCGCCCTGCTGGTGCTGGCGGCGGTGACGCTCTGACCGTGCCGGCGCGGGCCGCCCGCGTCGGATGGCTCACAAGCCGTTGCCTCCCGCCTGCCGCGCCGACTAGAACCGGGGGACGATCGCCCGGACCTCCCGGCGACGGTGGCGAGGTGATGGCCGTGGCGCTGATCCCGTACGACGACACCGACGCGGCGGCCTTCGCCGCGACCCGGGAACTGCCGCGCAGCGGCCTGGAGCGGTGGCGGCACGCCGTGCAGCAGCACCTGCGCCCGCGCCCCGGCGCCACCGTGCTCGACGTCGGAGCCGGCACCGGCGCCTGGGCCACCGCCTTCACCGACTGGTTCGGCGTCCGGGTGGTGGGCGTGGAGCCCGCCGGGGCGATGCGGTCGCGCGCCACCCACCGGCCGCTACTCGCCGGCGACGCCGTGGCGCTGCCGCTGCGCGACGGCACGGCGGACGCGGCGTGGCTGTCCACCATGATCCACCACGTCACCGACCTCGACGCCGCGGCGCGCGAGCTGCGCCGGGTGCTCCGGCCGGGCGCCCCCGTGCTGATCCGCTCGCCGTTCCCCGGCCGGCACCACCGGATCACGCTGTTCCGCTGGTTCCCCGAGGCCGTACGGGTCCTCGACACCTACCCCGGCCTGGCGCGGGTACGCGCGACGTTCGCCGCGGCCGGGTTCACCGTCAGCACGGTCGAGCCCGTCGCGCAGACCACGGCGGCGTCGCTGGCCGAGGTCGCCGAGCGTCTCGACCGCCGGGCCCACACCCCGCTCCAGTTGATCACCGATGAGGAGTACGCCGCCGGCCTGGCCCGGCTCCGGGCCGCCGCCGCCGACGCGGTCACCGGCCCGGTCGTCGACCACCTCGACCTGCTGGTGCTGCGCTGAGTCACCCCGGCAGGGCCGGGTCGAGGTGGCGCAGGTAGTCGTACAGGGCCGCCGAGGCGCGCAGCCGCCGCAGGCTGCGCCCGTGCAGCTCCTGCTCCCGCCTGCCCAGCTCAGCGTGGACCCGCTGGGCGCTGCCGGTGGTACGCATCTCGGCCAGCACGGCCGCGACGATGTCGAACGGGTACGCCCCCCGGCGCAGCAGCGCGACGACCTGCGCGGCGCGCACCTCGGCCGCGTCGTACACCCGGTAGCCGGTGCCGCGCTCGCGGACCGGCCGGAGCAGGCCGCGCTGCTCCCACAGCCGCAGCTTCGAGGTGCGGACGCCGACCAGGTCGGCGACCTCGCCGATGCGCGCCCCGCGCCGGGGCGCCGGCAGGACGGCGGCCGGGCTGGCCACCACGGTCTCGAAGGCGCCGAGCACCCGCCGGATGTCGGCCCGCTCCCGGTCCAGCTCGGCGTGGCCGGCGTCGAGCGTCGCCAGCGCCGCCGCCAGGTCGCCCCGGTGCACCGCGACCATGATCTCCCGGGTACGCGCCCAGCCGTGCCCCTCGGCCAGCCGCCGGACCACCGCGAGCGCCCGCACGTGCTCGTCGGTGAAGACGCGGTACCCGGCGGGGGTGCGCTCGACCGGCGGCAGCACGCCGAGGTCGACGTAGTTGCGCACCTGCTGGACGGAGATGCCGGCGGTCGCCGCGACCTGCGCCCCCCGCCACCGTCCGGCCCGCGCTCCCGAATCCCCCACCCGGCCACCCTAGCCGACTCCACGTGGTTTGAGACTTTCAGCCCTGCTTCGGGCAGTCATCCCAGCCCAATGAGGCAAAACCCTCCACGGGAGCTCCAATGAGACGATTGAAGGCGGCCTGGCCACCGTAGATGCACCTCGGGCGGAACTGCGCCCACGATCTCGCGAAGGGTTCGCATGCAGCAGCCAGCACGGTCCGCCGCCGACAGCCACGACATGATCGAGGTACGCGGCGCCCGGGAGAACAACCTCGCCTCCGTCTCGGTCGACATCCCCAAGCGCCGGCTGACCGTCTTCACCGGCGTCTCCGGCTCCGGCAAGTCGTCCCTGGTCTTCGGAACCATCGCCGCCGAGTCGCAGCGCATGATCAACGAGACCTACAGCGCCTTCCTCCAGTCGTTCATGCCGAACCTGAGCCGCCCCGACGTCGACTCGCTACGCAACCTGAGCGCGGCCATCGTCGTCGACCAGGAGCGGATGGGCGCGAACTCGCGCTCCACCGTCGGCACCGCCACCGACGCGTACGCGATGCTGCGGATCGTCTTCAGCCGGCTCGGCACCCCGTACGTCGGTGGGGCCGGCGCGTTCAGCTTCAACCTGGCCGAGGGCATGTGCCCGACCTGCGAGGGGCTCGGGCGGGTCTCCGACCTCGACGTCGGTGAGTTGGTCGACGTGGAGCGCTCGCTCAACGACGGCGCGATCAAGGTGCCGAACTTCGCCGTCGACTCGTGGTACTGGCAGAACATCGTCCACTCCGGGCTGTTCGACCCCGACACCAAGCTCCAGGACTTCACGCCGCAGCAGTGGGAGGACTTCCTCCACAAGCCGGCCACGAAGATCAAGGTGGGCGGCAACAACTGGACGTACGAGGGCCTGATCGTCAAGGTCCGCCGGCTCTACCTGAGCAAGGACCGGGAGTCGATGCAGGCGCACATCCGCGCCTTCGTCGACCGGGCGGTCACCTTCGCCACCTGCGCCGACTGCGGCGGGGCCCGGCTCAACCAGGCGGCGCTGTCGGCCCGGATCGCCGGGCGCAACATCGCGGAGTGCTCGGCGATGCAGATCAGCGACCTGGCCGGCTTCGTCCGCGCGATCGACGACCCGTCGGTCGCCCCGCTGGTCGGCAACCTGCGCGACCTGCTCGACTCGCTGGTCGAGATCGGCCTGGGCTACCTCAGCCTGGACCGCGAGTCCGCCACGCTCTCCGGCGGCGAGGCGCAACGGGTGAAGATGGTCCGGCACCTCGGCTCCAGCCTCTCCGACGTCACGTACGTCTTCGACGAACCGACCGTCGGCCTGCACCCGCACGACATCGCCCGGATGAACGACCTGCTGCTGCGGCTGCGCGACAAGGGCAACACGGTGCTCGTCGTGGAGCACAAGCCCGAGACGATCGCCATCGCCGACCACGTGGTCGACCTCGGGCCCGGGGCCGGCACGGCCGGCGGCCGGATCTGCTTCACCGGTGACGTCGCCGGCCTGCGCCGCTCCGACACCCTCACCGGCCGGCACCTCGACCATCGGGTACGCCTGCGCGAGCACGTACGCCGGCCGTCCGGCCAGTTGCCGATCCGCGGCGCCGACCTGCACAACCTGCGCCACGTCGACGTCGACGTCCCACTCGGGGTGCTGACCGTGGTCACCGGGGTGGCCGGCTCGGGCAAGAGCTCGCTCATCCACGGTTCGCTGCACCGCCGCGACGGCGTGGTGGTCGTCGACCAGTCGCCGATCCGGGGCTCCCGGCGCAGCAACCCGGCCACCTACACCGGCCTGCTGGACCCGATCCGCACCGCCTTCGCCAAGGCCAACGGGGTCAAGGCCGCGCTGTTCAGCGCCAACTCCGAGGGGGCCTGCCCGACCTGCAAGGGCATCGGCCTCGTCTACACCGACCTGGCGATGATGGCCGGTGTCGCCTCGGTCTGCGAGCGCTGCGAGGGGCGGCGCTTCACCGACGAGGTGCTGACCTACCGGCTGCGCGGGAAGAACATCAGCGAGGTGCTCGCGATGCCGGCCACCGAGGCGCGGGACTTCTTCTCCGGCGGCGCCGCCCGGGCGATCCTGGACCGGCTGGTCGACGTCGGGCTCGGCTACCTCACCCTGGGCCAGCCGCTCAACACGCTCTCCGGCGGCGAGCGGCAGCGACTCAAGCTGGCCATCCGGATGGCCGAACGCGGGAACACGTACGTGCTCGACGAGCCGACCACCGGCCTGCACCTGGCCGACGTGGACCAACTGCTGGCCCTGCTGGACCGGCTGGTCGACGCCGGCAACACCGTCGTCGTCATCGAGCACCACCAGGCGGTCATGGCGCACGCCGACTGGCTGATCGACCTCGGCCCGGGGGCGGGACACGACGGTGGCCGGATCGTCTTCACCGGCACGCCGGCCGATCTGGTCGCCCACGGCGACACGCTGACCGCCCGGCACCTGCGCGAGTACGTCTCCCGCTGAGCCGCCGCACCGGCCGGGCACCGCCGACTGCGGGTGCCAGGTGGCGGCGGGTCAGGTGAGGCGGCGCAGCCAGCGACGCTGCCAGGGCGTCTCCACGGCCCGCGGCCGGTAGGTGGCGCGTACCCAGTCCACCGCCCGCTCGGGCGGCAGCCCGTCGAGGATCGCCAACGCCGCCAGCGCCGTGCCCGTACGCCCGGTGCCGCCCCGGCAGGCCACCTCGACGCGTTCGCCGTCGTGGGCGCGGCGCAGGGCCTCGGTCAGGGCGTCGATCGCGTCCGCCCGGTCGACGGGAACCCAGAAGTCGGGCCACCGGATCCGCCGGTGCGGCCAGGCTGGCGTCGGCCCGGGCGCCAGCAGCAGGGCGAAGTCGGCGGGTGACGCCTCGTCCGCGATGCGTCGTCCCCGCACCCGCGCCCCGCTGGGGAGTGCGACGACCCCCGTCTGCTCGCCCCACACCCGTACCTCACTCATCCCCTCATCCTTCCGTCCGCCCCCGCTCCCCCGCCGCCCCGCCCGCACCCCCGAGGATCGGGGGGCGGGGCGCGCGGAAGGCGCGAGGGGGGTCAGGGTTCGGCTCTGGGGCGGGCACGCAGGTGGGCGCGTTCGCCCTGTCGGCCGAAGAGGCTGAGGAACTCCACCGGCTCGGCGTCGGCCGACCCGAACCAGTGCGGTACGCGGGTGTCGAACTCCGCCGCCTCCCCCGGCGTCAGCACGAGGTCCTGGTCGCCGAGGACGACCCGCAGCCGCCCGTTGAGCACGTAGAGCCACTCGTAGCCCTCGTGGGTCTGCGGATCGGGCTCCGCCCTGCGGTCGCCGCCCGGGATCACCAGCTTGTACGCCTGGATGCCGCCGGGCCGGCGGGTCAGCGGCAGCATGGTCATCCCGTGGCGGGTGACCGGGCGCAGGTGGATGCGCGGATCCCCGGTGGAGGGGGCGTCGACGAGTTCGTCGAGCGTGACGCCGTGCGCCCTGGCCAGCGGGAGCAGCAGTTCGAGGGTCGGCCGGCGGACACCGGACTCCAGCCGCGACAGCGTGCTCACCGAGATGCCGGTCGCCGCCGACAGGTCGGCGAGGGTGGTCTCCCGCTGCCGGCGCAGCGCGCGCAGCCGGGGCCCGACCGCGCCGAGCGTCTGGTCCAGTTCGTCGCCCATGCCGCCATCTTGCCACTTCGGCAACAATGTTTGCCACCACGCCCGCCGCGACCGCAGGGTGGTCGCGGGAGGTGGTCACAGTGACCGATCGGCTGGATGACGGCTACGACGTGGTGGTGATCGGCGGTGGCGCGGCGGGGTTGAGCGGGGCGCTGACCCTGGCCCGGGCGCGACGCTCGGTGGTGGTGACCGACGCGGGCGCTCCGCGCAACGCCCCGGCCGAGGGGGTGCACGGGCTGCTGGCCCGGGAGGGGATCCGCCCGGCCGAGCTGCTGGAACGCGGCCGGGCGGAGGTACGCGGCTACGGCGGGACGGTGGTCACCGGCGAGGTCGCCGCCGCGAACCGCCACGACGGCGGGTTCACGGTCACGCTGGTCGACGGCCGGACGGTGCGGGCGCGGCGGCTGCTGGTGGCCACCGGGCTGGTGGACGAGCTGCCGGACGTCCCGGGGCTACGGGAGCGGTGGGGCACCGACGTGCTGCACTGCCCGTACTGCCACGGGTGGGAGGTCCGCGACCGGGCCATCGGCGTACTGGCCAGCGGGCCGTTCTCGGTGCACCAGGCACTGCTGTTCCGGCAGTTGAGCGCCGACGTCACGTACTTCCGGCACACCATGGCGCTCTCCGACGAGCAGGAGGAACAGCTGGCGGCCCGGGAGATCCGCGTGGTCGACGGCGAGGTCGCCGCCCTGGAGGTCGTCGGGGACCGCCTCGTGGGCGTACGGCTGGGCGACGGCACGGTGGTCGGCCGCGCCGCGCTGGTCGTGTCGTCCCGGATGGTGGCGCGCGCGGGTTTCCTCGCGGCCCTCGGGCTCACGGCGACCGAACACCCGGCGGGGGTCGGCGAGCACGTCCCCGCCGACCCGACGGGCCGCACCGACGTGCCCGGGGTGTGGGTGGCGGGCAACGTCACGGACCCGGCGGCCCAGGTCGGTGCCGCCGCGGCGGCCGGCGTGGTCGTCGCGGCCCAGATCAACGCCGATCTCGTCGCCGAGGAGACCCGACGGGCAGTGGCCGCCCGCCGCGACCCGTTCTCCGCGCGCTCCGGGGCAGCGCTGCGCGAACCGGTGGTGGGTGACCGGCGTCACGGTCTGTGACGCCACGACGGGCCGCCGGCGGGCGGACGACGCGTGGTCGGCGGGCGGGGCCGGCTCAGTCCGGCGGCGGCCCGACGCGGGCACGGACCTTCCCGGCGCACGCGTCGAGCACGGCACGGGCGTCCAGCCCGAGGCTCTCGATCGCGACCAGCGCGGTGAACGCCACGTCCGCCAGCTCCGCCGCCACGTCCTCCCGGCTGTGCGTGACCCCCTTGCGCGGGTTCTGGCCGAGCAGGCCGATCCAGGCACCCGCCGCCTCCCCCGCCTCCTCGGTGAGTTTGAGGATCCGGCAGGTCATTTCGGTCTCTCCGGTGCCGTTGGCGGCGTCCAACCAGCCGCGCGAGGCCCGCACCGCGTCCCAGATCGTGTCGTCCACGGGACCAGTGAACCGGACCAGGGTCACGGTCCGTATCGCGGGACAGTTGGCGGGTAAGCCGGCATGGGTGATAGCAACAGGGCTACCAGCGCAAACGAAGGGACGTGTCGGTATGCCGGAAACCGTGGAGACGGTGTTCACCAGCGTGGTCGCCCGCAATCCGGGTGAGCCTGAGTTCCACCAGGCGGTACGCGAGGTGCTGGAGAGCATCGGCCCGGCGCTGGCCCGACACCCCGAGTACAGCGAGGCGCAGATCATCGAGCGGATCTGCGAGCCGGAGCGGCAGGTCATCTTCCGCGTGCCGTGGGAGGACGACCGCGGCCGGATCCAGGTCAACCGGGGCTTCCGGGTGGAGTTCAACAGCGCGCTCGGCCCGTTCAAGGGCGGGCTGCGCTTCCACCCGTCGGTCTACCTCGGGATCGTGAAGTTCCTCGGCTTCGAGCAGATCTTCAAGAACGCGCTGACCGGGCTGTCGATCGGTGGCGGCAAGGGCGGCTCGGACTTCGACCCGAAGGGGCGCTCGGACCGGGAGGTCATGCGGTTCTGCCAGAGCTTCATGACCGAGCTGTACCGGCACATCGGCGCGGAGACCGACGTGCCGGCCGGGGACATCGGCGTGGGCGGCCGCGAGATCGGCTACCTGTTCGGCCAGTACAAGCGGATCACCAACCGTTACGAGTCGGGGGTGTTCACCGGCAAGGGCCTGGCGTACGGGGGCGCGCAGGTGCGCCGCGAGGCGACCGGCTACGGGGCGGTCTTCTTCGCCGACGAGATGCTCCGGCAGGCCGGGGACAGCCTGGAGGGCAAGCGGGTGGTGGTCTCCGGCTCCGGCAACGTGGCGATCTACGCGATCGAGAAGGTGCACCAGCTCGGCGGGCGGGTGGTCGCCTGCTCCGACTCGTCCGGTTACGTGCTCGACGACAAGGGCATCGACCTGGAGCTGCTCAGGGAGCTGAAGGAGCAGCGCCGGGCCCGGCTCGACGACTACGCCCGGCACGTGCCGCACGCGGTGGCGGTCTCCGGTCGTACCGTCTGGGAGGTGCCCTGCGAGCTGGCGCTGCCGTGCGCGACGCAGAACGAGATCGGCGGCGCGGAGGCCGCGGCGCTCGCCGCCGGCGGCTGCGTCGCGGTGGTGGAGGGCGCGAACATGCCCACCACGCCCGAAGCGGTACGCATCCTCGGCCGGGCCGGGGTGCGGTTCGCGCCGGGCAAGGCGGCCAACGCCGGCGGCGTGGCGGTGAGCGCGCTCGAGATGCAGCAGAACGCCAGCCGGGAGTCGTGGACGTTCGCCGAGTCGGAGCAGCGGCTGCGCGAGATCATGCGGGACATCCACGACCGCTGCTGGAGCACCGCGGAGGAGTACGGGCTGCCCGGCGACTACGTGGCCGGGGCGAACATCGACGGGTTCCGCCGGGTGGCCGAGGCGATGCTGGCGCACGGCGTGATCTGACCGGGCGACGCGGTCCGTCGCGTCGCCCGGCCCCGGCAGGTTCAGAAGCTGCTGACCAGCTTCACGAACGCCTCGTCGATCATGGCGGGGTCGGTGGCGTCGAACGCCTTGCCCGCCGACGCCTTGGCGATGCGGTCCAGGGTGGCGAAGTCGGACTCCCGGTCGAAGGCGATGCAGAAGACCTTGACCGGGCGCTTCGGGTCGAGGGTGACGTCGGCGAGCAGCCGGGCCAGGTCGTTGTCCCGGCTGTACTCGTTCTTGCCGTCGGTCAGCACGACGACGGCGTTGATCCGCTGCGGGTCGTAGCGGTCGAGCACCTCCCGGTGGGCGGCGCGGACCGTCGCGTAGAGCGCGGTGTCGCCCGCGACGTGCAGGCCGGCGATCCGGCTGGTGATCCGTTTCTGGTCGAACTCGCCGAGCCGGACCTCCTCCCGGTACGGGCCGTTGGGCCGCTTCGACGTCTCGGAGGAGAACGACCAGAGCCCGACCCGGTCCTCGGAGTTGAGCAGCGCGAGCCCCTTCGCCGCCGCCGCCGAGGCGACCTGGAAGCGGGTGCGGTCGCCGACGGGTGCCTCCATCGATCCGGACGTGTCCAGCGCGATCAGGATGTTGGCCTTCTTGCGCAGCGTGCTCCAGCCGTCCAGCATCGCCTCGACCACCGCCGGGTTCGGCGGCGCGAAGTAGGTCAACCCGCCGGCGGGCTCGGCGCCGACGCTGGCGAGCAGCTGCGCCGAGGCCCGCCGCTCGTGGTCACGGAAGCCGAGGCGGGCGAAGCTCTCCTGCTGGGTGTCCTCGGTCAGGAACTTCAGGAAGTCGGCCGCCGCCACGCGCTGACGTTCGTCGGCGGACGGCAGCACCACGAACGGGTGGTCCAGGTTGAAGGTGCCCTCCTTCGGGTGGACGGCGACCAGCGGAACCTTCGGCCGGGTGCCCCGTTCCTGGCCCTCCTGCCGAGGGCTCAGCCCGCCCTCGTTGTAGAGGTGGACCAGCTCCTCCTGCATCACGATGGCGCTCATGTCGCCGGTGCCGGCGCCCCCACCGGCCAGGTCGGCCTCGGCGAGGTCGCGCAGCAGGTCCACCGAGTCGTCGCTGTAGTGCGACACGTTGGCCTCGATCTGCCGGACGAACCGGGTCACCTTCGGGTCCGACAGGTCGGCGCGGGTCAGGTCGCTGGAGCGGTTCGCGGCGGCGTAGTAGGTGGCGATCGTCGCCGCCAACCCCGAGGTGGAGAGGTTCGGGTTGTCCTTGCCGAACGTGAAGCGACCCCACTCCGGTCGGCCGAAGCCCGCCCAGCCCTGCCGCCCCGAGAGGCCGAGGACCTCCCCCCAGCCCATCGGCCCGCGCTGGCGTACCAGCTCGCCCTTGGGCTGCGGCATGGCGATGACCAGCGGGCTGTTGGCGATCGACGGGTACTGGTCCGGGGTCTGCGGCGCCCGCCCGGCGGCCCGGTCGAGCAGCTGGAGCTGACCGGTCCAGAGGCTCGACGTCGGCAGCCAGACCTGCGGCTCGGGCAGCCCGGTGCCGCGCCAGCCGGCGGCCAGCGTCTCGGCGGCCTTGCCGGAGTTCAGGGCACTGACGTGCACCTGGGCGCAGCCGCCGTCGTCGAGCGACCGGCCGCTGTCGTTGTACCGCTCGGCCAGCTCGACCAGCAACGCCGCCTTCTCGGTCGAGGAGTTGACGTCCAGGCGGACGGCGCAGTCGGCCCGGGGCCGGTCGGTGCCCGCGTCCCGTTGCCTCACGAGCACGAACGCCCCGGCGATGACCACCAGCCCGGCGGTGACGGCGGCGGTGTAGGGCAACCACTGTCGTGCGCGCGACGGGGCTGGGGCCATGGGACGTCCTCCTCGGCGGGGCGACTGATGGCAGTCAACCTATCGCTGCGACGCCACCGGCGGTGCCAGGCCCCGTGCCCGCCGCCAGTGGCGGGTCTGACCGCTTGGCGGCCTGACCGCCCGTGACGACGGGCACCGGCCGGACGACCGGAACTCCCGATCCACCGTCAGGAGTGGTCGGACCGGCCGCCGAGCGCCGCCGCCACCAGCAACCGGACAACGTAGACCACGACGAAGGCGATCGCACCGGTCGCCGCGGCCACGTCCACCGCGCTCGACGCGACGTATCCGGCGGCGGCGCCGACCGAGCCGAGGAAGATCGCGATCGAGACGCCCCCGGCGTCGACGGACTCGCGGCGCAGCCGCCGCCCCCAGCCGCCGCCCGCCGGTTCGGACGGCGGGGCGACCGCACCCCCGACGGCGGCAGAGCGGTGCGGTGCCGCCGGCCCGTCGAGTGGCGGTGCCGCCGGCTCCGGCCCGTCCGCCGACGGCGAGACGGGCTGAGACGGCGCCACGGGCTGAGACGGAGACACGGGCCGGGACAGCGACACGGGCGATGTCGCCGGCAGCGTCGGTCCGGGCCCCGCCGCCGCAACCGGCGGGTCCTGGCCCGCGCGGGGCAACGGGAGCGGCTGGTTCGGCGTCGACGCGCCGGCGGTCTCGTTGCCCAACTGGAGCACGGTCTCGCGGCGCAGCGGGCCGGCGTCCCCGACCTGCCCGAGCAGCCGCATCAGCACCTGCTCGGCCTCCGGCCGCTCGGCCGGATCCTTGGCCAGGCACTGCCGGACCAGCTCGTCCAGACCCGACGGCAGCGGCGGCAGGTCGGGCGGCTCGTTCAGCACCCGGTGCATCACCGCGAAGAGCGAGTCGGTGCCGAACGGCGGCCGGCCGCCGGCGGCGAAGGCGATGGTGGCGGCCCAGGCGAAGACGTCGCAGGGTGGCCCGACCGAGTCGTTGCGGAACCGCTCCGGGGCCATGTACGCGGCGGTCCCCATCACCTGGCTGGTCACCGTCTCGGTGACGCCCAGGGCGCGGGCGATGCCGAAGTCGATCACCCTCGGGCCGTCCCGGCCGAGCACCACGTTCTCGGGCTTGAGGTCACAGTGCACGACGTCGCAGCGGTGGATCGCGGCGAGCGCGGTGGCGGTGCCGACGGCGAGCCGGTGCAGCGCGTTGCCGGCGACCGGGCCGTTCTCGCGGACGCGCCGGTAGAGGGTCGGGCCCTCGATGAACTCGCTGACCACATAGGGCCGTTCGCCGTCCACGTCGGCGAAGAGCACCTGCGCGGTGCAGAACGGGACGACGCGGCGGGCCGCGGCGATCTCCTTCATGAACTGCGAGCGGGCCCGGGGGTCACTCAGGTCGATGTTGATCATTTTGACCGCCACCTGGTGGCCCTGGTCGTCCTCGCCGAGGTAGACCACTCCCTGACCGCCCGCACCCAGCCGGCCCACCAGCCGGTAGGGGCCGGCGGTGACGGGGTCGTGCGTCCACAGAGGTGCCAGCCCCGGCACCGGCGCGCCGGCCAGTCCTGTCATACCGACTCCATCGATGTCCTGTCCCGACCACCGGGCGGCGGAGGACACCGCCATGGTGCCATGCTCCCGCCTGCCGGCCACGCATCCCCGGACGGCCGGCGGCATCGGGGTCGACCACGACGACGCGGGCTGGCGCCCGTCGGAGGTGTCCGACGGGCGCCAGCCCTCTGCGGTGTCCGGGCCCTGCCCGGGGAGAGTTTCACCGTCAGCGCGCGGCTCCCATGCCGAACCGGTGGCGCTTGCGCCAGACCAGCGACAGCAGCAGGAGCACCGCGCCGGCGCCGACGAGGCCGCCGCCGAACTTCATCGGGGTGCTCAGGCTGTCGCCCGTGACGGGCAGCCCCGGCGTGTGCTTCTTGAGCACGGTCAGCGTCGCGGTGGCCACCTGCCGCGGTGGCGTCTGGCCCTCGGCGCGGAAGGTGTAGGTGCCGTGGTGGCGCGGCGTGTAGGTGGTGCGGAAGTAGCCGTTGTCGTCAGCCGTCACCTCCAGGGTCCTGGGGTTCGGCTGGGGCGCCCGCTGGAACGAGACGGGCGCCATCGCGACCATCTCGCCGTTGCTGCGGCGCGCCTGGTCGGCGCCCGGTACGGCGGCGGCGAGCGGAGACGTGCTGACGGTGATGATCACCGTCTCGCCCGACTTCCAGCCTCGGCCGATCAGGGTGGCGGTCTGGCCGACCACGACGGTCGGCGGGATCACCGTGAGTGTCGGGGTGCCGCCCGGCGGGTAGACCGGTGGCTGTGGCGTTCCGGTGCCGGGCGCCGGCTGCGGCTGCGCCGCCCCCGCTGCGGTCGGCGCGGCCAGCACGGCCAGGCCGACCGTGAGCGCCATGATGATGCGGGATAGCCGCATGATTGGTTCCCTCCTACTGATCACAGCTTGGTGCGGAAACAACTTGGGTGGTCCATGGAGTGGCGGTGGGGGTCAGCCACAGCTCGGCGGTGCCGACACCGGTGGTCGCCGTCAGGACGGTGACCTCCAGCGTGCGAGCGTCCCCCGGGCCTACCTCGACGTTGGCCGTGGTCACCTGGCGTCGCCGCTCGGTGCCGCTGCCCACCGCCGTCTCGGCGCCGTCCAGCCGGGCGGCGAGCACCGCCCCACCGGCCGGGCTGTGCACCGACACCAACGTGCGGACGGTGTACGGGTCACCGGCCAGACCGAGGCCGAGGACCGACTTGCTGAGACCCGATTTCGGCGCCGACGAACGCAGGGTGACCCGGAGCCGGAGCTCCCGGCGGCCGTCGGGCCGGCAGTCGCCAACCGTGAGGGTCGCCGACGGCCGGAGGTAGTAGCCGAGCTTCGCGCCACTGCCGTCGTTGAGGAACACGCCGACCGTGGGCACGGTGTCCTTCTCCGGAAGCGCCCCGGCCATCCGGCTGTCGCCGATCGTCCGCTGCTCTTCCGGTCGGGCACTCCAGAACAATATCCGCCGTTCCGTGACAGCACGGTCAAATGAGGACAATAAAGCCTTCGGGTCTACTTCCTTCGTGACCAACGCGTCGAACACGGCGGCGGCGGAGGCGGCGAAGAAGGCGTCCTGCTTCTCGTTGTCCATCCGCTGGTAGCTGTCGCTGAGCACCGTCTGCACGACCTTCTCGGCCGCCAGCGGGACGCCGCCGGGCACCATCACCGGGCCGGTCGCCTTGAGCAGGTACGACAGCACGACCGGGTCGACGGCGAGCACGCCGTCCACCGTGGTCCCGGTACGCCGCCGGAACATCTCGCGGTAGAGGGCGGCGGCGGTCGGGAAGTGCGGGGTGAGGTTGACGTCGGCCGGGTAGGTGCCGGGCAGGTCGGCCCAGAGTCTGCGTACCTCCGCGGGCACCTTCAGCGGTGGCTGGAACAGGCCCAGCGCGCTGCTGGTGCCCTGCTTGCCCATCCTGACCCGGCCGTCGGCCGCGTGGATGACGGCGTACGCGCCGATCATGCCGCCGGTGGCACGCAGCTCGGCGGGGTTCTGGGAGACGACGAGGTAGTCGCGGGGACCGTCGGCGCCCAGCAGCGGCGGGAGCAGTCGGGTGGCCTGCCCCGCGGCGGCGGTCAGGCCCGCCAGCCGGTCGATCTCGCCCCGCAGGTCGGTGAGCGCCTGCCGGACCTGTCCGACCAGTCCGTCGGTGGGGACCGCCGCGAGGCTGTCCCGGGCGCCCTGGACCGTGGCGTCGACCGCGTTCAGCTCAGCCGACAGGGCCCGCAGCCGGTCCACGTCCAGCCGTCCGCCCGCCGGCACCAGGCTGGTCAGGTCGGCGCGCAGCAGCGGCGGGAACGCCTGCCGGGCCAGGTCGTCCACGGCCACCGCGATCTGCCGGACCGCCGCCAGGTTGTCCCCCGCGTACGGGGTGTGCCGACCGATCCACCAGCCGGGGTCACCGGTCGCCGACCGGGCGCTGCCGGACTGCTCCTGCAACGCCGCGAGGGTGCGCTGCGCCTTGGCGGTGTCGCCCCCGAGCACCTGGGCGCTGAGTTCCCGGGCCAGGCCGGCGGCGTTGAGCAGGTGGGCGCGGGCCTGCCAGCCCCGGAAGCCCACCCAGCCGCCGGTGAGCAGCAGCAGCGAACCCACCACGAGGGTGGCGAGCAGGGCCCGGCGCACCTGCCGCCGGCGGCGGGAACGGCCACGCCGCCGACGCCGTCTCGCGCTCTCGGTCACACCACACGTCCTTCCTGGGCAGCGGCGGGCGGACCCGTTCCGCTGCTGTTCCTACTGCTAACGATCGTTCTCACCCGGAGATGACGCTGTTGACCGGTACGCGAGCCCCGCTCACCGCTCATCCGGGCTTCGAGGTCCCCGCGGCCGCCTCGTACAGCAGCCGCTCGATCCGGTCCACGCCCGCCGACATGGACATCTCCCGCAGGTACGCCTCCCGGCCGCGCCGGCCCATGTCGGCCCGGGCGGGCGGCGGAATGGTGGCCGCCAGCCAGAACCGGTCCGCCAGGCTCGCCCAGTCCTCCGGTGGGCAGGAGAGCCCCGCCCGGGCCCGCTCCACCAGCTCGGCGGTGTCGCCGCCGGCGGAGGCCACCACCGGAGCGGCGCAGGAGAACGCCGCCTGGAGCTTCGCCGGCAGGGTGCTGCGCAGCTCGGGCAGGTCCCGCAGCATGACGAGCTGGTAGTCGGCGGCGGCGTACAGCTCCGGCATGTCGGCCGGAGACCGCCGCTCGACGAAACGCACGTTCTCGGCACGCAGGTCGTCGGCGAGCCCCCGCACCCGCCGCTCGTCCGCGCCCGAGCCCACCAGGACGAGGTCCACCGTCTGCTCCAGCGCCGCCGCCGCCCGTACCGCGGTCTCCAGGCCCTGCCGGGCGCCGATGGTGCCGGCGTGCATCACCACGCAGCGCTCGTCGCGCCGCACCAGCCGGTGGGCCGCCCGGCTGGGCCGGGCCGGGTGGAAGATCCGCTCGTCGGTCCAGTTGAGGACCATCCGCACCCGGGCGGGGTCCGCGCCCGCCGCGACCACCCGCTCGCGCAGCGACGGCGCGGCGACCGCGATCCCGTCGGCCGCCCGGTAGGCACGCGCCATCGCGGCGGCGATCCGCCCGGCCCACCGCCCGTTCTCGGCCCCGACCGGCTCGTCCTCCGCCCAGACGTCCTGCACGTGCACGACCGTCGGCACCCGGCCCAGCAGCCGGAGCAGGGCCGCCGCGGCGAAGGCGTTCGCCGGCGGCAGGTGTACGTAGAGGGCGTCGACGTCGGCCAGGAACGACCGTCCGGCCAGCGCCGCGCTGCCGGCGAACGACAGGTGGCCCGCCATCCGGCCGCGCACCGACCCGTCGCCCGCCGAGTAACGCGGGATCCGCCGGACGGTCAGCCGCTCGCTGCGGGTCTCGTGCCGCCAGCGCTGCCGCCAGCCCGGGTAGACGTGCCCGCCCGGATAGTCGGGGAAGCCCGTCAGCACCTTCACCTCGTGCCCCCGGACGGCGAGCTCCTCGGCGAGGCTGCCCGGGATGAACGCCGGCTCGGGCGGGAAGTGGTAGGACAGGATCCCGATCCTCACCGGCGCGCCTCCGTCCGGACCGGGCGGCTCGGCGCGGCACCGTGACGTGGACGCGGCCGGCGCGCGTACGATGCCGACAACCCCTCCACGTCCGGCCGGTTCCGACGGCCGGCCGCCGTCCCGGCGCCACCGCCCGCGACGGCACCGACGAGAGGGGTCCGCATGGTCGACCGGGTGCTGTTCGTCTGCCACGCCAACCTGTGCCGCTCACCGATGGCCGAGTACATCGCCCGGCGCCTGCTGGCCGGGCTCGCGGTGACGGTCGCCAGCGCCGGCACCGACGCCGTCGACGACCTGTCGATGCACCCGTACGCGGCGGGCCTGGCGGCGGAGACCGGCGGGGACCCCGCCGACTTCCGCAGCCGCCGACTACGCCCGGAGTACCTGGCCGGGGCGACGCTGGTGCTCACGGCCACGCGCCGCCAGCGCTCGGTCTGCACCGCGCTCGCGCCGGCCGCGCTGCACCGGACGTTCACCCTCCGGCAGTTCGGCCGGCTGGCCGCGGCCGCCGAGCCCACGACGGATCCGGCCAGCGGCCCCCTGCGGGCGGCGGTCGAGGCGGCCGCCCGCGCCCGGGGGCGGCTGCAACCCGCCGCCGGGGACGCGGACGACCTGCGGGACCCGATCGGCGGTACCGTCGCCGACTTCCGACGCTGCGCGGAGGAGATCGAACGGTCCATGCGACCCCTCGCGGCGCTCATCGGGACAGCCGGGTGAGTTCCTGCGTACGGTCGCTGACGACGCCGTCGATCCGCTCCGCGTGCCGGGCGGTCGGGGCCGAACCGGCCGGCGCGTCCGCGGTCGCGGTAGCGGCGACCACCCGGTAGGCCTCGTACTGGTACGCCTCCGCCTTGGCCACCTTGGCCATGTTCAGTACGCAGCCGAGCAGCCGGACGGAGACCGAGTTCAGGGCACGGGCGGCCTGCGCCACCTGGCTGCGTGAGGTGCGGCCCTGCTGGGAGACCAGCAGCGCGCCGTCGGCCTGCACGGCCACCACCACGCCGTCGGTCACGGCCAGCAGCGGGGCGGTGTCGATGATGACGATGTCGGCGGACTCCCGCAGGGCGAGCAGCAGGTCCGCCATCGCCTTGGAGCCGAGCAGCTCGCTGGGGTTGGGCGGTGCCGACCCGCTCGGGAGCACCAGCAGGGACTTGTCGCCCCAGCGCTGCACCACGTCGCCGACCTGGACGTCGCCGACCAGCACGTCGGTCAGCCCGATGCCCGCGTCGAGCCCCAGGTAGTCGGCGACCTTCGGGCGGCGCAGGTCGGCGTCGACCAGCAGCACCCGCCAGCCGGCCTCGGCCAGGGCGATCGCCAGGTTGCAGGAGAGCGTGGTCTTGCCCTCGCCCTGCAGGGCGCTGGTGACCGCGATGACGCGCGCGGGCTCGTGCACGTCGACGAAGCGCAGGTTGGTACGCAGCTTGCGGACCGCCTCGGCCCGGGCGGAGTTCGCCGCCTCGCCGACGATCAACGGCTCCGACTTCGCGGTGCTCTCGAAGGGGATCTCGCCGAGCAGCGGGCTGCCGGTGGTGCGCTGGAGGCCGGCGGCGTCGCGCAGGCGGACGTCGGCGACGCCCCGCAGGATCGCCAGGCCCACGCCGGCGAGCAGGCCGAGCAGCGTACCGACGGCGACGTTGCGGACCGGCTGCGGCGAGACGGGGGTCGGGGTGACCCGGGGCCCGCTGACCACCTCGATGCGGATCGGGCCGGCCTTGCCGTCCTGGGTCGTCTCCACCTTCTGCACCAGCTCGACGAACTTCGCGGAGAGCACTTCGGCGACCTTGAGCGCGCGGTTCTGGTCCGTGTCGGTCACCGACGCGCGCAGCAGCACGGTGCCGGTCTCGGTGGAGGTGCTGACCCGACGCTGGATCTCCTCGGCGGTGAGCCCGACCGGGTTCTCGGCGACCACGCTCTGCGCGAGGCGGTCGCTGGTCAGCAGTTCCGCGTAGGACTTCACGCGCTGCTGGAGGAAGAGGCCGCCCTGGTAGGCGTCGGTGACGCCCTGGCTGGGCGTGGTGACGAAGAAGGTCACCGACGCCACGTAGCGGGGCTGCGCCCGGACGGTGACGAGTGCGGTGACGCCGAGCGCGACCATGACGGTGAGGAGCACGATCCACCAGTGCCGGCGCACGAGGCGGAGTTGGCGATACAGGTCCATCAGGCGGGCCTCCGTACCAGGCCGGTAACGCCAAAGAACTTCACGAAAACCCCCAAGGTCGACTTAATCTCGTGAAACCATTAAAGCGACTCATACGCCTTATGTCCCGAGTTACGTACTTTCACCCCTTGACATATGCGCCCGACCCACCACCGGACAAACGGGCGTACGGCGTCCCGGGTGGCGGGGAGAAGCGACCGGACGTGAAGTGGCCCGCAGACGGGCGTCCGGAGTCGCCGGTCAGGGCAGAGCTGGATAGGGTCGGGGGCGGTGTGCCGGGAAGCCTGGTCGGCGTCGCACAGTGCTGCCCGAGACCCGAGGTGGATCCCCGCATGACCGACCGCACCCCGCACGCCGACCCGTCGCCCCCGAACCGCCGGTTCTTCTCGCGTACGTCCTGGCCGGAAGCCCGTTTCCTGGCCGACGTGCTGCGGACCGAGACCGTCGGCGGCGGCCTCCTGCTGCTCGGCGCGGTGATCGCGCTCGCCTGGGCCAACTCGCCCTGGGAGTCCTCCTACGCCGCCCTCAGCACGTGGGTGCCCTGGCCGGGCGGCGCAGGCCTGCACCTGGACCTGGACCTGACCGCCTGGGCCGCCGACGGCCTGCTGGCCATCTTCTTCTTCGTCGTCGGGCTGGAACTCAAGCGGGAGTTCGTCGCGGGCGAGCTGCGCGACCCCCGCCGCGCCGTGCTGCCCGTGGTCGCGGCGGTCGGCGGCATGGTGGCGCCCGCCCTGATCTACCTCGCGGTGAACCTCGCCGCCGGCGGCGACGGGCTGCGGGGCTGGGCCATCCCCACCGCGACGGACATCGCCTTCGCCCTGGCCGTGCTCGCCGTCATCGGCTCCCACCTGCCGCAGGGCCTGCGCGCCTTCCTGCTCACCCTCGCGGTGGTCGACGACCTGCTCGCCATCACGGTCATCGCGTTCTTCTACACCGACGACTTCAGCCCGCTGCCGCTGCTCGCCTCCCTGGCCCCGATCGCCGTCTTCGGCCTGCTCGTGCAGCGGCGCAAGACCTGGTGGTGGGCCCTGATCCCGCTCGCCGTCACCGCCTGGGCCCTCATGCACGCCTCCGGGGTGCACGCCACCGTGGCGGGCGTCCTGCTGGGCTTCACCGTGCCCGTCCTGCGGGGCAGGACCGGCTCCCCGCACGGGCTCGCCGAGCACCTGGAGCACCGCTGGCGCCCGATCTCGGCCGGGTTCGCCGTGCCCGTCTTCGCGTTCTTCGCGGCCGGCGTCTCGCTGCGGGGCGCCGACCTGGGCGCGATCGTCACCGACCCGATCGTGCTCGGCGTCGTCGCGGGCCTGGTGCTCGGCAAGGCCGTCGGGATCTTCGGCTCGACCTTCCTGCTCGCCCGGTTCACCCGGGCCCGGCTCGACGAGGACATCACCTGGACGGACCTGCTCGGGGTGGCGCTGCTCGCCGGGATCGGGTTCACCGTCTCCCTGCTGATCGGCGAACTCGCGTTCGGTCCGGGCAGCACCGCCGACGACAACGTCAAGGCGGCCGTGCTGGCCGGCTCGGTGATCTCCGCGGTGCTCGCCACCGTCGTGCTGCGGCGGCGCAACGCCGCCTACCGGCGGATCGCCGAGGCGGAACAGGTCGACGCCGACCACGACGGCGTGCCGGACGTCTACCAGCGCGGGCAGGGCTGACCGGTACCAGCGCGGGCAGGGCGGACCGGGCCGGCTGTCTCGGCGGCGCACGAGGCGTGGCGGACCGCCGCGCCGCCGGTGGGCCGCGCCGCCGGTGGGCCGCGCCGGCGGCGGGACCGCGCCCGGTCGGCGTCGGCCCGTCGCCCCGGTCGGCCGTGGCGGACCGCTGCCGGATCGCCGTGGTTCAGCGGGTCGCGTCCGGAGCCCGCGCCGACGGCTGCCGGGCCGGGCCGGGCGGCCCGCCGGCGGTGAGCGCGGCCCAGAGCAGCCGGCGCAGCCCGACGATCGCCGCCGCCGCAGCCAGCTCCGTCCAGCCCTGGCCGCTCGCCAGCCGCAACAGGCCCGCGGCGACGAGCAGGTCCAGCAGTACCCGCATCGCCGACCGCCAGGAACCCGTGCCGAGCAGCACGGCCAGCCCGGCCAGGGCGGCGGCCGCCGTGACGGCGGTGACCAGGGCACGGATCACCTGCCGCGCTCCGCCGCGCTGATCTGCCGCTGCTCCTGGCGGATCTCCCGGCCCAGGAAGTAGTTCAGTGCGGTCCGGATCGCGGCGATCGCCGCCAGCTGGCCGATCTGGGTGAAGGTCGGCGAGACCGCCGTACGCAGGATGTCGGCCGCGAGCTGGAACTCCAGCCCGAGCGTGAGGAACCGCCCCAGGGAGAGCCGGATCGGGGTGAACACGGCGGCGCTGCGGTGCCGCAGCCCTTCGACCACGAACCGCAGCGCCGCCCACGCCGCCCCGACGAAGATGACCGTCGCCCCGGCGACCTCCACCGCGGTGACCAGGGCCTGGTAGCCGTGGCGCAGGATCTCCTCGACACCCACCACCCGCTGGCGTTACCCGGCCAGCATGGCGGTAGTCGGCCAGCGTGACTGGTAGTCGGCCGGCGCGGCGGCAGTCGGCCGGCGCGGCGGGCCCGGCGGCGGTCGGCGCGGCGGGCCCGGCGGCGGTCGGCGCGGCGGGCCCGGCGACGGTCGGCGTCAGGTGAGCTGCGTGACGGCCTCCAGGATCAGCCAGAGCCCGCAGATCGCGAAGAGCACCGCGGCGCCGTACTTGATGGTCTTCTCCGGCAGTCGCCGGCCCAGCATCCGCCCGACGAGGATGGCGAGCGCGTCCGCCGCGACCATGCCGATCGTCGAGCCGAGCCAGGTGCCGAACCAGCCGTACTGGGTGGCGAGGGTGATCGTGGCGAGCATGGTCTTGTCGCCCAGCTCGGCCAGGAAGAACGCGACCGAGACCGCGACGATGGCCGACTTGCTGTTCTTCTCGGCCTTGCGCTTCTCCTCCTCGGTGAGGGTGTCACCGCGCAGGGTCCACGCCCCGAAGCCGAGGAACGCCAGGCCCGCGACGAGCGAGATCCACTCCGTCGGCAGCGCGGCACCGAGCCCGTAGCCGATCGCCACCGAGGCCAGGTGCACCACGGCGGTGGCGATGGTGATCCCGATGAGGACCGGTACGGTCTTGAAGCGGGTGGCGAAGGTCAGGGCCATCAGCTGGGACTTGTCCCCCAGCTCCGCGACGAAGATGACGCCGAAACTGACCGCCAGCGCGACGAGGAAACCTTCCATGACATCCTTCCGGATCATGCCGGGAGGAGGTACGGGGGCGCCCTCGACCCGGCTGCTACAGCCTGGGTCGAAGGTCTCGCCCGCCTCGGATCACGAGGCCGCGTGGCCGGATGCGGAACGCACCAGTGTGTCGACCACGACATTGGGGGCTACTCCCCTTCGCGCCGCCCAGCCTAGCGGACCGCCGCAGGGGTCCGCCCCGGCGGGTGAGGCTGCTCACCCGCCGGGGTCCGCACCGACGCGCTCGACGCCCGTACCGGCGTCGCCGTCCACCGGCACCCGGCCCACCGGCACCCGGCCTACCGGCACCCGGTCACCGGGCGGTCACTCGGCGCGGGCCAGGGTCACGCCGAACAGGCCGTCCGGGTCGGTCCAGAAGTCGTGGGCGGCGAGGCGGGCCGCGCCCAGTTCCGCGGCGATGCCCTCGGGCCGGAACTTCGCCGACACCTCCGTACGCAGTTCCTCCCCCTCGGCGAAGGTGACCGTCAGGTCGAGCACCCGTACGCGCATCGGCCGCCGCGCCCGCAGCCGCATCTCGATCCACTCCCGCCGCGGGTCCCAGAGCGCCACGTGGGCGAAGCCCTCCGGGTCGAAGTCGGCGCCCAACTCCCGGTTGACCACCCGCAGCACGTTGCGGTTGAACTCGGCGGTGACCCCGGCCGCGTCGTCGTACGCCGGCACGACCACGGCCGGATCCTTCACCAGGTCGGTGCCGATCAGCAGCCAGTCCCCCGGCTCCAGCGCGTCCCGCATCGCGGCGAGGAACCGCGCCCGCTCGGCCGGCAGGAGGTTGCCGATCGTGCCGCCGAGGAAGAGCACCAGCCGGCGCCCCCCGGTCGGCAGGCGGTCCAGGTGGCGGGTGAAGTCCCCCACGATGCCGCGTACCCGCAGCCCAGGATAGTCGGCCGCGATCTGGGCGGTGGACTGCCGCAGCGCGCTGACCGACACGTCCAGCGGCACGAACGTGCCCAGCCCGCCCCGGCGGGTGAACGCGTCCAGCAGCAGCCGGGTCTTCTCCGACGAACCTGAACCGAGCTCGATCAGCGTCTTGGCGCCGGTCAGCTCGGCGATCGTGGCCGCCCGCTCGGCCAGCACCGCGCGCTCGGCACGGGTCGGGTAGTACTCGGCCAGCCGGGTGATCTCCTCGAACAGCTCGCTGCCCCGCGCGTCGTAGAACCACTTGGGCGGCAGCCACTTCTCCTCGGCCGTCAGGCCGGTGCGGACGTCCTCCCGCAGGCTGCGGCCCAAGTCCTGCTCCTCCAGGTGGATCTCCAGCGGCTCCGCGCCCATGTCATCCCCTTCGTCGTCGGATGGAACGTGCCTGTGGGCCGGCGGTCAGACCTCGGTGAGGGCGCGGACGCGCACCCCCGTCGAGGTGGCCTCCACCAGCCGCCCCTCCGGCACCGCCTGCCAGCCGGGGTCGTCGTCGTGCGGCTCGGACGCCAGCAGCACCGACGCTGGCGTCGCGCGTAGCGACAGCGCGTGGCCGGCGACGCTGGCCACGACGCTGCGCCCGTCGGTGAGCAGCAGGTTGAGCCGGGACCCGGGTGCGGCCCCCGCCACCGCCGTCACCGTCTCGGCGATCGCGCGCGCCGGCTTCACCCCGGCCCGCAGCCGGTGGCGGACCAACGCCCACAGCAACGCCGAGTCGGTGGACGCGTCGAGGGTGAGCAGATCGCGTACGGGCAGGGTGGCGGCGAGCGCGACCATCGAGTCGGGCCAACCCCGCACCACCCCGTTGTGGCTGAACAGCCAACGTCCCTCGGCGAACGGGGCGGCGGCCCCGTCGAGCACCGCCATGCCGACGGTGGCGGAACGGACGGCGGCCAGCACCGCGCCGGCCGACGTGACCGCCGCGAGCTGGGCGATGGTCGGGTCGCTCCAGATCGGCTGCGACCGCCGGTAGCGCACCGGCTCGCCGTCGCCCGGGTACCAGCCGACGCCGAAGCCGTCGGCGTTGATCGTCCCGCCGCCGCGCATGTCGCGCGGCGCCCAGGACTGCCGCACGAGGGAGTACGGCGGGTCGAACAGCAGCTCCCGCAGGGTCACCGGCGGTCCCAGGTAGGCCAGGTGGCGACACATCAGGCCGCACCGCCCTGCCCGGCGGCGGGACGGCCCGGGTGCCCGGCACCCGTGCCACATGGCCCGGCGGCGGGACGGCCCCGCGCAAGGCAGGCGAGCCGGCGGCCCGGTGGCGACGCCCTCACGGCTGCGCCTCCTCCGGCCGGGCGTCGCGCGCGCAGCGGAAGCCGCTGAAGATCTGCCGCCGGATCGGGTAGTCCCAGTTGCGGAAGGTGCCCCGGCAGGCGGCCCGGTCGGTGCCGAACGAACCGCCGCGCAGCACCAGGTATTCCTCGCCGAAGAAGACCTCCGAGTATTCGCGGTAGGGGAACGCGGTGAAGCCGGGGTGCCCCCGAAACGGGGTGCAGGTCCACTCCCACACGTCGCCGATGAGCTGGTGCACGCCCAGCGGCGAGGCGCCGGCCGGGTAGGCGCCCACCGGCGCGGGCCACAGGTGCCGCTGGCCCAGGTTGGCGTGCTCGGCGGTGGGGTCGTCGTCGCCCCAGGGGAAGCGGCGGGAGCGGCCGGTGGCCGGGTCCCAGCGGGCCGCCTTCTCCCACTCCGCCTCGGTCGGCAGCCGCTTGCCGGCCCAGGCCGCGTACGCCTGCGCCTCGTACTGGCAGACGTGCACCACCGGCTCGTTGTCGCGTACCGGCGTCCACCGCCCGAACCGCCGGCAGGCCCAGCCGTCGCCGTCGCGCCGCCAGTGCATCGGCGCGACCAGCCGCGCCTCCTGGCGGTGCGCCCAGCCGGCCGGGCTCCACCAGCGCGGGTCGTCGTAGCCGCCGTCGGCGATGAACTCGCGGTAGCGCCCGTTGGTCACCGGCGCGGCGTCGATCACGTACGCCGGCAGGTGGATCCGGTGGGCGGGGCGCTCGTTGTCCAGCGCCCACGGGTCGGTGTCGGTGCCCATGGTGAACTCGCCGGCCGGCACCAGCACCTCGGCGTCGACCCGCACCTTCGGCTCCGGCGGCGGCGGGGCGTGCAGCACCGCCGGGCCGGCGCGCAGTTGGTGGGTGGCGAGCATCGTCTCGTCGTGCTGCTGCTCGTGCTGCACGATCATCCCGAAGGCGAAACCGTCGGCGACCAGCGGCCGCTCGGTGAACGCGACCCGGTCCAGCAGGTCGAGCACCTTGTCCCGGACGGTGAGCAGGTAGGCGCGGGCCTCCTGCGGGGGCAGCAGTGGCAGCGCCGGGCGGTCCCGGCGGGGCTGCTTGAACGCGTCGTACAGGTCGTCGATGTCCCGCCGGACGGGTTCGCGCCCGCCCACGTCCCGGACCAGCCAGAGTTCCTCCTGGTTGCCGACGTGGGCGAGGTCCCAGACCAGCGGGGACATCAGCGGAGAGTGCTGCCGCATCAGGTCGTCCTCGTCGACCGTCTCGGTGAGCAGGGCGGTGCGGGCGCGGGTGCGCTCCAGCTCCGCCGCGATCCGGCTGCGCAGCTGCTCCGCGCCCGCCCGGTGGATGGTCGCTCCGGTCACCGGTGGCTCCTTCCCGCGGCGTGCCGCCGTCGTCGTAGGCCTCGGTCGATGTCGTCGTGCAGGGCCGCCGGCAGGTCGAGCCGGGGCAGGGCCGCGAGGGCCAGGTCGAACAGGTCGGCCGCCGCGGCGGCCAGCGCCGGATCGCGCAGACCGTGGCGGGCGGCGGCGTGCCAGCGGTGCGCCACCGGCCCGGCGACGACGCGGGCCGCGCGGACCGTGCCGGGGTCGGCGAGCAGGGCGGCCAGCATCGCGAGCGGGAGCACCCAGCCCCGACCGGGTTGCGCGTCGAGGTAGCGCAGCTCCAGGTAGCCCCGGGGTCGCACCGGCGGAAAGAGGGTGCTCACGTGGTAGTCGAGGTCGTCGGTGGTGGGCGGCCGGGGCAGCGCCCCGTCGACCCAGTCGGCGAAGGTGATCCCCGGCGGCGGCGTCCAGTCGGGGCCGTCGTCGCGCACGCAGAGCAGCGGGGCGGCGAGGACGTAGCTGGTCCAGGCGGTGACCGGGTCGACGTCGGTGTCCGGCGTCCAGACGGGCCGGGTGCGGGCCGGTTCGATGCCGTACCAGGCCGCCATCCGGGCGGACGCCCAGCCGGTGCTGCGCCCCGCGTGCCGGTCGGCCGTGGCGAACGCGGCCAGCAGGGGCGGCCCGAGCGCGTGCGCCGCCGCCCAGCGCTCCGGCAGGTGTTCCGGCTCCCCGGCGTCCAGGCAGACCTGGAGACCGGCGGTGCTGTACATCATCGTCCGGCCGGCCGGCCCACGTCGGTCGAAGACGTGGCGCATGGCGCGGTAGCGCGGGCCCTCGACCACCGGACGGGGCGGCCGGTGCGGGTCGATGCCACTGCGCCCGAGGACCAGACCGGCGGCGGCGAGCAGCCCGCTCAGCTCGGCGATGTCGCCGTCGGCGGCGTGGACGAGGGTGGCGACGGAGGAGCGTGGCGGGGTGGATATCTCCACCTGCCCGCCGGGCTCGACGGTCACGATGCCGCCGTGCGCGAGCGGCTCGGCGGGGCTCGCGCAGTCGAGGGTGCGGGGGCTGTGCCGCCCCAGGGCCGCCCGTAGCCGCTCGCCGTCGACCGGGCGGGCGGGATCGGCGGCGTCGTGCACGGTCCACTCGAGTTCGACGCCGGTGTGCGTCGGTGGACCGGTCTTGAAGCAGATGCGCGCGAGGTGGCCCTCGGCGGCGGCGGACTCCCGCAGGACGGTGGTCCGGTCGAGCTCCGGCGACGTCACCACAGGACGGTCTCCCTTCCCCGGCCGACTTCCAAGCCGTGTCACCGTAACGCCACCCACCGTCATCGGCGAGGGCAGCGGCGACCCACCCACTTCTGTCTAGCAGACGATTTTCGTGCCTCCGGGCGGAACGTGCAGCGGAAGCGGCGGACCGGCCCGACCGGTACGGGCCGGCGGAATCGGCCGCCCGGGGCGACCGCGACGGGTCAGTCGTCGGAGGTCGGGACCGGGGTCGGGGACGTCGCCTTCTCCGGCGGCTGCTTCGCCGCCGCGTCGGGCACCAGCTCCCCGCAGAAGTCCTCGACCCGCTCCCGGCCCCCCGCAGCGGTGACGAGGCGGGCGAACGAGGGGTGGTCCAGCGCCTTCTCCCGCTGCTCCGGCTTCTTCGCCACGTACGCCCGGCAGAGGCCGCGCAGTTGTTCGGCGGGCGGCTGTGGCGTCTCCGCCGCGTCGCCGGCGGTGGTGCCGGGGACCGGTGCGCGCGAGGTGGGGGCGGCGGTGGGGCCGGGTGGCGGCGCCGGGGTGGGGTGGCCGTCTCCGGTGGCCGCCGTCGGCCCGTCCCGATCCGGCTCCGTGCTGGCCGGCGCCGGGGTGGCGGGGCGCGGCGGCGGGGCCGGATCGTCGGCACGGTCCAGGGTGACGGCCGCGAAGGCGGCGCCCGCCGTCGCGGTGATCGCGATACCCGCACCCCAGGCGACCGCGCCGGCGGTGAAGCGGCGGCGGCGTGGCGCCGGGGCCTGTGCCGCGGCGCCGCCCGCGCGGGCCGCGCGGAAGGCGGCCACGGCGGCCTCCTCCCCGGCCAGCTCACCGGGGCGGGTGGGGGCGGCGGCCGCGGCGAGCAGCCGGGCGAGCGGCTCGGGGTCGGCGGTGTCCGGCGCCCGGCCGTCCGCGCGCGCCGCGTCGAGCAGCCGGTCGTGGTCGACCGGCCGCTCGGTCCGGCGGAAGAACATCCTGTATCCCCTCACGTCAGCCGTCCGCCGGTTCGGCGTGCGACGCCTGCCGCCGTCCGGTCCGCGGTCGGGGCGGCACGACGGCCTCGAGGGTGGCCGGCGACCGGGCCGGGTCGTGGCGTTCCAGCAGGGCGGCGAGCCGGCGCAGCCCCCGGTGGGCGGCGGTGCGTACGGCGCCGGGCCGGCGGCCGAGCACCCGTCCGGCGGTCTCGGCGTCCAGTCCCACGACCGCACGCAGCAGCACGGCCTCGGCCTCGCGGGGCGGCAGGGTGGCGATCAGCGCGAGCGCCGCCTCGGTGCCGATCGCCTCACCGGCCCGCTCGGCGGTGTTCGCGTCACCGGCCAGTTCGGCGAGCGCCTGCACCGGCACCGGCAGCGAGGGCCGACGGCGCTGCCGGCGCAGGTGGTCCATGGCCCGGTTGCGGGCGATGGTGACGGTCCAGGCCCGGAACTCGCCGCCGGTGAAGGTGGGCAGGTCACGGGAGACCTGCAGCCAGGTCTCCGAGGCGACGTCCTCGGCGTCCGCGCCGACCAGGGCGGTGAGGTAGCGGAGCAGACCGGGCTGAAGGCTGCGGTAGAGGAAGCGGAAGGCGTCCTCGTCGCCGGCCTGGGCCGCCACGACCGCCTCGTTCAGCTCACCCGCCATCGGGCCGCCGCCTCCGTCCCGTGGACACGCGCAGGCGGCGCACGCCGACATGGACGTGCGCAAGGCAAGCACGGTCCGGCAACCGGACCTGATCCCGCACCCTCAGCCCCCCGCTGACCTGATCACACCCGGGCCCGGCCGCCCGGACGACACGTCCGAACTCCTGTCCAGCCGGCACTGCCTGTGGCGCAGGTGCCGCGGCGACGCGGTGGGGCGGGCCCGAGCCGGGCTAACGCTAGGAGCGCCGGGTCGATCGGGCAAGTCTGGCCGACCGGCAAAAGAGTGAAAATTATCTAGCCGTTCGGGCGGCCTGTCGTCGTAACGGATCAGGGCCGCGGGACGCTGCGCTCGCGGGCCGGCTTCCGGCAGCCCCGCGTTCGACCAGCGTGGGACCGAGAGGGGACAAATGCCGTCACCCACGGTCTGCGGGTGGTCACAGCGTATCCGAGGCCGAAGGGGTTCCGCCGCCCCCGTTCCGTGGCCCGTGCGGCCCGGGCGGGGCGACCGGCGGCGCGCCGATCCCGGCCGGTCTGGGTACGGTGGTGCTGTGTTGTCATCGGAGGTCGTACTCAGCGGTCGCTACCGCCTGGACGAGCGTGTCGCCACGGGCGGCATGGGCGACGTCTGGCGGGGCAAGGACCTCGTCCTCGGCCGACAGGTCGCGGTCAAGGTCCTGCTGCCGGCGCTGGTCTCCGACCCCGACTTCATCGCCCGTTTCCGCGCCGAGGCCCGGATCATGGCGGCCCTGCGCCACCCGGGCATCGTCCAGGTCTTCGACTGCGGCGAGGACGACCTGCCCGACGGCAGCCGGGCCGACTACCTGGTCATGGAGTTCGTGACCGGCCAGCCGCTGTCGAAGCGGATCGAGGCCGCCGGGCACCTCGACGTGGCCGAGACGATGGCGATCGTGGCGCAGGTCGCCCAGGCGCTGCACGCCGCGCACCTCGGCGGCATCGTGCACCGCGACGTCAAGCCGAGCAACCTGCTGGTGCAGGAGGACGGCAGCGTCGTGCTGGTCGACTTCGGCGTCGCCCGGTCGACCAACGTCACCAGCATCACCAGCACGAACGCGGTGCCCGGCACCGCGCTCTACATGGCGCCCGAGCAGGCGGCCGGCCGGCCGGTGTCGGGTGCGACCGACATCTACGCCCTCGGCGCCGTGGCCTACTGCTGCCTCAGCGGCAGCCCGCCGTTCACCGGCGACAACCCGTTGCAGGTCGCCGTACGCCACCTCGACGACGAGCCGCCGGAGCTGCCGCACCACGTTCCGGAGGCGGTCCGCGCGCTGGTCTCCCGCGCCCTGGCCAAGGACCCGGCGGAGCGCTTCAGCAGCGCGGCGGCGATGGCGGAGGCCGCCCGCGCGGCCGTCTCCGACCCCTCCGCGCCGACCGCCATGGTGCCCGCCGCCGCGTCGGCGGGCGGCATCGCCCCGGGCACCCGCACCGACACGCAGGTCGCCGCGACCGCCAGCCGGCGTCGCCGGCGCGGCACCCTCGTCGGCGCGGCGACGGCGGTGCTGGTGGCGCTGGCGGGGCTGGGCGCGGCGCTCGGCGCGTCCGGCGAGGCCGACGCACCGGCGGTCAAGGTTCCGCAGGCGACCACCCCGGCCACGGAGCCTAGCGACGACGAGCAGGCGCCGACGGAGCAGGAGACCGAGCCCGTCAGCCCCGGCCGCCCGTTCCGGCCCACCGGCGCCACCTCCAGCCCTTCGCCGTCGGCGACCGCGGTCCCGGCCTCTCCCCAGCCCAGCGGATCCGGGGCACCGGCCTCCCCGGACCCCTCCGGCACGGCCGACCCGCCGGGCCCGTCGCCCAGCGTCGTCCCCACGCAGAGCACGCCGCCGGTGGCGGAGCCGACCGAGACGCAGAGCACCCCGGGCGAGCCGGCCAACCCGCCGGCGGGCTGACCCCGCCCGGGCGGCGGTCCACCTGCCAGGGCGCGGCGGACACGGGCCCGGCCGTTCGACACCCACCCGGGGTCCACGCGCCCCGGCGGGCCGCGCGACGTGACCCCCGCGCTGACGCTGCGCTCGTCTCACCGGCACCGATATTCCCCAAACCGGACGTACAAGCACACAGATCGCTCTAGGCTCCCGAACAGGTTCTTTCCGCCGTCTGCCTCGGGAGCCCGGGTGAGCGTTGAGAAGTTGGTCGTGATCGGCCAGGGGTACGTCGGACTGCCGCTCGCGATGCGAGCCGTCGAGGCCGGCCTGGACGTGGTCGGCCTCGACGTCGACTCCGACCGGGTCAAGCGGCTCGCGTCGGGCGAGTCGTTCGTCGAGGACATCCCCGCCGACCGGCTCGGCCGGGCGCTGGGCAGCGGCCGGTACCGGCCGAGCACGGCGTACACCGACGCGGAGGGCTTCGACATCTGCGTGATCACGGTGCCCACGCCGCTGCGCGACGGCACCCCCGACCTCAGCTTCGTGGAGCAGGCCGGCATCGGCATCGGCCCGTACGTGCGGCCGGGCTGCACGGTGATCCTGGAGTCCACCACCTACCCCGGCACCACCGAGGAGCTGCTGCGTCCGCTGCTGGAGTCGGCCAGCGGCCTGCACAGCCCGGGCGAGTTCCACCTCGGCTACAGCCCCGAGCGGATCGACCCGGGCAACCGGACCTGGCGGCTGGAGAACACCCCGAAGGTGGTCTCCGGGATCGACGAGGCCGCGCTCGCCCGGGTGGACGGGTTCTACCGCCGACTGGTGGAGCGGACCGTGCCGGTGGACTCCACCCGGGTGGCGGAGCTGACCAAACTCATCGAGAACACGTTCCGCCAGGTGAACATCGCGCTGATCAACGAGCTGACGATGCTCTCCCACCACCTCGACATCGACGTCTGGCAGGCGATCGAGGCGGCGGAGACCAAGCCGTTCGGCTTCATGCCGTTCCGACCCGGCCCGGGGGTCGGCGGGCACTGCCTGCCGATCGACCCGTGCTACCTGTCCTGGCAGGTCAAGCGGCGCCTCGGGCGGCAGTTCCGGTTCATCGAACTGGCCAACGACATCAACCACGAGATGCCCGAGCACGTGGCCCAACGGATCATGAACGGGTTGAACCGGACCGGCCGTACCGTCAGCGGGGCCCGACTGCTGCTGCTCGGGCTGGCGTACAAGAAGAACACCGGCGACATGCGGGACTCCCCCGCCGTCGACGTCGCCCGCCGCCTGCGGGCCCTCGGCGCTGACGTCCGGGCGGTGGAGCCCTACGCGGAGGCGCACCAGATCCCCGACGGCGTGCTCGTGGTGGACCTGACCGAACGGGAGGTCGCGGCGGCGGACGCGGTCGTGGTGGTCACCGACCACGACGACTTCGACTACGACCTGGTGACCCGGCACGCCCGGTACGTCTTCGACACCCGCAACCGCTGCGCCGGCCCCGTGGTGGAGCGCCTGTAGGCCCGGCACCGCTGGCCGGTCCCGCCGCCCGGCGGGACCGGCCGGCGGATGTCACCGCGCCGGGTCGGGCCGCCCGGGTCAGCCCAGCAGCTCCCGCATCCGGTCGATCTCGACGGTCTGCTCGGTGGCGACGGAGTTGGCGAACTCCGAGAGGGTGAGGTCGGCGCCGACCTTGAGCAGGTCCGTGGCCATCTGGACCGCGCCCTGGTGGTGCTCCGTCATCATCC
Organism: Micromonospora sp. NPDC049051; assembly: GCF_043197575.1. Classification (NCBI taxonomy): domain Bacteria; kingdom Bacillati; phylum Actinomycetota; class Actinomycetes; order Micromonosporales; family Micromonosporaceae; genus Micromonospora; species Micromonospora sp. NPDC049051. The sequence continues at coordinate 55,285 of NZ_JBICTL010000007.1, forward strand.
GTACGAAGAGCCGGTCGAACTCGGCGCCCCGCGCCGCCGCGAGTTGCCGGATGGCCTCGGGCGTCTGCATGCCCCGCATGGTGCCGTGGTCGTGCCCGGTCACCTCGGTGGAGAGCCCGCGCGCCTGCAACCAGCCCCGCATCATGCCGATCTCCGGCCCCTGGCTGGCCCGGATCCGTTCGGCGAGGGCGCGCAGGGCAGGGTCGCCGGCGCGGTCGCCGGCCAGTTCCGCCATCTCCAGCGCCTGGGCGTGGTGTGGGATCATCATCCTGACGAACCAGACGTCCATCGAGTTGTGCCGGGACGTGGTCGCGTCGCGCAGTTCCTCGGCGGGCCGGATCGCGGCGGTCTCGCCGGGACGGCCGGGAACGATCACCGGGGGCCGGCTCGGCTCGGCCGGGGCGGACGTCGGGGCGGCCTGTCCCGCCGGCGTCACGGTCGGCTCGTCGGCGGAGCGGAACAGGGCGACCACCACCACCGCCAGCAGACACGCGGATATGACGACGGCGAGGACTCGCGCGCGGCGGTTGGTCATGAAACCACTTCCTCCGGTAGAGGTCATGGCGATGCTATACATCGACGGGTGGGCTTTAATGTGATTCAGGACACATCGATGGAACTCTTCGGCCGGTAAGGTGTCCACAATCGCCATCCCCCTGTGAAGGGCATCGCCGATGATCAGTTTCCGCACCCTGCGGGCCAGGCGGCTCACCACCGTGAGCCTGGCCGCGGCCGGCCTACTCCTCGCCAGCGTCGCCACCGCCGCACCAGGAAGTGCCGGCGCAGCGACGCCGTCCGCCCCGTCGGGCACCACCAACACCATCCCCGGCGTCGACGAGATCGTCAGCAGCCCCAACCTCCAGCAGGTCGCCAACCTGCCGAAGCAGGCGCCGTTGGACGCCACGAACAGCGACCTCGCCTTCCAGGGCCGATACGCCTTCGCCGGCAACTACAACGGCTTCGTCATCTACGACATCTCCCGGCCGACCGCGCCGACGGTGGTGGCGCAGGTCTACTGCCCCGGGTCGCAGAACGACATCTCCGTCCACGGTGACCTGCTGTTCCTCTCCACCGACTCCTCGCGCAGCGACGACTCCTGCAACAGCACCAGCGCGCCCGCGACGGAGAAGGCGTCCTGGGAGGGCATCAAGGTCTTCGACATCAGCGACAAGGCCAGCCCCCGCTACATCAAGTCGGTGGAGACGGCCTGCGGATCGCACACCCACACCCTCGTGCCGGGCAAGGACCGCAGGACCGTCTACCTGTACGTCTCCTCGTACAGCCCGCGCGCCGAGTTCCCCGACTGCCAGCCCCCGCACGACTCCATCTCCATCGTGAAGGTTCCGGTCGCCTCGCCCACGGACGCTGCGGTGGTGGCCACCCCGAACCTCTTCCCGGACGGCGGCTACGAGGGGCGTCCCGGCGGTTCGGCGACCACCGGTTGCCACGACATCACCGCCTACCCGGAGAAGAACCTCGCCGCCGGCGCGTGCATGGGTGACGGCATCCTGATGGACATCTCGAACCGGGAGGCCCCCCGGCTGATCAACCGGGTCCGGGACACCGTCAACTTCGCGTTCTGGCACTCGGCCACGTTCAACAACGCCGGCACCAAGGTGGTCTTCACCGACGAGCTGGGCGGCGGCGGGGCGGCCACCTGCAACGAGGCGATCGGACCCGACCGGGGCGCCGACGCCATCTACGACATCACCGGTCGCGGCAACGCCCGGACGATGGTCTTCCGCAGCTACTACAAGATCCCCCGGATGAACGCCGACACCGAGAACTGCGTGGCGCACAACGGCTCGCTGATCCCGGTGCTCGGGCGCGACATCATGGTCCAGGCGTGGTACCAGGGCGGCATCTCCGTCTGGGACTTCACCGACTCGGCCAACCCGAAGGAGATCGCGTTCTGGGAGCGGGGCCCGCTCTCGGCCGACCGACTCGTCGGCGGTGGCACCTGGTCCGCGTACTACTACAACGGCTACATCTACTCCAACGACATGGTCAAGGGCCTCGACGTCCTGAAGCTGACCGACTGGCGGACCTGGACGGCGAACCTCGTCCGGTACCGCGAGCTGAACGTGCAGACCCAGCCCAGCTACCTGGGCTGGTAGTCACCGCCGACGGGCCCGACCCCCGCACGGGGGTCGGGCCCGTTCGTGTCCGACTCGGACGCGGCGGCGGTTGCCGGCCGCGTCGATGAGCGGCGCGGCGGTCAGCCGGCCGGCGGGTACGGATCGTTCTGGTAGGTGTACTCCGTCTCGATCTTCCCGTCGGAGGTGTGCACGACGAGCTGGCTCGGCTCGTTGCCGTGCGCCGCCCGGCGCCCGGCCTCGACGGCGAGCTGCTTGGTGTCGAACGTGCCGACGACCTGGTTGCCCTGCTCGACCTTCCAGCCGCCGTCGTTCGGCACGACGTGGTACTGGTTACGCTTCATGTCGGTCACCCGCCTCTCGGTCAGGTTTGCGGGATACCCGTGCCCCGGCGACGGAAAACACTCCTGTGTGGACGAGCCCGGCGTCCGCGCCGGCACGGGGCGGGCTGGCGGTGCGGTGCCGGTCAGCCGGCCGGGATCCGGTCGAGCTGCGCGCGGATCACCTCGGGGGTCAACGCCGGGCGGCCCCCGAGCAGGCCGACGGCGGCGCCGAGCTGCGCCAGCCCGACGGCCTGGTTGGCCCCCTTGCCGCCGAGCAGTTCGCGCCGCCGCCGTACCGGGGCGGTGCCACCGGCCTCCGGGACCTCGTCCACCAGCAGCACGAGGTCCCGGGCCACCTGCCCCACCACCATCACGTCCAGTCCCGCCATGCCGGAGCACTACCCGCCGCCGCGTCGGTTGATCCTTCGCCGGGCGCGAGGAGTGCCGGCCCGGCGCGGGCAGTGTCCCGTCAACCCGGCAGCGGCGCCTCGTCGCCCCGGGTACGGCGCGGTCCGACCAGCCGGCGCACCATCGGGGCGGCGTTCCACTTCGCCGCGCCCACCAGGTCGCGGGCGTGCTCCAGCACCGTGTAGTCCGGCCGCGCGCGGCCGTCGGCGATGGCCCGGTCCAGGTCGTTGCCGCACCGGGTCAGCACGGAGTCGAAGTCGCGGCGCACCGGTTCGAGCAGGTGGTAGCCGAACGAGCGGTGCAGCCGCGCGAAGAGCGGCTTGTAGAGCCGGGCCCGCTCGTGCAGCCCCGAGGAGTACGACATCGGGTTCTTCGGCCGGCGCCGGACGTAGTCGGGCAGCAGGTCGGCGAAGGCCCGTCGGACGATCCACTTCTCCTGCCCCTCGCGCATCTTCAGCCCGATCGGCAGCCGCATCGCCAGCTCGACCAGGCTCAGGTCGAGAAAGGGCACGCGGGCCTCCACACCGTGCCCCATGCTGGCCCGGTCGACGCGCTGCAACTCCGTACGGCAGAGGTTGCGGATCTTGTGCAGGAAGAGCCGGCGGGACGCCTCGGGGCCCACCTCGTGGTACATCGGGTAGCCGCCGAAGAGTTCGTCCGAGCCGTCCCCGGTGAGCACCACCTTCACGCCCAGCTCGCGCAGCCGACGGAACAGCGGCACGGTGACCACGGCGTTGATGATGTCGCCGTACTCGGTCAGCTCGGACATCCGGATGGCCTCCCGGATGTCGGCCAGGCGGATGTCCCGGGGGCGCAGCTCGACCACCTCGTGGGGCACCCCCAGGTCCTTCGCCAGCCGGCGCGCGTACGCCACGTCGGGGCTGTCGGGCACCCCGACCGTGACCGCCACGCAGTCGGGGTGCATCTCGCGCACGTGCAGCAGGGCCAGCGAACTGTCCAGCCCGCCGGAGAGCACCACCCCCACGGTGAGGTCGGTGTCCACCCGCATCCGGATGCTGTCGGTGAGGGCGGCACGGACGAGCAGGGCGGCCTCGTCCGGGTCGCCCACCACCGGCAGCCCGTCGCCGAGGGTGAGCAGGTCGACGTACGCGCGCAGCCGGACCGGGCCGTCGGGCTCGGCCCACCCGTGGTGCCCGGGCGGCACCTCGACGATCGGGGTGCGGTGCCCGACCAGGGCCTTGACCTCACTGGCGACGTGCAGGCAGCCGGGCGTGCGGGTCCAGTACAGCGGCTTGACGCCGAGCGGGTCCCGGACCAGGTAGGCCCGGCCGGTGGCCCGCTCCACGACGGCGAAGGCGTACTCGCCGCGCAGCCGGGTCACCATGTCCTCGCCCCACCGCAGGAAGGCGGCGAGCACCACCTCGGTGTCGCTGGCGCTGCGGAAGTGGTGTCCGAGCCGGATCAGCTCGGCGCGCAGCTCGTGGTGGTTGAAGACCTCGCCGTTGTAGCAGAGCAGCCATCGTTCGTCGGCGGAGGCCCACGGCTGCCCGGCCCGGTCCCGGTCCACGATCGGCAGCCGGCGGGTGCCGGTGAGCAGGCCGTTCTCGTAGCGGGTCTCGGTGACCTCGCCGCGCGGGTCGAGGGTGGCGAGCATCCGCCGGAAGATCGTCGGATCGGCCTCGGGGCCGAGGCTCAACGCGATGCCGCACATCGGTCTCAGACCCCCATCTCGGCTTCGTACGCCCGGCGCAGCCGACGTCGCGCCGACGGCGCGAGGCACAGGTGCCACGCCTGCCCCTCGTCGACCACGTTGACCTCGCCGGCGCGCTGCCGGGCCAGCAGCAGCTCGGCCAGGGTGTCCCGGACGCCGAACCGGGCGAACCATGCCATCTCGACGTCGACCGCCCAGCCGAGGCAGTGGCCGCTGGGCACCATGGCGGCGTACCCGAGTCGGCGCAGCCGGTGCTGGTGCTCCACGCTGCGGACCAGGCTGGTCACCCACAGGGGCGGAGTGGCGGGCGGGCTGCTGGCGGCGAGTTCCCGGGCGACGTCGTTGAGCAGTGCCACCACCTCCCGGCGGGCGCGCCGGAACCGCAGCCCGGCGGTACGCGGGGTGGCGTCGGGCCACAACCGGCGCCGGGCCGCCCGCATGCCGCGCCCGAGCAGCGTCCGCGGCTGCTCGGTGTAGCGGAAGCGCAGCAGGTCCCGCCGGCGCAGCCACTCCAGGTCGACCAGCTCGGGACTGGCGTCGACCTGGGCGTCGGTGCGGAAGGTGGGGCTGTCGGGCCACCACATCACGTCGACGCGGGAGAGCAGGTAGATCCGGACCAGTGCGGTGAGGTCGGCGGCAGAGCTGCGCGCGTTCGGCTGGTAGCGGGCCATCTCCAGCAACAGCGTCTCGCGGGCGCCGACGAGGCCCTGCGGGGTGGCGTCGAGCACGGCGGCGATCGCGGGCTCGCGCAGCCGTTCGTCGATCAGCACCTGCCGGGCGGTGGCGCAGGACGCCCCGGCGAGGGCGCCGACCTCCACCAGCAGCTCTGCCACGGCCGCGCGGTAGGCGTCGAGGTCCGGCGCGGCGGGCCTCGACGGCGTGGCGAACGCGCGCCGCCGGGTCGGGGCGGCGGACGTGGCGGAGGAACCAGGCTGCTGTCGCGGGCTTCGGCTGGGCACTCGCATGGTCGGGTCCTCTCTCCCGTCACGACGTCACGGTTTGCATTGCCCTGTGCACACCGTAATCAGACGTGACGGGATGAGCCCGAACAATCCTCCTATTTACTCCTACCGGGCGGCCGACGGTCCCCGCCGAGCACGAACGGTCACGGTCGGGACGGAGCGCTCAACCGCTGCACCTCGTCGTACGAGGGCGGTCGGGTGGGCAGGGTGGCACCGGAGCGGACCGCGTCCAGGGTGTCCAGGGCGGCCCCGAACGCGGCCCGGAACAGCAGCGAGCCCGTGCTGACCCGGGCCACGCCGAGCGCGCGCAGCTCGTCGAGGGTGGGGCCGCCCGGCCGGTACAGCACGTTGAGCGGCGCGCCGATCTCCGCGACCAGCGCCGCGACCGTGTCGGCGTCCGGCGTTCCCGGTACGAAGATCCCGTCGGCCCCGGCCGCCTCGTAGGCGTGGGCCCGGCGCAGGGTCTCCGGCAGCGGATCGGGCAGGCCGAGCCACCACGTGTCGGTGCGGGCGTTGACGAACACCTGCGGTGCGGCGGCCTTGACGGCGGCCACCTTCGCCGCCGTCAGCTCGGCGGAATCGAGGGTGCCGTCAGCACGGCCGTCCTCAAGGTTGATGCCGACCACCCCGTGCGCGGCCAGCTCCACCGCCAGCTCGGCGACGGCCGCCGGGTCGTCGGCACACCCCGCCTCCACGTCGACGGTCACCAGCACCGGCAGGTGACACAGCATCCGGGCCAGGCGCACGTTCTCCGCCCGGGTCGCGGCCGCCCCGTCCGGCAGGCCGGCGGACGCGGCGACGCCCAGGCTGGTGGTGCCGACCGCCGGGTAGCCGCGCGCGGCGAACGCGGCGGCGCTGGCATGGTCCCAGACGTTGGGCAGCAGCAGCGGCCGGCCGGCGTGGTGCAGGGCGCGGAAGGCGGCGCAGCGCTCGTTCATCGGGACACCACCTCGACAGTCGTCGGGACGCGCAGCAGCGCGTGCGGCTCGTGGGTCGCGGGTGCGGCGACGACGCGGCACCGGCGGCGCAGCACGTCCACCACCCCGGCTGCCAGGGCGAGCGCGTGCCGCTGCCCGGGGCAGCCGCGCGGACCCGCGCCGAAGGTCAGCGACGCACCGGGGCGGCCGGGCACGAAGCGGTCCGGGTCACCGTGTGCCGCCGGGTCGCGGTTGGCCGCGTCGAACCGCAGCAGGACCTCGTCGCCCGGCGGGAGATCGGCACCGGACAGCCGGACCGGCGCGACCGTCACCCGCCGGGTGCCGCGCACCGGCGGATCGAGCCGGAGCACCTCGGCGAGCAGTTCGGTGGTCGGCACGGTCGGCGGCAACGCCAGCCCGTGCCGGGCGGCGGCGCCGACCAGCCCGGCCGTGGCGTCGCACGCCTGGACCAGCAGGCCGATCCGGTTCGCCACCGCCTCGGGCGGGCCCGGCAGCCCCATCGCCAGCAGCGTCGCCACCGCGGCGTCGGCGGCGGCGACCGACGCGGCGTCCGCGCCGGGGTGGTAGGCGGCGGCTACCGCGGTCACCGCCGGCACCACCGCGTCCGGATCGGCGAGCCCCAGCCGGGCCGCCAGCACCCGCAGCGGTACGCGCCGCGCGAGCACGGCCATCACGTCCAGGCGGTCACCGGCGCGGTCGAGGGTGTCCCCGGTCAGCCGCGCGGCTTCGACGCGCAGCTCGTCGGGGTCCACAGCGGCCAGGGCGGCCACGCCGACCGCCCGGCGCGCGGGGTGCCGCTCCGGCGTGCTGAACCGGCTGACGGCACCGCGCAGCCAGGCCAGGGTGCCCGGTGGCCCGTCCCCGGCGACGGGAACCTGGCAGGCCGGATCGGTGAGCACGGCCCACACGTCGGCGTACCGGGTCACCGTCCAGCCGGTGTCGGGGTCGAGGACGGGCGGGCCGCAGGACGGTGTGCCGGGTGCGGGTGGGATGACGAGCTCATCGACGATCACGCCGCGACCGTACGGCCGGGTCGGTTCGGTACCGGCCGAACCGTCGTCGTGGGACGGTTCTCCGCTCAGGCGCGGCCGCCGCCGGTGTCGCGGGTCGCCTCCGGCGCGAGGTCCGCCGGGGCGAGGCCGAGGGCGGCGGCCAGCGCGGGGCCGCCGGCCGGGGTCAACCGGACCGCCCGGCCGGCGCCCCTGGTGAGCCAGCCCGCCGCGAAGAAGCGATCGCACAGTGCGGCGCCCAGCGCCCCGGCCAGGTGCGGGCGGCGCTCGGTCCAGTCCAGGCAGTCGCGGACCAGGGGACGGCGGGCGGCCCGCAGCGGTGCGACCAGAACCCCGAGCCCGGCCAGCCAGTCCCGCCCGGCCGGGGTCAGGGCCAGCCCGTCGCTGCCGTCGAGCAGCCGGCGGGCGAGCAACGCGTCACGCAGCAGCACCCCGAGGCGGCCGGCCAGGTGGTCGTAACAGGTGCGGGCGTACGCCAGGGCGGCACCGGCCCGGACGGCGCGCAACGAGTCGGCGGTCGGGGGTGGGGCCGGGGCGTGGCCGGCCAGATCCTCGATCAACTGGGCCACCGAGGGGCCGGCGAGCCGGACGTAGCGGTGCCGCCCCTGTCGCTGCTCGACCAGCAGCCCGCCCCGGACCAGCCGGGTGAGGTGGTCGCTGGCGGTGGACGGCGCCACGCCGGCGAGCCGGGCCAACTCTCCGGCCGTCCACGCCCGGCCGTCCAGCAGGGCCAGACAGAAGCGGGCCCGGGTGTCGTCGGCGAGCAGGGCGGCGAGCCGGGCCAGCCCCGGGCCGGACGCGGCGGTGGTGGTCACCGGCCCATGCTGGCACGGGCACGTCGCGGTGCCCACCGACAGGGCATCCCGTCGTCCCGCCTCGGTCGGTCCCCGCCGCTGCGGGCGGCCCGTGGCGAGGGGCCGTTCACGGGCCGGCGCCGCCGAGCGGGTCGACCGTCCTGCTCTCCCCGTCGTAGCTGCGCCCGGCGACGAAGGCGCCGTCTGGGCGGTCGACCCCCGCCGCCGCGCGGGCCAGCCGGCGGTCGGCGTTACGGAAGCGCAGCGCCAGGCTCAGGTGCGGCCGCCAGCGCCCCGGCGCGTGCCAGGGGCGCTGCCCCGGGGCCGTGGCGAGGACGTCCCAGACCGCCGCGTGCAGTGCGGTCAGTTCCGGTGACGGGTGCACCAGCCACACCAGCGGGGCGCTGCCGTCGAGCACGGCGATCCGGTCCAGGCGCACCGGCAGCGGCAACGCGGCGTCGAACAGGTCGGCCAACCGCCGCCGGGCACCGGGCGGGAACCCGTCGACGGCGGCGAGGGTCAGGTGCGGCCGGTTCGTCGGGTGGGCGTTGCGGGCCAGGCTGGGCAGCCCCGCTGCGGCGAGCCGCTCCCAGGCGCCGCGCACCGCGGCCTCCAGGTCGGGCGAGCAGACCAGTTCGACCGTACGCACGCCGCCAGGCTAGCCGCCGGAGCAGGGCACCGGACCCGCGCAGGTGGCTGTTGTGCCGGTCGGCGAAACGGCGTCTCGGCGGTGATGAAAAACTTGACGGCATGAGTTCCGCACCCGTACGGCACGACCCGCCCACCGAGCCCGGCCCCGACGCCCTCGACGACACGAGCGCCTTCGCGGATCTCGGACTACGCGCCGAGTTGCTGGGCGCGCTGACCGCCCTCGGCTACGAGGAGCCCACCCCGATCCAGCGGGAGGCCATCCCGCCGCTGCTGGCCGGTCGGGACCTGCTGGGCCAGGCCGCGACGGGTACGGGCAAGACGGCCGCCTTCGCGCTGCCGCTGCTGCACCGGATGCCCGACGACCGGCCCGGCGGCGCCCCGGTGGCGCTCGTGCTGGTGCCCACCCGGGAGCTGGCGGTGCAGGTCTCCGAGGCGTTCCACCGCTACGGCAAGGACCTGGGTGCGCGGGTGCTGCCCATCTACGGCGGGCAGCCGATCGGCCGTCAGCTGCGCGCCCTCGATCTCGGGGTCGACGTCGTGGTCGCCACCCCGGGCCGGGCGCTGGACCACATCGCCCGGGGCACGCTCGACCTCGGCTCGCTGGCCACGGTGGTGCTCGACGAGGCCGACGAGATGCTCGACATGGGCTTCGCCGAGGACATCGAGGCGATCCTGGAGCACGCGCCGGAGCAGCGGCAGACGGTCCTCTTCTCGGCGACGATGCCGGCGCGCATCGACGGGCTGGCCCGCAAGCACCTGACCGACCCCGTACGCATCCTCATCGCCCGGGAGCAGCCAGTGGCCGGCGAGGCGCCCCGGGTGCGGCAGAGCGCGTACATCGTCGCCCGGGCGCACAAGCCGGCGGCGCTGGGCCGGGTGCTGGACGTCGAGTCCCCCACCGCGGCGATCGTCTTCTGCCGCAGCCGCGAGGAGGTCGACCGGCTCACCGAGACCATGAACGGCCGGGGTTACCGGGCCGAGGCGCTGCACGGCGGGATGAGCCAGGAGCAGCGCGACCGGGTGATGGGCCGCCTGCGTACGGGCACCGCTGATTTGCTGGTGGCCACGGACGTGGCCGCCCGGGGTCTGGACGTCGAGCAGCTCACCCACGTGGTCAACTACGACGTCCCGTCGGCGCCCGAGTCGTACGTGCACCGCATCGGCCGGGTGGGCCGGGCCGGGCGGGAGGGCGTGGCGATCACCCTCGCCGAGCCGCGCGAGCACCGGATGCTCAAGACGATCGAGCGGGTCACCGGGCAGCGCATCACCATCGACCGGATCCCGACGGTGGCGGACATGCGCACCCGGCGGCTGGAGCTGACCCAGGGCGCCCTGCGGGAGAGCCTGTTGGAGGACGACCTCGACCCGTACCGGGCGATCGTCGAGTCGTTGACCGACGAGTTCGACCTGGTCGAGGTGGCCCTCGCGGCGGTGAAGCTGGCCCACGAGGCGACGTCGCCGGGCTCGGACGACGAGGAGGAGATCCCCCAGGTCCCCGTCCGGGGCCCGCGCGAGGGGCGGCCGGAGGCCGGCGGCCGGGGCGAGCGCCGGGCTGGTCCCGGCCGGCCCCGCACGGGCGGGATGACCCAGGTCTTCATCGGGCTGGGCCGGCGCGCCGGGGTCCGCCCGCAGGACCTGGTGGGCGCCATCACCGGCGAGACCCGGGTCAGCGGCCGGGACATCGGCTCGATCGAGATCGCCGACCGGTTCTCGCTGGTGGAGGTGCCCCACACCCTCGCCGACGAGGTGATCGCGGGGCTGCGCGGCAGCACCATCAAGGGTCGCAAGGCGACCGTACGCCGGGACCGGGACGGCGACGGCGGCGGCGAGCGCCGCTTCGACGGGGCCGACCGGCGCGAGCGCCGCGACCGCGACTTCGACCGGCGCGACCGCCGCTGACCTGCGGGCAGGGCCCTCCCTGACGTTTCCGGCAGCGCAGGGGCCCCTGCCCGCCACCCGACGCCGGGCGTGACCGGGGCCGGGCGACGCGGTCGGGCCTCCTGCGGGAAGGGTCCCCTGCTGCCGGGCAGCAGGGACCCTTCCGCACCGCTCAGGCGGCGGTCAGCGCCGGGTCGGGGCGGGTGTCGGCGTCGGCCGGGCGCAGCGCCAGGGCGAGCACGTCGGCGACGTCGGCCAGGGTGTGCACGGTCAGTGCCTCCCGGACCTCGGCGGGCAGGTCGTCCAGGTCCGGCTCGTTGCGGGCCGGGATGATCACCTCGGTCAGGCCGGCCCGGTGGGCGGCGAGCAGCTTCTGCTTCACCCCGCCGATGGGCAGCACCCGGCCCGAGAGGGTCACCTCGCCGGTCATCCCGAACTCGGGGCGCACCGGCCGGCCGCTGGCCAGCGACGCCAGCGCGGTCACCATGGTGATGCCCGCGCTGGGGCCGTCCTTGGGCACCGCGCCCGCCGGCACGTGCAGGTGGATCCGCCGCCCGGCGAGGGCGTTCGGGTCGAGTCCGAGCCGCCGCCCGTTGGAGCGCAGGTACGACAGCGCGATGTGCGCCGACTCCTTCATCACGTCGCCGAGCTGACCGGTCAGGGTCAGCCCCGGCTCGCCCTCCATGCTGGTGGCCTCGATGAAGAGCACGTCGCCGCCGGCGCCGGTGACCGCCAGCCCGGTGGCCACGCCGGGCACGGCCGTTCGCTCCGCCGACTCGGGGGTGAACTTCGGCCGCCCGAGGTAGGTGGCGAGGTTGCCGGTGTCGACGCGGACCGGCGCCGGGTCGGTGGCCAGGGCCACCGCGACCTTGCGCAGGATCTTCGCGAGCGCCCGTTCGAGCTGCCGTACGCCGGCCTCCCGGGTGTGCTCCCCGGCGATCCGGGCGAGGGCGTCGTCGGCCACGGTCACCTCGTCGGCGGTGAGCCCGGCCCGCTCCCGCTGCCGGGGCAGCAGGTGGTCCCGGGCGATGGCGACCTTCTCGTCCTCGGTGTAGCCGTCGAGGGTGACCAGCTCCATCCGGTCCAGCAGCGGGCCGGGGATGGCCTCCACCACGTTGGCGGTGGCCAGGAAGAGCACGTCGGACAGGTCGAGGTCGACCTCGAGGTAGTGGTCGCGGAAGGTGTGGTTCTGCGCCGGGTCGAGCACCTCCAGCAGGGCCGCGGCCGGATCGCCGGAGTAGCCGGCGGCCAGCTTGTCGACCTCGTCGAGGAGCACGACCGGGTTCATCGAGCCGGCCTCGCGCAGGGCACGCACGATCCGGCCGGGCAGCGCGCCGACGTAGGTGCGCCGGTGGCCGCGGATCTCGGCCTCGTCGCGTACGCCGCCGAGGGAGACCCGGACGAAGTTGCGGCCGAGCGCACGGGCGATCGACTCGCCGAGGCTGGTCTTGCCGACGCCGGGCGGACCCGCGAGGGCGAGCACCGCGCCGGAGCCGCGCCCGCCGACGACGCCGAGGTTGCGCTCGGCACGCCGGTTGCGCACGGCGAGGTACTCCAGGATGCGGTCCTTGACGTCGGCCAGGCCGGCGTGGTCGGCGTCGAGCACGGCGCGGGCCGCGGCCAGGTCGGTGTCGTCCTGCGTACGGGTGCCCCACGGCATCTCCAGCACGGTGTCGAGCCAGGTGCGGATCCACCCCGCCTCCGGGGAGGCGTCGCTGGCCCGCTCCAGTTTGCCGACCTCGCGCAGCGCCGCCTCGCGTACCTTCTCGGGCAGGTCGGCGGCCTCCACCCGGGCCCGGTAGTCGGCGGAGCCGTCCGGCTCGTCCTCGCCGAGTTCCTTGCGGATGGCGGAGAGCTGCTGGCGCAGCAGGAACTCCCGCTGGGACTTCTCCAGCCCCTCGCGGACGTCGGTGCTGATCTGCTCGGCGACCTCCTGCTCGGCCAGGTGGTCCTTCACCCAGCCGACGAGCAGCTCCAGCCGGGCGGTGACGTCCTCGGCGGCGAGCAGTTCGGTCTTCTGGGCGAGGCTGAGCCAGGAGACGTAGCCGGCCGAGTCGGCCAGCTCGGAGAGGTCGGTCATCCGCTCGATCGCGTCGATGACCTGCCAGGCGCCGCGCTGCTGGAGCACGGACGTCATGAGGGCCCGGTACTCGCGGGCCAGCTCGCGGGCGCGCCCGGCGGGGGCGGGTTCGTCGAGTTCGGTCGCCTCGACCCAGAGGGCGGCGCCGGGTCCGGGCACGCCGGAGCCGATCCGGGCGCGGGACAGGCCGCGGACGACGGCGGCCGGTTCGCCGCTGGGCAGCCGGCCGACCTTCTCGATGGTGGCGATCGCGCCGACCGGGCCGTACTCGCCGTCGAGGCGGGGCACGGCGAGCAGCGTGCCCTCGCCGGTGGCGCGGGCCGCGTCGACGGCGGCCTGGGTCGTCGGGTCGAGGGTCACCGGGATCACCATGCCGGGCAGCAGCACGGCGTCGGTCAGGGGAAGTACCGGAAGAGTTGCCATCGAACACCTGCTATCGCGTTGAGTTGAGCGTGTCCAACTCAAGTAACAAATCGTTCCCCTTGTTCCGGACTGTGACCCAGACCACTGGCTCCCCGCGACACGCGCCCGGGGCGCAGCAGCTCCCGCAGCGGGCCGGCGCCCCCGCCGAGCGCCACCGCGAGCGGGATCGCCAGGCAGGTCAGCGCCAGCGCGGCGACGGTCCAGCCCGGCAGGCCGGCCACCGCGGCGACCCCGGTCAGCACGGCGAAGGCGAGGAGGTTGCGACGGGTGCGGACGATCGGAACAGCGACGGACATCGGGATCTGCCTTCCGTGGTCAGAGCAGGACGAGCAGGGCGGCGCCGACGGCCGCCGCCGGAACGGTGGTGACGACGGTGGCCAGCGCCGCCGAGTGCCGGCGCAGCGCGGCGAGCGGGATCAGGGCGTCACCGTCCTGGCTGATCGCGTTGGCGACCAGGGTGGGCAGCGGCAGGCCGCCGGTGACGTACAGGCCGGTGAAGACGATCTGCACCGCGCACCCAGGGATGAGGCCGATGCCGGCGCCGACCAGCACGCCGACGATCCCGGTCAGAGCGAGCTGAGAGCCGTCGAATCCGGTCATGGTCGTCACCACCTGCCAGCCCAGGTACGCCACAGCCACCCAGACGGTGACGAAGGACGCCTCGTGCGCGCTGTGCCGCAACGTCTCCCGCAGCGAGCGGGGCTGCGCGGTCTCCAGGCTGTCGTCGGCCAGCTTCCCCCGCCCGCCGGCGAAGATCAGCGCCGCGGTGAGCGAGCCGAGCACCCCCAGCGCCAGGTACGGGTCGACGCCCCCGAAGGACCGGGTCAGCGCGCCCGGATCGACCAGCTGGAACACCACCGGCACCGAGACCGCGAACGCCGGCGTGGTCAGCCCCCAGAACGCCGTGGACGCCGGCACGCGCGGCAGCAGGCCGCCGAGCAGCCGCCGCGCCCCGGCGAGGTCGGGCCCACCCGCGGCGGCCAGGCCCACCGGGGCGGGCGGGGCGGCGACCCGGCGGTCGACGGCGCGGGCCGGGTCGATGCCGAGCGCGTCGACGACGTACCCGGTCACCAGGCCGACCGCGAAGAGCAGCGCGTGGATCTTCAGGGCGAACACCGGGTTCCAGGCGAGCACCACCCACGACGAGTCCCCCATGGTGGCCGCCAGGGCGGCGACCACGGTGCCGAAGGAGACCTTTCCCCGCGCGTAGAGCGGCATCAGGATGATCGCCCCGCCGCAGCCGGGGCTGACGCCCAGCAGGGCGCCGACCAGCGGACCGAGCCGCGGCCGGTTGGTGAGCCCGTCGGTGACCCGGTCGCCGTAGCGCCAGCGCAGCCAGCCGAAGAGCGCCACCATGACGGCGACGTAGACACCCACCTGCATGAACGCGTCCGCGAGCGGGCGGAGCACGAGTTCGGTCACGGCACACCTCCGGTCGGGTACGGCGTCGCCGGGGCCGCCCGCCGCTCGCGGACGCCCCCGGCACGGCGGCGTCAGGTGAGCTTGTTCTTGACCTTGTTGACGGCGCCCTTGGCGAGGCCCGGATTCGTCCCGTAGAGCCTCGGGTCGCCGGGCGGCAGGACCGGCTCGGGCGCGTGCGCACGCGGGCTGTGGTCGTAGCGGAACTCGCCCTTGCCGTCGGGCGCCGGCCCGGACGCCCAGCGCCCCTCCGACGCGTCGGTGCCCGGCGAGAAGTCGAGGTACGTGTAGCTGAACTTCTCGGTGAACTCCCTGGAGTCGGGGAACGCGTCCGGCACCGGCATCTCCTCGAGGCCGTCCTCCTTGAGCTGCTCGATGGCCGCCATCCACATGTTCTGGTGCATGGTGTCGCGGGCCAGCAGGAAGCGCAGCATGTTCTTGACCCCGGGATCGTCGGTCATGTTGAACAACCGGGCCACCTGGAGCCGGCCCTGCGCCTCGGCGGTGACGTTGAGCTGGAAGTCGGCCATCAGGTTGCCGCTGGCGGTGATGAAGTTGCCGTTCCAGGGCACGCCGGCGCTGTCCACCGGGAGCGCTCCGCCGCCGCCGTGGATGAAGTGCGCCGGGTTCGACCCGCCGTAGATCGCCCCGACCATCGGGTTGTCGTCGGCGGCCTCCTGCAACGACAGCGGGGCGTTCTCCAGCAGGCGCGTGATCATCGTGGCGATCATCTCGACGTGGCCCATCTCCTCGGTGCCGACGTCGAGGAAGAGGTCCTTGTACTTGCCCGGCAGGCGGCAGTTCCAGCCCTGGTAGAGGTACTGGTTGGCGACCGTCATCTCGCCCCACTTGCCGCCCAGGATCTCCTGGAGCCGGCGGGCGAACGCCGCGTCGGGGCCGTCCGGCTTGGCCTCGAACTGCAGGTCCTTGATGTGACTGAACACGTGTCCTCCTCGGTGCCCGGCGGGCTGTCACCGAGGCGGTTCCCGCGAACGGCGACCCTGTCGGGTCAACCGGTGGCCCGGCGGGGTCAACCTGCGCCTGCCGGCACGGGCAGCACGACCTCGATGGCCACCCCGCGCGGTCGTAGCCGGTGCAGGCGCAGCCGTCCGCCGTCGGCGGCGAGCAGCCGCCGGACGATCCACAGCCCGAGCCCGGAGGCACCGGTACCGGGGGCGGGCCGGCGCAGCGCCTCGACGAGGGGCGGGTCGACCCGCCCCTCGTCGGTGACGACGATGCTGAGCCCGCGGCGGCCGAGCGCGGCGTGGATGCCGATCCGCCCCTCGGCCGGGCCGTGCCGCAGCGCGTTCTCCACCAGGTTCGTCACCACCTGCCGGGTCCGCCGCCGCGGCACCGGGCAGTCGCCGGCCGGCCGGGTCACGCCGGTCAGCCGCCGGTGCCGGGGCACCAGGGCCGCCGCGCCGCGCAGGATCTCCGCCAGCGGCACCGCCGGGTCCGCCGCCGGCGCGAGGGCCCCGGTGCCGGCGGCCGCGTCCCGCAGCAGCCCCTGCAGGTGTACGGCCTGCTCGTGGGCCAGCGCCGTGATGGCGCGCCGGTCGTCGCCGGTGAGCGCGACCCGGTCGTCCGCCAGCGCCCGGGTGAGCGAGGTGAGCGCGCTGACCGGGGTGCGGAACTCGTGGCAGAGCACGCGGAGCAGCAGGTGCGGGTCGGTGTCCAGGGCCGCCGGATCGGCGGGACCGGGTTCGGGCCCCGACCACCGGAGCACCCGCGGCGGTCCTGGCCACCCGTGCCGTCCGCGCATCCGCCCGACCTCCCTCGTTAGGCCGCATGATCGGTACCCGCTCGGGAACGGACCAGGCATGCCCGCTGCCCCCGTCGTCCGGCTGGCCGTCGTGGACGACCACCCGCTCTTCGTCCGCGGGTTGGAGTTGCTGCTGCCGGCGACGACCGACGGGCGGGCGGCGGTGGTGGGCTCCACCGGCGACGCCTCGGCCGCCGCCTCGCTGGTCGGCCGTTGCCTGCCCGACCTGGCGCTGGTGGATCTGCACATGCCCCCGCCGGGCGGGATCCGGGCGGTGGCGGCGATCCGGCGCACCACCCCTCGGGTTCGGGTGGTGGCCATGTCGGGCGGGGAGGACGTGGCTCCCGCCCTGGAGGCGCTGCGCGCCGGTGCCGAGGGGTTCCTGCCGAAGACCGCCGAGCCGGAGGAGTTGCTGCCCCCGCTGCTGGCCGTCCTCGACGGCTGGGCGGTGCTGCCGGGACACCTGCTGCGCGCGCTGCTGCGTCCCGGACGGGCGGCCCCGGTCGACCTCGACGACGAGGAACGCGCCTTGCTCCGGGCTATCGCGGCAGGTTGCAGCACTGTCGAGATCGCCGAACGGATGCATGTCTCGGAACGCACCGTGAAGCGTATGACGGCCGCACTACTGCGGAAGTTGCGCGTCTCCAGCCGGGCCGAGGCCGCGGCGCTCGCGGGCCATGCCGGCCTGCTCAGCGACTGAACCCCGGCTTTGCGTCACGCCGTTTTCCCGCGATAACGCGACGCGCCGAAATGAAGACGACGCGCTTTGTTGCGGATTCACCGTCGGATACGTCAAACTTTGACCACACCCCGCCCCACACAGGGAGTAATTGACGATGGCAAGAAAAGTAATCACGGTCCTGACCGACGACCTCGACGGTGGAAAGGCCGACCGGACCGTCGAGTTCAGTCTGGACGGCGTGGCCTACACCATCGACGTCTCCGACGAGAACGCGGGCGTGCTGCGCAAGACTCTCGACCCGTACATCAACGCTGGCCGGCGAATCGGTCGCGGCTCCGCCGAGACCGGGCGGCCGGCCCGGCGGGCGGGCGCGTCGGGCGGCTCGGGAATGGACCGGGAGCAGAACCGGGCCATCCGGGAATGGGCCACCAAGAACGGCTACAAGATTTCCGAGCGTGGCCGCATCCCGGTCGAGGTCGTCGAGGCGTACAAGAACCGCTGACCGCGCCGGGCTCACGCTCGGGCTGCTGCGGGGTCACGCTGAGGAATCAGCGCGGCCCCGCCGGTCTTTTCCCACGGCGGTCCATTCGCACGACCCGACGCCCGGTCGCTGGTCCATTCCCAGCCCGCCCCATTGCCCGCGTCAGCCTCGGCGAGTCGCCGTGCCCGCCTTGGTGGCCGAGAACGACACGCCGGTCGACCGCACGGCCGTGATCATCGCCACTGTCGCATCGACGCGGGCCGCACTCGCCGTGCTTCCCGAACGCAATGACGGCTTTGCCGAGCATTATCTCCACGGATCTCGGGACGGCCCGACAGCGGGGTCCTTCCCCGGCGGATCGCCGCCCTGCCTGCCGCCGCCAGTGCTGCCCGTCGCGCGGGCGCTGCCGTGGGCGCACCGACGGGGCCGTACGGGCACCCGCCCCCGTACGGCCCCGGTCAGTGTCGGGGCTGAGGTAAGCCGTCCCCACGTCGGCGAGGCGTCCTCAGCCGACCTGGATGCGCACCACGTCGAAGGCCGGCGTCTGGTTGGCCCGCTCCATCATCGGTACCCGGTGCGAGCCGTCGCCGGCCCAGACCGCGCACTGGGCGGTGCCGGATCCGGGCAGCCCGGGAATCTGGATGGTCACGTCGTCGGGCTCGGCGCCGCCACGGCTGTCCTCGGTGGCGACGAAGAACGCCGGCACCTCCTGCGGCTCCGGGGGCTGCCGGAGGCTGTCCAGCATCCGGCAGGCGGTGTGGAAATGGCCCCGCACCAGCCCCTGCCCGTTGAGCAGGGAACTCTCCACGTAGTACCCGCCCTGCCCGGCGGCGAGGAAACGGTCCCGGACCAGGTTGCGGGTGGAGACCCGCAGGGTGAACGGCTGGTTCGCGCCCACGCGGTCGGGGAATTCGGTGATCAGCAGCGACGGATTGTTCGCGGCGGCGCCGACCTCACCGAACGCGGTGCTGACGCACCGGTTGCCGTTCTGGAAACCGTCGTGCGGCTGCAACCGGCTGTCGTCGCAGTCGTTCGCGATCACCCCCAGCCCGGCGCCGGGCCCCCCGTCCCCGCCGCCATTGTTGCCACCGCCGTTGTTGCCACCGCCGTTGTTGCCACCGCCGTTGTTGCCACCGCCGTTGTTGCCACCGCCGTTGTTCCCACCGCCGTTGTTCCCACCGCCGTTGTTGCCGGTGGGTTGGACCTGGCATTCGGCGAGCCGGGCCAGGCCCTGCGGCCGGGGCCCCACCCGGTCGATCGCGACGGTGATCCGCTCCAGCGTCGCCCGGCGCTTGGCGGCCAGCGGCTGCAGGATCGCGGTGCGGACGAACTCCTCCCCCCGGCGGCCCTCGGCGGCGAGCCGCCGGTCCGCCTCGGCGATCTGGGTCACCAGCAGGTTCAGGTTCCGGTCGACCTCCGCGCGGGCGCGATCGGGCACCTGCGGGAGCTGGCCGGCCACGTCCGGGCAGGCCACGGCCGAGCCGCCGTTGTCGCCACCGCCGCGCGTCTGCTCGCACTCGGCCACCGTCTGCTGCCCGTCCCCCCAGTGGTTGCGCACCCACCGCCCGTCCTGCCAGGTCCGGCTGATGCCCCGGCCACCGGGCGCGGTCGCGCCGGGGCTGGGCTGCACGCAGGCGGCGGAGGCCGGCCGGGTGGGGCCCGAACGGCGGTCCTCCGCCGACGAGATCTGGGTCACGGCGACGATCCCGCCGAAGACGGCGAGCGTGCCGACGACCGCCAGCAGCCGCTTGCTCCGCGCGTTACCGGATGACCGGCGCGCCCGTGTGGACCTGCGCATCGAATTGCTCTCCTTCGCGATCCGGTAGTTGATCCGGGACCTCGGCGGACCGACGGAATTGCGGGGCGCACCCCGACGGGGACCCGTCGCGGCGGGCCGGTGGCACGTCGATGACCGACGATGCCCTTTCCGCACCGTCTGCCGCGCCCGCAGGGCGCGGTCGGGGAGATCCTGTCCGTTCCCGCAGGAGTACGGAACGCCCGGCGCGAAGGTTCAACGCCGTCCAGGAAACAAGGAGGGCGTGGGGTCAGTCCGCGCAGAGGTGGGCGAAGGCGAAACCGTCCGTCATCTCCTCGCGCCGCGACTCCAATAGCCGGATCTCGGCGAGCAACTCGTCGTGGGGCGTCAGCACGGGCCCGGCCGCGTCCAGCGCGCGCATCCGCTCGCCGACGGCCACCGCCGCCAGGTCCTCGGCCAGCCGCCCCGGATGCACCCCGGCGGAGACCCGCCGCTCGTGCACCGTCACCCGCTCCACGAGGCAGACGCCGGGGCGTACCTGCACCCAGCTCCAGCCCTCGGCGGGCCCGTCCGCCCAGCGCACGTGCAGGCCCCGCACGATCGGGTCGACCAGCCGCCGCGCCACGTACGCGTCGACGGCCGCGGCCCGGGCCAGGGCGCCGAGGTCGTTGACGGGACCGGTCCGCCCGTCGGGCAGCCGCCCGAGGATGTCCCGGAACCCGACCGGGGGCGCCTCGGCGTCGTCCGGCTCCCCCGCGCCCAGGGCCGCGTACGCGCGCGCGTCGATCACGTACGCCAGGATCCGGCGCCCGTGGGCGTCGGCCCGCAGCGTCGGCGACCCGATCCGCAGCACCGCCAGGCCGACGGCCTCGGCGACCGCGTTCTTCAGCCGCTCCACCCGCGGTGCCGGGGAGCCGGGGGACGCGACAGGGCCGATCTCGACGGCGAAGACCGGCAGGGCCGTGTCGGCGGCACAGACGACGAAGTCGTAGCCCTCCCGGCTGGCCGTGCTCCACTGGCTGCCGGTGACGCCCGGCGGGCGTCCCTGCGCCAACTCGCCGAGCCGGCGGGGGCCGTGCACGAGCTGGTCGCCCCGGGTGAGCAGCGGGCCGCGCCCGCCCTCCCCGACGACCGCGCGCAGCCAGGAGCCGTCCCCACCACCGGTGCTCGTCATCCGCCTGATCCGTCCGTCCCCGCCGCCGGTCCCGGCCGACGCGTCGGCCGGGGCGAGTCTAGGCGGTCGATCATGACCGGCGCGGCGGTGGTGTCCCCCCGACCCGCACGCCGCAATTCGGTTGAGGCTCGGCGCCCGCGCCGCTGGGATGGGCGGGTGAGCGTCTTCCTGAGCACCCCCCGACTGGTGCTGCGCGAGTTCACCCCCGACGACGCCGACCTGCTCGTCGGGCTCGACAGCGACCCCGAGGTGATGCGGTACCTCACCGGCGGTCGGCCCACCCCGCCCGAGGCGGTCCGCGAGCGCGTCCTGCCCCGCATCCTCGCCCACTACCGGCGACCGCCGGGGCTGGGGTGGTGGGCGGCGCAGGACCGGGGGTCGGGCGAGTTCCTGGGCTGGTTCGAGTTCCGCCCGACCCGCGACGGCGACGCCCGGGAGGTGGAGCTGGGCTACCGGCTGCGCCGGGCCGCCTGGGGCGCCGGGCTCGCCACGGAGGGCTGCCGGGCGCTGATCGACAAGGGCTTCGCCGAACTCGGCGTGCGACGGGTCACCGCGAACACCATGGCCGTCAACGCCGCGTCGCGCCGGGTCATGGAGAAGTCCGGGCTGCGACTCGTGCGCGCGTACGTCGGGGACTGGCCGGAGCTGATCGACGGCGCGGAGCACGGCGAGGTGGAGTACGCGCTGGCCCGCGAGCGCTGGCTGCGCCACGCCGCCGAGCAGCCCCGCCGCGCGCCGGCCGCGGACTGAACCGTGCCGACCCGCGCGGGTCAGGGCATGATCGACCGGTACGCCGGTGTCCGGCGTACCCGACCGGGGAGGTGCGCGGGTGCACGTCGTGTCGTTGGTGCCGTCGCTGACCGAGGCCGTCGCCCTGACCCTGCCGGGTCTGCTGGTCGGCGCCACCGACTGGTGCACCCACCCCGCCGGGCTGGAGGTGGCGCGGGTTGGCGGGAGCAAGTACCCGGACCTCGACCGGGTGCTCGCGCTGCGCCCCGACCTGGTCCTGCTCAACGTCGAGGAGAACCGCCGCGAGGACGCCGACGCGCTGGCCGCCGCCGGCGTCGCGGTGCGGGTGACCTATCCGCGTACCGTCGACGAGGCGCTGGCCGAGCTGGCGGCGCTGCTGGGCGACCTGGGCGCCCCGGCCGAACCGGAGTGGCTCGTCCGGGCCCGCCGGGCGTGGGCCGACCTGCCTGTCGCCCGGTCGGCCCGCCGGGCGGTGGTGCCGGTCTGGCGGCGGCCGTGGGTGGTGCTGGGCGCCGACACCTTCGCCGGCGACGTGCTGCGCCGGCTCGGCGTGAGCAACGCGTACGGCGACGACGTCGAGCGTTATCCCCGGCCGAGCCTCGACGAGCTGCGCGCCCGTACGCCGGAGCTGGTGGTGCTGCCCGACGAGCCCTACCGGTTCACCGCCGGCGACGGGCCGGAGGCGTTCCCCGGCGTCCCCTGTGCCCTGGTCTCCGGTCGGCACCTGACCTGGTACGGCCCGTCCCTCGCCGAGGCGCCCGCCGTGCTCCGCGCCCAGCTCGCCGACCCCGTCGTACGACCGGGCTGACCGCCCGGGTCCCGCCCGCCCGCGCGCGGTCAACCGCCCACGCGCCGACGCCGTTCCCGGGAGGCGTCGACCATGCTCCAGCCGATGGCGACCGACAGCGTCAGCACCACCACGACGAGGGTCAACCAGACCGGCAGCTTCCCGACCGGCGTCTCGGCCAGGATCAGCTTCACCCCGGCGAAGGCCAGCAGCACGGCCAGCCCGTACCGCAGGTGGCCGAAGTGCCGCAGCAGGCCGGCCAGGCAGAAGTAGAGGCTGCGCAGGCCGAGCACGGCGAACGCGGTCGCCGTCCAGACGATGAACGTGTCGGTGGTGATGGCGAGGATCGCCGCCACCGAGTCGATCGCGAAGATCACGTCGGTGGCCTCGATCGAGACCAGCGCCACCAGCAGCAGGGTGGCCCGGCGCCGGCCGTCGACCCGGACGGTGAACCGGCCGCCGTGGAAGCGGGACTCCGTGGGCACCAGCCGCCGGAACGCCCGGACCGCGACGTTGCGGTCGGGGTCGACGTCCGGCTCGCCGCGTACCGCCAGTCGCCACCCCGTCCAGATCAGGAAGGCGCCGAGCACGACCCCGGCCCAGGTCAGCCGCTCCAGCAGCTCGGCGCCGGCGAAGATGAAGGCCAGCCGGAACGCGAGCGCACCGACGACCCCCCAGAAGAGCACCTTGTGCTGGTACGCGGCGGGCACCCGGAAGTACCCGAACAGCAGCGCGAAGACGAAGACGTTGTCGACGGAGAGCGCCTTCTCCAGCAGGTAGCCGGAGAAGTACGCCACGGCCGGCTCGCCGCCCCGCCACAGCCAGATCACCAGGCCGAACGTGAGCCCCGCGGTGATCCAGATGCCGCTCCACAGCAGCGCCTCGCGTAGCTCGATCACGTGGTTGTCGCGGTGCGAGAGCAGGTCCACGGCGAGCATGACGGCGATGACCGCGCCCACCACCGCCCACGCCCAGAGAGGTACGGCGAACGTCGCCTCGTCCATCCGGCGTCCTCCGCATCCCCGACGGCGACCCCCGCGGCCGACGACGGCCGGCCGCGCGGGGTGCGCACCTCTCGGCCTGCGGCCCGGCCTCGCCAGCTGGGTCCGCGGACGCGGGTGACCGGGCCGCTCGACGCCGCCAGGGCCGCCCCCGCACCCGACGCCCCCACATCCTCGTCGCCGCCGCTGCGGCCCGGCGGCGGCCCGCGTGCGCGTCCGGTCCCGAGCCTAGGCGAGCCGCCCACCGGCCGGCGACGGTCCGGACAAGTCCGCTGCCGCCGGCGGGCCGGCCCGCACCCGTCTCAGGCCACCGGCGTGAACCGGGCCGTGTCCAGGTCGACAAGGGTGGTGTCGTCGACGTCGTAGGCGAGCGTGCTCGTCACCCGGACCACGCCGCTGACCTGCCCGGCCAGCCGGGACGCCAACTCGGCCGCGCTGCGCCGGTCCAACCGGCCGTCGAGTGTCACCTCGCCGTCGCGCACCCGTACGGTGACCAGGCCGTCCCGCACGGCGAGGACCCGGCGCAGCACCTCCTGCACCACGTCCTCCCTGATCTCCGCGTCGCTGCGCAGGTGCACCCGCAGCAGGTCGCCGCGGGTGACGATGCCGACGAGCCGCCCAAGGTCGTCGAGCACCGGCAGCCGCTTGACCGACTCCCGGTCCATCTGGCGGGCGGCGGCGGTGATCGTGGTCCCGGAGAAGACCGTCACCGGCGGCGCGGTCATCAGGTCACGCGCCACCAGCGCGTCGGCCTTCTCCCGGGCGGTACGGCGCCGGCGCCCCTCGAAGACCCGCCGTTCGTCCGGGCGGCCCGCCCGCTCGACCTTGTGCAACAGGTCCGACTCGGACACCACGCCCAGCACCCGGCGGAAGGCGTCCACCACGGGTACCCCGCTGATGCCGCGCCGGACCAACGAGTCGACGATCTCCCGGTAGGGGGTCTCCTCCCCCACCGTCGCGACCTCGCGGGTCATCACGTCGTCCACCTGCCACGTCCTCATCACGGCCTCCCTGTCGTCGCACCTGCGACGCTACGGCCGGAACGGGCCGCCGGGTCAGGGTCGCCGGACCGGGCCAGGAGGGGTCCAAGGTCCCGGTCCGGTGGGGCCCGGTCGGCCCTGCCCGGCGGTCGCCGGTGGGCGTCCAATGGAGTTGCCACCGGGACAGCGCGGTGAGAGGGACACGAAGGGACGTGGAGACAATGACCGCGACGATCGAGCGCACCACCGCCAGGACCGCCGCTCCCGTGGCGGAGACCGGGCACGTCGGGGAGACCACCAGGGAGCGCGCAGCCCGGTACGTCTTCGCCGGCATCCGGATCGCCCTCGGCTGGACCTTCCTCTGGGCGTTCCTCGACAAGGTCTTCGGTCTGGGCTTCGCCACCGAGGCGAAGAACGCCTGGATCAACGGCGGCAGCCCCACCAAGGGCTTCCTGACCTTCGGCGCGGCGGGTCCGTTCGCGGACTTCTACCACGGCATCGCCGGGGCGGCCTGGGCCGACGTGCTCTTCATGGCCGGTCTGGCCGGGATCGGCATCGCGCTGCTGCTCGGCATCGGGATGCGGGTCGCCGCGGTCGCCGGCGCGGTGCTCTACGTGATGATGTGGACGGTCGTCCTGCCCCCCGAGAACAACCCCTTCATGGACGAGCACCTGCTCAACGCGGCGCTGCTGGTCGGTCTCGCACTGGTCAACGCCGGCGCGACCCTCGGCCTCGGCAAGGTGTGGGCGAAGCTCCCGATCGTGCGGCGGTTCCCCTGGCTGCGGTGACCGGGCGCGGTACCTCCCCTCGGCGGGCGTCACCACCGGTGGCGCCCGCTTCCGCGTGTCCGCCCGGCCGCACTTCTGCCTTCGGGGACCGCCACACACCGGCCGGACGCCATCGGGCAGGATCTCGGGTGACGGACATCAGGACCGAAACGGTAGGAGATTCCCGAATGGACAAGGCAGCAGGCGCCCGCCCAGGCAAGCCCGAGGTGGGTCCGATCGAGGGCGCGCCCCCCGCCGACCTCGTCATCGACGACATCACCGTGGGTGAGGGGCCGGAGGCCCAGCCGGGTCAGCTGGTCAGCGTCCACTACGTGGGCGTCGCGCACTCCACGGGCCGCGAGTTCGACTCCTCGTGGAACCGGGGCGAGACGTTCGAGTTCGGGCTCGGCGCTGGACAGGTCATCGCCGGTTGGGACCAGGGTGTCGTGGGCATGCGGGTCGGCGGCCGGCGGCGCCTCACCATCCCGCCGCACCTGGGCTACGGCAACCGGGGTGCCGGTGGCGTCATCAGGCCGGGCGAGACCCTGGTCTTCGTCGTCGACCTGCTCGGCGTGCGCTGAGCGGACGGCACACCACCGCACCGGCGGTGAACGGCCGAAGGGGGCGGTGAACAGCCGGGCCACGGGCCGGTGCGGACGACGGGCGACGTCGTCGGCCCCGGCCCACGCCGCGATACAGGCCACGGCACCGGCCCGCAGGCCGGTGGCTGCGGGCGGACCGTGCAGGGCGCCGGCTGCGGCTGGCCAGGGCACCGGCCCGTGGGCCCCGTCACGGTGACGCGGGGCTCAGGCCGACGCGGGTCAGCAGGGCACCAGCTCCCGGTCGGCAGACGCGTCGACGATCGATATGACCCGGTGCAGGCCGGTGGCGCGCAACACCCGCTCGACCACCGGGTCGGGTCGCAGCAGCACCAGCTCGCCACCCCGCGCGCGGACGCGCAGGTGCGCGGCGACCAGCGCCCGCACCCCGGCGGCGGAGAGCAGGCGGACGCCGGAGAGGTCGAGCCGGAGCACGGGCCGGGCCGGGGCGGCCCAGAGCGCGGAACGGAAGGCGGCGACCGTGGCGATGTCGACCTCGCCGACGGCCCGCACCTCCACCTGGTGGTCGGCCACGGTGATCTCCACGTGGAGCCGGTCGTCGCGCTGTCGCATACCGACGAACCTATCCCCCGCCCCCGACATTTCCGCCCTGCTGAGGGACCAGATCCGGGTACGCCCAGGGTCATCCCCCGGGCCCTCCCGGATCCTCCTCGGGGACGACCCGACCGCGCACCACGGGCTGCGGCGTCGGCGGGCGCAGACGACCGGGTTCCGCCTGGGGACCGGCCCGCGTGGCGGCGGACCGGTCCCCAGGTGTGCGTACCGTCGGATCAGCCGCCGCGCACGGACGGTGCGGGCGCCGGGGAGCCCCCGGCCACCGCGCCCGGGTGCGGCGCGGGCGACGGTGACGGCTTCAGCCCGGCCGGAACGGGCAGCGCGCTGCCCTTGACGAACTCGTCCCAGCTGACGTTCCAGGCCGTCCAGCCGTTGCCCTCGTTCAACGGCACCTCGGTGCCCTTGACGGTGACCAGGTCGCCGACCTGGGTCACCCCCATGAGCCAGTCCGCGGCGGCGGCGGAGACGTTGGTGCAGCCGTGCGAGACGTTCGTGCTGCCCTGGTCCCCCTCCGACCACGGCGCCCCGTGGATGAACTCCCCGCCCCAGGTCAACCGCTGGGCGTCCTCGACGTCCACCACGTAGGGGTCGGCCGAACCCCGGGTGTCGAACGTCGTCTGCTCGTGCTTCTCCATGATCACCATCTTGCCGCTGGAGGTCGGCGTGCTCGGTTTGCCGAGGCTGACCGGGATCCGCCGTACGACCTTGCCGTCGCGCAGCACCGACATCTGCTTGGTCGCGTTGTCGATCTCCAGGGCCACCTGCCGGCCGATCTTCGAGGTGGCGGTGCGGTCGGAGTCGCCGACCAGGTCCTTGCCGATCGGCAGGCCCTCCAGCCCGGCGCGGACGCTGATGCTGGTCCCCGGGCGCCAGAAATCGGGGGCCCGGTAATAGGCCTGGCTGCCGTCGGACACCCACGACCACGCGCCCGGTTGCGGCGGATCGGTCTTCACGAACAATCGGCGCTGCACATCACTCCTGGCCTCTTTCGGAATGGGCGGGTCGAACGCCACGGTCACTGGCATCGCGGTGCCGTACGTCCGATTACCGGCGAAATACAACGTGCTGGTGATTGCCGGCTTGGTCGATTTCGGCATCGTCGTGAAGGTGGTCTTGCGGGTGGTCGTCTTCCCCGAGTCACCCGTCGCGGTCACCTCCGCCGTGTAGGTACGCCGCGGCTTCAGGGGCACCTTCGGCACCCAGCCCGAACCGTCCTCCCTGGGCTCCGCCTCGACCTGCTTACCCTTGTCGTCGATGATCCGGACGGCGGTGACCTTCCCGTTCCTGACCGCGGTCCCCACCTCGGCGGTGATCGGCACCTCGCCGGCGCGGTCGGTGGGCGTCACGGTCAGCTCCGGCGCCACTGCCCGCCCCTCGGCCGGCTGGGCACCCGGCTTGCGGTCGGCGGTGCACCCGCCCAGGGCCACCGGCGCGGCCGCGATGGTCACGGCCAGCACCGTCAGTCGCCGCCTAAACTCCATGATGCGTCCCCCCGTTAATTGGTGTCCCTCAGCCACATTCTCTCGGTGCCGCGCGGGGCGGGCCCGCAATTTCGACGGAATCGGTAAAGCAATTATGGGAAGCGTTTCCCGCGCTGCACTCAATGGGGCCACTCGCGCCGGCTTCCGGTTCCGTCCGGAATCGTCCGCCCCGCCACCCGCCCGTCCCGGTCCCGGCCCGCGCGGCACGGCGACACCCGATACGGCACCAGCGCGACGAGCCTGCCCTCACGTCCAGTCGTCGTCGCCGTGGTTGCGTTCCCACCGCCCACCGACCGGCGGGGTGTCCATCCGGATGGCGGAGTCCGCGTTACCGGCCAGGTCGTTGTCCTCGACCCGGCAGTCCACGCAGCTGCCCTGCTCGGTGATCCACAGCCCGTGGTCCTGCATGCTCGGCTCCCGGTTGTCCCAGATCCGGTTTCCTCTGATGGTGGCCGAGTCGACGGCAGCGTTGATCGCGATGCCGGCCCGCACCGGCGGCCCGGCCGGCAGCTCGTACCGGGTGCCCGGCGCCGGGGTGGCCCCGCTCCACCCGCTCGACGCGTCCGGCCGGATCGGCGCGAGGGTGAGTTCGCTGTCGTCGTTGGCCGCCACCACGGCGATCCGCTCGCCGACGCGCACCACCTTGCCCCGGTGGCCGTCGTTCGGCCAGGCCGCCCGCCGGTCCACCACCGACCTCTCGGTGTACCGCACCGAGTCGCCGTGCCCGCTCATCGCCGGCGCCCACTGCCGCCCGTTGTTGCGGATCCGGTTGCCGACCACGATGGCGTCGCGGACCGGGCGGTCGATGCGGATGGCGTCGGCGCTGTTGCCGTAGAAGTCGTTGCTCTCGATGACGATCTCCTCGGCGACGGCCTGCTCGGATCCGCCGAGGTCGCGCTGGTGGTAGCCGTACCGGCCGTTGCCGCTGATCCGGTTGCCGCGGATCGTGTACGGGCCCGGGGTGTTGCCGATGCTGACCCCGTCGCGCAGGTTGCCGTCGATCACGCAGTCGGTGAGGATGCCGCCCCGCCCGGCGGTGTGCGTGGTGCCCTTCGCCGAGACGTGGAAGCCCGCCTCCAGGTTGCCGGTCATGGTGCAGGCGGAGACGATCAGGCCGTTGGCGCCCCAGTCGGAGATGCCGAAGCGGTTGCCCTGGGCGTGGCAGCCGATGATCCGCACTCCCCGTGGGCGCAGGTGCTCCGCCGCCTGCAACTCCAGGAAGATGCCGTTGGTCGCGTTGGCCACCGCACTGCAGTTGACGATGTTGAGCCGCTCGACGCTGCCCCAGCCGCCGATGCCGACGCCGATGCCGGCGCCGCCCATCTCGGTGCCGTTGTCCAGCCGTCCGCAGCCGGCCACCAGCACCCCGTCGATCAGGCAGTCCTGGAGGAAGTCGCAGCCCAGGCCGGTGGCGGCGGTGTGGTGGATGTACAGGTTGCGGAAGGTCCCCCGGACGACGTACTGCAGGCCGAGCCCCTTGGCCAGCGGGTTGTAGTCCGCCGACGCCACCCCCGAGCCGTCGATCTCGAAGTCGGCGAAGGTGCAGTCGGCCAGGTGCCGGTCCCGGTCGGCGCCGTGCTGGAGCGTGGTGTAGAACGCCAGCGGCGCCGGGTCTGCCCGGTTGCCGGCGTTGCTGAGCACGAAGCGGGTCGCCCCCGGGCCGGCGCCGACGAGCGACACCCCCGTACGCCAGACGGTGCCCGCGTCCCGCATCGAGTAGACCCCGGGCGGGCAGTAGATGATCCGGGCCCGGCCGTCAGCGGCGCACGCGTCGCCGAGCCGGTCCACCAGCGCGGCGAGGGCCGGCTGGTCGTTGGTCGCCCCGTCGCCGACCAGGCCGTGTTCCCGGGCGTCGCAGAGCAGTGGCGCGCCGGCCACCGCGTAGCGGGGCACACCGCCGGCGGAGGGCATGTCCGGGTACGCCACTCGTCCTCCCCTCGGCGAGACTGCCCGGCCCGCATTCCCGGCCCCGGCGGGGGAAAACGCGGCCCGCGACGGCGTCGGCCCCGGCCCCGGCCGGAGGCGGGAACCGGGGCCGACTCGGGCCTGGTTCAGACGTTCGCGATCAGCACCGCCGGCCGCTCGACGCAGTCGGCGACGTGCCGCAGGAACCCGCCGGCCACCCCGCCGTCGCAGACCCGGTGGTCGAAGGTCAGGCTGAGCTGCGTCACCTTGCGCACCGCCAGCTGCCCGTCCACCACCCAGGGCTTGTCCACGATCCGTCCCACCCCGAGCAGCGCCGCCTCCGGGTGGTTGATGATCGGGGTGGAGCCGTCGACGCCGAAGACGCCGTAGTTGTTGAGCGTGAACGTGCCGCCGGTCAGCCGGGCGGGGGGCAGCGTGCCGGCCCGGGCGGCCGTGGTGGTCGCCGCCAGTTCGGCGGCCAGTTCGGCGGTGGTGAGCCGCTGCGCGTCGCGCAGCACCGGCACGACCAGCCCCCGGTCGGTCTGGGCGGCGATGCCCAGGTGCACCCCGGCGGACTGGACGATCCGCTGGCCCTCGGTGTCGACGCGGGCGTTGAGCTGCGGGTACCGGCGCAGCCCGGACAGGCAGATCCGGGCCAGCAGGGCCAGGATGCTCACCGGCGCGTCCGGGGTCGCCGCGTTGATCGCCGCGCGGGTCTCCAGCAGGCCGGTGGCGTCCACGTCCACCCAGATGGTCACCTCGGGGATCTCCCGCCGGCTGCGGGAGAGCTTGTCGGCGATCGCCTTGCGGATGCCGGTCAGCGGAACGACCACGTCCGCCGCCTCGGGCTCGGCGGGCTGGTCCGGCACCGCCGCGAGCCGCGCGGCCGGCGACGTCGCCCCGGCCACCGCGGCCTCCACGTCGGCGCGGCGCAGCACCCCGCCCGGGCCCGTGCCGCGCAGCGCGGTCAGGTCGAGGCCGTGCTCGCGGGCCAGCCGGCGCACGATCGGCGAGATGACCAGCGGCGCCGCAGCGGCGTCCGGACGGTCGGCAGGGCCGGCCGGGCGCTCGACAGGGCCGGCCGGGGCGGGCGCCGCCGACGCGGCGGGGGTGGGATCGGGCGCGGTCACGAGGCGCGGGCGGCGACGCCGCCGCCCCGGGCCGCCGTGGCCGGTGCCGTACCCGATGAGGACGTTGCCGGAGCCGGCCCGCTCCTCCTCACGGTAGGTGGCGTGCCCGGCGGGCTCGGCGGCGGTCCCGCCGTCGCCCGTCAGCGGGGCGATGGTGATCAGCGGCTGGCCGACCGGGCGGGTCTCACCCGCCGCGCCGTGCAGCGCCACGACCCGTCCGGCGTACGGGCAGGGCACGTCGACGACGGCCTTGGCGGTCTCCACCTCGACGACGCTCTGGTCCACCGTGACCACGTCACCGACGGCGACCCGCCACTCGACGATCTCGGCCTCGCTCAGCCCCTCGCCCAGGTCGGGCAGGAGGAAGACCTGCGCCCCGTCCACGGTGGTCACGCCGCGCTCCCCCGGCTCAGCCAGCGCCCGTCGGGCTGGTCGTCCCACTGGAGCCGGGCCACCGTGTCGAGGACCCGGTCCACCGACGGCAGGTGGGTGTGCTCCAGCATCGGCGCCGGGTACGGGATGTCCAGCCCGGACACCCGCAGCACCGGGGCGTGCAGGGCGTGGAAGCAGCGCTCCTGCACGCGGGCGGCGATCTCGGCGCCGACCCCGGCGAAGCCCTGCGCCTCCTGGATGACCACGCAGCGGCCGGTGCGCCGGACCGAGGCGGTGACGGTCTCGTCGTCGAACGGCACGATGCTGCGCACGTCCACGACCTCCAGGTCCCAGCCCTCCTCGCGGGCGGCTTCGGCGGTCTCCAGCGCGACCGGCACCGCCGGCCCGTACGCGACGAGGGTGGCGTCGCGGCCGGCCCGGCGGACGACGGCCCGGCCGATCGGCGCGGTCGTGGCCGGCAGTTCCGCCTCGGCACTGGAGAAGTAGAGCTTCTTCGGCTCCATGAACACGACCGGGTCGGGGTCGTCGATCGCCTGGCGCAGCAGTGAGTACGCGTCCTCGACCGTCGCCGGGGTGACCACCTTCAGCCCGGGCGTGTGCGCGTAGTACGCCTCGCTGGAGTCGCAGTGGTGCTCGACCCCGCCGATGCCACCGGCGTACGGCACCCGGATGACGATCGGCGCGCTGAGCGCGCCCCGGGTGCGGTTGCGCAGCTTCGCCACGTGCGAGGCGATCTGCTCGAACGCCGGGTACGCGAACGCGTCGAACTGCATCTCGACCACCGGGCGCAGGCCGGACATGGCCAGGCCGACGGCGAAGCCGACGATGCCGGCCTCGGCGAGCGGGGTGTCGAAGCAGCGCTTGTCGCCGAAGCGGGCCTGGAGGCCGTCGGTGATCCGGAAGACGCCGCCGAGCGCCCCGACGTCCTCGCCGAAGACGACCACCCGGTCGTCGTCGAGCATCGCGTCGGCGAGCGCGGCGTTGAGCGCCTTCGCCATGGTCAGGGCGGCCATCAGCGCTCACCCTCCTCGTCTGCGGCGGCGGCCAGCTCGGCGCGGACCTGCTCGCGCTGCTCGACCAACTGCGGGGTGGGCTCGGCGTAGACGTGCTCGAAGAGGCTCATCGGGTCGACCGTCGGCTGCGCGTTCATCCGGGTGCGCAGGTCGGCGGCGTACGCCTCGGCCTCCTCCGTCACGGCGGCGACGCCGGCGTCGTCGAGCGCGCCGCGGGCCCGCAGGTACGTCTCCAGCCGGGCCACCGGGTCCCGGTCCCGCCACGCCTCGACCTCGGCGCCGTCGCGGTAGCGGCTCGCGTCGTCGGCGTTGGTGTGCGCCTCCATCCGGTAGGTGTGCGCCTCGACCAGGAAGGGGCCCTTGCCCGAGCGGGCGTGCTCGACCGCGCGGGTGAGCACCGCGAGCACGGCCACCGGGTCGTTGCCGTCGACCTGCTCGCTGGGCACGCCGTAGCCGACGCCCTTGTAGGCCAGCGACGGCGCGGCGGTCTGCCGGGACAGCGGGACGCTGATCGCGTACCGGTTGTTCTGCACGAAGTAGACGACGGGGGCCTTGAACACGGCGGCGAAGTTGACGCCCTCGTGGAAGTCGCCCTCGCTGGTCGCCCCGTCACCGATGAACGCCAGCGCGACGGTGTCGCGTCCCTGGTACGCCTCGCCGTAGGCCAGCCCGGCGGCGTGCACGCACTGGGTCGCCAGCGGGGTGCACTGCGGCGCGGTGTGCCGCTGCGCGGGGTCGTACCCGCAGTGCCAGTCGCCGCGCAGCAGGGTCAGCACCTCGACCGGGTCGATGCCCCGACTGACGAGGGCCATGGACTCCCGGTAGGTCGGGAAGACCCAGTCCGTGTCGCGCAGGGCGAGGACGGCGCCGACCTGGCAGGCCTCCTGGCCGCGCGAGGACGGGTAGACGGCCAGCCGGCCCTGCTTGGTCAGGGCGGTGGCCTGGATGTCGAAGCGGCGGCCGACGACCATCCGCCGGTGCATCTCGACGAGCGCCTCGACGGGCGGCTCGGGGTAGTCGGCGGGGGCGGGCAGCGGCGTGCCGGTGGGATCGAGCAGGCGGACCGGCTCGGTGGCCGGCAGCAGCGGCTTGGCCGGGTCGGGCGGGGTGGCCTTCCGGCGGCTGCGCGGGGATGCCCTGCGGACCGCCTCGGGTGTGGTCGTCACGGCGGGACCTCCTGGACGTGTGGTGGGCCTATGCTCCTGCTGTTGGATGATTGACTCAAGATCCAGGAAGAACGCGGGACGGATGGCATGGCAGGAGCGTTGAGATGAGCCAGGAGTCCGGAGGCGCAGCGGAGCGGGCGGCGGGAACGGGACGTTCGGCGCGACCGATGGACGAGGTGGACCGGCGGATCGTCGACGAGCTGGTCCGCGACGGCCGCACGTCGGTGCGGACCCTCGCCGAGCGCATCCACATCTCCCGCACCAACGCGTACGCGCGGGTCGAGCGGCTGCTGCGCGACGGGGTGATCACCGGTTTCCGGGCGCAGGTCGCGCCCGAGGCGGCCGGGCTGGGCACCTCGGCGTACATCGCGTTGAAGATCGAGCAGAACACCTGGCGGGAGGTGTCGGCGGAGCTGGCCCGGGTCCGCTACATCGAGCACGCCGCCCTGCTCGGCGGTGACCACGACGTGCTCGCCCTGGTCCGGGCGCCGGACAACGCCACCCTGCGCGACGTGGTGCTGGGCCGGGTGCAGAGCATCGCGGGCGTACTCTCCACGCGCACCTGGCTGGTCTTCGAGGAGTTCGACGGCGAACGCAGCCCGTGGGAGTAGACCGGCCTGGCGTCCTCCCGACGCCGGCCGGGCCGCTCAGCGCTCCGGCGGGGCCGCCAGCCCCTCCCGGTCGGCCAGCTCCAGCAGCGGCTCGAGGGAGAACCGCCGCGCGTCGAGGCCCGCGTGCGGGTCGCCGCGCTCGGCGAACCGGGCGGGCATCGTGCCCACGGTGAAGTCCTCCGGCCGGGCGTCGGCCAGCTCCGACCAGTCGAGCGGCGCGGAGACCAGCGCGCGCGGGGTCGGGCGGATGGAGTACGCCGAGGCCATCGTGTGGTCCCGCGACATCTGGTTGTAGTCGACGAAGACCGGCCGGTCCCGCTGCTCCCGCCACCAGGTGGTGGTGACCAGGTCCGGCAGCCGGCGCTGCATCTCCCGGCCCAGCGCCAGCACCGCCCGCCGGCAGTCGCCGAAGCTCCACCGGGGCTCGATGGACAGGTAGACGTGCAGGCCCCGCCCGCCGGTGGTCTTCGGGTAGCCGGTGAGGCCCAGCTCGGCGAGGAAGTCGCGCACCTCGTGGGCCACCGGCACCACCTGGTCGAACTCCACGCCCGGCATCGGGTCCAGGTCGATCCGCAGCTGGTCGGGCCGCTCGACGTCGGCGGCGGAGACCGGCCACGGATGGAACCGCAGCGTGCCCAGGTTGGCCGCCCAGATCACCACCGCCAGCTCGCTGGGCGCGACCTCGTCGGCCGTACGCCCGCTGGGGAAGGTGATGTGGGCGGTACGCACCCAGTCGGGCGCCCCCGCCGGCAGCCGCTTCTGGTAGAAGGCGTCGCCCCGGTTGTCCTGCCGGGTGCCGATCTTCGCCCCCTCGAAGACGCCGCGCGGCCACCGTTCCAGCATGGTCGGCCGGTCCCGCAGGGCGCGCAGGATGCCGTCGCCGACGGCGAGGAAGTAACGCACCACGTCCCGCTTGGTCAGCCCGAGTTCCGGAAAGTACGGCTTGTCGGGGCTGGAGACGCGCACCAGCCGCTGCCCCACCTGGATCTCCTCGGCCGCCGCAGCCACGCCCCACCGTAACCCGCCCGGCCGGCCGGCACGCCCCGTCACGGCCGGTGGCCGGGTGCCCGACTCGGGACGCCCGGCCACCGGTGGCGGCGTACCTCAGCCCATCTCCTCCTGGAGGCGCGCCAGGAGCATCGTCTTGCCCTGCTCGCCCGCCTTGCGGTTGTTCTCCTGGATCTTGCGGAACCAGGTGGCCAGTTCCGTGTCGCCCCGCGCGTCGGCGTCGGCGATGTAGTTCTCCAACTGCCAGATGTGCTGCAACGACATCTGCAGCGCGTGGATCAGGTCGTAGTTCTGGTCCCTCACCGGGCTCGCCGGCTCCCTGACCATCGTGGCCACGGCGCACCTCCCCATCTCGGTGATCGGTGGAGCCGACGCATACCCGCCGCGGGCCCGGACACGCCCGGATGGACGCGGTTACCCGGCGCGGGCCCCGGGTAGGGGTTGCCGCATGGCGGAACTGGCGACGCTCTGGATCGTCCGGCACGGCGAGAGCACGGCGAACGTGGCGGCCACGGCGGCCGAGGCGGACGGCGCCGAGCTGATCGACCTGACCCATCGCGACGCCGACGTGCCGCTGAGCCCCACCGGGGAGGAGCAGGCCCGGGCCACCGCGCGCTGGCTGGCCGGGCTGCCCGAGGGCCGTCGGCCCGAGGTGGCGGTGGTGTCGCCGTACCTGCGGGCGGTGCGTACCGCCGAGCTGGCCCTGGCCGGCACCGGGATCCCGCTCACCCGCGACGAGCGGCTGCGCGACCGGGAGCTGGGCATCCTGGACGGACTGACCGGGCAGGGGGTACGCCGGCGGCACCCCGAGGAGGCCGCGCGCCGGGACCGGCTCGGCAAGTTCTACTACCGTCCGCCGGGCGGGGAGTCCTGGACCGACGTGGCACTGCGCCTGCGCGCCCTCCTCGGCGACCTGCGCCGCGACCACGAGGGCCGGCGCGTGCTGCTGTTCGGCCACGACGCCCTGGTCTTCCTCACCCGTTACCTCGTGGAGGGGCTCACCGAGGCGGAGTTGATGGCGCTGACCCGCGAGCACGTCATCGCCAACTGCTCGATCACCGGATGGTCGGCCGGTACCGACGGCCGGCTGACCCCGGACGTGTTCAACGACGTCGGCCACCTACGCGAGCAGGGCGCCCGGCCGACCAGGGAGGACGAGGTCCATGCCGAACCGGTCTGACACCCAGGTCATCACGCCGGGGCTGCTGCGGGACTGGGCGCTGCCCGTACCGACCGGAGGCAAGCAGGCCCGGGGCACGGTGCTGGTGGTCGGTGGCTCGCGGTTCACCCCCGGCGCGGTGCTGCTCGCCGGCGTGGCCGCGCTGCGGGCCGGTGCCGGCGTCCTCCAGCTCGCCGCCGCCGAGTCCACCGCCGCCGCACTGAGCATCCAGGTGCCCGAGGCGCTGGTGGTGGGGCTGCCGGAGACCGTCGACGGCGCCGTCGCGGGCCAGCCCGGTGAGCTGCTGGGCGCCCTGGTGGCGGAGGCGGACGTGGTGGCCGTCGGCCCGGGGCTCAAGGACATCGACGAGACCGGCCGCCTGCTGCGCCTGGTGCTCGACGCGGCCGGCCCGCGGACGTCGCTGGTGTTCGACGCGTACGCCCTGGGGGCCCTCAGCCATGCCCCGGACCTGCTGGTCGGATCCGGCCGGCCCGCGGTGCTCACCCCCAACCTCACCGAGGCCCGGCACCTGCTCGGCCGCGAGCCCGGCGACGACCTGGACGCCGAGGCGGCCGAGCTGGCCCGCCGCTACGACGCGGTCGTCTCGCTCTACGGCCACATCGCCACCCCCGACGGGCGCGGCTGGCGGGAGGAGAGCGGCGACGCCGGGCTCGGCACGTCCGGCAGCGGGGACGTCCGCGCCGGGCTGCTGGCCGGGCTGCTGTCGCGGGGCGCGGAGCCGGCGCAGGCCGCGTGCTGGGCGGCGTTCGCCCACGCGGTGAGCGGCCAACGGCTGGTTCCCCAGTTCGGCCGGATCGGCTTCCTCGCCCGGGAGTTGCTCGACGAGATTCCCCACACCCTGGCGACCGTATGACACCTTTCGTCCCGGCTCGCACCCGCGTGTAACGCCAGCTGGCGGTGTGACGCTGGTGCTTGCGGAGGCGTGCATCCCGCCCGCCTCCCGCCGGCCGCTCCCCGCCAGGGGGCGTACCCCGGCTGGAAACAGCCCCTGGGAGTCTGTGTGAAGAACCTCCGTCGCAAGACACTGGCTGCCGCGTCCGCCGTGACGCTCGGCGTCGGCCTCGCCGTCGCCGGCGGGGTGGCCCCGGCGGCGTCGGCTGCCGGCCCGGACACCACGTTCCTGGTGCTCGCCCCGCAGGGCGCCAAGACCGACAAGGCGGCTGCCCGCGTGGCCGCCGCCAACGGCACCGTGGTGGCCAGCTACGACCAGATCGGCGTGCTCGTCGTCCGGTCGACCAACCCCGACTTCGTCACCGACGTGGCGGGCGCGGGCGTCGACTCGGTGGCGTCCACCGCCGGCCTGGGCACCGCCCTCGACGAGGGCGAGACCCTGGAGGTCTCCGCGGCCGAGGCGGCCAACACGACCGCCGACCCGACCAAGGAGCCCCTCTTCGGTCAGCAGTGGGACATGCCGATGATCGACGTCCCGCAGGCCCACGCCGTCAACGCCGGCCGCGCCGACGTGGTGGTGGGCGTACTGGACAGCGGCATCTCGTCCAGCCACCCCGATCTGGCCAGCCAGATCGCGAAGAACAAGAGCACGTCCTGCCTCGGTGGGGTCACCGACACCACCGAGTCCGCCTGGAACCCGACCACCTCCGACCACGGCACCCACGTGGCCGGGACCATCGCCG
This sequence comes from Micromonospora sp. NPDC049051, assembly GCF_043197575.1. NCBI lineage: Bacteria > Bacillati > Actinomycetota > Actinomycetes > Micromonosporales > Micromonosporaceae > Micromonospora > Micromonospora sp. NPDC049051. Next base: position 92,775 of record NZ_JBICTL010000007.1, read on the forward strand.
CCGCCGTCAACGGCGTCGGCGTGACCGGTGTCGCCCCGGGCGTCAAGGTGGCCGCCGTCAAGGTGGTCAACGACGACGGCTACATCTTCCCGGAGGCCGCGGTCTGCGGGTTCATGTGGGCCGCCGAGCAGGGCATGCAGGTGACCAACAACAGTTACTACATCGACCCCTGGCAGCTCAACTGCCGCAACGACGCACGCCAGCGTCCGGTGTGGAAGGCGGTCCAGCGGGCCCTGCGTTACTCGCAGAGCAAGGGCGTGCTGCACGTGGCGTCCGCGGGTAACTCGAACTTCGACCTCGCCCACAAGATCACCGACACGGGCAGCCCGAACAACGGGACGCCCGAGGAGCGCGAGAACCTCACCAACTCCTGCCTCGTCCTGCCGGGCGAGGCGCCGGGCGTGGTGACGGTGTCGGCGGTCGGCCCGACCGGGGAGAAGAGCTACTACTCCTCGTACGGCCACGGCGAGATCGAGGTGACGGCGCCGGGTGGCGACACCCGCTTCCGTACGCGGGGGGTCACCTCGACGCCCTCCGACGGCATCCTGTCCACCACCTACAACACCACCACGAAGACCAACGGCTGGGGCTTCAAGCAGGGCACCTCGATGTCCTCGCCGCACGCCGCCGGCGTGGCCGCCCTGGCCGTCTCGGCGCACCCGGGCATGACGTCCGGTCAGCTGTCGGCCTTCCTGGGCAGCACCGCCGAGGCGATCGCCTGCCCCAGCGGCGTCTACAACCCGGTGCCGCTGATCGCGGCCGGTCCGCACGCCTACGACGCGACCTGCTCCGGCGGCAAGCGCAACGGCTTCTACGGATTCGGCATGGTCAACGCGTACAACGTGGTCAAGTAACAAGCACGGTACGACCCGTGGTGGGGCCCGGCGGATCATCGCCGGGCCCCACCCGTTTTCGCTGCTCACCCCGGGGTACGGGAGGAGGTGTCAGACGAGCCCGAGGAGGTCGACGGTGTCCACCGATGCCATCGTGGTGTTGAAAGAGGACCACAAGGAGATGCGCCGCCTGTTCAAGGCGTTCCAGGAGGCCGAGAAGGGCCCGGCGGCCCGGCGGCAGAAGCTGGTGAACGAGATCCTGGAAGCCCTGACCGTCCACACCTACCTCGAGAACGAGGTGATGTACCCCGAGGTCCGCAAGCTCCTGCCCGACCTGGAGGACGACATCCTCGAGTCGTACGAGGAGCACCACGTCGCCGACGTGCTCTGCGCCGAGTTGTACGCCATGGATGCCGGCGACGAGCACTTCAACGCCAAGACCACGGTGTTGATCGAGAACGTCCTGCACCACGTCGAGGAGGAGGAGCAGGAGTGGTTCCCGAAGGTGCGCGAGGCGCTCGGTCGTAAGCAGCTCCAGGAGATCGGCGAGCGGATGATCGCGCTGCGGGCCGACGCGCCGCGCAAGCCGACCGACCCAAAGGCGATCAAGAAGTCGCTGGACGCCGTGACTGCCTGAGCGAATGCGCCCGCACGGGCCCCGGTGCGCCGGGGCCCGTCGTCATGCCCGGGGCGCGGGCAGGATCCGCCGCAGCGCCGGAGGCGCGGCCCGGGGCCGCCACTCCCGCGGGTAGCCCACCGAGACCTCCTCGAAGCGCACCCCGTCGTGCCGGGTCGTACGGGGGATGTGCAGGTGGCCGTAGACCACGGCGGCGGCGTCGAAGCGCAGGTGCCAGTCGGCGGTGGACTCCGTCCCGCACCACTGGGCGAAGATCGGGTAGCGCAGCACCCGGGTCGGCTCACGCAGCAGCGGCCAGTGGTTGACCAGTACGGTCGGCATGCCGGGCTCCCGCTCGTCGAGCCGGCGCGCGGTCTCGGCGACCCGGGCGGCGCACCACGCCGACCGGCTCGGGTACGGGTCGGGGTGCAGCAGGAACTCGTCGGTGCACACGATCCCCACCCGGTACGCCTCCTCCAGCGCCGCCTCGGGGGTGTCGAACCCCTCCGGGCGCCAGCTGTAGTCGTAGAGCAGGAACAGCGGCGCCACGAGCACCGGACCGCCCTCCCCCCGCCACACCGGGTACGGGTCCTCGGGCGTCAGCACGCCCAGCCGCCGGCAGGCGTCGACCAGGTACGCGTAGCGCGCGGCCCCGCGCAGGGTCACCGGATCCGCCGGCGGGGTCCACAGCTCGTGGTTGCCCGGCGTCCAGACGACCTTCGCGAAGCGGCTGCTGAGCAGGCCGAGGGCCCACTCGATGTCCGCCACGGTGTCGCCCACGTCGCCGGCGACCAGCAGCCAGTCCTCCGGCGATCCGGGGCGCAGCCCCTCCACCACCGCCCGGTTGTCCCGGTGACCGACGTGCAGGTCGCTGATGGCGAACAGGCTGCCGCCCTCGCCGTCCTCCCCCGCCATGCCGCTGATCCTAGGCAGCGGCGTGCCCGGCCGCGAGGCCGGCACCGGGGTCCGCCGCCCGGGCCAGGTGGGCCGGGGTCGACCCGGTAGGATCGGCACGGGCCGTGACTGGCGCGTGAGGATGGGGCACCATCGGGAAGCGGTCCCGTCATGAGGACGCATGCCGAGCGCCTGGGCCTTCCGCACGTCACTGGAGGTCGCATGTCGCTGAACGCCGAATCCACCGCCTTCCGCAGCGCCCTCGAGGTGATCCGCGCCGTCGAGCCGCGGGTGGCGGACGCCATCGGCGCGGAGCTCGCCGACCAGCGCGAGTCCCTCAAGCTCATCGCCAGCGAGAACTACGCCTCCCCGGCCACCCTGCTGGCCATGGGCAACTGGTTCAGCGACAAGTACGCCGAGGGCACCGTCGGCCGCCGCTTCTACGCGGGCTGCCAGAACGTCGACACCGTCGAGGCGCTCGCCGCCGAGCACGCCCGGGAGCTGTTCGGCGCCGCCCACGCGTACGTGCAGCCGCACTCCGGCATCGACGCCAACCTCGTCGCCTTCTGGGCGATCCTGGCCGACCGGGTGGAGTCGCCCGCGCTGAGGAAGGCGCAGGTGCGGCAGGTCAACGACCTGACCGAGGCGGACTGGTTCGCGCTGCGCCGGGAGCTGGGCAACCAGCGGATGCTCGGCATGTCGCTGGACGCCGGTGGCCACCTCACCCACGGTTTCCGGCCGAACATCTCCGGCAAGATGTTCGACCAGCGCAGCTACGGCACGGACCCGGTCACCGGCCTCGTCGACTACGACAAGGTCGCCGAGGCGGCCCGCGAGTTCAAGCCGCTGATCCTGGTCGCCGGCTACTCGGCGTACCCGCGGAAGGTCAACTTCCGGATCATGCGGGAGATCGCCGACTCGGTCGGCGCCACCTTCATGGTCGACATGGCGCACTTCGCCGGCCTGGTCGCCGGGAAGGTCTTCACCGGCGACTTCGACCCGGTGCCGCACGCGCACATCGTCACCACGACCACGCACAAGTCGCTGCGCGGCCCGCGCGGCGGCATGGTGCTCTGCCAGCCCGAACTGGCCGACCAGGTCGACCGGGGCTGCCCGATGGTGCTCGGCGGCCCGCTGCCGCACGTGATGGCCGCCAAGGCCGTCGCACTGGCCGAGGCGCGGCGCCCCGACTTCGCCGACTACGCCCAGCGGATCGTCGACAACGCCCAGGCCCTCGCCGAGGGGCTACTGCGCCGGGGCGGCAAGCTGGTCACCGGCGGCACCGACAACCACCTGGTGCTGATCGACGTCTCCGGCTACGGGCTGACCGGCCGGCAGGCCGAGCAGGCGCTGCTCGACTCGGGCATCGTCACCAACCGCAACTCCGTGCCGCAGGACCCGAACGGCGCCTGGTACACCTCGGGCATCCGGGTCGGCACCCCGGCGCTGACCACCCGTGGGCTGGGCCCGGCGCAGATGGACGAGACGGCCGAGCTGATCCACACCGTGCTCAGCCAGACCAGGCCGGGCGCGAACCCGGACGGCACCGCGTCCAAGGCGAAGTACGTCCTCGACCCCGCCGTCGCGGAGCGGATCAGCAAGCAGGCCAGCGACCTGCTGACCGGCTTCCCGCTCTACCCGGCCGTCGACCTCGGCTGAGTTCCACGCCACCCTGACGCCCCCGCCCGGCCCCGCCGGCGGGGGCGTCCCCGTCCCAGCCCTCGCCCCCACCCGCCCGGCCCACGCCCCCCGGCCCCCACCGCCCGGCCCCACGCCCCACCCCACGCCGCCCGGCGTCGATCATGCAGTTCTGGTGCCCGTCTCATCCGCATTGGTGGACGTTCGTGACCCCCCACAACTGCATGATCGACGCCGTCGGGGCGGGGGCGGGGCGGGGGCGGGGGTGGGGTGGGGTGGGTCAGGGTGTGCGGTGGCGTCGGGCGCGCAGGCGGTGCAGGACGTCGGTGCCGCCCCGGCCGAAGTGGTCGTGCAGGGCGCGGTAGTCGGCGTACAACTCGTCGTAGGCCGCCGCCCGGGCCGGGTCGGGGTGCCAGGTCTCGCGCCGGCCGGCGCCCATCGCCGCCGAGGCGGCCGGCACGTGCGGGTACGCCCCGGCGGCGACCGCCGCGTGGATGGCCGCGCCCAACGCCGCCGGCTGTTCGGCGTCGAGCACGTGCAGCGGCCGGCCGAGCACGTCGGCGTAGATCCGCAGCAGCAGCCGGTTGCGGGTCAGCCCGCCGGCCACGGTCAGCTCGTCGACGGCCACCCCGGCGGCGGTGAAGGCTTCGACCACGGTGCGGGCGCCGAAGGCGGTGGCCTCCAGCAGCGCCCGCCAGATCTCCTCCGGCCTGGTCGCCAGGGTCAGGCCCACCAGCACGCCGCTCAGCTCGTGGTCCATCAGCACCGAGCGGTTGCCGCTGTGCCAGTCCAGCGCCAGCAGGCCGTGGCCGCCGACCGGCTGCTCGGCGGCGAGGGCGTCCAGCAGCTCGTACGGGCTGAGCCCCCGGCGGCGCGCCTCGTCGGCGTAGTGGGCCGGCAGGGCGGTGCGGGCGTACCAGGCGAAGATGTCGCCGACGCCGCTCTGCCCGGCCTCGTAGCCCCAGGATCCGGCGGTCACGCCCCCGTCGACCACGCCGCAGACGCCGGGCACCTCGCGGTACGCGTCCGCGTTCATGATCAGGCAGGTGGAGGTGCCGAGCACCGCGAGCATGCGGCCCGGCTCGACCGACCGGGCCGCGGCGGCGGTGACGTGCGCGTCGATGGCACCGACCGCGACGGCGGTCCCCACCGGCAGGCCGGTCCAGCGGGCCGCTTCGGCGGTCAGCCCGCCGGCCCGGGCGCCGAGCGGCGCGAGCGGCCCGTCGAGGCGGGGCAGCAGTCCGTCGAGGCGGGGGTGCAGGGCGCGCAGGAACTCCGCCGACGGGTACCGCCCGTCCTGCCGCAGCCCCTTGTAGCCGGCGGCGGAGACGTTGCGGGTCTCCCGGCCGCAGAGCTGCCAGACCAGCCAGTCCGTCGTCTCGATGAAGCGCTCCGCCCGGTCGAAGACCTCCGGGTCCTCCTCCAGCACCTCCAGGGCCTTGGCGAGCTGCCACTCGGCGGAGACCCGGCCGCCGTAGCGGGGCAGCCAGCTCTCGCCGCGTGCGGCGGCGACCTCGTTGATCCGGGCGGCCTGCCGCTGGGCCGCGTGGTGCTTCCACAGCTTCGGGTACGCGTGCGGCCGCCCGGCCAGGTCGGGCAGCTCGCACAGCGGGGTGCCGTCGGCGCGGGCGGGCAGCATCGTGCAGGAGGTGGCGTCGACGCCGATGCCGCGTACGTCCTCGGGCCGGACGCCGGCGGCACGCAGCGCGGCGGGCACCGCGACGCGCAGCACCTCGCGGTGGTCGTCGGGGTGCTGCAACGCCCAGTCCGGCGGCAGCGGCGTCCCGTCGGGCAGCCGCTCGGTGAGCACCCCGTGCCGGTACTCGTGCACGGCCTCGCCCCGCACGGTCCCGTCGGCGATGTCGACCACCACCGCCCGGCCGGAGAGGGTGCCGAAGTCGACCCCGACGACGTGCCGGGCCGCGCCCGCTACCGGCTGTGCCACCGCTGCTCCTTCCGCCGCACGCGCCGGCGCCCGGGGTGGGCGGCCGGTCGGCGGCGAAAGGAGACGCTACCGCTGTCGAGGGGCCAGGTGGCGACGGGGACGAGGACCGGTCGAGGAAGCCGGCGCCCGCCTGCCGGGTAGGGTCACGCGTTCGCGGCGGCGGTCAGGCGATGGGGCGCTTCAGGTGGTAGCGGTGCACCTCGGTGCTGCCCTGGACGTTGTTGACGTCCTCGGCGGCGGAGACGAGTTCCCAGCCCTCCCGGCCGGCCCGGTTGAGGTGCGCGATCGCGGTGTCGCCGTACGCGGTGATGTCCCGGCGCGACCCGTCCGGGCCGTACCAGGTGAAGCTGACATGAAAGGCGCGGCCCTGCCCCTGATAACGGCGGACCAGCAACGCGTACTCCCAGGCGACCATGACGTCCATTATGAATGTCCACGCAGGACGGCGGAACACGGGCAGTCGCGCATTGCCGTGCGGTGAACGCGGTGTGTCATCCCGCCCCGGCGACGGCCGCCCGCCGGGCCGTCTCGTCGGCGACCAGCGCGGCGAGCCGGTCCAGCCCGAGGTCGATCTGTTCGGGGGTGACGGCGCTGACCGACAGTCGCAGCGCGTCGACCGGGGCGCCGTCGTCGTAGAAGTGCGCCATCGGCGTCCAGAGCAGCCCGTACTCGCGGCCGGAGCGGTGCAGCAGGGCGTCGTCGACCGTGAACGGCACGGTGACCACGACGAAGAACCCGCCGGCCGGGACGTTCCACCGCACCGGCGAGGCCCCTTCCGGGAACCGCCGGGCCAGGCCGTCGACCAGGTGGCGCAGGTTGCGCCCGTACGCCTTCCGTTCCCGGGCGGTGGCCGCCACGAGGCTGCACCCGTGCTCCAGCAGCGCCCCGCCGACGACCGCCTGGGCGATCGGCGAGGTGTTCACGGTGACCATGCTCTTGATCTTGGCAAGCTGGTCGGCGAGCAGGCTCACGGTGCCGTCGGCGGACGCCACGCGCTGGTCGGCGACCACGTAGCCCACGCGGGCGCCGGGCAGTACCGTCTTGGCGAACGAGCCCAGGTAGACCACCCGTCGCGCGGTGTCCAGCGCCTTGAGCGTCGGCGGCCGCCGCGCGTCCGAGGCGGGGAAGAGGCCGTACGGGTTGTCCTCCAGCAGCAGCAGGTCCTCCTCGGCGGCCAGGTCGAGCAGTCGCCGCCGGTCGGCCAGGGCGATGCTGGTCCCGGAGGGGTTGGCGAAGTCCGGCATCACGTAGCAGGCGCGCGGGCGCAGCCCCGCCGAACGGGCCCGGCGCACCTGCTCACGCAGGTCGGCCAGGTCGATGCCGGCCGGGCCACCGCGCACCGGCCGCACCGGCAGCTCCAGCAGCCGGGCGGCGCCGGTCAGCCCCACGTACGTCGGGGCGACGGCGAGCAGCACGTCGCGCGGGTCGGCCCGCAGCGCCCGCAGCACCAGGAACATCGCCTCCTGGCAGCCGACGGTCACCACGATCGCCTCCGGGTCGACCGTGACGCCCTCGTCGACGGCGAGGTTGCGGGCGACGAGGTGGTGCACGATGCCCTTGGTGCGGCCGTACTGCAACAGCGTCCGGTGCACCTGCGCGGGGCTCTGCCCGAGGTCGTCGGTCAGGTGTCGGCGGAACCTCTCCAGGTGCCGGTGCATCGCCGCGACCTCGAAGAACTCCTCGTACGGCCGGCCGGCCGCGAGCGACACCGCGTCGGGGTAGTGCTGGGCCACCTCGTTGAGGAAGTTCATCGAGTTCAGCGCGGGATCGTCGACGGCCGGGTGCAGGTCGTCGACGCGCAGGTCCACCGTATCGGTCACCGGTCAGCCCTCCCTGATCACACGCAGGTCGCGAGCCGCCACCGGGTCGGCGCAGCCGGCCAGCGCGAGGGCGTCGCGGAACTCGCCGGCCAGCAGCGCCAGCGCCGTCCGCGCCCCGGCCCGGCCGCCGGCGGCGAGCGCCCACAGCATGGGCCGGCCGACGAGCACCCCCCGCGCGCCGAGGGCGAGCGCGCGCAGCACGTCGGCGCCGTCGCGTACGCCGCTGTCCAGCAGCACCTCGCACCGGTCGCCCACCGCCGCCACCACCTCGGGCAGCATGGTCGCGGTGGCCGGCGCGCCGTCGAGCTGGCGGCCACCGTGGTTGGAGACCACCACCGCGTCCGCGCCGGCATCCACCGCCAGCTCCGCGTCGCGCGGGTCGAGCACGCCCTTGACCACCAGCGGCAGGGTGGTACGGCCGCGCAGCCACTCCAGGTCGGCCCAGGTCAGCGCGGGCGCGAAGACGTCTCCGGTGTGTGCGGCGATGGCGGAGACCCCCGGGGTGGCGGTGTGCGCGAGGTCGTCCCGGCCGGCCGGCAGGTTGGCCGCCACGACCTGTGCCGGGATGGCGAACGCGTTACGCACGTCGCGCCGGCGCGGGCCGAGGATCGGCACGTCCACGGTGACCGTCAGCGCCGTGCACCCCGCCGCGTGCGCCCGGTCCAGCAGGTCGGCGACCAGCGCCCGGTCACGCAGCCAGTAGAGCTGGAACCAGACGGTCGCGCCGGTCTCCGCGATCTGCTCGATCGGCACGCTGCTCAGGGTGCTGGCCACGTACGGCACGTCGGCCGCGCGGGCGGCGGCGGCCAGCGCCAGTTCCCCGTCGGGGTGCACGAGCCGCTGGTACGCCATGGGTGCCACGGCCACCGGCATGGCGTACGACGCGCCGAGCAGCCGCGCCTCGGTGCGGGGGGTGTGCACGCCGCGCAGCATCCGGGGCAGTACGGCCACCCGCTCCAGCGCGCGACGGTTGGCGGCGAGCGTCGTCTCGGCACCGCTGCCGCCGTCGACGTAGTCCCACACGTCGGGCGGCAGCACCGCCCGGGCCAGGTCCGCGAAGTCGGCCAGGCTGGCCGGCGACGGCTGCGCCACCGGCAGGTCCGACTTCGACAGCACGCCCTCAACCATTCCCGTTCTCCCCTCCCACCGGCACCGTCGCGCCGGCGGTCGCCGTCCTGCCGACCGGTCCACCGCCGTCCGACGCGCCACCGCCCGACGGGGTGCCGCCCGGCACAGCGCCGCCCCACGCATCGCCGCCCAACGTACCGCTGTCCGTCGTGCCGAACAGCTCACGCAGGAAGGCGGCGGCCTCGTCCTGGGCACGGCGGCCGTCGTCGAACGCCCCGGGCATGGCGAAGAAGCCGTGGATCATGCCGGCGTACCGGGTGAGGGTGGTCGGCACCCCGGCGTCGCGCAGCCGGTGCGCGTACCGCTCCCCCTGGTCGCGCAGCGGGTCGTGCTCGGCGGTGATCACCAGTGCCGGCGGCAGGCCGCTCAGGTCGGCGGCGAGCAGCGGCGACGCCAGCGGGTGCCGTGCGTCGGCAGGGTCGGCGAGGTAGTGGCCCCGGTACCAGGCGACCGAGCGGCGGTTGAACAGCAGCGGGTCCTCGCCGTCGCCGTCGGGATCGGCGCTCTGGTCGGTGTTCGGGTACACCAGCAGCTGGGCGGCGAGCCGGGGTCCTCCGTCGTCGCGGGCGAGCAGGGTGACGGCGGCGGCGAGGTTGCCACCGGCGCTGTCCCCGCCGACCGCCACCCGCCGCGGGTCGACACCGAACTCCGCCGGGTTGTCGACGATCCACCGGGTGGCCGCGTGGCAGTCGTACACGGCAGCCGGGAAGGGGTGCTCCGGGGCCAGCCGGTAGCCGACGGTGACGACCTGGCAGGGCACCGCGTTGGCCAGCCGCCGGCAGATGCCGTCGGCGGTGTCGACGCTGCCCAGCGTCCAGCCACCGCCGAAGAAGTAGACCAGGGTGGGCAGCGGCCCCTCCCCCGCCGGCCGGTGGATCCGCACCGGCAGGTCGCCGGCAGGTCCGGGCACGCGCGTGTCGCGTACCTCGTGCACCGGCTCCACCGTGCCGCCGCCGGCGCGGATCGCGGCGAGGTCGGCGGCGCGGGCCTCGGCCAGGGTCTGGGTGTACAGCGGCGGGGTGCCGGCCGCCGCGCGGGCGGCCCGGTACGCCGCCACCTGCGGATGGACGCTCATGCGGATCCTCCTCGGGTGTGCACCGCCAGCTTGTCGACGCCGCGCAGGAAGAGACTGCCGCTGTAGGTGGGCGGCTCGGCGACGGTGAGCCCGGGGAAGCGGGCCAGCAGCCTGGGCAGCGCGAGGCGGCCCTCCAGCCGGGACACCGCGGCGCCGAGGCAGAAGTGCAGGCCGGCGCCGAAGGCCAACGACGGCGGGCCCGTGCGGCGCGGGTCGAAGCGGTCCGGGTCGGGAAAGCGGGCCGGGTCCCGGTTGGCGGCGGCGAGGATCAGCAGTACGTTGCGGTCCCGCCCGACCGGCACCCCACCCACGTCGGTGTCCCCGGGCGCGGCCCGCGCCAGGAAGTGCACGGGTGCCTCCAGCCGCAGGATCTCGTCGACCGCGCCCCGGGTCAGCGCGTCGTCGCCGGGCAGCGCGGCGGCCACCTCCGGGTGGGTCAGCAGCAGGGGCAGCCCGTTGCCGAACATGTAGACGGTGGTGACGAAGGCGGCGTTGAACAGCACGATCAGGTTGCTGACCAGCTCGTCGACGGTCAGTTCCACGTCCCCGAAGTCGACCGCCTCGACCAGGGCGCTGATCAGGTCGTCGCCGGGCCGGTGGCGCCGGTGGGCGATCAGCTCGGCGTAGAAGTCGCGCAGCTCGGCGGCGGCGGTGTTGGCGGTGGCGAGCCGCTGCGGGGTCTGGCCCGCCACGTCCAGGAACTCGTCGATCCGTTCCACCCGCTGCCGGTAGAAGTCCAGTTCGGCGGCGGGGATGCCGATGAACTCCGCCATCACCAGGGCCGGCAGCGGGTACGCGAACTCCGCGACGAAGTCGAGGCCGGTATCCCCGGCGTCGGCCATCCGGTCGAGCAGCCCGTCGACGACCCGGTGCACGGTCGGCTCCAGCGCGGCGAGCCGGCGCGGCGTGAAGCTCCTGGCGAAGGCCGCCCGCATCCGGGTGTGCTCGGGCGGGTTGACGAACATCATCGAGGTCTGGAGGGTGCGCAGCACCTCCTGCTCCTGCCAGCCCGGCGGGGCCTGCTTGTACCACCGCGGGTCCCGCAGGACCTGGCTGACCAGGTCGTAGCCGACGGCGACGGCGTCGACCGAGCGGTGTTCGGCGCGCGCCGGCACGGGGCTGACCGGCCCGAGCCCGTGCAGGGCCGCGTAGCAGGGGTAGGGGTCCTGCCGGCCCTCGTCGCTGTAGAGGCGGGTCAGCAGCTGGGTCACGTCCACGGTCGTCCGGTCTCCCCCATCGACGGTGCCGCGCGGGCGGCGGGGGTCACCCCGCCGCCCGCGCCGAGGTCACAGGCCGAGCAGTCGCAGAGGTACGGCGTTCGCCAGCGCCTGGTTGCCGGCGTCGTTCGGGTGGATGTGGTCGCCCGAGTCGTACGCGGGCAGCAGCCGGCTCGGCTGGGCCGGATCGCGCAGCACCCGGTCGAAGTCGAGCAGCCCGTCGAACTCGGTGCTGCCGCGCAGCCAGGCGTTCACGGCCTGCCGGGTGGCCTCCTTCTCGGGCGTCCACACCCCCGGGTTGCCGTGCCCCTCGTACGGGGTCAGCGTCGACACGAGGCTGCGCAGGCCGCGCGCCTTCACCTGCTGGTTGATCTGCCGCAGGGAGGCGATGATCTGCTCGGCGGAGTCGCCCGACATCCAGATGTCGTTGATGCCGAGTCCGGTGATCACCGTCCGGGCGTCGGTCTGCGCGAAGACGTCCTCGTCGAGGCGGGCCAGGGCGTTGGGGCCGAGTTCGTGGTAGCCGGGGAAGCCGCCCGCCCCGGGCTCGGTGCCCTCGTGGTTGAGCCGGTTGCCGGCGAGGCTGAGGTTCAGCACGCCCGGGGTGCGTACGTCCGGACGGTCGTCGATGAGCCGGTCGGCGAGCAGGTCGGGCCAGCGCTTGTTGGCGTTGACGGTGCTGCCGTTGCCGTCGGCGATGGAGTCGCCGAAGACCACCACCGAGCCGGGGCTGTGCCGGCGCTGCACGTCGATGCCGGACAGGAAGAACCAGCAGCAGTTCGGTCGGATCGTGAACCCGGCCCCGCCGGCGGCGCCGGTCAGGTCGGTGGCGCCGATGAAGTTCGTCTGCCGGGACTGGCCGTGGAAGGTCACCGGGCCGGTCGGGGTCGGGAAGTGCACGGTCAGCACCAGGTCCTGCTGGTCGCCGACGGGCAGCGCGACAGGGTCGCTGACCAGTTCGGCGCCGCGGTTCATGGTGGCCGACGTGGCGCCGCCGAAGGTCAGCGTCCGCAGGGTCGAGGGGTCGATGTCGGACAGGTCGTCGGGGGTCGCCGTGTTCGGCCTGGCCACGGTGGCGCGGCCGACCCGGACGGCCTGCTCGCCGTAGGAGTTGCTCAGCCGGACCCGGAACCGCTCTCCGCCGACGGTGGTGTGCACGACCATGCGTACGCTCTGGTCGTTGAGGCCGCTGTTGGTCAGGCCGGTCGCGTTTCCCCTGGTCACCGCGGCGGCCCAGCTGCCCGCCCAGACGGTACGCGGGTGCGACGCCGCGGTGTCCGACGGACCGGCGCTGGCCACCATCGCCGGGGTGCCGGCGACGAGCAGGGTGGCCGCGGATGCGATGACATGCCATCTTTTCGGGGTCGACATTGAACCTCCATCGTTGGCAGCCCAGGGCCGTCCGCTGACGGCACCGCCTGGACGATGGTCCAGAAACCTAGCGGCCACGTTCCGTGACCGTCAATCAACCTGATCGACGCGATCAAATGTCCTCAGGTCCGCACGGAGCGCCGTTCAGGCCCTGTCCGGTGACGGTCGGTGGTACCTACGCTCACGGACGGCGGCGGTGCGGTCGTCCGGCCGCCGTGCCGTCCCGGGCTGCCGGAACACGGCCAGATCTCTGCGGCGAGGGGGCTGTCGGATGACCGATCGAACCGAACGAGGGGCCGGCTACGTGCACCGGGCGCTGGAGCTGTTCGCGGGCTTCGGCGACCGGGAGGCGCTGGTCGGAAACGGACACCGGCTCAGCTACGCCGAGGCTGTCGCCCGGGTGCGCGGGCTCGCCGCGACGCTGCACGGGCACGGCGTACGGCCGGGGGACGCGGTGCTGCTGGCGCTCGGCAACCCGGTGGAGGGACCACTGGTGCAGCTCGCCCTGCACCTGCTGGGCTGCCGGACGATGTGGATCGCCCCGGTCACCTCCCGCCGGGAGGTCGACGAGTTCGTCCGGCTGGCCCGTCCCGACGCGTTCGTCTACGACGCCCGGGACCCGGCCGGGCTGGGCCCGGAGCTGGCCGCCGGGCTGCCCGGGGTGCCCGTGTTCTGCCTCGGTCCCGGCGGCGCGGGCCCCGACCTGCTCGCCGAGGCGGCGCACGTCCCGGCGGTCGACCTGCCGGTCGGGGCGCCGGCGCCGGAGTCGTTCCTGCAGACCAGCGGCACCACCGGCACCCCGAAGCTGGTGCACCACCGGGAGAGCTTCTACGCGCAGATCCTCGCCCTGGCCGCCGACTTCCGGGCCGCCGGGTACCCGCTGCTGCGGCACCTGTCGCACTCGCCGATGTGGCTGGCCAGCGGCCAGATCACCACCCTGTTCAACCTCTTCACCGGCGGCGTGCTGTTCCCGCGCGACGGCTGGGATCCCGAGCGGTTCATCGCCACCGTCGCGGGCGAGCGGATCAACTCGACCTTCGTCACGCCGCCGATGCTCTACGAGGTGCTCGACCACCCGGCCCTCGACGGCGCGGACTTCTCCGCCATGTTCATGTTCAACGTGGGCGCCGGGCCCGCCGCGCCCGCCCGGCTGCGTCAGGCGATCGCCCGCTTCGGGCCGGTGCTGCGCATCGTGTACGGCCTCAGCGAGGCCGTCGTGGTCACCGCCCTGCCCGGGTTGACCGACGATCCGGCGTACCCGCAGCGGCTGCGCTCCTGCGGGCGACCCTACGGCGACGTGCGCATCGAGATCCGCGCCGAGGACGGTACGGTGCTGCCGCCCGGCGCCGACGGGGAGGTGTGGGTGCACACCGGCCTGCGCTTCGCCGGCTACCACGGCCAGCCCGAGCTGACCGCCGAGACGCTGGTCGACGGCTGGGTCCGCACCCGCGACGTCGGGCACCTCGACGCCGACGGCTACCTCTACCTGGTCGACCGGTTGCAGGACCGGATCCTCACCCGGCGGCGCAGTTGGCCGATCCACTCCCGCCCCATCGAGGACGTCCTGGCCGGGCACCCGCAGGTACGGGCGGCGGCCGTGATCGGCGTACCGGACGAGGCGGCCGGCGAACTACCGTACGCCTTCGTGGTGCCGGCGCCCGGCGCGACGGTGACCGCCACGGAGCTGATCGACCTGGTGACGGCCGAACTCAGCGACACGTGGGCGCCGGGCGGGGTGCGGTTCGTCGACCGGCTGCCGCTCAACCGCTCCGCCAAGGTGGACAAGCGCGCGCTGCGGGCCCGCTACGCCGAGGAGCACCCGTCGTCGGTCGAGCAGCCGGAGGCGTCGATCGGCAGCCTGGCGTGACGCCCCGGCGGGAACTGACCGTCCTGGTCGCCGCCGACCTGATCTCCAATTTGGGCAGCCGGATCTCGGTGGTGGCCCTGCCCTGGCTGGTGCTGGAGACCACCGGCAGCCCGGCGAAGATGGGCGCGGTGGCCGCCGCCGAGACGCTTCCCTACCTGCTCTCCAGCGCGCTCGGCACGCCCTGGGCGGACCGGATCGGCCTGCGCCGCACCGCCATCCTGACCGACGCCGGCAGCGCGGCGCTGATGGTGGCGGTGGCCCTCACCCCGTGGCTCGGCTTCGGCGCACTGCTCGTGCTGGTCGCCCTGGTGGGCGCGCTGCGCGGCGTCGGCGACCGGGTCAAGCACGTGATGTTCCGCCCGGCCGCCGAGGCCGCCGGAGTGCCGCTGATCCGGCTGACCTCCGTCTACGACGGGCTGGGCCGGCTGGTCACCCTGCTCGGCGCGGGGCTGGGCGGCCTGCTCGTCTGGTGGTTCGGGGTGACGCAGGCGCTCCTCATCGACGCCGCCAGCTTCGCCGTCTGCGCCCTGCTCGTCAGCCTGCTGGTCCGCCCGCCGGCGCCCCCGGCGGCGCCCGCACAGCCGGAGGGATACCTGCGGGCGCTCGCGGGCGGGTTCCGCCACCTGGGACGCGACCGGATGCTGCTGACCATGCTGCTGGTGATCTCGGCGTTGAACATGGTGGTCAACGCGAGCGTCGCGGTCTACATCCCCCTCTGGGTGGCGGACGTGCTGCGCAGCCCCGCCGGGCTCGGCCTGCTGCTGGGGGCGTTCGCGGCGGGCGCGCTGCTGGGCAACCTGCTCTTCACGGCGTACGGACCCCGGCTGCCCCGTTATCTGGCCTTCGTGGTCGGTGCGGCCGTCAGCGGCGCCCCGCGACTGCTGGTCCTCGCGCTGAGCGAGGAGCTGGCGGTGGTGCTGGCGGTGACGTTCGCCTCCGGCATCGGTATCGCGGCGGTGAACCCGCTGCTCGGGGTGGCGATCTACGAGCGGGTGCCGGCCGCGTTGCAGACCCGGGTGATCGGCCTGGCCGGGTCGCTGGCGTTCGCGGGCCTGCCGTTGGGCGCGCTGCTGGGCGGCTGGTCGGCCGCCGCGCTCGGCCTCGTCCCCGCCCTGCTGGTCATGGCGGCGTTCTGCCTCGTCGTCACCCTGCTGCCGCTGCTGCCCGGCCTGCGCCCACGGTCCACCGCGGCGCCGGCCGAGCGGGCACCGGGTGTCGTAGGGCGGGCGTAGGGTCGGGCCATGGCCACCTGGGAGGACGTCCGCCGGATCGCGTCGGGGCTGCCGGAGACGAGCGAGCAACCGTCCTACCAGGGAGCGCCGGCATGGAAGGTCCGCGACCGGTCGTTCGTCTGGGAACGACCGCTGCGCCGCGCCGAGCTCGACTCCCTCGGCGGCGCCGCGCCGGACGGCCCCGTCCTCGGCGCCCGGGTGCCGGACCTGGGGGTGAAGGAGGCGCTGCTCGCCGACGATCCGGCCGTCTACCTCACCACCCCGCACTTCGACGGCTACCCGGCGGTCCTCGTCCGGCTCGACCGCATCGACCTCGACGAGCTGACCGAGCTGGTCGTCGAGGCGTGGCAGGTCCGGGCGCCGAAGCGGCTCGTGGCGGCCTACCGGGCGGGCCGGCAGGCGTAGCCCGGCGGGCACCCGAGCGCACCGTCGCGCCTGCCGCCACGGCTCACCCGGGGTCGGACGACCGGCCCCTACTCCCGGTACCGAGTGTGGGCTAGCGTGCCGGCATGCCATCGACGTTGACCGAAGCGACGGATCCGTGGTGCCTGCGCGCCGGGGAGAGCGCGGCGCTGCTGCGCGGCCATCCGTGGCGGCGCTTCGCGGTGCTCGGCGACAGCGTGGCCGAAGGGCTCTGCGAGCCCACCGACGGCTATCCCGACGTCCAGTGGGCCGACCGGATCGCCGCCGAGCTGCGGGCCGTCCGGCCGGAACTGGCGTACCTCAACCTGGGCCTGCGAGGGCTGCGGGCGCACGAGGTGCGCGCCACCCAGCTCGCCCCGGCCCTGGCGTTCCGCCCCGACCTGGCGCTGGTGGTCTGCGGCGGCAACGACGCCTTCAGCCGGGGGTACGACGCCGACGCGGTCGACGCCGAGCTGACCGCGATGATCGAGGCGCTGCGCGCCGCCGGAGCGGACGTGATCACCGTCGGCATGTTCGACGTGTCGCACAGCCCCGCCGTACCCGAGCGGCACCGCGCCGGCCTCGGCGAGCGGATGCGTCGACTCTCGACGCACACCGGGGCCGTCGCGGAACGGCTCGGCACCCTGCACGTGCGGCTCACCGACCACCCGCTCACCGCCGACGCGACGATGTACAGCGGCGACGGCCGGCACGGCAGCGCCCGCAGCGACGCGATCGCCGCCGCCGAGACCGTCCGCCGCCTCGGCGCCCACCTCGCGCCCTGACCCGGCGCTGGTTCGCTCAGCCTCCCGGATCGCCCGCTCAGCGGGTGCGGCGGCGGGTCAACGGATGCCCGCGGCGTAGAGCTGCCGGCTGGCGTCGGGGTCGACGCTGAGCCGCTTCACCCCACCGGGGACTGCTCCCATCGCCGCGATGAGCAGCACCGGCAGGAACAGCGTTCTGATCAGCATGGCCCAGCACGCCTTGACACCGACTCGTCCGCCGTCCTCGGCCCGCACGAGTTGCGTGCCGGTCAGGAGTGCGCCGAGTGCCCGGCCGTTGCCGTAGCAGAGGCCGTACAGCACCGGCACCACGACGAGCAACGCGAGCGCTCCCGCCCCGGCCATGGCGTCGGAGATGCCCATCGGCTCCTGCACCAGGATCAGGGCGACGATACCCGCCACGACGCCGCACACGTACACCGTGAAGTCGATGAGCCAGGCCAGGAACAGCGCCACCGAACCCGGCCGGACGTACAGGGCGCCGTTGTCGAACATCGCGATCCGCTTGGCCTTGTGCGCTCCGAGCACGTGCTCCGCGTGCTGCTGGGCGATCTCCAGACGGGTCAACGGCCGGCCCGAGGCGCGGACTGTCACGGAGCACTCTCCTGTCGTTCGTCGGCATGGTGCGGGAGATCGGGGCTGTGCGGGATCGTCGGCGCAGCATAAGCGGTCGCGGGAACCTGCTGGTCGCCGGCAGGCGCCGAGCCGGAAGCGGTGGCCTGCTGCGGGCGGGCCGCGCGCTGGTCGGGGCCGACCAGGCCGCGGCGCCGCCGCCCCCCTCGTGTCGCCTCGAGAGCGGCTCACTCCCAGCGGAAGTAGCGGGCCGCGACCCCGCCCAGCACCACGGTGAACGCCACCATCACGGCCAGGTGCGACAGCGTGGGCCAGGAGCCCGCCCAGGCGTCCTGCAGGGCCTGGGACGCGGCCCCCAGCGGGGTGAAGTCGGCGATCTTCCGCACCAGGTCCGGCATCTGCGGCCCCGGCGTCCACACCCCGGCGAAGAACATCATCGGGAAGTAGATCAGCTGGCCGACCCCCATCGAGGCCCGGGCGCTCGGCGTGACCGCCGTCACGAGCAGCGCGACGGCGCACATCGCGCCCGCCCCGAGCGCGAACGCCAGCACGAAGCCGAGCGCGTTGCCGGGCGGCGGTACGTCGAAGACGGTCGCCGCCACCAGCCAGGCCAGGCCGCACGCGACCAGCAGCGCGGTGACGTTCACGGCCACCTGCGCGACGAGCACCGCCGCCGGTGGGACCGGGGTGGTCGACAGCCGGCGCAGGATGCCCCGTTCGCGGTAGGTGCCCACCACGCTGACCAGCGTCATCAACGTCACCGTCGCGATGGCCAGCGTCATGGTGATGGGCAGGTAGACCTCCAAGGGGAGCCGGCCGTCCAACTCGTCCGCAGGCTCCCGGAAGCCCGGCATGGCCAGGCCGAGTACCAGGATCAGCAGGGCCGGGAACGCGATGGCGAAGAACGTGCCGACCGGATCCCGGAGGAACAGCTTCGCCTCGACACGGATGATCTTGGAAAGGCTGGTCATCGGTTGCTCCTGGCGGCGGTGAGGGCGAGGATCGCGTCCTCGAGGGTGGGTCGTTCGACACCGGGCACCTGGGCCCCGGCGATCAGGTGACGGGGAGTGTCGACGGCGAGGACCCGGCCGGCCGCGATGACCGCCAACCGGTCGCACAGCCGTTCCGCCTCGTCCATGAAGTGGGTCACCAGCACGACCGTGACGCCACGATCCCGGACCTGCCGGACCAGCTCCCACGTGTCCCGCCGCGCCTGCGGGTCCAGGCCCGTGGTCAGCTCGTCCAGGATCGCCACCGACGGGTTGCCGACCAGGGCGAGCGCGATCGACAACCGCTGCTTCTGGCCGCCGGAGAGCTTCGCGAACACCGTGTTTCGTTTGGGGGCCAGGCCCAGCTCGTCCATCAGCTTCCGCCAGTCGGCCGGGTACGGATAGAACGAGCTGTACAGGTCGAGCGCCTCCCACACCTTGATCCGGTCCGGCAGCTGGCTCTCCTGGAGTTGGATGCCCAGCTTCCGGCGCACCGCCGCGCGGTCCCGCTGCGGGTCCAACCCCAGCACCCGTACCGATCCGGCGTCCGGGGCCCGGAGCCCCTCGATGCACTCCACGGTCGTGGTCTTGCCGGCGCCGTTCGGGCCGACGAGCCCGAAGATCTCGCCCTCGTCCACGCTCAACGACACGTCGGCGACGGCCACCTGGTCGCCGTACTGCTTGCGGAGGTTCTCCACCTCGATGACTGGCATGCCGACGACGCTAGAAATCTCACCAGCCCGGGAGAATGGGCTCAGCTGCCCGGCACAGGTGTATCCAGCCCCACCCCTGGTCGGTACCCTGCCCCAGTGCGGCGGCGGTCGGTGACGCGGAGACTCAGCCCGTGACCCGCTTCGCGCTCGCCGTACCGCGCTGCGTCGCCCTGATCGTGCTGGCCGTGGCCGGCTTCGCCTACGGGCACCTCCTCGTGCTCGGCGCCACCCTGGTGGTCCCCTACCCGCTCGCCGTCGCCGGCCAGTTCCGGCTGACCGCGCTGGGCCGCCGGCTCGCCCGCGCGTGGGGCGGGGTCGACCTGCCCGAGCCCGTCCGGTCCGCGCCACCCGCGCCGCACCGCCGCGAGGACGGCTGGTACGCCCACGACGACACGTTGTACCGGTCACCCCGGTTGCCGGCGTTCCTGCTCAAGCTGGACCACTACGCGAAGGACCCGACGATGGTGCGGGAGTGGCTGTGGCTGATCCTCACCCCGGTCCTCGGCGCGCTCCCGCTCCTGGTGCCGCCCGCACTGGTCGCGTCCGGCGTGTTCCTGCTCGCCTCACCGCCCTGGGCTCCCGCGTGGTCGGTGCCGGCGGCCGGCGGCGCGGTCGTGGCCGCGTTCCTGCTCGGGCCGGCTGCGCTGCGGGCGTACGGGTCGTGGACCGCCGCGCTGCTGGGGGCCGGTGAGCGGGCGCCGTCGACGGTCGGCCGGTGGGTCGTCCGGACGTCGGCCGCGACGTGGCGGGGGGCCGGGCTGGCCGGGCTGTCCCTCGCCGCGTTCGGCGGCCTGCTGCTCAACCTGCTCGCCGCCGCCGTGTCGTGGGGCGGGCTGCTGCCGTACACCCTGCCAGTCACGCGGTCACTGGTTTCGCTCTACCGACGCCGCGTCGGCCGGTGGACGGGCTCCGACCTGCCCGCGCCGTACCGGCCGTATCCGCCGCCGCCCGGCCCCGGCGAGGACGGCAACTACCGGGTCGGGCGGGTCCTGTACACCGATGTCGTGGCGGCCGTCCAGGCCCAGCGGCCAGGGTGGCTGCTCGGTGACCCCGCCACCTGGCGGGACCAGTTGTGGTCACTGGGCTCGGTCGTCCTGGCCCCGTTCTCGTTCGTCCCGGCGGTCCTGGTCGGCGTCGGGTTCTACGCCCTGTTCTGCCAGCCCCTGACGTGGGCGGCCTGGGCGGTGCCGATCGGCCTGGCCACCGGCTACTGGATCACCCCGTTCTACCTGTGGTTCGGCATCGAGCACGTCGGTCTCGTCGCGCCGTCGTTCCCGGACTGGGCGAGCATGCCCGCCGGGCTGGTCACGGCGTTGCTCGGGCTCGGCCTGGCCGGCCCACTGCTGAGGCTGCGGCTGTGGTGGGACCGGCTCCTGCTCACCCCCACGGCGGCCACCGTGCTCGCCTCGCGGGTCGCGCACCTCGCCACGACCCGCGCCGACGCCGCCGACGTGCAGGCGGCGGAGCTGCGCCGCATCGAACGCGACCTGCACGACGGTGCCCAGGCCCGGCTCATCGCCGTCGGGCTCGGCCTGGCCGCCGCCGCCCGGCTCATGGAGACCGACCCGGCGCGGGCGCGCGGCCTGCTGGCACAGGCGCAGGAGACCTCCGCCGCCGCCCTGGCCGAGCTGCGCGACCTGGTGCGCGGCATCCATCCGCCGGTACTGGCCGAGCGCGGGCTCGGCGACGCGATCCGGGCGATCGCGCTCGACACCCCGCTGCCGGTGGACGTGGACGTCGACCTGCCGGGCCGGTTCGAGGCGCCGGTCGAGTCGGCCGCCTACTTCGTCACCTGCGAGGCCCTCACCAACGCGGCCCGCTGCGCCGCCCACGTCTCGGTGTCGGTGTCGCACCGCGCCGGGGTGCTCCGGATGGTGGTGACCGACGACGGACCCGGCGGGGCCGACCCGGCCCGGGGAACCGGACTGCGCGGCATCCAACGGCGGCTCGCTACATTCGACGGGACCCTGACCCTGCACAGTCCGCCCGGCGGACCCACCGTCGTCACCATGGAGATCCCGTGCGCGTCGTCCTCGCCGAGGACCTCCACATCCTGAGGGATGGGCTGGTCCTGCTCCTCGAAAGCCACGGCTTCACCCTCGCCGAGGCCGTCGGCGACGGGCCAGCACTGCGCGCCGCCCTGGCCCGGCACCGGCCCGACGTGGCCATCGTCGACGTACGGCTGCCGCCGACCTTCACCGACGAGGGCCTCCAGGCCGCGCTGGCCGCCCGGCGCGAGACCCCCGGCCTCCCGGTGCTGGTGCTGTCCCAGCACGTCGAGCAGCTCTACGCCCGGGAGTTGCTGGCCGACGGGGCGGGCGCGGTCGGCTACCTGCTCAAGGACCGGGTGCTGAACGCCGACCAGTTCATCGACGCCGTACGCCGGGTCGCGTCGGGCGGCACCGCGATGGACCCCGAGGTGATCGCCAAGCTGTTGACGGCCGGCGGCACGGCCTCACCCCTGACCCGCCTCACGCCGCGCGAACGCGACGTCCTCGAACTCATGGCCCAGGGGCGGTCCAACGCCGCCATCTCGCAACGACTCTTCCTCAGCGAGAGCGCCGTGGGCAAGCACACCGCGAACATCTTCGACAAGCTGCGGCTGCCCCCGTCCGCCGACGACAACCGCCGCGTCCTCGCCGTCCTCGCCTACCTCAACGACACCTGACCTGCCGCTCCCCTGCGCCGGGGGGATGCGACCGCACGAACCGACGCCCGACCCGGCCAGCACGGATCCGGCGGTACGGCTCAGCCGAGCTGCGCCAGCGTCCGGGCCACGTTGTGCTCCACGATGGCGCGCATGCCGGCCTGGTCGGGGAAGTCGCCGTCCAGCAGGCGCAGCGGGCCGGCCACCAGCGACAGGTACGTCGCGAGCCGGTAGAGGCGCATCCGGTCCTCGTCGAGACCCGCCACCGCGAGCGCGGGATAGGCGTCGCCGAAGCGCAACTCGAGGAAGGCGTGCTCCCACTCGACGTCGAGGAACATCGCGCCCTCGACGTCGACGAGGACCGGGCGGTCGTGCTCGTCGACGAGCACGTGGTCCGGGCCGAGTTCGCCGTGGACCAGCCCGTACCGCGAACGGGGCGCCACGGCGGCGTACCGCGCGGTGAGGGTGTCGGCCAGGGGTTGCCGCGCCGCCGCGATCCGCCCGACCCGGGCGGCAGCCTCCGCCAGGTCACGCAGCGCCCGGTCGAGCACGAGCCGCTCCACCGGCCGGTCCGGCGCCGGCCCGTCGGGACCGGGCCGGCCGTAGCGGTCGCGCCGCCGGGCGTGCATGCCCCGCACCGCGTCGCCGAGGCGGGCCAGCACCACCGCCGCCCGGCGCGGATCGCGTTCCCGCAGGTCGGCGAGGGTGCCGCCCCGGACGTCCCGCACCACCGCCACCTCGCCCGGCAGCACGCCGCCGGTGGGGGCGAGCAGCAGCTCGGGCACCCGCACCCCGGCGGCGGTGAACTCCCGGTGCGCCGCCTCGAACAGCCTGGCGCCGGTGGCGTGCCCGAACACGTCGTCGGGCTCCGGCGCCGCGGCTGCCGGCCAGTAGTCCTCGTCCGGATGCCACACGTACGCGACGGCCGTGGACCCGTCGTCGAGGGTCAGCCGGTAGACGCCCTTCTTCGAGCCGCCCGTCAACCGCCCGGCCGCCCGCAGCTCCCGGCCACGTCCGAACACCGCCCGCGCCACCGGGCGCAACTCGGCGGCGGTCAGCCCCACCTGCGCACCGCGGCCACGCGGCGGCGCCGGGCGAGGAGCAACACGATCACGCCCCCCGCCACCAGGGCGGCACCGGTTGCCGCGACCAGCCCGGTCTGCGGCCCGGTGATCGGCAGGCCGTCACCGCCGCCACCACCGTTGTCGTCGCCACCGTCGTCGTCGCCACCGTTCCCGGTGCTGCCGCGCGCCGCGACCAGGACCGCGAAGCCGTCCCGGTTGTCGCTGTCGTCCACGTCGGCCGCCGGCACGGCGACGGCGTTCGCCGGCAGCTCGGTACGCGGCGGGCCGGAGCGGGCATCCGCCTGCTCGGCCAGGCCCTCGACCTGCACCGTCCCGCCCGTCAACGTGACGGGCGCCCTGGTGGATGCCGCCACCGTCACCAGGTTGTGCAGCTCGACGGCGGAGTGGCTGCCGTCGGTCGGGTCGGTGTCCTGGCCGGCCGGTACGAGCGCGAGCGTGTCGTAGGTGCAGACGGCCGAGCGCCGGTCGTCGGCGACCACGCACTCCTCGGGTGGTCGGGTGAACGTCACCGCCTCGGGCAGGCGCAGCGTGACCCTGATGCCACCGACCGCCTTGCGGCCCTGGTTGACGACCCGGTACCGCACCGCGCCCGTCTCACCCGGCTGCAACGTCCCGGTGGGTTCGAGCCGGCCGCCCGCGCCGACCCGTACCGACTGCTTCACGTCCGGCGCCACCACCGACAGATCGGCCACGGGGTCGTCGACCAGCCTGAGCGTGAACCATTCGCGGTCGCTGGTCCTCATCGGCTCGTCGCCCCAGGCCATGCCGGCCTCGACGGAGAACCTGCCTTCGTAGGGCTGCTGGTTTTCCTGCACGTTGACGTCGAAGGGAAGATCCACCGTCTCGCCGGCTGCCGGCAGCAACTCCGGAAGCGCGCTCGGACCGATCCGGCAGTACCAACCCGCGGCGTCCCCGTCGCACTCGCCGGAGCCGCCGCCCTCCGGCCACATCAGGGAGATCCCGTCCGGCCAGTCCTGCTCGCCAGGGCGGACGTAGAAGATCGCCTCCCTCGGCGTCGAGTTGGTCAGATTGGTGAGCCTGAGGTGGATCCGCTTCTTCCCGACCCCCACCGGGACCGTCGTACCGGTCACGTCGAACGTGAACTTCGGGTCCGCGTTCGCCGCCGGAGCGGGACCGCCGGGGACGGCCAGCCCGGCGAGGACGAGCAGCGTCACCGCCGCCGTTCGCGACAGCCATCGATGACCAAGACCCATGGCGGGGCTCCTTCAGACAAGCGGCGATCGTCGACGACCCCCAGTCAAACCGTTCACATCGACTCTTGCAAACGTCTGCGCGGCGCGGCGTGCGGGATCCGCCGGACCTCCGCACCCGGTCACCGGGGCGGGGCGAGGGCGACCTGCCGCGCCACGCGGCGTCAGTCGACCACCAAAAGGCCGGAGAGAAGGACGCCACGGGCCAGGTTGAGCACCCCGTCGCAGCCGGGGAAGCCGGTACGGATGCAGGCGCCCGCCGCCCGGCGGCCGAACAGGTACGGGGCGATGCTGTACGGCACCTCGGCGCCGACGGTCTCGCCGGTCTCGATGTGCACGAAGTCCAGCGGGACGTCGTCGGCCCGCACGTACTCCTGGAGGATGAAGCCGCCCCGCCCGACGGCCCGGGTCAGCCCGTCGCGCCACGCGTCCGGGTCGGTCTCCCGGCCGATCAGCACGTCCACCCCGGCGGAGCCGTCGGCCGGCTTGGCCACCAGGCCGACCCGGTCGCGTGCCGCCCGGTCGAGCAGCTCCGCCGTCAGCGACCAGGTACGCGGCACGTACCGCTGCACCAGGTCACGGTCGGCCGGGGCCAGCGTGTCGGCGTCCTCCCACAGCCAGGCGAAGGCGCGCTTGTTGGCGACCAGCCACGCCGCCGCCGACACCCACATCGGCACCATTCCCGCCGCCAGCCCCGCCTCCAGGGCGTCCACCCCGGCGCTCGGGGTGACCCGGTTGGGCACGAAGAGCCGGAACACCGCGTCGACCGGGGTGCTGCCGGCGACCAGCCGCTTCCGCTCGTCGAGGGTCACCTGCGAGACCGGCGCGATGACCAGGTCCAGGCCGCCCGCGGCGGCCCGCTCGACCACCGGCGACAGCAGCCGGATGAACCGCTGCGGATCGTCCAGTCCCGGGTACTCGGCGTCGAAGTCGACAAGCATGGCGACCCGGGCGCCCTCGGGCAGGGCGAGGTCGGCGCGGATCGCGGCGAAGCGCTGGTCCACGGCCGACGGCGCCGCCGCCAGGCGGACCCGGTCGGTGAGGCCGCGCCGCCGGTAGACGTCGACGAAGCGGCGCACCGTGGTGTCCGCGTCGAACGCCCCGCCGAGGCTGCTGTCGATGTTGTACTCGACGAAGCGCGGCACCCCGTCGCAGAGCAGCACGTCGGGCCGGAACGCGGCCAGCAGCGCCTCGGTCAGCGGCTCGTCGTCGTCGAGCAACCGGGTCGCGCCGTCGGGCACGTCCAGCAGCCGGCGCAGCTCCCCCGCCGTGCCGGCCCGCCGCCGGCACGCCTCGAAGATGAGCTGGGCGATCCGGTCGCAGACGGCGTTCAGCACGCCCAGCGAGGTCTCGTCCATCACCGGCGGCCGGGCCAAGCGCCACTGCTTGTTGTACGTGGCCCGGCCGTCGAAGATCTCCCGCCAGGACTGCGCCCCGGCGGCCACCATCTCGGCGCGCACCGGCGCGGGCAGGTCCAGCCACGCGCGCGCGGCGGAGGGCCAGCGGTAGTCGGCGTGGTCCATTCATCCCTCCTTCATGACGTGGCCGATGGCGGCCCGGAGCTGCTCGCGGCTGGGCTGCACGGCACGGTCCAGCGCCGGTGCGAACGGCAGCACCGCGCCGTCGGGGCGGGTGACGCGGCGCGGCGGCGCGACCAGCCGCACCCGCTCGACCACGGTGGCGATGATCTCGGCGGCCATGCCGCAGGAGCGGTTCGCGTCGTCCAGCACCACGAGCCGCCCGGTGCGCGCCACCGACCCAGCAAGGCCGTCCCAGTCGAACGGGTAAAGCGTGCGGGGGTCGAACACCTCGACCGAGACCTGGTCGGCCAGTTCCTCGGCGACCGCGAGGGCGTCGTGCACCAGGTGCCCGACCGCGACCACGGTCACGTCGTCGCCGGGCCGGTGCACCCGGGCCCGACCCAGCGGCACCGGGGCGAGCGCCGCGAGGTCGACGTCGGCGCGGACGTCCATCGCGCCGGCCGGGGCGAAGACCACCACCGGGTCGTCGCAGCGCACCGCCGACACCAGCAGCCCGTACGCGTCGGCCGGGGTGGCCGGCACGACCGTCCTCACCCCGACGTGGGCGAAGAGGCTGTACGGGTGGTCGGAGTGCTGCCCCGCCCAGCCCGTACGCGAGCCGGAGCCCGGCACCAGGTACGTGACCGGGACCGCGCACTGCCCGCCCGTCATCAACGGGAACTTGTGCGCGTGGTTGACGATCTGCTCGAAGACCAGGAACAGCAGCGACGGGATCTGGAACTCGACCACGGGCCGCATCCCGGCCAGGGCCGCGCCGGTGGCGAAGCTGGTGAACGCCTGCTCCGACAGCGGCGTGTCGCGTACCCGCTCGGGGCCGAACCGCGTGAGCAGCCCGGCGGTGACGTTCGAGGCGGCCACCCGGATGTCCTCGCCGAGCAGGAACACCGACTCGTCGCGGGCCAGCTCGTCGGCGAGGGCCCGGGTGAGCGCCCTGCGGTAGGACAGTCGCGGCATCTACCCACCTCCGGCGCGCGCGGTCAGCCCGCTGGCGTACAGGTACGCGAGGGCGTCGGCCGGGTCCGGCTCGTCACCGGCGAGCGCGAACTCCACGGCCCGCGCCAACACCTCCTCCACCTCGGCATCGACCCCGGCCCGTACGGCGGTGGGCAGCCGCGCGCCCTGGATGTCCACCGGGTCGCGGGAGCGGCCCCGGGCCACCTCGTCGGGCGGGCGGTAGTCGAGGCGTACCGCGTGCTCGAAGGTGTGGTGGGCGTCGAACCGGTAGGTGCGGGCCTCGATCAGCTCGGGGCCGCCGCCGGCGCGCATCCGGTCGACGGCGGCGGCCGTGGCGTCGCGTACCGTCTCGGGGTCCTGGCCGTCGACGACGGCCGCCGGGATGCCGAAGGCGGCGGCGCGGCCGGGGATGCTGCCGGCGACCGCGCCCGCGACGGGCATGGTGGTCGCGTAGCCGTTGTTCTCGCAGACGAACAACACCGGCACCCGCCACAGCGCGGCCAGGTTGAACGCCTCCAGCAGCATCCCCTCGTTGACCGCGCCGTCGCCGAAGAAGCTCACCCCGACGACGTCGTCGCCGCGTCGCCGCCGCGCCCACACCGCCCCGGTGACGATCGCCCCGGACGCGCCGACGATGGCGTTGGCGCCGAGCACGCCGACGCCGAAGTCGGCGGCGTGCATGGAGCCGCCCCGGCCGGCGTTGAGGCCGGTGACCCGGCCGCACAGCTCGGCGAGCATCCGGGCCGGGTCGGCGCCCTTGGCGAGCACGTGCCCGTGCCCCCGGTGGGTGCCGGCGACCAGGTCGGCGGCCCGCAGCGCGGCGCAGACCCCGGCGGCGATCCCCTCCTGCCCGAGGTAAGGGTGGATGCCGCCGACGACGTGCCCGGAGCGGACCAGCTCGATCGCCCGCTCCTCGAAGCGGCGGATCAGCCGGACCGTCCGGTAGAGCCGGACCGGGTCGGCGTCGGTCACCGCTCGCGCCCCGCCTTGACGGCGGCGAGGATGTCGTCCCAGAGCTGGGCCCGGGCGGCGAGCGCGGTGTTGACGGTGTCCGCGCACTCCTGCCACTTGACGTCGTCGTCGCCGCAGAGGTCGGCGAGCATCTGCATCGCCATCGGGGTGTGCTGCTCGCCGTCGACCTCGATGTGCCGCTCCAGGTAGTCGACGAACGTGTGCAGCCGCCGGCTGCGCTCGTTGACGGCCACGACCTGGGTGAACATGTCGGGGATCAGGTCCTCGCGGCCGAACGCGAAGGCGGCGGCCTGGCAGTGCACCGGGGTCGTCTCGATGATCCGCCAGGTGGTGCCGGCGAACGCGGCGGACGGCGCGGGCACGCCCGCCGCCACCAGCGACTCGGCCACCGGCCGGCCCGCCCGCAGCAGGTCGACCAGCTTCTCCACGGCCGTGGTGTCGGCGCCGGCCTCCCGCATGCCCCGCACGTACAGCTCGAAGTGGCTGATGTAGCCCTCGCCCAGCTCGTCGCTCTCCTCCACCATCACGATGTCGTTGATCAGGCGCCGGCTGCCCGTCGGCCCGGTCGGGATCCACGGCACGGTGACGCAGGTGAGCTGCCGCTGCAACGACGTCAGCAGCGACATGAAGTCCCAGACGGCGAAGACGTGGTGCTCCATGAAGGTGACCAGCGCCTCGTGGGTGTCGAGGGCCGCGTAGAGCGGGTGCCGGACGACCGCCTCGCGGCGCTCGCTCACCGCCTTCTCCAGCCGTTCGATGCCCGGGTGCGTCCTACCCCAGTCGTACCGTGACATGTCAGCCTCCCTGTGCGGCGCGGTGGCGCCAGATGACCGGGCAGTATTCGGGGTCCGCGTAGTCCGGCCGCCCGTCGTGGGTGCGGCGGACCAGCACGTCGTGGTTGTACGCGGCGAGGGTGCCGTCGGAGAGCGGGTACTCCCGCCAGGCGTTGTCGCCGTCCTGCAGGTGCAGCGAGATCGCCCGGCGCGGGCGTCCGCTGACGTTGGCGCCGCTGCCGTGGTAGGTGCGGCAGTGGTGGAAGCTCATGTGTCCCCTCGGGATCACCATGGGCACCTTGCGGATGGTGGCCCCGTTGTGGGCCGCGTTCTCGGCGAGCATCTCCTCGAGCTGGTCGCGGTCGCGGTCGGCGAAGTGGCGCACCACGGTGTCGTCGGCGCCGGTCTCCTGCCAGCGGTGCGAGCCGTCGACCATGGTGATGGTGCCCATCTCCTCGCCGCAGTCGTGGAACGGGATGAAGGCGGTGAGCATGTCCTCGGACGACGAGGACGCCCAGTAGTGCTTGTCGAAGTGCCAGGGGACGATGTTGGACGGTTCGCCGGAGACCGGCGGCTTGTAGATCAGCGTGGACTGGAAGACACGGATCTCCGTGGCTCGCGCGAGCCGGGCGGCGACCGCGCCGATCAGCGGCTTGCGCAGGAGCGCCCCGAGCCTGTCGTGTTCGTGGTGGACGTAGTCGTTGTGCCGCTGCACCGGGCCCTTCGACGGCTCCCAGTAGGCGAGCCGGGGCGGGCGTACCGGCAGGTGGCGGTCGCGTTCGCCGGCGTAGTAGCGGTCGGCGGCCGCCGCCAGGGCGTCCACCTCGTCGTCGGTGAGCAGCTTCTTCGACAGGTACCAGCCGTGCTCGGCGTAGAACGCCACGTCCTCGTCGGACGGCAGCAGCGCCTCCTGCTCGGCGGTCAGGGTCGGCTCGAACTCGGTCGCGGTCACGCCCGCACCTCCTGCGGTGTCGGGGCCGCGACGGTGCTCCCCGCGGCGGCCAGTTCCCGTTCCTTGGCCTCGTAGAGCGCCTTGATGTTGCCGCTGCCGAAGGTCCGCGCCCCGCGCCGCTCGATCAGTTCCAGGAAGAGCGTGCGGCGCACGTGCATGGACTCGGTGAAGATCTGCAGCAGCTGCCCGCCGTGGTCGCGGTCGACGAGCACGCCGAGGTCGCGCAGCCGCTCCAGCGGCGCGTCCACCGGGCCGACCCGCGCCTGGAGGGCGTCGTAGTAGCTGGCGGGAGTGCCGGCGAAGCGCACGCCCCGCTCGACGAGGGTGGCGACGGCGGTGACGATGTCGTCGGTGCGCAGTCCGAGGTGCTGCACGCCCGCGCCGGCGTGCTGGTCGAGGAAGGCGTCGAGCTGCCCGGGCCGGCGGGCGCGGTCGGGTTCCAGCAGCACCAGGGTGACCCGCCCCGAGGGGCTCTGCACCACCGTGGAGTTCATCGCCTGCCCGGCCACCTCCACGTGCTCGGCGAAGATCTCCGCGAACCCGAACACCTCCCGGTAGTGCCGGACGGTCTCGTCGAGCTGCCCGGGCGGCACGCAGACCGCCAGGTGGTCGATCTCGGCGAGCAGTTTGCCGCCGTCGTCGTCGGGGGGCGTCATCTCGACGGCCCCGGGCAGGAACTCGCCCGGGGCGCCGCGCCGGGAGACGAGGCGGTGCAGCACGTCGCCGAAGCCGCCCACCTCGGCGGTCACCACCTCGGCGTCCGCGCCGGTGTAGACGGTCGGTGGCGTCACCCCGGTCCCGCCCCGGCGCACCAGCTCGGCGTACGCGCCGGCGGCGTCGTCGACCTCCAACGCCACCACGGCCACGCCGTCGCCGTGCCGCTGCACGTACCGGGCGGCCGGATGCCCGGCGGTGAGCCCGGTGGTGAGCACCATCCGGACGTCGCCGTGGCACAGCAGCAGCGACCGCTGGCCTGCCAGCCCGGTCTCGGGGCCGCCCTGGCCGCGTAGCTGGAAGCCGACCGCCCGGTCGAAGTAGAAGGCCGCCTGCCGGGCGTCGCCCACGAAGAGTTCGATGTGGTCTATCCCACGGATGTCCATGTCCTCAGCCCTTTCACGGTTCCCCGTGGTTGCCGTCCGGGCGCGGTACGCCCGGGATGGAGCGTGCTCAGTCCCTCGGCCGGGCGGCCCGGGCGAGCAGCAGACTCACGTTCTGGCCGCCGAAGCCGAAGGAGTTGGTCAGCGCGTACCCGGCGTCCGTCTTGCGCGGCTCGGCGCGGATGTGGTCGGCCGGGCAGGCCGGGTCCGGGTCGTCGAGGTTGTGCGTCGGTGGGAGCAGGCCCCGGCCGAGCGCCAGTGCGGTGGCCGCCGTCTCCAGCACGCCGGAGGCGCCGAGCAGGTGGCCGGTGAGCGCCTTGGTGGAGCTGACCGGCACGCCGCCCACGCCGAACACGTCGGCGAGCGCCGTGGTCTCGGCGATGTCGCCGAGCTTCGTGCCGGTGCCGTGCGCGTTGACGTAGCCGACCCGCGCCGGGGGCACGCCCCCGCTGGTCAGCGCGCGCCGCATGCACTCGGCCGCGCCGGCCCCGTCGGGTCGCGGGGCGGTCGGGTGGTACGCGTCGGTGGTCGCCCCGTACCCGGCGACCTCGGCGTAGCCGGTGACGCCCCGGGCAGCGGCGTGCTCGGCGCGTTCCAGCACCAGCAGAGCCGCGCCCTCGGCGAGGACGAAACCGTTGCGGCGCGCGTCGAACGGACGGCTCGCCGCCGTCGGGTCGGCCCAGCCCCGGGCCAGCGCCCGGGCGTTGCCGAAGGTGTCGGCGAACGTCGGGAACAGCGGCGCCTCGCTGGCCCCGCAGAGCACCACGTCGGCCTCCCCGGCCCGGATCAGCCGCAGCGCGTCGGCCACCGACTGGGCGCCGGAGGCGCAGGCGGTGCCGACCGACGAGGTGTAGCCGCGGATGCCGTACCGGATGGCGATCCGGGCCGACGGCATGTTCGGCAGGATGCCGGTGAGCAGGTACGGGCTGACCGCCGCCCGGCCGCGCTCGGCGCGGGCGAGCACCTGCGCCTCCAGCGTGGCCATCCCGCCGACGCCGCCGACGATCACCCCGACCCGGCCCGGGTCCACGTCCCGGCCCACCTCGATGCCGGCGTCGGCGAGCGCGTCGGCGGCGGCGAGCAGGGCGAGCACCACGACCCGGTCCAGCACCCGGCTCTCCGGCCCGGTGGCGACCGTACGCGGGTCGACGTCCGGGAGCAGGCCGGCGACCTCCAGCGAGCCGGCCGCCGGGTGCCCGGCCGGCGGTCGGGTCAGCCCGGACCGGCCGGAGCAGAGCGCGTCGAAGGTGGCCTCGACGCCCCGCCCCGCGGGGGTGAACAGTCCCATCCCGGTGATGACGGCGGTCACGACGGCGCCTCGGTGAGGTACCGCTCCCGCAGGGCCACCTTGCGCACCTTGCCGGTGACGGTGACCGGGATGTCGGCGGGGCGTACCGGCACGACCCGGCGCAGCGTCGCGCCGACGTCCGGGCCGAGCGCGGCCCGGACCCGTTCGGTGCGGTCCTCGGCGGGGTCGGCGCCGGCGACGAGCTCCAGCAGCACGTCCGTGACCACCCCACCGGGCCCCGAGGTGATCACCACCGTGCAGTCGGTGACGTCCGGGCAGGCGGCGAGGACGCGTTCCTCCGACAGCGCGGTGTAGAACCGCCGGCCGTCGCCCGCGTCGACGGAGTCGACGGCCCGGTCCAGGTGGTAGTAGCGGCCCTCGGCGTCGGCGTACACCAGGTCGCCGGTCAGGTACCAGCCACGCTGCCGGAACCGGTACGTGGTGACCGAGTCGTTCCAGTAGCCCCGGAACAGTGACGGCGAGTCGATGCCGAGCCAACCCACCTCGCCGGCGGGCACCGGCTCACCGTCGGCGTCGAGCACGGCGACGCGGGCGAACTGGTAGGGGCGGCCGACGCAGCGGCCGTAGCGGTCGGTGTCGACGCGGTGGGTGATGTGGAACATCGAGTGCCCCATCTCGCTGGAGCCGAGCCCGTCGATGAAGACCGAGCCGGGCACGCGGGTCACCCCCTCGCGGGTCACCACGTCGCGGGAGCCGACGGCGACCAGCCGACGTACGTGCGGCTCGTGCGAGCAGTCGCCGGTGTTGAACCACAGCGACACCGAGTCCAGGTCGTACGCGGCCAGGTCGAAGCGGGCCAGCTCCGCCCAGGTCACGGAGAAGCCGAACACCCCGTCGGGACGCCAGCTCTGGATCGCCTCCAGCACCCGCTGGCCGCCCTGGTCGGAGAGCAGGAGCATCTCGGCGCGGTTGCCGAGCGCCTGGTTGACCATGAGCACGGTGGCGGTGTGCGGGGCGGGCAGCGCGTTGAGGATGCGGCGGGTGCCCTGCGCCTGCGGCATGGCGAGCAGGTGCCGGGTGGCGGCGAACAGGCTGGCGTGCGAGTGCAGCACCGCCTTGGGCACCCCGGTGGTGCCCGACGTGTGGGTGATGACCACCGGGTCGTCGGCGTGGTGCCGGTAGTGCTCCGGAGCGGCGGCCGGGTCGCCGCCGCCTGCCTCGGCGGGCGTGCCCAGCACCGGCACGCCGAGGTCGTGGCCGGCCAGCAGGGCGAGGTGCGCGTCGTCGGCGAGCACCCCGGCGCCGCGCAGCCGGCGCACGTACTCGGCGGCGATCTCGGGACGCAGCCGGCCGTTCATCAGCGCGGGGATGGCGCCGAGGCGGGCCAGCGCGAGGAAGCTGAGCACCATGTCGGCGGCGGTGGTGGCCCACACGGCGACCGGGTCGCGGGGCTTGACGCCCCGCTCGTGCAGCCAGGCGGCGCGGGCGGCGACCCGCTCGTCGAGCTGGCCCAGCGTCAGCGCCCGCCCGGCCGGGTGGCCGTCCACGGCGGTGTCGAAGGTGAGGCCCGGACCGTCCGGGTCGGCGCCGTGCGCCAGCACCCGGGCCAGCACGTTGCCGGCGCCGATCCGCTCGTCGGCGGCCAGCACCCCGCGCAGTCCCCTGTTCCTCATGGTGCGTCTCCCTCCCCCAGCAGCACCGCGACGGCTCGGGCTCCGGGCTGTCCGCCCGGACCCCGCGCACCGCCGTCGTCGGGTGCCTGTTCGATCAGGACCAGCAACGCCCGGTGGGCGTCGCCGTCGTGCACCAGCAGTTCGGCCTCCGCGATCCCCTCGGCGCGCGGGTCGCCGGTCGGCGCCAGGCAGAGCACCGGCCCGCCCAGCCCCCAGCGGGCGGCCACGTGCCCGGCCACGCTGTTGGGCACCGACTGGAAGAAGAACAGCGGCCCGGGCCGGCCGCCGCCGGCGACGGTGGCGCGCACGTGCGCCGCGCTGGCACGGTCCCCGGCCGCGCTGACCAGCACGATCGCGGTCCGCTCACCGTCCGGGGCAGGCCCCTTGCCGTACGCCCGGGTCAGGCAGCGCTCGGCGACGGCCGCGACGAGGGGCGGGAAGCTGGAGTGCACGTACCCGGGCACCGGCGGCGGCGCCCCGTCGCCCGGCTCGGGCCAGGCCGCCTCGGCCAGCACGGTGAGGCCGCCGGTGACGTGCGCGGCGTTCCCGCTCATGCCGCACCGACCAGCAGCGCGGTGTTGGCGCCGCCGAACGCGGCGTTGAGGCTCAGCGCGTACCGGGTGGCGGCGGGCCGGGGCGCGTCGCGCACGACGTCCAGTGGACAGGCCGGGTCGGGGCCGAGCCAGCCGGCGTTGACGGGCAGCTTCCCGTGCCGCAGGGCGAGCACGGTCACCACCAGTTCCAGCAGGCCGGAGGCCTCCAGCGCGTGCCCGTGCAGCGCCTTGGTGGAGCTGACCGGGACCTGTGTCGCCGCCGCGCCGAGCGCCGTGCGCAGCGCCGCCGCCTCGGCGGCGTCGCTGTGCCCGGTGCCCGTGGCGTTGGCGTTGACGTACCCCAGCGCCTCCGCGGCCAGCCCGGCCCGGCGCAGGGTCGCCGTGATCGCGCGGGCCAGGCCGCGCCCGCCCGGCTCGGGCTGGCAGGGGTGGAACGCGTCGCCGGCCCGGCCCCAGCCGAGCAGGTCGGCGAGCGCCTCCCGGGCGACGGCCCGCGACTCCAGTACCACCGCGGCGACGCCGTCGCCGAGCAGCAGTCCGGTGCGGCCGGCGCTGAACGGGCGCACCGCGCCGTCGGTGGCCAGGGCGCGGCCGGCGTCGAAGAGCGCGTACTGGTCGGGCTCGACCAGGTAGCCGGCGGCCACCACCGCCCGGGCGACGTCGCCCCGGCGGATCAGGGCCGCGGCGTCGGCGACCGCGCTGCTGGCCGAGACGCACGCGGTGGTGTACGCCCGGGCCGGGCCGGTGAGCCCCGTCCGGGCGGCCAGCGCGGTGGTGAGCGCCGGCACGTGCGCGCCGCCGTGCACGGCCAACAGCAGGGCGGTGCCGGCCCGCCGGGCGGCGTCCAGCCCGGCGTCGCGGCAGGCGGCGTCGACGGTGTCGGCGAGTTCGTCGGCCAGGTCGCCGGCGTCGGGCAGGGTGGCGGCGGCGTCGACCCGGCGGGGCGTCGTGTCGAAGCGGTCCACGGGCCGGAATGCTGGCTCACCGGCGAGCACACCGGCGAGCTGCGCGTCGTTCCCCCTGCCGAACGCGCTGCTCGCGTGGACGCCGGTGAGCCGGACGGCCACCGGCTCAACCATCGGCGACGGCGGTCAGGGCGGTACGGAAGACCGCCAGGGCGTCGTCGACGCTGCGGATCCCGGCGAGCTGTTCGTCGGTGAGGTCGAGCCGCCGGTCGTGGCGCTGCTCGACGAGGTGCACCAGCCAGGCCAGTTCCATGGACCCGATCCGGTCGCCGACGTCGCCGGGCGGTTTCCCGGCCAGTTCGGCGAGCATGGTCACCAGGTCGGCCCGTCGCAGGTCGGGCTGACCGGCCATCAGGAGTTGTCGCTCGTCGCCCCGGCGACCCGGTCGGCGACCATCGTGGTGAACTCGCCGACCGTCATCAGGGCGAGCTTCTCGGACTCGTCGTCGGCGAACTTCAGGCCGTAGCGGTCCTCGACGCGTACGGAGAGGTCGGCGAGGGCCAGCGACTCCAGGTCCACCCCGGACGGGCCGAGCGTGGTGTCGTCGTCGATGCCCTCGACGTCGTAGTTCATGTCCTCGAGCTGCTCGACGACGAAGGCGCGGATCTCGGGTCGCATGGTTAACCTCTTTCCGTGAGCCAGTCACCGGTGCCCGGTCGGGACACCGCGTACGTGTGGATCGGTCGGGGTGTCGGCGGTCGGCCGGACCCGGCCGGGCGGCTGTTGCGGCGGGCGGGTGCCGCGCTGCTCGGCCGCGCGGAGGCGGAGATCGTGGTGGAGCACGGCCGCGACGGGCGCGCGCTGGTCGCGGCGTGCGTCCCGGGTGGATCGGTGCGGCTGCCGGTCAGCGTCAGCCGCTCCGGCCCGGTGGTGGCGGTCGCCGCGCGGGCCGCTGGCCCGGTGGGCGTCGACGTGGAGCGGTGCCGGGCGTTGCCCGCGGTGGCGCTGGCCCGCCGTTGGTACGCCCCCGACGAGGCGGACTGGCTGGCCGGGCGCCCCGGCGACGGGCAGGTGGCGGACTTCCTGCGGTTGTGGACGGCGAAGGAGGCCGTGGGCAAGGCGCTCGGGGTGGGGCTGCGCGGCGGTGGCCTGCGCCGGCGGATGCCGGTGCCCGCCGGGCTCGGCGGGTCGTTGCGGCCGGTGCCCGGTGCCGCGCGGCTGCGCGTGGGGCATCCGGGCGTGGCCGGGGGCCTGGTCCTGGCGGTCGCCGTCGCCGCCGCCGACACGGTGCCGGTCGAGGTGGTCGTGGTCGAGGCGGACGGGCACGGCGGGGCGGCGCGGCGCAGTGGTCACGTCGCCGCCGTCCGCAGCACGTCGGCCGATCGGACCAGCTTGCCGGTGGTGGTGCGCGGCAACTGATCGACCAGGCGCAGGGTGCGGGGGCGCTTGTAGCCGGCCAGCCGTTCGGCGAGCAGCTTGTCGAGCGTCTCCTCCGACAGCGGCCCGTCCGGCTGCACGTAGGCGGTGATCGCGCCGTCGAAGACGACCACGGCGGCGGCGACGCCGGGCAGCGCGGCGACGGTCGCCTCCACCTCGGTCAGGTCGACCTTCAGGCCGCCGACGGAGACCTGCGAGTCGAGCCGGCCGCGGACGGTGACGAGGCCGGTGTCGGGGTCGACGGTGCCGGCGTCGCGGGTGTGCAGCCAGCCGTCGGCCCAGCGGGTGGGATCGCTCAGCCCGACGTACGGCGACGCGGGGCAGCTCACCCGCAGTTCGCCGTCGACCTCGCGGACCTCGATGCCGGGCGCCGGGGCGATGGCCGGGCGGTGCCGGCCGTGCAGGTCGGTGCCGATGACGCCGACCTCGGTCATCCCGTACATGTTGCCCAGCGGCACGCCGTGGCGGTCGGTGAAGGCGCGGGCGACGGCGGGCGGCACCAGCTCCCCGCCGGTGGTCATGCGCTTGAACTGCGGCAGCGGCCCGTGCGGGCGGGTGGAGGCGAGCAGTCCGATGTGGAACGGCACGCCGAGCACGATGGCCGGCGAGTCGGCGGCGGCGATCGCGGCCAGCACGGCGTCGCCGGCGAGGCGCTCCGGCGGCACCAGCTCGACGCCGGCGTGCAAACCGTAGAGCAGGCCGCCGACCAGGCCGAGCACGTGCACCATCGAGGGCAGCAGGATGATCCGCTCGCCGGGCAGCGCCACGCCGTCGATGCGGGTGTAGCGGTGCACCTCGGCGACCAGGTCCCCGGCGGTACGTCCGATCACCTTGGACGGTCCGGTCGAGCCGGAGCTGAGCTGGATCACCGCGTGCCCGCTGACCGCCGGACGGTCGGTGTACGCGTTGACGCCCTCGGTGACGTCGACGAAGATCCGCAGCCCGCCGCCGCCGGTGCGGACGGGGGCCACCACCACCTGCGGGGTGAGCCGCTCCAGCGCCCGGTCGACCTCGTGGTCGGTGAGCCGGTGGTCGAGCAGGATCGCCTGCGCGCCGCTGCGCCAGGTGGCCAGCAGGTTCACCACGTACGCCAGGGAGGGGGGCAGCCGCAGCGCGGCGGCTCCGCCGGGACGCAGTCCGGCGGCGGCGAGGCGGGCCTGCGCGTCGGTCACCAGCCGGCGCAGGGTGCCCCGGTCGACCGGGTCGGGCAGTCGGAGACAAATGTCGGCCGGACGGCCTCGGAGCAGGATTTCGTCAACCCAAAGTGGGTCTGTCGCCGCAGGATTTCCCGTCGTCACTACCGTTCACCGCCCAGCCTTAAACAGGGCGGAATCGCCCATAAGGTGTGCTTGTCGGGGTGCTGCGGGGAACCTTACGACGCCGTCCGGACGCATAGCTAGATGCGAATGGCTAGATCAGAAAGGGCGGCTGGCCGGATTGCCCACGACCGGTTCGGCGGGCAGGATCGGGCGCGTACGTCGACTGAGGGTATCCGCCGGATGACCCATCGTGCGTACGGCGTGAAACGCCCACCGGACGGCTGATGGTCAGCCCGACCGGCGCGCGGGCCGGAGGGGCCCGGACCCCAGACCCACGGACGGTTTGCGAACGGGCGATAACATCGATGTCCTCCGATTATCCGCCGGCCTGCGGCGCCGGTGCCCGCCACGATGGAGAGGACGCCGATGCGCGATTCTGACGAGGTCGTGACCACGACGGGGCTCGGCGACGCGGCCCTGTCCCGACGACGCGTGCTGCACGCCGGGGCAGCGGCGGCGGCCGGTGGTTCGTTGCTGGTCGGCGCCGCCGGGGCGGCTCAGGCGGCGCCCGGCGGCAGGCGGGCGCCGGTCCGCGCCCGGGCCCTGGTCCCCGGCGACCGGGTTCGGGTGGTCTCGCCGGGCAGCACCCCCGACCCCGCACTGATGGACCGGGGCATCGGGATCCTGCGGAGCTGGGGCCTTCAGGTGGAGCTGGGCCAGCATGTCTTCGCCCGGTACGGCTACCTGGCCGGCACCGACGCGCAGCGGCTGGCCGACGTAAACGCCGCGTTCGCCGACCCGGGGGTACGGGCCGTCTTCGCCGCCCGCGGCGGCTACGGCACCCAGCGGATCGTGGACCGGATCGACGTGTCCGCCCTGCGCCGTGACCCCAAGGTGGTGGTCGGATTCAGCGACATCACCAGCATCCACGGTCGACTGTGGCGCGAGACCGGCCTGGTGAGCTTCTACGGCCCGATGGTCAACTGGACGGACAGCCGGACCGGTCCGGAGTCGGCCGAGGCGCTGCGCCGGGCGGTCATGACGACCGCGCCGATCACCGTCACCCGGGATCCGACCGAGACCGCCGCCCCGGTCATGGTCCCGGGCCGGGCGACCGGCCGGCTGCTCGGCGGGTGCCTGACCCTGATCTCCACCTCGCTGGGCGCCGCGGACGCCCCGGATTTCGACGGCGCCATCCTGTTCTTCGAGGACGTCGACGAGGCCCCGTACAACTACGACCAGATGTTGACCGAGCTGCGCCGGGTGGGCGTACTGGGCCGGGTCGCCGGGGTGGCGATCGGCCAGATCACCAACAGCGTCGGTCAGCCCGGCGAGTGGGACGCCGTGGCCGCGCTCAAGGACCGCCTCTACGACCTCGGCGTCCCGGTGCTCGGCGGGCTCCGCCTCGGGCACGGCAACGGCCAGCTCACCGTCCCGCTCGGGGCGCAGGCCACGATCGACGCCGAGGCCGGGACGCTGACCGTGGAGGCCGGCGTGCGGTAGCCGGACCGGTCTCAGACCGGTATCGCGGCGGGGGTCTGGGCGTGGATGAGGAAGCGCAGCGACCGGGCGTCGGTGAAGCACTCCCGCATCGGCCGCACCAGGTCCCGGTGCTCCGGGCTGCGTTCCCACGCCTCGAAGTCGGCCAGGCTCGCCCACTCGCTGGTGATCAGCCACTGCTCCGGGTCGGCCGACGAGCGGCAGACCTGGTCGACGAGGTGCCCCGGGACGCCCCCGGCCACCAGGTGCCGGACCGCCTCGTACGCGGCCAGGAACGCCTCCGTGCGCTCGGCCGGCACCCGCACGAGGAACACCACCCGCGCCCGCCTCCCGCCCGCGTCGGCTCCCCGCTGCGCCCCGACGGGCTTCGTACCGGTGACCTGCTCGCTCACGGCGTCGCTCCCCTCTGCGGCGCGGCCCCACGCAGGACCAGCGCACTGTTGAAACCGTCGAAGCCGCGGGCGCAGACCAGCGCCAGCCGGCTGCGTGGTCGCCGGTGCTCCCGCAGGAACCCCAGCTCGCAGCCCTCGGCCACCTCGTCCGGCCCGGCGGAGGCCGGCAGCGTGTCGTGGCCGAACGCGAGCAGGGCGGTGGCCACGTCCAGCGCCGAACCGCCCTGGTGCGCGCGGCCGGTCAACGGCTTCTGGGTGGTCACCGGGGGCGGCCGGTCGCCGAAGACGGCGCGCAGCGCCGTGGCCTCGCTGCGGTCGTAGCGGGGCACGCCGAGCGCGTCGGGCAGCACCACGTCGACCGCCTCCGACCCCACGCCGGCCCGGTCCAGGGCCAGCCGCATGGCGCGGGCGTACTGCACGGGGTCGCCGGCCGTGTCCGCGCCGGTGTGCACCGCGTCGTGGGTGGCGCCCCAGCCGGTCACCTCGCCGTAGACGCGGGCCCCCCGCGTCAGCGCGTGGCCCAGCTCCTCCACCACGAACACCGCGCCGCCCTCGGCCGGTAGATAACCGCTGGCGGCGGCGTCGAACGGCCGGTAGGCCCGCTCCGGGTCGGACACGTCGCTGAGCAGACCGGACCGCAGCTGGCAGGCCAGGGCGTACGGGCTCAGCGGACACTCGGTCGCCCCGGCGATCACCACCGGCGTGCCCCGGCGCACCGCCCGCGCGGCGTGCGCCAGGCTGTCCAGTCCACCGGCGGCCTCGGCGACCAGCACCCCGCACGGCCCCTTGAACTGGTGGTGGATGGAGAGCTGGCCGACGCTGGCCGCGTAGAACCAGGCGATCGACTGGTACGCCCCGACCGTGCGCGACGGCCCGCCCCAGAGCCGTTGCAGCTCCCGCTGGCCGAACAGGTTGCCGCCCGACGAACTGGCCAGCGTCACGGCGTACCCGTACGGGTCGGGGGCCTGCTCGGGCAGGCCGGCGTCGGCCAGCGCCAGCCGGGTGGCGGCGAAGCCGAGGTGCGTCCACCGGTCGGTCTGCACCAGCCGGCGGTTGTCGGCGTACGCGGCGGCGTCGAAGCCGGGCACCTCCCCGCCGTACCGGGTGGGATAGCCGGCGGGGTCGAACAGGGTGATCGGCCCGGTGCGGCGGGTGCCGGCCAGCACCGTACGCCAGTGCGCGTCCGCACCGATCCCGCTGGGCGCGACGACGCCGATGCCCGTCACCACGGCCCGCGCGGTCACGGCAGCGCCCCGGCGGGCTGCCGGCGGAACACCATCGCCGACTGGAAACCGCCGAACCCGCTGCCCACCGACAGCGCCACGTCGACCGGCAGCTCCCGCGCCTCGTTCGGGACGTAGTCCAGGTCGCACTCCGGGTCGCGGGTGCTCCAGTTGGCCGTCGGCGGCACCACCCCGAACTCGACGGCCAGCGCACACGCCGCCATCTCGATCGAGCCGATCGCGCCGAGCGAGTGCCCGACCATCGACTTGATCGAACTGATCGGCACCCCGTACGCGGCCTGGCCCAGCGCCCGCTTGAACGCGGCGGTCTCGTGCCGGTCGTTCTGCCGGGTGCCCGAACCGTGGGCGCTGATGTAGGAGACCTGCCCGGGCGCGATGCGGCCCTGCTTCAGCGCGGCCGTGATGGCCAACCCCATCTCCAGCCCGTCGGGCCGCAACCCCGTCATGTGGTAGCCGTTGCTGCGGCTCGCGTAGCCGGCCACCTCGCAGTAGACGTGTGCCCCGCGCCGGCGGGCGTGCCCGGCCTCCTCCAGCACCAGCACGGCCGCCCCCTCGGCGAGCACGAAGCCGTGCCGGTCGGCGTCGAACGGGCGGGAGGCGTGCGCCGGGTCGTCGTTGTCCGGGCTGGTCGCCTTGATCGCGTCGAAGGAGGCGACGGTGACCGGGGAGATCGGCGAGTCGGCGGCCCCCGCCAGCACGATGTCGGCCTCGCCGTCGGCGATGAGCTGGTGGGCGTACCCGATGGCGTCGATGCCGGAGGTGCAGCCGGTGGAGACCACCTGCGCGGGGCCGTGCAGCCCGTACCGGCACGCCACGTCGGCGGCGAGGCTGCTGGGCACGAGCGCCTGGTAGAGGTAAGGGCCACCGCGCGCGGCGTCGACCAGCCACCGACGGCCGGTGTCGCTGACCGTCACGTACTCCTGCTCCAGTGCCGTGGTGCCGCCGACGGCGGTACCCAGCACCACGCCGGCGCGCTCCCGCTCGGCGTCGGTGAGCTCCAGTCCCGCGTCGGCGACGGCCTCGGCGGCGCAGGCGAGGGCGAACTGCACGTACCGGTCGGCGCGGCGCGCCTCGGCGACGGTGAGGCCCGCGGCGACGGGGTCGAAGTCGCACTCGGCGGCGATCTGGGACCGGTACGGCGACGGGTCGAAGAAGCTGATCCGCCGCGTCGCCGTCCTCCCCTCGGTGATCGTCTTCCAGAACCGGTCCCGGCTGGCGCCGCCGGGGGCGACCACCCCGACGCCGGTCACCACCGTGCGGCGCCCACTCACGACGTCACCTCGGTTCGGGACCGCGGGGCTCGCAACCCCGGCTGATTCCTCACGCTCACCGCGCCACCTCTGTTCGCGACTGCGGGGCTCGCAACCCCGGCTCACTCCTCGCACTCACGACGCCACCTCTGTTCGCGACTGCGGGGCTCGCAACCCCGGCTCACTCCGCACGCTCACGAGCCGCCTCGCTGTTCGACCAGCTCGGTGTCGACGTGCCCGAGCTCGGGCCGGGGCGCCAGCGGTCCGAGGTGGAAGACCACCTCGGCCGGCTCCTCGCCGGTGTTGCGCAGCCGGTGCCGGACGTTGCGCGGCACGAACAGCGCCTCGCCGGCGCCCAGCGGCACCGGCTCGTCGTCCAGGTCGACGGTGATCGTGCCCCGGGCCACGTAGAGGAACTCCTCGCTGTACGGGTGGTAGTGCTCGGCGATCCGCTCCCCCTGCCGCAGGGTCGCCACCCCCATGAAGCCCGAGGTGCTGCCGACGGTCTTCGGGCCGAGCAGCACCCGCAGTTCGCCGCCGCGGCGGCTGTCCGGCGTCACGTCGGCGGCGGCGACCAGCCGCAGTGCCTGCTCACTCATCGCCGGCCCCCGCCCGGCCGGCGCCCGCCAGCCGCTCGATCTTGTCCCTGATGACGGCCAGTTGCACCGCGCTGTTGGCGTTGATCCGGTCGGTCATGGCCGCGGTGTCCACCGGCGCGGTCGGCTTCATCGCGAAGTCCTGCGCCCAGGTCATCCGGGTGCCGCCGGGCTCCTGCGTGTAACGCCAGTGGATGCTCATGTACTCGAACGGACCGGTCTCCACCCGGCGGGCGTGGACCTGCCGGGTGGCCGGGTCGGCGGTGCGTTCGCTGACCCAACTCCACACCGTGCCGTTCTCGTCGGGGTGCATGGTGAGCCGGAACCGCACGGTGTCGCCGTCGCGGTGCAGGATCTCCGCGCGGGCGTACTCGGTGAACAGGTCCGGCCAGTTGGCGACGTCGTTGGTGACGTCCCAGACCAGCGGCAGCGGCGCGGCGATGAGGACGCTGTTCTCGGTGTGCCCCGGTTGATCGGCGCTGCGGGCGACGACCTCGGCGACACCCGCGATGCTCAGC
Organism: Micromonospora sp. NPDC049051; assembly: GCF_043197575.1. Lineage (NCBI taxonomy): Bacteria > Bacillati > Actinomycetota > Actinomycetes > Micromonosporales > Micromonosporaceae > Micromonospora > Micromonospora sp. NPDC049051. Next base: position 135,679 of record NZ_JBICTL010000007.1, read on the forward strand.
TGCCCGGCCTGCTCGGGAATCTGCACCTGCCACCGGTCGGCGACCACGGCGGAGAGCTCCAGCAGCGCCAGCGAGTCCATGCCGAGTTCCTCGAGGGACGCGGCCGGGGCGCGGGCGGCGGCGTCGGCGTCCAGCCCGCAGTTCGCCACCAGGATCTCGGTGATCTCGGCGGTGAGTGGACGGCCATGGGTGACGGTCATCGGTGCCTCCTGTGGTGTGCCTCGGGCGGGCCGGCGAGCAACTGCTCGACCAGGCCGGTGGAGTAGCGGCCCTTGCGGAACCCGGCGTCGTCGAGCACCCGCCGGACGAACGGGATGGTGGTGCGGACCCCGGGGCCTGCGACGTCGAACTCGTCGAGGGCGCGTTCCAGCCGGTTGAGCGCGAGTTCCCGGTCCGGCGCCCAGACCGCCACCTTCGCCAGCAGGGAGTCGTAGTGCGGGCCGAACAGGTAACCGGCGTGGCCGTGCGTGTCGACCCGGGTGAACGGGCCGCCGGGTGGGACGAAGCGCTCCAGCCGGCCGGGCGTCGGCGCGAAGCCCCGGTCCGGGTCCTCCACGTTGACCCGGCACTCGATGGCGACCCCGTGCGGACGGATGTCCTCCTGCCGCCAGCGCAGCGGAACCCCGGCGGCGATGTGCAGCTGCTCGTGCACCAGGTCGATCCCGGTGATCATCTCGGTGACGGGGTGCTCGACCTGGATCCGACAGTTGATCTCCAGGAAGTGGAAGCGCTCGTCGGGGTCGACGAGGAACTCCACCGTGCCGGCGCCGGTGAAGCCGGCGTGCAGGGCGCCGCGCAGGGCGCACTCCGCGATGGCCTCCAGGCTGCCGGCCGACAGCGCCGGGGCGGGGGCCTCCTCCACCAGCTTCTGGTGGCGGCGCTGCACGGAACAGTCCCGGGTGCCTAGGTGCACGCCGTTGCCGTGGGAGTCGCACAGCAACTGCACCTCGACGTGCCGGGCACCGGTCAGGTAGCGCTCCACGTACACCCGGTCGTCGCCGAAGGCGGCCTGCGCGGCGGCGCGGGTGCGCGCGTACGCCCGGGGCAGCTCCGCCGGGGTGGCGACCACCGTCATGCCCCGGCCCCCACCGCCCGCGGCGGCCTTCACGATCACCGGATAGCCCACCTCGGCGGCCACCTCCGCCGCCTCGGCGGCGGTGGGCACGGGCGCGACGCTGCCCGGTGGCAGGGGCAGCCCGGCCCGGCGCATCAGCGCCCGCGCGGAGGACTTGTCGGCCAGCACCGACATCACCTCCGGCGGCGGGCCGACGAAGACCAGGCCGTTGTCGGCGCAGATCTCGGCGAAGTCGGCGTCCTCGGAGAGGAACCCGTAGCCGGGATGCACCGCCTGCGCGCCCACCTGCCGGGCGGCCTCCACGATCGCGGCGGCGTTGAGGTAGCTGCGTCGGCTGGCCGGCGGCCCGATCCGCACGGCCTGGTCGGCCAGCCGCACGGCGGCGGAGTCGGCGTCCGCGGTGGAGTAGACCACGGCGGTACGCACGCCCAGCTCGCGGCAGGCGCGCAGCACCCGCAGGGCGATCTCCCCCCGGTTGGCGATCAGGACCTTCTCGAACATGGCAGCCCGCCCCTCACGCCGGGTCCAGCGCGACCAGCGGCTGGTCGTACTCGACCGGCTGGCCGTCGGCGGCGAGGACCTCGGCGACCCGGCCGCCCCGCTCGGCGGTCACCTCGTTCATCAGCTTCATCGCCTCGACGATGCCGACGACCTGCCCGGGACTGACCAGGTCGCCGACGGCGACGAAGGGCGCGGCACCCGGCTCCGGCGCGCGGTAGAACGTGCCGACGACGGGCGACCGCACGGCGTACCGCTCCGGCGGCGGCACGGCGGCCGGCGGGAGCGTCGGGCGCACCTCGTCGGCGGCGGGCACCGGCCCGGCGGGCGCGGGGTGCCACTCCACCTCCAGCACAGTCTCCCCGCCGCGCAACCGCACCCGACGCAGCGGCCCGGGAAGTTCGGCGACGAGGTGTCGGGCGTGCCGCCGCAGCCCGGCCAGCACGGCGTCGGTCCCGTGCCCCGCCTCCACGCCGGAAGCCCCCTCCGCGCCGGGCACCCGCTCCACGCCGGAGGCCGCCTCTCCGTCGGAGGCCGCCGCTGCGCCGGAGGCCGCCTCTCCGCCGGAGGCCGCCTCTCCGCCGGAGGCTGCCTCTCCGCCGGAGGCCGCCGCTGCGCCGGACGCCCGCTGCACGCCGAACGCCCGCGCCGCGCCGAACGCGGGAGATGTGTCGGGCACCGCAGTCGTGTCGGGCGCCGACGGCGGAGCGTCGACCGGGATCCCGCCGGCGCTCACCGGGCACCCGCCCGGGCGCCGAGGCGGGCGGCGCCGAAGCGCCGGAACCGCTGCCGCCGGCGACGGACCAGCGTGGTGGACGGCACGTCGAGCAGCGGCAGCAGGTGCGCCAGCACCGACGCGCGCAGCGCCCGGGCGGCGTCCGCCGGATCGTGGTGGGCGGCCGGGGTCGGCTCGGGCACGACGTCGTCGACGATCCCGAGCCGGCACAGGTCGGGGGCGGTCAGCCGCAACGCGCGGGCCGCCTGCGGGGCGGCGCCCCGGTCCGGCCAGAGGATGGCCGCGCAACCCTCCGGGCTGATCACCGAGTAGACGGCGTGCTGGAGCATGAGCACCCGGTCGGCCACCGCGAGCGCCAACGCCCCGCCGCTGCCGCCCTCGCCGGTGATCACGGCGACCACGGGCGTGGGCAGCACGGTCAGGGCGAGGATGTTCTCCGCGATGGCCGCCGCCTGGCCCTGTTCCTCGGCCCGCACACCGGGATCCGCCCCGGGGGTGTCGACGAGGGTGACCACCGGCAGGCCGAGGCGGGCGGCCAGCCGCATCAGCCGCAGCGCCTTGCGGTGTCCCGCCGGGCTGGCCATACCGAAGTTGCGCCCCACCAGCTCGGCGGTGGTGTGTCCCTTCTGGTGCCCGATCACCATGACGGCCCGGCCGTCGAGCCGCGCCAGCCCGCCCACCACCGCCGGGCAGTCCGCGCCGAGCCGGTCGCCGTGCAGCTCGACGAAGCCGTCGAACGCCGTCTCCAGGTAGTCCAGTGTGGTCGGACGGCCGGGATGCCGGGCCAACCGTACCGTCTCCCAGGCGTCACCCGGCGCGCCCTGCGCCGTCGTGGCGGCGGGCCGCGCCGACGGCGGCTCTTGCCGGGGTACGGCGGGACGCGACGCGGGCCGCCGCCCGGCCCGGGCGGCGGCGAGCAGCGCCGCCAGCCGGCCCCGCAGGGCGTGCCGGGGCACCACCATGTCGACCTGGCCGTGCCGCAGCAGGAAGTCGGCGGTCTGGAAACCCTCCGGCAGATCCCGGCCGGTGATCTGCCGGATCACCCGGGGCCCGGCGAAGCCCATCCGCGCGCCGCTCTCGGCGAGCACCACGTCGGTGTTGGTGGCGAACGAGGCCGCCACGCCGCCGTACGTCGGATCGGTGAGCACACTCACGGTGAGCAGGCCGGCCTCCCGCAGCGCGGCGATCGCCTGGCTGACCGTGGCCATCTGCATCAACGACAGGGCGCCCTCCTGCATCCGCGCCCCGCCGGAGGCGGTGACCAGGACCAGTGGCACCCCGTCGGCCAGGGCCCGCTCGGCGGCCAGGGTGATCAGCTCCCCCACCACGCAGCCCAGGCTTCCGCCGAGGAACCGGAAGTCCATCACGGCCAGTACGCACGGATGCCGCCCCACGGTGGCGGTGCCGCAGACGACCGCCTCGGCCAACCCGGTGCCGGCCCGCGCCGCGGTGAGCCGGTGCGGGTACGGCAGCAGGTCGACGAAGCCGATCGGGTCGACCTCGGACGGCCGGTCCGGCAGGGCGGTGAACGAACCCGGGTCGACGAGTTGGAACAGCCGGTCGGGCGCGTCGACCCGGGCGTGCGCCCCACACTCGGGGCAGACGTCGAGGTTGCGCCGCAGCCGCTTGCGGTACAGCAGGGTGGCGCAGTCGCCGCAGCGGGACCAGAGCTGCCCCTCGCGAGGCGCGGTGGCGGTCACGACGATCGCCCGGCGGTCGCGGCGTCGAAGCGGTAGAAGCAGCGGGCCATCGCGTCGCGCGGCTCCCGCCACGTCGGCAGGTACGGCGACACGTACGGCCGCAGCCGGGCGCTCACCCGGGCGAACTCGGGGTGCCCCCGGGCCGCCTCGACCGCTCCCTCGCCCGGCGCCTCCGTCTCCAGCAGGTGCACGTACAGGTCACCCAGCCGGTAGAGCGACCGGTGCCGGACGCCGACCAGGCGCGGCAGCTCGGTCGCGTCGGACTCGGCGAAGATCTCGGCGACGTTCGCCTCGGCGTTCGGCACCACCTTCGCGACGATCAGCGAACGGTCCATGCGTGGGCCTCCCTCCACGGCATCCGGCATCGGTGACGACGGCACCGGCCGAGCCGGACGACTGGCGACACGATGCGGGCACGGACGTCACGGCGGCGTCACCGTCGACCGCCGGACAACGACGAACAGCCGTGACGCTGCGTTGACGCTTACTGTGCGTCCGCTGTGACTCCGATGAACGCGCAGAGTGGACTATCAGCAGTTCGGAAGGGTTTTCGTGGAAGCGACAGGCAAGCGCGCTCCCGCACAAGACATTGACCCAGAGTGACCATGATTGATAATCTCGTGACGGTCAGCCCGGCGGCCGCGGCGTGCCACGCCGTGCCGCGGCGCGAGCGATCCGACAGTGGGGTCATGGGCAGCCGCGCCGGGGACAGCAGACGAGTCGGGACGAGCGTTCCGCAGGGGGTGCCGCCGTGGCCGCTGATCCGTCGACGCCGACCACCGGGTGTCGTCCCGACGTCGACGTCTCACTTCACCTGCTCGGCGGGTTCCGGCTGCTGCACGGCGACGCGCCGGTCGTGGTGCCGCGCGGCCTGCAACGGGTCATCGCGCTGATCGGGCTGCGCCCCGGCGCCACCCGCAGCCACCTGGCCGGGCTGCTCTGGCCCGACGCGACCGAGGAGCGGGCGCTGTCGTCCCTGCGAACCGCGCTGTGGCGACTGCGCCAGGACCCCTGCTGCCCGGTCACCACCTCCGGCGACACGGTCTCCCTCGACCCGGTCGTGCGGGTCGACGTCGACGCGCTCGTCGGCACGGCGGCGAGGGTGCGCGACGGCGACGACCCCTGCGCCGCCGCCGCGCTCGCCGCCGGCCGGCACGACCTGCTCCCCGGCTGGTACGACGACTGGGTACTGGCCGACCGCGAGCGGCTGCGCCAGCTGCGCCTGCACATGCTGGAGGAACTGGCCGGTCAGCACCTGTCGGCGGGCCGGCACGGCCCGGCCCTGGAGGCCGCACTGGAGGCGATGGCCGCCGAGCCGCTGCGGGAGACGCCGCACCGACTGGTGGTCCGCATCCACCTCGCCGAGGGCAACGCCTTCGAGGCCGTCCACGCCTTCTACGTCTACCGCGACCTGCTGCTGCGGGAACTGCGGCTGGAGCCCTCGGCGGCGATGACCGCCCTGCTCGACGACACCCTCGCGCCGATCCGGGAGGCCACCCGCGACGCCCCGCCCGGGCCGCGTCGGGCGCCGTCCACCCGGCTCGCGCCCCGGGCGCGCTGACCCGCGTCACCGTCCCGGGGGCGCGCGTGACGGACAGGTGACAGTCACCGGGGCACGGTGGGCCGCACAACAGTCCGTGGCCTGCGAGATGGTCGCGAAGCACCACCGGCGAGAGGGGTCCCATGAGCCGTCTACTGATCGTCAGCAGGATCATCCCGGGCGCGGAGGGTCGGGTGGCGCAGATCTTCGCCGAGTCCGACGCGACCGAGCTACCCGCCCTCACCGGCGTCCGCCACCGCTCCCTGTACTGCCTGCACGACCTGTACGTACACCTGATGGAGACCGCCGACGTCGACCCGGACGCGTTGGCCGAGGCCCGCAACCACCCGCTCTACCGCCAGGTCAACGAGCGGCTCTCCGCGCACACCACGCCGTACCTGCCGACCTGGCGCTCGCCGCGCGACGCCATCGCGGGCTGCTTCTACCGCTGGGACGCCGCCGACGCGACGTCCTCGCAGCCGGCCGGCTGAGCGGGGCGGTCGCCATGTCGTCCAGACCACCCCACGTCCTGATCATCGGGGCCGGCACCGGTGGGCTCTGCCTGGCACACGGCCTGCGCCGGGCCGGGATCAGCGTCGCCGTCTACGAGCGGTACCGCACCCGCGGCGAGGGGCTGCTCGGCTACCGGGTCGGCATCGGGCCGACCGGAAGCCGCGCGCTCCGCGAGTGCCTGCCGCCCGCCCTCTTCGACGTCTACCTCGCCACCTGTGCCCGCTCCCCCCGCTACTTCAACGTCATCACCCAGGGGATGCGACGCACGGCCTCGTTCACGCTCCGGCCGGACACCGACCCGGTGAACACCGAGCGGTCCGTGGCCCGGATGACCCTGCGCCAGGTCCTGCTCACCGGCATGGAGGACGTCGTCCACTTCGACAAGACCTTCACCCGGTACGAACAGCGCGACGACGGCACCGTGACCGCACACTTCGACGACGGCAGCACCGCCACCGGCGACCTGCTCGTCGCCGCGGACGGCACACACTCGGCGGTACGCCGCCAGTACCTGCCGCACGCGGTCACCCGCGACGCCGGCACGATCAACATCGCCACCCGGATCCCCCTGACCCCGCACACCCGGGGGCTGCTGCCGGAGCGGATAGAGAAGGGCATCTCGCTGATCTTCGGCACCGGCGGGATGATGGGCGTGCTGCACGTGATGGAGTTCAAGTGGGACCGCGACGGGGCGCTCAAGCCCGGCGTCGACCCCGCGGACGCCGAACTGCTGCGCGGCTGGCCGGGCCTGCGCCACGACAACACCCGCGACAACATCAACCTGGTCATCTGGAGCACGGCCCGTCGTTTCCCGCCCGACGTCATGCAGCGCCGCGGCGAGGACCTGGTCCTGCTCGCCCTGCGACTCACCCGCAACTGGCACCCGAACCTGCGCGAACTGCTCGCCCGCAGCGACCCGGGCAGCGCCCTGCCCATCAAGGTGGCCACCAGCGAACCGGTGCCGCCGTGGAAGAGCAGCACCGTCACCCTGCTCGGCGACGCCATCCACACGATGACGCCGGGACGCGGGGTGGGCGCCAACACGGCCCTGCGCGACGCCGCCCTGCTCTGCCGGCAGCTGCGGCTGGCCGCGACCGGCGACAAGACGCTGCTGCAGGCGGTGGCCGACTACGAGGCCGCGATGGTGCCGTACGGGTTCGCCCGGGTCGCCGACTCGCTCAACCGCAGCGGCACCAGCGGGGACGACCGGATGTACAAGCCGGTCGTCGGCCGGCTCGCGCTGCTCGGCGCGCGCGGCTACTTCGGCGTCACCAGCCGGGTGCCCCGGTTGGCGCGCCGGTTCGTCGACGACTTCTACAGCTACCGGGGCGAGGAGGACTGACTGTCCGACCGGGACCCGGCGCCGCCCGTGGGCGCCGGGGTCCCCCTGTCCGCCCCGCCGGCGCTCAGACCCATCCACCGTCGGGCCCACCGACGGTGGCTACACCCTGCGTCGCCTGCCGGACACCACCGGTGGCGATCCGTCCCACCGGCCGCTCCGGCGTACGGTCCTGCCTGTCGGCCCCATCGGGCGTGTGCGAAGCTGCGGCGAGTTTTTCTCGCGGGTTTCCGGACGTGAACGATAGGGAGGTTTGCCGTGACGTGGTCTTTCGGGCACTGGCTGATACTGATCGTGGCTCTGGCGGTGGGTGTGGCCGGCGGCTGGTTCTGGCGCGGCCGGCAGAATGCCGCGACTGCCGCTGCCGGCTCGACGGTGGAGGGTGACCCGGTCGCCGGCATGACCGCCGTGGTGGTCGACCCGCCTCCCGCCGCCACTCTGGACGAGGCACGCCCCGAGGTAACCGTCGACCCCGCTCCGGAGGCGGTCGCCGACCGCGTCCCCGCCGCGCCCGGGGCCGACACCCCGAACGACGCCGACCAGGGCGCCGGCACCCCGCCGGCCACGGTCGTCACTGCCGACGCAGCCCGGGCCGACGACGTCGACCCCGCCGACATGGCGCTGACCGGCGACGCGGTACCGGCACCCGGCAACGACCCCGAGCCCGTACCCGCTCCGGTCGACGCCACCGCCGCGCCGAACACGGAGGTCGTGCTGCCGGTGGCCGCCGAGGTGACCGGCCCGGTCGAGCACCGGCCGACGCAGGAACCCGCCACGCCCGCCGAGCCGGTGGCCGACCCGGAGCCGGCCGCGACGGCGCCCGTCACGACCGAGCCGGAACCCGTCGCGGCGGAGCCGGTGGCGGCGTCGACCGAGCCGGGGCCTGTCGCCGCGCCCGCCGCGCCGGACCCCGTCGCCGCGTCGAACGCGCCGGAGCCCGTCGCGGTCGAGCCCGTCGCGGTCGAGCCTGTCGCCGCCGAGCCGGTGCCCGCCGAGCCGGAGCCCGTCGCCGCCGAGCCAGTCGCCGTGCCCGCCGAGCCGGAGCCCGTCGCGGCCCAGGCGGTGGCCGTGCCCGCCCCGCGGGACGAGGTGGCTTCTCCGGCCGCGCCGGCCGCCAGCCAGGACGCCGACGACTTCCGGCGCATCCAGGGCGTGGGCCCGAAGATGGCCGCGGCGCTGCAGGCCGCCGGCATCCGGACCTTCGGACAGTTGGCGGAGCTGGACGAGGCCGCCCTGCGGGAGACCATCCGGGCCGCCGGGCTGCGCGCCGCCCCGAGCCTGGCCACCTGGCCGCAGCAGGCGAAGGTGCTCGCCGCTGCCCCGCCGGAGGCGGCAGCCGCGCTGCCTGCGGGTGGCACGGACGCCTGACCGACCCCGCCGTCGCCCGGCTGCCGCGCCTGACGGCGGCGCCGGGCGACGGCACCGGCACCACCCGGCGGTACCGGCGCCGCCCAGCGGTACCGGCACCACGGCGGCGCGAGGCCCCGCCGGACAGCCGGAGTTCGCCGCTCGATCGGCGACACCGTTAGCCGTTCATCGCGACTGGGTACAACGCCCAGCACCTCGATCCACCACACTCATGCGGAGGCAGCGATGCGCGGCACGTCGATATTCGGAGTCCTGGTCGTCATCTGGCTGATCATCGGCGCGGTCGCCGCCGGGCAGCGCGGCTACTACAGCGGCGACGACACGAACTGTGCCGAGGCCGGCACGATCCTGGTGACCATCGTGGCCGGGCCGCTGAACTACATCGGGGCCAACCCGAAGGTCGACTGCGAGCTGCCCCAGCCGTCCAAGTAGGGCCTCATCCTCCGGCCCGCGCCCCACAGGGCGCGGGCCGAAACGTGTCCGGAACCCACGTGCCGGTGACGTTGCGTAGTCTCCCGCATATGCCGGCGGCATTCCCGATACGGAAGGGAGGAACGGTGGCCACGCCAAGGGCGAAGGACCAGCGCCGCGTTCCCACCCCCGACAGGTGGGTGCCGCGTCGGCGGACCGGAGAGGGGGCGACCAGTGTCTCGTACGGACAAGGACGGTCCACATCACCCGCGAACCGGCCTGCGGTGGCTGGTCGGCGGTAGCGGCCCGCCGCGCTGGTTCATCAACGCCACGTGGACCAGCGGGGAACGTCAGGCTGCCCGAGCCGCGTGCCGTAACGCCGCGAAGGAACATCGCGGAAACGGGGCCGTCGACACCATCCCGCCCACCCAGCAGCACCGACACGGCGCCCAGTGGCTCTGGTGGTGAACTGTGACGCTTGCGGTGCTCAGCGCACCAGATCGGATCGCCGCCGACAGCTACCCCGGGTTGCGCCGATCCGAGCCGGCGTCCGGACCTACGGCGATCCGCGCGTCACGTGACGTCAGCGTGGACGGCACCCCGAGCTGTCGAGATTCGTGTGCGGCTGGTCGTCAGTCCTCGTCATCGTCTTGCGAGTCGGTGGGAAACAGCAGCATGTCCGTGGTGAAGCAGGTGATGGCATGGGAGGTGTCGTAGCCGATCCACGTGGGGTAGGCGCCGTCGCCCCAGCCGCTGGACCAGGCGACCATGGCCCCCGAATCGGTGGTGCGGTAGCGCGGCTCGACCAGGCCGTCGAGCGTACGCCAGAGGTCTGTCACCCGGTCGGCGGAGTCTGCGTCGACGTAGCAGGCCATGCCGGTGTCGACGCCGAAGCCGAAGAACTCCTGGTAGTCCAGGTCGAGTGGGTCCTGCCCGTTGCGTAGCGCCAGTTCCCATCGCACTGCGGGACGGTCACTGATGTCGAGGCGCGCGGCGGTGACCCGGGTATGCCCCGGATCGTCGACGAAGGTCGCGAGTCCGACGGAGACCGGGTACGTGCCGGGCGGCACGGTGACGTCGAAGGGCTCGGCGTCGAGATTCAGGGAGGAAGGGTCAGCGGCGATCAGGCGCCCGGACGGCAGGTGCAGTCGTCCGGCGTGGTGGGCGGACAGGCGAAGCTGCCTGCCGTGGTACTCGACCTGCGTACCGGGAGTGAACAGGAGTTCGATGCCGTGCGGTCGCAGCGCCCGGGGCGGACGCCATGGTGGCCGGGTCGCGGTTCGCGCCGGAAGCGGATGGCGCACCGCGTCAACGATCTCCACGGGCGCGTCTCCGGCGAGACTCAGCAGTTCCCGCCATCGGCGGAAGCCCGGGACCGGCAGCCGGGGCGGCGGCTGGATGGAGCGGGACTCGTGCCGGGCACCCAGATCGCCGCACGGTTCGACGACATCGGTACGTGTGCCGGAGAGCCGATAGGTGGTGCGGGTCCGCGCCGCGACATGCGGATACTCGTACTCGCCCACGTCCGGTGGGCCGTCCCAGGTGGCGGCCCGCCGCAGGAACAGGTCGCCGTCCCCGGTGCCGCGCAGTTCGTGGCAGGACACCTGCCGACCGGCCGCGTCGAAGCGCGACACCCGGCAGTACTCGTCGGCCCGCGAGACGTCCAGCACCGCGTGCCGTCGGTCGTCGATCAGCAGCACGGCCGTGTACGGCTCACCGGCCGCGTCACGGGCCTGCGCCGCCGTCGCGGTCAGCGGATTGACGACCCCGTCATCCCATCCGTCGCAGTACACGACCTCAAGCCTCGCGATCACGCCGTGACGATACTGATCAGCGCCCCCGAAGACAGCCGGTGGGCGCATGCCTTGCGGCACCGTCACGTACGGATGTCCCCATGCCCGAGCCGGCCGGGAGGTCGGCTCCGGTTCGCGGCCGGGCAACCGGAGTGGGACTGGGGCGCCGAGCGCCTGTACGCGGTGGCCGATGTGGCGGGAGACGAGATCGGCCGCTCGTTGGCAGTGTTCGTGGATCGTGGCCGCACGGGGGATCTACTCGCCGGAGACTTGCACGCCATGGTGCGGTACGCGTGGAGGAGGCAGGAGGCAGGTGACGTACGCGGGTGCCGCTGATCGCGCGGTCATGCCGAGTTGAGTGTGCTGTTGAGGGCACGTCGTGGCCGGGAACGCTCGTCCGGACGCGCCGCCGGCCGACGGAGGCGGGAGCGGTCAACACAGCGGTGATCGGTACAGCACTTCGACATACCTGATCTCGTCGTGGACCACGTCGAGGATGAGGTAGGCCGGCCATGGCGCGTCGAGGCAGACATTGCGGTGGCCATCGCCGTAGGCCTCGACCGGCTTCGGCGCGGTGTGGAAGCTCTGGCAGAAGTCGTCCTCGCAACCGCACGTCTGCACGACTCGCAGCTGTCTGACCTGCTCCGCCAGCCGTTTCTCACCATCCGCCGCAAGCGCTGCGGCAAGTTCGGCGGTAAAGACCGGCCACCTGGCAGAGAGCAACGGTGCGTGCGCCAGGTCGTTCTCCACGAGGAGGCAAGCTACCCGTGCGATGCCCCGAGTACAGCCTTATTTCCCGCATCCCAAGCGGTCAAGGTGCAGCGCGGCTGGATCGCCGGGCGTTGCCGGCTCGTTGCGACGTCGGGTGGCACTGTGGATTGTGCTGATCATTGTTCTGTAGGGCATGGTCGTGGACGAGGCTCGCCGCAAACGGCACGTGCACGAGGAGCCCAGCATGTCGGCCCGACGTCGGGACCTTCCTGAACATCGAGGTCCTGCCCTCCCCCGGTCCGGCGAGCGACCGGCGCGCCGGCAACCCGGCGAGTCGGGGCGGTCGAACGGGCAGAGGCTGCGTCAGGGCGCAGCGATAGCCTGCTGTCATGGTGAGCGCCGAACTGAGTGGGTTGATCGTCGAGGACGCCGACGCGCTGCGTGCGTGGCTGTCGGCCAATCACGCCACGTCGCCCGGTGTCTGGCTCGCCCTGACCAAGAAGGGCGGCACGGTCACGACGCTGACCTGGCAGCAGGCGGTTGACGAGGCCCTGTGTTTCGGCTGGATCGACGGGCAGGCCCGTAAACGGGACCACGAGACCTCCTGGATCCGGTACACCCCTCGCCGGCCCCGCAGTTCCTGGTCACAACGCAACGTCGCCCACGTGGCCCGGCTGGAGGCGCAGGGGCGGATGATGCCACCCGGCCGCGTCGCGGTCGAAGCCGCGAAGGCGGACGGGCGGTGGGCGGCCGCCTACGCCCCGCCGTCGGAAGCCGAGGTGCCGGCCGACCTCCTCGCCGCTATCGCTGCCGACCCCGCCGCTCAGGCCATGTTCGACGTACTCACGAAAACCAACCGGTTCGCTCTCATCCACCGCGTCAACGCGGTCAAACGGGCGCAGACCCGCGAGCGGAAGGTCCGCGAGTTCGTTGCCATGCTGGCCCGCCACGAGACGATCTACCCGCAGAAGGCCAAGCCTGCCCACTCGTCGTGATCGGTGAGCCACTTCCCGGGCAGTAGCCGGTGGGCGATCGCCGACCTTGAGGACGGTGTTGCCGGCGGTCACAGCTGGCAAGTCTTACGGCCTCCACGCCACCATCCGCACATGCCGCCGACCGGGCGTCACGGTAGGTGATATGCGAGCGGAAGTTTCTGGTGCGGCTAGGGTCGGTCTGTGTCGATCCCCCTCCGCTGGCGCCTGCTCGACGTGGTGACCGGCGCTAGCCTTGCCGACTGCATGGACGTAGACGGGCTGTTCGTCGACCGCAGGTTTCCGTCCGAGCCGCTGTACGAGCGCTACACCCTGTTGAGCTGCGCGCCGTCTGGACCGTTGCTCGCCGCGATCGACGGCACAGGACCAGCCTGGTTCGGCAACTTCGTACTCGAGGGCGCACACGTTCCTCACCGCCCGGTGAGCGAGAGATGCGGGGATCCGTGTCAGAGCTGCTACGACATCGTCGAGGAGTTGCTCGATGCCCGGGTCGTCGGCTACCGGCCGGCTGCGGAGGGGCTCGGTTTGCTTGACATCGACCTTCAAGGCCATCGCCGTGACGACGAGAATAATTGTCGAGGCAGCGTTCCGCCCGCCGTCTTCGGCTATCGGCTGTTCGCGTCGTCGACGGCGAACGGGTCCGTCGAGGAGACGTTGGCTGGCGAGTGCGGTGACATCGCGGGACTGTTCCACGAGCGGCCGGATGCCTGGCCGCCCGGTCCGCCGCTGACCCTGCTGGGCTGTCTCCCCGGGCCCACCGGATCGATCGAGGCTGAACTGGCTCATGTACGCGTCGACGGCACAATCCACAAGATGGGCTGGGGACAGCGCGTGTGCGGAAGCGTCGTAGCCACGCGCCCGTCTGTTCTCGGCGACGACCTCGTCGACATCAGGTTGGACGTCCGGATCCCGGAACCGATGGCGGCCAACGACCGTCCGCTCTGGGACATGTGGCGCGCTGGCGGACCGACCGAACCTAATCTTTGGGCGAAGCTCGATCGTAGCGACCGCTACCTCTGGGTGCGTGCCGCCGAACTACACCGGAGCCATGGCCCGGACAAGCCTGCGGGCACGGTGTATCACCTGGACGGGCGTTACGTCACCGACTATGACGCCTTCTACTGTGCTATGGGCGAGGCGGTCAACGGGCCCGGCGGCTGGTTCGGCGGCGATCCGTTCTGGCTACACGAGAACGTCGCCACCGGCGGTGGCGGGGCAACTCCCGGATTCCGCATGATCTGGCACCACTCCGAGGTCGCGCGTACCCACCTCGTCTCCGGCTACGATCGCAAGAGCTGGCTGCCCGCCGTCACCTTCGACGACCTGGTCCGATACCTCACCGAGGACGGCGTCCAACTCGAACTGCGCTGAAGGAGCACGGGACGAGCAATCCCGTCATGGATCCGACAGCATGCTCAGGCATCCCCCTCCGGGAGGGCCTGCGCATCGACCAGAATGCCGTGTCGTCAGCGCGCCGAACAGCCAAGCCAGCGCACTTCGGGCCCAAGGGATCTATGCGGAGACGGCAGTGCCCGCACAGCAAACACCTGCCGCTGGCCTCCTGGATGGACGGGCCACCGCACGCATGTGGGTTGAAGCGGGCGTCAGGGGGCCGCACCTGCGACCGGCACTGTCAGCCGACCGCTCGTGCCGGGAAGCGTGCGGCTTGACGACCAGCACCGAACTGGCGAAGATCGTCGAACTGTTGGTTGGGGGGACAGCTTTGGGCTTCTGGGATGTAGGCCCCTTCGACAACGACGACGCCGCAGACTTCGCCGGCGACCTGGACGCCGCGCCGGCGGACGCACGCATGGAGATGGTCGGCAGAGCGCTCGACCGTGTGGTCACGGCCGATGACGACGTCGACATGTGGCATATCCCCAAGGCCGTAGCCGCAGCCGCCCTCATCGCTGCGCAATGCGCGGGAGGCGAAGCGACCTGCTCCAACTACGGCCCGTCCACGCCGATGCCGCAGTTCCCGAACTCGCTGAAGGAACTGGCCATCGACGCCCTCGATAGCGTCCTCGCCGCGTCTCCCTGGCGTGCCGCCAATTGGAACGATGTCTCGCAAGGAGAGCAATGGCGCCGGAACATCATCGCGCTACGAAATGTCCTCGACCCGCCGCAGAGAGAGGCGCTCTTCGAGGTATGAACGACGAGACCCGGACTTCTTCCGGCGACCGGCGGCGCGCAGAGTAACCAGCTAGCCTCTGCCGCCGACGGAGCGCGACGACCCGGGGGTCAGCTCTGCTGGTAATTGACCGCCGCGTACCCGCACGGCAGGTGCAGGTGCAGGTAGTAGGCGCCCTCGCCGTACTCGTCCAGGTCCGCTCCGCCGATCAGACCCAGGTAATCCATTGGTTGTCCGCAACCGGGGCAGTCGGCGTGCTCGGCGTCCTGAATCCAGTCGGGTCGGCCGCCCAGGGTCGAGCCGCCTCGATCCCAGGCGCTGGCCTGGTAGGGGCTCGGCCGGGCTGAGCCCAGGACCGGCAGCAGCGCCGGGGGATCCTCCGGTTCGGCGGCATCCGGCAGGTAGCTCGGCCGGGTGTTGCCGGCCCACCAGATGGCGGTGCCGGCCGGCGTCACCTGGCTGTAGAGCGTCGTATAGCAGGCGCAGAAGTGGCAGGTCTCGATCACCAAGCGCCCGGACCAGCCCGTGTGGGCCAGCGCGGTGGCGACGGCGGGTTCTGTGGTGTCCAGGGCCGCGGCGGTCCAGAGCGGCGACGCACACCATGGACAGGTGGGGCCGTCGGTGCGTCGCGGCGTCTCGCGCATGACCCACCGGTACGCGGTGTCCCCGCACAGATTCCGTCGGCTGCCGCCTGGGCCGACCGTCCAACCGCCGTCGTGTGCGTAGCTCAGCACCCCGACGTGCAGCTCGCCCGCGCCGGCTGGTGGCTGTGTCGACCAGCGACGCATGGCGCTTTCGGCGAGCGGGTGGGCACTGTGCGCCAGGACGAGGAGCAGGTGGTTGAGACGGTCCGGCGTCCGCCCGGCGTCGATCTGCTCGATGACCCGCCGGACCAGGTCGGCGTCCGCCGCCCGGTACATCTTCGCCGGCCACAGCACCTCGAGGTCGAACAGGAGGCCCAGGTACGGGGTCAGCCGCCGCGGGTCGGTGTCCACGATCGCGCACAACTCCTCGATCGCGCTGTCGTCCTCGGCAGCCGCCCTCCTGATCAACTCCTCGATCATTCGGGGATGGTAACCACGTCGATCGGTCGGCCGTGCAATGGACCGACGCCCTCGGTGTCAGCTGCGGTCGTGGCCCACATCGCGTACGGCATCCTAGGAGGCTGGGGTTCTTGATGGCCGGCAGTCAAGCCTGCGTCGCCACGTGTCCGGCTCCGCCGACGCGGAAGGCGCGTCCGGCTCCGCGCGGCACGATCGCGATGATCGGCCGGCGGGGCCGGACGCGCCCGGTCGGGTGGGCCCTCCCCCAGCGGGTACGGCCCACGGTCGGGTCAACGGAAGCAGTTCGCCACCGGCACCCGGCTGCCCTCGCAGTTGCTGGGCTCGTTGCCGATGATCTCGGTCTCGTCGTCGACCCTGACCCGCGCCTTGTCCACGAAGAGGCCACTCGCCTTCACCGTGGCGACGTTGCCGGCCACCCGGCTGGAGTAGAGGGAGACCTGGCCCAGCGTCGCGAAGACGCCGCCGCCGGCGGACTTCGCGCCGACGGCGTGGTTGCGGTTGACCTCGCTGCGGCGCACCAGCAGGTTCGACTTCTGGGCGTAGATTCCGCCGCCGGAGCCCCGCGCCGTGTTGCCCGCCACGACGCTGTCGTCGAGCGGCAACAGGCCCTGGGAGGTGGAGATGCCGCCGCCGTTGCCCGTGGCGGTGTTGTCGCGTACCTCCAGGCCGCGCAGGAAGATCAGCGCGTCGGAGTTGGCGATGCCGCCGCCGGTCTGGGCGGTGTTGTCCACCACCTTCGTGTCGGCGACCCGGGTACGGGCCGAGAAGCTGGCGACGCCGCCGCCCTGCGCCGCGTTGTTGCGCGCGAACGTGCTCGAGTGCACCTCGGCCGCGCCCCGGAAGTTCGCCAGGCCGCCGCCGTACGCGACGGCGCTGTTGCCCCGGAACTGCGAGTTCTCCAGGCTCAGTACGCCACCGTTGAGCAGGCCCCCGCCCTTGCCCGCGGTGCCGGCGGCGTGGTTGTCGACGAAGGTGCTCCCCTTGACCACCAGGTTGCCGTCGTTGAAGATCCCGCCGCCGCCCCCCTCCGCCGAGAGGGAGGTGCTGTCGACGATCGTGGTGCGCTCGACCACGGCGGAGGCGCCGTGCACGATGTGGACGCTGCCGCCCTCGGCGGCGGAGAGCCCGTTGCGGAGCACCACGTCGGACAACGTCAGTTCCCCGCCGTCGCGGACCGTGAAGAACCGGAACGCCTCGGCACGCGCGTCCCGCACGATGGTGGTCTCCTCACCCCGGATGGAGATCGGGTGGTAGATGACGGGCAGCCCGGCCCGGTCGTGCCGCGGATCGCGCGGCGGTGCCTCGGCGTCGCCGGGGTTCTCCGCGCTGTCGGCGGTCTCCCGGGCGTCGCGGATGCCGCCGTCGTACTCGTCGGGTTGCTGGAAGGCGTGGGTGAGCTCGTACGTGCACTTCGACGCCAGCCGCAGGTCCGCACCGCCCTCGGCGTTCGCGCGGACCAGCGCCGAGATCAGCTTCGCGGAGTCGCAGGGCACCGCCACCTCCACGCGCTGCCCACGACCGGGGCGGCTCGGGCGGGCGTCCGGCCGCCAGCCGCGCCGCTCCTCGCGGGCGTGGTCGCGGTCCTCGCCGTCGTCGCCGCCGTGGCGCTCGCCGTAGTGGTCGTCGGTACGCGGCGCCACCGACGGCGCACCCGCGCCGGACGGATCCCGGTCGGCGGCGACGGCGACACCGCCCAGCCCGGCCACCCCCGCCACCAGGGTGCCCGCCACGAGGCCACCCGCCAAGAACCACCGCGACCGCCGCCTGCGTGGTGCCGCCCGCCGGCCTCCTTGATACTTCGTCATCAGGCTTTCCTGCCTCTCACGCGTGCGTGACCGCGTCGAACGGGACGCGGGGCGGCTGACGTCGCGGCAGCCGCCGAAGGTCACGATACGGACGAGAAACGGGCAAGTCCCCCGAACATGAATAAACGTACTTTTCACCTTGACGAGTAGTGAATGGGGCACCGGCCGGAGACCGGCACGGGCACCCGATCAGCCGCCGACGTGGATCCCGGGCCGGCGGGCCGGGTCCGGTTCGGACTTGCGGATGATCTCCCGCACCACCGGCGGGGTGTCGCCACGACCGAGGATGAGGTAGCGCAGCAGGTGCCCGAGGGGGTTGCCCTCCGACCACTCGAAGTGGGCGTGCGGACGCACACCGGTGGCGTCCCGCAGCGCCAGCAGGATCGCCGCGATGGCATTGGGCACCGCCGGGCTGGCGGCCCGCAGGACCCGGAAGCCACCCACCTGCACGCCGTGCACCCGCAGCACCTGACTGAACTCCGACGGGTCGACCACGTCGATCTCCAGGAAGAGGATGTCACCCCTGCCGGGGACGGGATTCATCCCCCGCTGCGCCCGCTCCTTGACCGTGTACTCCTTGACCGCGTCGGCCGCCGGCTTGTGGGCGAGCAGGTGCAGGCGGCCGTCGTGCGCCAGCGACTCGGCGATGAACCGGCGGGCCGGCTCGTCGAACTCGATCCGCTCCGTGCGCAACTCGGTGGTGCGGCTCACCCGGGAGACCAGCGAGACGACGACGATGCCGAAGACGAACAGCGCGGAGATGGCGATGCCGTCCGGCTTCGCGATGACGTTCTCGACCAGGGCGTACAGCAGGACCAGGGTGAGCACGGCGAAGCCGGCGGCCACGACGCGCTGCCGGCGGCCGACCGCGGAGATCGTGACCGCCACGGCGGCGGAGACCATCATGGCCAGGATGCCGGTGGCGTACGCCCCGGCCTGGTCGTTCACGTCGGCCCGGAAGATCAGGGTGATCGCGACGCTGAGCACGGTGTAGACGATCACGACCGGCCGCACGGCCCGGGCCCACTCGGGCGCCATGCCGTAGGTGGGCAGGTAACGGGGCACGATGTTGATCAGCCCGGCCATGGCGGAGGCCCCGGCGAACCAGAGGATCAGCGCGCTGCTGACGTCGTAGACGGTGCCGAAGGCCTCGCCGAGGCGCTCGTGGGCCAGGTACGCCAGCGCCCGGCCGTTCGCGGCCCCGCCCGGTTCGAACTCGCGGGCGGGGATGAGCACCGCGGTGACGAGGGTGGTCGAGACCAGGTACACCGACATGACGAGCGCGGCGGTGGTGAGCAAGCGGCGGGTGTTGCGGATCCGCGCCGCCAGCCGCGTCTCGCGGTCGTCCCCCGCCCCGGCCACCAGCGGCATCATGCTCACCCCGGTCTCGAAGCCGGAGAGCCCCAGCACCAGCAGCGGGAACGCCAGCACGGCGGTCAGCGCCACCTCGCCGGGGCCACCACCGGCGGTCAGCGCGGCGGTCCAGTCCGTCAGCGTCCGCGGGTCCGCCGCGATCCCGGCCAGCCCGTCGGCGACGATCAGCGCGTTCAGGACGAGGAAGACGGCGACCAGCGGGACGGCGACCGCGACCGCCTCCCGGAACCCGAGCAGGAAGACTCCGCCCAGGAGGAGCAGCAGTACGACCGTGACGCCGACGGCGGCACCCGTGCCACCGACGCCCTCGGGCACGCGCGGGTTCTCCAGCAGGTGCACGGTGGCGTCGGCCGCGGAGAGGGTGATCGTGATGATCCAGGAGGTGGCCACGAAACCGAGCAGGACCAGCACGAAGATCTTGCCCCGCCAGAACGGCAGCAACCGTTCCAGCATCGCCACCGAGCCCTGCCCGTGTGGGCTCTCCCGGGCCACCCTGCGGTACATCGGCAGCACGCCGAACAGCGTCAGCGCGACGATGAGCAGGGTGGCGAGCGGCGAGAACGCCCCGGCGGCCACCGCCGCGATCCCGGGCAGGTACGACAGGGTGGAGAAGTAGTCCACCCCGGTCAGGCACATGACCTGCCACCACGGGTGCGAGCGGGCCTGCTCCTCGGTCGCCTCGGGGCCGACCGGCTGCACCCGGTGCGCGAACAGCCACCGGCGCAGCGGGCTCAGCGGCGCGGCGGGCCGGGCGGGACTGGCCTGTACCTCGGGGACGGCGACCGGGCGTCCGGGGCGGTCGCCGGGGCGGGTCGGGTCGCGGGCGGCGCGCAGCTCCCGTGGCGGGCCGGCGGGCGGCGGCCGGCGACCACGCGTACGCCGCGACCTCGGCCCGTGCTCGTCGCGCATGCCCCCGTCCCCACCCTCGGCGGTCCTGCCCCGACCGTAGGCGGTCACCGGCCGGCCGCCCGCCGGAACCGGTGAAGCCGGACGGCTCAGTCGCCGCCGGACCCGCTCGCCGCCCGGGCCCGGGCATCGGGCCCGCTCGACGCCCGGGCCCGGGCTCTGCCACGGTGACCGTCCCCCAGGGTGGGGCGGCCGGCCGGGATCGGGCGGGCCGGGACGAGGCCGGGCAGCGGGCCGACGGGCTGGGGCACGCCTGGCGCGCGTATCCCCCGTGCGGGCCGGCCGACACCCCTCGGGCCGGCCG
The DNA here is from genome assembly GCF_043197575.1 of Micromonospora sp. NPDC049051. Taxonomy (NCBI): domain Bacteria; kingdom Bacillati; phylum Actinomycetota; class Actinomycetes; order Micromonosporales; family Micromonosporaceae; genus Micromonospora; species Micromonospora sp. NPDC049051. Next base: position 155,939 of record NZ_JBICTL010000007.1, read on the forward strand.
ACCCGCGAACCCTGCGCCCCGACCCGGCGTACCCCCGGCCGGTCGGACCGCTCCTGACCTCGGGCCCGACGCCCCCCTCCGGCGGCGAGCCCCGTTCAGGCGGGGGACGTGTCCCCGCGCTCCGCCGGGTGCCGGATGCGGAGCGCGGGGACCCCCCGTCCCGACTACTGCAGGAACGCCCCGAGGGGCGAGAGCAGCAGCCGCCCGAGCGCCGCGGCGGTGCCGTCCAGCCGCGCGCGCTCGCACTCGTGGGCGGCCGGGTCGTGCCGGCAGCGCCAGATCTTCTGCGCGTTGCGCCAGGCGACGTCGCGGGTGTACTCGACCAGTTCCCCCTGGTACCAGTCGTCGATGTCGCCGTTGACCATGTCGATGAGCAGCTGCCAGCGCTCCAGGTAGCCGCGCCGCAGCCCGGGGATCTTGTCCGCGAAGATGTCGTTGATCTTCAAGTAGTCGCGGTGCTGGTCGGTGCCGTCCACCGGCTCCGACTCCAGGCTGTCGAACGTCGTCACCAGCGCGAACGGCAGGTCGAAGTTGATGTGCGCGTTCACCCCGGCTGCCGCCGACGGCAACGGGCGGGCGTCCGGGCCCCGCATCCGCTCGAACAGGCAGGCCCAGGCCTTCGGCGTGCCCGGGCTGGAGTCGGTCCACAGCCGCATCGCGTCGAAGTAGCGGGCGGCGAACTCCACGTCCAGGCGGGACAGGAACACCGGGTCGGCGAACCCGTCGTCGTAGAGACCGTTCAACACGCTCTCGGTGATCGTCAGGTAGAGCCTGTTGAAGTCGGCCAGTGGGCAGCTCGCCTCCAGCGGAGGCAGCCGGACCAGCAGATCCTGGAGCTTGGTGAGGTGGTCCACCACCGCCGGCACGTCGGCGGGATGGTCGGCGAGCAGATCGACGATGTCCCGATGCACTGGCCCCCACACCGGTTCGGTCATCTTTCCTCCACAGTGGTTCCGGCACCCCCCGTGCCGTTGGCGACGCAGCACAGCCTGCCAGCCGGCGACGGCCGGCCGGATCAGTAGAACGACGTATCCCGCCGCGCGTCAGCCGGCCTTGTTGCGTAGGAAGATCGCGCTGGCCTGCACCCGGGTGCGGACGTGGAGCTTGTCGAAGATGTGCGAGACGTGCACGCCGATGGTGCGTTCGCTGATGAACAGCCGCTGGCCGATCTCCCGGTTGGTCAGCCCCTCGGCGACCGCGGCGAGCACCTCCCGCTCCCGGGCGGTCAGCGCCGCCAGCTCGTCGCCGTCCGCTCCGGCCGCCGGCCCGCCCTCGGCCGGGCGGTCCTCCAACGGCACCCGCGCCCGCCCGGCGAGGGTACGGATCTCCGAGGTCAGCGGCACCGCACCGAGCCCCTGTGCCACCTCGTACGCCTGCCGCAGCAGCTTGGCCGCGGTGGCGCTGCGCTTGCGGCGGGCCAGCAGCGCCTCGGCCTGCCGCAGCCGCGAGTAGGCCGCCGGGTAGGGGTGATGCCGGCGGTCCCACTGCGCCACCGAACGGGCCCACAGCTCCGGGTCACTGCTGTCGAGGCGGCTCACCTCGGCCGCGCACAGCGCCAGGAACCCGTCGACCACGTCGCGCACCGGGCGGGCGGCGTGCTCGCTCTTGCGGGCCACCCGGTCGGCGACCTCCCGCAGCCGGCGCACCGCGGTCTCGTCCACGGCGATCGTGCGGCTGGCGTGCGCCTCGGCCTCGGCCCGCAGGCCGTGCCACACCAGCGCGGCGAGGATGCCCACGTCGTCGGAGCGGCTCTCGGTCAGGCCGCGCTGCACCGCCTGCCGGGCCAGATCGTGCCGGCCCTGCCACATGGCCAGTCCCGCCCGCAGGGTCAGCAGCGGGATCATGTGCCGCGCGCCGCCGCCGGCCAGCACCGTGGCCACGGCGTCCAGGTCGCGGTCGGCGGCCTCGATGTCGCCGTAGCCCACCGACAGCCGGCAGCGGGCCAGCAGCAGCTCGACGGCGTCCGCACCGGAGGGGCGGTGCCGCAACGCCGCCGCGACGACCTTCTCCGCCTCGGCCCACTGCCCGACCCGGAACAGCCCGTTGGTGGCGATGGCCAGCAGCCGCGTCTCGTACGTACGGCCAAGGCCGAGTTCGGCCAGCCGCTCGGCGCCCCGCCGGGCCACGACGACGCCCTCCTCGAGGACGTTCAGCGGGCCGGTCAGCAGCTCGGCCAGGTGCAGGTACGCGCAGGCCACGTCCTCCGGGCGGCCGGAGCGCTCGGCGGTCTCCAGCGCGCGCCGCATGACCGCCAGCCCGGCGTCCGGGTCCTCCAGGTACGCCTCGGAGAAGCCGAGCGCCGCGCTGGCCAGCACCACCTCGGACGTGGAGCCCGGCACCTCGGCGGCCAGCTCCAGCGCCTCCTTGGCCCGGCGACCGGCGTCGGCGTACCGGCCGAGGTGCAGCAGCAGCTCGGCCAGGTGCGCCGCGGCGGTGGCCCGCTCCTGGGGCGTGCAGTCGGCGTCGGCCAGCGCCTCGCGGTACTCCGCCTCCGCCGGGGCCGACCGTCCGGCGGCGGCCAGGTAACGGGCCCGGCGGATACGCAGCGCGCAGGCCGACGGGCCGCCGCCGTCGGCGGCCAACTCCTCCAGCAGCGCCAGCGCCCGGGCGTGCTCGCCGCAGTGGTGGGCGGCCTCGGCGGCGTGCTTGAGCAGGGTGACCCGGTCCACGTCCGGCGGTGCGACGCCCGGCTCGGTGCGCAGTTGCAGCGCGGCCGACCAGTGCCGGTGCGCCTCGGCGTAGCCGTGCAGCCGCTCGGCCTCCCGGGCCGCGGCCATCGCCGCCGGCAACGCCCGCGCCGGCTCGCCGGCCAGCCGCCAGTGGTGCGCCAGCCGCGCCTGGTGCAGCTCGGCGGGGGCGGCGGTGAGCGCCTCGGCGTAGCGGCGGTGCAGAACGGCGCGCTCCGCCGGCAACAGCTCGTGCTCCAGCACCTCGGCGACCAGCCGGTGCCGCAGCCGGTAGCCGTCGTCCGCGCTCACCAGCAGCCGGTGCGCGACCGCCGCCCGGACCGCCTCGATCGCCTCCTCCTCGGGCAGCCGCGCCACCCGGGCCAGCAGCCAGTGCTCCACCGGCTCGACACCGGCCGCCGCCGCGTGCACCACCGCGTGTGCGTGCTGCGGCAGCGCGTCCACCCTGGCCAGGAAGATCTCGCGCAGCGTCTCGGAGAGCCCGTCCCGGCCGTCGCGCAGGTCGCGGGCCAGCTCCTCCACCACGAACGGGTTGCCGCCGCTGCGCCGCCACACCGACTCCGCCGCCTCCGGGGTGAGCGGTTCCCCGACGACCGCGGCGGCGAGCCGCTCGGTCTCGGCCCGGTCCAGCGGGACGAGGTCGAGCACCCGCACCGTACGCAGCCGGCGCAGCTCGGTGAGCACCCGGCGCAGCGGGTGCGCGCCCTGCAACGACTCGGCCCGCACCGCCGCCAGCACGGACAACTGGAGGTCGCCCAGCCCGGCCAGGAGGTAGAGCAGCAGCTGCCGGGTGCTGCGGTCGACCCACTGGAGGTCGTCGAGGACCAGCACCAGCGGGCGGCCCTCGGCGATCAGGTGCAGCCCCTGGGAGACCCGCTCCAGCAGCGCCCCGGCGCCGTCCGGGCCGGCGGTCTCCTCGGCGAACATCCGCAGCAGGCCGCGTACCGAAGAGGAGGTCCGGGCGTGGGGACCGGTCAGCTCGGCGTCGAGGCGACGCAGCGCCTGCAACAGCGGGTGCAGGGGCGAGGCGTCGCCGATGTCCAGACAGGAGCCGGTGAGCACCAGGGCTCCGGCGTCGCGCAACCGGACGCCCACCTCGCGCAGCAGCCGGGTCTTGCCGACGCCGCTCTCGCCGGTGAGGAAGACGGCGGCGGTGTGCCCCTGCGTGACGTCGTCGAGCAGCACGGATCGTACGGTCGCCACCAGGTCGGCCCGGCCGACGAGTGGTGCCGTGTCCACTTCGCTGGCCATGGCACGCAGCCTAGTCACAGGTCCCGCACCGTTCTACGGGTCTTTCGTCCCTGTGGTACTCCTCGCGCCGACATCGCGACCGAAGACTGCGCGCGGCCGACATACGTCGTTCGGCAGATCCCCCGCCGGCTGATCGGTGACAGTGTCCGAGGCGTCGTCAGCCCTCGTGGGGAAAGGCGGTGCGATGCCCATGCTCACCATCGTCGCTGGTCCGCAGCGGATCACCTCGGCAGGCTGGCCGGTTCCGGAGGAGAGACGCCTGGTCACCGTGCTCTTCGTCGACATCGTCGGGTCGACCGCGCTCGTCGACCGGCTCGACCCGGAGGACGTGCGCAGACTGCAACGGGCGTACTTCGACACCGTCGGCGGGGTGCTGCGCCGGTGGCACGGCGTGGTCGAGAAGTACGTCGGCGACGCGGTGATGGCCCTGTTCGGGGCCCGCCGGTCCGACGGGTTCGACGCGTACCGGGCGGTGCGGGCGGCGCTGGAGATCCAGGGTGCCCTCGACCGGCGACCGCCGCCGGGCGCGCCGCGCCTGCGGGTCCGGGCCGGGGTGGCCACCGGCGAGGCGCTGGTGGACCTCGCGGCGGCGCGCGACGGCGGGCACGGCGTGGCCAGCGGCGCGGTGATCACCACCGCCGCCCGGTTGCAGGCGTACGCGCCGCCGGGCGGGGTGGCGCTCTGCGCGGCCACCCACCGCGCTACCCTGGGGCTGGTCGCGCAGCGCCGGGTGCCACCGGTGACGCTGGCCGGCAAGGCGCTGCCGGTCGACGTGTGGCACGCCACCGGCACCAGCCGGCCGGCGCCCGCCGCGCACGAGGGGCCGCTGATCGGGCGGCGCCGGGAACTGGCCGCCGCCCGGGACCTGATCGTCCGGGCCGTGCGGGAACGCAGCCCGCGCTGGCTGTCGCTGGTCGGTCCGGCCGGCAGCGGGCGCAGCCGGCTGCTGCACGAGCTGACCCGCGCGGTGCGGACCGTGGACGGGGCGCCGGTGCGCTGGTGCGTCACGCACTGCCCGCCGTACCAGGAGCCCCTGGCCCCCGTCGCGGACCTGGTGCGTGGGCTCGCCGGCCTCCGCGACGACGACGCGCCCCCGACCGTACGGCGACGGCTCACCGCCGCCCTCACGGACCAGGTGCCGCCCACCGGCCTGACCGGGGCGGTGTACGCGCTGGAGGCGCTGCTGGCCACGCCGGACGCCTCCGGCGACGCGGCCCGGGGCGCCGAGGTGGTGCGGGAGGCGCTCCTCGGGCTCGCCGCCCGGCAGCCGGTGCTGGTGGCGGTGGACGACGTCGACCGGGCCACGGCGGCGCTGAGTCACTTCCTGCACCGGCTCTTCGCGGCGGCCACCGCCCGGTCGCTGCCCCTGGTGGTGGTGGCGCTGCACCGTCCCGAGTGGGCGGACACGCTGCCCGGTCCACGGAACCGGCGGCACCGGCTGGTGGTGCCTCCGCTGCGCCCGGTGGAGACCGGACGCCTGCTGCGTCACCTGCTCGGCCGGGCCGACCGGCCGACGGCGACGGTCGCCCGGTTGCTGCCGCTGGTCGCGGGCAGTCCGGGGCGGGCCGCCGCGTACGTGGCGTCGCTGGGCGCGCAGTCCGTGCCGGAGGCGGTACGCCGGGAGGTCGACGCCCGGCTGGACCGCCTCGACGGGGCCCGACGGGCCGTGCTGATGGCCGCCGCCACCGTCCGCGCGGGGGCCACCGCCGCGACGGTGGCGCGCCTGCTCGACTGGGCACCCGGGCGGGTCGCCCCGGTGCTGGGCGCCCTGGCCTCGGCGGGTCTGCTGGTCCCCCGCGCCGACGGCCGGTACGTCGTCGCCGACCCGGTGGTCCGGGAGGTCGCGTACGCCCGGCTGCCGAGGGCGGTGCGGGCCGCGTTCGCCCGCCGGACCGGACGGCCGGCGGAGGCCGCCGCGTCGTCGGTGCCCCCGGTCGGCGCCGGCCCCACCGGCCAGGTGTCCGGGCCGGCGGGGTGTCCCGCGCCCGGCCCGGTGGTGGCCGCCGCGCAGTCCGTCGGGGCCGCTCGAGTGGTGCCGCTGCGCCGCTGGGCCCCGACTCCGGGTCGTGTCCTCCCGACGGCCCCCGGCGGCGTCACCGGTCTCGGCCGGGCGGCCACGGCGGACGGTGCGGCGGAGGCCCGGACCGTCGCGTCCGCGGCCTGGCCAAGCGGCTCGGCGCGGCGGGGTCGCGGACGACGGCAGAGCTGGATCCTGCCGCGCGGTACGCCGCTCGCGGCGTGAACGGGGCCCGCCGAATCGTGGATCTCCCCCCGCGATCCACGCTAACAGGCGCCGCAACCGGTCGGTATCGGGCAGCCGACCGAGTGCGCGGGTCGGGGGCGGCTGGCTAGGTTCGCTCGATGCCCGTCGAAGAGATCACCGCCTCCGCCTCCGGCACCTGGACGCTCGGCGACCGCACCGTGCACCGGATGGGGTTCGGCTCCATGCGCCTCACCGTCGACCCCGACCGGGCGCGCGCCGTGCGCGTCCTGCGCCGGGCCGTGGACCTGGGCGTCAACCACATCGACACCGCCGCCTTCTACGTCTCGCCGGGCGGGCCGCTGCGCGTCGGCGCCGGCTCGCCCCGGTACGCCACCGAACTGATCCGCGAGGCCCTCGCGCCGTACCCGGACGACCTGGTCATCGCCACCAAGGTCGGACCGTCCTTCGACGAGGCGAACCGGCACCGGGAACTGGGCCCGGCGGAACTGCGCCGCGAGGTGGAGGAGAACCTGCGCCGGCTGGGCCGGGACCACCTGGACGTGGTGAACCTGCGGATCGTCCGGAAGGCCGGGCACGACTCGGTGGCGGAGCGGTTCGCCGCCCTCGCCGAGCTGCGCGACGCCGGGCTGATCCGGCACCTCGGCCTGTCCAACGTACGGGTGGACCACCTGGACGAGGTGCGGGACATCGCGCCCGTGGTGTGCGTGCAGAACGCGTACGCCCTCGACGCGGGCCGGTGGGCCGACGAGCTGCTGCGGGTCTGCGGGGAACGGGGGATCGCCTTCGTGCCGTTCTTCGCGATCGCCGGCGCCGGGCGGGAGGCGGGCACGGGCGGCGACCATGACGAGGCCGTACGGGCCGTGGCGCACGCGCACGGCGCGACGCCGCACCAGATCCGGCTGGCCTGGACCCTGCACCAGGGGCCGCACGTGCTGGGCATCCCCGGCACCGGCGACCCGACGCACCTGGTGCAGAACGTGGCGGCCGGCGCGATCCGGCTCACCGCCGGGGACCTCGCCCGGCTCGGCTGACTGGGGCCGCGTGCCCGTACGACGTGGCCTGGCTGGCGCGACGCTGCGCCGGGTCGGCGGGCACCGGCAGGTGGCGCCCGGCCCACCCGGCGACGCGGCGGGGCGTCAGCCGGCGGTCGGGGGCAGGGTGCGGCTGCGGCCCCGGAACTCGGCCACCACCTCACCGTCGTCGCGGGTGACGGTGACGTCGTAGATGCCGCTGCGGCCGTACCGGGTGCGCTCGGTGGCGTGCGCGGTCAGCAGGTCCCCCGCGCGGGCGGGACGGACGAAGGTGATCTCACCGCCGGCGGCGACGGTGGCCGGGCCGTGGCTGTTGCAGGCCAGCGCGAAGGCGGTGTCGGCGAGCAGGAACACGAACCCGCCGTGGGCGATGGCGTGGCCGTTGACCATCGCGTCGCTCACCCGCATCCGGGCCACCGCCGCGCCGTCGGCGGCGGCGACCAGCTCGATGCCGAGCCCTCGGGAGGCGACGTCGGCGGCGAACATGTCGTGCGCGGCGTTGCGCCCGGCCACCTCAGGCGTCCCGCCGCTCGCCGACCCGCCGTGTCCCGCCATCGACCGTCACACCCCCGTCCGCAGGCGGTCCCGTCGACCGCCGAGTCCGTACCGTACGCCAGCCCTCGCCGCAACGCGGTGGGCCGGTCGCGGCTGCCACGGGCTCCACGGCAGCGCCGGCCGGCCGCGCCCGCGCCAGTTCGCGAGTTGTTGCAAATAATTGGCAACAAGGTCTGGACGCGCCACCGCTGCGTAACTAGCCTCTTCGACATGAGTCCTTACATCCGGGAAGTGGCGGCCTGGCAGGAGAGCTGGGACCGCCAGCAGGAGGCGTACCTGCCGGACCGGGAGCACCGGTTCACGGCGATGCTCGACGCGGTCGACGCGATCCGCGACGACGGGCGGCTGCGACTGCTGGACCTGGCCGGCGGCACCGGCACCATCTCCGACCGCACCCTGCGCCGCTTCCCCGACGCCGAGGTGACCCTGGTGGACCTCGACCCGGCGCTGCTCGCCCTCGCCCGCGCCTCGCTCGGGGACCGGGTCACCATCGTCACGGCCGACCTGGGCCGGCCCGACTGGCACACCGCGCTCCCCCACCGCGACTACCACGCCGTCCTCACCGCCACCGCCCTGCACTGGCTGCCGGCCGAACGGCTCGAACGGCTCTACGCCGAGCTGCGCGACCTGCTGCGGCCGGGCGGAATCCTGGTCAACGCCGACCACATGCCCGACGACGCGCTGCCCCGGCTCAGCGAGCGCCTGCTCGACCGGGCCCGGGACCGGCGGGCGGCCCGCTACGCCGCCGGCGCCGCGCTGTCCTGGACGCAGTGGTGGGAGCGGGCGGAGGCCGACCCGGCACTGCGACCGCTCGTCGCGCAGCGGCGCGCCATCTACCCGACCGGGCACAGCCCGGAGTGGAACCCGCCGGTCTCCTGGCACCTGTCCGCGCTGACCGCCGCCGGCTTCGCCGAGGTGGGCACGGTGTGGCGGGGCGGCACCGACGCCGCCGTGGCCGGGGTGCGTTGACGCCCCCGGGACGCCCCGACGGCCGCCGCGCCGGGCGCTAGGCTGACGGGCGCGCACCGAGGTTCCCGCCGTGGCACCGGTGGGGAGGGTGAGGTGACCGGACCGGACCCGCGGGTCGACCCCGACGTCGACCTGCGCGTACCCGCCGACCAGGGCGAGCTGCCGGCCCGCCCCGGGGCGGTGCTCGGTGCCGTGGCGGCCGGCGGCGCGCTGGGCGCCCTGGCCCGCGCCGGGCTCCAGCACACCTTCCCGCACGGCCCGACCGGCTTCGCGTGGGCCACGTTCACGGTCAACCTGACCGGCTGCTTCCTGATCGGCGTCCTGATGGCGGCACTCGACCGGGCCGGTGGCCGCCGGCCGCTGCTGCGCCCGTTCCTCGGCGTGGGGGTCCTCGGCGGCTACACCACCTTCGCCACGTACGCGGTGGACATCCGGCTAGCGCTCGACGCCGGCGCACCGAGGGTGGCCCTGACCTACCTGGCCGCGACCCTGCTCGGCGCGCTGGTCGCGGTCTGGCTCGGCGACGCCGTGACCGGTCGGCTGCTCGACGCCCGCACCGACCGCGGGACCGGCCGGTGACCGTCCTGCTGATCACGCTCGGCGCGGCCGTCGGCGCGCCCCTGCGCTACCTCACCGACCGGGCGGTGCAGGCCCGGCTCGGCGGCACCCTGCCCTGGGGCACCGTGACCGTCAACGTGGCCGGGTCGTTCCTGCTCGGCCTCCTGGTCGGGCTCCCCGTCGGCCCGGCCGCCGCCGCGCTGCTGGGCACCGGATTCTGCGGCGCGCTGACCACGTACTCCACCTTCGGCTACGAGACGCTGCGGCTGGCGCGCCGGGGCCGGCGGTTCCTCGCGCTGGTCACCGTGCTGTCCAGCGTGGCCGCCGGCCTCGCCGCCGCCACCGCCGGCTTCGCCCTGGCCCGGGCCCTCACCGGCTGAACGCGGCGCCGGCCGGACGTGCTGCACACGCCCGTGGCGCTCAGCGGGCCGGCGGTCGGCTCGCCTACCGCCCGGGTGGCTGGCCGCCCGGGTGGCCGGCCGTCGGCTCGCGGTCGACGGGGCCGCCGGTCGGCGGGAGGGGCGGGCTGCCGGTTGACGGGACGGCCGGGTGGCGCGGCGGCCGGGTCGCCGGCACCAGGGCGAGGGTGGGCAGCAGCAGCAGCGGCACCACGAGCAGGGCGTGCAGCGTACCGACCCGGTCGCCGAGCAGGCCGAGCAGCGGCGGGCCGGCGAGGAAGGCGGTGTAGCCGATCACGGCGACCACGCTGACCCGGGCCGGCGCCCGCTGCTCGTCGTCGGCCGCCGCGCTCATCCCGACCGGGAAGCCCAGCGACGCCCCGATCCCCCAGAGCGCCACGCCGGCGATCGCCACGGGCCCGGAGCCGGCGAGCACCGCCACGCCCGCGCCGAGCGTGGCGAGCAGGATGGTGCCGGACAGGACGGGCACCCGACCCCACCGGTCCAGCGCGACCGTGCCCACGGTGCGGCCCAGGGTCATGCCGACGACAAAGACGCCGAAGACGGCGGCCCCGGCAGCCTCGCTGAGGTCGTACCCGTCGATGAAGGCGACGGCCAGCCAGTCGTTGGCGCTGCCCTCGGCGAACGCCGCCACCAGCACCAGCAGCCCGACGAGCAGGGTGCGCGGCTCCCGCCAGGCGGCGAGCAGGTCACGGCGGCGCTCGGCGGGGGCGGCCGACGCCGAGGAGGTGCCGCCCTCGGCCGCCGGCAGGAAGGACCGGACGGCCAGCAGGGTGCCGAGCAGCACCACCACGGCCAGCGCGGCGAGGTGCGCGGCGACCGGCACGCCGAGGCGGGCGGCCCCCGCACCGAGCCCGGCGCCGGCGACGGAACCGAGGCTCCACGCCGCGTGGAAGCGCGGCATGATCGTGCGTCCCAGCCGCCGCTCGACCACGGCGCCCTCGACGTTCATCGCCACGTCGCAGATCCCGGAGCCGTAGCCGAAGGCGCACAGGCCCACCGCGACCCCGGGCAGGAGACCGGCCGCGGTGGCGACCCCGGCCACGGCCAGCCCGGTCGCGACGAACGCGCTGCCGAGGGCCACGGTGCGGGCCGTGCCGAGCCGCTGGGCCACCAGGCCGGCGGTGGGCATCGCGAGCAGCGAGCCGACCGACATGGCGAGCAGGAGCAGCCCGAGGCGGCCCGCGCTGAGCCCGAGCGCGTCACGGACGGCGGGCACCCGGGAGAACCAGGTGGCCACGGCGAGGCCGTTGAGGGTGAAGACCACGGCCACGGCCGTACGGGCGGCCAGCACCGCCGGGGACACCGCCGAGGCCGGCGCGGCGGATGGGGCGGTGCGGTTCACGGTGACGATCCTTTCACCTCGGACGGTTGCCGCACGATCGCACACCTGGAAGCGTTACCACGGCAACCCGGTTCCGCCCCGCACCGGCGGCGGCCGGAGGAGAACGATGACGCCGGTCGACCGGAGACGGCGCAGGGCCGGCACGGGGAGGGCCGCGATGACGACGCACCGACCGGCGACCCTGCGGGACGTCGCCCTGGCGGCGGAGGTCTCCCAGGCCACCGCCTCGCGCGTGCTCGCCGGCACCGGCTACGCCGCGCCCGCCACCCGGGAGCGTGTGCACGCCGCCGCCGAGCGGCTCGGCTACGTGCCGAACCTGGCCGCCCGCGCGCTCGTCCGGGGCACCGGGGTACGGCTGGTGGTCGCGGTCTCCGGCACCGCCCCGACAGTCCTCGACGACCCGTACGTCGACCGGGTGGTCGGCGCGGCCGCCCGGGTCTGCGCGCCGTACGGACTCGGGGTGTCGCTGCACTGGCTGCCCACCCGGACGCCGGGTGAGGTGCGCCGGCTGGCCGAGGACCGTGGCGTGGGCGGGCTCCTCCTGATCAACACCACCGAGGCGGTGCTCGACGCGGTGCCGGCGAGGCTGCGCGGTCGGGTGGCCTCGATCGGCATCGGCTCGGCCCTCGTCCCGGCGTACGACGTCGACAACGGCGGCGGTACGGAGGCGGTGGTGCGGCACCTGTACGACACCGGGCGTCGCCACATCGCCATGGTGACCGGGCCCCGCTGGCTGTCGTGCGCCGGGCGTTCCGTCAGCGCGTACCGGCGGGTGATGCGCGACGCGGCCCTGCCCGTACGGCTGGTGCGGGGCGACTTCAGCGCGGGCCGGGGCCGGGCGGCGGCCCGCGAGGTGCTGGAACGCTGGCCGGACACGGACGCGATCGTGGGCAGCAGCGACGCGACGGCGTTCGGGGTGCTCGACCGGCTGCGCGCCGACGGCGTCCAGGTGCCCGGAGACGTCGCGGTCACCGGCTTCGACGACGTCCCGCTGGCCGCGATGACCGCTCCGGCGCTGACCACGGCGACCCATCCGGTGGCGCAGATCGCCACGGCGGCGGCGACGGCCGTGCTGGCCGGGCGACCGGTGCCGCCGTCGACGCTGTTCCCGTCGAGGCTGGTCCGCCGGGTCAGCGCCTGACGTCGGCCTGGTCGACCACCTCGGGAATGTGCCGGGCCGGCCGGCGCACCGGGCGCCCGCCGCCCCTGCTCACCCCTGTCGGGGGCTGACGCCCGCCACGGTCAGGGCGAGCAGTCGGGCCGCTTCGGCGGCGGGGTCCGGGTGGTGTTCGGTGGCCAGGGCGATGCCGGTGACCAGCGTGAGCAGATCGGTGACGGTCACGTCCGGCGCCACCGCGCCGTCCCGCACGGCACGGCGCACCAGCGGGTCGCCGGCCTCGGTGAGCTGCGCCGAGGCGCAGTGCTCGTGCGCCACGTCGGCGGTGCTGTCGCGGCTCAGCGCGACGGCCAGCCCCCGGATGGTCGAGGCCGACGCGGTGACGGCGCCCAGCCACTCCAGCAGCGCGGTCCTGGCGTCGGCCCCGGCCGCCAGGTCGCGGGCGTGGACGCACAGGGCCTCGACCCGTTCGTGGAAGACCGCCGCCAGCAGCGCGTGCCGACTGGGGAAGTGCCGGCGCACGGTGCCCGATCCGACTCCCGCCCTGCGGGCGATCTGTTCGAGGGACGCGTCGGCGCCGTACGCGGCGATCTCCTGCTCGGCCACGGCCAGCAGGAGCGCGCGGTTACGCCGGGCATCCGCTCGCTGGGCGGCCATGACGTCACCTCACGTTGCCTAAGTGGCGGGGTCCGCCGTATCTTATCAAGCAGAAACGGCGGGCCCCGCCGTTTAATGCCGCCGCGCCGCAGGAGGATCCTCATGCCCACCGATTCCGCACCCGTCCTGGTCGTCGGCGCCACCGGCCAGCAGGGCGGTGCCACCGCCCGGGCCCTGCTCGGGGCGGGCGTCGCCGTCCGGGCGCTGGTCCGCGACCCGGCAAGCGACCGGGCGAAGGCGATGGAGGCGCTCGGCGCCGACCTGGTCGTCGGCGACCTGCGCGACCGCGAGTCGGTGGTCCGGGCCGCGCGGGGCGCCCGGGGCGTCTTCTCGGTGCAGATGCCCGGGATGACGGAACGGGGCCCCGACTTCGACGGCGAGCTGGCCCAGGCCGTCAACCTGATCGAGGGCGCGCGGGCCGCGGGCGTGGCGCAGTTCGTCCACTCGTCCGTCTCCGGCGCGGGGCAGCACACCGGGTTTCCCGGCTGGGCCGAGGGCCGCTGGGCGCCGCTGGAGCCCTACTACGCCGCCAAGGCCGGCATTCAGGACCGCGTACGCCGGGCGGGCTTCACCCACTGGACGCTCATCAAGCCGGGCTTCTTCATGGAGAACCTCCTGCCCTCCGCCGCGTACCTGTTCCCCCGCGGAGTCGAGGGCGGCCTGGCGACCGTCCTGAAGCCTTCCACCCGGCTCTCCCTCGTCGCGGTCACCGACATCGGCAGGGCGGCCGCCGCGGCCTTCGCCGCGCCGCAGCGCTTCGACCGGGTCGAGCTGGAACTGGCGAGCGACCACCTGAGCATGACGGACATCGCCGCGGCCCTCTCCCGCGCGCTCGGCACCGAGGTTGCCGCGCCCGACATGACCGAGGACGAGGCGGTCGCCGCGGGCATGCCGCAGTGGGCGGGCCTCTCGCACGAACTGCTGAACGTCGCGGAGCAGCCTGCCCGCCCGGAGTACGCCCGGGCCCTCGGCATCCCGCTCACGACCTTCGCGGAGTGGACCCGCGAGCACCTACCGGCCGGGGCCTGACGCCGCCTCGGAGCGGGCGCGCCAGAGCGGGCTGTCGACGTAGTGGTTGTCGAACCGCTCGCCGCTCGCCGCGATCTCGGCCGGATCGGCCTCGCCCCGGTGGACCCGCTCCAACAGGCGGTAGTAGTCGAACCGGTCGATGCCGGGCGTGAACACGACCAGCACGTCGGCGGCCTCGTCACGGGCGGGCGCGAACGCGTGCGGGGTGCCCGCCGGCACAACCAGGAAGTCGCCCCGGCGCAGGGTGCGGATCTCGTCGCCGACCAGCACCTCCAGGACGCCGTCGAGCACGAAGAACGACTCGGCGGCGCGGGTGTGCAGGTGGGGCGGCGCGCCCGGCGAGCCCCGGTGCAGGGTGGCCCGGTTCGCGGTCAGCGCGTCGCCGGTGGCGCCGGCGTCGGCCAGCAGCGTGATCAGGCTGGTCGGCCCGTCGGCGAGCACGGTGGCGTCGGCGGCCCGGACGTGCACGGGTGCGGTGGTCATGTGACTGTCCTCCCTGGAGGGTAGTGCTCAGGTGAGCGGTGCGGTGAGCCGGTCGCGGGTGTTGCCGGGGGTGTCCGGGTAGCGCTGCTCCACGGCGGCGCGCAGGTCGGCCAGCGTCTGCCCCGCCAGCTCACGCCGCCAGGCGAGGTCCGCCCGGCGCATCGCCTGCGACACCAGGCAGACCTGCCGGTAGTCGACGTCGCCGCGCCCTCCGGGCCCCTGGCGCAGGATCTGCTCGCAGCGGAACGCCTCCTCCGCGCCCTCGATCGCGACGACCACGTCCAGCACGGTGATCGCCTCGGGCGCCCGGGCCAGCCGGAACCCGCCGCGCGGGCCGGAGGTGGACGACAGGATCCCCGCCCGCACCAACGCCTGCAACTGCTTGTTCAGGTACGCCGTCGGCAGCTGGTAGAAGGCGGCCAGGCGGGCGGCCGACACCGCCTGGCCCGGCTCCGACCAGGTCAGGTTGAGGCAGCTGTGCAGGGCCCACTCGACACCCTCGGCCATCCGCATGTTCTGGACATTAGATGTCCAGGATTAGTCGCGTCAAGAGCCCTCTCCCGAGAGGTCGGGTGACCGACGCCAGGGACCCCCGGCAGCGTGAAGATCGGCTATAAGTGGCGCATGGAGTTTCCCGCCTACCTGGCCACCATGCCGATGCACGCGATCACCGAGATCCACGGCGAGCCCGGCCTGCTGGCCCGGTTCCGGCTGGAGCTGCGCGCGTTCGACGAGGCCGCCCGGGAGCGGCTGACCGAGGCCCTCGACCTGGCGGCCGAACTGCACGGCGACGACCGCCGGGTCCGCGAGCCCTACCTGAACCACCTGCTCCGGGTGGCGATCCGGATGATGCACCACTACCAGGTCCGCGACGTCGACGTGATCGTGGCCGGCCTGCTGCACGACGCGGTGGAGGACCATCCCGAGGACCTGGCGGGCGAGCACGCCGGTGACGACCTCACCGCCGCCGCCCTGGCCACGCTCGCGGACCGCTTCGGCCCACGGGTCGCCCGCCTGGTCGCGGCGGTCACCAATCCGGCGTACGACCCGGAGCGCGACCGGCACGTCCAGTACCGGGAGCACGTGGCGGCCAGCCTGGACCGGGAGCCATGGGCGCGGGTCATCAAGATCTCCGACTTCACGGACAACGGCGTGGGCGTCATCCACACCGTCGGGCCGAAGGTGACCTCGTCGGCGCGCAAGTACCGCCCGCTCGTGCCGGTCTACCGGGACCTCGTCACCCGGCCCGACACTCCCCTGTCGGCGCCCGTGAAGGAGCACATCCTCGGCCAGCTCGACCTCGCCGAGGAACGCTTCAGCGCCATCCTCGACGAGCCACCCCACCCGAACTGACCGCGTCGATTACCCGCCGGCCCCGATCCGGACCAGGCGCCCACCGACACCGCCGCCTCGACGCACCCTCCCTGCACTGACGGCGACGGATGGCGCGCGATGCGGGCGACCGGGCGACGCCGCATGCCGGTACGACCTTGAGCGTCATTGCGCCAGGCGCGCGTTGATCCTGGCCGCCGCCTCGTCCCGCGCCGACGAGTCCGACGACAACACCGTCGCGCCCCGGCTCGACGGGACTATGAAGACCATTCGATCACCAGCCCTGGTGGTGATCCGCAGCCGTGGCGGCCTGTCGGCGTGGGCGGCCACGCTCTCGATGTCCACCAACGCGATTCGGCGGACACCGCCCAACCCCGCCACCGGCGTGAACGTCACCTCGTCGGCGGTCAGCGCGAGTGTCCCGCCGAGCAGGGCGAGCCGTCCCGCGAACGAGGTGCCCGACGAGAAGGGCACGCTCGCCACCCACCGTTCGTCGCTTGTCATAAGTGGATCCTCACTGCGAAGCCTGCTGGGGGTCATCATTCTGCCCCGGCGGCACCAGCTGCCCGCCGTCGCGCGGCCTGCCGGCCATCGGGTCAACGGGTCAGCAGGCCCGGCGGCGGCGTCCGCCGGCAGGCCCAGACCTCCAGCTCTCCCCGGTCGACCAGGACGATGCCGAGTTGTCGGGCGAGCCGGACTCCGTCGCCCGCAGTGAAGAGACCATTGGTGACGATCATGCACAGCTCGCCGCCGTGCACCTCCCGGCAGGTGCCGGCGAACCGCTGGATGGCGGCGCTGCCCACCCGGTTCGTCAGGCTCTGCCGCTTGCACTGCACGACGACGCGCCGGCTGTCCGGGGCGATCGCCGTGACGTCCGCGCCACGGTCGCCGGAGCCCCCTGCGACCAGGACCTGCCGGAAGCCTGACGCCGCCAGCAGCCTCGCGAACCACTGCTCGAACTCGGCGCCGGTCATCGCATCGGTGACCGCGATGGCCCGATCGCGTTCGGCTTGCTCAGCCCGCAGGCGTGCCCGCCGCCGGGACCTGAGCACCAGCAGGGCGGTGGTGGTCGCGACAGCCACGAAGGCCAGGAACACCGACCAGTACGGGTGCCGCTGGACGAAGTCGACGACCAGCACGACGAGGGCGAGGACGGCCAGCCCGCCGAGGCCGACACCCCAACCGTTGACCGACCCGCCGTGCGGACGACCACGGCGCACCGATCCGCCGCTCGTCCGGCGCCGTCTGCGGTAGTGCGCCCGGACTCTCGACCCGTTGCGGCGGACGTGAGACTTGACGTACGGCATGCGGCACCTCCGAGGGGCGGGCATCGAGTTTCCCGCCCCGGTGTGACAGACAGGCCGCAATGCCATCGACACTGTCAGCTACCCGTCACCACGAAGACAACGGGCCCGATCGAGTGCCGAACCGAGTCGCTCGCTGCCTACGGCTCCCGCATCCAGAGCTTCGGGTCGTTCACGAAGACACCCTTCCCTTGGTGCCGCCAGATCACCCGGAGGGCTTCGAGACGCACGTAGACCTGCTTGACGGTGGAAGGGCTCACCTCGTGCGTCGCGGCGAGCTGCGTGATCGAGGGCAGCTTGTCGCCCGGCTTCAGCTCCTTCGCCCTGATGTCGGCGACGATCTTGTCGGCGATGCGGATGTAGTCGGCGGTGATCGGCATGACTCCCCCTGCGTGGCACGCCAATTCGATCACGCAACGACACCTCGCGACAACTCATCGTTTGACTCGGATGACTGGGACAGCTAAGTTGGAAGCCGCCTCTCCCCTTGCGTGGCAACAAGGAGCGGAGGCACCCCCTGGTCGGGGCGGCTTGCCCGTGCCTGTCCCGACGGCTGCTCTGCTGTCGTACCGCTGAATCGAGCTGCGACGGCCGAGCGGGCGGGTCGTCCGCGGCCCCCGCGCGGACGACCCGCCCTTCCAGACCCACCGCGAGGAGTCCGCGCTCCCGCGTGCCCCGCAGAGAGGATCGTCGTGGCTCAGGTGTATCGAGGCGGTCAGCCCTACCCGGCCGGCTATCCCGGTCGGATGACCCCGCACGAGGTGCGGACCCGGGAGTTCACCGCCCGCCGACCCGGCGTCGACCAGGTGGAGGTACGCGAGTTCCAGGCCCGGGTGGCCGACGAGCTGGCCATGCTCAACGAGACGGTACGGCTACTCACCCAGGAGAACGACCGGATCCGGCGGGCGCTGCGCGACTGGCAGAGCAGACATGCGCGGGAGTGCCGGCCGCCGCAGGAACACCACCACGACTCCGGCCACTGGTGACGGGGCCGCGTGCGGGAGCCGATGCGGGCTGACGTCGCCGGTACGACGGGTGGTGCGGCGCCGCAGGCAGGCTGCCCGTCGGCGACCCCCACGTCGGCGCCGAGCGTTTTGCGACGGTCATCGCGGGTAGTCGCCGCAGCAGTCCGGGCTGGGCGGTGACCTGCATGCCGCGAACCGAACCGACAACGAAGGCACTCGAATGACCAGGAACGTCGACTCGACACACCCCTTCGGCTTGGCCGGTCGGGTCGCGGTCGTCACCGGGGCCGCCCGGGGGATCGGGCGCGCTGCCGCGGTCGCTCTCGCCGCCGCCGGCGCGGACGTCGTCGGGATCGACATCGTGGCCGAAGTGAGCCCACGGATGGACTACCCCCCGGCCGTCCCCGCCGACCTGGTCGAGACCGGGCGCGCCGTGCGTGAGCACGATTCCGGGTGGCTCGCGATCGAGGCCGACATCCGCGACATGAAGGCCATGCGTACGGCGGCGAAGACGGCTGCCGACCGGTGGGGCGGGGTCGATATCGTGTTCGCCAACGCCGGCATACAGGCGTTCAAGCCGCTGTTGGAGATGGACGACGACGACTGGCACGAACACATCGACACCAACCTCAACGGGACCGCCAACACACTGCGCGCGTTCGCCCCGTACCTGGTCGAGCGCGGCGGAGGCCGACTGATCGTCACGTCGTCCACCCAGGGGCAGCACGGCACCCTGTGGGGCGCCAGCTATGCGGCTTCCAAGTGGGGCATCCTCGGCCTGATGAAATCGGCGGCGCTGGAGTTGGGCCAGTACGGCATCACGGTCAACGCGATCGTCCCAGGCCTCATCGACACGGCGCTGACCCGGCACGAGGACCGCTATGCACAGGCCATCGCCGACGGGGGAAACACACCCACCGGCGACGAGGCGAAGGACGAGAAGACGGCTGCGGCGGCCCTCGCGGGCAAGCTCCCGCTCCGCGTGCCGTGGATCGAACCGGCGGATGTGGCACCGGCCGTCGTCTACCTCGCCTCCGACGCGGCCCGCATGGTGTCCGGAGCAACGCTGTCCGTCACGGGCGGTGACAGCGCGCGATTCACGCCTTGAGCCCACGCCGCGTCGCTCACCTGCTCGGGGCTTCCACGGACCGGGTATCCCCGGTCGGCGCACGGGTCCGCTCAGTGGTCGCGCTCGTCCGACGCTCGTGCTCGTCGGTTCGTCAGGCGCTCGTGTGCTCGTCAGGCGCTCGTGTTCGGCCGGTGGCTCGTCAGGCGCTCGTGTCTCGTCAAGCGCTCGCATTCGGCCGGCGGCTCGTCAGGATGGCCAGGGTCTCCCGGCGTACGTCGTCCGGCTCGTGGAACAGACGACGGTGGGCGAAGCGGACCACCAGGATCCCGATGGTCGCCAGCAGCGCGTCACGACGCAGATCGATCTCCCGCTGGCGCGGGTCGCCATGTGTCGTGGCACCGTCGAGTTCGATGTTGACCTGCTCCCGCTCGGCGAACAGGTCGAGATACGTGGTCCGCGGCCCGACACGTATCCGCACCTGACGACGGAACGCCGGCATCTGCGGACCGGTGAAGACGCGTTCGTGCCCCCAGATCTCCAGCGGACTGCGGCAGCCCTCGGCGAGCCTCGTCAGCAGCGTCCGCAGCGCTGCCCGGTCGTACAATCTCGGCGCGCTGCCCAGGGCCACCGCCAACCGCTCAGGCGTGGTGAGTCGATCGTTGACCGCCCGGATCACCGGCGCGCGCCGCTCGGCGGACGGCAGGAGCGGCCACGAGTCGACCAGGGTCTGCTCGATGCGGGTCACCAGCAGCCCGCGCCGGAGCACCACCTGCGGCGGTTCGACCGCGAAGGCCTCGCGTCGATGCACGACCAGTCCGGGCCGGGTACGCAGGCTGGCGCCGGCCGGCGTGCTCACATGGAGCACATCGCCGGTCACCTGCCGACGCAACGCCCACACCTCGAGTGCGCTGAGGTGGCTGAGCGCGCCTCGACCGTCAGCCCACGCGAGAGCGGCACGATGGCCGAGAGCGGGAGCGAGCCGGCTGACGGCCGGAGCGATGCGACTCACGGCGGAAGCATCGGTGCCGTCGGCGGCAGCGAGGCGGCCATCGGCCGGAGTGGGGCGGCCATTGACGGGGGCGTGGTTGCCAGGTGCGTCTTGCAGCAGGTGTGCCGCCGCGAACACCCCGGGCAGTACCCGCACCAGATCACCGCGACCGCATGCCCGCTGCAACGTCCACTCGGGCACCACCTGCAATGCCGTCGTCCGGGTCACCAGCCCGCCGCCACGCTCCACCAACTCTCGAAGCACCACATCCACGTCACGACCGTTCCGCCCCTAGCCTTTCCCGCGCAACCGCCCGCTCGCTCCCCTGTGGACAGGCTCTCCGCTGTGGACAACACCCCACCGCCTCTCGCCACCTGCTATGGCGGATCCTGATCGTTGACAGTTGAGCTGCTCGATTCGCGGCGTGTCGACTCGTCCAGCTGCCAACGATCATGGGGAACCAGCGTTCGCGAATATGCTGCACGGCGTGACCAAGGTGACGGCGGAGCAACTCGCCAGCGCTCGGGGTTGTGTGCTCGGGTTGATGCTCGGGGACGCCGTCGGCGCGACGGGCGGCTCGGTGCCGGAGTCCGGGCCGCTGCGGGCTTCCAGCGCCGGGCAGCTCGCCTGCTTCACCATCGACGGCCTGATCCGCGCCCACGTGCGGCACCGGCACCGGGGCATCTGTCATCCGCCGAGCATGGTGTGGGAGTCGTACCGGAGCTGGGCCACGATCCAGGGCGTACCCGGCTTCGAGATCGGCAACGACGGCAACGGGCCGCGAGGCTGGCTGGTGCGGGTGCCGGCGCTGGCCGAGCGGCGCGGGTCGGCGCCGGCGACGGTGGCCGCACTCCAGCGACGCAAGATGGGCACGATCGACGATCCCAGCGGTACGAGCACCGGGGCGCACGCGCTCACCCGGACCCTGCCGGTCAGCCTCTACCCGTGCGACGCGGCGGAGATGGCCGCCCTCACGCACGCGGGTGACGCCGTCGGCGTCGCCGGGCTGGCGGGTGCCGTGATCCGTCTGCTCGCTGCGGGACGCCCACTCGTCGAGGCCCTGGTGAGCGTGGCGTCGGATCCGGGAGACTTCTCCGAGGTGGCGCAGCGGTCCCTGGTTCCGGCTCTCGCCGCTGCCGGGTCGGGTGCGCCCTCTGTCCACGAGCTGACCCGGCTGGCTCCCGATGCCCGGGCGGTCTCCGCGCTGGCGGGCGGCGTCTACGCCGTCGCCTGCTTCCCGGGCCGCGAGGCGGTACGCGAGGCGCTCCTCTTCGCCGCCTCGGCCGGCGACGGCGGGCACGCCGTGACGGTGGCCGGTGCCCTGCTGGGTACGGCGCACGGGCCGGACGCGCTCCCGGTCGACTGGCTGTCCCGGTTGGAGCTGGCGTGGACGGCCGACACGCTGGCCCGCGACCTCGTCACCGAGTTGCACGACAGCCCGTCGGGAGGCGAGTACTTCCCACCGACCGATCCACACTGGCGGACCCGCTACCCCGGCTGACGTCGGATCGGAGCGCGTCCGTACGCGAAGTGCGACCCTGATGACCGTCCACCGCCCCGCAAGGGCCTCGGCCCGCACGGTCAACCGCCCCGCAAGGTCTCCGGCCCGCAAGGTCCTCGGCGACCGCCGCCCGCCTCGGCCGCGTCGAACGGCACCCCGGTCACGTCCCCCATCGGGTGCTGGGCGTCGGGGGCAAGGACGTGTTCGGGAGGTCGGCTCGGTGCGGGGCGGCTCCCGCCGCGCCGGGCTGTACGGGCCCGTCAACAGCCGGGTCGGACGGGTCTCCGGTCGCGCTCAGCGCCCGATCAGGGCCTGTCCGGACGCCTCCGGCGTCTGCCGTGACGCCCTGCCCGCCCGGATCTCGTCCAGCCTCGCTTCGAGCACCACCGCCTGGGCGACCGAGCCGCCACGGACGCCGAGGCCGCCACGGGCCGCGCGGTAGAAGAGGTCGCGCGCCTCGTTGGCCCGGTGCAGCAGGTCGGCGAGATCGTGGTCGTCGCCCGGGTCGAGTCCACGGGCCACCCGCTCGATCTGCCAGACGGCGTCCCGCCACTCGCGGGCCGCCGACACGGTCGAGGCGTCCCCGAGCAGCAGGAGGCTCTCCCAGGCCAACGTGTGCCGGACGTCCGCGTCGGCCAGGCGGGTGAGGCCTTCTTCCCGGTCCATCCGGTGCCCGCGCGAGTGGGGTCGCTCGTCCACGAGCATGCGGTTGGCGACGGCGTGGATCTCCTTGATCACCCGCGCGAACTCGACGTACGCGTCGAGCCGCCGGTCGTCCCAGCGGACGGACTGGTTCCGCTTCCACCGGGTGCGGTCGGCGAGGGAGGTGGCGACGATCGTGCCGATCGTGCCGACCAGCACACCGATGAGGGCGGGCAACTGCGTGACGATGCTTCCCATACCTGGAGCCTGCCAGTCACCGGCAAGCGGGCTTCGCCGCGGGACCACTCGGGTAGCAGGGCGAGCGGGCAGCCGAGGGTGGCGCCGTGCAGGCTTGACCCTCGAGTCGGTCGAGCCCCGAGCATGTATCGCGGAGACCCGACAGCCGGCTGCCCGGCCCTGACCGCGAGGAGCATGGTGGACACGAACGACGCCGACGACGTCATGGCGCACCTCGGCCGCGCCCTGGAACTGGGTACGGCCGGCGACCGTACCGCCGCACGCCTGGCCCTGACCGAACTCTGGGACCGGGTCGGCGACACCGGGGACGCGCTGCACCGCTGCACCGTCGCGCACCACCTGGCCGACCTTCAGGACTCGGTCGCGGACGAGGTGGCGTGGGGCCGCCGGGCGCTGGCCGCCGTCGCGGACCTCAGCGACGAGCGCGTGCGGCGGCACGACGCGTCGTTGCGGGTCCGGGCCCTCCTGCCGTCGCTGCACCTCAACCTCGCCGACGGGTACCGCCGTGCCGGCGACGCCGCCCGCGCCCGCGACCACCTGGCGATCGCGACGCCGCTCGTCGCCGAGCTGCCGGACGACGCGTACCGCACGATGATCGACGACGCGATCACACGGGTGAGTGCGCTTCTCGACAGCGGATCGCGGGAACCTCTCGCCGCGCCCTGACACGTGCCTGCCGTCGCAGTCCGGTGCGGGGAGGACCGTGACCTTCCGTCAGCTCGGGACGTCGCGGCGGCGGAAGCCGGCCATGCCGGCCGCGAGCAGCACCCCCGCCACCGCCGTCAGCACGACCAGCGGCAGCACCGCCGGGTCGGCCGCCGGGGCCGGCGGCACGTGGGTGTACGGCGACAGGTTCAGCGCCGCCTGCGGCAGGTCGAGCACCGCGCCCAACTGCCCGAGCAGCAGGAACGCGATCAGCGCCGCCCAGGACAGCGCCACCGACCAGCGCGGCAGTAGGCCGAACAGCGCGGTCACCACCCCCGCGACCACGAGCAGGGCCGGCAGTCGCACCAGTGCCGCCCCGCCCAGCTCGACCGCCCGGCCGAGGGGATCGCCGGCGACCAGACCGTAGCCGAGCCCGGTGGTGAGCCCGCCCACCAGCACCAGGGCGAGCGCGCCGAGCGTCGCCGCGAGCACCTGTGTCGTCAGCCAACGGGTGCGGCTGACCGCCGTGGCCAGCACCGCCTCCAGCGGCCCGTCGCTCTCGTCGTTGCGCGTACGCAGCAGCGCCTGCACGACGTACGCGCCGATGGTCAGCGCGAACAGCCCCAGCATCGCCGCCAGGTACGCGTCGATCAATCGTGCGCCGCCGCCCATCGCGCTAATGGCCTCGGCGGCGGCCGGGTTCTCCTCGATCATGGCGTTGAACTCGTCGCCGGCAATGCCCATCGAGAACCCGAGCACCGCCACCCCGACCGCCCAGCCGAGCAGCGCCCCGCGCTGCAACCGCCAGGCCAGCCCGGCGGGGCTGAGCAGACCGGGTACGGCTGTGGCCGGCCCGCGCCGGGGCGCGACGAGCCCGGCCCCGACGTCCCGCCGTTCGGCGAGGGCGTACGCGAGCGCCACCCCGGCGACCAGCAGCGCGACAGGCAGCGCCAGCGTCCACCAGCGTTCGCCGCCGAAGGCGCGCACCTGGTTGCCCCAGCCGAGCGGGGAGAGCCAGGACGGCCAGGCGCTGACCACCCGCAGCCCGCCGTCGACCTGCTCGCCCAGCACGTCACCGGCCGCGCGGAGCAGGAAGGAGATCCCGACCGCGGCGGCGGCGAGCGCGTTGGCGCCCCGGGAGGTGACCGACAGCTGGGCGGTGACGGCGGCGACGCCGGTGAACGCCACCCCGACGCCCCCGATGGCGGCGGCAGCGGCGACCGACCCGGCGAGCGGCAGGCCGGCACCGGCCAGCGCGGCGGCGAGCAGGGCGGCGGCGGCCACGTTCGCCGCGACGACCACCAGCAGCGCGGCGGTGAGCAGCGCGTACCGGCCGACGACGGAAGCGCCGAGCAGCTCCGCCCGGCCCGTCTCCTCGTTCTGCCGGGTGTGCCGGACGACCGCGAAGGTGCTCAGCAGTGCGGCGAGCAGGGCCAGCGTCACGTACGTCTCGGCGACCACGACCGCGCCGAGGTCGGTGCCGGCGATCGGGCCGTTGAAGGCGCGGGCGACCAGGCTGGACGCCGACGTGCTGGCGTAGCCGACGCGGGCCGCCTCGTCGGGGTAGAACTCCTTGACGCTGCCGGCGAGGGCGTAGCCGAGCAGAGGCGTGCCGAGCACCCAGATCGCCAGCCGGACCCGGTCACGGCGCAGCACGAGCCGGGCGAGTCGCCCGGTGCCGGTGAACGCGCTCACCGGACGCCCTCCGGCCGGCCGGCACCCGGACCGTCGCCAGCACCCGGACCGTCACGGCCGGCACCGTCGTTCGGGCCGGCACCGTCGTTCGGGCCGGCACCGTCGTTCGGGCCGGCAACCGACCCGGAGGATCCGGCCGCGGCAGAGGATCCGGCAGCGGCGGAGGATCCGGCGGCGACGGTGGCGCGTTCGTCGCCGTAGTGGCGCAGGAACAGCTCCTCCAGGGTGGGCGGGGCGCTGGTCAGCGCCCGGACGCCGAAGCGCACCAGGTGCCCGAGCAACTCGTCGAGGTGGGCGGGCTCGATCTCCAGGTGGGTACGCCCGTCGACCTCACGCACGCCGTGGACGCCGGGCAGCGCGGCCAGGCCCGTCGCCGGTCGCGCGGTCTCGACCGTGACGGCCGTACGCGTGAGATGGCGCAGCTCGGCGAGGGTGCCGGACTCGACGGTGCGACCCTCGCGGATGATGCTGACCCGGTCGCAGAGCGCCTCGACCTCGGCCAGCACGTGGCTGGAGAGCAGGACGGTCGCGCCCTCGCGCTTGAGTTGGCGGACCTCGTCCTGGAACACGGCCTCCATCAGCGGATCGAGCCCGGAGGTCGGCTCGTCGAGCACGTAGAGCTCGACGTCCGAGGCGAAGGCGGCGACGATGGCGACCTTCTGCCGGTTGCCCTTCGAGTAGGTGCGGCACTTGCGCGTCGGGTCGAGGTCGAAGCGCTCCAGCAGGTCGTCGCGGCGACGCCGGTCGAGGCCACCGCGCAGCTGCCCGAAGAGGTCGATCGCCTCGCCGCCGGACAGGTTCGGCCACAGGTTCACGTCGCCGGGCACGTACGCCAGCCGGCGGTGCAGGGCCACCGCGTCGCGCCAGGGGTCGGCGTCGAAGACCCGTACGTCGCCCGCGTCGCGGCGCAGCAGGCCGAGCAGGACGCGGATCGTGGTGGACTTGCCCGAGCCGTTGGGGCCGAGGAAGCCGTGCACCTCCCCCGCCCCGACCTTCAGCGCGAGTCCGTCGAGCGCCCGGACACTGCCGAACGTCTTGACCAGGTCGTCGATGGAGATGACGGGCATGGACCCCTCCTGCCGCTGGCGGTGCCGACCTGCGCGACCGGATCGAGGCAGGCCTGCCGACGACCACACTGTACTGACCGATGGTCAGTCGAATCAATGGTGTCGCCTCCCGGCGGTCAGGGCGCGGCTACGCTTGCCGCCATGACCGCCGAGGCGCCCGACGACACGCGCACCCGGATCCTGCGCGCCGCGCTCGACCTGTTCGCCGAGCACGGCTACCAGCGCACCTCGCTGCGCCAGATCGCCGAGCGGCTGCGGCTGACCAAGGCGGCGATCCTCTACCACTTCCCCGCCAAGGAGCACCTGCTCACCGCCCTGGTCGAGCCGCTGGTCGCCGATTTCGAGGCGCTGCTCGACACGGCCGAGGCGGGGCCGGCCGAGCGGGCCCGGTGGACGGTACTGGAGGGCTGGGTGGACATCATCCTGGGCCACCGCCGTCCACTCGGCATGCTCTTCCACGACATCGCGCTCGTCGGTCGGGGCGACACCTACCACCGCCTGATCCGGATCGCCCTGCGCGCCAACGACCTGATCGCCGGGCCCGACGCCGGGCGCCGGGAGCGGGTACGGGCGGTGCAGGCGGTCGCCGCGTGCAGCGACCCGATCGTCTTCTTCACCGACGTGCCGGACGAGGTGCTGCGCGCCGACATGCTCGACGGCGTACGCCGGCTGCTCGGCGACCCGGCGGGCACCGACCCGACCAGCGGCGCGGGCGCGGAGACCGGCGACGGCACGGGCACCACGTCCGGCGACGGCCCGGGTGTGCCGGGCCCCGGCGACGGCGCGGGTGCGCCGACCTCCGGAGGCGGTGCGGTGAGGGGCCGGCGGCGGCCCGGGCGGCCGCGGGCGATGGGTGCGGAGCAGGTGGCGGCGGCCCGGCGGATGCACGCCGAGGGCAGCCACTCGGCCGACGAGATCGCCGCCGCGCTCGGGGTCTCGCGGGCCACCGTCTACCGCCACCTCGACCCGACCGTCGCAGAATAATGAGACGGATTATGCGACGGTTCTGAGACTCGCGACGAGTCGTCAGGCGGCCAGCGTGGCGTAGCGGCCGGCGCGCTCCAGCAGACCGTCGTGGCTGCCGGACTCGACGATCCGGCCGTGGTCGAGCACGGCGATCTGGTCCGCGCCCCGCACGGTGGAGAGCCGGTGGGCGATGGTGATGGTGGTACGCCCCCGGGCCACCTCGTCGAACGCCCGCTGCACGGCGCGTTCGGTCTCGGTGTCGAGCGCGCTGGTGGCCTCGTCGAGGATCAGGATGCGCGGGTCGCGCAGCAGCGTACGGGCGATGACCAGGCGCTGCTTCTCGCCGCCGGAGAAGCGGTGCCCCCGCGAGCCGACGACCGTGTCGTAGCCGTCGGGCAGTCCGGCGATGAGGTCGTGGATCTGGGCGGCGCGGGCGGCGTCCTCGATCTCGGCGTCGGTGGCGTCGGGGCGGGCGTAGCGCAGGTTCTCCCGGACGGTGGTGTGCAGCAGGTACGTCTCCTGGCTGACCACGCCGACGATCGCGGCCAGGTCGGCCAGGCGCAGGTCGCGCAGGTCGACGCCGTCGACGGTGATCCGGCCGCTCGTCGGGTCGTGCAGCCGGCTGACGAGCGCGGCCAGGGTGCTCTTGCCGGAGCCGGTCTCGCCGACCAGGGCCAGGCTGGTGCCGGCCGGCACGTCGAGGGTGATCCCGGCGACGGCGGCGGTGTCGCTGCCCGGGTAGCGGAAGGTGACGTCGGTCAGGCGCAGGCGGCCTCGGACCCGGCGGGGGTCGATGTCGGCCGGCTCGGCGGGGTCGTCCACCTCGACGGGCAGGTCCAGGTACTCGAAGATCCGGGCGAACAGCGCCAGCGAGGCGGTCACCGAGACGCCCACGTTGAGCAGGCCCATCAGCGGGCGGAACAGCCCGCCCTGCAACGCGGTGAAGGCGACCAGGGTGCCGATGCTGAGCGTGCCGGCAGCGCCGGGCAGCCCGGCGCTGAGGTAGATGACCGCCGGGATGGCGGCGAAGACGATGCTCATCGTGGCCATCCGCCAGCGGCCGGCGAGTTCGGAGCGCAGCTCCAGGTCGACCAGGCGGGCCGACGAGGCGGCGAAGCGCGCGGCCAGGGCGGGGCCGGTGCCGAGGGTCTTGACGAGTTGCACCCCGCTGACCGACAGCCCCTCCTCGACGGTGACGTTGAGGTCGGCGAGTTCGCGCTGGCGCTGCGCGGTGATCTCGCGACGCAGGTGGGCGACCCTGCGGGTCAGCCAGATGGCCGGCGGCAGCACGACGAGGGAGACCAGGGAGAGCCGCCAGGAGAGCGCGACCATCGCCGCCGCGGTGGCGACCACGGTGGTCAGGTTGGCCGCGATGGCGGTGGCGGTCGAGGTGACCACGCTCTGCATGCCGCCGATGTCGTTGGTGATGCGGGACTGCACCTCGCCGGTGCGGGTGCGGGTGAAGAACGACAGCGACTGCCGTTGCAGGTGGGTGAAGACGTCGGTGCGCAGCCGGTGCATGACCTGCTGGCCGACCCGGGTGGAGATCCAGGTCTGCGCCACGCCGAGCACGGAGGTCACGGCGGCGACGGCGACCATGCCGGCGACCAGGGCGACCAGCAGGGCCAGGTCGCGCTCCGGCAGGGCCCGGTCGATCACGGCGCGCAGCAGGAAGGGCGAGGCCATGGCGAGCACCGAGGAGACCACGATGATCGCGGTGACGGCGCCGACCGCCGCCTTGTGCCGGGCGAAGAGCGTGCCGATGCGCCGCAGGGACACCTGGCGGGCCTGCGCCTTCTCGGCGGCGCTGACCTTGCGGGGGCCGCGGTCACGGCCGGAGGGGATGGGTTCCAAGGGATGCTCCCTCACGTCGACAATGCTGAGGTTACCTCAACATGAGGGAGCAACAGCTTCCGCTGGTACGGTATTCCCGTGACCGCGGACACGGACGGCAGCGACGACGG
The DNA here is from genome assembly GCF_043197575.1 of Micromonospora sp. NPDC049051. Taxonomy (NCBI): domain Bacteria; kingdom Bacillati; phylum Actinomycetota; class Actinomycetes; order Micromonosporales; family Micromonosporaceae; genus Micromonospora; species Micromonospora sp. NPDC049051. The sequence goes on from NZ_JBICTL010000007.1 coordinate 184,660, forward strand.
CAGCGACAGCCTCGCCGAGGAGTTCCGGGCGGTGACCCGGCGGCTGCGCCACCGCACCCGCGAGGCGCTCGCGCCCTGGGACGTCACGCCCGCCCAGTCCCGGGCGCTCGGCGTACTGATCCGGCACGGCGCGCTGCGGCTCAGCGTGCTCGCCGGGCACCTGCGCATCGCCCCGCGCTCGGCCACCGAGGTCGTTGACGACCTCGAGGCGCGTGGGCTCGTACGGCGCCGCCCCGACCCGGCCGACCGGCGGGCCACCCTGGTCACGCCGACCGAGGAGGGTACGCGCACCGGCGCCGCCATCCGTGCCGCCCGGCGGGCCGCCACCGAGGAGCTGTTCGACCGCCTGGCACCCGCGGACCGGGAACAACTCGCCCGCATCCTGCGTACGCTGCGCGACTGATCCGCCGCCCGGGGCGTGAGCTCCTTCGCGGTGCCCTCGCCGGCGCGGAAGAGCCCACCACCGGGCCCGCCGGGGGCCGCGACCGGACACTGCCGGGGTTTGCCGCCCCCGACGGCGGGTAGCCCAGCCGCCCGTCCTGCCGACGGGACCGGGCTCCCCCACGATCGGGCGGCCCGGCGCAGCCGCGACGCCGACGGGAGTGGTGACGGTGGGTCCGATGCCCCGGAAGTCCGGTGGCCGCTGACGATGTGCGGCATCAGCGGCGAGGCCAGGTTCGACGGCTCGGCACCGGACACCGGCGCGGTGACCCGGATGAGCGAGGCGATGCGGTCCCGGGGCCCGGACGGCGAGGGCCTCTTCGACGACGGCTGGGTGGTCCTCGGGCACCGCCGGCTCACCGTCATCGACCTCACCGAGGCCGGCTCCCAGCCGATGGTCCGCGAGGACCTCGGACTGGCGCTGGTCTTCAACGGCTGCGTCTACAACTACCCGCAGCTGCGCGAGGAACTGCGGGAGGCGGGGCACACGTTCCACTCCACCAGCGACACCGAGGTCGTCCTGGTGGCGTACGCGCAGTGGGGCGAGCACTTCGTCGACCACCTGGTCGGCATGTTCGCCGTCGTCCTGGTGGACCGGCGGCGGCGCCGGCTCGTGCTGGCCCGCGACCGGCTCGGCATCAAGCCGCTCTACCTCGCCGAGTCACCCGGCCGGCTGCGCTTCGCCTCCACCCTGCCGGCCCTGCTGCGGGCCGGCGACGTGGACACCGCGATCGACCCGGTGGCGCTGCACCACTACCTCTCCTGGCACTCCATCGTGCCCGCGCCCCGCACCGTCCTGCGCGGGGTGCGCAAGCTGCCCCCGGCCACCGTGCGCGTCGTCGAGGCCGACGGGCGCAGCCGCCAGCACGTCTACTGGCGGCCCGACTACGCCCGGCACCCCGACCACGAGGGGATGGACGCCGCCGACTGGCGGGCCGCCGTCGGGGAGGCGTTGCGCGAAGCGGTACGCCGCCGGCTCGTCGCCGACGTCCCCGTCGGCGTGCTGCTCTCCGGCGGCCTGGACTCCAGCATGATCGTGGCGCTGCTGGCCGAGGCCGGGCAGCACCACCTCCAGACGTTCAGCATCGGCTTCGACAGCCGCGGCGGCGAGTCCGGCGACGAGTTCCACTACTCCGACCTGGTCGCCCGCACCTTCGGCACCGACCACCACCGCATCCGGCTCGCCGACGAGGACCTGGTCCCGGCGGTACGACGGACCGTGCACGCCATGACCGAGCCGATGGGCAGCCACGACGTGGTCGCCTTCCACCTGCTCTCCGAACAGGTGGCCCGGCACGTGAAGGTGGCCCAGTCCGGCCAGGGCGCCGACGAGGTCTTCGCCGGCTACGGCTACCACCAACCCCTCACGCGAGTGCCCCGCGACGGCGCGACGGCGGCCTTCGCCGACGCGTTCTTCGACCGGGACCACGCCGAGCTGAACCGGGTGGTCGACCCCGCGTACGCCTGCGACCGCGACGCCAGTCGCGAACTGCTGGCGGCGGACCTGGCCGCGCCGGGCGCGCAGACGGCGCTGGACGCGGTGCTGCGCCTGGACACCCACCTGATGCTGCCCGACGACCCGGTCAAGCGGGTGGACAGCATGAGCATGGCGTGGGGGCTGGAGGTGCGTACGCCGTTCCTGGACCAGGACCTGGTCACCCTCGCGGCGGCCTGCCCGCCCGAGCACAAGGTGGCCGACGGCGGCAAGGGTGTGCTGAAGGCGGTGGCCCGCGAGGTGCTGCCCGTCGAGGTGGTCGACCGCCCGAAGGGCTACTTCCCGGTGCCGGCGCTGCGCAACGTCGACGGGCCGGTACGGCAGCTCGTCGCCGAGGCCCTCGCCGCCCCCGCCGCCCGCGAGCGCGGCCTGTTCCGCCGCGGGTACGTCGACGAGCTGCTGGCCGAGCCGGACCGGGCGCAGGCCGCCGCCGGCAGCAACAAGCTGTGGCAGCTCGGCCTGCTGGAACTCTGGTTGCAGTCCCACGACATCCGCTGACCGGCGGCCCCTCCCAGGCGAACCGGGCGCCAGCCTGCTCCGCAGCCGGGGCCCGCCAGCCGCCGGCGGCGACGGCGGCAACGGGCGCGGCTCAGCCGGCGCGGGTCTCGGCGGCCAGGTGGTCCAGGACGGCGCGCACGTCGTCGCCGGTGCGCGCCATGACGCGACGTTGCCGGGTGGCGCCGTTGCCGTCGCGGCGCAACCGTAGGAGCTGCTCGCGGACGTAGTCGAGGTCGCCGTGGCGGGCCAGGGCCGGGGTGATCGTGTCGACGAGTTCGCCGACCATGTCCCAGGCGGGACGGGCGACGCCCGCGCGCAGGTCGATCAGGTCGCCCTCCAGCCCGTCGTGGGCGGCCCGCCAGTGCGCGGCGGAGACCAGGCAGTCCCGGATCCGTCGGGCGGGCACCCCGGCGCGCGCGTCGTCGGCCAGCGTCGCGACGAGGGCCCGGACCAGCCCGGCGACCAGCACGGTGTCGTCCACGGCCGGACAGACGTCACCCACCCGCACCTCCACGGTGGGATACGCGGACGACGGACGCGCGTACCAGTAGACCATCGCGGCGTCGAGCATGATCCCGGCGTCGATCAGCTCCGTCACCGTCGCGTCGTAGTCGGCGACCGACTCGAAGTGCGGGGTCGGCCCGATGCTGGGCCAGCGTTCGAGCTGCATGGAGCGCCAGCTGGCGTGCCCGGTGTCGCGGCCGTCGTGCAGCGGCGAGTTGGCGGTGATCGCCTGCACCACCGGCAGCCACGGCCGCAGGTGGTTGCAGACCTGCACGGCCAGTTCGCGGTCGGCCATCCCGACGTGCACGTGGCAGCCGCAGACGGCCGGATCGTGCGCCACCGGCCCGAAGCGCCGCGACATGGCGTGGTAGCGGGGTTTGTCCGGCACCGTCCGGTGCGGCTCGTGCACGGGCGTGGCGCCGACCGCGACGAGCCGGGCCCCGGCGGCCTCCGCCGCGTCACCGGCGGAGCGGCGCAGCGCCACCAGCTGCGCGCGCAGCTCGGCCAGGTCGGCGGTGACGGGCGTGACCATCTCCACCATGCTGTGCCGGAACTCCTGCCGGCTCTGCTCCCGGGCGCTGCCGGACAGGGCGGTGAGCACCCGGTCGGCGACCGGCAGGCTCTCCCCCGTGTGCGGGTCGAGCAGGAGGTACTCCTCCTCGACCCCGATCGTCAACGTGGTCGGGTCGGAAGCGGTGGCAAGTGCCGGACGGTACGTCATGGGCGCTGCGCGTCCGTTCGTCGGGCGGCGCCGGGCGCCGCGCTGCCGGACGACCCGGGTTCCCGGCCCACCGAGCGGGCAAACGCGCAGGAGGCGGCGTTCATCCACCCGGCAGCGTGGTGGCCGCCCGCGCGGCCAGGAAGGCGCGTTCGGCCGCGTTGTCCGTCCGCTCGGCGGCCGTCCGGTACGCCTGCGTCGCCTCCCGCCCCCGGCCCAGCCGCCGCAGCAGGTCGGCCCGGACCGCGTGGAACACGTGGTAGCGGCCCAGGTCGAGCCGCTCGACGGCGGCCAGCCCCGCCGCCGGCCCGGCCACCTCGGCGAGCGCGACGGCCCGGTTCAGCGCCACGACCGGCCCCGGGGCGTACGCGGTGAGCTGGTCGTACAACGTGAGGATCTGGGCCCAGTCGGTGCCGGCGGCGTCGGGAGCGTCGCTGTGCACGGCGGCGATCGCGGCCTGGATCTGGTACGGCCCGGGCCGGTCGCGGCGCAGGCAGCGGCGGACCAGAGCCTGCCCCTCGGCGACGAGCCCGGCGTCCCACCGGCGGCGGTCCTGCGCGGACAGCGGCACCAGCGCGCCGTCGGCCGTGGTACGCGTGGGGCGGCGCGCCTCGGTGAGCAGCATCAGCGCCAGCAGGCCCAGCGCCTCCGGCTCGTCCGGCATCAGCTCCACCAGCAGCCGGGCCAGCCGGATCGCCTCGGCGCACAGGTCGTCGCGGACGAGCCGGTCGCCGGAGCCGGCGGTGTGCCCGGCCGTGAAGATCAGGTAGAGCACGGCCAGCACGGCGCCGAGCCGCTCCGGCAGGTCGGCGTCGCCGGGCACCCGGTACGGGATCCCCGCGTCCCGGATCTTGGCCTTGGCGCGCACGATCCGCTGGGCCATGGTCGCCTCGGAGACCAGGAACGCCCTGGCGATCTCGACGGTGCCCAGGCCGCCCAGCAGCCGCAGGGTCAGCGCGACCCGGGCGGCGGGGGCGAGCGCCGGATGGCAGCAGGTGAAGATCAGGCGGAGCCGGTCGTCGCGCACCGGCCCCTCCTCGGTCGGTCCGTCGCGCACGTGCAACAGGGCGGCCTGGGCGTGCCGGTCGGCGCGGGAGGCCTCGCGCCGCAGGCGGTCGACGGCCCGGTTCCGGGCGGTGGTGATGATCCAACCGGCCGGGCTGGGCGGTGGCCCGCTCTCCGGCCACCGCGCCACCGCCACCGTGAACGCCTCCTGCACGGCCTCCTCGGCGAGGCCGATGTCGCCGAGCAGCCGGGTCAGGACGGCGACCGCGCGACCGTACTCCGCGCGGAACACCGCCTCCACGTCGACCATGGCGCTCATGTCGGGCACCGGTCAGCGTGGCGTCGGGGCCAGCAGGCCGGCCACGGCGTCGACGGTCTCCGGGTGCGCGGCCAGCAGGGCGGTCACCCCGACGGGAACGGCGCTGGCCGTGACCCCCGCCTCGCGCCAGCCGCCGGCGCAGCCGAGGAGCGCGGCGACGGCGTCCACGCTCTCCCGGTTGTCCGCCAGCAGGGCGGCCACCGGCCCGGAGGCGACGGCGGTGACGGCTGGCGCCGCCGGGGCGGCCGACCATGGCGGCACCCAGGCGTCCAGCGCGGCCAGCGAGCCCGGGAACGTACGCCCCGCCTCCCGGACCAGCAGCGGCACCAGCTCCGCACCGTGCGCGCGCAGCGTGGTGATCAGGGTGGGCAGCCACGGCAGCAGCACCGGGTCGGGCAGCCGGGCGAACGCGGACGACATCACCTCCACGACGAACGCGGCGAGCCCCGGCACCGGCTCCAGGGCCTGCACGAACCCGCTGAGGTACTGCGGGAAGGCGGGCACCACCAGCGGGTTGGCGAGCAGCGCGGCACACCGCTCGCGCAACTCGGCCAGCGGCAGCAGGCCCAGCTGGTGCCGGGCGGCCCAGAGCAGGGCCACCTTGGCCGGCGTCTCCGGGTGGCACTGCGCCACGGCGAGTTCGAGCTGGGAGCGGTCGCAGCCCAGGGAGAGCGCCAGGCTCTCCATGCCGAACAGGAAGCCCAGCATGGCGCCGACCTGCCGTACGCCGCTGTCCTCGTCGACGAAGGCGGTGGGCAGCAGGGTGCAGTAGTGCGCGTAACCGGTGGTGACGAACGCCTCGCACCAGGCCGGCAGCGGCCCGGTGGCGCGGTGGTGGGCCAGCAGCCGCCGGATCCGGCGCAGCACCTCGGGGGCGTCGTCGACCGTACGTTCGGCGGCGAGCAGCTCCACCGCGCGGGTGCCCAGCTCGTCGACCAGGCGCGGGCTGTCGAGCAGCCGGATGGCGTCCTCGACGGCCTCCAGCGCGACCGAGGCCGTCGCGTCCGGGCCCCGCACCGCGCGACGCAGGCGCTGCTCCAGCACCTGCTCGACGGTCACCCCCTCGTAGCCCAACTCGATGAGCGAACGCTGGTTGCGGCCGAGAGCCAGGTCCCAGCTCTCCTGGATCGAGCGGTGCCCCAGTCGGCGCTCACCCATGATGGGCCGGACCGCGTCGGACGGCAGCAGGTGCCGCAGCCGCCACAGCAGATCGGAGCAGGGCACCAGCTCGGGACTGGCCCGCAGGTCCACCAGGGCCCGCTGGATGGTGCGCTTCTCCAGGTCCAGCCCGAGCGGGGCGAGACGGTCGTGGACGTCGCGGGCGAGCGGCGGCAGGGCCTCGTAGCCCACCTGGCCGACCCGGTCGCCGCCGAACAGGATCTCGCAGAGCCGCCGGACGTCCCGGCGGCCCGGGACGACGTCCTTCTCGATGCAGGTGACCGCCGCGTCGGCGAAGTCGTACGGCGTGGGGCGGGCGCGGTTGCGCAGCCCGGCGAGGAGGATCGAGGTCTCGAAGACGGCGATCGCGTCGGCGGTGCTGGCCAGGTAGCCGTTGCGGCGGGCCAGCCGGACGATGTCGACGCACCAGCCGCGCAGCTCCCCCTCGTCCAGGCCCTGCGGCGCCGGCGGCTGCGCCAGGTATCCCGAGAGCCGGTCGGCGACTTCAGCGGCGGGCGCGGGGGCCGGGGCGGCGCGGCGCCGGCCACCGGTGCGGGTCCGACCCCCGCGCTGGCCCTCCAGCCGGAACGGGGTCAGCCCGGTGCGGTCGACCGCCTTGGCCCAGGTGGCGGCTGCGATCGACACCGAGCCGGGTGCGAGGCCGAACTGCGCCTCGATGGCGGAGTGGCTGGACGGGATGAGCCCGTAGTGCCACCGGGTGGCGGTGCGGGGACTGATCTCGAACGAGGCGTCGCCCCGCAACCCGAACTGCTCCACCCGGCTGGCGGCGTGGAACGCGCCGCAGACGTAGAGGCAGTCGGCGGGGTCGGCCCCGGTGGCGGCGAGGTGCTGGCGCATCCGCGTCCACATGTAGCGCTCGCGGTCCTCGTCCCTGTCCCGGGCGTCCGAGCCGGCCGGGCGCAGCCGCCGGAACAGGCTGCCGATCAGCACCATCACCTGCCGGTAGGTGTCGTGGTCGGCGTCGGCCAGCGGCTGCTCGACGTACTGGTCCCACCACTCCGACCAGTGCCGGACCTTGCCGTGGTGCAGGAGGTAGGCCTCCAGCTCCGCGAAGCGGGGCCGCAGGTCGCCGATCTCGACCCCGACCGCGTCGCCGTGCAGAGCCGCCTCCTCCCCCGCCGGCGCGGCGGCCTCGACGTCCCCGCCGGGCGGGGCCTCCTCGCCGGGGCCGGGCGGGGTCTCCTCGCCCGTGCCGCGTGGGCGGGGCGACCACTGGAAGACGTGGTCGGTGGAGCGGTCCACCAGCACCAGCTCGACGCCGGGCGTCTCCAGCGCGTACGCGATCGCCTGGTATTCGGCGCTGGCCTCGGTGACCGGCGCGACCACGCTGAGCGGCCCCCAGTCGGCCGGGAAGCCCTCCAGCTCCGAGGCGAACGCCTGCACGGCGACCGGGAGGCGGCAGTTGCGCAGCTCGCCCAGCAGCGGCTGGAGGTCCTCGCAGAGCTCCAGGTAGATCACCTTCGGCTGCTTCGCGCGCAGCCGGCGGACCATGGCCAGCGCGGAGGCCGGCGAGTGGTGGCAGACCGGGAAGATCTCCAGCTCCTCGCCGAGGGCGCGGTCGACGTCGTCGACGATGCCGGCGAGGATGTCGGCGACGGCGGCCGAACTGCCGGCGAAGGCGGTGGCGGCGGCCGTGAGCTGCTCGCGCAGCGCGCCGAACGGTCCGATCGTGGTGGGAGCGGTCACGACAGGGCGGCGATCGCCTGGCGGCCGCCGTCGAGGAAGCCCTCCCAACCGCCACCGTCCTGCTTGGCCCGTGGCTCCACGACCCCGTGCAGGTACTTGTTGAGGATCGCCAGGTCCTCCGGGCTGCGTCGGGCGAGCGAGCCCACCAGCGACCCGGCCAGCGTCTCGGCGCGCAGGGTGCGGTCGCCGAAGAACTGGCTGTGCAGGATGGCGTCCTCCAGGACGCCGATCTGTTCGGCGGTGGACAGCGCCGACTCCAGCTTCTCGTCGTCGCTGGTCGCGGCGGAGGCGGCGGCGCGCAGGTCGGCGAAGCTCTGCAACAGGATGTCCAGCAGGGTGGGCGGCACGTCCAGCGTGATCTGGTGGCGGCGCAGCAGCTCCTCGGTGCGGAAGCGGACGATCTCGGCCTCGCTGCGCTTGTTCGTCACCACGGGGATCCGGACGAAGTTGAACCGCCGCTTGAGCGCCGAGGAGAGGTCGTTCACGCCCCGGTCGCGGCTGTTGGCCGTGGCGATGATCGAGAAGCCGGGCCTGGCGAAGACGATGTTGTCGTGGTCCAGCTCCGGGATGCTGACGTACTTCTCCGACAGGATCGAGATCAGCGCGTCCTGCACGTCGCTCGTGGAGCGGGTCAGCTCCTCGAACCGGCCGATGGTGCCCTGCTCCATCGCCGTCATGATCGGCGAGGGGATCATCGACTCCCGGGACTGGCCCCGGGCGATGACCATGGAGACGTTCCACGAGTACTTGATGTGGTCCTCGGTGGTGCCGGCGGTGCCCTGGACCACCAGCGTCGAGTTGCGGCAGACGGCGGCAGCCAGCAGCTCGGCCAGCCAGCTCTTGCCGGTGCCCGGGTCGCCGATCAGCAGCAGGCCCCGGTCCGACGCCAGGGTCACGATGCTGCGTTCGACGAACGTACGGTCGCCGAACCACTTCTGCGGGATCTCCCGGTCGAGCCCGTCGGCGCGCTCCGAGCCGAGGACGAACAGGCGGACCATCCGCGGGCTCAGCCGCCACGAGAACGGCTTCGGGTCGGTGTCGACCGACTCCAGGTAGTCGAGTTCCTCGGCGTACTTGACCTCGGCGGGGGCACGCAGCATCTCGGACATGAGGGGTTGTTCTCCTAGGTGAGGAAGCTCTTGAGCTCGAAGACGAGTTTGCGGATGTGGCCGGAGATCACCGGCGTGCCCAGGTCCTTGAAGCGTTGCCGGAACCAGGGGTTGACGCTCTGCTGGCCCGAGCTGTTGACCGAGCCGACCGGGATGAACCGCACCCCGGAGCGGTGCACCGCCTCGATGCCGTCGAACAGCGGCTGGGAGCGGTCGAACTCGTAGAAGTCCGAGATCCACACCATGACCGTGTTCTTCGGCTCGACGATCTTCGGGCGGGCCAGCGCCATCGCCACCGGGCCGTCGTTGCCGCCGCCCAGCTTCGTACGCAGCAGCACCTCGAACGGGTCGTGCACCCAGGGCGTGAGGTCCAGGGCCCGCGTGTCGTACGCGATCAGGTGCACGTCCACCTTGGGCAGGCCGGCGAAGATCGACGCGAGGATGGTGCAGTTGACCATCGAGTCGACCATGGAGCCCGACTGGTCCACCACCACGATCAGCCGGGCCGGCGTGACCCGCCGGGCGGTCTGCCGGTAGTAGAGGCGGTCCACGTAGAGGCGCTCGTCCTCCGGACTCCAGTTGGTCAGGTTCTGCCAGATCGTGCGGTCGAGGTCGAGGTTGCGGTAGACCCGCTTCGGCGGCACGGACCGGTCGACGACGCCGACGCTGGTCTGCGCGACCTGCGTACGCAGCACCTCGGCGACCTCATCGACGAAGCGCCGGATGAGCGCCTTGGCGTTAGCCAGGGCCACCCCGGAGAGGTTCGCCTTGTCGCGCAGCAGCTGCTCGATCAGCGACATGCTCGGCGTCAGCCGACTGGCCAGCACCGGATCGGCCAGCACCTCCCGCAGGTGCATCCGGCGGACCAGGTCGCCCTCGATGCCGGCCAGCACCCCGCCCAGGCCGTCGCCGCCGCCCTGCCGGCGCAGCCCGCCGGGCTCCATCCCGAGCGCCTGCTCGAACCAGCCGGCGTCGGACTGCCACCGGGCCAGCTGGCCCGCGTCGACCGCGCCGTGGCCGGTGGCGAACACGTTGAGCAGCAGCTTCGACACCAGGGCGGCGCGGCGTACCTCGGCGGCGCCCGGCGCTTGCGGCGGCCCGTCGCCGCCGGTTCCGGCGGCGGATCCCGCAGGCTCGCCGCACCCGCCGGAGTCGGCGGACCCGACGGTGCCTGCGGACCCGACGGTGCCTGCGGACCCGACGGTGCCTGCGGACTCGGCGGGATCGGCGGGATCGGCGGCGGATTCGGCGAGGTCAGTCGGGCCGGCGGGATCGCTGGTGGAGTCGGGTGCCGCGGCGGCCGGGGCGTCGGGCTCGGGGTGGAGCAGGCCGCGCAGCTCGTCGGCGATGGCCGGGAAGCGCTGGACGACGGTGTCCACCGAGACCGCCGGATCCAGGAGGGCGGCCGGCAGGCCGAGGTCCTCCACGACCGCCATGCTGGCCGATTCCAGGGTGGGCTGCTCGTCGGGGTCGAAGAGCCGGGCCAGCAGCCGCCAGTAGAGCACCTGGCGCCGGTTGGCGTCGGCGAGGTCCGCGGGGGTCGGCAGATCGGTCATCGGCGCAGCAACCGTCCCGCGCGCTCGCGCAGCACCGCCACGGCGTCGCCCGCCTTGGCCTCCGCCTTGGCGATCTTCGGGTCGGTGATCCCGCCCGCCCAGTCTCCGGTGTGCACGTCGACCGGCCGGCGTTTGACGGTGGTGCGCACCGCCAGGGGTTGCAGCAGCCACCGATCGTCGTCCCACCGGATCAGCCCGATGCAGGCGGCGGATGCGGCCACCAGCTCGGGGGTGAGCGGGCCGCAGGAGGGCAGCCGGTCCACCGCGACGGCGATCGACTGGCCGCCGAGCTCGAAGGTCGTCGTGCCGTCGTCGTCGCGCACGGTGTAGCCCTCCACCAGCACCGGCTCGGCGATCCCGACGGGGTGCCGGTCCAGCGGCGCCGACGCCGCCGCAACCGCCGTGGGCAGCAGGACCCGGGCGGTGGCGAACGGGTCGGCCGGCTCGCCGGGGCGTACCCGGTCGTCGTGCCAGATCAGGTCCGCGCCGTGCAGCGGCAGACCGGTGACCGTCACGGCGCGTCGCTCGGCCAGCGCGGCCAGCAGCACGGGATGGGCGTCCAGCAGGCGCCACAGCGCCGGCCCGACGATCGTCTCCACCTTGACCGCGCCGACCGCGCAGCGGACCAGCCGGGGCGGCCCGCCGTCGGCCGGCTCCAGGATCGCGTGCAGCTGCGCCTGCACGGCGGTGTCGTGCTCGTGCACGTCGACGCCCAGCACCAGCAGCCGCCCGGAGACCTCCTCGGCAGCGGTCGGCGAGGACGCGGTCGCCGCGTCCTGGGCCAGCAGCACACCCCGGGCCCACAGGTCGGCCCAGCGCCGCAGCGGCGGCTGCGCCATCGTGGCCACCGGCACGCAGGCGCGCAGCTCGGCGGCGAGCCCGTCGAGCAGCACCGCGAGCCGGCGCAGCCGGGGCTCGGCGAGGGCCGCCTCGACCGGTGCCCCCGCCCCGGCCACGAGTTCGTGGTCGAGGCCGCCCCAGCCGGTCACCGCCACCTCGTGCAGCCAGGCGCGAGCGCCGGCGCGGGCCGCGACCGCGTCGCCCTCGGGCCCGGCCGCGCCGGCGGCCCAGGGGGCGCGGGAGCGGCCCAGTGCGGAGTCCAGCTGCCCGAGCAGCGCGTCGTGCGCGGCGCCGAACAGCGCGCACCGGGCGCCGGCGAGAGCGAGCAGGTGTTCCTCGGCCACCGAACCGGCGGTCACCTTGGTCACCGCCTCGGCGAGCCGGTCGCCGAGCGGGGTGGCGGCGAACGCACCGGCCAGGGCGGCCAGCGCGGCGGCGTCGTCGGCGCCCACCCGGGCGAGGCCGCGCAGCAGCGCGTCGTCGAGCCCGGCGACCAGGTCGAGGGCGTCGGTCAGACCGGTCGGGGTGCCGTCGCGCAGGGCGGCGAGCTGCGTGCCGAGCATCAGCGGCCCGCCCCGACGGCCGGGAACCAGTGCAGCTCAGGCAGGGCGACCGTGCTGCCGGGCAGTTCGAGGTAGGACAGGTGCCGCAGGAAGCGGCTGAACACGACGGCGGCCGGGGTCGGCTCGTGCCGCCCGTCCAGGGCGGAGAGCAGTTCCCGGGCGGTGTCCACCTCCGCGCCGACGTCGACCCGCAGGTAGCGGGCGACACGCTCGGCGCCGTACTGGAGCAGCGCCTCCTCGGCGAGGGCGTGCAGGTGTTTGCACGGCATGCCGCGCAGCCCTCCGCAGGGACGGTTGTTGTTGGTGCTGCAGTGGTAGGCGTGGGTGCCGGAGGCGATCGACGACACGTAGACCCGGTCGACGTCCGACCCGCTGGAGACCACCCCCTGCAACCGTCCGTCGGCCAACTCGACGAAGGGCACCTTGGCCAGCTTGCGGGGCCGCGCGGGCGGCACCACCCGTACCGTGCTGCGCCGTCGCCACGCGGTCCGTTCCGCGTCAGCCACTGTCCGACCTCCCGTCCGCCGCTTCCGGCGCCGCCCACGACCATCCGGACGCCGGAGGGGCCGCCGGCGTCGCTGTGACGACAAGGATCATGGACCACGGGTACGACACGGCGCTGAGTCGGGTTTGCGGACGGCGGTCGCCCGGGGGGTCGCCCCGCCCCTATGCTTCGGACACCGACGCGGACGGGAGGCGGGATGTCACCGGTCATCGCGCTCGCGGTGCGGGGCAGCGGCGGCCCCGCCGGAGCCCAGCACCCGCCGGCACGCGACGCCGGGCGGGCCGTACGCGCCGCCGGGGATCCGGGCCGCGAGCCGGGCGGCCGGTGCCGTCCCGGTGCCGTCGTCCCCCGCGCGGGTCTGCGGCGCAGGAGCGTCGCGGCCGGCTCCCGATGGTGTAGAAAAGGCGGGGTGAGCGCAGCGATGACGCGCGGCAGGGTCCACGGTCGCCGGACGGTCCACCGTGGCTGAGACCGAGCTGCCGCCCGTGGAGGCGGGACCCGCCCTGGTACGGCTGGGGGACGTGCCGCTGGCCGACCTGCTTGCCGGCGCCGGTGACAGCGTGCTGGCCCACGTGCTCGGCACCCTCGTGGTCGGCGACGAGCCGGGCCGACAGCTCGACGTGTCCGCGTTCGAGTCGAGCTTCTGACGTGTCCGCCGACGCCCCGACGTCGGCCGCGCCGCCCCGCCCTGAGCACACCCGCCCGCCGACGGGCCACGCCACTGCCGATCCCGTCGCCCCGGCGCAACCGGCCGGGCGAGAGACGGAAAGGGGCGGCCCGCGCGCCGGAGGCGGCCCGCCGCCCCGGGTGCGGCAGCTCGTGCTCAAGGTGCACAGCCGGTGCAACCTGGCGTGCGACCACTGTTACGTCTACCGGCACGCGGACCAGCGGTGGCGCGAACGACCCCGGGTGATCGCCCCGGGCACCGTGGACCAGGTCGCGCGACGCCTCGGCGCGCACCTGGCGCGGCACCGGCTCGACCGGGTACGCGTCGTGCTGCACGGCGGCGAGCCGCTGCTGGCCGGCCCGGCGGTGCTCGACCGGACCGTACGCACCCTGCGCGCGGCGCTGCCCCCGGGCGCGGTGCTCGACATCGGCATGCAGACCAACGGCGTGCTGCTGGACGAGGAGTTCCTGGCGCTGTGCCACCGGCACGACATCGACGTCGGGGTGAGCCTCGACGGTGACCGGGTCGCCAACGACCGGCACCGCCGCTACCCCGACGGGCGGGGCAGCTTCGCCGACGTGGCCGCCGCGCTGCGGCTGCTCGCCCGCCCGGAGCACCGGTCGCGCTGGGCGGGGCTGCTCTGCACGGTCGACCTGGCCAACGATCCGGTACGCGTCTACGAGGCGCTGCTCGCGTTCGCCCCGCCCCGGCTGGACCTGCTGCTGCCGCACGGTAACTGGAGCGCTCCCCCACCCGGGCGCGGGCCGGACACCGCCGAGACCCCGTACGGCGACTGGCTGGTCGCCGTCTTCGACCGCTGGTACCACAGCACGCCGCGGCGGACGGGCATCCGGTTGTTCGAGTCGCTGATCGCGTTGGTGCTCGGCGGTCGCAGCGGCACCCGGGCGCTGGGCTTCGCCGAGCCGGACCTCATGACCATCGAGACCGACGGCACCATCGAGGGCACCGACACCCTGAAGACGACCGACGACGCGTCGATGCGTACGGGGCTGGACGTCTTCCGGCACTCCTTCGACGAGGCGCTGCGTCACCCGTCGCTGGCCGGCCGGCCCACCGGTCCGGCGGCCCTGGCCGCCGAGTGCCGGGCCTGTCCGGTGCTCAGCGCCTGCGGCGGCGGCCTCTACGCGCACCGCTTCCGTGCCGGCGCGGGATTCGCGCACCCGTCCGTCTACTGCCCCGACCTCTACCGGCTGATCCGGCACGTGCAGCGGGTGGTGGCCGCCGACGTCGACGCCCTCCGCCGCCGCGCCCTGGCCGGCCACCCCGACCCGGCCGAGCGGACCGCCCCGCCCGCCCCGCCAGGGCCGGCCAAGACGGCCAAGACGGCCAAGACGGCCGAGACAGCCGAGACAGCCGAGACGGCCGGGCAGTTCCTGACAGTCGAGTCGGCCGGGTCCATGCCGATGGCGGCGGGCCGTGGGGTCGGCACCCGGGGGCGGTGAGACAGTGGTGCTCTCCCCCGCCCAGCTGGCCGGGCTCGCCGCCGGGCACGGCGACGACGCGACGCTGGAGGTGCTGCGCGCCGGGCAGCTGGGACGCCGGCGACTGCTCACCGTCGCCGCCGCGCGTGCCGGCGGGGACGGGCCGGCGGTGCGGGAGTGCCTCGCCCTGCTGACCCGCGCCGAGCGGGCGGACCCGGCGGCGGTCGCCCACGTCCTGGCCCATCCACCGGTCACCGGCTGGGCCACGACGGCGCTGGGTGGCCACCCCGACCCGGCCTACCTGGCCGGGCTGGCGGCCGCCGCGGCCGTGCGGGCGGGCCTGCCCTTCACGCTCGCCGTGCCCTGCCCCGAGGGCACGCTGCTGCTGCCCACGGTGGGCGGCGCGGTCGGGCTCGGCGCCGGCCTCGCGGTCGTCCGCGGCGTCGGCGGCCGGTACGACGGCCGGCCGGCGACCGGCGGCGACGCACCGCCGGGGCTGTCGGTGCGCGGGCCGGCCGACACCGTGCGCGTTGCGGCGAGCGGGCCGGGCGGCGGCACTCTGGCGAACGGGCCGGGCGGCGGCACTTTGGCCAGCGGGCCGGACGGCGGCACCCCGGCGGGCGGGTGGCTGCCGACGCGCCGGGTCACCCCGGTCCGTGGCGCGCCCCCGACCGAGGTGCTCGTCGACGACCAGGACCCGTACCGGTACCGGTACCACCGGCCGCCGACGGGCCGGCTCGACGACGCGGCGGCGGACCGGCTCGACCGGCTGACCGGGCAGGCGTGGCACTGGCTGACCGACCGGCTGCCGGCGCACGCCCGGGGGCTGGCCGCGCTGCTGCGTTCGCTGGTGCCGCTCACGCCCGCGCCGTCCGGGCACCCGGTCAGCGCCACCAGCCGGACGGCGCTGGGCGCGATCGCGGTCTCCGTGCCGGACGACCCGGAGACGCTCGCGCTGCTGCTCGTGCACGAGTTGCAGCACACCAAGCTGGGCGCGCTGCTGGACCTGCTGCCGCTGCACGTCCCGGACGGGCCGGCCCGCTACCGGGCCCCCTGGCGATCGGACCCCCGCCCCGTCGGCGCGCTGCTCCAGGGCGCGTACGCCCACCTCGGGGTCGCCGAGGTGTGGCGCTGCCGGCGGCACGAGGGCGTCCGCGGCGCGTTCGAGTACGCGTACTGGCGGGAGCAGACCGCGCGGGCCGTGGCGCAGCTGGCCGGCAGCGCCGAGCTGACCGACGACGGGCGGGCCTTCGTAGCGGGCATGGCCGGCACCCTGCGCGGCTGGGGGTCCGACGGCGACCGGCGGGTCGAGGCGGCGGCGCGCGACGTCGCGGACGGCGGGGCGGTGCGCTGGGCGCTGGCCAACCTGCTCCCGGCCGACGGCGACGTGGCGGAGGTGGCGCACGCGTGGCGGCAGGGCCGGCGGAGGCCCCCGCCGCTCGTCCCGCCCGCCGTCGTGCCCGGCCCGGCCCGGCCCGCGTCGATCGGCGGCACCGGGCCGGAGGCGGCGGTGCGGCACCGGCTGCTGGGCAGGGCCGGCGGGACCGGTACCGGCGTCGTCCCCGGCTCGCGGCAGTCGCCGGACGCCGACGAGGCCGACCGGGCGTACGCCGAGGGGGACGTGCCGGGTGCCCTGGCCGGGTACCGTCGTCGGCTCGCCGGGGATCCCGGGGACACCGACGCGCTGGTCGGGGTCGCGTTGGCCGCCGGGCGGCTGGGGCGTACCGCCGCCGCGCGGGTGTTGACCACCCGCCCCGACCTGGTCCGGGCGCTGTGCCACCGGCTGCCCGGGGCCGACCCGGTGGCGGTGGCCACCTGGCTCGCCGGCGGTGGCCCCGACCGGTCGACCGGTCAGAGCAGCGCGGGCTCGATGTAGCCGTTGAACCGCTCCCGCTGGCGGGCCTGGACCACCCGCGGGTTGTCGCCGCCGAACAGCTGCACCAGCTGGCCGAACGCGTCGTCGTAGAGGGCCCGGCCGGCGTCGGCCTCGCTCTCGGTGGCCAGCCGGCTGACCGCCAGGTTGACCGACGCCGACACGGTGTCCGGGTGCTCGGCGCCGAGCGCCCGGGTCAGTTCGACGTACGCGGTGGTGTCCAGGAGCAGGGCGGCGTCGCGCTCGCCGAGGGCGAACAGGTCGTTGGCGAGGTTGAGCGTGGCGAGCAGGGTGTGCGGGTGCCGCTCGCCGAGGCTGGCCAGGAGCTGGTCGCGGACCCGCTGGGCGAGATCGCGGGACTGCGCGTGCTCGCCGGCCTTGCGCAGGAACACGCCGAGGTTGTTGAGGCAGGCCAGGGTGAACGCGTGGTCGGCGCCGAGCACCTCGGCGTAGCTGTCGCGCAACTGCCTCGCCATCCGCAGCGCGGTGGGGTTGTCGCCGACCGCCGACCAGGTGGTGGCCAGCGCCATCTCGCAGGAGAGGGTGTCGGCGTGGTCGCCGCCGAGGGTGCGCTGGTAGCGCACCACCGTCCGTTCCAGCACGCGGTGCGCGTCGGCGAAGCGGCCGAGCTGGCGCAGGGTCAGCGCCAGCTCCTTGGCGGTACGCAGGGTCTCCGGGTGGTCGGGGCCGACGACCTTCTGCTGGGTCGCGGAGGTGCGTTGCAGGACGCTGTGCGAGCGCCACAGCTCCCCGGTGTCGCGCAGCCCCCGGCCGTAGTTGCTGGCCGAGGCGAGGGTGGACGGGTCCTCCTCGCCGAAGCGTTCCCGGCGCCGCTCGTAGATGTGCTGGTCGAGCTGGGCCGCCTCGCGGAAGTGCCCGGCCAGCCGCAGCGAGACGGCGAGGTTGTTCTCGGCGGTGAGGGTACGGCCGCTGTCCTCGCCGAAGCTGCGGATGCTCAGCTCCAGGGTGCGCCGGTCGCGGTGCTCGGCGTCGTGGTAGCGGCCCTGGGCGCGCAGGTCGGCCCCGATGCTGCGGGCGGTCATCAGGGTGTAGAGGTGCTGCTCGCCGAAGATCCGGCGCTGCCGGTCGTAGACGTCCTGGTCGATCTCGAAGGCCTGGTCGAAGAGGCTCTGCGCCCGCAGGACGTTGGCCAGGTGGAACCGCATCCGCAGCTTGGTCGGGTCGTCGTCGTCGGTGTCGCGCCAGTGCTCCAGCGCGTCCTCCGCCAGCGAGCGCCCGCTCTCGTAGTCCCCGCGCCGGTAGAGGTAGCGCACCGTGTCGGCGACGAGCTGGCGGGCCTCCTCGGCGGTGGACTCGTGCAGGGCCGAGGGCCGTACGTGCGGCCACAGTTCGGCGTAGCGCGGCCAGTTGGCCGGCTTGTCCGGGTCGCGGGGGCTGGCGGCGGCGAGCAGCAGCTGGGCCTGGCGGCGGGTCTCGGCCGGGTCGTCGAGCTGGTCCTTGATGACCAGTTGCACCAGCCGGTGGATGCGGATGGTGTTGTTCTCCGCGTCCACCTGGGCGAGGCCGTAGCGGCCCAGCTCGGCGGTGACCAGCCCCTGCAGGATCGGGTCGGTGAGGGTGGGGTCGAACGGGGCCATGAAGACGGCGAACCGCTCGCCGGTGAGCATCGCGACCGGGATCGGCTCGGGGGCGAAGTACGAGCACAGCTCCAGCAGGCGCGCGGCGGCGGGTTTCTCCTGCCGCAGCTGGCGCAGGGTCACCAGCCAGGTCGCGGCGAGCGCCTTGGAGTAGCCGGCCGACTGCCGGCCGTCGAGGATGCGCAGCAGGCCGGGGGTGTCCAGCGACGCGAGGTACTGCTCCACCGGCAGCGCCGTGGCCCGCAGGTAGGCGGCGCCCTGCTCGACCGCCAACGGCAGGTCGCCGAGCTTCTCCGCGACCTGGGTCGCCTCGTCCTCGGTGAGCCCCCGGACGCGTTCGCGCAGCAGTTGGAGGCTCTCCGTGCGGTCGAAGACCGTCAGCTCGGTGGCGGTGGCGTACTCGCTCCAGGTCTGGTCGCGGGTGGTGAGCACGACGTGCCCCGGGCCCTGCGGGATCAGCGCCCGGGTGGCGCGGGACGGCTCGTCGGCGTTGTCCATGACGATCAGCCAGCGTCGGCCGGGGCCGCCCCGGCGCAGCGCGTCGAGCACCCGCCGGACCGCCTCGGCGCCGCCGCCGGCGCCGAGCCCCAGCGCGTCGGCGAGGTCGGCGAGCCCGCCCCGGATCCGCTCCTCGTTGTCGGCGGGGATCCACCAGACCACGTCGTAGTCGCGGGCGAAGCGGAGCGCGTACTCGGCGGCGAGCTGGGTCTTGCCGACGCCGCCCAGACCGTGGACCACCTGTAGTCCGGAGGCGGGCGAGGCGGTGAGCCGGTCGCGCAGCGCCTCCAGCTGCGCGGCCCGCCCGACGAAGGTGGTGCCGTGCGGGCGCACGTTCCACACTGCGGGGAACGATCCGGGATATCTGCCGACGGCCCGGCCGCTCACCGTGTGCGCGGGTGCGCCGACCTCCTCGAGCAGCAGGGCCCGGGCGGTGCCGGCGTCGGCGTCGGTGAGGTCGACCGGCGTACGGTCGGTGTAGGGCAGGGCGAGCCGGGACTCGTCGACCCGCAGCGGCACCAGGACGCCGGCACCGGCGATCTGGTCCCGGCTGGCGGCGACCTTCCATGCCTCGGCGGCCAGTGGGGTGGCCGCGAAGTGTCGGGTCAGCACCACCAGCACCCGGCTGGCGGCGGCGAGCGCGCGGTCGAACTCGGCCCGGCCACCCGCCCGGACGGGTACGTCGACCGCGCGCCGGTCCACCCGCAGGCCCGCTTCCTCCAGCTGGTCGCTGATCCATTCCGCCCAGAGCCGGTCCATCGAGGCGTAGCCGACCAGCACGGTCTGCTCGGCGGTGAGCCGGGAACGTTCGAACGCGGTCAGCGACCGGCGGCGTTCCTCCTCCGGCATCGGCTCCAGCCGGGTGACCCGGCCGCCGGTCACCACCGAGGCGAGCTGCTCGTACGCCGCGAGCAGGGTGCCGGTCTGCTCGGGGCGGTCGCCGAACGCGGCGAGGATCTCCTCGTAGGCGTAGAAGGTGCGGTACGGCACCTCGATGGTGTTCCAGTAGCGTGTCCGCGCGGCGTCGGAGAGGTGGTCGAGGAAGGACGCGAACTCCGCCCGCACCAGGTCCCGGCCGGTCTCCAGCTTGCGCAGCTCGGCGTCCTCGACCCGGGTCGGCACCGGCACCAGCAGCGGTGGGTCGTCGGGGCGCTGGGCGCGGATCGAACGGGCCACGGCCGCCGCGCCCCGGATGCTCTGCGTCGACATGGTGAAGCAGTTGACGACGGTGTCGGGCAGCTGCACGGTGCAGATCCCGGCGACGTCGCTCAGGCCCGTCCGGCTGTCGATGAGCACGATGTCGTACTCGGCGCGCATCTGGGCGCGGACCGCGTCGAAGAAGGCCGCCCCGCCCTGGCGTTCGTAGAAGTTCGACCAGTCGAAGGTGCTCACCAGCCGCGAGTACGCCGAGTCCTGCTGGCCGGCCGCCACGAAGTCGATCACGCCGCCGTGCGGGAACTCCCAGTTCAGCGAGACGGCCCGGCGCTGGATCTTGGCGTGCCCGGCGAGCAGCTCCTCCTGGTCGTCGGCGGGGTTGCGCTGCATGGTGGCCATCGAGTAATCCCAGATCATCTCGATGACGCCGGGGGTGGCCCGCAGCTCGGAGTCGCGCAGGAACGGGTGGAAGTAGCGGTGCAGGCCGGGCGATTCCAGGTCCCAGTCCACCACGAGGACCTGGAGGCCCTGGCTGGCCAGGATCCAGGCGACGTTGGCCAGCGCCATCGTGCGTCCCGTGCCGCCCTTGTACGAGTAGAACGTGACGATCTGCCCACGTGCCGCGTCGTTCACCGCCATCGGCTGCCCGCCTCCATCATGGACCTTCGAGGATCGGGCGGTGCACCGGGCCGTCCGACGGCGGCTCCTGGTAGACCGTGCCCGTACGGTAGATGCGGCTCTGCGCCACGACCAGCGCGTCCTCAAGCTCGGCGTGGAAGCGGCCGGCGGTGGCGATCTCCGGTCGCCACATGGCGGGATCGTTGCGCACGACGTGGTGCGACAGGACGCGGGCCAGGGTCTCCCACATCCGTTGGTTGCCGTCGGCCGCCGCGTCGTCGACGGCCGTCCAGGGCACCAGCACGGGGGTGGTGGTGTCGGGGTCGCGGTCGTAGCCGACGAGGGTCAGCTCGTAACGCGGCAGGCCGGCCGACCAGACGTCCACCACGAGCACGACGATCTGGTTGTGCGCCCGGGCCCACTCCCGCACCTCGGCGAGGTCGGCGGCGTCCTCCACCGTCCAGCCGTAGCTCTTGGTGGTGGCGATGGCCCCGGCGTAGCTGCCGATCGGCGCCTCCAGCTCGGGGCGGTACGGCCGCCAGTCCCGGGCCAGCGCGCCGTAGCGCTCGTCGGCTCCCGGGTGGGTGTCGGCCAGCTCCGCAGAGCTGCCGGCGGCCAGGACGAACCAGACGTGCCGGGCGCTGGTCGCACGGGGCACCCGGGCGGGGGACGACCCGGCCGCCGGCCGCCGGCGCGGTGTCTCGAAGGCGCTGGTGACGTTGGCGAGCACCGGACGCCGGGTGAGGCGGGTGAGGCGGTGGTCGCGGTCGGTCTGCACGATGTGCTTGGCCAGCGCGTCGACGAAGTCCTGGTATTCGTCGTGGTGCCGGCGGCGCTGCTTGAGGGTGAGCAGCCCGTCCTGGGCGTACACCGCGCCGGCCGGGAAGTTCTTGTGCTGGAAGCCGGTCAGCGCCTCGGGCATGCGGTCGCAGGGAACCCAGCGGATCGGCAGCACCGCGGGGGGACGGCGGCGGAACTCCCGCTCGTGGGCGTCCATCCGGTCGGCGAAGACCCGGAACTCGCGTCCACAGTAGTCGCTCACGACGTAGCGGGGGGAGGTCAGCGCCACCAGGCAGGAGCTGGTGGCGAGCGCGTCGGCGAGCTCGTGCGACCAGGTCGCGCCGAGCGGCATCTGCCCGTCGACGAACCCCACCTCGTCCCACCCCACGCCGGCCAGCCGGGCCACCGCGTCGCTGAGGTCGACGAAGAACTCCTGCACCTGGCCGTTGCGGTTGTCCTCATGGGCGTAGCTCAGGAAGAAGAGTGGCACGCCCGCCTCCGCTCACGGGTCCCACGATGGTACGGAAATTATAGGTCCGTCGATGCCAGGGTAGCCCTGTGCGATCTTCGCGCGGACCCCGCGAAGAGTCGTATCCCCGACGGTTCCGCGCGACACCCCATCACTGATTGCTTAAATAAGTCTGGCCTGATACAAAGAGGCCGTGCACGCCTTCGACGTCCTCGGCGACCCGGTGCGGCGCCGCATCCTCGAACTGCTCACCGACGGCGAGATGACCGCCGGCGGGCTGTGCGACGTGATCCGGCGGGAGTTCGGGATCTCGCAGCCGGCCGTCTCCCAGCACCTCAAGGTGCTGCGGGACAACGGCTTCGCCACCGTGCGGGCGGAGGGGACGCGGCGCCTCTACGCCGTCGACACCCGGCCACTGCGGGAGGTCGACCGCTGGCTCGAGAACTTCCGGCGGTTCTGGACGCCGCCCCTGCACGCTCTCGCCACCGAGCTGGCCCGAGGCAGGCGCGAACGGCGGCTGCGCGAACAGCCGCCCCCGACCGACGACACGACCGAACACGGGAGAGACCGATGATCGACGCGACCGAGCAGATCAACGCCGTACGCCGCCAGCTCGGCCGGCGGGTGCTGGAGGCCGGCGAGGCCCGGGTGATGACCATCAGCCAGACGTACGACGCGCCGCTCGAGGACGTCTGGGACGCCTGCACCAACGCCGAACGCATCCCCCGCTGGTTCATGCCCATCTCCGGCGACCTGCGGCTGCACGGCCGTTACCAGTTGGAGGGCAACGCCGGCGGCACGGTGGAGCGCTGCGACCCGCCGAAGAGCTTCGCCGCCACCTGGGAGTTCGGCGGCGAGGTGAGCTGGATCGAGGTGCGGCTGACGCCGGTCGAGGACGGCCGGACCCGGTTCGAGCTGGAGCACGTCGCCCACGTCGACCAGGAGCGCTGGGACCAGTTCGGTCCGGGCGCGCTCGGGGTCGGCTGGGACCTGGGACTGCTCGGGCTGGCCTCGCACCTCGCCGCCGACGGCAGCGGGGTCACGCCGGAGGAGAGCGAGGCCTGGATGGTCTCCGAGCAGGGCCGGCGGTTCGTGACGGAGAGCAGCGAGCGGTGGGGCGAGGCGAGCGTCGCCGACGGCACCGACGCCGGGCAGGCGCAGGCCGCCGCGGGTCGCACCACGGCCTTCTACACGGGTACGCCGGCGGCCTGACCACGCCGGCACGCCGGCGGCCTGACCACGCCGGCACGGCGGCGCCCGCGAGCCGGGCCCGACGCTGCGCCACGCGTCGGCCCGGTGCCGGTCGGGGAGCCGCGCGGGTTCCGCCGTGGGCCGGCAGGCGGCGCCGGCCCCGCCCCGGAAATCGCGCGCGTTCCGTCGGACCCCTCGGGCAGACTCGCCCGCATGTCGCCCCGCACCGTCGCCGAACTCGTCGCCGCCGTCAACGCCGGCGAGGAGGTCCGCTACCTGCACTTCTGGGGTCACCGACCCCAGCGCGACGGCAGCGTCGGGCCCGGCTGCCTGAGCCAGTGGTGGCCCGCCCCGTTCAGCGACGGCGAGCGGACGTACGCCACCGCCGAGCACTGGATGATGTGGCACAAGGCGATGCTGTTCGGCGACACGACGGTCGCCGCACGGATTCTGGCGGCCGGGCATCCTGACCGCGCGAAGTCGCTCGGCCGCCAGGTGCGCGGCTTCGACCAGGCGACGTGGGAGACCCGGCGCCTCGACATCGTGGTGGCGGGCAGCGTCGCCAAGTTCGGTCAGCACGACGACCTGCGGGCGTTCCTGCTCGGCACCGGTGACCGGGTGCTCGTGGAGGCGAGCCCGCTCGACCGCGTCTGGGGCATCGGCCTGGCCGCCGACGACCCGCGCGCGGAGGATCCGGCGCGCTGGCAGGGGGACAACCTGCTCGGGTTCGCCCTCATGACGGCCCGCGACACCCTGCGCGCGGGCCACCCGTGAGCGCCGGTCCCGCCACCCGGGCGGCAGGGGCGGCAGGTCGCGGCGGCCCCGGGCGGGCGGGGTAACGTGCTGCGGCATGACCGCCGTGGCGTACTCCCACTGCTCCTTCTGCGGCGCCGCCTACCCGGCGGCGGCCGGTTGGCCGCGGGTCTGCGCGGCCTGCGGTGAGACGGTCTGGCGCAACCCGCTGCCCGTCGCGGTGGCGGTGCTGCCGGTCCGCACGGCCCGGGGGCTCGGCGTGGTCGTCGTACGCCGCGACATCGAGCCGGCGCGCGGGCGGCTCGCGCTGCCGGGCGGCTTCATCGAGTACGGCGAGGAGTGGCAGGAGGCGCTGGTGCGGGAGCTGCGGGAGGAGACGGGCCTGCACGCCGACGCCGCCGACGCCCGCCTCCTGTCGGTCTACGGCGCCCCGGCCGGCGGCACGATGATGGTCTTCGGCGAGCTGCCCGAACGGCACGCCGACGCGCTGCCCGCGTCGGCGCCGACCGAGGAGGCCACCGAGTGGCTGGTGCTCACCGAGCCGACGGAGCTGGCCTTCTCCACCCACACCCGGGTGCTCACCGAGTTCCTCGCCCGACGCGCGGGCTGAGCCGCACGCCGAGCGCGCAAGCCGGAGTGAGCCGCACGCCGAGCGCGCAAGCCGGGTTGCGCCGGACGCCGAGGCGGGAGCCGGACGCTCAGCCCGCCAGGTAGCGGGCGGGTACCGCGTCGGTGAGCCAGACCCCGTTGGCGCTGCGATAGAAGGTGTGCCCGTCGCGGGCCATCGCCGCCGCGTCCACGGTCAGCACCACCAGCTCGCCCGCCCGCCGGGCGCCCACCCGCCGGGCGGTCGCCTCGTCCGGCGACAGGTGCACGTGGTGCCGGCCGGCCCGGTGCAGGCCGGTCGCCCGGATCGAGTCGAGCACGAGGCGGCTGGTGCCGTGGTAGAGCCGTGCCGGCGGCGGGCTGGGCGCCAGCCCCAGCTCGACCGGGATCGAGTGCCCCTGGCTGGCACGGATCCGTTCGCCGCCGTCGGCCCCGCGTTCCACGGCGAAGCGCTGCTTGTCGTTGCCGGCCACCACGGCGTCCAGGTCGGTGCGGTCGATCCGCATCGCGGCGAGCAGGTCGTCGACCGGCACCCAGCCCGCCCGGTCGGGTGCGAGGCCGAAGCGGGCCGGCTCGTGCCGCAACGCCAGGGAGATCCGCTTGCTCAGCCGCACCAGCGCCCGGTGATCCATCCGGGGAGTCTCCCCCGCCGGACCCGGCCGGCGCCATCGGATTCGGCCGGGCGTCGGCCCGCGATGCCGCCGCCCGCGTACGCCTTGCGTGAGGCGGCTCTCCACACGGGTCGCCGACCGGCGGGCGATATCCTCGACCGGGTGAACACGGCCCGGCAGACGGAGCGCAGGCTGATCGCCTCGAACAAGAAGGCGCGGCACGACTACACGATCCTCAAGACCTACGAGGCGGGGATCGTGCTGGCCGGCACCGAGGTCAAGTCGCTGCGCGAGGGCCGGGCGTCGTTGGTCGACGCCTTCGCCCAGGAGCGCGACGGCGAGCTGATGCTCTACGGGCTGCACATCGCCGAGTATGGCTTCGGCAGCTGGACGAACCACGCGCCCCGACGCACCCGCAAGCTGCTGCTGCGTCGGGTGGAGATCGCCCGGATCCTGGAGCGGACCCGCGAGGGCGGCCTGGCCCTGGTGCCCCTGTCGATGTACTTCTCGGGCGGCTGGGCGAAGGTCGAGCTGGCCCTGGCCAAGGGCCGCAAGTCGTACGACAAGCGGCAGGCGCTGGCCGAGCGGGACGCCGAACGGGAGATCGCCCGGGAGCTGGGCCGCCACCTCAAGGGCCGCACCGCGCGGCGGGGCTGACCCCGGCCCTTCCCGACGTTCCCACACACCGACCCGGACCGGCGGGCCGGTCGCGCCCAACCGCCGTCACGGTGGGTCGGCGCGGCACGCCGGACGGTCATTGACGCGACAGCGCCCTCGTGGTGTGCTCACTCGGTCCGGTAATGAAAACCGTAGTCATTACCACTGAGCTTGAGGAGAACCATGTCTCTCACCGTCCCGCCCGCCCTGCTCGACGCCGCCGAGCGCGGTCCCGTCGACGACGCCGAGTTCGTCGCCTGCGTCCGCGACTCGCTGCCGTACGCCTGGCAGACCGTCAGCCGCGTGGCCGCCGAACTGGCGTCGACCGGCGCGGAGCACGCCGACAACGTGATCCCGCCGCCCAGCGAGGCCGAACGCGGCCAGTTGCTGCGCGCGCTCGCCAGCGACGCCATCCGGGCCGGCCTGGAACGGCACTTCCAGGTCAAGCTCGCCTTCCAGAACTGCCACCGGGTCGCCGCGTTCCGCCCGGCGGCCGTCGACTCCGACGCGTACCGGCGCTTCGTCTCCGCCCGTGGTCAGCTGCTCAACCAGTCCCCCGAGCTGCGCAACTGCTGACCCGCGGGACGCGGCCGGCGGGCGGGGCGGGGTGTCGACGGCCCGCGCCGCCCGCCGGGCGCTCGCGTCAGCGGGCGCCCGGCGACGCCGGCGCAGAGGCACCGGCGGGCCCGGACGACGGCGGCACGGGCGCGTCGGCGGGCCCCGCGACCGGCGCCCGGCCCAGGCAGCGCGGGTCCGCCCGCCCCACCGGCTGCCGGGGGATCATCCAGTCCAGCGCCGTCTCCTCGACATGCCAGCCGTACACGTGCACCCGGCTGACCGGAATCCGTCCCCGGTCGGGGCAGAGCAGCTGCCCGCGTACCTGGTCGTTGGGGAGGAAACGCACCTCGCCCTGCCCGTCGAGCACGATCGTCATCCGGTCGGTCACGGTGACCGCCTCGCCGCGGACCACCTCCCGGACCGGGCCCGCCTCCGGGCCGACCTCGACGGCCACGGCGGGCAGCAGCGGCACCCGCAGGAAGACCGCGCCCATCACCAGCGGTACCGCCGCGGACACCGCGTAGGCGAGGACGCGGGTCAGCGCCGGGGCGACCGGACGCGGCAGCGGCCCGGTGAGCACCAGGGCTCCCAGCGGCGGCACGACCAGCAGCAGGGCGGTGGCCAGCTCGCCCTCGCCGAGGGCGTTCGGCACGGCGGGCGCCAGCCAGGCGTAGCTGGCGGCCGCCGCCAGGACCGGCAGCACCAGGGCGGTGAGCAGGAGCAGGCGGGGGCGCTCCGGATGGCGCAGCCGGGTCCGCAGCGCCAACAGCGACAGGGCGAGCATCACCAGCAGCGGCAGGAACCGCAGCTGCCAGGTGAGCGCCGCCAGCGCGATCGCCGCCACCAGCACCCAGCCGGGGGTACGCACGGTGCCGTAGGCGAGCAGCGAGCGTTCCGGGTCGAACCGGTCAGGGGAGCTGACCTGGAGCAGCCGGCCGAGGACGGTCAGCACCAGCACGACGAGCGGGAACGCCCACACCAGGGCGATCAGCAGGGCGCTGAGCAGCCCCAGCGGGCTGACGTACTGCACGAGCAGCAGCATCGTCGGCATGTCCTGGCGACTGAGCCGCCAGAGCCGCAGCACCAACAGCAGCACCGGGAACGCCGGCAGCAGCGTCAACAGCCACTGCTGCGCCTGTTGCGCCTGCTTGGTGCCCGGGCGACGGTCGGCGCGCCCGAACGGGGCCGGTTCGGAGAAGGCAGGGCCCACCTCTGCCACGGCCACTGCCGCACCTCCACCTTCTCCTCGGGCTCCGGCTGCCGGCCGACCGCCACCTGCTGGGGGTTGCTGTACTGCTGCTCCGAGGCCAGGTAGCGGTCGAAGGCCGCCTTCCAGCGGTCGCCGTCCGGGCCCTTCGCGGACTGCTGGAGGGAGAGGTTGACCAGGTCCCGCATCTCCGGTATCGGGCCGGTGTTCACGCCCCACTTCTCCGCCGACTCCGCCCCGATGTCCCAGTGCCGCAGCTCCTTCGGCCGCAGCAGCTTCGTCGCCGGCGGCAGCTCGCCGGGCGGGCGCGTGCCCACGAAGCCGGCCAGGATCGCCGCGTCGGTGGTGACCGCGTCCACCTCCTTGTCGTAGAGCGCCTGGATGCACTCGCTGATCCGGTTGCGGCCGATCGGGCTCGCGCCCGCCTCGCGCAGGCGCTGCTCTGAGGTGGACGTACCCAGCGTGCAGACCTTCGCCCGCTCGAGGTCGCGCAGGCTGGCGACCTTGCGGGGGTCGGACGCGAGCGTCAGCACCGACTGCTCGGTCTCCAGGTAGGGAAAGGAGAAGACCACGCCCTGGTCGCGGCGCTGGTCGGTGATGCTGTACGAGGCGACCACCAGGTCGACGGTGACGAAGCTGCCGTCCGCGTCGCGCGCCTGCCGGCGCGCCCGGTCCTCGCTCTCGATCGACAGCAGCGTCACCTCAGGAGCGTCGAAGCCGAGGTCCTCGGCGATCATGTACGCGATCTCGATGTCGAAACCCTCGAACGCGCCGTTCTCCAACTTCTGCGCCACGCCCGGCTGGTCGTCCTTGACGCCGATGACCAGCCTGTCCCGGTTGGTCAGCCCCGCCCGCTCGCGCAGCTCGTCCCAGGTGGGCGGGCCGGTCGCCACGATCACGCGTACGGTGGCCGCCACGACCACCACCAGCAGGAGCAGCAGGGCCGCCAGGCGCACCTGCCGGGACCTGGACGCGCGGGCGGCAGCCACCGGCGGCGGCGAGGTGCTGCTGGACTCGTCGCCCTGACCCAACTCGGCCCTCCTCGACGCCGTCCCCCGTACGAGCCCTTCATTGTGGTCCAATCCGCCGCGCGGCGACAGCACCCGGTGACGATCGCGTCACGGCTCGTGTGTGGCCGCGTACACGAGGCTCGACAGTCTTGAGTGGTCGCAGAATCGGGGCTGACACGGCTTTCTGCCTTGCGTCTGCCGGCCGCTAGGGTGAACCGGTGACGACGTTCCGCATCGGGGAGGCCGCCGAGCTGCTCGGCGTCAGCGCCGACACCGTACGCCGGTGGGTGGACGCCGGGCGGCTCGCCGCCGGCCGCGACACACACGGCCACCGGACGATCGACGGGGTCGACCTCGCCGCGTTCGCGCGCGGTCAGGCCGCCGAGCCGGACGACCGGTCGGACGCCTCCTCGGCCCGCAACCGGCTGCGCGGCATCGTGGTCAACGTCGTCAAGGACACCGTGATGGCGCAGGTGGACATCCAGGCCGGCCCGTTCCGGATCGTGTCGCTGATGAGCCGGGAGGCGGTCGACGAGTTGGACCTCCGGGTCGGTTCGCTGGCCGTCGCGGTGATCAAGTCGACCACGGTGGTGGTGGAACGGGCCGCGCCGTCGGGCAACGCCCGGGGGAGGCAGGGATCGTGAGTCCGCAGCGACCGCGTCGGTGGCCGGCGCTGGTGGTGGCGCTGACGCTGGCCCTTTCCGGCGTGGCCGGCTGCGACGGCGGGAGCGCCGCCGGTGGCGGCGGGTCGGCGGATGGCGGCGGCACCCTGACCGTCTTCGCCGCGGCCTCGCTGACGGAGTCGTTCACCCGGCTCGGCCGCGACTTCGAGGCGGCCCACCCGGGCACCACCGTCGTCTTCAACTTCGCCGGCAGCGCGACGTTGGCCGCCCAGATCAACCAGGGCGCGCCGGCCGACGTGTTCGCCTCGGCGGCGACGCGGAACATGGCCACGGTCACCGGGGCGGGCAACGCCGACGGCGACCCGGCGCTCTTCGCCCGCAACCAGCTCGTCGTCGCCGTGCCGAAGGGCAACCCGGGGGGCGTCGCCGGGCTGGCCGACCTGACCCGGCCGGGCGTGAAGGTCGCCCTCTGCGCGGAGCAGGTGCCCTGCGGCGCGGCGGCCCGCACCGCGCTCGCCGCCGCCTCGCTCGCCCTCACTCCGGTCACCCTGGAGCAGGACGTCCGGGGCGCGCTGTCCAAGGTGCGCCTCGGCGAGGTCGACGCGGCCCTCGTCTACCGTACGGACGCGCTGGCCGCCACGGCCGAGGTGACGGCCGTCGAGTTCCCCGAGTCCGCCCACGCCGTCAACGACTACCCCATCGTCGTGCTGCGCGACGCGCCGAATCCCGACGGCGCGCGGGCCTTCGTCGCGTACGTCCGATCGGAGCGGGGACGCGCGGTGCTCACCGAGGCGGGGTTCCAGGTCCCGTGACGCGTACCCGGTCCGGGCGGCGGGGCGCCGGGGTGCCCGTCGCGCTGCTGCTGCCGGCCGCGCTGGGCCTGGCCTTCCTCGTCCTGCCGCTGGTCGGGCTGCTGGCCCGTACGCCGTGGGCCGACCTGCCGCAGCGGCTCGCCGCGCCGGGCGTGCTCACCGCGCTGCGGCTGTCCCTGGTGACCGCCACCCTGGCCACGCTGCTCTGCCTGCTGCTCGGGGTGCCGCTGGCCTGGCTGCTGGCCCGCGTCGAGTTCCCCGGTCGGCGCCTGGTACGCGCCCTCGTCACCGTGCCGCTGGTCCTGCCGCCCGTCGTCGGCGGGGTGGCGCTGCTGCTGGTGTTCGGGCGGCGGGGCCTGCTCGGCGGCTGGCTCGACGCGACCTTCGGCATCAGCCTGCCGTTCACCACCGCCGGCGTGGTGCTGGCGGAGGCGTTCGTGGCGATGCCGTTCCTCGTGATCGCCGTGGAGGGGGCGCTGCGCGGCTCCGACGGCCGGTACGAGGAGGCGGCGGCCACCCTCGGCGCGGGTCGCTGGACGACGTTCACCCACGTCACCCTGCCCCTGGTGGCGCCCGGTCTGGCGGCCGGCGCGGTGCTGTGCTGGGCGCGGGCGCTCGGCGAGTTCGGCGCCACCATCACCTTCGCCGGCAACTATCCGGGGCGTACGCAGACCATGCCGCTGGCGGTCTACCTGGCGTTGGAGACGGACGTGCAGGCGGCAGTCGTGCTCAGCCTCGTCCTGCTCGTCGTCTCGGTGGCCATCCTCGCCGGGCTGCGCGACCGCTGGATCACCAGCCCGTGAACGCGCCGCTGCTCGACGCGCACCTCGTGGTGGACCGGGACGGCTTCCGCCTCGACGTGCCGCTGCGGGTCGCCGCCGGCGAGGTGGTCGCGCTGCTCGGCCCCAACGGGGCGGGCAAGACCACGGCGCTGCGCGCGCTCGCCGGCCTGCTCCCGCTGAGCGCCGGGCACCTCACCCTCGACGGCGTCGACCTGGACCGGCCGGAGGGCCGGGCATGGACGCCGACCGAGCGCCGGCCGATCGGCGTGGTCTTCCAGGACTACCTGCTCTTCCCTCACCTCAGCGCGCTGGAGAACGTGGCGTTCGGCCCTCGGCGGCGGGGCGCGGACCGGCGTGGCGCCCGTCGGCGGGCCCACGACTGGCTGGACCGGGTGGGCCTGGCCGAGCACGCCCACCGCCGGCCCCGACAACTCTCGGGTGGGCAGGCGCAGCGGGTCGCGCTGGCCCGCGCGCTCGCCGTCGAGCCGGCGCTGCTGCTGCTGGACGAGCCGCTCGCCGCGCTCGACGCGCGCACCCGGCTGGACACCCGGGCCGAGCTGCACCGGCACCTCGCCGCGCATCCGGGGGCCACCCTGCTGGTCACCCACGATCCGCTGGACGCGCTGGTGCTGGCCGACCGGCTCGTGGTCGTCGAGGAGGGCCGGGTGGTGCAGGAGGGCGACGCCGCGACCGTCACGGCGCGGCCACGCACCGACTACGTGGCGCGGCTCGTGGGGCTGAACCTGCACCGGGGACACGCCGACGGGCACCGGATACGGGTCGCCGACGGGCTGACCCTCACCGTCGCCGACCGGCTCGACGGGGAGGCCTTCGTCGCCTTCCGGCCGTCGGCGGTGGCCCTGCATCCCGCCCGCCCCGAGGGCAGCCCGCGCAACACCTGGGCGGCGACGGTGGCCGGCGTGCAGCGACACGGCGACAACCTGCGGGTGCGGCTCGACGGGCCGATCGGGGTGGCGGCGGACGTCACCCCGGCCGCCGCCGCCCAGCTACGCCTGGCCCCCGGCCAGCCGGTCTGGGCCGCAGTCAAGGCGGCGGAGACGCACGCCTACCCCGCCGGCTGACGCCGCCGCTGCCTTGCGGCCGGCACCGACGCACGGCTGGGGTGGGAACGCGGGACGCCAAACGGTGCCGGTGCCCGCCGAGGAGATCGGCGCGCGGGGCGCGGAAGGCGGGCAGCTCGTGCACGGCCGGACGGCACGCTGTACGACGCCGACGCCGGACGAGACACGTGGACGGCAGCGGCGCTGGACCGCAGCGGGCCCGGTCAGGCGGCGGGGTCGGCAGCCAGCAGGTCGGCGTGCGCGGCACGGAGCCGGGCGAGGCCCGGGTCGCTGCCCGGCGTGACGCGCCGGTCGAGCTCCGCCCACACCTCGGCGAGGGCGGCGGTGACCGCGCGCAGCTCGGCGGAGTGGCGGCGGCTGCTCAGCCGGTGCGCCTCGTCGAGGCGGCGGGCCCAACCGGCGGTGACGGTGGCGAGGCGGTCGGCGTCGGCGCGGGCCTGGGCGGCGCTGCGGGCGGCCGCCGCGGGGACGATCGCGGCGACGGGTCGGGGGTCGCCGTCGCGGGTGACGATGGTGACGGTGTCGGTCAACTCGGCCAGCGCGACGAGTTGGGTGAGCCGGGTGCGCGCCTCGCGCAGCGGCACCGAGCGCGGCTGGTCGGTGTGCGGGGTGAGAGCGGGGACAGCCATGGATGGATGGTCGCCCCCGGGTACGACATTTCCGCACGCCGGCGGTCCAGGATGGACGCAGGGGGCCGAAAACTCGCGCGGGGCACGGGGCGAAACGGATCGGGAAGTCCGGTCGGCACACCTGGACAACTACAGTTAACAATCCTAATAATTGTGCATCCGTCGATCCGACGGCCCTCGTACCCGGGAGGTCCGGATGCGTCGCCCTGCCCGAAACCTGCTGCTGGCCGCCGTCGCGGCCCTCGCCACCGTCACGGCCACCACGCTGACCCTGGCCGCGCCGGCCCGCGCCGCCGGCCCGACCGCCACCTTCGTCAAGACCGCCGACTGGGGCACCGGATGGGAGGGGCGCTACACCGTCACCAACGGCGGCCCGGGCACCATCACCGGCTGGCAGGTCGCCTTCACCCTGCCCGCGGGCACCACGCTCGGCTCCTACTGGGACGCCACGGTGAGCAGCGCCGGCCAGCGGCACACGTTCACCAACCGCTCGTGGAACGGCACCGTGGCCCCCGGCGCCTCGGTGTCGTTCGGCTTCCTGGCCACCGGCTCCGGATCCCCCACCGACTGCACGGTCAACGGCGCCCCGTGTTCCGGCGGGACCCCCACCAGCCCGCCGACCACGCCCCCGCCCACCACCGCCCCGCCCACCACCGCGCCGCCCACGACACCACCGCCGACCACCCCGCCGCCGACCACTCCCCCGCCCGGCGGGCTGCCCCGGCACGCGTTGATCGGCTACCTGCACGCCAGCTTCGCCAACGGCTCGGGCTACCTGCGGATGGCCGACGTGCCCGCCGACTGGGACATCGTCAACCTCGCCTTCGGCGAGCCCACCACGGTCACCTCGGGCGACATCCGGTTCCAGCTCTGCCCGCCGAGCGAGTGCCCGGGCGTCGAGACCGAGGCCGAGTTCGTCGCGGCGATCCGCGCCAAGCAGGCGCAGGGCAAAAAGGTGCTGCTCTCCATCGGCGGGCAGAACGGCCAGGTCCAGCTCACCACGACCGCCGCCCGGGACACCTTCGTCCGGTCGGTGGCGACCATCATCGACCGGTACGGCCTCGACGGGCTCGACATCGACTTCGAGGGACATTCGCTCTACCTCGACACCGGCGACACCGACTTCCGCAACCCGACCACGCCGGTGATCGTCAACCTGATCTCCGCGATCCGCACCCTCAAGCAGCGGTACGGGGCGGGCTTCGTGCTCACCATGGCGCCCGAGACGTTCTTCGTCCAGCTCGGCTACCAGTTCTACGGCTCGGGGCCGTGGGGCGGGCAGGACCCGCGCGCCGGGTCGTACCTGCCGGTGATCCACGCGCTGCGCGACGACATCACCGTACTGCACGTGCAGGACTACAACTCGGGGCCAATCATGGGGCTCGACAACCAGTACCACAGCATGGGCAGCGCGGACTTCCACGTCGCGATGACCGACATGCTGCTCGCCGGCTTCCCCGTCGCCGGCAACGCCGACCGCGTCTTCCCGCCGCTGCGTGAGGACCAGGTGGCCTTCGGCGCGCCCTCCTCCCCCAGCGCCGGCAACGGCTACCTCGCCCCGGCCGGGGTGCAGGCCGCGGTGACCTGCCTGGTGAAGGGACAGGGCTGCGGCTCGTACGCCCCGCGCAGCGGCACCAACCCCGCCTTCCGCGGCCTGATGACCTGGTCGATCAACTGGGACCGGTTCTACGCCTGGGAGTTCCGCCTCAGCCACGGCCCGTTCCTGCGGTCGCTGCCCTGACGCAGGCGCCGGCGCCCGGGTCACCCGGCCCGGGCGGCGGCACCACCGCCGGCCCCCGGTGGGTCCGTGCCGCCCGCAATCCGGTTGCGTCGGGGCCCGGCCCGGTCCACGCTCCCCTGACGGGCAGGCCGCGCTGCCCCGGCGGGCGACGGGCCGCGCTGCCCGCCCGACGCACGTCGTCCCGGTGGCACATCCCGCACTTCGGGGCCGGACCGCCGGGCCGACCCCGGGCGGGCGCTGCGGCATCGGGGACGGGGAGGCGGAGTGCGGAGCATCGGTGACCTGGCGCACGGGACCGAGGCGCGGACGGTCGTGCTCGTCGAGGGGCCGAGCGACCGGGCCGCCCTGGAGACCCTCGCCGCGCGCCGCGGCCGGGACCTCGACGCCGAGGGCGTACGGGTGGTGGCCATGGGCGGCGCGACGAACATCGGCCACTTCCTCGACCAGCTCGGCCCTGCGGGACGCGGCCTGCGGTTGGCCGGCCTCTACGACGAGGCCGAGGAGGGCTACTTCCGGCGCGGGCTGGAACGCTGCGGCTTCGGCGTCGACCTGTCCCGGGTCGACCTGGCGGCCCTCGGGTTCCACGTCTGCGTGGCCGACCTGGAGGACGAACTGATCCGTGCGGTCGGCGTCGCCGAGGTCCAGGACGTGCTCGCCGCCGAGGGCGAGCAGCGCTCGTTCGACCTGTTCCAGCGACAGCCGGCGCAGCGGGGCCGGCCCGTCGAGGCGCAGTTGCGCCGGTTCCTCGGCACCCGGTCCGGCCGCAAGAGCGTGTACGCGCGGCTGCTCGTGGCGGCGCTGGAGCCGGACCGGGTGCCCCGCTCACTCGACGCGGTGCTCGCCGGCGTCTGAGCGCACGCCGCGCCACTCGGGCGCCAGCACCGACCACACCTCGATGTCGATCCGCCCGGCCGGACCCGG
This sequence comes from Micromonospora sp. NPDC049051, assembly GCF_043197575.1. Lineage (NCBI taxonomy): Bacteria > Bacillati > Actinomycetota > Actinomycetes > Micromonosporales > Micromonosporaceae > Micromonospora > Micromonospora sp. NPDC049051. Next base: position 219,361 of record NZ_JBICTL010000007.1, read on the forward strand.
GTAGACCTCGCGCAGCGTCCCGTCGAGGCGCATGCCCAGCCGCCGGGCGGTGGCGATGCTACGGACGTTGTCCGCCTTGGTGCGCCACTCGATCCGGTGGATGCCGCGCTCGCGTACCGCCCAGTCGACGATCCGGCCGACCGCCCGGGTGACCAGCCCGTGGCCCTCCCCCGCGGGCTCCAGCCAGCAGCCCGCCTCGCAGACGCCCGACGCGGTGTCGAACGAGACGAACATGACCCCGCCGACCAGCTCGCCCCGCCGCCAGATGCCCCAGATGCCGCCGGCGTCGCGCGCCCACCGGTCCGCGTAGCCCTGGAGCACGGCCCGGGCGGCGTCGAGGTCGCCGACGACGAACGAGGGTGACACCCAGGGCACGATGTGCGCGCGGGCCCGGTCGAGGTGGGCGAGGAACTCCTCGGCCCGCCAGGGTTCCAAGGGACGCAGTTCCGCATCCTCGGTCAGGGACAGGGCGAACACGTGACCTCCCGGCGCAAAAGGTTGAGCGGGCACTGTAGTCGGCTCGCGATGGACCAGCGCGGCGCGACCGGTATACACCCGAGGTATACGCGGTGTGTATAGTCCCGGCCATGTCGATCGGACAGACCTTCCTCGGCCTCCTGGAGGCCACTCCCCGCCACGGCTACGACATCAAGCGCCTCTACGACGAGCGCTTCGGCCACGCCCGCCCGCTCGCATACGGGCAGGTCTACGCCACCCTCTCCCGGCTGCTGCGCGGCGGCCTGGTCGAGGTGGACGCCGTCGAGCCGGGCGAGGGCCCGGAGCGCAAGCGGTACGCGATCACCGAGGCCGGTGTCACCGACGTGGCCCAGTGGCTGGCCCGGGCCGAGAAGCCCGAGCCGTACCTGCAGAGCACCCTCTACACCAAGGTGGTGCTGGCCCTGCTGACCGGCCGCCCCGCCGCCGACGTGCTCGACGTGCAGCGCGCCGAGCACCTGCGGATGATGCGCGAGCTGACCCGCCGCAAGCGCGACGGCGACCTCGCCGAGCAGCTGGTCTGCGACCACGCCCTGTTCCATCTGGAGGCCGACCTGCGCTGGCTGGAGCTGACCGCCGCCCGCCTCGACGAGCTGGCCGCGACGGTGCGGTCGTGAGCGCCCCGCTGCTTGTCGCCGAGGACCTGCACCGCTCGTTCGGGCCGACCCGGGCGCTCGCCGGGGCCAGCCTGCGCGTGCACCCGGGCGAGGTGCTGGCGATCATGGGCTCGTCGGGCTCCGGCAAGTCCACCCTGCTGCACTGCCTCGCCGGCATCGCCCGGCCAGACTCCGGCCGCGTGCGCTACGCCGGCCGCGACCTCACCGCGCTGAGCGACGCCGAGCGCAGCGCGCTGCGCCGGGAGGAGTTCGGCTTCATCTTCCAGTTCGGCCAGCTCGTGCCGGAGCTGACCTGCCTGGAGAACGTCGCGCTGCCGCTGCGCCTGGCCCGGGTCGGCCGACGCGACGCCCAGCGGCGGGCCGCCGAGTGGCTGGAGCGCCTGGAGGTCGCCGACGTGGCCGGCAAGCGGCCCGGCGAGGTCTCCGGTGGGCAGGGGCAGCGGGTGGCGGTCGCCCGGGCGCTGGTCAGCCGGCCCCGGGTGGTCTTCGCCGACGAACCCACCGGGGCGCTCGACTCGCTGAACGGCGAGCGGGTCATGCGGCTGCTCACCGCCGCCGCCCGGGACACCGGGGCGGCCGTGGTGCTGGTGACCCACGAGGCGCGGGTCGCCGCGTACTCCGATCGGGAGGTCGTGGTGCGCGACGGGCGCACCCGGGACCTGGAGGTCGCGGCGTGACGCGGCTGCGCGACCGGGCGGCCGACCTGGCGATGGGCGCCCGGATGGCGGTCACCGGCGGGCGCGACGGCTGGCTGCGGGCGGTGCTCACCGCGCTCGGCGTCGGGGTGGGGGTGGCGATGCTGCTGCTCGCCGCCGCCGTGCCCGGCGCGCTGGACGCCCGGCAGGCGCGCGGCGACGCCCGCGACGACCTGCGGATGGGCGAGAAGATCCCGGCCGCCGCGAACACCCTGCTGATCCGGCAGAGCGACACCGAGTTCCGGGGACGGTCGGTGCGGGGCCGGATCGTGCGGCCGGAGGGGCCGGCCGCACCGGTCCCGCCGGGGGTGGGCGCGCTGCCCCGCGCCGGCGAGGTGCTGGTCTCCCCCGCCCTGCGCGACCTGCTCGACTCCGACGACGGCGCGCTGTTCGCGCCCCGGCTGGCCGGCGCCACGGTCGTCGGCGTCATCGGTGCCGAGGGGCTGGCCGGCCCGCGCGAGCTGGCCTACTACCTGGGCAGCGCCACCCTCGCCGCCGACGACGCCATCCGGCTGGACGCGTTCGGTGGCGGGCTGCCCGGCGAGGCCTTCGACCCCGTGCTGGTGGTGCTGGTGGTCGTCATCTTCGTGGTGCTGCTGCTGCCCATCGCGGTCTTCCTCGGCGCGGCCGTGCGGTTCGGCGGGGAGCGGCGCGACCGGCGGCTGGCCGCGCTGCGGCTGATCGGCGCGGACGCCGCGATGATCCGTCGGATCGCCGCCGGGGAGGCCGCCGCCGGCGCGCTGCTCGGCGTCGCGGCCGGCGGTGCGCTCTTCGCGCTCGGCCGGCAGGTGGTGCCGCTGGTCACCCTCATGGACCTCAGCGTGTACGCCGCCGACGTGCGCCCGCCGCTGGCGCTGGTGGCCGCCGTCGTGCTGGCCGTGCCGGCGCTCGCCGTCGTCGTGACGCTGGTGTCGATGCGCGCCGTGCTGGTCGAGCCGCTCGGGGTGACCCGGCGCGCCACCCCGGTGCGCCGCCGGCTGGTGTGGCGGCTGCTGCTGCCCGCCGCCGGGCTCGGGCTGCTGCTCGCCGGCGCCGCCGGGGTCGCGCCGCTGGGCGGCGAGCGGCAGACCGCGGCCGGCGCCGTGCTGCTGCTGGTCGGCGTCGTCACCCTGCTGCCCTGGCTGACCGACCTGCTCGTACGCCGGCTGCGCGGCGGCCCCGTCGCGTGGCAGCTCGCGGTGCGCCGTCTCCAGGTCGACAGCGCCGCCTCGGCACGGCTGGTCAACGGCATCGCGGTCGCCGTGGCGGGCACCATCGGGTTGCAGATGCTCTTCGCCGGCGTCGCCGGCCGGTTCACCTTCGACACCGGCCAGGACACCTCCCGGGCCCAGGTGCAGGTGCAGTTCCTCCCGCGGTCGGACGTGGCGGCGGGGCTGGACCGGCTGGCCGGCGCGCCCGGGGTGACCGCGAGCAACGCCACCCTGGCCACCTCCGTCACGGCCGGCGCGGCGTACGGCACGCTGCGGATCGGCGACTGCGCGGCGCTGGCGGAGTTCGCGCGGCTCGACCGGTGCGCCGACGGCGACGTGTTCCTGGTCCCGGACGCGGAGGGCGAGCCGGTTGGGATCGGTGCGGGCAGCGCGGCCACGGTCGCCGACGGGGTGACCTGGCGGGTGCCGCCCACCGCCCGGGAGGTGCCGGTGCGTCCCGACCCGTCCGGCTACCGGCAGGGCGGGGTGCTGGCCACCCCCGGCGCGGTCGACACCGCCCGGCTGGGCCCGCTGCGCGCCGAGGCGTACCTGCGGCTCGCACCCGACCGGCCGGACGCGGTCGAGCACGTCCGCAACGCCGCCGCCGTCGTCGACCCGTACGCCTCGGTGCTCACGCTGACCGAGAGCCGCCAGGCCAGCCAGTTCGTCAACGTCCAGCGCGGCCTCTACGTCGGCGCGGTGGTCACGCTGCTGCTGATCGGGGCCAGCATGCTGGTCGGCGTACTGGAGCAGTTGCGGGAGCGCCGCCGGCTGCTGGCGATGCTGGTCGCGGTGGGCACCCGCCGCTCCACGCTGAGCTGGTCGGTGCTGTGGCAGAGCGCCGTGCCGGTGGTGATCGGGCTCGCCCTGGCGGTCGTGTTCGGCCTCGGCCTCGGCGCGGCGCTGCTGCGCATGGTGCAGACGCCGGTGACGGTCGCCTGGCCGACGCTGGGCATCTCCACCGGCCTCGGGGCGGCGGTGGTGCTGCTGGTGACGGGGCTCAGCCTGCCGGTGCTGTGGCGGCTCACCCGCCCGGACGGCATCCGTACGGAATGATCCCCGGCCGGGGGTCCGCTCGGGGCCCTCGACCTGTCGGGGCTGCGCCCGGCGGCGGCGCTGCCGCGGGGCTACGGCGACTCGACCCGGGCGAGCAGCTCGGCGAGGTGCACTGCCCGTACGGCCGACCGGCGCCGGCGCAGCCCCGTGCGCAACTGCCGCAGGCAGCCCGGGTTGACCACCACCACCAGGTCCACGCCCGCGGCCTCGATCTCGTCGAGCTTCGCGTCGAGGATCCGGCGGGACTCCTTCGGGCGCAGCAGCGAGTACGTGCCGGCCGCCCCGCAACAGGTGGCCGCCGAGGGCAGCTCCACGTAGTCGGCGACCTGACGCAGCAGCGCCCGGGGCTCGGCGAACACGCCGAGGCCGTTGCGCAGGTGGCAGGAGTCCTGGAGGGCGACCCGGGCGCGCCGCCCGCCGACCCGCAGCTCGGCCCCGGCGGGCCGGTCGGCCAGCCAGGTGGACAGCTCGCGCACCCGCTCGGCGCCGAGCACGGAGGCGAGATGGGCGGCGCAGCCGCCGGAGGTGGTGACGATCGTGCCCGGCAGGTCCGCGCCGAGGCGTTCGGCCAGCCGTTCGCCGCCGGCCAGGTCGCCGTTGTGCGCGTGCAGTGCGCCGCAGCAGCCCTGCGCCGTGGGGACGGCCAGCTCGGGCGCGAGCGCGTGCGCCGCCCGGCTGACCGCCGGGTAGAGCCCCCGCTCGACACAGCCCAGCATCAGGTGCCCGCCTGTGTCAGGCCCGGCGGGGGCGGCGGGCATGGGGGCGGTCGCCGTCGCGGATGCCCCGCCCGGAGCGGGCGTGGGCTGGGCTTGCGTGGCCTGGGCCGGGGTGCCGGCCCGGCCGCGGGCGGCGCGGCGGACGAGGCCGGACAGTCGCAGCAGCCAGCGTTGCTCGACGAACAGCATGAGCGCCCGGGCCACCAGCGGCCGCCGCCAGCCGCGCCACTGGTGCACCCGCCACTGCTCCAGCAGGCTGCCGTACTCGACGCCGGCCGGGCAGACCGGCTCGCAGGCCCGGCAGCCCAGGCAGAACGAGGACTGCTCGGCGAGGGTGGCGTCGTCCGGGGGCAGGGTGCCGTCCTGCAACGCCCGCATCAGCGTGATCCGGCCGCGCGGCGAGGACGCCTCGTCGCCGGTCATCGCGTAAGTGGGGCAGGCCGGCAGGCAGAACCCGCAGGAGATGCAGCGCGACAGCTGCTCCGGATCGAACACGTCACCGGTCATGAGCCGAGCTTTCCGGGGTTGAGGATGCCCGCCGGGTCGAAGGCCGTCTTGATCCGGCGCAGCAGGGCGAGCTGGTCGTCGCCGAGGCGGGCGGCGAGGAACGGCAGCTTCGCCGCCCCCACCCCGTGCTCGCCGGTGATGGTGCCCCCGAGGTCGATGGCGGCGGCGAAGACGTCGGCGAAGGCCGCCTCGGCCCGGCGTACGGCCTCGTGGTCCTCGGCCGAGTCGAGCACGCAGGTGGGGTGCAGGTTGCCGTCGCCGGCGTGGCCGAAGGTGGCGATGGCGACGTCGTGCCGGGCGGCGATGGCGTCGATGCGGTCGACCATCTCGGCGATGCGCGGCCGGGGCACGGTCGCGTCCTCCAGGATGGTCACCCCGCCCCGGCGGGACAGCGCCGGCAGGGCGCAGCGGCGGGCGGCCAGCAGCGCCTCGGCCTGGGCGACCTCGCGGGCCGTGGTCACCTCCACCGCGCCGGCCTCGACGCAGGCGGCGCCGATCCGGTCCAGATGGGCGGCGACGAGGTCGGGTGGGCCGTCGTCGCCGAAGAGCAGCAGGGCACCGGCGTCGGCGCGCAACCCCAGGTGGGCGAAGTCCTCGACGGCGTCGATGCAGGCCCGGTCGAGGAACTCCAGCGTCGCCGGCACCACGCCGGCCCGGATCACCCGGGCGACCGCCTCCCCCGCGTCGGCGAGCGTGGGAAAGTACGCGACGCCGGTGTTCGCCGACGCCGGCGCGGGCAGCAGCGCCACGGTCGCCTCGGTGATCACGGCGAGGGTGCCCTCGGAGCCGGTGAGCAGCCGGGTCAGGTCGTAGCCGGCGACGTCCTTCCACAGCCGGCCACCGGTGCGGATCACCTCGCCGGTGGGCAGCACCGCCTCCAGGCCCAGCACGTAGTTGCGGGTCACGCCGTATTTCAGCCCGCGCAGCCCGCCCGCGCAGGTGGCGATGGTGCCGCCGACGGTGGCGACCGTGCGGCTGCCCGGGTCGGGTGCCCAGAGCAGGCCCCGCGCGGCGGCGGCGTCGGCCAGGGCGGCGCTGGTCACGCCCGGTTGCACCTGGGCGAGCAGCTCGTCGGCGCTGACCTCCAGGATGGCCTTGAGCCGGGTCAGCACCAGCACGATCCCGCCGCGCAGCGGCACGGTCGCGGCGCACAGGTTGGAGCCGGCGCCCCGGGGCACCACGGGCACCCGGTGCCGGGTGGCGAGCGCCAGCACCGCGGCGACCTCGGCGGTGTCGGCCGGGAAGACCACCGCGTCCGGCCGGTGCGAGAAGAGCGGCGTGGCGTCCCGCGCGTACGCCACGAGGTCGCCGGCCGCGTCGTGCACGTGCGACGCACCGACGATGCCGCGCAACTCGGCGAGAACGGTCGCGGACAGCGCCATGCCCACCCTTCCCGGCGCGCCGGCCGCGCCTGTAGGTTTTTGCCGGCCTATGACCGGCTGTCTGGCGACATTTTCCACCGATCATAGAGAGCCGGGCGGGCGAGGTGAAGGGACTCCGGGCTCGCGCCGGTCAGCCGGCCGGTCGATTCGGGCGCGGACAGCATCCGCCGACCGGCCGGGAGCGCCGTCAGGCGACGTGGCGCAGGTATCCCGCGACGGAGGCGTCCAGCACCTCCCGGCCCGGCCGGTCCCACACCTCGGCCGAGAAGACCTCCACCTCGACCGGCCCGGTGTAGCCGGCCGCGTCGACGGCCTCCCGCAGCCGGCGCAGCTCGATGCAGCCGTCGCCGGGCAGGGCCCGGCCGAGCAGCACCCCCTCGGGCAGCGGGGTGACCCAGTCGCACACCTGGAACGCGGCGATCCGCGCCCCTGCGCGGGCGATCTGCGCGTACACCGTGTCGTCCCACCACACGTGGTACGCGTCGACGACGACCCCGACCACGCCCGGGTCGAACCCCTCGGCGATGTCGAGCGCCTGACCGAGGGTGGAGACCACGCAGCGGTCCGCGCAGAACATCGGGTGCAGCGGCTCGATCGCCAGGGTCACCCCTGCCGCGGCGGCGTGCGGGGCCAGCTCGGCGACGGCGTCGGCGACCCGGCGGCGAGCCCCGTCGACGTCCCGGCTGCCCGCCGGCAGCCCGCCGGAGACCAGCACCAGGACCGAGGTGCCGAGGGCGGCGGCCTCCTCGATGGCCCGCAGGTTCTCCTCCCGCCAGCCGTCGGCCGTGAAGAAGCCGCCCCGGCACAGGGACGTGACCTCGAGTCCGGCGTCGCGGACCAGCTTCGCGGCGCGCGCCAGCCCGTAGCCGGCAACCGGCTCCCGCCACAGCCCGATTCCCGGCACGCCGGCCGCGACGCAGCCGGCGACCACCTCGGGCAACGCCCAGTGCTGCGACGTGGCCTGGTTGAACGATAACCGCCGCAGGGCGTCCACGCGGTCCCCCTCCCCGTGTGCGACCGCGGGGCTCGCGGGACCGGCGCTCACTGGGCCGCCTCCGTTCGCGACTGCGGGGCTCGCAAACCCCGCTCACTCCTCGCGCTCACCGAGCCGCCTCCGTTCGCGACTGCGGGGCTCGCAAACCCCGTTCACTCCTCGCGCTCACTGGGGCACCCCCGCCACGGCGAACAGCGCCCGGGCGCGGGCCGCGGCCAGCTCCGCGTCCGGCAACAGCCCGGCGGCGTCGGCGAGGGTGAGCAGGGTGGCCAGGTGCGCCGGCGAGCGGCCGGACTGCGCCCCACCGACCATCGTGAAGTGGTCCTGGTGCCCGGCCAGCCAGGCCAGGAAGACGATGCCCGTCTTGTAGTGCCAGGTCGGGGCCGCGAAGATGTGCCGGGCCAGGGGCACGGTCGGCGCGAAGATCTCCTCGTACGCCGCCGGCTCCCCCCGGTCGAGCGCGGCGAGCGCCGCGGCGGCGGCCGGCGCGATCGCGGCGAACACCCCGAGCAGCGCGTCGGAGTGGCCGTCCGCGTCGCCCCGGATCAGCTCCGGGTAGTGGAAGTCGTCGCCGGTGTAGAGCCGCACCCCGGCGGGCAACCTGCGGCGCAACGCCACCTCACGGTCGGCGTCCAGCAGGGAGACCTTGATCCCGTCCACCCGGGTGTCGTGGGCCTTGATCAGCTCGATGACGGCGTCGGCGGCCTCGTCCAGGTCGGCCGACCCCCAGTAGCCCGCCAACGCCGGGTCGAACATCGGGCCGAGCCAGTGCAGCACCACCGGCCCGTCGGCGGCGGCCAGCAGTTCGTCGTACACCCGCAGGTAGTCCTCCGGGCCCCGGGCGGCGGCGGCCAGGTGGCGGCTGCACATCAGCACCGGACGGGCCCCGGCGGCCCGCACGTCGTCGAGCTGCTCGCGGTAGGCGCGGGCCACCTCGGCGAGGGTCGCCGGGCCGGGCGGAAGCTGGTCCGTGCCGACCCCGGCGACGATCCGCCCACCGACCGCGCGCGCCTCGGCGGCGCTGCGCCGGATCAGCTCGCGGGTGGCCGGGTAGTCCAGCCCCATGCCGCGCTGCGCGGTGTCCATCGCCTCGGCCACCCCGAAGCCGTACGACCACAGGTGGTGCCGAAAGGCCAGGGTGCGCTCCCAGTCGAGCACCGCCGGGGCGCCCGGGACGTTCTCCGCCGCCGGATCGGCCACCACGTGCGCGGCGGCGTACGCGATCCGGCTGGCGGGCGGCCCGGCGGGGCGCGGAAAGCCGGCACCCCCGCGCAGCCGGTACCGCCGCCCACCGGGCAGCACCACGTCGGCGGCGCTCACAGGTCCGCCTTCCGTTCGCGACTGCGGGGCTCGCAAGCCCGGCTCACTCCTCGCGCTCACAGGTCCGCCTTCCGTTCGCGACTGCGGGGCTCGCAGACCCGGCTCACTCCTCGCGCTCACAGGTCCAGCTCCGGGATGGCCAGCCGGACGCCCTCGCACGCCGAGCGCAGGCCCAGCTCGGCGAGCTGCACGCCGCGCGCGCCGGCCAGGAAGTCCCACGGGAACGGCTCGTTCGCCACGACGTGCCGCAGGAACGCCTCCCACTGCACCTTGAAGCCGTTGTCGAACTCCTCGTTGTCCGGCACCTCCGTCCACTGTGACCGGAAGGGCTCGGTGACCGGCAGGTCGGGGTTCCACACCGGCTTCGGGGTGACCGCCCGGTGCTGCACCCGGCAGCTGCGCAGCCCGGCCACGGCGCTGCCCTCGGTGCCGTCGACCTGGAACTCGACCAGCTCGTCACGGTGCACCCGCACGCACCACGAGGAGTTGAGCTGCGCGACCACGCCGCCGTCGAGCTCGAAGATGCCGTACGCGGCGTCGTCGGCGGTCGCCGGGTAGCTGCGCCCCGCCTCGTCGACCCGCTGCGGCACGTGCGTCGCGGTGACACAGGAGACCGTCCGCACCCTGCCGAAGAGCTCCTCCAGCACGTACTGCCAGTGCGGGAACATGTCCACGACGATGCCGCCGCCGTCCTCGCTGCGGTAGTTCCAGGACGGGCGCTGGGCCGGCTGCCAGTCGCCCTCGAAGACCCAGTAGCCGAACTCGCCCCGCACCGACAGGATCCGCCCGAAGAAGCCGCCGTCGATGAGCCGCTTGAGCTTGCGCAGCCCGGGCAGGAAGAGCTTGTCCTGCACCACCCCCGTACGCACGCCGGCGGCACGCGCCGCCCGGGCCAGGTCCAGGGCGCCCTCGGTGTCCTCGGCCAGGGGCTTCTCGGTGTAGACGTGCTTGCCGGCCTCCAGCGCCCGCCGGATCGCCTTCTCGCGCTGCTGGGTGACCTGGGCGTCGAAGTAGACCTCGACGTCGTCGCGGGCCAGCGCGGCGCTCAGGTCGGTCGTCCAGTCGGTCAGCCCGTGCCGCTCGGCGATCTCGCGGAGCCTGCTCTCGCTGCGGCCGACCAGGACGGGCTCGGGCCAGATCGACGTGCCGTCGGCCAGTGGCACGCCGCCCTGCTCACGGATGGCGAGCAGGGAGCGCACCAGGTGCTGCCGGTAGCCCATCCGGCCGGTGACGCCGTTGACGATGATGCCTATCGACCTGCGGGTCATGGTGTTCCTTCCCTCCACGGGCGCCGCCGGCCGAAACGGGGGCGGGCGGCGACCTGTTCCACGCTGCGCCACCGCCGGGAGGCCCCCTGCGGCAGATCTCAGGCAAGCGCTTTCCTGGGCAGCGTAGGGAACGTCTCCCGCCTCAGGCAAGAGGCAGTCCGGCCCGTCGCGCGGCAGGGCGTCGCGCCGCCGGGCACCGGAGCGGGCAAGGGCTTTCGCTGCGGTACGGTGACGGATGGCCGGCACCGGGGCGCGGCCGTCGACAAGCGACCGAGGGGGCGGCAGTGGCGACCCTGTCCGACGTGGCCCGGCGGGCGAGGGTCTCGCCCGCGACCGCCTCCCGGGTGATCAACGGCAGCAGCAAGCCCGTCACCGAGGAGCTTCGCGAGCGCGTGCTGCGCGCCGTCGCCGAGCTGCAGTACGTGCCGAACGCGCACGCCCAACTGCTGGCCCGCGCGCACCGGGTGGCGGTCGGCGTCATCGTGCACGACGTCTCCGATCCGTACTTCGCCGAGATCACCCGGGGCCTGCAACGGGTCGCCACCGACCAGGGCCGGCTGCTGACGATCTGCAACAGCTACCGCGACCCCGACCGCGAGCTGGAGTACGTCGAACTGCTGCGCGGCCAGCAGGTCGCCGCGATCATCCTGGCCGGCTCGGGCTACCACGACGCCACCTTCACCCGACTGCTCAACGAGAAGCTCGCCGCGTACGAGGCGACCGGCGGACGGGTCGCGGTCATCGGCCGGCACGAGCACTCGGGCGACGCCGTGATGCCGGACAACCGCGCCGGCGGCCGGCTGATCGGCGCGGAGCTGTACGAGCTGGGGCACCGGGAGATCGGGGTGATCGCCGGGCCGGCGGTGCTCACCACCACCACCGACCGGCTCACCGGGCTGCGGGAGTCCCTCGCCGCGCACGGGCTGAGCCTGCCCGAGCACCGCGTACGCCACGCGGAGTTCGACCGCGACGGCGGCGTCGCGGCCACCGCCGCCCTGCTGGACGCGGACCCCGGGCTGACCGCCATCGTGGCGCTCAACGACTCGATGGCCATCGGCGCGCTGGCGCTGCTGCGCTCCCGGTCGGTGGCCGTGCCCCGGCAGGTCTCGGTCATCGGCTTCGACGACATGCCGATCGCCCGGGACGTCACCCCGGCGCTGACCACCGTCCGGCTGCCCCTGGTCGAGATGGGGGCCCGCGCGATGTCGCTGGCGCTCGACCCGGGGGCGGCAACGCCCCGCGTCGAGATCCTGCCCGCCGAGGTGGTGCGCCGCGACAGCACCGGCCCGGCCCCTGAGGCCGCCCCGGCGCGGCCCGGCGTGCCCGGCTGAGCCCGGGCACCGGCCTCGACACCCAACTTCTGCGGCCCTGGCCCGGCCGGGACCGGCGCGTCAGCCGGCTGACGCGCCGGGGGCGAGATGGTGCTCGGGCGCAACCTGCGGACCGGGAAGGGGGCCGTGGGCGGGCGGGGAGCCGTGGGCGGTCAGATGATGAAGTGGGTCCAGTAGGCGAGCCAGGTGACGAAGAGCGCGCCCTGGAGCAGGGCCAGGGCGGCGGTCAGCCAGGCGTCGGCGCCGGCCTGGCGGGCCCACCGGGCCAGCACGAGACCGACCGGGAAGACGGCGATCAGGTAGCGCAGCAGGCTCTTGTACACGGGCGGGCCCATCGACAGCGGCACCAGGACCATGGTCAGCCCGTACACGAGGTAGGGCAGCCCGAGCCGGCGGGCGCCCGCGAGCAGCACCACCAGCACGAGCACGGCGATCCACACCCGCAGGGCGTCGCGGGACGGGCTGTCGGTCAGGCCGTGCCAGAGCACCGCCAGCGGATTCTGCACGCGGATGCCCCAACCCGTCTCCTGGGCGCGCTTGTAGGCGAACCAGTCGCCGCTCTGCCACCGGCAGAACGCCATGAAGGTCAGCCAGCCGGCGGGCAGCAGCACCAGCGGCCAGCCCTGGCGCACGTACGACCACCAGGCGCGCGGGCCCAGCCGGTAGCCGTGCTGGCGCAGCAGCACCAGGGCCAGCGGGAGCACGACGAAGAACCCGACCGAGCGACTCAACGCCAGGAAGAAGCCGACGACACCCACGAGCAGCCAGCGGCGCCGCTCGGCGTAGTGGAAGGCGGCCAGCGCGAGGCAGAGGAACAGCGACTCGGTCAGCGCCGCCTGGAACAGGAACCCGGCCGGCAGCAGCACCAGGTAGCGCACGAACCGGCGGGCCGAGGCGTCGTCGCCGAGCAGCCGCTCGCCCAGCCGGTGGGCGTAGAAGAGCATCAGCAGGAACGCGACGTTGGCCACCAGCAGCAGCGCCAGCGCGGTGTCGCCGCCCAGCAGCGGGGCCAACGGACGGGCCAGGAACGGATAGAGCAGGGGGAAGCCGAAGTCGCGCCACGGCTCGTCGAGCGGGAGCCGGGCGAGGTGGTCGTAGAGGAAGGAGTCCCAGGCGAACCAGAGCGCGAGCGCACGGTGCCCGGAGACCGCCCGCTGCTGCTCGCGCATCATCGTCTCGTCCGGCGGGGGCGCCCAGGGCACCTCGTCGAAGGCGCTCAGCGCGAGCACCCCGACGACGCTGAGCACGATCTTCGTACCGAGGAAGACACCGACGACGTACAGCCAGGGCGCCGGCACCCGCCCGGCGGCCCCCGCCACCGCCCGCCGCAGGTCGTGCCCGCGCCCGGCCAGCCCGGCGGACACCGTGCGCCACCGCCGGTGCGCGACGGCCCGCCCTGTCTCCATCACGCGTCTCCCGATCCGGCCGCCCGACCGGTGCCACATCCCCGTTCCGGGGCCGTTGACACGTCGCCGCCCGGTGACACCTCACCGTGCTTCGCCCCTGGGTCGACCGGGCGCCGGGGCGTCACGGGAACGCCGCCGACGATCCGGCGCGGCGGGGGCGGGACGGGAATCCGGGGGTGAGTTCCGGCCGGCACCGGGTAAGCGGGCGCCTCCGGAAGGCGGAAGCGGGAGGCGACGGGCATGGGCGAAGAGCGCGGCACGGTGGTCATCGGCGCGGGGCCGGCGGGCCTGACCGCGGCGTACGAGCTGCTGCGGCGGGACAGCCCGGTCCGGGTGTTCGAGGCCGACGAGGTGGTGGGCGGGATCAGCCGCACCGTCGAGCGCGACGGGTGGCGCTTCGACATCGGCGGGCACCGGTTCTTCACCAAGGTGGCCCGGGTCGAGGAGTTCTGGCACGAGATCCTGCCCGACGAGGACTTCCTGCTGCGGCCCCGGATGAGCCGGATCTACTACCGGGGCGCCCTGTTCGACTACCCGCTGAGCGCGGCGAACGCCCTGCGCAACCTCGGCGTGCGGGAGGCCGTGCTGTGCATGGGCTCGTACGCGCGCGCCCGGCTACGCCCGCCGAAGGACCAGTCGCACTTCGAGGGCTGGGTCTCGGCCCGGTTCGGCTGGCGGCTGTACTCGATGTTCTTCAAGACGTACACGGAGAAGGTCTGGGGGATGCCGGCCGACCGGTTGCAGGCCGACTGGGCGGCGCAGCGGATCAAGAACCTGTCGCTGGCGAAGGCCGTCCGCAACGCGGTGCTGCCCCGACGCAACCGCAAGGACGTGACCAGCCTGATCGAGGAGTTCCAGTACCCGAGGCTCGGCCCCGGCATGATGTGGGAGCGCTGCGCCGAGGAGGTCCGCCAACGCGGCGGCCGGGTGGACACCGGCACCTGGGTGACCGCCGTGCACCGCGACCCGGAGCGCCGCCGGGCCGTCGCCGTGACCGTCGACGGGGCCGGCGGGCAGCGCACCGAGCCGGCCGCGCACGTCGTCTCCTCGATGCCGATCTCCGAGCTGGTCGCCGCGCTGCGCCCGGCCGCCCCGCCGGAGGTGCTGGCCGCCGCCGCCGACCTGCGGTACCGGGACTTCCTGACCGTCGCGCTGGTGGTGCCGGAGGAGTTCTCGTTCCCGGACAACTGGATCTACGTGCACGACCCGGCCGTGAAGGTCGGCCGGATCCAGAACTTCGGCTCCTGGTCACCGCACCTGGTCAAGGACGGCCGCACCTGCCTCGGCCTGGAGTACTTCGTGTTCGCCGACGACGAGACCTGGCGTACGCCGGACGCCGAGCTGGTCGCCGCCGCGACGGCCGAGCTGGAGCGGCTCGGCCTGGTCCGGCCGGGGGTGGTCGAGGCCGGGTACGTGGTGCGGATGCCGAAGGCGTACCCGGTCTACGACGAGCGCTACCAGCGCAACGTCGACGTGATCCGGGAGTGGCTGGCCCGCGAGGTGCCCAACGTGCACCCGGTGGGACGCAACGGCATGCACCGCTACAACAACCAGGACCACTCGATGCTGACGGCCATGCTCACCGCCGAGAACATCGCCTGCGGCACCCACCACGACGTGTGGTCGGTCAACGTGGAACAGGACTACCACGAGGAGTCGCGCCACGACGGCGACGGCCACCGGGGCACCGGCCGGGACGCGCCCGTCGTACCGGCCCCACCCGCCGTCGCGATCGGCACGACGCTCGACGGGGCCGCCCGTCCCGACCGGCCCGCCCAGATACCCCTCGGCTGAGCCGTCCGGCCGGCGACGGGGCACACCGGTCCGGACAGCCGAAGCGCCCGGAGGTGGCCCGCCTAGTCGTCCTGACGCTTGTCGGTGACGACCTGATAGAGCCCCACGGCCACTCCACCAAGCGTCAGGAGCAGGGAGAGGACCGCCCAACCGACACCTATCTTGTCGTCGGTGAAGATGGAGGCATAGGCGTACACACCGAAGAGGATCGGGGACAGAACGAGGGCCAGGAACTGAACGAGGAAGTCCTTCCCCCTCCACTTCGCCGTCTGCTCGTCGAGGAGGCCCGGAATGACGTAGATGAAGAAGCCCCCCGCTGACATGGGGACCATCCCGAGTTCCGCCTCATGCCACTTCGGCATCCACTGGCGGAGCAGCTCGGAGTACAGCTCCTCCAGATACATCATCGCGATGGAGATGGAGATCGCCCGGGCGATCGCCAGGGAGACGAACACGGGAATCAGCAGGCGGAACATCGAGAAGTCCTGGACCTTCACATTGAAGATCTCCGCCTCCGTCAGGTTGCCGTGCGAGAGCAGCACGAATATCGCGCACGCGAGGATGACGCTCAGGAAACTGCGGTCGATCTTGCGGTTCAGGTTCTCGAAGCTCTCCCTGAGGCCGGTCATGTACACGCGTACGTCCTCGCGCTCCATGCCCTCCTGCGCCAGGAAGAGTTCGACGCGCTCAGCAACACTGCGCTCATTCACCATGGCGCCCCTCGACAGCTGGCTCTGATCTTCAGCGAGAGTAGGCCCCCGCCTCAAGGGGCGACACCGAGGACCTCGGCCGCCCGGTTGTCGACAGTCGGGTATCCGCCCTCGGGCAGCGCTGCCGACGACCTCGGCGGTGAGCGCACGGCCAGCCGGAATCGCCTTGCCGCCCGGCCGGGCCGTCCCTAGCATCCGCCGGGTGCGGATCCGCGAGTTCCACGAACCGGACTGGGCCCAGGTGTGGCCGATCATCCAGGAGGTGGTCCGGGCCCGGGAGACCTTCCCCTACGACCCGGAGCTGACCGCCGAGCAGGCGTACGACATGTGGGTGGAGACCGCGCCCGGCCGGACGGTGGTCGCGGTCGACGGCGACGTGGTGCTGGGCACCGCGAAGATGGGCACCAACCGCCCCGGGCCGGGCTCGCACGTGGCCACCGCGAGCTTCATGGTGGCCCGCGAGGCGCGCGGGCGTGGCGTGGGCACCGCGCTGTGCCGGCACGCCGTCGACTGGGCCCGCGAGCGGGGGTACGCCGGCATGCAGTTCAACGCGGTCGTGGCGAGCAACGCCGCCGCCGTGCGGCTGTACCGGCGGGAGGGGTTCGCCGTGGTGGGCACCGTGCCCGGCGCGTTCCGCCACCCGGTCGTCGGCCGGGTGGGCCTGCACGTCATGTACCGCGAGTTCTGAGCGACCGCGCAGACGCCGCACGTCGCGTCCCGACGGGGTGGGACGCGACGTGCGGCGGGCACTGTCAGGCGGCGGCCCTGACGGCGGCCTCGGCGCGCAGGTCCTCCTCGGAGGCACCCCGGCGCCAGTAGCCGGAGAAGGTGACGTGCCGGCGGTTCAGGCCGCGCTCGCCGACGAGGTGCCGGCGTACGGACCGCACCATCGAGGACTCGCCGGCGATCCAGGCGTACGGCGTGCCGGCCGGCAGCCGGGCGGCACGTACCGCGTCCGCCAGCAGGCTGCTGCCGGGGGCGGTGCCGCCGCGCACGATCCAGCGCACCTCGGCCCGCGCCTCGGTGGGCAGTTCCTGGATGTCCGCCGCGTCGGGGACCTCGATCCAGGCCTGCACCGGGGTGCCGGCCGGCAGCCAGGCCAGGATCCCGGCGGCGGCCGGCAGCCCGGTCTCGTCGGCCACCAGCATGACGGAGTCGGTGCCGACCGGCGGGCGGAAGCAGACGCTGCGGTTGTCGTGCACGGCCGGACCGAGCAGCACCACCCGGTCGCCCGGCAGGGCGTGCCGGGCCCAGCGGGAGGCGGGGCCGGTGTCGCCGTGGCTGACGAAGTCGATGTCCACCTCGGCCAGCTCGGGACGCTGCTCCCGGATCGTGTAGGACCGCATCACCGCGCGCACGTCGGGGTCCATGGCCCGGTAGGCCCCGAACCAGTCGCCGCCCGCCTCGACGGGGAGCACCGGTTCGGGCTGGCCGGGGTGCGGCAGGAACAACGAGACGCTCTGGTCCCGGCCGCCGCCGGCGAAGTCGACCAGCTCCGGCCCGCCGAGGGTCACCCGGACCAGGGAGGCCCCGACGCGGCGGGCGCCGACGACCTGCGCGGCGAAGAAGCGGTACTGGACGGCGACGGCGGTGGTCATGCCGTGACCTTCTTCGCGCCCTTGATGGCGGTGGCCAGGTTCTCCAGCAGTGGCGCGGCGCCGGCGTACGAGAAGCGGGGCACCGCGTCCCACGCGGCGATCTGGTTGGCCTTGACCGCCGGCAGCTGCTGCCAGGTCGGCTTGGCGGCCAGGTCCTTGGGCTGCAGGGCGGTGCTGCGGTTGTCCAGCAGGAGCAGGTCGGCCGGGAACTTGCCCGCGTTCTCCCAGCTCAGCGCCTCGAAGTAGTCGCCGGCCTCCAGCTTGGTGGGTACGACGATGTCGACACCCAGCTCGGCGAAGTACATCAGGTCGGTGCTGACCTTGGGGTTCGAGGCGTAGAACAGGTCGGGGCTGCCGGAGCAGGCGAGCATCTTGATGCCCGGGTTCGCCTTGACCGCCTGGCGGACCGACTCGGCGGCGGCCTCGAAGCGGGCCTTGGCGTCGGTGACCTTCTTGGCGGACAGGTCGGCGCCGAGGGACTCCGCGAGCTGCGCGTACCGTTCGATCGGCTTGGTCATCGGCACCCGGGCGGTGGTCACGGTGACGGTGGGGGCGAGCGGCAGGATCTTGTCCTTGCTCTCGTCCGGCACGTACCAGAAGGCGCCCGGGTCGTACATGTGGGTGACGAGCAGTTCGGGCCGCAGGGCGGCGTACTTCTCCAGGTTGAACTCGCCCCAGACGTTGCCGAGGATCTCCACGGACTCGATGTTGAGGTCGCCGGCCTGCGGGTCCTTGCTGCCGTCGGCGAGCTTCGTCTCGCCGAACACCCCGACGATCTGCTTGTCGAGCCCGAAGTCGACGAGCGCGGCGGCGACCCCCGTGAAGGCGACCACCCGGGCCGGCCGGGTGGGGGCGCTCACCTTCTCGTTACGGTCGTCGGTGAACGACCACGGCCCTTCGGAGCCCTTGGCGGCGGGGGTGGCGGAGTCCTCGTCCCCGCCGCAGCCGGCGAGCAGGGCTGCCAGGGTGGCGGCGCCACCGGCGGCGAGCAGGCCCCGGCGGGAGAGGCGGCGGGCGGACACGGGATGCGACATGGCGGTGTCTTTCGATCAGGGGTCGGGCGAATGACCATGGACAGCGGGGTTAGGTTAACCTAACCTAAACGGCTGTCAAGTCCCGTTCGGAAATCCGCACCACATCGGAGCCCACACTGTCCGCCACCCTCTCCCCCCGCGTCGGAGCCCCGCCGGCCCCACCGGAACCGCCGGCGGTGCGCCGGCCCGGCCGGGCCGCGCTGCGGGCCGCCGGCCTCGCGGCGTCGGTGCTGCTGCTCGCGGCCGTCGCGATGCTCAGCATCGCCGTGGGCGCCAAGCAGCTCCCCCTCACCGACGTGTGGCAGGGCCTGCTGTACCACGACGCCACGGAGTACGCCGTCGTGCACCACATGCGGCTGCCGCGTACGCTGCTCGGCCTGCTCGCCGGGTCGGCGCTCGGCGTCGCCGGGGCGGTGATGCAGGCGCTGACCCGCAACCCGCTCGCCGATCCCGGCCTGCTCGGCATCAACGCCGGCGCCTCGGCGGCGGTGGCCACCGGGGCGCTGCTGTTCGGCATCGGCGGCGTCGGCGGTCAGGTGTGGTTCGCGCTGCTCGGCGCGGCGGCCGTGACCGCCGCCGTGTACGCCGTCGGCGGCGGACGCGGGGCGACCCCCGCCCGGCTGGCGCTGGCCGGCGCGGCCCTCAACGCCACCCTCTACTCGTACGTCAGCGCGGTCATGCTGATGGACGCGGCCTCGCTGGAGCGGCTGCGGTTCTGGACGGTCGGCTCGCTGGCCAGTGCCGAACCGTCGACCGTACGCACGGTCGCCCCGTTCATGGCGGCGGGCCTGCTGATCGCCCTGGCCGTCGCACGGCCCCTCAACGCCCTGGCGCTCGGCGACGACGCGGCGCGCGCCCTCGGCGCCCGGCCCGCACTCATCCGGGGCACCGTCATCGCGGCGATCACGCTGCTCTGCGGCGCCGCCACCGCCGCCTGCGGGCCGATCGTCTTCGTCGGGTTGCTGGTGCCGCACCTGGTCCGCGCGCTCACCGGTCCGGATCTGCGCTGGCTGCTGCCGTACAGCGCGGTGCTGGCGCCCGTGCTGCTGCTCGGCGCCGACGTGCTGGGACGGGTGCTGAGCCGCCCCGGCGAGCTCCAGGTCGGGCTCGTCACCGCCGTGGCGGGCGGGCCGCTCTTCCTCTGGCTGGTGCTGCGGGGGCGGGTGGCCCACCCGTGATCACCCTCCGTTTCGGCGACAGCCTGTCCCTGCGGCTGCGTCCCCGCGCCATCGCCGTCGGCGTCGCCTGCGTGCTGCTGGCCCTGGCGCTGAGCGTGCTCGCCATCGGCAGCGGCGACTACCCGATGAGCCCCGCCGACGTGCTGCGCGCCCTCACCGGCCGGGGCACCCCGGCCGAGGAGTTCATCGTCACCGAGCTGCGGCTGCCCCGGGTGGTCACCGCGCTCTGCGTCGGCGCCGCGCTGGCGCTGGCCGGCGCCGTCTTCCAGTCGCTGGTACGCAACCCGCTGGGCAGCCCCGACATGCTCGGCTTCACCCAGGGCGCGGCGACCGGGGCCCTGGTCGTGGTGGTGCTCGGCGGCAGCAGCCTGGCGCTGGCCTCCTCGGCGGTGGTCGGCGGGCTGGTCACCGGCGCGCTGGTCTACGGGCTGTCCTGGCGCCGCGGCGTGCACGGCTACCGGCTGATCCTGGTCGGCATCGGCACCATGGCGATCCTCACCGGGGTCAACGGCTGGCTGCTCACCCGGGCCCCGCTGATGGACGCCGCCCGCGCCGTGCTCTGGCTCACCGGCAGCCTCGACGGGCGCGGCTGGTCGAACGCGCTGCCCCTGCTGTTCGCGCTGGCGGTGCTGGTGCCGCTCCTGCTGGTCGGCTACGGGCCGGCGATGCGGCTGGTCGAGATGGGCGACGACAGCGCCGCCGCCCTCGGCGTACGCGTGGAGCGGCTGCGGCTGGTCGTGCTCGCGGCGGCGGTGCTGCTGGTCTCCCTGGCGGCGGCCGGCGCCGGCCCGGTGAACTTCGTGGCTCTCACCGCGCCGCACCTCGCGCGGCGGCTGACCCGGGCCCCGGGGCCGAACCTGCTGCCCTCGGCGGCCGTCGGGGCCGTCCTCCTGGTCGGCGCCGACCAGCTCGCGCTGCGGGCCTTCCCCGGCCACCAGCTGCCGGTCGGCGTGGTGACCGGCGTGCTCGGCGGCGCCTACCTGGTCTGGCTGTTGGCCACCGAACGCCGGGCCGGCCGGCTGTGACCGGGCACGACCGACGGCCCACCCACGACGAGATCGGAGCACCGAGCATGACGTCCCGGCTGAGCGGCACCGCGATGACCCTCGCCTACGAGCGGCGGACCATCGCGCAGGACCTGACCGTCGAGGTGCCCGATCGGTCCTTCACGGTCATCATCGGCCCCAACGCCTGCGGCAAGTCGACCCTGCTGCGGGCCCTGTCCCGGCTGCTGAAGCCGGCCGCCGGGGCGGTGCTGCTCGACGGCGAGGACATCCACCGGATGCCGGCGCGGGGCGTCGCGCGCACCCTCGGCCTGCTGCCGCAGACGTCCGTCGCGCCGGACGGCATCGGCGTCGCCGAACTCGTCGCCCGCGGCCGGTACCCGCACCAGGGGCTGCTGCGGCAGTGGTCGCGTGAGGACGAGCGGGTGGTCGCCCAGTCGATGGCCGCCACCGGCGTGGCCGACCTGGCCGACCGGCCCGTCGACGAGCTCTCCGGCGGGCAGCGGCAGCGGGTGTGGATCGCCATGGCGCTGGCCCAGCAGACCCCCCTGCTGCTGCTCGACGAGCCGACCACCTACCTGGACATCGCCCACCAGATCGAGGTCCTCGACCTGTGCGCCCGGCTGCACGAGGAGCAGGGCCGCACGCTGGTGGCGGTGCTGCACGACCTCAACCACGCCGCCCGTTACGCCACGCACCTGATCGCGATGCGCGAGGGGCAGGTGGTGGCGGCCGGGGCGCCCCGGGAGGTGGTGACGGCCGAACTGGTCGGGGAGGTCTTCGGGCTGCCCTGCCGGGTGATCGACGACCCGGAGACCGGCACCCCCCTGGTCGTCCCCGCCGCCCGCCGCAGGGCCGCCGCGAGCGTCCCGCCGATCACCGCCGCCGCGAAGTGAGGGACCCGATGCGTGAGCCCGTCCGCACCTACCACCAGGACGTCGACGGCTTCGGCCGGGTGACGATCCGTCCCCTCGACCCCGACACCGACATCGACCTGATCCACTCCTGGGCCAGCCAGGAACGCGCCCGGTTCTGGGGCATGCGCGAGGCCGGGCGGGAGCGGGTCGAGGAGATCTACCGCTACCTCGACTCGCTGTCCACCCACCACGCGTGGCTGACCCACCGCGACGGGCGGCCGGTCGCGCTGTTCCAGACGTACGAGCCGGCCGCCGACCCGGTCGGCGAGTGCTACCCGGTCCAGCCCGGCGACCACGGGGCCCACCTGCTGATCGGTCCGGCCGACACGGCCGAGCGGGGCTTCACCGGCACGCTGTTGCGGGTGTTCCTCGACTTCGTCTTCGCCGACCCGCGACACCGGCGCGTCGTGATGGAGCCGGACGCGCTCAACGAGAAGGCGGTGAACCGGCTGCTGCGCACCGGGTTCGTCGCCGGGCCGCTGATCGACCTCGACGGCAAGCGGGCCCGGCTGCTCTTCCTCGACCGGGAGACGTTCGAGGCCGGCCGGCCCTGACCGCGCGACGACCGCCGGGTCCTCGCGGATCGGGCAGGCGGTCGGGTCGCGATCCGCGTTCCCCGGGCGGGTGCCCGCCCGGGGAACGCCGGGGCTCAGCCGCCCGGTCGCAGCACCCGGCCCGGGCCGGCGACGTTGTCCGCCGCGGCCTGGCTGCGCTGGGTGCCGGTGACGCAGACGTCGTCGCCGAGGAAGGCCTCCCGCCACACGTAGCCGGCGACGCAGGTGTGCGGGCCGTACGGGCCGTTGACCCAGCGGCTCGCGGCGACGGAGTTGTCGGCGAGCACCTGGGAGCGGGTCGCCCCGGTGACGCAGACGTAGTCGGACTGGTCGGCGTCGCGCCAGACGTATCCGCTGACGCAGGTGTTCGGCCCGGAGACCAGGCGCGCCGGGTTGCGGCGGCTCGCCGCGGCGGCGTTGTCCGAGGCGGCCTGGGTGCGCTGCGCGCCGGTGACGCAGACGTCGTCCCCGGCGTACGCCTCACGCCACACGTAGCCCGAGATGCAGGTGTGCGGGCCGTACGCGCCGTTGGTCCAGCGGCTCGGGGCCGCCGCGTTGTCCGCCCAGACCTGGCTGCGGGTGGCCCCGGTGACGCAGACCAGGTCGCCCGGCCGGGCCTCCCGCCAGACGTACCCCTGCAGGCAGCGGTCGACCACGTCGGTGGTGACGGTGACGGTCGCGGCGTTGCCGGACACCGAGTTCACGCTGACCTGCACGCCGTTGGCGTTGATCGACTGGGCCGGGCCACCGCCGGGCCCGGTACGCAGCAGCGTGGGCGTGCCGTTGCGGACCTCGTGCAGCAGGACCGTGTCGGCCGGGATGCCGGCGCTCCAGCCGGTCTTCCGGCGGAACTCCACCGTGTAGTAGTGGAAGAGGTCGGCCGGGTCGAACGGGATCCGCACCAGCAGCGGCCCGCTCGCCGACGGCACCTCCAGCGGGGCCAGCGTGATGCTGCGCGAGCCGACCCCGTCGGCGGCCATCGTGAACACCCGGTTCTTCGGCAGCCAGCCCAGCTCGTCGCGGTGGAAGGCGTTGAGCCCGACCGCGCTCGTGCCGTAGTTCGCGGTCGCGAAGGCGTAGATGTGCATGGCGCTCATCTCGTCCCAGGGGTCGTCGTACTCCCCCGGCTGGGACCACGGCGCGTTCTGGTAGGTGGTGTCGTTGGAGAACGAGTGCCCCAGGTTGTAGCCGTGCAGCATCTCGTGGGCGGCGAAGCCCACGTTCCAGGCGCCCGGGTCGAGCAGCACCCGTCCGCCGGCGGCACCGGAGTCGACCCAGTCGTTGAGCATGACGGCGGTACGGTGTCCGGCGGGCACGGTGTAGCCGTTGGCGGCGGCGGTGTCGACGCAGCGCTGGATGCGGGTGCCGCGGTCGATCGACTGGAACTGCGTCAGGGTGTACGACATCGTGTACCAGCCCCGTACCGCCGAGCCGGCCAGCGACACCCGGCCGCCGGACTGGTCGGCCAGGTAGTCCGCCACTCCCGAGGTGCCGAGGCCGGCGTCGGTGAGGAAGTTGGCGAAGAACGACGGCGTCTTCGGCTCGGCCGGCTTGTCGCTGAACTTGCAGAGCAGCACCGACCAGGGGGTGTTGTTGCGGATCGGGCTGGCCGCCGCCGGTCCCGTCGCCGCCACCACCGTCCCGAGGACGGCGCAGCTGAGCGCCACGGTCGCCGTGGCGACCCGGCGCAGGAGGTTGGATCCCACTCGTACTCTCCGTTTCCGTCGGCCCGCACGGCGCGGGCCAGTGGGAGACATCTGAGCACCGTTCGCAACCACCCCGATGCGGTGAGTCACATTGGCGACGGGCAGGAATCCGACTCGCCCGCCGCCGGGCGGTCGACCCTGCCGGCAGCCCGCCGCGCACTCCCAGGTCAGGCGCTCGCCGAGGGCGCCCGCTCAGGCCGCGTCGCAGCGCTCCGAGAGCGCGTAGCGGACCAGCACGACGTCCCCGATCTGGCGGGTCTCCGCCACCCTGGCCCGGCGGCCGGGGTGCCAGGGGAACCGCCCGTCGCCGACGAACCGGGGCGCCCGCCGGTCGCCGACGAAGAACGGGGCCAGGACCAGGTGCAGCTCGTCGGCGAGGCCGGCGGTGAGGAACTGCCCCAGCACGCTCGCCCCGCCCTCCACCATCAGCCGGCCCACCCCCCGCTCGGCGAGATCCGCCACCGCCCACGCCGGGTCCACCGGCTCGCCCGCGTCCACCACGGTGGCCCGGCCGGCCAGCCGCTCCCCCGTCTTCCCCACCGCCGGGGTGGCACAGTAGACGATCCGCTCGGTGTCTCCCGTGGTGAAGAAGCGGGCCGCCGGGTCCAGGTCGCCGCAGCCGGTCACCGTCACCCTCGTCGGCGAGGCGGGCAGCCCCCGCGCGACACGGTCGGCGCGGCGCCGCGCGGAGCGGACCAGCAGCCGGGGGTCGTCGCGGCGGACCGTGCCCGCGCCGACCAGGATCGCGTCGCAGCCGGCCCGCACCTCGTCGACCCGGTCCAGGTCGGCCTCGTTGGACAGCAGCAGCCGCTGCCCGCTGGCGTCGTCGAGGTAGCCGTCGAGCGACGTCGCGCAGCTGAGCAGCACGTACGGGCGCTCAGTCATGGACGAAGGGCAGGTCGAGGGCGTGCCCGCCACGCCCGGCCTTGGCCGCCAGGTAGCCGGCGTTCGCCTCGGACAGGTGCACCCCGGTGGGTACGCGCGTGGCGACCGCGACCCCGAGCCGGGCCAACTGTGCCGCCTTGTCCGGGTTGTTGCTCAGCAGGGCGATCCGGTCCACGCCCAGGGCGGCGAGCATCTGCGCGGCCACCGTGTAGTCCCGCTCGTCGGGCCGGTGCCCCAGCGCCAGGTTCGCCTCGTACGTGTCCAGCCCCGCGTCCTGCAACGCGTACGCGTCGAGCTTGGCGTACAGGCCGATGCCGCGTCCCTCCTGCCGCAGGTAGAGCAGGTAGCCGCCGGCGACGGCGATGCGTTCGACCGCCTCGCGCAGTTGGGGGCCGCAGTCGCAGCGCCGGCTGCCGAACACGTCGCCGGTCAGGCACTCGCTGTGCGGGCGGACCAGTGGCGGCGAGGAGCGGTGTGGCGCGCCGCCGTCGGCGGGTCCGACCCGGTCGCCGAGGCCGAACGCGAGGTGCTCCCGGCCGTCGGCGAGGTTGTGGAAGGAGAACACGCGGGCGGTGGTGTGGTATCCGTCGGGGAACCGCAGCGGCACCGTGACCTGCGTACGGACGGTGGCGGCGGGCGGCGCTTCGGACATCGGGCTCCTCGTCAGTCGGTGGGCACTCGGGCACGGCGGACCAGCAGGACGGCGGCGCCGGGTAGGCTCGCGGCGAGCACCAGCGCCCCGTACACCGTGGCGGTGGCGACGCCCTCGGCGGCGCTCAGGCCGGCGGCGCCGAACGCCCACGCCGCCACGCCCTCACGCGGGCCGAAGCCGGCGACGTTCGCCGGCACCCCCATGGCCAGCAGCGCGAGCAGCGTCAGCGGCACCAGCAGGGCCAGCGGCGCGGTGGAACCGGCGGTACGCGCGGCCAGCACGAACGTGGCCAGGTGGCCGGCGACGGCCACGGTGGAGGCCACCAGCACGCCCAGCCAGGCGCGCCGGCCGAGCAGCCCGCCGCGGACGTCGGCCGCCGCCGTACGCGCCGCGCGCGCCCACCGCGACGGCCCGGCGGTGGGCAGCACGCGGGCGAGCAGGACGACGCCCAGCCCGGCCGCCACCAGCAGCGCGGCCACCACCGGCAGGTGGGGCCGCACCGGCGACGGGAGGACGGCGAGCACGACCACCGCCACGGCGGCCAGCACGACCTGGCCGGCGGCGCGTTCCCACACCACCGCGCGCACGCCGCGCCCGACGTCGCCGACGTCGCGGCCGTGCCGTACGGCCCGGTGCACGTCGCCGAGCACGCCGCCGGGCAGCGTCGCGTTCAGGAACAGCGCCCGGTAGCAGTGCGCGACCGCCGTCGGCAGCGGCAGTCGCACGCCGAGCCCCGCCGCGACGAGGCTCCACCGCCAGGCGCAGCAACCCGTGGTCACCGCCCCGATGCCGACGGCGGCGGCCAGCGCCGGTACGTCGATCAGGCGCAACCCGGCGAGGAACGGGCCGGTGCCCAGCCAGCCCAGCAGGACGGCCAGCACGCCCCCGCCGCCGAGCAGCCGCGCCCAGGGCCAGCACCCGCGCGCCGCCATCCGGGTCCTCCCCCGACGCTCGCCCCGCCGGTGCGCACGTGCCGGCGGGGCGCCCGGTTCACCCACAGCCGGCCAGCAGGTCGAGATGGTCGACCAGGACGTCGAGCCGGCCGGCGGCGATCTCGGCACGGCGACGGCGGGCGTACGCGCGGGTGGGGCCGGTCAGCTCGGGCCGCTGCTCGCAGGCGGCGTCGAGCCAGCCGGTGAACCACTCGCCGGCCAGCTCCGCCTGCTGTGGGCCGAGCCGCCACGGGCTGGGTCGCAGGAGCACGTCGACGCCGTGCCGGGCGAACGCCGCCGCGCAGGCGTGCACGGCGTCCGGCCCCAGCAGGGTGCGCCCGTCGACCGTACGACGCTGGTGGTCGTCGAACGCGGCGGCGACCGGCCCGTCCCAGGGATCCGCCGGGCTGAGCCGGACCCGGCCGGTCACCGACAGGGCCAGCAGGGCCGGGCGGCCCACCGTGGCGCAGACCGCGACGAGCCGCTCGACCTCCGCCGCGGTGAGCATGTCCAGCAGCGCGGACGCGGTGAGCAGCGACGCGTCGGCCAGGTCGGCGGCGGTCAGCCGGGTGAGGTCGCCGCGTCGGGTCTCGGCGGTGACCGGGGCGCCGTCGCCGGCGGTGGCGGGCATCCCGGCGGCCGCACGGGCGAGCAGGTCGGCGTCCCGGTCGTGCAGGATCCAGTGCTGCGGGCCGGGCAGCAGCGGCGCCAGCCAGCGGGCCATGGACCCGGTGCCGGTGCCGAGGTCGTGCACGACGAGCGGCCCGGCGCCGGAGAGCCGGCGGCGGACCACGTCCACCAGGTCCGCGGCGCGGGCCGCCGCGTCGGCGGGCTCCCGCAGCGCCAGCCAGCGCGCGAAGTCCGGCGGCAGGTGCCCCGTCACGCCGCCACCGCCCCGGCCAGCACCGCGCCCGTGACGCTCGCGGGGACGGCCCAGTCGTCGAGCGTGCGCCGCCGTTCGCGCGCCGCCCGCCGCAGCGCCCGGCGCAGTTCGGGCTCGCCGAGCCAGCGCCGCAGCGCGCCGGCCAGGGCCGCCGCGTCGTCGGGCGGCACGAGCAGTCCCGGCGTCGCGCCGTCGGGTGCGCGCCCCAGGGCCTCGGGCACCCCGCCCGCCGCCGTGGCGAGCACCGGCACGCCGCGTGCGAGGGCCTCGGTGACCACCATCCCGTACGTCTCCCGGCGCGACGGCAGCACCAGCAGGTTGGCGGCGGCGTACGCGGCGTGCAGGGCCGCCCCGGTGCGCGGGCCGACCAGGCGCACCCGGTCGTCGAGACCGTGCCCGCCGACCTGCCGGCGCAGGACCGCCACGAAACCCGGGTCGCGGCTCAGCGGCCCCACGCAGACGCAGCTCCAGGGCAGGTCGGCGACGGTCGACAGCGCCTCCACCAGCACGTCGTGCCCCTTGTGCGGGGCGAGGGCGGCGACGCAGAGCAGGTGCCCCCCGGCCGGCGACCCGGACGCGGGCGGGGCCGGGTCCACGCCGGGCCGGGCGACGTGCACCCGGCCGGCCGGCAGCGCGTACCGGTCGAGCAGCCGTTGCCGGGTCCACTCGCTGGTGGTGACGACCGCGACGGCGGCGGCCAGAGCGGCGCCCTCGGCGTCGTGCTCCAGCGGCAGGTGCACGAGGACGACGAGGCGCAGTCGCCGGGCGTGCGGGCCGAGCACCTCCGGCACGCACGAGGCGACCAGCCCGTCGAGCAGGACGCACGCCCCGTCGGGCAGCGCCGCGAGCACCCCGGCGACTCCGGCGCGCGCGGCCCGGTCGGGGTGGGGCCAGTCACCGGGTACGGCGTGCTCGCGGACCGTCCAGCCGGCCGCCGCGAGGCCCCGGCAGAGCCGGCGGTCGTAGCCGTTGCCGCCGCTCGGCTCGGCCGGGTCGTCGACGTCGTTGGGCAGCACGACGTGCACCGTCGCCACTCAGAGCGACCGTTCGTAGCTGGCCCAGGCGACGTGCGACTCGTGCAGCGTGACGCTGATGCCGGCCAGGGCGTGGGCGCCCGCGCCCAGGTCGCCGGCGCGTACCCGCTCGGCGAGGCGGTCGGCGACCCAGCGGGCCAGCACCTCGGTGGTGGTGTTCACCCCCGCGAACGCCGGGTCGTCGTCGAGGTTGCGGTAGGTCAGCTCCCCGAGCACCGCCCTGAGCTGGGCGGTGGCCAGCCCGATGTCGACCACCACGCCGTCGGCGTCGAGGTCGGGGCGGCGGAAGGTGGCGTCGACGACGAAGGTCGCCCCGTGCAGGCGCTGTGCCGGGCCGAACACCTCGCCCCGGAAGCTGTGGGCGATCATCATGTGGTCTCGGACGGTCACGCTGAACACGGGTCACTCTCCGTCGTAGGTGATGAGGTGGCACAGTGCGGGGAGGCTGCCGGCGGCCAGTCGGGCCAGCACGTCGGGCAGCTCGGCGAAGCGGGACTCGCCGGTGAGCAGCGCGTCGAAGGCGGGATCGGCGAGCAGCTCCAGGGCGAGCGCCAGCCGGTCGGTGAGGCTCCGGCTGCCCCGCCGGGCCGGCGCGACGGCGCCCACCTGGCTGCCGCGCACGGTCAGCCGACCGGAGTGGAACGCCCCGCCCAGCGCCAGCGCGACGGTGCGGTCGCCGTACCAGCTCAGCTCGACGACCGTGCCCTCCGGCCGGAGCAGTTCCAGCGAACGTTGCAGGCCGGCGGCGGTGGCGCTGGCGTGCACCACGAGGTCGCGCCGGCCGGCCGCCCCCTCCGGCGGGGCGAAGTCGACGCCGAGCGCGGTGGCCACCCGCGCCCGGGTCGGGTCCGTGTCGACCAGTTCCACCCGTACGCCGGGGAAGCGGGCCAGCAGCGCCGCCACGCAGCAGCCCACCATGCCGCCGCCGACCACGCTCACCCGGTCGCCGACCAGGGGCGCGGCGTCCCACAGCGCGTTCACCGCCGTCTCCACCGTCCCGGCGAGCACCGCGCGGGCGGGCGGCACCGCCTCGGGTACGGGCACCACCGCGCCGGCCGGCACCACGTACGCGCTCTGGTGCGGGTGCAGGCAGAAGACCGTCCGGCCGCGCAACTCGGCGGGCCCCTGCTCGACGACTCCCACGTTGAGGTAGCCGTACTTCACCGGCGCCGGGAAGTCGCCCTCCTGGAACGGGGCACGCATCGCCGCGTACTGGTCGGCGGGGACGCGGCCGGCGAAGACCAGCGTCTCCGTGCCCCGGCTGACACCCGAGTACCGGCTGCGCACGAGCACCTCGCCCGGACCGGGGGCGGCGAGCGGCACCGACCGGATCTCGCCCGTGCCGGGCGTACGCAGCCAGAAGGCGCGCGCCTCACCGGTCACCGGCTTCTCCTCACCCGCGTCCGGGGCGAACCGAACGGCGATGTTTCCCGTAGTTCCTGTCGGAAGTCGTCGATGATAGACACGGAGGTACGGTGCCCACGGTTCGAAACGGTCCCGTGATCGGATTCATCGTCCAGATTGCTCTGTTGGCGGCGCTGGCCGCGACGGTCGGCCTCGGGCCGGCGGGCTGGCTCGCCGGGACCGCGTACGGGGCGGTGCTGTGCCTGACCCTCGACCGGGGGCTGCGCGGGTCGGGTGCGGATCGCCGGGCGGGCGGGCGGCGCCAAGTCGGCCTCGGGCCGGCCGACCGGGTGACGCTGGCCCGGGCGCTCCTCGTCGGTGCCGTGACGGCGCTGACCGGGGACGCGCTCGCCGTCGACCGGCCGGCGGGCGGCGGGGTGCTGGTCGCCCTGACCGCCGTGGCGCTGGCCCTCGACGCCGTGGACGGCCACGTGGCCCGGCGTACCGGCACCACCAGCGCACTGGGTGCGCGCTTCGACATGGAGGTGGACGCGTTCCTCATCCTCGTCCTCGGCGCGGCCGTCGCGCCCACCGTGGGCGCCTGGGTGCTCGCCCTCGGCGCGATGCGGTACGCGTTCGTCGCCGCCGGGTGGGCGCTGCCCTGGCTGCGTCGGCCGCTTCCACCGAGGTACTGGCGCAAGGTCGTCGCGGCGGCGCAGGGCGTACTGCTGCTGGTCGCGGTGGCCGGGGTGCTGCCCGGGCGGGGCGAGGCACTGGTGCTGGCGGTCGCGCTGGTCCTGCTCGTCGAGTCGTTCGGCCGCGACGTCGGGTGGCTGTGGCGGCACCGCGCCGCCCGGGAGGTGCCGCCGGGCGTCCCGCACCGCCGGCCCCGGCCCGCGCCGGTACGCCCCGACCTCGTCACCGCCCATGACTGACCCGAGCGCGCCGCCACCCGCCGCCGACCGGACCTCGTCGCCGGCCGCCGTCGACCGTCCACCGGCCGCAGCGCCTGGCCGTACCGCCGAAGGAGCAGGCGGGCGGCGACGGGGCGCGGCGCGGGCGCCGACAGCGCTGGCCGCCCTGCTGGTGCTGGCCGCCCTGACCGCGCCCCACCAGCCCGCCCGGCTCACGCCCGGCGCGTTCGTGCGGGTACCCCTCGAAGGCCTGCTGGTCGTCGCCCTGCTGCTCGCCCTGCCGCCCCGCGCGCTGCGGCCGGTGGCGGCGTTCGCCGGCGCGCTGCTCGGGCTGCTGACCCTGCTGAAGGTCGCCGATCTCGGTTTCCTCGCCACGCTCGGCCGCCCCTTCGACCTCGTGCTCGACTGGGCCCTGCTCGACGACGCGCAAGGTTTCCTCACCGACGCGGTCGGCCGGGCGGGCGCCGTCGGCGCGACCGTCGCGGCCGGGCTGCTGCTCGCCGCGCTGCTCCTCGCGACCACGCGGTCGATGCTGCGGCTGACCCCGCTGCTGGTCCGGCATCACGCCGCCACCCGGCGCACGGTCGCGGCGCTGGCGGTCGTCTGGCTGCTCTGCGCCGCGTTCGGCGTGCGGGTGTCGCCCGGTGTGCCGGTGGCCGACGCCGCCGCGACCGACCTGGTCGGCGCCCACGTGCTACAGGTACGCGACCGGCTGCGCGACCGCGAGGTCTTCGCGGCCCAGGTCGGTGTCGACCCGTTCCGGGACACCCCCGGCGACCGCCTGCTCGACGCGCTACGCGGCAAGGACGTGGTGGTCGCCTTCGTGGAGAGCTACGGGCGCGACGCCGTGGAGGACCCGGAGTACGCCCCGAGTGTGGGTGCCGTGCTGGCCGACGGGGACCGCCGGTTGCGGGCCGCCGGCTTCGCCTCCCGCAGCGGCTTCCTCACCTCGCCGACCACCGGCGGCGGCAGTTGGCTGGCCCACGCCACGCTGCTGTCCGGGATGTGGGTCGACAACGACCAGCGGCACCGCAGTCTGCTGGCCAGCGACCGGTTGACGCTGGGCGGCGCGTTCCGGCGGGCCGGGTGGCGCACGGTCGGCGTGATGCCGGCCGCCACCCGGCCGTGGCCGGAGGGGGCCTTCTTCGGCTACGAGCGCTTCTACGACGCGCGCAGCCTCGACTACCGGGGGCCGAAGTTCAGCTACGCCCCGATGCCGGACCAGTACACGCTGGCGGCCTTCGAACGGCTGGAGCGCTCCCGGGCGCAGCGTGCCCCGGTGATGGCCGAGATCGCGTTGGTGTCCAGCCACTCCCCCTGGACCAGGATCCCCCGCCTCGTCGACTGGTCCCGGGTCGGCGACGGGACCGTCTTCCACGACGCGAGCACCGGCAACCCGTCGTCGCAGCCGCGCGCCGGCTACCGCCGGTCCGTCGAGTACTCGCTCGGCACCCTGGTGTCCTATCTGGAGACCCACGGCGACGACGACCTGGTGCTGGTCTTCCTCGGCGACCACCAGCCCGCCCCGGTCGTCACCGGCGCACGGGCGAGCCGTGACGTCCCGGTCACCGTCGTCGCCCGCGACCCGGCGGTGCTCGACCGGATCTCGGGGTGGGGCTGGGACGACGGGCTGCGGCCGGGCCCGCGCGCGCCGGTCTGGCCGATGGACGCCTTCCGGGACCGGTTCCTCACCGCCTTCAGCGGCTGACGTTCCGGCCGGAAGCCGGGGGCCGGACGCCACGGCGGCGGCGCGTGGCCGCTCCGCGAGTTCGGCCGGTGTCAGCCGTCCGGGCGCGGGCCGGACGGCGTCGCTCGCGTTCGGCCACGATGCGCCCGCCGGTCGGCGGGTCGCCCCGGTCAACGGGGTGCCACGAGGCCGGCGTAGTCGTCGGCGGCGAGGGGACGCCGGGACAGCGACCCGTCGGCGCGCGGCACCCCCAGCGGGGCCCCGCCCCGGAAGAACCCCACGGTGTCGACGTCGGAGCGGGCCGTGAGCGTGCAGACGATCTGCCCGAAGGCGAGGACCTCGTCGCTGCGGCCCGTCTCGTCGCCGGCCCCGCCGAGGTCCACGTCGACCTCGGTGCCGCGCGGCCGGGCGACGGCCACCGGCACGGCCCCGGGCAGGGCCGTCGTGAGACCGGTGTCGCGTTCGGCGGCGGTCGGGCCGGCCAGCAGGTGCTGGAGCTGGGCGTCGACGGTGGGCGTGCCGTCGACGCGCCGTTCGACGCGGACCAGCCGGTCGTCCCGTACGAAGCAGAGGATCTCGGTCGCTCGCCCCGCCGTCAGGGTGGGGCTCGGCGTGGAGACGACCACCCCCGGCGAGGGGAACGGCCCGGGCGGGGGCGCCACGACGCGCGGGGTGTCCTCGACCGATACGCCGCAGCCGCCCAGCAGCCCGAGGACGAGCAGCGCGCCGCCGACGCCGCGCCACCGGCCCGCCCGCCTCACCCACGACCGGCCCGCGGGCGGGAGTTCTGCGGACGATTCACGGGCCACGGCGCGCGCAAGGTCCGCGGGCGATCGACGAGGCTCAGCGAGCGGAAGGCCCACGGGTGTGCGGCGGGTCATCGCAGTGCCCCGGGCAGTTCGACCCGGAAGCGGGCGCCCGCGCCGGGGCGGTCGCCCGCGCTGGCGCTGCCCCGGTGCGCGGCGGCGTGCTCGGCGACGAGGGCCAGCCCGAGGCCGGTGCCGTCGCCGTCGGCACGCGAGTTCGCGGCCCGGCCCCGGACGAAGCGGTCGAAGATGATCTCCCGGTCCTCGGGGGGCACGCCCGGCCCCTCGTCGTCGACCTCGACGATGCCCGTCCCGTCCCGCTGCGACAGTCGCACCGCCACCGGCCCGCCGCCGTGGCGCAACGCGTTGTCGACCAGGTTGGCCAGGATCTGCTCGACCCGGCGCTCGTCGACCAGCCAGGTGGGGGCGGTGTCCCGGGCCGTCCACACGAGCGTGTCCGGCAGGCCACGCGCCCGGCAGGCGCGGCGGGCCAGGGCCGCCACGTCCACCGGCGTACGGTCGACCGGCTGGTCGCTGCGGGCGAGCTGGATCAGGTCGTCGACCAGCTGCTGGAACCGGGTGATCTCGTCGGCCACCAGCTTTGCGGCGGTGGCGGTGCGGTCGTCGAGGTGTGCCCGGCGACGGGCCAGGACGCTGGCCGCGGCGGACAGCGTCTGCAACGGCGAGCGCAGCTCGTGGCTGACGTCGGCGGCGAAGCGGCGGTCCCGTTCGATGCGCCGGGACAGCTGGTCGACCATGTCGTTGAACGACGTGGAGAGCCGGGTGAGGTCCGGGTCGGTGGTCGCCGCGAGCCGGGCGGAGAAGTTGCCGGCGGCGATCTCCTGCGCGGCGTCGGCGACCGCCGTCAGGGGCCGCAGGCTGTGCCGGGTGGCGTACCAGCCGAGGGCTGCGCCGGAGCCGGCGACCACGATGGCGACGGCGGTCAGCGCCAGCGCCAGGACCCGCAGGGTCTGGTCCAGTTCGCGCAGCGACGTCAGCTCGTAGTAGCTGGTGGACGGTGCCAGCGGCAGGCCGACGAGCAGGGTGGGCTGGCCGTTGACCCGGACGCGCTGCACGGCCGGTTCCCCGGCGTGGACGAGCTGTTGCAGGTCGACCGGGATGGCGGCGGTCAGGCCGGCGTCGGCCGTGCGCGCGTACCAGTCTTCGCCGCGGTGCAGCAGCGGCCGGCGGTTGCCCCCGGTGTCGAGGGAGCGCAGCACCTCCACCACGTCGGGGGCCTCGGTGTCCAGGCCGCTACGCACCACCGCCGCGTCGAAGTACGCCACCCGCACGGCCGTACGCTCCCGCTCCTCGAGCAGTGACCGCCGGGTCAGCTCGTACGAGACCAGCGCCATGGACGCGGAGAGCAGCAACGCGCCGACGGCGAACCCGGCGGACACCCGGGCCCGCAGTCCGAGCCGCCTCACCGGGTCAGCTTGTAGCCGAGGCCGCGCAGGGTGACCAGGTGCCGGGGGTTGCCCGGATCGTCCTCGATCTTCTGCCGCAGCCGACCCACGTGCACGTCGACGAGCCGCTCGTCGCCGGTGTCGTAGCCCCAGACCCGTTGCAGCAGCTGGTGGCGCGACAGCACCCGGCCGGCGTGCTCGGCCAGCTCGCACAGCAGCCGGAACTCGGTACGGGTGACCGGCACCGGCCGGCCCGCCAGGCGTACCTCCCCGGCGTCCGGGCTGATCTCCAGCTGCCCGAAGGTGAGCACCGGTACGGGATCGGGCGCCGCCCGGGCCCGACGACGCAGGGCCCGCAGCCGCGCCGACAGTTCCTTGATCGCCACCGGCTTGACCACGTAGTCGTCGGCCCCGGCCTCCAGCGCCGCGACGATGTCGTGGGTGTCGTCGCGGGCGCTGACCACCACGATCGGCACGTCGTCGTCGCGGCGCAGCCGTCGGATGCACTCGAAGCCGTCCAGGCCGGGCAGCATCAGGTCGACCAGTACGGTGTCGGCCGGCTCCCGGCGCTGCCTCGCCAGCCCCTCCTCGGCGGTCGCCACGCCCCGGACGCGGTAGCCCTCGTCCTCCAGCGCGAGCAGCAGCGCCAGACGGATCCGGTCGTCGTCCTCGATCACCAGCACGTCCGTCATACCGGCATCATCCACAAGACGTCGAGCGCCGCCCAACCGCGTCCGGCGTTCGACGTTTTTGTCACGCAACTGTCATGCAACCGCGTGGCCGGCGCCACGGGCGGCACCGAGGGTGGTGGGGCACAGCGAGGGCTGGCTGTCGTCGGCCGGCCGGTCCCGCGGGAGGGGATCAGAATGACCGTCGCCGGTCTCGTCACCGCGCTCGCCGTCGGTCTGCTCGTCGCCTGCGTGGGCTGGTGGCTGACGCCGCGCCGCCGGGAGGTGCCGGTCTGGCTGGCGCTGGTGGCGGGAATCGTCACCGCGCTGCTCGGTGTCATCCTGGCCCGCATCGTCGGCCTCGACATCGACCGCTCCGACGCGTGGCGTGTCGGCGTGCCGGCCGGCTCGGCCGTCCTCGGCGTCGCCCTCGTGGCGGCCACGGCCGGCGGCCCGCGACGCGCCGCCGTCGCGCCGCCGGGAGCGGAGCGGGAACCCGACACCGCCCCGACGCCGCCGGTCGCGGGCCGGCGCCTGGCCCGTCCCGACCTCCCGTGGAGGAAGACACCATGACCGTCGTACCGGACGAGCACCTGATGACGTTGATCTGCGACAGCTGCGGGGACTCGACCACGGGCACCGCGTGCGTCCTGCCCGACGCCGAGGTCGTCTGGACCCTGGTGGCCGAACACGGCTGGAGCGGCTCGCCGTTCGCCACGGGCCCGCACCGCTGTCCCCGGTGCAGCCTGCCGACCGTCGGCGTGGGCGGCGACGTCACCGGGCCGGGCGGGGTGCTCGGCGTGGACCACCTCGACGACGTCCCGGTGGTCACGGCTCCCGGGGACACCGACGTCAACGAGCTGCGGCTCGCCCTGCGCGAGGCCGTGGACGTCTGCGGGCACGTGGTGGTCGACCTGACCCGGGTCCGCCTCATCGACGCCGGTGGGCTCGCGCTGCTCGTCCGGGCCCACCGCGACGCCCGCGAGCGCGGTGCCGTGCTCTGCCTGGCCGCCCCGTCCCGCTTCATCCGCACCGTGCTGCACACCATGCGGCTCGACGGACTGTTTCCGGTCTTCGCCAGCCCGGAGGAGGCCGTCCGCCGGCTCTCCCCGGGCGGGGCCGCCGGGTTGACGGCAGCCGGCGCCGGGCCGGGCTCGCGTGGGCTCGCCCAGACGGCGGTGTCCGACGCGGTGTCCCGCTGACCCGACCTCCTTCCGGCCCCGGGGCGCACCCCGGGGCCGCAGACCGTCCGAGAGGAAACACCATGCGCACTCCCTGGCCGTACCCGGAAGAAGGCGGCTTCCGCCCCGAGCCGCCGGGACCCGCGCCGGACGACGAGGACGGCCAGCTGGCGGCACTGGTCGCGCAGCGGTTGAGCAGCGACTGGGCCACCCGCCGCCAGCAGATCGTGGTGACCGTGCAGAACCGCGTGGTCATCCTCGCGGGCATCGTGGCCGGTCCGGAGAACCGCCGGGTGGCCGGCGAGATCGCCTGGGACGTCCCGGGCGTCGTGGACGTCTGCAACGCCCTGCGGCTCGTCAGGTCCCGTCGGCCCCGCCTCTGACCCGCGGCGTCAGGCCGCGGGCTGGTCGACCGGGCAGGCGTACGCCGTGCGACCGCCCAGTTGCCAGGCGCGCACGACGGCTCCGCAGCGACGGCAGGTCGGCCGCTTGTAGACCCACCGCTCGTCGGGCGCCGCCGGGTCGCTGACCACCTGGCCGGCGTCGCGGCCCAGCGTGAGGTACTCCACGGCGAGTTCCCACAGCCGACGGGCGGACGCCGGCCCGACAGCCCGGGCGGCCGGGTCGAGGCCGGCGAGGAAGAGCAGCTCGGCCCGCCAGGCGTTGCCGAGGCCCGCCCACACGGCCTGGTCGAGCAGCGCCGTGCCGACCGCGCCCCGGGCGGCGTCGAGCCGGCGTACGGCCTCCTCGCCGTCGGCGTCGGCGCGCAGCGGGTCAGGGCCGAGCGAGGCCCGCAGCGCGCGCTCGCCGCCGGCCTGGAGCGGCTCGCAGCGGATGGGCGCGATCAGGTCGTACGCGACGCCGGCGCCGGCCAGGCGCAGCCGCACGCCCGGGCGGGGCGGGACGGCCGGGTCGTCGTGGCGCAGGAACAGCCCGCGCATGCCGAGATGCACGTGCAGGGCCGGCGCGTCGTCGACGTGGTAGAGCAGGTGCTTGCCGTACGCCTCCACCGCCCCCAGCCGCCGCCCGTCGTACGGGCCCGGGTCCAGGCGCCCCTGCGGGCTGGAGACGGCGAGGACCTGCCCGGCGAGCGCGGCGTGCTGCTCGCGCGCGTACCGGTGGACGAGGTGGCCCTCGGGCATGCGTCGGCGTACCCGGGGGTTGCGCACGGAAACGGCGCGCCGGACGGGGAACATCGCCGATCGGTCCGGAGTTGTCCCATTCGTGACCGATTCCGTCCCGCACCCGCGGCTGTTCGACATCCGGCGGATCTACGTGGAGCCGGAGGCCGCCGCGCTGCCCCGTGGGCGGGCCGTGCTGGAGCGTTTCCCCGACGCTGAGCGCGTCGAGGTCGAGAGCCACTCCCGCATCCCTGAGCTGTACGGGGACGAGACGAACGTCGCCCGGTGGGTGCGGATCAAGACCGAGGCCCTGGTGCTGGGCGTCAAGAAGTCCCTCAGTGCCCGCCCGAACGGCCGCTCGGCCGACTTCATCGCCCCGTCCACGGCGAACGGCTGCGCGATGGCCTGCGCCTACTGCTACGTGCCGCGCCGCAAGGGCTACAGCAATCCGGTGACGGTCTTCGCCAACATCGACCGGATCAGCGGCTACCTGCGCCGGCACGTGGGTCGGCAGGGCGTGAAGGGCGAGCCGAACCAGTGCGACCCGACCGCCTGGGTGTACGACATCGGCGAGAACTCCGACTGCTCGCTGGACGCCCGGATCTCCGACAACGTCCGCGACCTGGTGACGCTGTTCCGGGACCTGCCCACGGCGAAGGCGACGTTCGCCACCAAGCACGTCAACCGCGACCTGCTCGACTGGGACCCGCAGGGTCGTACCCGCGTGCGGTTCTCGCTGATGCCGGCCCGGGACGCGAAACTGCTCGACATCCGGACGTCCCCGGTCCCGGAGCGGCTGGCCGCCATCGACGACTTCGTCGCGGCCGGCTACGAGGTGCACGTCAACCTCAGCCCGGTGGTCGTACGCGACGGGTGGCTGGACGACTGGGCGGAGCTGTTCGACCAGCTCGACGACGCACTCGGTCCGCGCGCCAAGGCGCAGCTCGCCGCCGAGGTCATCTTCCTGACCCACAACGACCGGCTGCACGAGGTGAACCTCGGCTGGCACCCGAAGGCCGAGGAGGTGCTCTGGCGGCCGGAGTTGCAGCAGCCGAAGCGGTCCCAGACGGGCGGGTGGAACGTGCGGTACCGCACCGGCCGCAAGGGCGCGTACGTGGCGGCGTTGACGGACCTGCTCGCCGCGAAGGCGCCGTACTGCCGCGTCCGCTACGCCTTCTGACCGGCGTCTTTTCCCGTAACGCAGTTCAGGGTCACCCCGAAGGGTGACCCTGAACTGGAAGATTGTCCGGCGGTGTCCTACTCTCCCACACCCTCCCGAGTGCAGTACCATCGGCGCTGGAGGGCTTAGCTTCCGGGTTCGGAATGTAACCGGGCGTTTCCCCTCCGCCATGACCGCCGTAACACTATCAACATATCAAACAACACCACACTCGTGGTCTGTTGTTCGTTTGCTGTGAGTTGCACAGTGGACGCGTAGCAGCTTAGTAGTCAAGTCCTCGGCCTATTAGTACCGGTCAACT
>NZ_JBICTL010000008.1:0-181292 GCF_043197575.1 Micromonospora sp. NPDC049051
CCACCCTCGAACAACACCCCGACGTCGGCACCGCCGTCGTCACCCGCCGCGAAGACCAAGGCATCGCCCGACTCGTCGGCTACGTCACCGGACGCCACGGCCGCACCCCCGCCACCGCAGAGCTACGCGACCACGCCGCCGCCATACTCCCGCCCTACATGGTCCCCGCCGTCATCATGATCCTCGACCGCTTCCCCACCGGCGGCACCGGAAAGATCAACCGAAAGGCACTACCGGAGCCGGGCTCGCAGCGCCCCGACCTCGGCGTGGCCTACGTCGAGGCCGCCACCGACGAGGAACGAATGGTCACGGGCGTGTTCGCCGCCGTACTCGGCATCGAACCCGTCGGCACCCGGGACAGCTTCTTCGCCCTCGGCGGCACCTCCCTGCAATCCGCCGCCGTCGCCGCCGCCATCGACGAGGCCGCCGACGTCGTCGTACCCGTCTCGCAGATCCACCGCACGCCCACCCCGCACGACCTGGCCCGGTGGCTCACCACCGCGCCCCGCCGCCCCGCCGCCGAAGAGGCACCGCCCGTCGCCGGCCGCCCCGCCGCGACCGGCCCCGTCCCGCTGACCCTGGCGGTCGGCAAGTTCGTCTGGCTCCCCTTCGACCTGGTCTGTCCGACCACCTGGTGGATCGAGGGCGACCTGGACCTACGCGCCCTGATGGCCGCCATGGGCGACGTCCACCGCCGCCACGAGGCCCTCCACGCCCGCTACCGACGCACCGACCCACCCGTCGCCATCATCCCGCCCAACCCCGGCATGCCACAGCTACGCCTACTCACCGACGCCACCACCGAACAAGACGCCCTCGACCAACTCGCCGACGCCGTCCAACAACCACTCGACTACACCCAGGGCCGCAACTGGCGCGCCGCCCTCATCCGCAACAAGACCACCAAACGAATCCTGTTCGGCATCGGCATCCACCACATCGCCTTCGACGGCTGGTCACACACCCTGCTCGTACGCGACCTCAGCCACGCCTACACCGCGCGCCAGGCCGGCCAGGCACCCGTGTGGGACCGCCCCGCGCCCACCCTGCGCCAGTTCTTCGACGAGCACACCCGCCTGCGCAACGCCACCGACCTCGACGCGCAGCGGGCGTACTGGCGCGAGCAGTTGCGCGGACTCACCCGCCAGGGCGAGGGCCGGCCCCAGGAACTGCTGGAGCAGACCCCGACCTGGGGCCCCAAGACCGGGCACATCGTCGCCGTCACCCCCGAGGTGCTGGACCGCTGGGACCGGGCCGCCCGCGAACAGCGGTTCAGCCGCTCCACCTACTTCGCCGCCGCCTACGCCTCGGCGCTGCGCACCATCCACCAGCAGGACGACATCGCCATGCTGATGATCGTCGCCCAGCGCGGCAGCCGGATCCTCGACTCCACCTTCACGAGCAGGATCAGCAACAACTGCCTCCGGGTCCGGTTCGACGGCCCGGAGCAGAACCTGCTGCGGGCCGTCCAGCAGACGGCGGACGGGCTGATGGCCGCCCAGGACGTCTCCTTCCTGGAGATGACCACCGACCCGGTCCTCGGCATGTCCCGCGAGGTGGCCAACAGCCTGCCCTCCTTCGCGTACCAGGACAACCTCGTCCTCCCGCTGGAGCTGCCCGGCTGCCGCACCGAGGAGGTCGTCGAGCCGTACGCCCGGGAGTGGTCGGGCGCCTGTGTCGCCGAGGTGCTGCCCGGCGACAGGGGCACCCTCCTGCGCGTCACCGTCCGTACCGACCTGGTCCCCGCCCCCGTCGCCGAGATCCTGGCCACCGACATGCTGCGCTTCCTGGAAGCCGGGCCCGAGAGCGTCGCCGGGACGCACTGAGAACGCGGTGGCGGTCCCGTCCCGACCGGCCGGCTGAACCGCATCGGCGTGTATCGCGACGGCCCCGCTGGGGCTAGCATCACGCTGTCGATGATGATCGATTGCCCGCCCCCGGCGGGCCAGTCGGAGGTGAGTTCCCTGCGCCGCACAACGCAGACCCTGATCGCTGTCCTGGTCTCCTGTCTGACCGTGGCCCTGGCGGCGGTGCCGGCACACGCCGCCGCCCAGGTCAGGGTGTACGTACCCAGCGGGCTCCCGCTGAACATCCGCAACGCCCCGGCGCTGAGCGGCGCGGTGATCGGCAGTATCCCCAACGGCAACACCGTCACCATCACCTGCCACGTGCGCGGGGACTCCGTCCAGGGATTCGCCGGCGTCACCAACATCTGGAACAAGCTCTCGGGCGGCGGGTGGGTCACCGACGGATTCCTGGAGACCGGCTCGAACGGCCCGGTCGTCCCGCTCTGCGGCAGCTCCGCCCAGTTCAAGCTGCCGTTCGCCGCCGGACGTGCCTACCCGATCACCCAGGCGGCGGGCAGCAGCTTCTCCCACAACGACGCCTACAACCGGCACGCCATCGACTTCGGCATGCCGGTGGGCGTGCCGATCCTCGCGTCCGCCGCGGGCACCATCCGCTTCGAGGGCTGGGCGGGCGGCGGTGGGATCATGGCGCTCGTCGACCACGGCAACAACCGGTGCTCCCAGTACGCCCACCTGAGTGCCACGATCATCAACAACGGTGACCGCGTGGCGCAGGGGCAGCGGATCGGCACCTCCGGGGCGACCGGCAACGTGACCGGCCCGCACCTGCACTGGAACATCGTCAACTGCGACACGCAGACCAGCCGCGAGATCCCCAACAGCGTCGAGGTCGGCACCAACTACGTGGTGGGTACGGCGCCGGTCAGCCAGAACGGCTGAACCGACCCGACCGGCCACGCCGGACACCCCGGGCGGGCTGGGACTCCACACGGTGTCCCAGCCCGACGCCCCGAGGCGGGGCGGGCCCGGCGCACGACCGGTCCGCTCCGGTCACGACGGGGAACGGATGAACGGGTCTCAGTGGACGAGGGCTGCCGGGCAGTGCGCGAGGAGCTCCGTCGGGGCGTGCACGACCAGGTCGGGGCCGGCGGCGAGCAGCGCGGCGACGTCCCCGCCGTGCCAGGTGGTGGCGACCGCGGTCGCCCCGGCGTCCCGACCGCTGAGCAGGTCGATCACCGCGTCGCCCACCATCATGGCCTGGTGCGGCGGCACGTCGAGGTGGCCCAGCGCCTGGAGCACGATGTCCGGGGCGGGCTTGGGGCGGGCCACCTCGTCGGAGCCGATCACCTGGCCGAAGAGGCCCAGCACGCCGAGCTGGTCGAGCAGGGACCGGGCCCGGGGGCCGGCCTTGCCGGTGGCGACCGCCATCCGGATGCCCCGCGCGTGCAGCGTCTCCAGGGTCTCGCGTACGCCGGGGAAGAGCGGCACCAGGTGGGCCATCCGGTAGCTCTCGCGGACGAACGGCTCCTCCATCTCCAGCGGCAGCCCCATCAGGCGCATGATGTCCGGGAAGTACCGGCCCATGTGCCGGTTGTACTCCTCGAACGGCGCCGGCCCGTCGCCCACCACCTCGGCGTACGCGATGCTGAACGCCTCCCGCATGACGGCCGAACTGTCGACGATGACGCCGTCGAGGTCGAACACGACCGCGCGGATCGGGCCGCGCGCCGGCGACGGCGGGGTCACCTCGACGGTGGATGATGGATGGCTCATGGCTGCTCCCGGAAGCGGTTGGGGCCGACGGTGGATCTCACCCGTCGCGACGACCCGCCAGCGCGTGCTGCCGCTCCGGCCTGGTGGGCCGGGCGGACTGGTAGATCCGTTCGATGATGTCGATGGTCCGACGGGCC
Organism: Micromonospora sp. NPDC049051; assembly: GCF_043197575.1. Classification (NCBI taxonomy): domain Bacteria; kingdom Bacillati; phylum Actinomycetota; class Actinomycetes; order Micromonosporales; family Micromonosporaceae; genus Micromonospora; species Micromonospora sp. NPDC049051. The sequence goes on from NZ_JBICTL010000008.1 coordinate 3,719, forward strand.
TCGGCGACGGCCGCGCCCCGGGCCGCCGGGTCGGCGAGCAGCCCTGGCAGGGCGTCGAGCTGGCGGTCGTACTCGGCGCCGATCGGCTCCTCGGCCAACGGCAGCCGGACGGTCTCGCCGGCGCGGGTACGCGTCAGCACCGGCGTCGGCTCCCGGTTGGGGCTGAAGCCGAACGTGCAGCGCAGCGTCGCCGATCCGGCCGCGCCGTGCACGGTGACGGTGGTGCGGTCCAGCGACTCGTGCGAGGCCCAGCAGGCGTGCAGGGCGACCGAGGCCCCGTCGGCGGTGACCAGGAAGCCCCGCGCGGTGTCCTCGACGTCGCCGGGAACGTGGCCGGCGGTGTCGGCCTCGCTGCGCCAGGCGGCGTGGGCCGCGCTGTCGTTGACGAAGTCGTCGGAGACGCTGCCGACGGCGTGGGTGACGCGGGCCGGGCCGAGCAGCGGCAGCACCGTGTCGAGCAGGTGCCAGCCGAGGTCCACCAGCGCGCCCCCGCCGGAGAGGTCGCGGCGGGTGAACCAGCCGCCCGCGTCGGGCACCCCCCGGGCGCGGACCCAGGCCACGTCGACGTGCCGGATCGGGCCCAGCCCGCCGGCCACGTCGACCAGCGCCCGGATGTCGGCCCGGTAGCGGGCGGCACTGCCGGCCAGCAGCACCGCGTCGCCGTCGCGTTCCGCGTCGGCCAGCATGCCCGCCTCGGCGGAGGTCAGGCAGACCGGCTTCTCCAGGAACACCGGTACGCCCCGGCGCAGCAGCCGGACGGCGACGGCGGCGTGCAGGTGGTTCGGTACGGCGACCACCGCCAGGTCGACCGCCCCGGCCGGAAGGTCCTCGACGTCGGCGTACGCGGACGCGACGTGGTGGGCGTCGCGGGCCCGGTCGCGGACCCCGGGCTGCGGGTCGACCACGGCGACCACCTCGAAGCCGGGGTGCGCGGCGAGCCGGGGCAGCCAGATCTCCCGCCCGGCCCAGCCGAGGCCGACCACCGCGACCCGCACCGGTCGGTCGGACGCGACGGACGGGGGCAGGGCCGTCATCCGGCGAGGATGTCGGCGAGCACGGCGGCGATCTCGTGCATCTGCTGCTCCGTGCCGAGCAGGGTGCGGTGGTGCAGCCAGACGCAGTCGGAGTGGATCTGCTCGACGTTGGGGCAGCGGGCCGCGATCGCCTCGACCGACTCGTCGGGCGCGCCGGCCTTCCAGAAGCCCTCGCACCGGTAGATCGCCCGGAACGCCACGAACGCCGGAACGCCGCGGGCGATGAGCGCGTCCACCACGGCGCGGCGGCGCTCGATGCTGATCCCGGGGATGCGGAACATCGCCATGTAGTGCGGGTTGCGGTCGGTACGCGGGTCGGTGGTCTGCGGGACGACACCGGGGATCTCGGCGAGCAGGCGCGACAGCAGCGGCCAGCGCTGCTCGCGCAGCGCGATCTGCCCGTCGAGGCGGGCCAGCTGGGCGCGCAGCACGGCGGCGGTGAACTCGCCCATCCGGTAGTTCGAGCCGGTGGTGCCATGCAGGTAGTCCCGGTCGGTGCGGGGCCGGCCGCAGCTGTGCACGAGGAACGCCCGCTCGCGCAGCTCCTCGTCGGGGAAGACGACCGCCCCGCCCTCGCCGGCGGTCATGAGCTTGCCGTTCTGGAAGCTGAAGGCGGCCACCGAGCCGAGCGCCCCGGCCCGCTTGCCCTGCCACTGCGCGCCGTGGGCGTGCGCCGCGTCCTGCAGCAGCGCCACGCCGGCGTCGGCGGCGAGCTTGTCGAGCGCGTCCATGTCGGCGAACTGCCCGGCCATGTGCACCGGCATGATCACCTTGGTACGGGGGGTGATCGCGGCCTCGACGGCGGCCGGGTCGATGCAGTAGGTGTCCAGGTCGACGTCGACCGGCACGGCGACCGCGCCGAGGCGCTGGGCGGCCAGCGAGGACGAGATGAACGTGAAGGCCGGGACGATCACCTCCGTACCCGGTCCGACGCCGAGCACCTCCAGCGCGACCTCGAGGGCGTGGGTGCCGTTGGTGACGGCAAGCGCGTGCGGGCTGCCGTGGTAGTCACCGAACTCCTGTTCGAAGGAGTCGACCTCGCTGCCGCCCATCCGCCACCACTGGCCCTGTTCGAGCGCGCGGATCAGTCCGGTCCGCTCCTCGTCGCCGTACTGCGGCCACTCGGGGAACTCCGACACCGTCGAGGGCTGACCACTCATGACTTCCCACTTCCCAACTCGGGCAGACCAGGGGCTTCGCCGGACCATCGGGCGGGACGACCCGAAACCGCCGGTACGCGGTCCGGCCCATCGGGGCGCCGGATGGCCGGTTCGCGGTAGGAGACGCTTCCGTTGGAGCCGGCGGCGTCGCTTCAGCAGGGAGGACGGTAACCGAAGCGGATGCGCGGTCACCGCCCCTAACAGCCCCTAGCCACCCCTTAGTCCGCCCGCGTCACGGCCGCCGCCGGTTCGCCCGGGGCCGTGGGCGTAGTAAGACTGCGGTGGACCAGATCATCGGGCCTTGCGGGACAGGGCCGTGCCCCGCGAGGTGAAGTGTGTCGGACGTGCTGCTGCTGAACGGCCCGAACCTGGGCATCCTCGGCCGGCGGGAACCGGAGGTCTACGGCACCGACACCCTGGCCGACATCGAGCGCGCCGTCGGCGAGGAGGTCGCCGCCCGGGGCTGGGGCGTGGTGGCCGAGCAGCACGACTGCGAGGGTGCGCTGATCCACGCGATCCAGAACAGCTACGACACCGTGGGCGCCATCGTGAACCCGGGCGCCCTCATGATTGCGGGCTGGAGCCTGCGCGACGCGCTGGCCAACTATCCCCGGCCCTTCGTCGAGGTGCACCTGTCGAACGTCTGGGCCCGGGAGAGCTTCCGGCACGATTCGGTGATCGCCCCGCTGGCCAGCGGCGTCATCGTCGGGCTGGGGTCGCTGGGCTACCGGCTGGCCGCCCGCGCCCTCGTCGCGACCGTCCGATGACGACCGGACACCCCGCCCGCCGGTGCCGTCGGCGCCGCCACGTCAGCGGTACGGTCGTCCGCACGTCCCGACTCTTCCCGAAGGACCTCACGTGCACATTCCCGTTCTCGTCCTGACCCTCATCCTCGCCGCGGTGTTCGTGGGCACCGCCGTGCCGAAGCTCACCGGGCAGGCACAGATGCGCGAGCGGATGGACCACCTCGGCGTCTCGCCCGGGCTGACCCGCGTGCTGGGGGTGCTGGAACTCGCCGCGGTCGCCGGGCTGCTGCTCGGCCTGCTCTGGCCGCCGCTGGGCGTCGCGGCGGCGATCGGTCTCGCCCTGCAGATGGTGGGCGCGGTCGTCTACCACGCCCGGGCGAAGGACCCGGCCGCGATGACCCTGACGCCGGTGATCTTCGCGGTGGCCGCCCTGGCGCTCGTCTACCTGCACGTGCGGCTGGGCTGAGGCCGGGCGTGTCCGGTCCGCAGCGCCGCGGCGGCGTACTGGGCGTCGACGTCGGTGGCACCAAGGTCGCCCTACGCGCGGAGGCGCCCGGACGGCCGGCGTACGACCGGACCTTCCGCTGGCCCCACGGCGCCGACCCGGCCGCCGACCTGGCGGTGCTGGCCGCCGAGGTGGACCGGCTGCGCGACGGGTGGGGACCGGTGGACGCGGTCGGGGTGGCGATGCCGGCGACCACGGACCCGACGGGCACCGTCACCACCTGGCCCGGGCGGCCCGGCTGGGTGGGGCTCGACCTCACCGGCGCGCTGCGCCGCCTCTTTCCCGACGCGGCGACCGCCGTCGCCGACGACGGTGATCTCGCCGCGCTCGCCGAGGCCCGGCGCGCCGGCGCGGACGACGTGGTCTACCTGGGCGTCGGCACCGGGATCGGCGGCGGCGTGGTGCTGGCCGGACGGTCGGTGCCCGGCCGTTCGTCCGCCGAGATCGGTCACGTGGTCGTCGCCCTCGACGGCGAGCGCTGCGACTGCGGCCGGCACGGCTGTCTCCAGTCGATCGCGTCCGGGCCCGCCACCCTGCGCCGGGCCGGTGCCGGACGTGGCGGCGAGGTGAGCTTCGACGACCTGCGGGCGGGGCTGGACGGGCGCGAGCCCTGGGCGGTGGCGGCGGTCGACGCGAGTTGCCGGGCGCTGGCGGCGGCGGTGGTGAGCCTCGGCGAGCTGCTGGATCCCGCGCTGGCCATCGTGGGCGGCGGGTTCGCCGCCGGCCTGCCCGGCTTCGTGCCGCTCGTCGCGGAGCGGGCCCGCTCCGCCGGCCGGCCCGGGCGGCCGGCGCCACCGGTGCGCCCCGCCGCCCTCGGCGCCTTGTCGTCCCTGCACGGCGCGGTGGAGCTGGCCCGTGACCTGACGGGCCCGCCGGCCCCCGCGCGTCCCACCCCCACCTCGTAGAGGAGATCAGCATGGTCAGGATCGGCGTCATCGTCGGCAGCACGCGGCCCGGCCGCAAGGCCGACGCCGTGGCCCGCTGGGTGCACGACATCGCCGCCAAGCGGGGCGACGCCACGGTCGAGCTGGTCGACATCGCCGACTACGCCCTGCCGCACTTCGACGAGATGCTGCCGCCCTCGATGGCGCCGTCGAGGCGCCCCGCCGTACGCCGCTGGGCGACGACGGTCGCCCGGTGCGACGGCTTCGTCTTCGTCACCCCGGAGTACAACCACTCCATCCCGGGCGCGCTGAAGGACGCCGTCGACTTCCTGTACCAGGAGTGGCAGCACGCCGCCGCCGGCTTCGTCAGCTACGGCGTGCACGGCGGCACCCGGGCGGCGGAGCACCTGCGGCTGGTGCTCGGGCAGCTCGGTGTGGCCGACGTCCGGTCCCAGGTCGCGCTCTCCCTGACGACCGACTTCGTCAACTTCCGCGACTTCCGGCCCGCGGCGCACCACGAGCAGGCCGTCGGAACCATGCTCGACGAGGTGGTCGCCTGGGCCGGCGCGCTGCGGACGCTGCGCCGGCCCTGACGCCGGCACGCAGTGCGGCAGTGCCGCAGTGCGGCAGCGTCAGGCGTCAGTGCGCCGGAGCGGAACCGCCAGCGGGCCGGCGTCAGCCGGCCCGCTCGGCCCGCAGCAGCAGCGCGGCGGCGACGCAGCCACCCGCGAAGACGGCCACGGCGCCGACCGTCTGACCGGTCTCCAGTGCGGAGCGGAACGCGGCGGCGACCGCCGCGCGCTCCGGCTCGCTCCGCGCGGCGGCCAGCGCGGCGGGGAAGGACCCGGCGCCGGCCACGGCGGCCGGCAGCAGGGCCGCGAACCGGGCGTTGAGGATGGCACCGAGCACGGCGATGCCGAGGCTGCTGCCGACCTCCGTCATGGTGCCGTCCACCCCCGCGCCGGCCCCGGCCTTCTCCGGCGGGATCGCGCTCAGCACGGCCTCGACGATGGCCGGGTTGGCCACGGCGCAGCCGGCGCCCATGATCAGTAGGCCCGGCAGCAGTACCCCGTAGCTGTCCGACGGGGCGTGGGTGATCAGGGCGAGACCACCGGCGAGCAGCGTCATGCCGAGGGCGATCGACCACGCCAGCCCGAGCCGGCGGATCACCCGCGCGGCGATCCCGCCCAGGTTCAGCACGACGATGGAGAGCGCGAACGGCATCATCCGCAGCCCCGCCTCCCAGGCCGGGTAGCCGCGGACGAACTGCAGGTGCTGGGTCAGCAGGAACAGCGCGCCGGTGGCCCCGAAGGTGATCAGGACGACCCCGGAGACCGCGCCCACGAAGCGCGGATTGCGGAAGAAGTGCATGTCCAGCATGGGATCGGCGACCCGCCGCTCCCAGGCCACGAAGGCGGCGAGCAGGAGCACCCCGGCGACCGCCGTGCCGAGCACCGGGGCGGCGGTCCAGCCCTGCTCCGGCCCGGCGATGATCGCGTAGACGACCCCGGTCAGGCCGGTCGTGGAGAGCAGCACCCCGCCCAGGTCGAGGCGGCTGCCGGACGGCTGGCGCCACTCGGGCACCAGCGCCCACGCCGCCACCAGGCAGACCAGCACGATCGGGACGTTGACCAGGAAGATCGCCCCCCACGGCAGGTGGGCGAGGATGAGCCCACCGAAGGGCGGCCCGGCCGCGAACCCCAGGGCGCTCGCCGCCGCCCAGAGGCCGATCGCCCGGGTCCGCTCGGCGCCGTCGAAGACCTGCATCGCCACCGCGAGGGTGGCGGTGACCAGCAGCGCGCCGCCGACGCCCATGCCGGCGCGGGCCGCGATCAGCTGCCCGCTGGACTGGGCGAGCCCGGCGGCCAGCGAGCCGAGCCCGAACAGCACGAGCCCGGCCAGCAGCATCCGGCGGCGGCCGTACCGGTCGGCGGCGCTGCCCGCGGTGAGCAGCAGCCCGCACTGCACCAGCGCGTACGCGTTGATCATCCACTGCACGTCGGCGGTGCTGGCGGCCAGTTCGGTCGTGAGCACGGGGATCGCCACGGTCAGCACCGTGTTGTCGAGCACCACGGTGACCTGGGCGAGGCAGAGTACGACGAGGATCAGCCACCGGCCGCGTACCCGGCCGTCCCCGCCGTCGGCCGGTGCCCCGGCGGCCGGCGCGAGCGACGTGGCCGTCATCGCGCGGCCGGGGCGAAGCGGGCGATGGGGTTGGTCAGGTTGCCGACCAGTTGCAGGGCGGCCGAGGGGTCGGCCAGGTCGACCATCTGCTGGTTGTTACGCAGCTGGAGCCGGTTCAGGCAGGACAGCGCGAACTCCGGGGCGAACAGGTCGTAGCGTCGCAACCGCTCGGCGAGGTGCGGGACGCTGTCGGCGTAGTCGATCGCGCACTCGGCGACCGTCCGCCAGAAGGTCTCCTCGTCCAGCACGTCCTCGGTGACCAGGATGGCGCTGAGGTAGCGCAGGAAGCAGTCGAAGACGTCGGTGAAGATGGACAGCAGCTTCATGTCCTCCGGCACGTCGGCCCGGACCCGCCGGACCGGCGGGGGCAGGTCGGCGTCGGGGTCCATGACCACGATCTCCTCGGCGATGTCCTTGAAGATCGCCCGTTCGACCGTTGCGCCGTCCAGGACGAGGATGACGTTCTCGCCGTGCGGCATGAAGGCCAGGTCGTGGGCGTAGAAGCTGTGCAGCAGCGGGGTGAGGTAGGCGTCGAGGTAGCGGCGCAGCCACACCTGCGGCGCCAGCCCCGAGCGGGCGATCAGCGCGGCGGCGAACGAGCGGCCGTCGCGGTCGGTGTGCAGCAGGGACGCCATGGTGGCCAGCCGCCGGCCCGGCGCCAGGGTGGGCACCGGGCTCTCCCGCCACAGGGCCGCCAGCATCTTGCGGTACGGGGAGTACCGGTCGGTGGCCGCCTCGTACTCCAGGTGCCGGTACCCGACGGCGGCCCGCTCCCGGATGATCGTCAGGCCGGTGCCCTTGAGGACCTCGTCGCCGTCGATGAGGTCGGCGAGCCAGTCGTTGATGGCCGGGGTGGCCTCCATGTACGCGGCCGACAGCCCTCGCATGAAGCCCATGTTCAGCACGGACATCGCCGTCTTGACGTAGTGCCGGGACGGGTCGGTGACGTTGAAGAAGGTGCGGATGGACTGCTGGGCGAGGTACTCGTCGGGGCCGGGGCCGAGGCAGACGAGCCGGCGCTGCGCCACCTCGGCGGCGAAGGTGACGGAGATCTTGTTCCACCACTGCCACGGGTGCACCGGGACGAGCAGGTAGTCGGCCGGGTCGAGGCCGAGCCCGGTGAGGGTGTCCGCGAACCCGGCGAGGGTGTCGTCGCCGAGTTCCGCGCGGATCAGCGTGTCGTAGTCGAGGTCGGCGGCGCAGGTGAAGGTCGTCCGGTCGCGGTGGGCGGCCAGCCAGATCAGCCGCACCGGGTTGCCGGCCTCCGGGGCGTACGCGTGGTATTCGTGGATGCCGAAGCCGATGCGGCCGTTGTTGGCGACGAAGCCGGGGTGGCCCTCGGTCATCTGGGTCTCGATGGCCTGGAAGTCCGCCTCGGCGAGGTCGGCGGCGCTGACCGCCGGCTTGTCGAGCTTGTACGCGGTGCTGGCCAGGGTGGAGCTGATCTCCTCCAGGTAGACGGGGAGGATCTGGTCGGTGAGGCCGAGCGCGCCGCGCAGGTCGAGGCAGAACTCCAGCGCGTCCAGCGGCAGCTCGGTGTCGCCACGGTGCCGGGTGATGCTGTCGGCGTCGATCCGCCAGTGGTCGAGGGCCAGCAGGCTCGCGGTGAAGCGGTAGACGACCTCGCCGTCGTCGCCGCGCACCTGGTACCGGCGTGCGGCGGTGGCCGGGTCGGCGGGGACGGGCTCGTCGGCGGGCACGGGCTCGGGCGCGAGGAGCCGCTCGTGGGCGAACTCGGCCAGCGCCTTGCGGACCAGCAGCCGGTTGGCCTGGGCCCAGTTCGCGGGCGTCAGGTGGGCCACGGATGCGAGCGGGTTCACGCGGGCACGTCTCCTCGGGTTGCGGCGTGGAACTGGTCACGGGTGCAGACGCTGAGCAGCGCGTCCTTCTCGGGCTTGCGGATCGGGCCGACGACGGTGAAGCCGACGGCCGCGTTGAGCGCGTGCACCGCCGTGTTGCGCACGTCGGGCTCCACGACGACCCGGCGGGTGGCCGGGTCGGCGAAGAGCCATGCCATCACGGTGGTGATCACCGCCAGGGTGAAGCCGTGCACCGGCGCGTCGGCGGGCGCGCAGAGGAAGTGCATGCCGACGTCGCCGTCGGCCGCGTCGTACAGGCCGACGAGTTCGACGTGGGCGGGGTCGTACCGCTCGGCGAGGAAGGCCGGGCGGCCCTCGTGCAGGCCGATGAACGCGTCGTGGTGCGGGTGCGCGGCGATCCGCCGGTACTCCTCGGCGACCCGGGTCACGTCGGCGTCCTGCATGAGCCAGAACGCCGCCTTCGGGTGGGTCACCCAGCGGTGCAGCAGCGGCGCGTCGGCGTCCGGGTCGAGCGTACGCAGGGTGAACTCGCCGAGCCGCTCGTCGACCCGGCGGTGGACCATCTCGGTCACGACGCGGCCCCGGCCGGCACGCCGAACTCCTGGAAGGCGATGCCCTTCTCGATCGGGTAGTGCTCGCGGCCGAGCAGTTCCCGGATGATCCACGAGTTGCGGTACGGGCCCATGCCCAGGTCGGGCGAGGTGACGCTGTGCGTGTGGGTGCCGGCGTTCTGTAGGAAGATGCCGCGTCCGGTGTGGTCGATGCTGTAGTTGCGGGCCACGTCGAAGCGCCCGTGCGCGTCCCAGCGGATCCGGTCGCGTACCGGCTCCAGGAACTCCGGTACGCGGTAGTGGTAGCCGGTGGCCAGCACCAGCCCCTCGGTGTCCAGGGTGAGGTCGCGCCCCTGCTCGACGTGGTGCAGGCCCAGCGTGTACGTGCCGCCCGGCTCGTCGTAGGTGGCGGTGGTCAGCTCGGTGTTGGTCAGCAGCCGGGTGCGTACGGGACCGGCGAGGCTCTTGGCGTAGAGCAGGTCGTAGATCTCGTTGATCAGGTCGGCGTTGATGCCCTTGAACAGCCCCTTCTGCGCGGACTCCAGCCGGTAGCGGGTGGGCTCCGGCAGGGCGTGGAAGTAGTCCACGTAGTCCGGCGAGGTCATCTCCAGGGTGAGCTTGGTGTATTCGAGGGGGAAGAACCGGGGCGAGCGGGTCACCCAGTTGAGCTGGTAGCCGCACGTGTCGATGTCGCTGAGCAGGTCGTGGTAGATCTCGGCCGCGCTCTGCCCGCTGCCGATCACGGTGATGCTCCGCTTCGCGCGCAGCGCCGCCCGCCGCTCCAGGTACCGCGAGTTGTGGATCACGTCGCCGCCGAGCCCCGCGCAGGCGTCCGGCACGTACGGCGGGGTGCCGGTGCCGAGCACCAGGTGCCGGGCCCGGTAGGTGACCGATTCTCCCGTGGCCGTGACCGTGACCCGCACCGTGTAGTGCTCGTCGGCCGGGTCGAACTCGACGGCGGTGACCTGCTGTCCGTACCGGACGCTGCTCAGCTTGCCGGCGGCCCAGCGACAGTAGTCGTCGTACTCGCTGCGCAGCGGGAAGAAGCTCTCCCGGATGTAGAACGGGTACAGCCGCCCGGACTCCTTGAGGTAGCTGAGGAAGGAGTACGGCGAGGTCGGGTCGGCGAGCGTGACGAGGTCGGCGATGAACGGCGTCTGGAGCCGGGTCGACTCCAGCAGCATCCCGGGGTGCCAGCTGATGCTCTCCCGCGCCTCCAGGAAGATGCCGTCGAGGTCGTCGATCGGCTCGGTCAGGCAGGCCAGGCCCAGGTTGTACGGGCCCAGCCCGACGGCGATGAAGTCGTGGGTCGACATGTGGTTCTCCGATGCGGGATGGGGATCGTCAGCCGACGGGGCAGGACAGCTCGACGGTGGCCCTGGTCTGCGCGTACCAGCCGGCGTGTTCGGCGACGAGGTCGAGGACGTGGGCGATGTCGTCCAGCGTGGTCTCGGGGTTGAGCAGGGTGATCTTGAGGTAGTGCGCGCCGTCGACCTTGGTGCCGGCGACGAGGCCGGCGCCGGAGGCCGCCAGCGCCTCGCGGGCGTACAGGTTGGCGTCGTCGACGACCTCCCGTCCGGCGGCGGCCGGCAGGTAGCGGAAGACCACGGTGCTCAGTTGCGAGCGGGTCACCACCTCGAAGCGGGGGTCCTCGGTGAGCAACTGCCACGCGGCGGCGGCGCGGTCGACCACCTCGTCGAAGAGCTCGCCGATCGCGTCCGGCCCCATGATCCGCAGGGTCAGCCAGAGCTTGAGGGCGTCGAAGCGGCGGGTGGTCTGGATGCTCTTGTCGACCTGGTTGGGGATGCGCTGCTCGACCATCCGGGCCGGGTTGAGGTAGTCGGCGTGCCAGGTGGCGTGCCGCAGCACACGCCGGTCGCGTACCAGCAGCGCGCTGGAGCTGACCGGCTGGAAGAACGACTTGTGGTAGTCGACGGTGACCGAGTCGGCCCGCTCGATGCCGTCGAGCAGGTGCCGCCGGGTCGGCGACACCAGCAGCCCGCAGCCGTACGCGGCGTCGACGTGCAGCCACACGCCGGCGGCGGCGCAGATGTCGGCGATCTGCGGCAGCGGGTCGATGGTGCCGAAGTCGGTGGTGCCGCCGGTGGCGACGACGGCCATCACCACCAGCTCCTCCTCCCGGCACCGGGCGATCTCCCGGGCCAGGTCGGCCGTACGCATCCGCCGGTCGGCGTCGGTGGGCACGGTGAGGACGGCCTCGGCGCCGAGGCCGAGCATCTTGGCGGCCTTCTGCACGCTGAAGTGCCCGGCCGCCGAGGTGATGATGCGCAGCCGGGACAGCAGCTCCGGGCGGGACTGCCGCTCGGTGGCCCGGCCGACGAGGTTCGCGCAGGTCTCCTCGCGGGCCAGCAGCATCGCCTGGAGGTTGGACTGGGTGCCGCCGCTGGTGAAGATGCCGTCGGCAGCCGGGCCGAGGCCGATCCGGTCGGTGGTCCAGTCGACGAGCCGGCGTTCGATCAGGGTGCCGCCGGCGCTCTGGTCCCAGGTGTCCAGCGAGGAGTTGACGGCGCTGAGCACCGCCTCCCCGAGCAGCGCGGGGATCACCACCGGGCAGTTGAGGTGCGCCAGGTAGCGGGGGTGGTGGAAGTAGACGGCGTCACGCAGGTAGACGTCGTGCAGTTCGTCGAGGGCGGCGCCGCTGTCGCCCAGTGGCCGGTCCAGGTCGATGCCGGCGATCCGCGGGGCCAGCTCGTCCGGTGTCACGCCGGTGAACGGCCGGTCCACCTCGGCCACCCGGGCCGCCACCCGGCCGATCCCCTCGGTCAGCACCCGCCGGTACTCCTCGACCGTGCCGGCGGTGAACAGGTGGGCGCGGGCACCCTCCGACCCGGGGGTCACTCCGGTCGAAGGCACCTGGACGGTGGGTCCGGGCAGGCTCATGCGGGTCCTCAGCGGTCGGGAATGGACGGACGGGGCAGGATGGCGGGATGTCACCAGCCGCCCGCAGTCGGTGATCGAGCGAGCTTAGGTTACCCTAACCTAAGCTCGTGTCAATATCGCTCCCCACATTGAGCGATATCACTCAACTCGACGCCTCGTCGGCGCCCGGGCGCCCGTCGCCCTGAGCACCAGGGCCGCCCGGTTCCGCTGCACGCACCCGCCAGGTAAGGTCGGCCCCGGTTAGGGGAGGGTAGCCTAAGTTGACATTCCTGTGGCAGGTGGCGCGACCGCCCATTCGCGAGGCACGACGATGACCGGCGTCTATCGTGACCGGTGGGGAATCCCACACCTGCGCGCCGACAGCGCCGACGGGCTCGCCCGGTTGCAGGGGCGGGTCGCGGCCGTCGACCGGACCTGGCAGATCGAAGTGGAACGGTGGCGTTCGGAGGGTCGGCTCGCCGAGCACGTCGGCCCGGCCGAACTGGGCTGGGACGTCTTCGCCCGCCGGGCCCGCCTCGACGACACCGCCCGGCGCTGCTTCGAGCGGCTCGCCCCCGCCACCCGACGGTGGGTGACGGCGTACGTCGACGGGGTGAACGAGGGGCTGGCCGAGGGCGCCGCCGCGGCACCCGAGTTCGCGGCGGTCGGCTGCGTCCCGGGCCGGTGGCGGCCGTGGTCCCCGCTGGGTGTCTTCCTCGTCCAGCACATCCTCTTCTCCACCTTCCCCACCAAGCTGTGGCACGCCCACGTCGCCGCCACCCTCGGCCCGTCGGCGGTCGACCTGTTCGCCGTCGAGGGCCCCGGCGGATCGGGCAGCAACGCGTGGGCCGTGCCCGGTGACCCCGGCACCGAACGGGCGCCGCTCGTCGCCGGCGACCCGCACCGCGTCCTCGAACTGCCCGGCATCTACCAGCAGGTGCGCCTCGCCTGCCCCGAGTTCGACGTGTTCGGCTTCGCCTTCCCCGGCGTCCCCGGCCTCCCCCACTTCGGGCACGCCGGCGACGTCGCCTGGGCCGTCACCAACGCCATGGCCGACTACCAGGACCTCTACCGCGAAGAGTTGCGCCACGACGGCGAACGCGTCCTGGTCCGCGAGGCGGACGGCTGGGTGCCGGCGCACCGGCACGTCGAGCGGATCGAGGTCCGCGGCGGCGAACCCCGGTCCGTCGAAGTGATCGAGACGCCACGCGGGCCCGTCGTCGACCACGACCGGGGCACCGGCGAGGCGATCAGCCTGCGCGTGCCCAGCCGGGTCGAGCAGCGCCTGGGCTTCAACGCGCTGCTGCCGCTGCTGCGGGCCCGCAGCGCCGACGACGTCGCCAACGCCCTGCGCGACTGGGTCGAGCCGGTCAACAGCGTCCTCGTCGCCGACCGGCACGGCACCGTCCACCAACTGGTCGCCGGGCTCGTCCCGCTGCGCGACGAGCGGTGCCGCCGGGAGCCGGTGCCCGGCGCGGATCCGCGGTACCACTGGCACGGCGGCTACGCCGAGCCGCGCCGCAGCACCGTCGACGGGTTCGCCGTCTGCGCCAACGACCGCCGCCCCGACGTGGCGGACCTGGGCAGCGGTTTCGCCCCGCCGCACCGGGCCCGCCGCATCCGTGCCCTGCTCGCCGACGGGGTCCGGGCGGAGGCCGTACACATGGACACCCGGCTGGAGACCGGGGCGCTGCGCGGCGTGCTCGACCGGCTCGACCCCGGCGGCCTCAGCGAGCCGGCGCGGCGCCTGCGGGACCGGCTGACCACGTGGGACGGCCGGATGGGGGCCGAGAGCACCGACGCCGGCGCCTGGGCCGCGTGGCGCGCGGCGCTGGCCCGCCGGCTGTACGACCACCCGTGCCTGCGCCCCCTGCACGAGACCCCCGGCGCGTTCGACGGCCTCTTCGCGCCGTGGACCGACCCGCTGTCGCGCATCGGGCACGCCCTCGACGGGGTGGCCACCGGGCTGCACCGCCTGGGCGGTGAGATCGGCCCGGTGGCGGCCGGCGCGCTCGAGGATGTCGCGGCGGGCGACCCGCCCGGGCCGTGGGGCCGGCGCCACGTACTGCACCCCGTCCACCTCGGCGTGGCGCCGGCCGTCGACGAGGCGGTACGGGCCATGCGCGAGCGGGTCACGCTGGCCGGCGACGGCGACTGCGTGCTCGCCACGTCGAGCGTGCCCGGCGTGTCCGACGCCTGCTGGCGGGGCCCGGTGGCCCGCTACGTGTGGGACCTGACCGACCGCGCGCGGAGCCGCTGGATCGTCCCCTTCGGCGCGTCCGGGCGACCCGGCGACCCGCACTTCGACGACCAACTGCCCCTGTGGGCCGGCGGCGAACTGGTTCCGGTGGTCACCGACTGGCGGGAACTGACCCGGGAACGGCGCGAGTCGGAGCACGCCGCACCGGCCTGAGTGGACGGCCCGGATCGCACCGGAGCGACGCGCGAGGCCCCGCCGGATGCGACGGGGCCTCGCGGGAGCGGGTCGGTCAGGACGTGGGGAAGTTGTCCGGCGTACGGATGCGCTCGCGCAGGAGGGCGCCCGACTGGGTGAGCACGTCCGGGCCGGTGTACGTGCTGCCGGCGCAGGTGCCCGGCCGCAGCGCGGCGCTGCCCTCGGCCTTGTCCGAGTAGGTCCAGTTCGCGTAGCTGATCTTCAGCCGGTCCAGCAGGTCGATCCAGGCGTTGCTGCTGGCGACGTCGACCCCGCCGTCACCGGTGTAGTCCACCGTGCCGAACTCGGTGACGAACAGCGGCAGCCGGGCGGCGGCCCGCTCCACCTCGGCGCGGTAGTTGTCCCGGTGGGACGCGGCGTAGAAGTGGAACGTGTACATGACGTTCGTCGCGTTCACCGGGTTGTTGATGACCTCGTTGGCGTTCGAGCCGTCGGAGACGCCCAGCGAGGACCAGCCCCGGGTGCCGACCACGACGACCGCGTCGGGGTCGTTGGCGCGGATGACCGGGATGACCTGCTCGGCGTAGCTCTTGATGGTCGCCCAGCTGACGCCGTTGGGCTCGTTGGCGATCTCGTAGACGACGTTCTTCTTGGCGGCGTTGCGGGCCGAGACGGCGGCGAAGAACGTCTTGGCCCGGTCGAGGTTGTACATCGGGTCGCCCGGCGTCAGGGTGTGGAAGTCGATCAACGCGTACATGCCGCGCTGCTCGGCCTCGTCGACCAGGGTGTTGACCCGGTTGGTGAACCCGGGCGGGTCGGTCTCGTAGCCGTCCTCCTGCACGTACATGGCGATCCGCAGCAGGTCGGCCCGCCAGTCGTCGGCGAGCGCGTCGAGCGAGGCGTCGTTGAGGCAGTGGGCGAACCACTGGATGCCGTGGCTGCTCATGCCCCGCAGTTGGATCGGCCGGCCGTACTGGTTGCACAGGTTGACCCCGCACACCCGCAGCTGTCCGTTGATCGCGACCGGGGTCTGACCGTCGGGCGGCGGGGTCGTGGGCGGCGGCGTGGTCGGCGGTGGCATGGTCGGCGGCGGGGTCGTGGGCGGCGGCGTGGTCGGCGTGGTCGCGCCGGTGCAGGCGGTGCCGTTCAGGGTGAACGTCGTCGGCGCCGGGTTGGCGCCACTCCAGGTGCCGTTGAACCCGATGCTGGTCGACGCGCCGGACGCCAGCGCGCCGTTCCAGCTCACGTTGCGCGCGGTGACGGCGGCGCCGGTCTGGCTCCAGGTCGCCGACCAGCCCTGGCCGACGCGCTGGCCGGCGTCGGGGAAGGCGAAGCCGAGTGTCCACCCGTCGACCGCGTCGCCCAGGTTCCTGATCGTGATGTTGGCGGTGAAGCCACCGGCCCAGCTGTTGGTGGTGTAGGTGACGGCGCAGCCGGTGGCGGCCTGGGCGTCGGCGGCCGGTACGGCGGCCGAGGCCGCGACGGTCAGCGCGCCGAGGGCGCCGGCCATGAGCAGGGTGCGCCGGGACGGGCGCGGTAGGAACTTCATGCGGGTGCCTTCGCTTCCGATGGGTGGTGGGAGTGCGGCAGCGCGGGGGCGGCGGGACGCCACGTCCGCCCGGACGGGTGCGCAGCTCGTACGCCGGCGGCCCGACGGACGGGAGCGCCAGCCGGGAGGCCCGCGGCACACCCTGCCCACGGGGCCGGGAGCGCTCCCATGACGCAGCCTAGGCGGGCCGGCCCGCCATTCGCAACATGGACGTACGTCGACCTCCACACACGCCGGCCCCGGGACGCGGACGCCCCGGGGCCGGTGTGCCGACGGTGTCGGTCAGAAGGTGGGAGCCAGGTAGAGCAGGCGGTTCGGCGAACCGGTGCCGGGGCTGGTGATCACGTTCGTGGTGGCCTGGCTGACCAGGTACGAGTGCACCTGCGCGGGCGTCCAGCTCGGGTTGACACTGAGCACCCGGGCTGCCGCGCCGGCGACGTGCGGCGAGGCCATCGAGGTGCCGCTGATGGTGTTCGTGGCCGTGTTGCTGGTGTACCAGGCCGACAGGACGCTCACGCCCGGAGCGAACAGGTCGGTGCAGGTGCCCCAGTTGGAGAACGAGGCGCGCGCGTCGTTGCTCTGCGAGGCGTTGACGGTCAGCGCGGTCGGCACCGAGGCCGGCGAGAAGTTGCAGGCGTTGGCGTTCGAGTTGCCGGAGGCCACCGCGTAGGTGATGCCGTCGGCGATCGAGTTCGCGACCGCGGTGTTCAGGGACGTGTTGGTGGAGCCGCCGAGGCTCATGTTCGCCACCGCCGGCTGACCGGCCTGGTGGTTCGAGGTGACCCAGTTGATGCCGGCGATGACCTGCGCCCAGGTACCACTGCCCGAGCAGTTCAGCACCCGGACGGCCACCAGCCGGACGTTCTTGGCCACACCGTAGGTGTCGCCGCCGACGGTGCCCGCGACGTGCGTGCCGTGGCCGTTGCAGTCGGCGGCCGGCAGCGCGTTGTCGATCGCGTCGTAGCCGTCGACGGCCTGGCCGTTGAAGTCGTTGTGGCTGGTCAGGATGCCGGTGTCGATGATGTACGCCGTCACGCCGGTGCCGCTGCTGTTGTAGGTGTAGGTGCGGCTGAGCGGCAGGGCCCGCTGGTCGATGCGGTCCAGGCCCCACGGCGGGTTGTTCTGCGTGGCCGCCAGCGACACGGTGTGGTTCTGCTCGACGTAGGCGACGTCGGGGTGCGCGGCGAGGCGCTTGGCGGCCCGCTCGGACAGCTTCACCTCGAAGCCGTTGAGCGCGTCACCGTAGACGTGCCCGACACTGCCGCCGAAGCGCGCGGCGAGCGAGCCGGCGGTGCTCTTCACCTCGCCCTGGCGGGTGCCGGCGCGGCCCCCGACGCTGGTGTCCTTGAGTACCACGATGTAGCTGTCGGCCACGGCGGTCGCGCCACCGGCACCGCGGATCTCACCGGTGGCCGCGGCCGCCGCCGGTGCGCCGATCATGGTGGTGACCATGGCGGCGCTGGCGAACACGCTGGCCGCAGCGGCGAGGGCACGCCGATGAGTGCGGGGGAATGTCATACCCCGGTCCTCCTACTGTGGTGGCCCGCGGGCGGCTTGTGGCACACCCGACAGGCGGTCTGGACGTTGACCAAAACCTTAGCCAGCACATTCATGATCGTAAATCTTGTTGATGTTCACGATATGAGGACGATGTTGAGAAAAGTATTCGTGAATACCTTGCGTGAGTAAGGATTCCATTGAGAAGCGTCTACTTTCCTGGTTGACTGCGGAGGGAGCACCGGGCCGTCACACATCCGTCTCGACCTGCGACAGGAGTTCCTCCACCATGCTCCGAAGGCCCCTGCTCCACGCCCTGCTCGCCGCCCTGGCGGCGATCCCCCTCGCCCTCGCCGCCGGGCTCACCGCCCCCTCCCCCGCCCTGCCGTCGGCCGCCGCGCCGGTGCGGGTGATGCCGCTGGGCGACTCGATCACCGGCTCGCCCGGCTGCTGGCGCGCCGCGCTCTGGAACCGCCTCCAGTCCACCGGGTACACCGACGTCGACTTCGTCGGCACGCTCGGCCCGCAGGGATGCGGCGAGCCCTACGACGGCGACAACGAGGGCCACGGCGGCTACCTGGTGACCAACGTGGCCAACCAGAACCTGCTGCCGGGGTGGCTCGCCGCCACCCGACCCGACATCGTCCTCATGCACTTCGGCACCAACGACGTGTGGAGCAACATCGCGCCCGCCACGATCCTCGCCGCGTACGGCCGGTTGGTGGAGCAGATGCGCGCCGCCAACCCGGCGACGAAGGTCCTCGTCGCGAAGATCATTCCCATGGCGCCGCCCACGTGCCCCGAGTGCGGCCAACGGGTGACGGCCCTCAACGCCGCGATCGACGGATGGGCGGCGGCGACCACCACCCCGGGCTCGCCGGTGGTGGTGGTCGACCAGTGGACCGGGTTCGACACGGCCACCGACACCTACGACGGCGTGCACCCGAACGCCTCCGGCGACCGGAAGATGGCCGACCGGTGGTACCCGGCCCTGACCGCGGCGCTGGGCGGCGTCACCCCGACGCCGACCGCCACCCCGACGCTCACGCCGACCGGCGGCCCGACGGCCACGCCGACCGCTCCCGCCGCCGGATGCACCGCGAGCTACCGCGTGGTGGGCCAGTGGCAGGGCGGCTTCCAGGGCGAGGTGACGGTACGCAACTCCGGCGCCGCGCCGCTCTCCGGCTGGACCGCCCGCTTCGCCTTCGCCGACGGGCAGCGGGTCACCCAGTCCTGGAACGCCCAGCTGTCGCAGAGCGGGGCCGAGGTCACCGCCCGCAACGTCGACTGGAACGGCGCCCTCGCCCCGGGCGCGCAGGCCACCTTCGGCTTCCTCGCCAGCACCTCGGGCGGCACCGCCGCCGGACCGGCGAGCTGCACGACCCCCTGACGCGGAAGCCACCGGTCGGGCCGGCGAGCTGCACGAATCCCTGACGCGCCAGCCACCGGCCGGACCGGCGCGGTCGGCCCGGAAGTTCCGCAGGCTTCCGGGCCGACCGGCGACGGAGACGACAGGCCCGGCCCGACGCGGAGGAGCGGCGTCCCATAGCTCGGTGTCGCCCACATCTCGCCCCTCAGTTTGGTGATCCTCATCACACGCCCGCAACCGGCGGCCGATCCGGCCGAAACCCCGCTGCCACACAACGGAATTCCCTTTCGCCGGCCCGGATCCACGCCCTCGGCAGCACCCCGGCGACCAGGCGTCTCGATACGTACCGATCCGTAACTCGCACGCAGAGTCACGCGCGGCGCCCCCGCCGGCGAGTGACGGTCTCCGCCGGCTCCGCCGCACCCCATCACGGTTTGCGGCGCTCACTACCCTGATCGTTGATCCCGTGCCCGGGCACACGTCGACATCGATAAGGGCTTCACATGAGCGACAGTTACCCTCCGTACGGAGGGCAGCAGCCGGACCCGAACGTCACCCCCTGGAGCGGACCGCCGGCCCCGCAGCAGGGCGGATACCCGGGTTACGGGCAGCCAGCGCAGGCGCCGCAGTTCGGTGCTCCCTTCCCGCCGCCGAAGAAGTCGAACAAGGGTCTGATCATCGGGCTCGTCGCCGGCGCGGTGGTCCTCGTCCTCGCCATCTGCGGTGCCGGCATCGGCCTCATCCTCGTCAGCGGTGACGACGACGAGCCCACCACGGTCACGAGTGCCGCCCCCACCGCGGGCCCCGACGCCACCGGCACCCCCGGCCCGGACGCCTCCCCCACCCCGGACCAGCAGCAGACGCAGGAGCCCAGCAACAACGCGGTGACCGCCCGCTACTCCAGCGACCTGTCCAACGTCTGCGACGGCGGCCAGATCCTGAACGCCGCCCCCTACACCGGCCCGTCCGGCGCCAAGGCGTACACGTTCTCGAACAACCCCGACCGGCTGACCTTCTGGTCGTCGAAGTCCATCGCCTCGAACAAGCCGTACTACGCCAAGAGCGCCGACTTCACGACCGTGTCGGTGGTCGGCTGCCTCAAGTTCGTGGAGGGCAGCGAGGGCGCGCCGAAGAAGTGCCAGTACAAGGACAGCTCCGACAAGCAGGTCACCATCGACTACATCTCGTCGCGCTACACCATGACCTTCTACGCCGCGAAGACCGGCGAGAAGATCGGCGACGGCGGCACCATCAGCGCCCCGGCGGCGCGCTGCCCGAGCTTCATCTCGTACAACAAGACCACCATGCGGTCGTACGCCTCGCCGGACTCCGGCAGCATCGAGGCCGCCCTGGACAAGTTCCTGTCCTGACCGACGCGACGACGGTGGGGAGGGACGCGCGGCGTCCCTCCCCACCGTCGTTCGCCCCTCGGCAGCGGCTGACGGCGTCCCACCGGTGGATGCCGACGCGGTCGTGACGCCGGTGCTCCGACGACTGCGGGGCCGCCCCGTCCGAAGACGGTGCGGCCCCGCGGTCGTTTCCGGCGCGTCAGCGGCGCGCCGGCGTCTCCCGCCCGGCGGCGTCCACCGGCACCTGGTCGAAGGCCGGAGCCCCGTCGACGGCGTCGGCGGCCACGGCCGTCGACCTGGCCGCGTCCGGCAGATCCAGGCTGCTGCGCAGCCCGACCGGCTTCAGCAGGACCGCGGCGATGACGCCGACCACGGCGATCGCGGCGGAGATCAGGAAGATGTGGCCGGTGGCGTCCCCGTACGCCGCACGGACGATCTGCTGGACCACGGCGGGCATGGCGTCGAGGTTGAGGCTGCCGGCTCCCGAGCTGGCGGAGGCGGGGATGCCGGCGGCGGAGAGATCGGTGGTGATCTGGTCGGTGACGCGCCGGGCGAGCACCGCACCGAGCACCGAGACACCGATCGTGCCGCCGAGCGAGCGGAAGAACGCGACGGTGGAGCTGGCCGCGCCGATGTCCTTCAGCGAGACCGTGTTCTGCACGGCGAGGACGAGGTTCTGCATCGTCATGCCGACCCCGACGCCGACGACGAACATGGCCGCGCCGACCAGCGTCAGCGAGGTCTCGTGGTCGATCGTGCCGAGCAGGGCGAACCCGATGACGAGCACGATCGCGCCGAACACGATGTACGGCTTGATCTTCCCGGTCCTGGTGATCAGCCGGCCGGCGACGATCGACGAGATGAGGACACCGGCCATCATCGGGATGGTGAGCAGGCCGGCCTCCGTCGGGCTGTAGCCGCGCCCGATCTGGAAGTACTGGCCGAGGAAGACGGCGCCGCCGAACATCGCCATGCCGACCGCGAGGCTGCCCAGGATGGCCAGGGCGGTGGTGCGCTGGCGGACGAGGTTGAGCGGGACGACCGGCTCCTCCGCCCGGGCCTCGACCCAGACCGCCAGGGCGAGCAGCGCGAGCGAGCCGCCCACCATGGCGGCGCTCTGCCAGGAGACCCAGGCGAACGAGTCGTCGACGAAGGAGATCCAGATCAGCAGCACGCTGACCCCGGCGGCGATCAGGGACGCACCCAGGTAGTCGATCTTCACGTTCTCGCGGCGGACCGTCGGCAGGCGCAGGGTGGCCTGGAGGAGGACCAGCGCGATGGCGGCGACGGGAACCCCGACGAAGAAGCACCAGCGCCAGCCGAGCCAGGACGTGTCGACGATGAGCCCGCCCAGCAGCGGGCCGCCGACGGTCGCCACCGCCATGACGCCGCCGAGGTAGCCGTTGTACCGGCCGCGCTCCCGGGGCGGGATCATCGCGGCGATGGCGACCTGGACGAGGGCCTGGAGGCCACCGACACCGATGCCCTGGAACGCGCGGGCGCCGATGAGCTGGCCGGCGGTCTGGGCGAACCCGGCGATCACCGAGCCGACCAGGAAGACCACGATGGCGATCTGCACCAGGAGCTTCTTGTTGAACAGGTCGGCGAGCTTGCCCCAGATCGGGGTGGTCGCGGTCGCCGTGAGCAGGGTGGCGGTGACCACCCACGTGTACTGGGTCTGCGACCCGTTCAACGCTCCGATGATCTTCGGCAGCGCCGTCGAGACGACGGTGCCGCTGAGCATCGCGACGAACAGCACCAGCAGCAGGCCGCTGAGTGCCTCCAGCGTCTGCCGGTGGGTCATCGGCGCGTCGTCCGCCGTGGTGGTGGGTGCGCTCATCGCGCGGCCTCCAGGTTGTCGTGGTGTCCGAGGGCGGTCTCGATGTCGCGGGTGAACCGGCCGATCGCGGTGGCGAACGCCGCCACCTCCGCCGGGGTCCAGTCGGCGAGCGCGGTGTCGAGGATCCGGCCGTACCAGTCGTAGGTGTCGGTCAGGGCGGCCTTCCCGGCCGGGGTGACGGTGAGCAGGCTGGCCCGCTTGTCGGCGGGGTCGGCACGCCGCTCGACCAGGCCGTGGGTGACCAGCGTGGCGATGGAGCGGCTGACGGTCGACGGGTCGAGCCCGCTGCGGACCGCCAACTCGCGGGCGTGGCAGTCGGCGGGGAACCTCTCGATCTGCATGAGCAGACCCGCCAGGCCGACCGGCACGCCCGGCCGGACCTCGGCTCGGCGCCGCCTGATCAGCCGGACGCTCCTGGCCAGCTCGGACAACCTCGTACCGAGTTCGCGGCCGTCAGTCACCACGCCCTCCTCTCCCTGTCGCAGATGGTTGCCGCACACAAGCATCTGCCGATCTTGCCCAACGTGCAAGTTTGCGCGACGAGAAGTAAGTCACGCCCCGTAGGCTGTCGCCATGGAGGAGATCACCGGGCTGCGGGAGCGCAAGAAGGCGGCCACCCGCCTCGCCCTGCACGAGGCGGCCCTGCGCCTCGCCACCGAGCACGGGCTCGACCGGGTCACCGTGGAGGCCATCGCCGATGCCGCGAACGTCTCCCGCCGGACGTTCTTCAACTACTTCTCCAGCAAGGAGGCGGCGGTCTTCCACGGTGACGCCGTACGGCTGCGCCGGCTGCTGGAACTCATCCGTCGCCAGCCGCCCGACGCGCCGCCGTGGGAGGCGTTGAGCGGGGCCGCCGAGCGCCTCGCCGTCGAGGCGTACGGCAACGCCCCGCCCTCCTGGCTGCTGCACCGCCGGCAGCTACGCGGGCACCCCGGCCTCGTCGCGCACCAGGTCGCGGCCTACAGCGCCATCGAGCGCGAGCTCGCCGACGACGTCGCCCACCGGCTGACCGGCCCCGACCGTACGCTGCGGTCCCGGGTCCTGGCGGCGACCTTCCTGGCCTCCCTGCGCGTGGCCATCCAGCACTGGATCGACCACCCCGACGGACCGCTGCTCGACGTCCTCCGGATCGCGCTCGCCGAACCCGACCCCGCCGCGTCCGCGCCGCCGCCGGCCGCCTGACGGCCCCGGTGTGGCGGGGCCGCGCCCTTGGCACGGCCCCGCCACGCCGCGGGAGGCGCCGCCGTCAGGGCAGTTCGGGCGGGCTCACGTAGCTCCAGGTGGTCCCGTCGGCCGAACACCACAGACCCGAGGTGTACGGCCAGGTCCGCTGGACGTACCCGCCGCCGTCGGGCACCGGATCCGCCGCGGCCCCCGGCGCGGGGTCCGTCGGGACCAGGCTCAGCCCCGCGTCGCGGCTGGTGAACATCAGCGGGCTGTCGGCGGCGACGACACCGGCCTGGACGAGCAGGGTGCCGTCGGGGCCGACGGAGGCCCGGACCGACCGCTCGCCGACAGTCGCGCCACCCGTGGTGCGTCGCCACGTCCGCCCACCGTCGTCACTGCGGTGCACGACCAGTGCCGCACCGGTACGGCCCACGGCGTAGACGGTGTGGCCGTCCCGCGTCGCGACGTCCAGCGCCACGTCCTCGCCGGCGGTCAGCGCCCCGGTGAAGACGTGCCGGTCCCAGGTACGGCCCCCGTCGCGGCTCACCGCGAGCGCGCTGCCCCGGCCGACGTACCGGCCGTCGACGACCGACTCGTCCGCGTAGCCGCTCACCCAGATGCCCGCCGCCGCCGGAGCGTCGCCGACCAGGGCGGCCTGCTTCAGCCCGGAGGTCTGCGGCACCAGCACGACGTCACCGGTCACCGGGTCCGCCGCCACGATCTCCTCGAATCGGGACCCCAGCCAGTGGTTCACCACCCGCCAGCCCTCGGGCACCCGGTCGGCCGTACGGGGCGTCACCTCCCGCCACCGCTCACCGCCGTCGACGCTCGCGAGCCAGCCCTGACGCATCGGCACCGCCCCGGCGCCGTACTGGTACCGCGCGACCAGGGTCCGCCGACCGGCCGCCGCGACGACGGAAGTCGCGGCACGTGGCAACGGGAGCGGGAAGGTGCGCCAGGTCGCCCCCCGGTCGGCCGTGCCGGCCACCAGCACCACGCAGTCCTCCTCGCGGCAGTCGTGCCACCGCAGGTAGAAGTGGTCGAGGTCGCCCGCGACCATCGGACCGGTACGCACGGTGCGTCCCGCACCGGGGGCGGGGCTCGCGCTGGGCCCGGGCGACGGGACGAAGACCGGTGTCGGGGTGGGGTCGGTGCCGGGCGCCGGCACCGGCGGCTCACCGGCGCGCACAGCGACGGTCGTCGCTGCCGCGACCAGGGTCAACGCAGTCAGCGACAGGGCGGCGGCCTGGTTGCGCCTGCGACGGCGCGCGCGGCGCCGCACCTCGGCGAAGTCGGGCCTGAAGGCCGCCTGGGCGGCCCGGTCGAGACCGGCGAAGTCGAGCTCAGGCATGGCGGGAACCTCCCTTGTCCACGGTGCCCGGCGAGGCGGTCGTCAGGTGGGCGGTGTCGTCGAGGTCGGCGGCGAGGGCGCGGCGGGCCCGGACGAGCCGGGTCTTGACCGCCTCCACCGAACAGCCCAGGGCCGCCGCGACGTCGACGACCGGCAGGTCTGCGATGTGGTAGAGCACCACGGCCTCGCGCGCCGGTCGCGGCAGCCGCTGGAGGGCGGCGACGAGGGCGACGTGGTCGGGCGACAGGCCCGCGCTCCCCCGATCGGGATCGAGCCGGCCGGAGCGGGCCAGCCGCGCGAAGACCGCCGTCCTGCGGTACCGGCTGCGGGCGATGTTCAGGGCGACCGTACGCAGCCACGCCTCCGGATGCTCCAACTCGCCGAACCGGCCGGGCCGGGCGAGTGCCCGTACGAAGGCGTCCTGCACGACGTCCTGGGCCTCCGCGTGGTCGCCGATGATGGCGAACAACTGCGACACCAGCCGCGGCGCCGCGGCGGCGTACAACTCCCGGATCTGTTCCTGGGGCGTCACATCGTCTCCTCCTCCTCGTCCCATGCACCCTTGAGACCAACCAGAGGCCGCCCCGGTGACACCCTCGGCCCGCCGAACCCGGCCGGGGCCCGACCGACACGCGGTTCGGCTTCCCGTCCGCGGGGTCGCTCCCGTCGCCTGCGACAGGCGACCACTTCCACCCGGCGCGGGCGTCTGCCAACCTGTAATCCACCGTCTTCGATGCCAGGAGCGCCCCGTGTCGTTTCTCCGTCGTACGGCGTCCGCCCGCGCCGCGATCGCCCTGTCCGTGCTCACCGCGCTCACCGTCGGCCTGGCCGCCGCGCCCGCCCGGGCCGACGCCCCGACCTACACCGCCCTCGGCGACTCGTACGCCTCGGGCACCGGCACCCGGGAGTACTACTCCGACAGCGGCTCGTGCCAACGTTCCCGGCACTCCTACCCGGTCCTGACCGCCGCCCGGCTCGGCGCCACGCTCACCTTCCCCGCCTGCGCCGGCGCGACGGTCTCCGGGGTCCTCAACGGGCAGCTGGGCAGCCTGAACGCCACGACGGACCACGTCACGGTCAGCGCCGGCGGCAACGACATCGGCTGGTCGTCGGTGATCGTGCAGTGCGCGCTGCCCTGGCCCGCCACCTGCTGGTCGCAGATCGACAACGCCGAGAACCAGATCCGCGACACCCTGCCGGGCCGCCTGGACCAGCTCTACTCCCGGATCCGCGGTCTCGCCCCGAACGCCCAGGTCGCGGTGGTCGGCTACCCGCGGCTGTTCAACGGCGAGGAGTGCAACCTCATCGCGAGGATCTCCCCCGGTGAGCAGGCCGAGTTGAACGCCGCCGCCGACCTGCTCGCCACGACCATCCGGAGCCGGGCGGTCGCCCACGGCTTCGCCTTCCTCGACGCCCGGGGCCCGTTCACCGGCCACGCCGTCTGCGACGACGTCGAGTGGCTCAACGGCACCTCGAACCCGCTCGGCGAGTCCTACCACCCCAACCGGGCCGGTCACGTCGGGTACACCGCCATGGTGCAGGCGGCGTTCAGCGGCACCGCCGCCCGGCGGTCCTGACCACGGACCGCCGGGCCGTACGCGTCAGCGGGGCGGCGCCGAGCGGGCGGGCGGCGGGAGACGCAGCCGGTCGTTGACCCGCCGGATGACCTCCGCGGGCAGCTTCGACACCCGCCGGTCGTAGCTGAGCAGCCCGTTCAGCTCGTCCTCCACGTCGGACAACTGGGTGTAGACGGTGGCCGACAGGCCCGCCCCCACCGCGGGCACGATCTGCTCGTCGTGCAGCCGGGTGAACGCCTCAGCCAGCTCCGCGGGGGTGCGGAGACGCTTGTACCCGAACTCCGCCGACCCGAAGGTGTGCCCGTCGACGCGCAGGGTGTACCCGCCGTACTCCGAGAGCACCAGGGCCCGCCGGTCCCCGCCCGGCGCGGCGCCGCGCCGGGCCCGTGGCCGCGGCGCGCGGAAGCGGCGGAAGTAGACGTGCAGGCTGCGCAGGTCGCCGCCGCCCTGGTCGTGCCAGCCGCTGGCGTGGTCGACGGTACGGGTCGGATCGAGGGCGGCCACCTCGCGGGCGACCTCGGCGGCGTCGAACTGCCCCCAGCCCTCGTTGAACGGCACCCAGACGGCGATGCTCACCACGTTGCGCAGGTGCTCGACGGTCTCGCGTACCTCGGCGCGGAACTCGTCGCGCCCGGCCGCGTCGGCGCGGCCGAACCACCGCCGCCACCGGCCCCGGTCGGGCAGCCGCAGCGGCGTCAGCACCGGCGCGGTGACCACCAGCGGGCGGTACGCCTCCCCGCCGTTGACCATGTCCTGCCACACCAGCATGCCGAGCCGGTCGCAGTGGTGGTACCAGCGCAGCGGCTCGATCTTGATGTGCTTGCGCAGCATGGTGAAGCCGAGCTGCTTCATCGCGACGATGTCGGCGACCAGCGCCGCGTCCGACGGCGCGGTGTAGAGACCGTCCGGCCAGTATCCCTGGTCGAGCACCCCGGCGTGGAAGTACGGCTCTCCGTTGAGCAGCAGCCGCGGCACCCCGTCGGCGTCCGGCCCGACGCCGAACGAGCGCATGCCCACATAGCCGCGCACCCGGTCGTCGCCGTAGTCGACGGTCACGTCGTACAGGAACGGGTCCTCGGGGGTCCAGGGGCGTACCTCGGGCAGGGGCAGCCGCACGGCGGTCCCGGCGGCGGCGCGCGCCTCGGCGGCCACGACGCCGTCGGCGAGGACCCGGATCAGCGCGTCGCCCGCGGCGGCGCTCGCGTGCACGGTCACCTCGACGCAGCCGTCGGCCAGGTGCGGCGTGAGGGTGAGCCGCTCGACGTGGGCCGCCGGGACGGCCTCGGCCCAGACGCTCTGCCAGATCCCGGACTGGGCCGTGTACCAGATGCCGCCCCGGCGCAGCTTCTGCTTGCCGCGCGCGTGGTGGCCGGTGTCACTCTCGTCGCGCACCGCGACGACCAGCACGTTCTCGCCGTCGCGCAGCGCGTCGGTGACGTCGCAGCGCACCGGCAGGTAGCCGCCGGTGCGCCCGCCGACGGGCACCCCGTTGAGCAGGACGACGCAGGTCTGGTCCACCGCGCCGAAGTGCAGCAGCACCCGGTCGCCGGGCCGGCGGAAGCCGTCGGGCAGGCGCACCGTGCGGCGGTACCAGAGCGTCTGGCCGGGCAGCAACTGCCGCCCCACCCCGGACAGCGGCGCCTCCGGCGAGAAGGGCACCAGGATCTCGCCGTCGTAGCGCGCCGGCTCCCGGGCGTCGTCGGTGATGGCGTACGCCCAGCGGCCGTTGAGGTTGAGGTGGCTGTCCCGGACCAGTTGCGGGCGCGGATACTCCGGCAGCACCCGATCGGGGTCGAGCGCCTCGCCCCACTGCGTCGTCAACGTCATCCGTCCACCCTCCCGCCCCGCCGCCGCAGCGCCAGCACCGGTACGACGATCAGCGCCAGCACGGCCAGCGCCATCAGGAAGATGCCCGGCGTCGGCACCTGCCGGACCACCCCCAGGTCCTGGTACGTCTCGCCGGCGTTGCTGATCACCGCCGCGCCCAGGTACGGACCGATCAGCATCGGGACCAGGATGGCGAAGATCATCCGCAGCCCCTGCACGTGACCGGCCCGCCCCGGCGGCGAGTGGTCCCGCACGAGCGCCCCCAACGGCGCCAGCACCAGCATGAAGCCGGACATCAGCACGATCCCGGCACCGACCACCGGCAGCGTGGCGCGGGCCAGGAACATCAGCAGCAGGCCGGTGCCGTAGACCGCCGCGGCGGGCAGCAGGAACCGGACCTTGCCGACCCGGTCGATCACCCGGCCGGAGAGCACACTGATGACCGACGCGGTCACCAGCACGACGGCGAGCACCACCGCGTACCCCTCGACCTCGAGGTAGCGCTGGAGATAGATCACCAGGTACGGCAGGAAGACCTGCGTCGAGATCCCCCAGACCGACCAGGCGGTCAGGGCCAGGTAGAGGCCCGGGTTGGCGCGCATCACCGAGGGCCGCAGGCCGTGCAGTACCGCGCGCAGGTAGCCGGCGTCGTTGCGTACCAGGGTGGGGCTGTCCTCGACCAGGAACCACGCGACGACGCCGGCCACGGCCATCACCGCCCCGATGATCAGGAAGAAGGTTCGCCAGTCGCCGGCGCGGGCCAGCCCGTCGAAGCCGCCGAAGATCACCAGCATGGAGAGCAGCGGCATGATCGCCAGCACCGACTCCACCCGACCCCGGTTGGCCGGCCGGGTCACGTCGGTCACCCACGCCTGGAACGCCGCGTCGTTGGCGCCCGAGCCGAGGAACGACATCAGGCAGTCCAGCACGATCACCGCGAGCACGGCGAGCAGGACGGCGTTCGCCACCGGCGCGAGCTGCCCCATCGTGCCCACCGTGAGGAAGCCGAACGCGGCGGTGCAGACGCCCCAGAGCAGGTAGCCGCCCGCGACGAACACCCGGCGCCGCCCGGTGCGGTCGGAGAGCGCGCCCAGCAGCAGCGTGGCGACGGTCGCGGTGGCCGCGCTGGCGGCGACCATCGTGGCGATCACGGTCGGATCGTCGGTCACGGTGTCGTAGACGAAGAGGTTCAGGTAGATGTTCTCGACCGTCCAGGCCATCTGGCCGACCAGACCGAGCAGCACCACCGCGACCCAGGTACGCGGTCGCAGGCGGACGGGATCGGCGGCGGGCGTGGCGGCGCCCCGCGGGTCGGCGCTCGGCGACGCCGGGGGCGGCGCCTGGTGCGGGACGGGCATGGGACCTCCTCGGTGGTCAGCACATGATGAGCCCTCGCCCGCCGCCCCTGCTCACGGGGCCCGCCCGGCCCGAGGCGCGCACCGACGGTCGCGTGCGCGCCCCCGACCGTCACCCCACCGCCGCCGCGCGGCGACAGCCGGCGTCACCGCCGGACCCGGGGCGGATACCCTCGCCATCGTGACCCACGAGAACGAGATCACCGAGCCCGTCGACCTGTGCCTTCCGGGCGGACGGCTCAATCCCGCCGCCGTGGGCTGGAGCCGCCACCCGCTGCACCGCGCGAACCTGCGCGGCTGGGGCCGCAACAAGCGCTGGGAGTACTGGGGCGTCGTCACGCCGACCCACATCGTCGGTCTGGTCGCCTCGTCGCTGGACTACGCGGGCGTGCACAGCCTCTACGTGCTCGACCGCACGACGAAGGTCGAGATCGACCGGAACGCGGTGGTGCCCCTCGCCCGGGGCACGGTCTTTCCGCCGGTCAGCGGGGCGGGCGCCGTGCGGGCGCGCGGCGGCGGCCTCTCGATCGACATCGACCAGACGGCGACGCAGACCACCATCCGCGCCACCGCCCCCGGGCTGGAGGTCGACCTCGTGGTGCCGCTGCCGGCGGGGCACGAGTCGCTGGGCGTGGTGGTGCCGTGGAGCACCCGCCGGTTCCAGTACACCGTCAAGGACCTCGGCCGCCCGGTACGCGGCACCCTGCGGGTCGACGGGGTGGAGCACGCGGTCGACGAGACCGACTCGTTCGCCGTCCTCGACCACGGTCGCGGCAAGTGGCCGTACGCGATCCGCTGGAACTGGGCCGCCGGCAGCAGCCCGGGTCGGGCGATCCAGCTCGGCGGCAAGTGGACCGACGGCACCGGCTCGACCGAGAACGGCCTCTTCCTCGACGGCCGGCTGCACAAGATCGGCGACGAGCTGCGCTGGGAGTACGACCGCACCGACTGGCTACGGCCGTGGCGGATCAGCGGCGAACGGGTGACGGTGGAGTTCCACCCCTTCCACGAGAAGGTCGCCCGGACCAACTTCGGGGTGCTCGCCAACGAGACGCACCAGTGCTTCGGGCACTTCACCGGCTGGGCGACGGCCGACGACGGCGAGCGGGTCGACCTGGACGGCCTGGTCGGCTGGGCCGAGGAGGCACGCAACCGCTGGTGAGGGCGATGGTCCGCGAGAGGGCTGGCCGCCACGAGCGGCCGTGACGGCGAGGCGGACGCTCAGGCGGGGTCGCCGGACGCCACACCGCGCGGAGCCGTCGACCGTCGGGGGGCCGGACCGGCGTCCAGCCGTCGCTGGTAGGCGGCGGCCAGATGGTCCTGGAGTTCGGCGTGCCGGAACTGGTAGACGACACCGGCCTGGCGCAGCACCTGGCGCCGCAGCGACTCCCGGAACAGCGCGGTGAACCGTATCGGCGGACGCCCCCGCAGCAGGAGCACGAGTTGGGTGAAGCCGGTCAGGACCGCCGGGCCGAGACCGCTGATGATGCCGTACATCATGCCGGCCACGAGGCCGACCTCCGGTCCGAGCGACCATGCCTCCGGCTGAGGCGGGTACACGACCTCGAACAGCGTGAACAGGACTCCACCGAAGACGACGTTGGAGATGACTGCCACCGCGGTGCGGCTGCGGTCGGCCCGGAACGTTCCGTCCGGGGTGCTCGCCGGCGAGTCGGCCAGTGGCTTCAGCCAGATGCCGAGCAAGCCGAACGTCACGTTGGCCCGGCCGACCGACGAGCCGAAGATCAGCGGGACCATCGTGCTCAACGCGGCGAGCACCCCGGCGAACGGGCCGACGAGGAACCCGGTGCCCACGCCGACGGTCAGCGGCAGTCCCGAGCCGAGCGCCCACAGCGTCCGCAGCTCCGCCCGGGTCGGCCACCGCAGGTTCATGCCGATGGGTTCGGGCGGCGTCTCCTCCCCGCCGGGAGAGGAGGACGAGGTTGCCTCCTCGCCGGAGGGGGCGGGCGGCCGGACACATGCGCCCGCGATACCGGCGACGGCGAAGAACGCGCCGAGCAGAGTCCACAGCCGGTCAGACCCGGCCCCATGGACGACCGCCACGTACGTCCCCGCCAGCACGGCCGCCGACAGTCCGAATCCGATCGCGACCACGACCGACAGCGGTCCGTAGGGAACCCAGGTCGGGATCTCCCACCAGCGCAGGTCGCGACGTCCCCTGAGGTGGTGGGCGATCCAGGACAGGTAGAACAGGTGACGTCGGTTCCGTCGCCGGTCGCGCCTGTCGCGCGGGCGGGAACCGGTCGGGTAGGCCCGCTCCAGGAACTGGCCGATCACGTGGGCCTTCACCTCCGCCACCGAGGAGAGGCCGAGCAGCTCCGCCGGGTCGGGTGCCTCACCGTCCGGCCCGTCGAACGCGTCCCGGGCCAGGCTCAGGATCAGGGGGGTGGCGAACGCCTGCGCGACCGGCGAGTCGGGCCGGTCGTGCAGATGGTCGGCGATCCGCCGCCAGAACCGACGTCGCCGGTCGTCGTCATGGCCACGGCGGAGGTACTCGGCGGCGGTGTCCGGCCCGACCGGGTCGAGTTGGAGGACGACCGGGCGTGGCAGCCGTCCCCCCGCCCGCGCGCTGTCGTATCCCTCGACCTGGGAGGTGAGGACGACGCGCAGCCCGGAGGCCTCGTGCGCGATCGCGTCGAGCGCGGCCTGCTGCCCCAGGAGAGGCATCTCGTCGAGACCGTCGAGGAAGAGCGCCACCCGCCTCTCGTCGATCAGGCGGCGCGCGGCGCGCGCGCCGTAGCGCGGGTGCCGCAGTGCCCGGAAGGTCGTCTCCAGCTCGCTGGCCACGTGGTCGAGCAGCGACCTCTCGTCCGGGTTCCAGCCGCCCAGGGTGACCCAGACCGGCACCGGCGTGCCGGCGTGGCCCCCTGTCAGGACGGGTTCGACGCATTCCTCGGCTGCCTCGACCAGCAGCATCAGCATCGCCGCGGTCTTCCCGCTACCGGCCGGGCCGAGCAGGACCAACTGGTGGCGCTGGATCCGCCGGTAGAGGTCCGCATGCAGATCACTGACCACGCCCCGCTCGCCCCGGCCGTCCGCGGCCGGGTTCCGGCGGCCGGCGCCCCGGCTGCGGGGAACCTTCCCACCCGTACGGCCGAACACCTCGGATGTCGGCAGCGACCGTTCGTGGTCCCACCGCCAGGTGACCCGCACCGGGTCGGCGGTCGTTCCGATGCCCCAGGCCTCGGACTGCGCCGACCACTGCGACAGGGTCGCCCGGGCCAGCACGTCGGCTGCCGCCACGAGCTGCTCCGCCTCCGGCAGTTGCGGCTCATCCTGACCGCGCCGCCACTCCACCCACACGTAGGCGAC
The DNA here is from genome assembly GCF_043197575.1 of Micromonospora sp. NPDC049051. Taxonomy (NCBI): domain Bacteria; kingdom Bacillati; phylum Actinomycetota; class Actinomycetes; order Micromonosporales; family Micromonosporaceae; genus Micromonospora; species Micromonospora sp. NPDC049051. Next base: position 36,092 of record NZ_JBICTL010000008.1, read on the forward strand.
CAGCACCAGGGCGAACGGAACCCAGATGCCCTCGTCCAACCAGGACGGCAGCTCCACCGTGCTGGTGGCCAGGTTGACGACGACGGCGAGCACGGCGGCCAGCACCACGGTCAGTGGCCCGAGGAAACGCCGCATGGAGTTCTCCTGCTCTGACGGAAACCCCACTGTATCGACACGGGCTGTTCTCGTGGGTCGACGTGCACGCGGGTCGGCGTCCGGCGAGCGCGATCGTGGCGCCGTCGGAGAAGTGGGACGGGCTGTCCATCGTTCGGCCGACCCGATCCGGTCCGGCCACCGTCCGGAGCGGACGTTCTCGTCCGGAAACAACCCGTCAGGGGCGACAATCAGCAGGTGGACAGGGTGGTCGCCGTGCTCACCGGCTTGCCGCCGGTCGTCGTCCTGGCGCTGGTGCTCGTGTTGCCGGCCCTGGAGTCCTCGACCCTGCTCGGGTTGGTCGTGCCGGGCGAGACGGCGATCCTGCTCGGCGGGCTGGCCGCCCACGGCGGCGAACTGCCGCTGTGGGCGGTGATCGTCGCCGGGACGGTCGGCGCGTGTCTGGGCGACCAGGTCGGCTACGCCCTGGGCAGACGGTACGGCTCGAAGATGCTGACCCGCGCCCCACGCGCGTTGCGCAGGCACGCCGACATCGGGCGGGCCCGCAGCCTGATCGCCCGGCGTGGGACGTGGGCGGTGGTGGCGGGCCGGTGGGTGGCAGTCCTGCGGGTCGGGGTGCCGATGGTCGCCGGCGCCGGCGGGATGCCGTGGCCGCCGTTCCTGCGGGCGAACCTGGCCGGCGGCCTGGTGTGGGCGACGGCCGTGGCGCTGCTCGGCTACCTCGGCGGAGCCTCCTACCAGTACCTGGAACGGGAACTGAGGATCGGTGAGTGGGTCCTGCTGGCCCTGATCGTCGGCGGCGTGGCGCTACAGGTGTGGCGGCGTCGGATGCGACGCGGTCGGCGCGGCGGCCCAGCGGGTCACCGGGTTGGGCCAGGTGGACCGGGGACGTCTGCCGACCGGTGACCCGGCCGGCCCTGCGGCGCTGACGCTCAGGACGCCCGACCGACGAACTGCGCCTGACGGCCGAGCAGGTCGCCGAACTCACCCAGTGACGACGACGGCGGAGGGCGGGACGCGGCCGCCTGCTCGTGCCGGTCGCCAATCCAGCGTCGGCGCCACCGGCACCGTCAGCTCGGGAACGCATCGATCTTCCCGCGTTTTCCGCCGACGTCGGGCGCTCACTCACGTAGCGTGGCGAGATGGGCGGCTCGCCGTGCCGCCACGGGCCGTTGGTGCCGGGTGACCTGCGGGTCGCTCACGTACGCGGGCCGGGCCAGGCACCGTCTGCCCCGGCACGGGCGGCCGGTGCTCCGCCGCTGTTCGGCGCGTACCCGATCCTCCCAGCGGGATCGCGACGGTGATCGCCGGCGCCACACTCATCGGTCGCGGCGCCGACACCGGCGGGTGACCCCCCGCCAAGGCCAGCCAGGAGGAGGACGCGATGCAGGCCATCCGGAAGGTCCGCCATCGACAGGCCGACGTCGACGGCCTGGCGGTGTTCTACCGCGAGGCCGGGCGCCCCGGCCAGCCCACGGTACTGCTGCTGCACGGCTTCCCCAGCTCGTCGCACACGTTCCGCGAGATCATGCCCACGCTCGCCGACGTCGCGTACGTGATCGCCCCCGACCTGCCCGGCTTCGGCATGTCGGCGTCGCCGACCATCGACCACTACGACTACACGTTCGAGAACCTCTCGTGGACGGTCAAGAGGCTACTCGACCAGCTCGGGGTCGAGCGCTTCTTCGTCTACCTGCACGACTTCGGCGCGCCGGTGGGATACCACCTGGCCACCCGCGCCCCGGCCCGCGTCCGCGGCCTCGTCGTCCAGAGTGGCAACGCGCACGAGGACGGCCTCGGCGAGCAGTGGGACAGCGCCAGGGCCTACTGGGCCGACCCGACCGCCGAGAAGCGTGCCGCGCTGCCGGACTGGTTGAACTTCGCCGGCACCCGCGACCAGTACCTGGCCGGGCTGCCCGAACACCTGCGCACCCTGCACGCTCCCGAGTCGTGGCACCTCGACTGGGAGCGCATGAGCCGGCCCGGCAACGTCGACGCGCAGTTCGCGCTGTTCACCGACTACGCCAACCACGTCGCCCGCTTCGACGAACTCGCCGAATACCACCGCGCTCACCAGCCGCCGGCGCTCGTACTGTGGGGACGGCACGACCCGTACTTCGACGTCGACGAGGTCCTCGCCTACCACCGCGTCCTCGATCGCATGGACGCGCACATCTACGACGGCGGGCACCTCCTGTTGGAGACGCACGCGGTCGAGTGCGCCGAGGTGATGCGGGCGTTCGTGCTCGACAACGCGTGAGCCGACGCGCCGCTACAGCGCGGCGTTCCGCGCACGACGCCTCCTGGTCGGCCGCTACGCCGTTCGGCAGCACCCGAACCCGGTGCTGCGTGTGCGCGCCACCGACGACAGGGAACTGGCCCCGGCCGGGGCGATGCGCGTCACCCGCGTTTGCGGATCTCGTCGGCGGCCTGTGGGACGATCTTGAACAGGTCGCCCACGACGCCGAAGTCGGCCAACTCGAAGATCGGCGCCTCGCCGTCCTTGTTGACCGCGACGATGGTCTTCGAGGTCTGCATACCAGCCCGGTGCTGGATCGCCCCGGAGATACCGAGCGCGATGTACAACTGCGGGGACACCGTCTTACCGGTCTGCCCCACCTGGAACTGGTGCGGGTAGTAGCCGGAGTCCACGGCGGCCCGCGACGCGCCGACAGCACCACCGAGCAGGTCCGCCAACTCCTCGACCAGCTTGAAGTTGTCGGCGTTACCGACACCGCGTCCGCCGGAGACCACCACACCCGCCTCGGTCAACTCCGGGCGGGAGCCCTTCTGCTCGGCGACCCGCTCCACGACCTTCGCCAGCTTGTCGGCCTCCGCCACCGCGACGGCCAGCTGCTCCACCGCCGGGGTCGCCGCCGCCGGGACCGGGGTGACCGAGTTCGGCCGCACCGTCACCAACGGCAGACCACGCGTCACCTTCGACGTGACGATCGCGGAACCCGCGAACGCCACCTGCGTGGCGGTACCATCCGCGGCCAGACCCACCACATCGGTCAGGATCCCGTTGTCCAACTTCACCGCCAGGCGGGCAGCGATCTCCTTGCCCTCCTGCGACGACGCCAACAACACCGCCGCCGGCTGGGTCCGGGAGACCAGATCAGCCACGACGCTCGCCTTCGGCGCCACCAGGTAACCGTCGATCTCCTCACTCTCCGCCGCGTAAATCTTCTCCGCGCCGTACTCACCCAGCTTGGCGCTCAACGCCTCCGCGGCACCCGGGCCACCGAGCACCACCGCACTCGGGGTACCCAACTCGCGCGCGAGGGTGAGCATCTCCAGGGTGACCTTCTTGACGCCGAACTCCCGAGTAGCTTCGACGACGACGAGAACCTCAGACACGTTCACACCCCTCACACGAACTTCTCGGTGGCCAGGAACTCGACCAGCTTCACGCCGCCATCACCCTCATCGGTGACCTTCGCCCCACCCGAACGCGGCGGACGCTTGCTGTGCTCCAGCACGGCACTGGTCGCACCCTCAAAACCCACCTCGGCCGCAGCGACACCGAGGTCACCCAGGGAGAGCGTCTGCACCGGCTTCTTCTTCGCCGCCATGATCCCCTTGAACGACGGGAAACGCGGCTCGTTGATCGTGTCCCAGACGGACACCACCGCGGGCGTCGAAGCGGTCACCACCTCGTAGCCCTCCTCCGTCTGCCGCTCGACCGTGAGGGTCGAGCCGTCGACGGTGAGCTTGCGGGCACCGGTCAACGCCGCGATGCCCAACCGCTCGGCGATCATGTGCGGCATCACCTGCACCCGACCATCGGTCGACTCACTGCCACACAACACCAGGTCGGCGTTCAACTGACCGAGCGCGGCAGCGAGGACCTTCGAGGTGGCGACGGCACACGAACCGTGCAGGGCGTCGTCCACCACATGCACCGCCTTGTCCGGACCCATGGACAACGCCTTACGGATCGACTCGGCCGCCCGGTCCGGACCCATCGTCAGAACCGTCACCTCGCCCCCGTGCGCCTCCTTGACCTTCAACGCCTCCTCGATGGCGTACTCGTCCATCTCGTTGATGACATTGTTCGACGAACCGCGGTCGACGGTGTTGTCGTCACTACGCAGGCTGCGGTCCGCGCCCGAATCGGGCACCTGCTTGACGAGTACGACGATGTTCATCGCGCTTCGACAACCTCTCTCTGACTGATCCGCCGCGACGAGCCGCGACGGGGGCGCCGACAGGGGCTACCCGTGAGGATCGCCCGGCGGTGCCCAGGGGAAGGGTCCATACCTCACTTCGCAGGCGATACGCCTGACGCGACCCGCGCCAGGGCCCGCTCGAGGGCCGGCAGCCCGACGTCGATGGAGCGGGCCACCGGGACCACCGTCAACGCGATCGCCTGCGCCACCTGTGTGGGCGTCGCCCCGTACCGCAGCGCGTTGGCCGCGTGCAGTCGGGCACCGGGGACGAAGAGGTGGTTCGTCGAGAGGTTCGCGACCACGAAGACCAGCTCCTTCCACTGAGGCGCCAGGCCGTCGCGTCGCCAGACCGCGCGATTGAGCCGCCGGTAGGCGTCGAAGTACTCCGGGAGCTGGTCCGCCATGGCACCGTGCAGACCAGGGAAGTGGCTCTCGAACGTGTCCCAGTACGGTCCCTGGTGGCTGGCGGGCTGTTCCCCGGGACCCAGGATCTCGGTGAGCCCGCTGGCCAGCCCGTGCGTGGACAGGGCGGTGAGCAGTTGGATCACCTCGAGCACGTCCGCGGCACTCGCCCCCGCCTCCAGCGCGAGCACCATCCGCTCCTCCACCGCGGCGGCGTCCAGGGTCGTCATCGACACGTCGTGGGCGACCAGGAGCAGTTCGCGGATGGCCGGCGGCAGCGCGTCGGCCTGGTGGGCCGAGCGCAGGTACGCGATGGCCGCGGCGGCGAAGGCCGGATCGCGGCTGATCAGCTGATCCCACCCCGTCGACACCGTCCCGAACACCTCCCGCACCGCGGAGCGGACGTCGACATCCTCGACCTGGCGCGTCTCAGTGGTCATCGCGCGCCCCGTTCGCCAGGGCGATGGCCTCGGCACGCAGGGCGGTACGCGGCACCTTGCCGTTGGAGAGCCGCGGGATCTGCTCGTCGGTGCGGTAGTGGACGATCCGCGGGATCTTGTAGCTGGCCGCCCGCTGGGACAGCGTCGCGCGGATCCGCTCGAGCGGGAGCTCCTGCGGATCCGCCTCGATGAAGGCCACGACCACCTCGCCCGCCTCGTCGTCCGGGATCGAGCACACGTGGGCCTGCTTGACGCCGTCGAGGCCGTCGAGCAGCGACTCGACCTCCTGGGGCGAGACGTTGATGCCGCCCGGCTTCATCATCTCGGTCGCGCGGGCCTGGTAGACCATCCGGCCGTTCTCGTCGAACCGTGCCAGGTCGCCGGTCCGGAAGAACCCGTCCTCCCGGATCGTCTCCGCCGTCCGCTCCGGGTCCTTGAAGTAGCCCGGCGTCACCCGCCCCCGGACCAGCACGGCACCGACCTCACCGGGTGCGAGCGGCTCCTCGGTCTCGGGGTCGACGATCACCACCTCCTGACCGGGGACCGGCAGTCCCTGCGTGGTGAGGATGGTCTCGTGGTCGTCGTCCCAGGCGGTGAGGGTGGCCAGGCCGTACAGCTCGGTCATCCCGTAGACGCTGGTGCCGTAGGTGATGCCGAGGTCGTCCAGGGCGAGCTTGCGGTCCTCGTAGGAGAAGCCGATCATCCCCTTGCGCAGGAACAGGCGCGACTTGTCGAAGCCGGGGGTGCTGAGCAGCTTGCGGGTGAGGTTGCCGAAGCCGTAGTAGACGGTGCACCGTTCCTTCTCCAGCATCTCCAGCGCCGCGGCGGCGTCGAAGACCTCCTGGAGCACGACCCGGCCGCCGTGGGTCCAGGTGCTGAACAGCCCCTGGATCGCCGACAGCCCGTAGAACAACGGCGTGGCCAGCCAGGTGCGGTCCTGCGCGTCGACACCCTGACGGGCGCCGATGTGGAAGTTGTTCTCGATCATCGCGCCCTGCGCCAGCATCACCGACTTGGGCTTGGCGGTGCTCCCGGAGGTGTAGAGCAGGTACATCAGGTCCTCGGGGCGGTTCTGCCGTTCCCGCTCGCCCAGGGCCTCCGCGGGCACCTGCTCGCCGGCGGCCAGCACCGAGGCCAGCGTCCGGGCGCCCGCGATCTCACCGCGCAGGCTGACGACACCGCGCAGGTGCGGGAAGCGGGCGCTGTGCAGTTCCGCGCCGGACTCCGCCAACTCGGGCAGGATCTGGGCCAGCCCGGCGGCGTAGTCGTGCCGGCGCAGGCTCGGCACCGTGAACAGCCACGTGGACTCGGAGTGCTCAAGCGTGTACGCGATCTCCTCGGCGTGGTGCCAGGTGTTCTGCGGCACCAGGTGCGCTCCCACCCTGGCGGCGGCGAAGGCCAGGTGCAGGAAGTCGGGGTGGTTCCCGGAGAGGATGGAGATCCCCTCTCCCCGGGAGACGCCGAGGGCGAGCAGCGCCTTGGCCCACTCGTCGACGGTCCGGTCGAAGTCGGCGAAGGTCTCGTGCCGACCCTCGAACGAGATCGCCACGGCGTCCGGGGTCGTCCCGGCCCAGTGCCGGATCAGCTGGCTGGCCGTCGCTGCGGGAGAGGTGGGCAGGTTCACGGACGTCATCCCTTCTCGGGGGAGGTGGGCGCGGACGAGGCGGGGGCGAGCGGTGAGCCGATGCTGCGGCCTCCGCACACGACGAGGACCTGCCCGGTCGTGTACGGGGCGTGGAAGAGCAGGTGCCGGACTGTCCGGGCCACGTCGTCCGGTCGGCCGGGGCGCCCGACCGGGATCGCCGCGATCGACCGTTCGCGGATCGGCTCGGGCAGCGCGGCGGTCATCGCCGACTCGATGAAGCCGGGAGCCACGATGTTGACGGTGATGCCGCGCGGTCCCAGTTCCAGCGCCAGCGACCTGGACGCGCCGACCAGGGCCCCCTTGGTGCCCGAGTAGGCCGTCGAGCCGAAGGTGCCCAGCCAGGCGCGGGAGCCGATGGAGACGATCGATCCGCCCTGTGACCCGAAGAGGTCGACCGTCTTGCGCACCAGGTCCAGCGGGGCGACCAGGTTCACCGCCGTCACCAGCGAGAAGAGTTCGTCGTCGAGCTTGGCCAGCCGCGCGTCGCGCAGGACGCCGGCGCAGTTGACCAGGCCGACCAGGCGTTCGCCGGCGGACCGTACGGCGTCGACGATCCGGTCCCGCTCGCCCGCTTCGCTGATGTCCGCGGCCAGCGCCATCGGGGCGGCGGCGCCCTCCACCGCCGTCACGAGCGCGGCGGTCTGCTCCAGGGGCTCGGTGGCGTGGTCGGTCAGCACGAGCCGGTGACCCGAGCCGGCGAGCTCGACGGCGATCTGCCGACCGATCCCGCCACCGGCACCGGTGACCAGGATCGTGGTCGGAGCGTGCTGATTCATGCGTGCAACCTCCCCAGGTCCGCACCCGCGCACAGGTAGATCTCCTGGCCGGTGATGGCACGCCCCTGCGGCGAGCCGAGCAGGCCGAGCTGGCCGACGACGGCGGCGAGGATGCCCGGGTCGTCGAGGTCGCCGTGGACCAGCGTGTTGACCCTGATCCCGTCGCGGGCGAACTCGATCGCCCAGGTCCGGCCCATCGAGAGCAGCGCACCGGCGACGGCCGAGTCGAGATGACGGCCCTCCATCCCGAGGGTTTCGGGCTCCCCAACCAGGATGGTGATCGTGTCGAGAGTGCCGGACCGGCTCGCGAGGGCCTCCTTCACGAAACCCACGACCTCGGCCAGGACCCGCATGACCTGCTCCGGATCCTCGTGCAGCTGGGTGGTCCCGGCCGAGTCGACCGGGCGCGCGGCGAGAAGCAGGTGGGTGGGCTCTGCGGCCGGCTCGCCGTCCTGCCGCAGCAGCGGCTCAAGCTGCGTGGCGGCGGCCCGGCCCGGCCCGAGCAGAACTCTCATCGCGCCATCACCAGCGTGGTCACCGAGCCGCCGTCGGTGCCGCTGACCGTGCCGCCCTTGCAGTACGCGAGCCCGACCCGGGCGTTCTCGACCTGGCGTCCGCCGGCACTGCCGCGCAGCTGCCAGGTCAGCTCGACCGCCTGGGCGACGCCGGTCGCGCCGACCGGGTGCCCACGCGACAGCAGCCCACCGCTCGGGTTGACCGGCAGGCGGCCGCCCAGGGAGGTGTGCCCCTCGGCGGTCCACCGGGCGCCCTCGCCGACCGGCACGAGACCCAGGCCCTCCAGGCGGACGATCTCCGCGATGGTGAAGCAGTCGTGCATCTCGACGACGTCGATGTCCGCCGGGCCGACGCCGGTCAGGCGCCATGCCTGCTCGGCGGCGTTGCGGGAGACCCGCTCGGCGTTGATGCTCTCGCCGGCACGCTCCACCGACCCGCTCACCAGCGCGCAGCCGAGGACCCGCGGAGCTCCCGCCGCGAGCCCCAGGCGCTGGGCTCCGCGCGGGCTGCACAGCACCATGGCCGCGGCCCCGTCCGAGATCGGGCTGCAGTCGAGCAGGCCGAGCGGCTCGGCGATCTGTCGGGCCTGGAGCACCTCGTCGAGCGAGATGGCCCGCTGGTACTGGGCGAACGGGTTGTGGACGGAGTGGGCGTGGTTCTTCACCGCGACCATCGCGATCTGCTCCCGCGTGGCGCCGTGGTCGGCCATGTACCGCCGTGCGCTCATCGCGTGTCCCGCGGCCATGACGTAGCCCACGGCGGCGTCGAGGTCGTTGGGGTCGGGGCGTACGCCGCCGGAGATCCGGTCGGTCATCTTCTCGACCCCGATCACCAGCACGACATCGTGCAGTCCGGCCGCGAGCGCCGTCCAGGCCTCCCGGATCGCGGTCGCACCGCTGGCGCAGTAGTTCTCGTGGTTGGACACCGGCTTGCCGTCCAGGCCGAGCCGGACGGCGATCCGCTGGCCGGCCACCGGGCCGCCGAAGACGTGGCCGACGAAGACGGCGTCGACCTGCGCCGACGCGGCCCCGGCCTCGGCGAGCGCCGAGCGGGCGGCCTGCTCGCCGAGGTCCTCGAGGGTCACACTGACCGGGTGCTTGCCGAAGCGGACCATGCCGACCCCGGCGACGTGGGCCGATGCGAGCGTCACGCGTTCTCCTCCTGCTCGATCTGGAAAGCGAAGCCGGCCCGGTCCGAGCCGTCGGCGGACGGGAAGACGGCCGGCACGACACGCACCCGATCGCCGATCTCCACCTCGGTGCTCGCGGCGCCGACGATCTGTGCCATCACCCGCGGGCCGTCGTCGACCAGCACCCGGGCCAGGACGTACGGCACCTCCACGCCGGCGGGGGCCTGACGGACCACGGTGAAACTCACCACCTCGCCGCGCTCGGCGAACGTCGCCGGCACGATCGCGTCGCCGTCGGCCCGGCATCCGGCACAGAACGAGCGAGCCGGGAATCCCGCCTCGCCGCACGCCGTGCAGCGAGTGCCCAACAGGGCGAACGGATCGAGCTGGAACAAGCCGGCCCGAAACGGCGGCAGTTCCGTGCTGGGTGCCATCACAACCTCCTCAGTTTTGGATATCATATCCTGTATCGAGAGGCAGTCGACCAGCTGCCGAGGCACGAGAGGAACCCATGAGCAGGACCCTCCTGGAGCAACTCGTCACCCGACTCGCGGCGACCGTCGGCGCCGGGTTCCCGTCCGCCGTACGCGACCGTGCCGCCCTGTGCGTGCTGGACTCCGTGGCCTGCGCGATCGGCGGGCAGGACCTGCCCTCGACCCGCGCGGCCCAGCGCGCCGCGGCGCGGATCGACGGCACGGGACCGGTGCCGCTCTGGGGCACCGCGCTGACCACCTCGCTCACCGGCGCCGTGTTCGCCAACGCGGTGGCCGCGCACGGGTTGATCCACGAGGACATGCATCCGGCGAGCCGCGTCCACGCCGGCACCGTCGTGATCCCCGCCGCGCTCGCGGTCGCCGGTGAGCTGGACACGCCGGTCGAGCGTCTGCTCGACGCCGTGGTGCTCGGTTACGAGGCGATCGGCCAGCTCGGGGACGTCTTCGACCAGCCCGCGTTCGTCCGCGGGACGCTGCGGCCCAGCGGGGTCCTGGGCCCCTTCGGCGCGGCGGTCGCCGTCGGGCACCTGCTCGACCTGCCCCCCGACCAGCTGGTCTCGGCGCTCGCCATCGCCTCGAGCGCGTCGGGAGGCGCCACCGAATGGGCCCGGGCGGGCACCTCGGACGTCTTCGCCCAGAACGCTCTGGCCGCCCGCGGCGGCGTCCAGGCCGCGTTCCTGGCCGCCGAGGGGCTCACCGGCCCGCGTACCGCCATCGAGGGTCCCGCCGGCATGCTCGCCGCCCTACGCCTGGAGGCGGGCGAACTTCCCACGCCGGCCCCGACGTCCCTGGCGATCGACGCCGCCTACTTCAAGCGCTTCCCGGCGTGCGCCTTCACACAGGAGACGGTGCTCGCCGGCCAGCGCCTGCGTGAGTCGGTCGATCCGGCCTCGATCCGGGCCCTGCGGATCGAGAGCTACGACATGGCCGCCTACTACCCGGGCTGCGACAACGCCGACAGCCTGGACGATCCCATCTCGCGTCAGATGAGCAACCAGTTCAACCTCGCCGCCGCCCTGGTCGACGGCGCACCATCTCCCAGCCGGCTCCTGGGCCCGCTTCCCGCCGAGATCCGTCGGCTGGCGCAGGTCACCTCGGTACGGTCGGTCCCCGAGTTGGCGGCGCAGTACCCGGCGCGGCCGGCGTCGCGTGTGGTCGCCACCCTCGACGACGGCAGCGTGCACTCAGCGGAAGCCTCCGGCGTCGGGCTCTCGGCGGACGAGGTCGTCGAGAAGTACCGCCGCTACAGCCACGGACGGCTCACCACCGCACAGGCCGAGCGGTTCCGCTCGATCCTGTTCGAGGAACGGGGCAGATCCTCCCGAGACCTCGTCGCACCGCTACAATCTGCCGCTGAAGTTTCGTTGACCCCTCCAGAGGAGACGCGCGCGTGAGTCCCCAGAACCTCAGGATTGCGCGCCTCAGCCTTGCCCAGCAGGCTGCCGAGTACATCAAGTCCGCCATCTACCGGGGCGAGCTCCGGCCCGGGGAACGGATCCCGCAGGCCGCGGTCGCCGACGCCCTCGGCGTCAGCCGCCTGCCCATCCGCGAAGCCCTGATCTCCCTGGAGGCCGAGGGGCTCGTCGAGCTCGTCCCCCACCGTGGGGCGTTCGTCATCCCCATCCGCCGCGAGGACATCGAGGACCACTACCGGGCGTTCGGCCTGCTCCAGGGCTGGGCGGCCAAGCGGGCCTCCACGCGGATCGCTCCCGAGGCCCTCGAACGCCTCGGATCGCTGAACAAGGCGCTGACCGACGCGACCGACAACGACGAGCAGCACGACCTGAACTGGCAGTTCCACGCTCTGATCAACCAGACCGGGGGCAGCCGCCGCCTGCTGTCGATCATGCGCCAGTTGTCGATGAACCTGCCGCGCGAGATCTACCAGGTCGCACCCGCGGCCAGCCCCGAGGCGCTCGCAGACCACGCCGAACTCCTGGCCGCACTGAGCACCGGGGACGGCGACCGCGCCGAGGCCACGGCCCGCCGGCACCTGGAGCACGAGGCGGAACACATCGTCGCCAAGCTCCGGCGCGACGGGGTGCTCACCGACGACTGAGCACCCCGCGCGCGTCCGTCACCAGGCCCGCTGCGGTCGCCACCCGATCGTCGCCTCGAGCGTACGTGCGATCGAGACGAGCCGCGCGTCGTCGCCGTGCTTGCCGACCAGCATGACGCCGACCGGCAGGCCGTCGTGCTCGGCCAGTGGCACCGACAGCGCGGGATGACCGGTCGCGTTGTGGACGTTGGTGTTGCCCACCATCGTCCACCCACGCATCGCGACCTCGGCCGGGCTGAGGTCGCCCTCGCCACAGCGGTGCGCGGCGTGCAGGGCGGTCGGCATCGCCAGTACGTCGTACCGGTCGAGCATCCGGTCGTAGGCGGACCTGATGCGGGGGATGTTGTTCTGCGCCGAGGAGTACAGCCGCCCGGCGGAGGAGACACGCAGGTGCTCACCGACGGCGATCATCGCCAGGTACGCGACCGACGCCTTGTGACCGTGGGCGGGGAATCCCGCGGCGAAGGCGTCCGCGAGGTCCTGGCGGTAGTCACCACGCCACAACCGGCCCTCGCCGAAGGTGTGGGCGGTCGCGGCCATCCCCTCGACCAGGACGGCGAACATGATCCGGTTGCCCTGGGTGTGCTCGGGGAGGGAGACCTCGGCCACCTCGGCGCCGATCTCGCGCATCGACTCCATCGCCGCGGCGAACGCGCGGGTGGTCCGCGCCATGAACTCGTCGGCTGACGGGAGCGCCTCCGCCACCACGCCGACCCGGAGGCCGGCCAGACTGTCGGCCGCATCGCGGACGGCGCCGAGGAAGTCCTGACCGAACGCGGTCACGCCGGCCTGACGCGGGTCGCCGGCCCTCGGCGTCGCGATCACCTGCATGAGGCGGGCCATGTCGTCGGCCGTCCGCGTCAGCGGACCGCAGTAGTCGAGGGTCTTGTCCATCGACATGATTCCGGTGTAGGGCACCAGGCCGAAGGTCGGCTTGAGCCCGAGCACGCCGCACCACGCGGCGGGCAGCCGGATGGACCCGCCCTGGTCGGTTCCGAGCGCGACGTCGACCTGCGGGTAGGAGAGCGCCGCCGCCGACCCGCCGGAGGAGCCCGACGCCGTCCGCGTCGGGTCGAACGGGTTCAGGGTCGTCCCGAAGACGCTGGTCTCGCCACCGGCGGACATGCACATGTCCTCGCAGTTGGTGGTGGCCACGATCCGCGCGCCGGCCTCGAGCAGGAGGTCCACGACGGACGCGTTGAGCTCCGGCACCGCGTCGGCGAAGATCGGCGAGCCGGCCGTGATCGGCACCCCCGCCACCGAGATGATGTCCTTGACAGCGACCCGCATCCCGGCCAGCGGCCCGTCGCCGGCACCCGCGACGTCGCACCAGTGCACGATGGCGTTGAGCGGGTCGTCGTCGTGGGTCGCCCGCACGACCGGCCGGCGCACCACCTTCCGCCGCAGCGGATCAGGGTTGCCCGCCAGGAACTCGTCGGCCTGCCGCAGCACGTGGTTCGCGACCTGCAGGACGCTGTCCCAGGGCAGTTCGTCCTTCTCCAGCCCGAGCCTGCGCAGCGCGGCGGCAACGTCCTCACGCGTCAGCTCGACGGGACCGTGGTCCACCGATTCCTCCCGGATGATGTCTCTACTGTCCGGCCGTCGTGGCCAGTCCCGACTGCGCCGCGGTCACCAGTGCGGCCAGTTCCTGCGGATCAGGGTGCTCGGCGACCTTGAACTCCTCGCAGATCGTGCCGTCGCGGACGATCAGCACCCGGTCGGCGAGCTCCGGCACCTCATTCTCCTCGGAGGTGTGGAAGACGACGCAGTTTCCCCGTCCCGCGTGGTCCCGGAGGAACTGGTGGATCTCCCGGCGGCTGTCGAGGTCGATGCCGCGGGTGGGCTCGTCGACGACGAGAAGCGTCGGGTCGACCGCCAGACCTGCCGCGATCGCGACCTTCTGCTGGTTGCCTCCGCTGAGCGAGCTGACCGCGATCGCGGGCCCGGAGCAGCGGACCCGGTACGTGGCGATCGCGTCCAGGGCGAAACTGCGCGCCTTGCGGCGGTCGAACAGGCCCCACCGGCTGCGGAACCGTCCACTGTCGCGGATGACCAGGTTCTCCTCGACCGACATCTCCTGCACCAGGCTCGCCTTGCGGTCGCCCACGATGAACACCGAGGGGGTGTCCGCCTGGGAGTCGTCGGCGATCTTGGCGAGGATCGCCCGGGATCCCGAGCCCTCCAGGCCGACGACGGCGACGACCTCGCCACCGTGCAGCCGGACGGCCGTCTCGGGCACCTCGTTGCGCACGCCACGCGAGGCCAGGTCCACGACCACGCGGCCGCGTTCGACAGCCGCCCGCGCGCCCGCCCCGGCAGCCGTGGAGCCCATCATCATCGCGGTCGCGATCGAGTCCGCGTCGATCCCGTCGCCCTCGAGCGTGGCGTCCGCGAGGCCGTCCTTGATCACGACGACCGAGTCGCACACCTCGGCCACCTCGGAGAGGCGGTGCGAGATGAGGCAGACGACCTTGCCCTCGGCGGCGATCTCCGCCATCTTCTGCAGCAGGGCGGCCGAGTCGTCCGGCCCGAGAGCCGAGTTCGGCTCGTCGAACAGGAAGACCTCCGCCTGGGTGTCCATCGCCCGCGCGATCTCGACGCGCTGGCGGAAGGAGAACGGCAGTCGCTCCAGCGGCGTGTCCAACTCCCGGTCCAGGTGGAACCTGGCCGCGATCTCGATCCGCTCAGGCGTCAGGACGGGACGGCCACGCCGCATCAGCTCGCGGCCAATGCTGAGGTTCTCCCCCACCGTCAGGTTCGGATAGACGAAGGGCTCCTGGTGGACGATCGCCACGGCGTCGGACCGCAGCGGGTCCAACGGGTTCGCGTCGAGGGTGAACGTGCCGGCGTCGCATCGTTCCTCGCCGGCGAGCACCTTCATGAGGGTCGACTTGCCGGCGCCGTTGGCGCCGACGATGCCGGTGATCTGGCCGCGCGGGGCGATCAGGTCCACGCCGCGCAGGGCACGCGTGGCGCCGTACCGCTTCTCGACCCCGCGGACCTGGAGACCCGAGCCGCTCATGACGACTTCGCCGATCGACGGGTCCGCTGGTCCAGCACCACCGCGCCGATGGTGACCAGGCCGAGGAAGACCTGCTGCACGTAGGGCGCGGCGGCCATCAGGGCCAGGCCGTTGTTCATCACCGCGAGCAGCAGGGCGCCGAGCAGCGCGCCCGCGACCGTGCCCCGGCCACCGTTGAGGCTCGCGCCACCGATGATCACCGCAGCGAAGACCGGGAAGAGCAGCGAGGTTCCGCTGTCGGGATTGACCGAGCCGATGAACGAGAAGTCCAGCAGCGCGGCGAACGCCGCGGCCGCCGAGACGATCAGGAACGCGAGCAGCTTGGTACGACCGATCTTGAGCCCGCCGAACCTCGCCGCGTTCTCGTTGCCCCCGACGGCGCGTGCGCGGAAGCCGTACAGCGACCGGTGCAGCACCAGGACGAAGATCCCGGCGACGATCAGCATCCACACGACCTGCATCGGGATGTCGAAGGGCAGCGAGCGGTTGGAGATGCCGGTGAAGGTGCTCAGGGACCCCTCGGAGACGTGCTGGCCCGGCGTGGGGTAGGCCGGCGCGAACCGCTCGGCGTTGCCGATGAGCAGCGTCAGCCCGACCGCCAGGGTGCTGGTGCCGAGCGTCGCGATGAACGACGGCACCCGCACGACGCAGACCAGGAAGGCGTTGACCGCGGCGATCACCAGCGCAAGGGCGAACCCGATGGCCACCGCCAGGAGCAGGGGCATCCCCCACACCATCCAGGCGACCGCGATGGTGGTTCCCACCACGCCGTAGACGCTGCCGAAGGAGAGGTCGATCTCTCCGACGACCAGCACGACGGTCAACCCGAGGCCGATGATGGCGTAGGTGCTCATCGCCCGCAGCACGCCCAGGAGGTTCTGCGGCTCGAAGAACGAGCCCTCCGAGAGCACCCCGAACACGGCCGCGGCGATCATGATGGCCAGAACCAGTCCACCGGTACGGCGGAAGGCGTCGAGCAGCTCCGGTCGGAACCACGCCTGCGACGAGGACTTCGTCGCAGGCGTGGACGCCGAGGAGTCGGTCGACGCGGATCTACTGGACGACACGGTCGTTCCTATCCCTTTCGCTTCGTCCCGACTCGGGGGGGTCAGGAGGCTTGCTTCAGCGCGGCGCGAGCCTCGTCGAGGTTGGCGCGGGTGATCACGCCCGGCTCCTGGGTGTTCTGCATCACCAGGTTGCGCCCCAGCAGGCTGGCGCAGGCGACCGCGCCGAAACCGCCATGCTCCGGCCAGCCCTGGTCGAGGCTCGCGACCTGGGTGCCCTTCTCGATCGCTTCGAACTGACCCTCGCTCGGGTTCCAGCCCAGCGTGTGGATCTTGCCCGTGCGCCCGAGGTCGTTGATGGCCCGGGCGGCCTGCTCGATCGAGAGGTCGGCGTTGACGATGAAGTCGACGTCGGTGTTGCCGGTCAGGAACGCCTTGTAGGCGTCGTAGGCCTGCGCCGGGTCGTACGGCGCCTTCAGGGGCGCCTGCGGGGTGTTCGCGAACGTGATGTCGGGGTACGCCTTCTTCAGCGTGTCGACGAAGCCGTTGAGGCGCCCGGTGGACCAGGCGGCGGAGGGCTCCCCGCTGCTGAGCGCGATCTTCTTCGGCGCGGTGCCGGTCTCCTTGATCCACTCGATCAGGGTGTTGGCCGCGCCGACGCCCTCCTTGGTGCGGTCCTGCCGGAACTGCGAGATCTCGGCACCGTTGGACTCGACGTTCACCATGAACACCGGGATACCCTTGGCCAGGGCCTGGTCCCGGATCTGGTTCATCGCGTTGAGGTCGGCCTGCTGGATCGAGAGGCAGTCGATCTGGTTGGTGTCGAGCAGCGCCTGCACCTGGGCGATCTGGGCCGGCGTGTCCGTGGCCGCCGAGGGCGCCAGCGCCTTGCCCTTCAGGGGCAGCATCTCGTTGGCGAGGGGGAGGCTGGCGTCATACCCGCTCTTCAGCTGGTACGAGAGCAGGGCGACGCTCGTCGACTGGTAGGAGAAGACGTAGTTGATGGCCTGGCCGCTCTCGACCTTCTTCAGGATCCGGTCGTCGATCTTGAAGGGCGTGCCGTCCTCGAGTTTGCCCTCGAACTGCACGGCGGACTCGAGCGACTTGGCGACCTGCGGGAGACCCGCCGTCTTGAGCTTCGAGACCACCTGCTCCGGCGATGCGCCACCGCCACCGCCGCTGGTCTCGTCCGAACTGCTGCTGCACGCCGTCAGGCTCAGGAGTGCCACGCACCCCGCAGCGACACCTACCGTGAACCGTGCCACGCTGTCCTCCCGATTCGATGTTGTATCCAATATACACTTGGTAGCTCCTGCGGACGCAGAAGCGAATCAAATTTGTGTTACGGATTCGCGCGGGCCACGAGTCGCGGCCCGGCCGCGTACGACTCGACCCCGACCCGCACCCGCTGCCCGACCCGGAGGTCGCCGTAGCGGCTCCCCGCCACCGAGGCCATCACCACGGCGCCGGCGTCCAGCTCGACCAGGGCGACCACGTACGGCACGGGCAGATCCGGGCGGTGCAGGTAGTCCTTGACGAACTCCACGAACGACCAGATCCGGCCCTCGCCGGCCTGTCTGCGCCACTCGTGCCGCCCGTCCCCGCACCGACGGCAGCGATCCGGCCGGGGCAGGCTCACCAGCCCGCACCCGCCGCAGGTCGCCAGCACGATCTCCCCCGCCCGCAGACCTGCCAGGTGGGGGGCGATGGCCGCAGACGTCGCAGTCGGCTCGGAGACGCTCATCGCCCCTCCCCGGACCGGCGGTAGAGGATCGTGGAGCTCACCGGCGCGGTCGCGGCGTACGCGACCAGCCGCGGTGGGCGCGCCGGTCGCGCGACGGCGTCACCGCGCACCTGCCGCACCGCCTCCACGTTCAACGCCCAGCCCTGCATGTACCCCTCGGAGAGGTGCCCGCCGGCGGTGTTGAGGGGCAGCGGCGCATCCGTCCCGACGCCCTGGTCGACGACCCAGTCCGCCGCCTCCCCCGGGCCGCAGACCCCCATGCCCTCGAGGGTGAACAGGACGTTCGGGCTGAAGTTGTCGTAGATCATGGCGGCGTCGAGGTCGTCGACCGTGGTCCCGGCCATGCGATGCGCGCGTTCGTGGGCCGCACGGGCGGCCGTACGCCAGTAGTCGGCCGGGGGAAGGTCGGAGCTCGCCAGTCGGCTCTGCTGTCCCCAGCCCGCGATCTGCACCGCGACCCCGGGCAGATCCGCCGCCCGCTCCGCCGTGGTGACCA
Organism: Micromonospora sp. NPDC049051; assembly: GCF_043197575.1. Taxonomy (NCBI): domain Bacteria; kingdom Bacillati; phylum Actinomycetota; class Actinomycetes; order Micromonosporales; family Micromonosporaceae; genus Micromonospora; species Micromonospora sp. NPDC049051. Next base: position 54,105 of record NZ_JBICTL010000008.1, read on the forward strand.
CCATCGCGACCCCACCGTCGTTGATCATGCAGTAGTCGTGCAGGCGCATCGGCCGGACGATGGCGCGGCTGGCCCGGTACTCCTCGGGCGTCAACGGTGCGCTCATCGCCGCGCCGGGGTTGCGGACGGCGTGGTCCCGGAAGGTGACCGCGATCGTCTCCAGCGCCGCGGACGCCGAGCCGAACTCGGCCTCGTAGCGCTGGAGCATCAGCGCGTAGAACGCCCCCGGCGAGGTGAACCCGTACGCGCGGTGCAGCTCCGGGTGGCTGCCGTAGCCCTCCGCCGCGGCACTCGATGTCGCGCCCAGGCCGCCGTAGGTGTGCCCTCCGGAGCGGCTGTCGTTGCCGTAGGCGAGGACGACGGCCGTGCACTCGCCCGCCTCCACCGCGCGGGCGGCCAGGGCGATCGCCGGGCCCGTCATCCGGCCCTCGGCCGGCACCTGCAGCGAGAACGCGGGCGAGATCCCGAGCCGGGCGGCGATCGTCTCGTAGGAGCTGACCCGCTGCGTGATCAGGCCGTCGAGGTCGTGGGCGGCCAGCCCGGCGTCCACCAACGCCGCCTCGACGGCCTGCACGGCCAGGTCGTCGGCCGTGCGGCCGGGGTGTACGCCGAAGCCGGTCGAGCCGATCCCGATCACGACCGCGGTCGCGGGCATGGTCACCTCAGCCCCAACGACTCAGCAGGTCGTCCAGGGTCTCCTGGTGCGGCGTCTCGGCGCGCGTCGACGGCGTCCGGGAGAAGCGCGGCGCGGGGCTGGGGTGCAGGTAGCCGTCGTCGGTCACGTAGACGGCGCGCTCCGCGACGTGCGGGTGCCGGGCGGCCTCGTCCAGGTTCAGCACCGGACTGACGCACGCGTCCAGTTCGGCGAACACCTTGTCCCAGTGCGCGAGGTCGTGCTGCGCGATGCGAGCCGCGAAGATCTCCTTCATCGCCGGCCAGTCCTCGCGGGAGTACTGCGGCGGGAGGTCGCCCTCGTCGAGCCCGAGGCCGACGAGGACCTGGCGGTAGAACCGCGGCTCGATCGCGCCGACCGCGAGGAAGCGGTCGTCCGCCGTGCGGTAGACCTCGTAGAAGGGCGATCCGGTGTCGATGGTGTTGGTGCCGGGCTCGTCGTTCCAGTTCCCACGACCGCGCCAGCCGAGGACCGAGGTCATCAGCAGGGCGGCGCCGTCGAGCATCGCCGCGTCGATCACCTGACCGCGGCCCGAGCGGGTGCGCTCGACGTACGCGGCGAGCACGCCGACGACCAGGAGCATCCCCCCGCCGCCGTAGTCACCGACGAGGTTCAGCGGGGGCAGCGGGCGCTCGCCGCGGCGTGCGAGGTGGTGGAGGACCCCGCCGACGGCGAGGTAGTTGACGTCGTGGCCGGCGCTGCGCGCCAGTTCGCCACCCTGACCCCAGCCCGTCATCCGGCCGTAGATCAGCCCCGGGTTGCTCTCCTCGAACACGTCCGGACCAAGGCCCAACCGCTCCATCACGCCGGGGCGGAACCCCTCCAGGACGATGTCGGCCCGGTTGATCAGGTCGATCGCGCGCTGGCGGGCCTTCTCGTCCTTGAGGTTGAGTTCGTACGCCGCCCGGCCGCGCCAGATCGGGCCGAAGTGGTCGTGAGGGTCCTCGGGGTCACGCGGCGGCGAGTCGATACGGACCACGTCGACGCCCATATCGGCGAGCATCATGCTCGCGAACGGCACGGGTCCGAGCCCTGCCATCTCGACCACCCGGACACCTGTCAGCGGACCTCGTTGCACCTTCATAATGGATACAATATTTAACATCAAAGGAGGCCTGATGCAACCCTTCCACGACCTGTCGCTGACCCCGGCGACCTTCCGGAGCGTCGCCGCCGGGATCGGCTTCACCGAGGGCCCGGCCCGCTCCGGCACCTCCGACGTCCTGGTCACCTCGATGACCCGCGGCCTGGTCTACCGCGTAGCCCTGTCCGGCGACGGGGCCGAGGAGTTCGCCGAGACCGGCGGCGGCCCGAACGGACTCGCCGTCGGCACCGAGGGCGACCTGCTGGTGATGCAGTCCGGCGCGACGGTCATGCCGACCAGGTCCGCCGTCCCCGCACAGCCGGGCATCCAGCGGATCGCCGCCGACGGCACCGTGAGCACGGTGACCACCGACGTCCACTCCCCCAGCGACGGCGTCCTCGGCCCGGACGGTCGGCTGTGGTTCACCGATCCCTCGGCGCACGACCTCGACAGCACCACCGGCACCGGAGCGGTGCGGGCGCTGGACCTCAGCACCGGGGTGATGGCCGATGTGATCACCGGTCTGGCGTTCCCCAACGGCCTCGCCTTCGCCGCCGACGGCACCCGCCTCTTCGTCGCCGAGACCGGGGCACGGTGGATCCGTCGCTACGATCTCTCCGGCGGCGCCGCGACGCCCGACGGCTGGATCGCCCGGATGCCCGAGGGACATCCCGACGGCCTGGCGCTCGACGCGCTCGGTCGGGTCTGGGTCGCCGGGAGCACCGGCGCGAACATCGTGGTCTTCGGCACCGACGGCACGGTCGCGGGCACCATCGACTTCCCCGCGGGCCACATGGTGACCAGCCTGTGTTTCGCCGGGGAGGACCTGCGCACCCTGGTGGTGACGATGCCCAAGGGCGGGCAGGTGCTGGCGGCGCCGGTCGACTGCCCCGGCCTGCCCCTTCCGGTCATGCGCTGAGCCGACGCGTCAGGACGGCGCGACCCCGACGCCCGCCCCACGAGCGCGGTGTGCGACCAGGAGTTCCCCCGCACGCCGGACGTGGGCCGACATCGCCTCCCGGGCGGCGTCGGGGTCCCCGGCCCGCAGCGCGACGATCACCTGCCGATGGTCGGTGGCCGAGGCCTCGGGCCAGCCGCTCACGTTGGCGAAGAACAGGCGCGGCGCGTAGCGGGAGGTCAGCTTGAGCAGCACAGCCAGGCGCGGCACCTCGGCGGCGACGTTGATCGTCCGGTGGAAGCCGTGGTTGCACCGCTCGACCTCGTCGGCCGCTCCACGGGCCGCGGCGGCCTCAAGCTCCACCTGGAGCCGCTCCAGCCCGTCGAGGTCGCGCCGGCTCATGGTCCGCACCGCCCGGGCCGCCAGCTCCCCGGAGAGCCAGCTCTGGGCGGCGTACACGTCGGCGAGGTCCTGGTCGGTGATCGGCAGCACCTTGAAGCCGCGGCGCGGGTACTGCTCGAGGAAGCCCTCGGTCGCCAACTGGATCAGCGCCTCGCGGACCGGGGTGACGCTCGAGTTCAGGTCGGCGGCCAGCAGGTCGAGCCGGAGAAAGGAGTCGGGCACGACCTGGCCGGTGACGATCAGCTCTCTGACATGGTCGGCGATCTCGCGCGGCTTGCTCCGGCTCACGCCCACACTCTGCCACATATGCGGGATCGCTCACACATATACGATATCCAAGTTGCGTGTACGATCCGGGTACGCCTTCGTCCCGCCCCTGCAGAGAGGCCCTGCCGTGTACGAGCTCAATGAGGAAGAGAGCGCGATCGTCGCGCTGGTCCGCGACTGGATCGACCGCGAGGTCAAGCCCCAGGTGCAGGAGCTCGAACACAGCAACACGTACCCGGAGAAGTTCATCGAGCAGATGAAGCAGATGGGCATCTACGGCCTGGTCATCCCCGAGCCGTGGAACGACGCGTCCGTCTCGGTCCCCTGCTACGCGGCCGTCACCGCGGAGCTGGCACGCGGCTGGATGAGCCTCGCCGGCGCGATGGGCGGCCACAGCGTGGTCGCCAAGCTGCTGCTCAGCTACGGCACCCGGGAGCAGCAGGACCGCTACCTGCCGAGGATGGCCACCGGCGAGATCCGGGCGACGATGGCCCTGACCGAACCCGGCGGCGGCTCCGACCTCCAGGCGATGCGCACCATCGCCCGCAAGGAAGGCTCGGAGTACGTCGTCAACGGCTCCAAGACCTGGATCACGAACGCCCGCCGGTCCCAGCTCGTGGCGCTGCTGTGCCGCACCGACCCGCACGCCGAGCCGACCCACCGCGGGATGAGCATCCTGCTCGTCGAGAAGGGGGCACCCGGCTTCGAGGTCTCCCGGGACCTGCCCAAACTTGGTTACAAGGGCGTCGAGAGCTGCGAGCTCTCCTTCGACGACTTCCGGGCGCCCGAGGATGCGCTGCTCGGCGGCGTCGAGGGCCAGGGCTTCGCGCAGATGATGCGCGGCCTGGAGATCGGGCGGATCCAGGTGGCCTCCCGCGCCCTGGGCGTCGGCGCCGCCGCGCTGGAGGACGCGCTGCGCTACAGCCAGCAGCGCGAGAGCTTCGGGCAGCCGATCTGGAAGCACCAGTCCATCGGCAACTACCTGGCCGACATGGCGACCCAGCTGACCGCAGCCGAACAGCTCGTCATGTACGCGGCCCGCAAGTACGAGTCCGGCGAACGAGCCGACATGGAGGCCGGGATGGCCAAACTGTTCGCCTCCGAGACCGCCATGAAGATCGCCCTGGACGCCATCCGGATCCACGGCGGATACGGCTACTCCACCGAGTTCGACGTCGAGCGGTACTTTCGGGACGCTCCCCTGATGATCGTCGGCGAGGGAACCAACGAGATCCAGCGCAACGTCATCGCCCGCCAGCTCGTGGCGCGCTCCAAGGTGTCGTCGTGAGGTTGGGTGGGCCCTGGCTCTTCGTGCCCGGCACGCAGGAACCGCGCTTCGCGAAGGCGCACAGCGCCGGGGCGAGTCAGGTCATCGTCGACTGGGAGGACGCCGTCGATCCGCGGGACAAGGACGGCGCCCGCGAGACCACCGCCCGTTGGCTGGCGTCGAGTCCCCCCACCTGGGTCCGGGTGAACGCGGCGTCCACCGAGTGGTACGAGTCGGACGTCGCCGCCCTCGAACGCCTCGACGGCCTGGCCGGCGTCGTCGTCCCCAAGGCCGATGACCCCGGCGTACTCCAGCACGTCGGGGATCGCCTCGCGCGGCCGGTGATGGCCCTCGTCGAGTCGGCGCGGGGACTCGACCGGGCTCGCGAACTGGCTCGGACGCCCGCCGTCGTGGCGATCGCCTTCGGCTCGCTGGACTTCGCCCACGACCTGCACTGCGCGCCGACGGACCGGGCGCTCCTGGCCGCACGCAGTGAGCTGGTGCTGGCGTCCCGCCTCGGCGACCTCGTACCGCCGATCGACGGCGTGAGCGCCAACGTCCAGGACCCGCAGGCAGCCGCCGCCGACGCCAGGCTGGCCCGCGAGCTGGGGTTCGGAGGCAAGCTGTGCATCCACCCGAGGCAGATCGCGCCGGTCCGTACGGCGTTCGCACCCTCCGAGTCGGAGCTGAGCTGGGCACGGGCGGTGCTGGCCGCAGCAGCGGACACCCGGGGAGCCGTGCTCGGCCCGGACGGCGAGATGATCGACCGCCCCGTCATCGAACGAGCCCACGCGATCCTGGAATCGACGATCTGACCCGGGAGCCCACCCTTCCCGGCCTGCCGTTCGGAGAAAACTGATGGAGCGCCCCACCGTGCTGACGCACGAAGAAGTACTCACCCCCGAGCACGCGGAGGCGTTCGCCTCCCTCATCGACGTACCGGTGCCGGACCTGGCCGCCGACGGCCTGCCCCTGCTGTGGCACTGGCTGTACCTCTCGGTCTGGCCGGCGCAACGCGACATCGGCGCTGACGGGCACCCGACCCGAGGAAGTCTCCCGGTGCCGCCGGCTCCCGGTCAGCGGCGGATGTGGGCCGGCGGACGGGTCCGCACCCAGCACCCCCTCGTCACCGGCCGCACGGCCGTACGCCGTAGCGAGGTGGTGTCGACCACCACCAAACAGGGACGCTCCGGCCCCCTCACCTTCGTCGTGGTCGAGCACCGGATCACCCAGGACGGCGTGACCTGCGTGGTGGAGGAACAGGACATCGTCTACCGCGAGGCCGTGGCCCCGGACGGCCCCGGACCGGTCCCGACCCCTGACGGCCCGGCCGCGACACCCGCCCCCGTCGCCGTGCCCCCGGCTGCCGGCGAGCGACGGGTCGCGCTCGATCCGCCCCATCTGTTCCGGTTCTCGGCGCTCACGAGGAACGCCCACCGCATCCACTACGACCGCGAATACGCGAGGTCTGTCGAGGGGTACCCGGCGCTGGTGGTCCACGGCCCGCTACAGGCCCTCCTGATGGCCGAGTCGGCGCGGGCAGCCGGAGCTGTGGGACGCCTGACCATGAACTACCGCCTGGTCTCCCCTCTGCTCGAACACCAGGGCCTGGTCACCGGTTCGGAGCCGAGCCCCCACGGCTGGAACGTGCACGTGCGCGACGACAGCGGACGAGTCACCGCCACGGGAACGGTGTCGAACGAGGAGTGACGCGCCGGCGCAGCGCCCGAGGGCCACAGGAAACTGCTGCACCCCTCGTGCGACGGCACACCGGCCACCACGCTCAGAAGCTGATCACCATCGCCCTCGGCGTCCGTGCCACCAGGAACGCAACGGGCACGGTGACGAGGGATCATGAGACGGTGATCTCACTGGATTCTGCCCGGCAGCTCGCCGAACGGTTCCTGGATGCTGAGGTCAGAGGTCACTTCAGTCATCCGGTGGTCATCGTGGACTCCGCTGTCGAGGACCTTGACGAGGCGTACGTCTTTCCCTACAACGGGAAGGCGTACGTCGAAGCCGATGACTGGCATCAGGCCATGGCCGGCAATGTCCCCGTCGTGGTGAACAAGCGGACAGGCGAAGTGAGCTTTTCTGCCTGAGCCGCGGCGATGCAGGACAGGCGGCAAGAACCTGGTGCACAGCAGCCGTTCCGTCTGGGGATCGCTCAAGATGCCGGACTATCGGCACGTGGAGACGGCCACGCGCTGTCCCAACTCGCCCAGACGTCAACCTCGCCAGCCGACTCCACACCCGTCGCCAGCAGCAGCGAGATGACCGCGACCAGGCGGGTGAAGACCACGACCGAGGAGCCATACAAGCCCTCGCCCACGGCCGTGACGACCAGACCCGTGGCGAGGTTCCGGCCTGCGGCGTGGAGAGCCTCGGCGTACTCCGGCTCGGCGGCCCGACCCTGACCTCATCACATGGAACGGAGAGCGCGACGGGCGGATGGAGGTCGAACTGGACTCCAGGCGAGTCACTGACACGCGCCATCAGCAAGCCGTACGAGGACGAGTGTCCCAGACGACCCCGGTACTCGACGCCGACGACGTCGATCTCGGCCGGCGTCGGGCCGGCGTCGCCAGTCCACGCGGTCAGGCTGCAAGACTCCCGCCGGAACTCCCTGCGCATGGGCCGCACCGTAGCGGAACGCCGCAGCTCGCGCGGCCTGGGGATCAGGAAGAAGATCGCGGATGCCCGGTCAGGTGCTACCGGCCGGACTCCTCACCGCGCAGTACGTGGACCGCGGCCACGACGTCCGTGACGGTGCGGTCAGGCAGGGGGAGCTCCGCCGGCCAGTCCATCCCTCGGCTGACCCAGAGGGTGGCAAGCCCCGCCGCACGGCCACCCTCGACATCGAATACCGGGCTGTCCCCGATCGCCCAACCGCCGCTCCGCAGATCCACGCCGCACCCATGGGCTGCCGCTTCGAAGATCTCACGTGCCGGCTTCCGGATGCCCAGCTCGCCGGACACTGCCCAAGCATCGACGCACCGGTCCAACCCCGTACGCCTGATCTTCCCTAGCTGGTTGTCGGCCTGGCCGTTGGTCACGATCGCGACCGCCCAGCCGTCGTCGCGCAGTAGGGTCAGCGACGCCAGCACCTCTTGGCGGCAGCTCACCAACTCGGGCATCCGGCGGCGGTACTGCCTCCATGTTTCGTCCACCGAGGCTGCCAGTCCGAAACGCTTCGTCACCTTGCCGAAGAACCAATCGCGGGGCACAACCCCGTCTCGATCCGTGACGATCAGCCAGGCCAACGCGTCGTCCGGCAGTCCGCGGTCGGCGCAGAACTCGACCGCCCAGCGCCGGAACGCCTCCGAACGGTCCACGAGGGTGTTGTCGAGATCGAAGAGCGCCAACCGCTGCATGGTGGACAACGTATCGGTCGAGAGAAGCGGATCCCCTCGTCGAGATTCATCAGACCGCCCATCCTTCCCGGAAGGGACAAGGTGGAGCGTGCTACCGGACGAGTCTCAATAGCGCCGCGCGGAATCCAGTGCTGCTCTACGAACACTGATCTGGATCGCGCAGACACCCCGCTCTGGACCGAGGTAGAAGTGGTCGATCCTGATATCCGTGTCCGCGATGCCGGCGGCCCAGAAATCTCGGCGGGTCGATCGCGGTGGCAGATCAACGCCAAGGTCAGTCAAGCGCCTCCACGCCTGAGCCATCGCGGTGGCCTGGTCCTCGGATGATCCCAGCGACACCCAGTCTTCGTCGTGTTCCCTCTGTAGGCGCCGCCCCACTGCCGCCAAGCCCTTCTGTTTCCTGCTCCTGCCCACACTGCGACAGTGGCGCATCGGAACAGTCAGGACAAGGAAGATCCCCGCACCGCCAGTTGAAAGATCGCTCCCGGCGGATCTGAGCTGTCCGGGGCGCCTGGTCAGCGCCGGTGCCGAGTTCTGCCGGGTATAGGGCTGAGGCAGGGGGAGCCACTGTTGGATGAGCGGGTCCGCGCAAGCCTGATTTTCCTCGACGTCGTTCGCGGCGAAGGGCCGCAGCAAGAGATCACCCGCCAGCAGGCGGGTCTCGGGCAACGTGGGAATCATTCCTGCTGCCTCCGGCTGATCATTGTGTGCGGCTGACGCTAGCAGGGCCTGCTACCAGGTCACTCGGCGCTCGTTGAACTCCTTTCTGGTCCCCGTTCCCTGGCCCTGACCATGGCCTTGTGACCCGTGTCGGGAGATTCGTGACGCCGTCCTGCGTGCGGTCGGCCGGCAACTCACCCCGGTACCCCGAGCACGTGCGTGCTGCCGGTACGTGTCGGCCACGGCAGCGCCGCGCGGTCGAGCTTGCCGTTGGCGGTGGCGGGAAAGCCGTCCACGAACACCACCGCGGCCGGCACCATGTAGTCCGGTAGCGCGGCGGCGGCGTGCCGGCGCAACTCCCGTACGGTCGGCCGGCAACCGGCGGCCGGCACGACGTAGACCACCAGCGCGCGGTCGCCGTCGCGGTCCGGTCGGGCCAGCGCCACCACCTCCCGTACGCCCGGGTGCCCGCGCAGGCGGTGCTCGACCTCGGCCAGCTCCACCCGGGCGCCCCGGATCTTGACCTGCCCGTCGGCCCGGCCGAGGAAGGTCAGTGTCCCGTCGGGGCCGAAGCTCGCCCGGTCGCCGGTGCGGTAGAGCCGGCCGCCCGGGTCGGGCCCGAGCGTGTCCGGGACGAACCGCTGCCGGGTCAGCTCCGGCTGGCCGTGGTAGCCGAGGGCAAGGACGTCGCCGCCGATGAGCAGGTCGCCCGGCACCCCCGGTGGGCAGGGGCGCAGTTCCTCGTCGACCACCCAGTACTGCGCGTTGTCGATCGGCCGCCCGTACGGGATGCTGCGCCAGGTCGGGTCGACCTCGCCGACCTCGAACCAGTTCGACCACACCGTCGCCTCCGTCGCGCCGCCGAGGCTGACGACCGTCGCCCCGGGGAAGACGGCGCGTACCTCGTCCGGCAGCGTCAACGGCGTGTAGTCGCCGCTGAGGTAGACCAGCCGCAGGTCGCCGGTGCCGTCGGCGCCCCGGTGGGCGCCGAGCAGCGGCGCGAGGTGGGCCAGCGTCGTCGGCGCCGAGTTCCAGAACGTCACCGGCTCCCGCAGCAGCACGTCGCGCAGCAGCTCCGGGTCGCGCCGCTGCGCGTCGTCGGCGAGGTAGACGCCCGCCCCGTACGCGGGCAGCCCGAGCAGGTCGAAGACGGACAGGTCGAAGCCGAGCGAGGTGACCGACAGGCCCAGGTCGTGCGGGCCGAAGCCGTGCGTACGGCGGCACCAGGCGAAGAGGTTGTGCAGCGGGCGATGCGCCACGGCGACGCCGTTGGGACGGCCGGTGCTGCCGGAGGTGAAGACCACGTAGGCGGTGGAGTCCGCGCCGGTGCCGGGATCCGGAGGGTGCTTTTCGCGGGGGTCCGCGACCGGGGCGTCGGCGGCCACCGGGCGCACCCCCGGCGGCACCCGCCAGCCGTCCTCGCCCCCGGCGACGACGAGCAGCCGCACACCGGCCTCGGTCAGGAGGGTGTGCGCGCGCTCGGCGGGCAGCGTCGGCTCGACCGGCACGTAGCAGCCACCCGCCTTCAACACCCCGTACACGGCGACGGCCAGCAGCGGGCCGCGCGGCACCCGGATGCCCACCGGCGTCTCGGGGCCGACCCCGTGGTCGCGCAGCGCCCACGCCAGCCGGTTGGTGCGCCGGTCCAGCTCGGCGAAGGTCAGCGCGCCGCCGGCCCAGCGCACCGCCACGGCGTCGGGGCGGCGCCGGGCCTGCGCCTCGAACAGCCGGTGCACCGGGCCGTCCGCCGCGTACGCGCGGCCCGTACGGTTCCACGCCCGCTGTCGCGCCGCCGCGTCGGCTGTCGCCGGGGCCGCCGCGTCGGCTGTCGCCGGGGCTGGCGACCGGCCGCCGGCCGGGGCGGTCACCGGTCGCCGTCCAGCACGGCGCTGATCACGTCGGTCAGATGCACCAGCAGCGGCGGCTTCATGATCCCGATGTGGTCCCCCGGCACCCGGTGCAGCTCGATGCCGCCGCCGACCAACTCCTCCCAGCGGGCGAGGTAGTCGGCGAACGTCTGGCCCGAGGAGACCACGTGCTGGCCGTTGGCGAGCGCGTCGCTGGCGATGAGGTGCAGTTTGCCGGCGTAGCGGGGGTTCGGGTACTCGATGAGCGCCTGCAACGACTCGCGCCAGACCCGTACCATCCGCGGCCAGGCGGTGCCGACGCCGCGCTCGGGCAGCGCCATGCCCTCCTTCTCGTCGATGTCGTTCGCCACCCGCTCGTAGAGGTCCATGATCTCGGCCCGGCGCTCGGGGGTGTCCGCCTCCGGCCCGCCCCGGTCGATCTCCAGGACCAGCTTCTCCAGCCGGCGCACGAAGCCCATCTGCTCGTAGAACTTCGGCCGGGTCTGCGCGTCGAGCACCGGGTCGAGCAGCATGAAGGTGACGTCCTCACCGGCGTCGAGCAGCAGGGTGGCGAGCTCCGCCGCGATGGTGCTGCCGCCACACCAGCTGAACAGCCGGTACGGCCCGTGCGGCTGGGCGGCCCGCAGCTCGTCGAGGTGCCGGCGGGCCATCTCGGCGGCGGTGGGGATCGTCGCGTGGTCGCCGTGCGGCTTCGGCCACTCGAACGCGGCCAGGGGCAACTGCGGGTCCAGGTACGGCAGGAAGCGCTGGAACCAGTGGGCGCTGCCGCCGCCGGGATGGATGCAGAACAGCGGCGGGGCGCTGCCCCGGCGCAGCCAGAGCATCGCCCGGTTGCGGTTGCCGGGCTCGGCCGGCGCCTCCGGGCCGCCGACCGCCCCGTCGGTGATCGCGGCGGCCAGCCGCGCGACGGTCTGGTGCTCCAGGAAGGCCCGGAACGTCAGCTCCACGCCGTGCGACTCCCGCACCAGCGAGATGATCCGCATCATCGCCATCGAGTGGCCGCCGAGGTCGAAGAAGTCCTCGTCGATGCCGACCTCGTCCAGCCGCAGCACCTGCGCCCACGCGTCGGCGATGGCCCGCTCCAGCGGCGTACGGGGCGCCACCCGCGTGCTCCGCTCGGCGGGTCGCGGCTCGGTCGCGACCAGCGCGGCGCGGTCGACCTTGCCGGAGGCGGTCACCGGGAACTCCTCCACCACGTGGCAGCGGGTCGGCACCAGGTGCGCCGGCAGCCGGCGGCGTACGTGCTCGCGCAGTTCGGCAGCGGACGGGGTGGCGCCGCAGCTGCCGGCGGTGGGCCGGACGAACGCCACCAGCGTCGCCTCCTCCGTGCCCGCCGCGGCGACCGCGACGGCCGCGGCGGCCACCGCCGGGTGCGTCTGCAGCGCGTGCTCGACCTCGCCCAGCTCGATGCGGAAGCCGCGGACGCTGACCTGCTGGTCGCCGCGGCCGTGGAAGCGCAGCGTGCCGTCTGCCGCGCGGGAGACCACGTCACCGGTGCGGTACATCCGGGTGCCGGCCGGTCCGAACGGGTCGGGGACGAACCGCTCGGCGGTCAGCCCCGCGCGGCCGAGGTAGCCACGGGCCAGGCCCGCCCCGGCGACGTGCAGTTCGCCGCGTACCCCGGCGGGCAGCGGTCGCCCCTCGGCGTCCAGGACGTGGCACCGCACGTTCGCCAGCGGGGTGCCGATCGACGGCATCCGCTCCGGCGAGCCGGCGGCGACCGGCGCGTACGTGGCGGCGACGCACGCCTCGGTGGGGCCGTACAGGTTGACGAAGGCGGCGTGCCGCGCCCACCGGTCGGCCTCCCCGGCGGGGCACGCCTCGCCGCCGACCAGGGTGACCCGCAGGCGCGGGAAGTCCGCCGGGTCCAGCCGGCTGAGCATCGACGGCGGCAGGAACAGGTGGGTCAGCGTAGCCGCCTCGCCGCGCAGGTCGTCCGGGTCGCGGTCGGGCGCGGGCAGCACCAGTTCGGCGCCGGCGGTGAGAGCGGCGACCAGTTCGGACACCGAGGCGTCGAAGCCGACCGGGAAGAACTGCAACATCCGGTCGCCCGGCCGGAGGTCGAAGACCTCCTGCTGCGCGTGGCGGAGGTTGCGCAGCGCCCGGTGCGGCACGGCCACCCCCTTGGGCCGCCCGGTGGAGCCGGAGGTGTAGATGACGTACGCGAGGTCGTCCGGCGCCACCGTCACCTCCGGCGCGGTGACCGGCATGTCGAGCTGGGCGGACTCGTCGGTCACGTCGACCGTCGGCACGTTCCTCGGGCCGGGCCCGGTGAGGCCGGTCGGTGGCCGCCCGGCGGTGAGCACCACCGTGGCCGCCGTGTCGGCGAGCATGAACCGCAGCCGCTCGGCCGGGTACGCCGGGTCCAGCGGCAGGAACGCACCGCCCGCCTTCAGCACGGCCAGTACGCAGACGGCCAGGTCGGGCGTCCGGGGCAGGCAGACGCCGACGACCGAGCCCGGGCCGACGCCGAGGGTGCGCAGCCGGTGCGCCAGCCGGTTCGCGCGCAGCTCCAGCTCGGCGTAGTAGACCTTGACGATGCCCTGCCGCAGCGCGACGGCGGTCGGCGCGGCGCGGGCCCGCCGCTCGACGAGCCGGTGCACCGGCTCGTCGCTGTCGAAGGCCCGCTCGGTGCGGTTCGGCTCGACGAGCACCCGGTCGCGGTCGACCGGCGCCAGCGTCACCGTCCGGGGCGACCCCGCCGCGGCCGGCACCCCGTCCGGGAGGGCGCACTGGGCGGCGCCGGGACCGGCAACGGCGTCGGGACCGGGAGCGACGCCGGCCGCCATCGCGGCCAGCACCCGCCGGTAGGTTCGGCCGACCAGTTCCAGGTAGGGCCGGTCGATCCGGCTCGGCCGGCCCAGCAGGCGCAGGTAACCCGGGAACGACACCGCCGAGAACGGCTGCTCGCTCGGGCTGAAGTCGGACTCCAGGTCGATGCCGGAGTCCCAGTCGAGCACGTGGAAGTCCAGGTAGGTGAAGCTGACGTCGACCAGCGCCGAGGCGTGCCGGCCGTCGCGCCGCATCGCGGCCATCGGGTAGCGGCGGTGCGGCCAGAGCCGCGTCTCCCGGTCGAAGACCGCCCGCACCAGCCCCGGCCAGCTCCCGGCGGTCAGGTCGACGGGGAACGGCACCGTGTTCAGGTACATGCCGATCACCTCGTCGCCGCGCAGCCGCTCCGGCCGGCCGTTGCCGACCAGGCCGGTGAAGAAGCGCTGCCGCCCGGTCAGCAGGCCCCAGGCCGCGAGGTGGGCGGCGTGCAGCACGCTCTTCAGCGACACGTCCGCGTCGGCCGCGAGCCGACGCAGCGCCGGCTCCAGGTCGGCGTACGCGACGACGACCGAGTCCGGCGCGTCGTCGCCCGGCCCGTCCATCCCGGCGCCCCACTCGGTGGGGATCTCCAGCTTGTCGTCGGCCGTGATGGTGGCGGTCCAGAAGTCCCGGTCCACCGTCGAGCGCAGCGACTCCTGTTCGGCGGCGACGAAGTCGGCGAACCGGACGGCGGGCAGCGGGGCCGGCCGGGGTACGCCGCCCCGGCGCAGTGTCCGGTAGTGCGCGAGCAGCTCGGCGATCACCGAGGTGTGACTCCAGCCGTCGAGGATCGCGTGGCACTCGACGTGGGTGAGCCACCACTCGCGCTCCCCGGTGCGGTGCACCGCGTAGCGCAGCAGCGGCGGCACCGCCAGGTCGAACGGCGCGGCGCGCTGGGCGCGCAGGAACTCGTCGAGGACCTGGCGCTGCGCGGCCGGCGGCAGGTCCCGCAGGTCGTCCAGGTCCACCGGCAGCTCGGCGGTGGCGTGCACCAGTTGCAGCGGCCGCGTGTAGCCGGCGAGCGCGAAGGAGGTACGCAGGATCTCGTGCCGGCGTACCAGCAGCGCCGCCGCCGCGCGCAGGTCGGCCAGGTCGAACGGCGTCTCGTCCTCGATCCGGTAGCAGCTCACGTTCACGTAGACCGGCCGCTGCGCGGCCAGCATCTCGTACACCATTCCCGCCTGCGTCTCGCCCATCGGGTACGCATCGACCAGGCCCGGCGGCAGCAGCGCCCGGTCGGCGTCGGAGAGCAGCGCGAACGGCGCCACGACCGGCGGCTCGACTGCGCACGGGGGCGCGTCGGCCGGGCCGTCCGGCGTCCGCGTGCCGACGAGGTCGGCCAGCTCGGCGACGGTGGCGTGCCGGAACAGGTCGTGCACCGACAGCGGCAGGCCGGCCGCCCGCAGTGCCCCGACGGCGCGGATCGCCCGGATCGAGTCGCCGCCGTGCGCGAAGAACCCGTCGTCGCGGCCCACCGAGTCGACACCCAGCCCGTCGGCCACGGCCCGCGCGATCGTCCGCTCCAGCGCGGTCCGGGGCGCGGCCCCGGCCGGCGCGTCGTCGGCGGGCGGCGCGGGCAGCGCCCGGTGGTCGACCTTGCCGGCGGTGGTCAGCGGCAGCGCGTCGAGCACCACCCACCGCGCCGGCACCAGGTGCCGGGGCAGCCGGGCCCGGGCGTACGCCGCGACCGCGTCCCGATCCAGCGCCGGACCGGCCGCGTCGCGCGCGCCGACGAGGTACGCGACGAGCCGGTCGTCGCGCACGGCGACCACGGCGGCGACGACGTCCGGATGTGTGCCGAGCACCGCCTCCACCTCGCCCGGCTCGACGCGCTGGCCGCGCAGCTTCACCTGCCGGTCCAGCCGGCCCAGGTACTCGATCGTCCCGTCGGTGCGGTGCCGGACCAGGTCGCCGGTGCGGTAGAGCCGTCCGCCGGGCGCGGCGCCGAACGGGTCCGGCACGAACCGGTCGGCCGTGTGCCCGGGGCGGCCGAGGTAGCCGCGGGCGAGCTGCACGCCGGCCACCACCAGCTCGCCGGGCACGCCCGCCGGCAGCAGCCGCAGGTCCGCGTCGACGACGTAGGCGCGGGTGTTGGCGACCGGCCGGCCGATCGTGACCGGCTCCCCCGGCAGGCATTGCGCCGCCGTCACGTCGATCGTCGCCTCGGTGGGGCCGTAGAGGTTGTGCAGCTCGCAACCGAACCGCTGGTGCACGCCCGCCGCCAGCTCGGCCGTCAGCGGCTCGCCGCTGGCGAAGATCCGGCGCAGCGACGGCAGCTCGCCGGTCGGCGTGTCGAGGAAGGCGCGCAGCATCGACGGGACGAAGTGCAGCGTGGTGACGCCGTGTTCGGCGATCGTCGCGGCCAGGTACGCCGGGTCCCGGTGCCCGCCGGGACGGGCCACGACCAGCGTCGCGCCGCTGACCAGCGGCCAGAACAGCTCCCAGACCGAGACGTCGAAGCCGTACGGCGTCTTGTGCAGCACCCGGTCGGTGCCGTCGAGCGGGTACGCCCGCCCCATCCAGGCGAGCCGGTTCACCAGCGCGCGGTGGGTGACGACGACGCCCTTGGGCCAGCCGGTCGAGCCGGAGGTGTGCAGCACGTACGCCGGTTGGTCCGGGTCGGGGTCGCCGAGCGGCCCGGCCGGCGCGGCGGTGCCCACGTCGGGCCGGAGCAGCGTGCGCGCGGCGGTGCCGACTGCCGCCCGGTCGGTCACCACCACCCGTACCGAGGCGTCGGTGAGCAGCTGTTCCAGTCGCCGCGGCGGGCTCTCGGTGTCCAGCGGCAGGTACGCGCCGCCGGCGGTGAGCACGGCCAGCAGCGCGGCCACCAGCTCCGGGCCGCGCTCCAGGCACACCCCGACCACCGACTCGGGGCCGACACCCGCCGCGCGCAGCCGCGCCGCCAGCGCGGTGACGCGGGCGTCGAGTTCGGCGTACGACAGGATGCACCCCGCCGCCCGCACGGCCACCGCGTCCGGCGTCGCGGCCACCTGGGCCCGGAACAGCGCGGGCACCGTGCCGGCCGGCACCTCGGTGGCGGTGTCGTTCCAGCCGACGAGCAGCCGCTCGCGCTCGGCCGGCGGGATCAGGTCGATCTCGGACAGCGGGGTGTCCGGGGCCGCCGCCACGCCGGCCAGCAGCTGCCCGACCTGCGCGGCGAAGCGCTCGATCGTGGCGCGGTCGAACAGGCCGGTGGCGTAGACCAGGGCGCCGGAGAGCGAGCCGTCCGGCTCCGGGGAGACCGACAGGGTCAGGTCGAACCTGGCGTCGGCGAACGGGATCGGCACCGGCAGGACGTCCAACCCGGGCACCTGGAAGGCGTCCTGCCCGGCCTCCTGCCAGACGAACATCGTCGAGAACAGTGCCGTGCGCGCCGGGTCTCGGTCCGGCGCGAGCTCCTCGACCAGCTGCTCGAACGGCAGTTCCTGGTGGGCGAAGGCGTCCAGCGAGGTGCGGCGGACCCGCTCGACCAGCTCGCCGAACGTGGGGTCTTCGGTCAGGTCGGTGCGGACCACGACGGTGTCCACCAGGAGCCCGACGACGTCCTGCACGTCGTCGTGCCCGCGTCCGGCGACGGGCGTGCCGACCGTGACGTCGCTGGTGCCGCCCCACCGGCCGAGGACGACCGCGTACGCCGCCAGCAGGAGCATGAACGGCGTGGCCCGGTGCCGGCGGGCCAGCCGGCCCAGCGCCCCGGCCACCCCGGCGGGCACGGTGAACGGCACGACGTCGCCGGCGGTGTCCCGTACCGCCGGGCGGGGGCGGTCGGTCGGCAGCTCCACGGGCGTGACGCCGGCGAGCTGGCGGCGCCAGTACGGCAACTGGGCCTCCCGCAGCGCGTCCCCGCGCAGCCGCTGCCAGACCGCCACGTCGGCGTACCGCACCGGCGGCGGGGACAGGTCGGCGGGGCGGCCATCGATCGCGGCGGCGTAGCGGTGGCGCAGCTCCTCCAGCAGCAGGCCCTCCGACCAGTGGTCCACGGCGATGTGGTGGGTGGTGAGCAGCAGCAGGTGCTGGTCGGGTTCCCGGCGTACCAGCAGCGCGCGCAGGATCGGCCCGGCGGCCAGGTCGATCGGTTCGCGGTCGACCGAGACGAGCCGGTTCAGCAGGGCGCACTGCGTCTCGCTGTCCAGGTGGGTGAGGTCGCGGACCGGCAGCGGCACCGGGGCGGGCGGGTCGACCAGCTGTACCGGCTCGCCGTCGGCGCCGACCGGATAGCGGGTGCGCAGCACCTCGTGCCGGGCCACCAGCCCGTCGAGGGCGACGCGGAGCGCGGCGACGTCCAGCCGGCCGCCCGGGCGGTCGGTCAGGTGCAGCGCGATCTGCACCAGGTACTCGACGCCGCCGGGGCGCAGCCGGTCCAGGATCCACAGCCGGCGCTGCGCGTACGACAGCGGTGGCGGCTGCGCCCCGCAGGCCCGGGGGATGCCCGGCTCGGGCAGCGGGTCGAGGCCGCGCAGCCGGCGGGTGAGCAGTTGCTCGTGCGGGGTGGGCGGCTTCCCGGTCTCGGTCATCGGGTTCCTTCCCGGGCGGCGCGGGACAGCAGGTCCCGTGCCTGGCTCTCGGAGAGTCGGCTGACGTCGGCGCGGACCGCGGCGGTGACCGCGGCCGCGAGGGCGGCCACCGAGGTGGCCTCGAACAGGACGTGCAGGGGAAGCTCGACGGCGAACGCCTGCCGCAGCGCGGTACGCACCCGGGCCACCAGCAGCGAGTGGCCGCCGAGGTCGAAGAAGTCGTCGTCGGCCGCGATGTCGTCGTTGCCGAGCAGCCGCGCCCAGATCCCGGCGACGGCCCGCTCGACGGGGTCGGTCGGCGCCCCGACGGCGGACGCCCGCCCGACGCCGCCGTCGGCGGCGGCCGGCACGGGCGGGGCGCCGGGCGCGGGCGGGGCGCCCGGCGCGGGCGAGGTGTCGGACGCGGGCGGGGCCCCGGACACGGGCGGGGCCCCGGGCGCCGGGGCCGGCTGGAGGGCGCGGGCCTCCGGCTCGCCGGCCAGCCGTTCCAGCAGCGTGACGTAGTCCTCGGCGAGCCGTCGCATCGTCGCGCGGTCGAACAGTCCGCGGGCGTACTCGAGGACGCAGCTCAGGTCGCCGGCCGCGCCCCGGCAGACGGTGAACACCAGGTCGAACTTGGCGTCGGTGGCGGTCAGGGGCAGCGGCTCGACCGTGGCGCCGCCAAGCGTGCCGGGCGTCTCCCCCGTGTGCAGGACCTGGAACATTATCTCGAAGAGCGGATTGCGGGCGGGATCCCGGCGGGGCCGGATCGCCGCCACGACCTCCTCGAACGGGACGTCGTTGTGGGTGAGCGCGGCCAGCACGGTCGCCCGCACCCGCTCCAGCACCCGCGCGAACGACGGCCCGCCCGCCAGGTCGGTCCGCAGCACCAGGGTGTCGACGAAGAAGCCGACCAGGTCCTCGGTCTCCGGCGCGTCCCGCCCCGCGGCGGGCATCCCGACCGCGATGTCCGTGCGGCCGGTGCGCTGCGCCAGCAGCACCTGGAAGGCGGCCAGCAGCGTCATGAACGCGCCCGTCCCATACCGCTCGCCGACGGCGTCGACCAGCCGCGCGACGTGCGCCGGCACGTCCAGCGTGAGCACGTCGCCACAGCGGTCCCGGCGGGCGTCACGCGAACGGTCGGTGGGCAGCAGGACCGGTTCGAGTCCGGCGAGCTGGTCGCGCCAGTAGTCGACGCCGGCCGCCCCGGCGGCCTCGCGCCGGGCCCGCTGCCACGACGCGACGTCGGCGTACTGCACGGTCGGCGGTGCCGGCAGGCGCCGGCCGGTCAGCACCGCGCGGTACGCGTCGTCGAGGTCACGCCGCAGCACGTCGCACGACCACGCGTCGGCCGCGATGTGGTGCAGGGTGAGGCCGACCAGGTGCTCCGTCGGCGCGAGCCGGGCCACCACCACCCGCAGCGGGTGCTCCCGGCGCAGGTCGAACGGCCGGTTGCCGGTCGCGTCGAGCAGCGCCGCCGCCCGGGTGCCGGCGTCCGGTGCGCCGGCGAGGTCGACGAGGGTGACGTCCACCGGGCCGGGCGGGTCGACCAGCTGCACCGGCCCGCCGTCGCCGTCGCCGTACCGGGTGCGCAGCACCTCGTGCCGACGGACGACCTCGGTCACCGCGCGGGCGAACACCTCGGGATCCCACGGTCCGCGCAGGCGCCACCGCAGCCAGACCAGGTACTCCGTACCGTCGCCGCGCAGCCCGTCGAGGAACCACAGGCGCTCCTGCCCGGGCGACAGCCGCAGCGGGCCGCCACGCGGCACCGGCCGGATCCGGTTCCCGCTGCCGCGCGGCGGGGCGTTCGTCTGGGTGGGCATCCGGCTCGGCATCGGCGTCTCCCCCTTCACCGGCGGTCGGCATCGGATCGAGACTCGTGGACGCCGGCTGGCCGGTACCAGAGAAGGACCGGCAACGCCTCTGCCGGTCCTTCTCTGTCCCGCCGCCCGCCGTGCTCGGCACAGTGGCACCGAGTCGGCGGATGCGGGCCACCCGCCGGCGGCCCGCGACGCGACACCCACGACGGCCCCTGCTACCGAAGGGCGGCGAACATGCCCGCAACCATGGCGGTACGGACCATGGCGTCCTTCCTGCCGCACCGGTCGGTCGCGGTGGCGGAGCTGCCGGAACTGGCGTACCTCGGGCCAGGCGAGCGGGAACTCTGCGCCGGCCTCGGCATCGACCGCGTCCGCGCCGACCCGGGGCTGGACGCGTTCGACCTGGCCGCGGGCGCCGCCAGCCGGGCCCTGGCGGCCGCCGGGCTGGCCCCGGAGCGGGTCGGCGCGCTGGTCGTGGTGGAGTCCCGCGCGCCGGCAACGCTGGTCAGCTCCGCCGAGACCCGGTTGCAGGCGCACCTCGGCACCGACCGGGCGCTGACGTTCTCCGTCGGCGGGCTGGGCTGCGTGTCGGTCACGCCGGCGCTGCTGGTGGCGCGCGGCCTGCTGGCCGCCGACCCGGGGCTGTCCGACGTCCTCGTCGTGCACGGCAGCACGCCGGCCACGCCACGGCGCTACCGGCACCCGGTCACCGTCAGCGGCGACGGCGGGCTGGCCGCGGTCGTCTCGCGCGACGGGCCGCTGCGGGTCCTCGACGTGCTGCAGGAGACCGACGGCCGCTACTGGGACCTGTTCCGGGTGGACTACCGGGACCGCCCGTCGGCCCGCTGGACCGAGCGGTGCCGCGACCCCCGGGAGTACTCCTTCCAGCTGGCGCTGGAGAGCCGCAACCGGCTGCGCACGATGTACCAGCGCCTGCTGGAGCGCAACGGGTTGGCGCCGGCGGACATCGCCCGGCACCTGAGCCACAACCTCTCCACCGGAGCGTTCCGCTTCGTCGAGGAGACGCTCGGCGTGAGCGTCTCCTCGACCTGCCACGACAACCTGCGCGACCTGGGCCACCTCGGCCCGAACGACGTGCTGCTGAACCTGGCGACCGAGATCGGGGCGGGGCGGCTGCGGGGCGGCCAGCGGGCCGTTCTCGTCAACTCCAGCCCCGTGGCCGCCTGGAGCCTGGTGCTGGTCGAGTTCGACGGCGGCCCGGTGTCCCCGGAGACGGTCGACTGAGATGGGAGTGGGGATGGACGCACCCGACCGGGCCACGGTGGCGCGGGAGCTGCACGACTTCATCGCCCCGGCGCTGTCCGGGCCGATCGGCCCCGACGAGGACTACTTCGCGCTCGGCCTGCTCAACTCGCTGTTCGCGATCGAGCTGGTGGTCTTCGTGGAGGAGCGCTTCGGCCTCGAGGTCGAGGTGGCCGACCTCGACCTCGGCCACTTCCGGACGATCTCCCGGCTGACCGACTTCGTGCTGGCGAAGCTGGCCCGCCGGGCCGGGACGACGGCGTGACCGCCCCGCCGGCGCTCGACGACCTCGGCGCGGACCTCGCCGCGACGGCGTACGGCCAGGCAGCCCGCTGGGACCGCGACGGCGCGCTGCCGGCAGCGGTACGCGGCGCCGCCGCGCAGGCCGGGCTGCTCACGGCGGACCTGCCGGTCGGCTACGGGGGTCTCGGCGCCAGCCCGGCGCAGGTCGGCGAGCTGTGCGCCCGCCTCGGCGGCGTGTGCGGCGCGCTGCGGGCGCTGGTCACCGTGCAGGCCATGGTCGCGGCGGCCGTGCTGCGCTGGGGCACCGCCGAGCAGCGGACGCGCTGGCTGCCCGCGTTCGCCCGGGGTGAACTGCTCGCCGGCTTCGCCGCCACCGAGGCCGGCGCGGGCAGCGACCTGGCCGCCGTCGACACCCGCGTCCGCGCCGTCGCCGACGGCCGGGAGCCCACCCTGGAGCTGACCGGGGTCAAGCGCTGGGTGAGCTTCGGGCAGGTCGCCGACGTGGTGCTGGTGCTCGGTGTGCTGGACGGCCGGCACACCGCCGTGCTGGTCGAGACCGACCGGCCCGGCGTGACCCGGCAGCCGGTCGAGGGTCAGCTCGGTCTGCGCGCCGCCCAGCTGGCCCACATCCGGCTCGACGGCGTACGGGTCCCCGCGACGAACCGCGTCGCGCCGCCCGGCTTCGGCCTGTCCCACGTCGCGGCCACCGCGCTGGACCACGGGCGGTTCACGGTCGGCTGGGGCTGCGTCGGGATGGCCGAGGCGTGCCTGCGCGACATGGCCGAGCACGTGCTCACCCGCCGGCAGGGCGACACCCTGCTCGCCGAGCACCAGAGCGTACGCGCGCTGCTGGGTCGGGCCGCCGTGGAGACCGCCGGCGCGCGGGAACTCGCCGCCCGGGCCACGCGGTGGCGGGCTGCCGGTGCCCCCGACGCGATCGCCGGCACGGTCGCGGCGAAGTACGCGGCGGCCCGCGCCGCCGCCTCGGTCGCCGGCACGGCCGTGCAGGTGCTCGGCGCGGCCGGCTGCGCCCCGGAGAGCCGCGCCGGCCGGTTCTACCGGGACGCCAAGGTCATGGAGATCATCGAGGGCTCCGCCCAGGTGGCCGAGCTGCACGTCGCCGACCATCTGCTGCGGCGAACCCGCGCGACGGGACCAGGGGGACGACGGTGACCAAGCTGGTGAAGTGTCTGGTCTGGGATCTCGACGACACGCTGTGGGACGGCGTCGTGCTGGAGGGCGACGCCCCGGTGCCGTTCCCCGCGGCGGTACGCACGCTGCGCGCCCTGGACCGGCGCGGCGTCCTGCACGCCGTGGCCAGCCGTGGCGAGCGCGCCCCCGCCACCGCCCACCTCGCCGCGCACGGACTGCTCGACCTGTTCACCCGCGTCGAGGTCGGCTGGGGCGCCAAGTCCGGCGCGGTCGCCCGGATCGCCGCCGACCTGGGCATCGGCCTGGACGCGGTCGCGTTCGTCGACAACGACCCGGTGGAGCGCGCCGAGGTCGCCGCCGCCCTGCCGGCCGTGCGCTGCCACCCGGCCGACGCCGTCGCCGACCTGCCGGCCCGACCCGAGTTCACCGGCGGGCCCCCCACCGAGGAGTCGCGGCGGCGCCGCCAGCTCTACCGGGTCGACGACCGGCGCCGGGCCGCCGAGGCCGCGCACGCCGGGCCGCCCGCGGAGTTCCTCGCCTCGCTCGGCCTGGTGCTGCGGGTGCGCCGGGCCGGCCCGGCCGACCTCGCCCGGGCCCACGAGCTGACCGTACGCACCCACCAGCTGAACACCACCGGCGTCACGTTCAGCCCGGCGGAGCTGCGCGCGCTGTGCGCGTCGCCCCGGCACGAGGTGCTGGTGGCGCGGTTGCACGACCGGTTCGGCTCCTACGGCACCGTCGGGCTGGCGGTCACCGAGCTGCGGCCGGCCGCGACCGTGCTGCGGCTGCTGCTGATGTCGTGCCGGGTGCTGTCCCGCGGTGCCGGCGCGGCGTTGCTGGACCACCTCGTGCACACCGCCCTGGCCGCGGGCCGGCGACCGGTGGCGGAGTTCGTACCCACCGCGGCCAACCGCCAGATGCTGGTCACCCTGCGCTTCGCCGGCTTCGCCGTCGAGGACGACGCGGGCGACCGGTGGACACTGGCGGTCGATCCGGCCCGACCGCCGGCCGCGCGGTCGCACCCGGTGCGGGTGGTGGCGGCGTGACCGGGCAGCGGACCGCCGGACCCGGCGCGGCCGGGCCGAACGCGTACGCCGCACGGGGCGACGGCGACGGCGCGGGCGGGACCGTCGGGGTGGTCGGCGCCGGCACGATGGGGCTCGGCGTCGCCCAGTGCCTCGCCGCCGGCGGGTACGACGTGGTCGTGGTCGACCCGGCGCTCGGGTCGGCGGCCGGGGTGGCGGCGGCGCGGACCCGGCTGCGCACCGAGCTGCGACAGGCCCGGTTGCTGCGCGCGCGCCACGCGGACGAGCCGGTGACCCGGGTCGTCGAGCGGATCAGCTGGACCGACCGGGTCGCCGCGCTGCACCGGGCCGGGTACGTCATCGAGTGCGCGCCGGAACGCATCCCGCTCAAGGAACGGATCTTCGGCGAGCTGGACGCGGCCTGTCCACCGGAGACGGTGCTCGCCTCGGTCACCTCGGCCATCCCGATCGACCGGCTCGCCGCCCGCACCCGCCGGCCGGAGCGGGTCGTCGGGACGCACTTCATGAACCCCGCGCCGCTCAAGGACGGCGTCGAGGTGGTGCGGGCGGCGCGGACCGGCGCGGAGGCCCTGCGGCGCACCCTCGACCTGCTCGCCACGATCGGCAAGACCGGCATCGTGGTCGCCGACGGGCCGGGCTTCGTGCTCAACCGCGTGCTGATGCTCACCGTCAACGAGGCCGCCGAGGTCCTCGGCCAGGGCACGGCCGACGCCGAGACCGTCGACCGGCTCTTCCGGGACTGCCTCGGGCACCCGATGGGCCCGCTGCGCACGGCCGACCTGATCGGCCTGGACACCGTCGTGGACACCCTTCTGGTGCTGTTCGAGTGCACCGGCGACCCGCGCTTTCAACCCGGGCGCACCCTGCGGGAGCTGGTGGACGCGGGCCGGTACGGCCGCAAGAGCGGCAGTGGTTTCCACCAGTACCCGCGGCCGTCCGCCGGCCCGTAGCCCGTGCCGACGTCGTGGACGACGATGCGAGGCCCCGTCGGGGCATCGGGTGTCGGTCAATTCGCTGTCTTTCCTGGAGCCTCACCCGCGACGATTCCCGGCCACGCACAACCGCCCTGACCTGCACGATCAGGATGAGGAAGCTCAGGGCAAACGTGATGACCTCCGCGGGAGAGGCTGCGCTGCCCGGGGCAGCGTAGGCACCCCTTCAAGCGGGGTGCCTTTCGGCCGAAGCTGTGACACGGGCAGGAAGCCGTGAACCGCGCCGACGCGAAGATCCCGCGCCGTCCGGCCCACCCCGCCGACCCTGCTCGCGCCTGCCGTGGAACGGGCGGTCGTCCCGCCCGGGACCCGGGGGATGCTGGACGATCTGCGGGGCTGTCCACCACGATCGTGCGGGCGCTCGTCGTCTTCGCACCGCATCGAATCCCACCGCCGCGCAGGATGGAGACAGCGCACCGGATCACATGTCGACGTGCGCTGACTCAATCACGAGTGTGGGCCGGAGACGCGTGAATGGATCTCCGGTTATTCTGCGCCGGCAGAATCGAGGTGCCGGCGCAGCTGGTCAGCGAGCTGAGCCAATGCCTTGTCGAGGGCGGCGACGTGATCGGGGGTCCGGTCCGGCCCCGGTCGTGTCCACCGCCGCGCTGCCGCAGACCCGCCGGAACGGCACTGAACGCGCTGATCAGCCGGTCGCATCGGCGAGATCGGCGGGCAGGCGGCAGGCGGGCGGGCAGTCGGGCATCAGCGTGACCGATGACGCCCCGCCCGTCACCGGTCACCGTGATCTTCGAACGCGTTGCGGGAGCCTTCACCAGCAGGTGCCTTCCGCGAACAGGACAGGAGACCTTCGGCAATCCCGTTCTCCTCAGCAGAAGGCACTCTCCGCTTCCGGCCTACCCCTTGAGAATCTGACGAAGGGGACGAGGCTAGGGCAGGGACGGCGGGATCGCCGAATCCGCAGCTGCGCCCCAACGATTCAGCGGGCTACTTTCCGGCATAGCCAACTTGACGCCGGCCTGAAACCTGGTCTGGACCCCGAGATACTCCAACAGTTCGCCGACACGTCGACTGAAGGTTCTGGGCGAACAATTCAACTGGTGACTCGCGGCGACGTCCGTTGCCCCACTGAGTAAGGCCGCGACGATTACGTCCAGGTGGGGAGGAATTGGCTTCAGAGGAAAAGCTTCACTGCCAGCCCGATCACGAACAGCTCCGCCGAACTTACTCTTCGTCATCCCATCTTCCTTATCCAGCAGTCACCACGAGGCAAGCGCGGACTTCGACGCTGAAGCCGACCACCCAACGCGAGACTCATTCTGCCAGAGGGGCACCAAGTGGGGATTATCACGAAACAGCAAAAGGTCTGCACTTCACGCGATCACCTGGTCACCCAAGGTGGGGATTGACCAGCGACAAATCGGGCCACTTTCGCGCTGGCGGAATAAACGCTTCACCACCGTCTGATTCTGATCATCCCGTTTCGGACTCCCGCCCGAACCCGCAGCAAGCTTCCGGGCAAAACAGACAAGGGGTGGCCATTAAGGGTTCCCGATAGGTATGACGCGTCGATTAGGGGTGTCCTGGCGCGGTACTCGCCTTCTCGAAAGCGCTCCCACGAACTGGGCGAGGAGTTCCGGGCCCCGGCGGCACCGGGTCCACTCGCCGGTGCGCGTCGCCACCATCCCGGCCGGGCAGACCGACGCACGGGTCGGTGAAGTCGCATGGCATCGGCGCGGACGTGCCGCCGCCCTCGCGGTCGACCGCCCCCGCCTCGCCACCCCGTCGCTGACGCGAGGCCCCTTCTCAGGGGCGCGCGCCGCGACGGGGTACCGGCACCGTTCAGGAACGCCGACGATGCCGGGCCAACGCCACGCCGGTCGTCGCCATGGCCACCGCCGCCAACCCCGCCAGCAGGCCCAGGCCCGTCAGCACCTTCCCCAGTTCCAGGCTGTCGTTGAACGAGTCGCGACACAGCTCCACCGCCCAGTTGACCGGGTTCGCGGCGATCGCCGCGGCGACCCAGCCCGGCACCAGGTCCTTGGGCATGAAGGCGCTGGAGAGGAAGGTCAGGGGCATCACGATGAAGTTGACCATCGCGATCAGGGACTCCTCCCGCCCCACGATCAGCGCGACGGTGCTCGACAGAGCGGCGAGCGCGCAGGCGACCCCCGCGAGCGCGAGGATCATGACGACAACTCCGAGCACGCCCCCGTGGAATCTCACCCCGAGCCCGTAGCCCACCACGAGCAGGATGGCCGTCGGGATCACCGCGTTGACCACCTGCTGCACCAGCGGACCGATGATCAGGGCGATCGGGCGCACCGGGGACGCCAGCAGCCGGTCAAGGGTGCCCCGCTCCATGTCCGCCAGCAGGGACAGACCGTTCCAGCCACTCGCGAGCAGGACCGTCATCACGATGAGCCCCGGCAGGAAGAACTGGGCGTAGTTGTCCGACCCGAATCCGGGGATGTCGGCGATACGGCGGAAGGTCCCGCTGAACAGCAGCAACCACAGGAACGGCTGGACGAGGTTGATCGCGATGAGCCACGGTTGACGAAACGTGTGCAGGATGTGCCGACGCGCGATGTAGGCGGACTGCCCGACGAGCTCACTCACGATGCCTGCCCTCCGGCGGTCGCCCCGGGATCCACCTGGGTGGCGAATCTGCGTCCCGTGTACGCCAGGTACACGTCATCCAGGGTCGGCTGGGACACGCTCACCGACCGTACCGCCATGGCTTCCTGGCCGAGCCGCGCGAGGACGACCGGCACCGCCGCCCCGCCGCTTGGCGCCCGTGCGTGCAGCCGGCGCCCGTCGACGCGGATCTCGTCGAGATCGTCGAGCCCCGCCAGCGCGCCGCGGATCGCTTCCTCGGACTGGTCGGACTCGAACTCGACCTGCAGGGTGTCCCCCCGCAGCTTCTGCTTCAGCGTCTCCGGGCTGCCCGTCGTCACGATCTTGCCGCGGTCGATGATGGCCACGTCGTTCGCCAACGCGTCGGCCTCTTCGAGGTAGTGGGTGGTCAGCAGGATGGTGATCCCCTCCTGCCGGACCAGCGCGGTGAGGTCGGCCCAGAGCTGCACGCGGATGTCGGGGTCGAGGCCGGTCGTCGGCTCGTCGAGATAGAGGACCCGGGGGCGGTGCACGATCCCCATGGCGATGTCGACCCGACGCTTCATGCCACCGGAGCAGAAGCCCGCCTGCCGGCCGGCGACGTCCGAGAGCGCCAGCATCGAGAGCACCTCGTCGGTGCGGGTCGCCAGCGCCCGGCCCTTGAGTCCGAACATCCGCCCCTGGAGAAGCACGTTCTCGCGCACGGTGGCGGTCGGTACGGCGCTGAGGCGCTGTCCGACGAGCCCGATCCGCCTACGCACCTCGGTCGCCTGCCGAACGACGTCGTACCCGGCGACGAGTGCCTGCCCCGAGTCCGCGCGGGCCAGCGTCGAGAGGATCCGCACAGCGGTGGACTTGCCGGCCCCGTTGGGCCCCAGCAACCCGAACAGGGTGCCCTCAGGCACCACGAAGCTCAGCCCGTCGAGGGCCCGGACGCCCCGCGGGTAGCTCTTGACCAGGTCACGTACCTGGATGGCCATCTCGGCCATGTGCGTTCCTCTCGTCCTTCGTGGATGTCAGAGGTCGAGCTCGGCCAGCAACAGTTCGCCGAGTCGCGCCGAGGCCGACCCGAGGAAGTCGTGCCCGCCCGGCATGATCCGCAGGGTGAAGTCCTTGCTCGTGTGGTCCTGCCACATCGCGAGGTCCGCGAAGTCCACCGACGCGTCCTCCCGGGCGCCGACGACCGTGACCGGCATCCCGAGTGGCGCACCGGGCTGGTAGTCCCAGTTCTCGTAGACGGCGAAGTCGGCGCGGATGGCCGGTTCGAACATGCCGAAGAGGTTCCGGTCCGACAGCACCGACTCGGGGGTGATGCGGGAGTCCCGCAGGTAGGTGATGAGGTCCGGCTCGGCCAGCGTGTGTATGCGACGTTCCGGGGCGACCACCCTCGGCCCGGGCGAGGCCAGCACGATGAGCCGGACCGGCGGGCGGCCCGCCTGGGTCAGCTCGCGCGCCACCTGGTAGGCGACGAACGACCCCGAGCAGTAACCCAGCAAGGCCAGCGGCACGTCGTCCCACTCGCCCAGAGTCTTGATCACCTCCGCGACGGTCTCGTGCATGTCCGTGAGCGGGGTCTCCCGTCGGCGGGATTCCCGGCCCGGCAGTCGCAGGGCGCAGAGGTCGACGCTCGGCGGGAAGACGGCGCTGAGCGGCCGGAAGGTCGCCGTACCGCCGCCGGCCTGCGGGAAACACAGCAGCCGGACTCGCGGGTCGGTCACCGCACCGATCCGGACGATGGTGGACTGGGGGCGGACGGTCATGCCGAGTCGGCCTCCATCAGCAGGCGCAGGCTGCGGGGCCGCATGTCGGTCCAGACCGTGGCGATGTGGTCGAGGCACTCCTGCCGGGGGCCGGAGGGGCCGGACGCGGTCCACCCAGCCGGGATCGGGCGGTCGTCGGGCCAGATCGAATACTGTTCCTCGTCGTTCATGACCACCTGATAGGTGCGCCCGTCGTCGTCGAACAACCTGCTCACTCTCCGTTCTCGCCTCGGTACTGCTGACTGTCGACGCAGGTCAGCCTGAACTCCGCCGTGTAGCGGCGGCCCTGCGAATCACGCAGCCACAACTGGTCGGGTCCCGGCAGCATCTCGGTGACCGAGACGCTGCCACCGGGATCACGTTGCCGGCCACGGCGCAGCTTCGCCCAGAGCGTGTCGATCAGGGTGTCGTCGCGCAGGTCGACGTAGATCGGCTTGGCCTCACCCGCGACGACCCAGAACGCGACGTCGGGCAGCCCCCGGTCCGCCGCGACCTGCCGCACGTGCGACGCCACCGTCGCCAACCGGGCCTGCGCGAACTCGGCGAACCCGGTGAACGGGAGCTGCCACCGCTCCCGCGACACGACGACCCGGTCGATCTGGATCCGAGGCTGGTACGGGGACGGCGCCAGCAGCCCGAACCGGTTGAACGCGGCCAGGGCGAGGTAGTCGTCCAGCACCTCGATGAGATCGGCCTCGAAGTCGTCCACCACGGAGCGGACCACCAGCCGGCCATCCTCCCGGTGCACCCGCAGCGCGCCCGCCGCCACCACGTTCGCCCGCGGTGGCGCGTACGACTGCTCGGAGGAGACCCCCAGGTAGGTGTAGCCGGGCGAGTGGTACGCCTCGGGCGGCCCGGTACGGGAGTTCACCAGGCCGTCGGTCATCGAGTAGAGCGGGACGATCCGCTTCGGCATGTCGCTGTCGATGTCCCGCCGCAGCCCCGCCTGGTCGGGGTGCGACCACGAGAAGCACAACTGGTCGAGCGAGTTGATCGTGGGATGGACCTCGCCGAGCACGGCCAACCACCGGCCGTCGCGCAGGTCCTCCGGGCTGGCCGCCGCGAGCATGAGATCCGGACTGTGCCACCGTGCCGTCGGCCAGCCCGGTGCCGTGGCGGGGAAGGCCGTCAGGACCTTGTCCCGCAGTTCCTGCGACGAATAGGTCACCGGCCCGGCCATCGGCTGGGGGGCCAGGATCTCCGTCCAGCGTCGGCGCAGTTCGCGCGCCGCGGCGCCGGTCGGTCCGGTCGTACTGTCCTGGAAGGTCGGTGCGAGCTGGGCGAGCAGCCTGGGCAGGGGGTAGCCGTCGGCCGACTGGTCGGGCTCCTGCGCGAGCAGCTCGCCGACCAACGACCGGTATCCCCGGGCGATCTCGACCGAGAACCACCGCGCGCTCTGCAACAGGAGGCCGAGGGCCGGTGCCACGTCAGCCCGCAGCTCCGCCCCGAGTTCCGGGACGGTGTCGGCGCGACACTCCTCGTAGACGACCGTCCGTCCGGCGTAGTACCTGCCGTCGTGCCGCCGCGACGACTCCAGGGCGACGGTGGTGAACCGTTCGTGCAGCGCCTCCAGCGCGGAGGCCACCGCGGCCGGGTCGCCCACCGCGGCCGCGACCCGGTCCCGGGCCCGTACCAGCGACGTCAGTTCGTCCTGTGCCGCCTGCCGGCGCGCGGGATCGGCCACCCGGGCCAACTGCATGGCCAGCCGGCGCTCGGGATGCTGGGCCTGCGGAATGAAGAACCCACGGGTCAGCACCCCCATCGCCTGCAACTTACGGATCTCGGTGACGACCCGCGCGGCGTCGGCGGTCCCGTCGTCCAGGACAGCCGCCACATCCGCCACGGTCCGGAAGCCGTCGACCGCCCCGAGGACCCGTTGGCCCAACTCCGACAGGGACAGGAACGACCCGTCGCCCAGGTGGACGCCGCCCGGCCCCGCTGCCACGGCCGAGGCCACCTGCGGGACCGTCCAGTCATGCAGGTCGTAGCGCTCCGCGAGCGCCCTGCCCACCGCCTGGACGGCCCACATTTCGAAGAACACCTGCCCCCGGGTGACCGACCCCTGCTCGGGAACGACCGTGTCACCGTCGGTCCAGCGGCCCCAGGCCGTCGGTCCGAAGAACCCGATCGAGTCGTTCTTCGCGCAGTACCGCGACCGGTAGCTCGCCAGCGTCCTCGACAGATCCCGCTTCATCGGCCTGCCGTCGGTGACCCGACGCCGGGTCAGCTCGGCGACCTCGAGGTGCTGCCAGGTCAGCGCCTCCAGGAACGACGGTTGCCGGACGATCTCCGGGTCAGCGACCCACTCGAACGGCATGCCGGTGCTACGCAGGCAGAACCGACGCCAGACCGAGAACTCCTCGTCGCCCAACGGAAGCAGATGATCGGGGATCATGCGCTGGCGCTGATCCCGTACGTGGCGCGCAGCGTCTGAAGGCAGGTCTCGTAGCCGCGCTGAGCGGTGCCCGCCGGGGCGATCACGACCTCGTCGACGCCGGCCCGCCGGAAGGCGGCCAGACCACGGGCCGCCTCCTCGGGGCCGATCGCGGCCAGGGCCGACACCATCCCGGCGTCGGCCCTGCCCGTCTCGACGCAGTCGGCGAACCCGCTGTTGCGGAACAGCGCGCGGTAGGTCGCCACCCGCAGGTACGACGCGAGGAGCCGGCCGAACAGTTCGCGGTCGCGGTCGGGTTCGTCGCTGACCGCCGCGTGCATCATCGCGACCACGCGGAAGCCGTCCGGGCGCCCACCCCGCTTCGCCCAGCCGCGACGTAACGCGGGCAGCACGACGTCGGTGACGTACTGCGGCGTGCACATCCAGAGGATCACCCCGTCGGCGACCTCCGCGGCCAGTTCGAGCATCCGCGGGCCGAAGGCGCCGAGCAGGACGGGCAGGTCGTCACGCCGCCCGGGCGGGAGCGAGGCGTGCCCGCCGTACCATTCGCCGTCGACGTTCACCTCGCCCTCGTGGCACAGCTGCGTGACGACGCCGAGATACTCGCGGGTCCCCGCGAGCGCCGGCACGGAACGGCCGCCGACCATCCAGTCGCCGATCCCCCGGTGGCCCAGTCCCAGCCCGAGGTTCACCCGCCCGCCGGACATCTCGTCGATGGTCGCCGCGGTCTGCGCCATGACCACCGGAGGGCGCGAGTACATCGGCAGGATCGCCGTGCCCAGGCGCAGTCGTTCCGTCCTGACGGCCAGCCCGGCGAGCAGCGTGCCGACCTCAAGCTGATTGGGCATCTGCGGCAGCCACACCGAGTCCATGCCCAGCTGTTCCACGTCGCTGGTGAGCCTGAACATGTGCTGCGCCGACATGCCCTGGCCGCCCACCACGGCCCCGATGGCGGGCCGATCAGCCGGCATCGGTGGTCAGCCCCATCGTCTGCGCGACCTGCTCATCCGACATCGCCGAGATCTTCGCCACCAGGGCGGCCTCGATGACCTGGCCCAGGCCCCGGACGTGGCGGGAGTCGAACAGCTGCGCGGCCGAGACGTCGACCGAGAAGCGCTGCCGGATCCGGGACACCAGCTGGACCGCGAACAACGAGTTGCCGCCAAGGTCGAAGAAGTCGTCCTCGGCCCCGATCTGCTCGACGCCGACCGTGTCCGACCAGAGTTGCGCCAGGGCCCGCTCGAGGTCGGTGCTCGGCTCCACGTACGGCGTGGACAGGGTCCGTGCCGTGCCCGTGGAGGCACCGCCGGCGGTCAACTGCTCGGTGACCGCCGCCCGGTTGACCTTCGAGGTACGCCGCAACCGGACGTCGAGGCCCTCGGGGCACCAGATGACCTGCGGGCCCACCGCGCCACCGAGGATCAGCCGCAGTGCCTCCGCCCCGGCCTCGGGGGTGACCTCGTCCAGCGGCTCGGCGACTGCCGGTGCGGCGACCGCCGTCCCCTGGGTCCGCTCGGGCAGATCCTCCGGCATCCGGAAGATGGTGAACCGCTCCACCGTCAGGACCTCGTTGCCGTCGTCGTCGACGAGCGTCACGTCGGTGCTGGCGGTCTCGCCGAGGGTGTCGTCGAGGTGCCGGATGATGGCGTGCACCCGGCCGGGCAGCGCGCTGTGGACGCGGATGCGGCCGTAGCTGAACGGCAGGTAGAAGCCTTCGCCCCGGATGACCTGGCCGATCCCGATGCTGCAGTCCAGGACCGCCGGGTGCAGGTGGTACTCGTCGAGGTCGGAGCGGAACTGCTCGTCGAGCTCGACGGTCACCAGTTCCATGCCCGGCGCGGACCAGCGGCCCCGGATTCCGGACCAGCGGGGTCCGAACTTGAGCACGCCCTCGAAGTTGGCGAGATCGGGGACGGAGATCTCCGTCGCCTCGGCCCGCAGCTGCGCCAGGTCGTGCTTGGCGGGGTCGACGGCGCCGCCCGGGCCGACCCGGCCCTGTGCGTACTGGTTGCCGTCGGGGCTGCGCAGCACCACCTCGAACCCGTCGGGCTGCCGGCGCAGATCGAGCTGGCACCGCAGGCCGGGGTGGGCGACCAGCGGCTGGATGAGCATGAGGTCGGTGATCTCACCGTGCTGCTCGCCGGTCAGCTCAGCGAACGCGGCACGCACCAGCTCGATGATCCCCGTGCCGGGCATCGTCGGGATGCCGGTCATCCGGTGCTCGTCGAGAACCCAGTTCGTCGCGGACAGGTCGACGTCGAAGGTGCTGAGCGAGTCGTCGACGTCGGTCCGTGCGGAGAGCATCGGGTGGGCCACCGGACGGGCGTCCGCCGCGGCGGGCTGCTCCCCCCAGGCGATCTGGGCGAAGACCGACGGTGCCTCGACCTCCTGCGCCATGCCCACCTCGGCGAACGGCGGCCAGTTGATGGAGACCGTGTGCCGGCCCTCCGCCCACCGTGCCTGCGCGAAGGCGTCGAGCACCGCGTTGGCACCGACGTAGTCGCCGAGGCCGAAGTCGGAGGAGAGCACCGCGATCGACGAGTACAGCACCATCAGGTCGGGCTGGAAGATCTCGTCGAGCAGATACGTGCCGCGCACCTTCGGCGCGAGCACCGCCTGCGCGTCCTCGTGGGACCGGGTCTCGAGCATGCCGCCACCCGCCACGGCCGCCAGGTGGAACACCCCGTCGACCGGCCCGAAGTGGTCGAGCACCCGGTCGCGTACCGCGTGCATGCTGTCGGCGTCGGTGACGTCCGCCGCCAGCGTCA
The DNA here is from genome assembly GCF_043197575.1 of Micromonospora sp. NPDC049051. Classification (NCBI taxonomy): domain Bacteria; kingdom Bacillati; phylum Actinomycetota; class Actinomycetes; order Micromonosporales; family Micromonosporaceae; genus Micromonospora; species Micromonospora sp. NPDC049051. The sequence continues at coordinate 87,921 of NZ_JBICTL010000008.1, forward strand.
GGACCTGCCCACCTGACTCCTCGATCTCCTGGACCGCGCGGATGCGGTGCGCGACCGGCGCCTGCGGGGTGTCGGCCAGCACGGCCGGCCACTCCGCCCGGTCGGGCAACCCGCTGCGGCCGAGCAGCACCACCTTCGCCGACACCAGGTCCACGAGCTGACGGGCGAGGACCAGGCCGAGCCCGCCCAGGCCGCCGGTGAGGAGGTAGACACCCCCCTGGCGGAGCGCCGGCGGGGCACCCGCCGGCGCCGTCACCGAGATCCCGGCGTACGACCAGGCCCAGCGCTTGCGACCACGGTAGGCGACCTGCTGCTCCGGGCCCTTCCCGGCGATCTCCGCGAAGAGCTGTGCCACCGCCAGGTCCTCGCGGTACGTCCCGCCGAGGTCGATGCTGCGGCTGGTGACCGATTCGAGCTCCTTCGGCGCGAGCTTGACCACGCCCAGTACCGCCGCCTTGGCCGGCTCGACCAGGCCGTCGCCGGTGACGTCCTGCATCTGGCTCGTCACGACGACCAGCTCGACGGGCGTACCCGGCAGCCGGCGAACGGCCTCCTGGAGCATTCGCAGCACGCTGTGGAAGCCGTTGCTGAGCCAGTGCTCGGCGGCGGTGGCCTCGGTCAGGCCCTCGGGCCGGGTCCCGACGCAGAGCCCGTGCACCAGCGTCACCGGCGTCGGCAGGTCCGCGGGCAGGTCGGCCAGGAGCGCCATGGCCTGCTCGTCCGTCGTCGCCAGCAGCACGTTGGCGCCGGCGGCCCTGGCCCGCTCCGCCACCCGGGGCAGGACGGTGTCGTCCGGCGCGGAGAGGACGAGCCAGGTCCCCTCCGCGGCGGCCGGGTCCGGTGCCGGGGTCTCCAGCCACACCGGTGCCGTGTACGCACCGACCGGTCCGGCCGCGACGGCCGTCCCGCCGACGGCGGCCGGCTCTTCCTCGTCAGGTTCGATCCAGTAGCGCTGACGCTGGTAGGGGTACTCGGGCAGGGCCAGCAGGTTGCGCCGCTCGTCCGACCAGAACCCGGCCCAGTCCACCGGCACGCCCTCGGCCCAGAGCCGGCCGACCGCGCCGAGCAGGGTCTCCGCGTCGGACTGCTGCTGCTTCGGGTGGCGCAGCGTCGCCACCGCCACCGCCGAGCGGTCCTGGGCGGTGACGTAGCCGGTGAGCGTCCGGCCGGGTCCCACCTCGACGAAGGCCCGGTTGCCGTCGGTGGTCAGCAGCTCCACGCCGGCGGCGAACCGGACGCAGCCGCGCAGGTGCCGGGCCCAGTAGCGCGGGTCGGTCGCCTCGTCGTCGGCGATCCAGGTGCCGGTCAGGTTCGACACGAAGGGAATCGTCGGCGGGCGCAGGGTGGTCTTCCGTACCGCCTCCTCGAAGCGGTCGAGGATGCCGTCCATCGTCCGGGAGTGGAACGCGTGCGAGGTGTGCACCCGGCGGCTGGAGACGCCGTGCAGCATCAGTTCGTCCTCGAACCGTTCCACGTCCTCGGTCCGGCCGGCGACGACGCACACGCCGGGTGCGTTGATGGCCGCGATGTCCAGCGTGTCGTCCAGCATCGGGACGAGCAGCTCCTCGGGCAGGGTCACCACGAGCATCGAGCCGCTCTCGGCCGTCTGCATGAGCGCACCCCGCTCGGCCACCAGCCGCACCGCGTCGTCCCGGCTGAAGACCCCGGCCAGGGTCGCGGCCACGTACTCGCCGATGCTGTGCCCGAGCATCGCGGTCGGCTGGATGCCGACGCTCTGCATCGTCCTGGCCAGCGCGTACTCGATCGCGAACAGCAGCGGCTGGGTGTTGCGCGTCTGGTTCTGCGTCTCGCTGTCCGCCTTGAGCAGCAGGTGCAGCAGGTCCACGTCGTGGGTGGCGCGCAGCGCCGCCGCGCAGGCGTTGTACTCCGCGCGGAACACCGGCTCCGAGTGGTACAGCTCCCTGGCCATTCCCGGGTACTGCGCCCCCTGACCGGGGAAGAGGAAGGTGGCGCCGCGTGCCGCGGTGGCCCGGAAGGCGGGCAGGTCGACGGTCAGCCGGGCGGCGCCCTCCGCCGGGTCGGCGGCCACCACGAAGCGGCGCAGCGGCAGCGCCCGGCGGCCCGTGCTCAGGGTGTACGCGAGGTCGGCGAGCTCTTCGTCCGTGCCGGACAGCCAGTCGGCCAGCCGGCCGGTGAGCGCGTCGAGCGCCTCCGGCGTGTGGGCGGAGACGGGGATGAGCTGGACGGCACGCCGCCCGGGACGGGACGCCGCGCGGGCCGGCGGCTGCTCGATGATGACGTTGGCGTTGGTCCCGCCGATCCCGAACGAGCTCACCGCGGCCCGCCGGGGGCGCTCCGACGCCGGCCAGGAGCGCAGTTCGGTGCTGACGTAGAACGGGCCGTTGACGAAGTCGATGCGCGGATTGGGCTCGTCGAAGTTGATGACCGGGGCCAGCACCCCGTCCCGGACGGTGCAGACCGCGTTGACGAGACCGGCGACGCCGGCCGCCGCCCCGAGGTGACCCACATTGGCCTTGACCGACGCGATCGCGCAGTACCCGGCCTCGTCGGTCTGCTCACGCCAGGCGGTGCTGAGCGCGCCGACCTCGATCGGGTCGCCGACGAGGGTGCCCGTGCCGTGCGCCTCGACGTAGCCGATGGTGGCGGGATGCACGTCGGCGTCCCGCAACGCGGCGCGGACCACCGCGACCTGGCCGGAGGCGCTGGGTGACGAGAAGGCGCCCTTGTCGCTGCCGTCGTTGTTGATCGCCGTGCCGCGGATGACGGCGTGCACGGGGTTGCCGTCGGCCAGCGCGGCGGCCAGCGGCTTGAGCAGGACGGCACCGCATCCGTTGCCGAAGACGGTGCCCTGGGCCTGGGAGTCGAACGGCCGGATCCGGCCGTCCGGCGAGAAGATCCCGCCTTCCTTGTAGGCGTACCCGCCGATCTCCGGCAGGCAGATCTCGACGCCACCGGCAAGGGCGACCTCGCACTCACCGGCGCGCAGCGCCCGCACCGCGACGTGGACGGCCACCAGGGAGGTCGAGCAGGCGGTCACCATGCTGATCGCCGGGCCGGTCAGGCCGAGCCGGTAGGCCACGCTGGTGGCCAGGTAGTCCGTGTGGTTGCTGATCGAGGCGAGCAGGTTGCCGGCGCTGCGCATCGCCTGCGCGCTGCGGTAGATGTTGTCCTCGAGGTAGTTGTTGGGCCGCGAACCGGCGTAGACACCGATCCGGTCGCTGCCCTGACCGGGAACCACGCCGCCGTTCTCCAGCGCCGAGTGGCAGGTCTCGAGGAACACCCGGAACTGCGGATCCACCAGCTGGGCCTCGCGGCTGCTGAGCCCGAACAGGGCGGCGTCGAACATGTCGACGTCGCCGATGACCGGAGCCGCCCGCACGTACGCCGGGTCGGCCAGCTCGGCGTCGGTCACGCCGGCGGCCCGCAACTCCTCGTCGTCGAAGAAGGAGATCGACTCGACGCCGTCGAGAAGGTTGTCGCGAAACTCCTCAACGGAGCGGGCACCGGGGAATCGACCCGCCATACCGATAATCGCGATGGGTTGTCCAGCCGTCCGGGCGACGGGATCAAGACCAGCCTGATGCGCCATGGGGCACATGCTTGTTTCTCGTGGGTCCACGCATCAAGGTCGCGGCGAGTTCCTGGCGACAACTCGCCAGGTTCTTCCCGGCCACCGGGCGACCTTGCATCCTTTGGCAATGCTGGACAGGAATCGGAGGATCGCGCCGACCCCGGTCTCAGAGCTTCTCGTGACGCGTGGCGGCGACCATCACACGGTACTCCTCAAGCACGAGTGCCAACATCCGTCCGGCTCAGTGAAGGAACGGACCGCCCTCGGTCTGCTGCGTGCCCTCGACCGGGAGCGCCCCCTGACGGCGGGCACGGTGGTGGTGGAGTCCACATCGGGCAACCTGGGCATCGCGATGGCGCGGCTGTTGGCCGACATCGGTTGTCACTTCATCGCGGTCGTCGACCCGAAGACCCCGGCCGTCTCCCTCCGGGCGCTCACCGAGGCCGGCGCCGAGCTGCACCTCGTCGAGGAGCACGACGGCCAGGGTGGATACCTGCTCACCCGGCTCGACGCGGTACGACGGATCCTCCGGTCACGACCGGACTACCGCTGGCCCAACCAGTACGAGAACCCGGCGAATCCGGATATCCACGAGGAGAGCACGGCGCCGGAGATCATCGAGCAGGGCGGCCAGCACCTGGATGCCGTCTACGTCGCGGTCTCCACCGGTGGCACCGCCGCCGGGATCGCCCGGCACGTCCGCGGGTCGGGTAGAGGAATCCGGGTGATCGCCGTGGACGTGTTCCACTCGCTGGCGAGCGAGGTCTGCCCGGGCCCGCGCACGGAGATGCCGGCGACCGCCCGTCTCCTCCCGGGGATCGGCGCCAGCCGCCGGTCGTCGTTCCTCGAGGCGGGTTCCGTCGACGGCCGCCACCAGATCCGCGACAGCGACGCGATCGCGATGTGCCGGATGCTGCGGGAGGACACCATGATCGGCATCGGCGGGTCGGCGGGCTGCGTGCTGACGGCGTGTGTGACCGACCTGTTCGGACCGGCGGCTCCGGCGTTCCCCCTGTTGCTGATGCCGGACGACGCCAGCAAGTACGAGGACACGGTCTACGACGACGCCTGGCTGGCCAAGGTCGGCCTGCTCGATGCGGTCGAGTCCGCGATCCGGTCGTTCCGCCGGCAGGGCCTGTCGTTCAAGGCGAGCGAGCCGGCACGGGCCGGCTGACCCGTCACTCGCGCCGCCGCAGGCCCCGCCGGACGACAGCCAGGCTCAGCAGCAGACCGACGACGCACCACAGTCCCAGGACCAGGGCCACCCGCCCCAGTTCCCAGGAGCCCGCCAGCTCCTGCGTCGCCATCGTGTCCGGCAGGAACGCCGCCCGGAACCCCTGGCCCATCCACTTCAGCGGGAACAGGGACGACAACGTGGTCAACGGCGCTGGCAGCACGGTGATCGGGGTGACGAAGATGCCCGAGGTGAAGACCAGGACGAGATAGGTCAGGTTCGCCGCCGCGCTCGCCCCCCGGACCGATCTGGCCAGCCCGCTCAGGACGATACCCAGCAACGAACACGCCGTGGCTCCCAACAGGAACACCCAGGCCAGGGTCAGCCAGGACCCGGCGTCCGCCGGCAGCGCCAGGTCGAACAGCAGCACGCCCGTGGCCACCATCAGCACCGCCTCGGTGACGCTGACCACCAGCACGAGAAACAGCTTGCCCAGCACGTACGCGGCCGGCGGGGCCGGCATCCCGCGCAACCGCTTCAGCGTCCCGTTGGCCTGGTCCTCAGCGATGCCCACAGCGAGAGTGACGAAGGTGGCGGAGGCGATGCCCGCCGCGATCATGCTCGCCGTGATGTGTTGACTCGCGGTCACCCCGGTGCCGGCGTACTCGGTGGAGAAGATCGATCCAAGCAGCACAAGCAGGACGATCGGCAGCGCGAACGTGAACAGCACCGTGTCGCGTTCCCGGAAGAAGGTCCTGATCTCCACGGCCCCACGGGCCAGCCCGAGCCGGCCCGTACGGGTCAACGGGACTGTCGTCGCCTGCGTGGTCACGGCTTGTTCCCTCCCACCAGGTCGAGATAGACGTCCTCCAGTCGGGGGCGGCTGACCGTCAGCCCGGGCACGGACGGCCCGAGCCGGGCGACCAGCTCGTTGACGAACGCCCCCGGGTCGGCCGTCCGGGCGCTGCGCGCCTCGGCGTTCTCCAGCCAGCTCACCGTGGCCTCCCCGCTCATCCGGCCGCCGAGCGTCGCCGGGTCACCGTCGGCGCGGACGACCCCGTCGGCGATCACCACCACGCGGTCCGCCAACGCCTCGGCCTCCTCCAGATAGTGGGTGGTCAGCAGCACGGTGGTGCCCTGCTCGTCCCGCAGGCCGCGGACCAGTTCCCAGAACTGCCGGCGCGCCTGCGGGTCGAACCCGGTGGTCGGCTCGTCGAGGAACAGCAGCCGCGGTCGGCCCACCACCCCGACGGCGACGTCGAGCCGACGCCGCTGGCCGCCCGAGAGGGTGCGGACCCGGCGCCCGGCCGCCTCCGCCAGGCCGACCTGCCGCAGCAGGTCGGTCGGATCGTGCGGGGACGGAAAGTAGCCGCCGAAGTGGCGCAGCGTCTCCAGCACCGTCAGCTCCCCCGCGTCGCTGGCCTCCTGAAGGACGATGCCGATGCCGTACCGCCAGGCCAACGGGGCTCGCCAGGGGTCCACGCCGAGCACGCGGACCTCGCCGGCGTCCCGCCGCCGGTGCCCCTCGAGGATCTCCACGGTCGTCGTCTTGCCGGCGCCGTTGGGCCCCAGCAACGCGACCACCTCACCTTCCTGGATGTCCAGGTCGATGCCGTCCAGCGCGACGACCGTGCCGTAGCTGCGCCGCAGGCCGCGCACCGTCACCACGGGGCTGGTCATGTGGCACGCACCTCCTCGGGGTGTCCCATGGCAGTCTCCTCAGGATGTCCGATGATGCCGGCGACGACCTTGCCGAGCCCCTCGATGTGGGGCGGCAGCATCGAGGTGATGTTGCCGCCTGATATCCGGTGCACCTCGACGCCGGCCGGCACCAGGCGACGCCACCGGCCGACGTAGCCCTCAGGCTCGAGACCGGCCAGGCTCTCGTGCGTGCCGTTGACGAGGTCGTCGCAGGTGAGCAGGTGCAGCGGTCCCTCGTACGGCTGGTACAGGTACGAGATCCGGGCCTCCATCTGCTGCCGCCACGACCGCACCGCCAGAGGCCAGACGTGGTCGAAATCGGGATCGCGCAGCGCGTCGTGGAAGCCCTCCACGACGATGCGCGGCAGCAGGCCGGCGATCTCCGCCCGCAGTTCGGCGGCGCGTCCGGGCGGCGGGTCCTGGGCGAGCTCCTGGTACGCCCGATCGCACCGGGCCAGCAGCCGGAGGTTCTCGCCGCCGTCGCCGGGGACGTCGGGCAGTTGGAGCACCGGGTCCTGGAGGATGAGCGTCACGCTCTCGCCCATCGCGCGCAGCCCTCGGGCCATCTCCCAGGCGATCGGCCCTCCGCCACACCAGCTGAAGAGGTGGTAGGGCCCCTGCGGCTGATCGGTACGCAGCTCGTCGAGGTAGCGCCGGGCCAGGTCCGCAGTCGAGCGGGCCGCCTCCCCCGGATCGAACAGACCGGGATGCTGGTACGCGACCACGTCCAGGCTCTCCGGCAGGTGCCGCGCCAGGTTCTCGTACCAGTGCGCGCTTCCCCCGCCCGGGTGCACGCAGTGCAGCACCGACCGGCTACCGGTGCGGCGTACCCGGATCTGGCTGGAATCGGCCGTCCCGACCACGGACAGCACCTTCGCCCGCGGATCGGGCGCCGGCCGGTCGGGCCCGGGGGACGCCGCCGGGACGGCGGGCCGCGAATCGGGCTGCTGCCCGGCACCGCCGGGGCCCGTACGGGCGGCCTCCGGCGCAGCGCCCTGCCGCCCGGCGAGCAGCTCGGCCAGGGCCGCCACCGTCCGCCGCACCAGGATGTCCGTCGGTGAGATGACCATGTCGAGCTGCCGGCCGAGCCGGATCGCGATCCGCATCGCCCCGAGCGAGTCCCCGCCGAGTTCCAGGTAGTCACGCTCGACGCTGACCTCGCCGCAGCCCAGCTCGCGCTGCCACACCCCGGCGATCGTCCGCTCCAGCGCGTTGCGCGCGGGGACGTGGTCCGCCGCCGTCCTGCCGTCGTCCTCCGGCCTGGGCAACGCCCGCCGGTCGATCTTGCCGCTCACGGTCATCGGGAACTCGGGCAACACGACGAAGTGCGCGGGAACCAGCAGCGCGGGCAGCTGGGCGCGGGCGTGCGCCCGCACCGCGTCGACGTCCCACTCGACGTCGGGGCGGGCCAGCAGGTACGCGGCCAGGCGCGGCGCGCCGTCGTCGGAGACCACGGTCACCGCCGCGGCCCGCACCGCGGGATGAGCCGACAGCACCCGCTCGATCTCGCCCGGCTCGATCCGGACCCCACTGATCTTCACCTGCTGGTCGAGCCGGCCCAGGTACTCGATGACGTCGCCGTCGAGCCACCGTACGAGGTCACCGGTCCGGTACAGCCGCCCACCGGGTGCACCGAACGGGTCCGGCACGAACCGGCTGGCGGTCTCGGCCGGTCGGCCCAGGTAGGACTGCGCGACACAGTGCCCGCCGAGATACAGCTCGCCCGGCACGCCGACCGGCACCGGGTTGAGGTCGACGTCGAGGACGTGGTTCGTCACGTTGTCGATCGGACGGCCGATCGGCACGCTCGTCGCCCCCGGGTGCGGCTGCGGGGCGACCTCGTACCAGGTGCAGGCGATGGATCCCTCGGTCGGCCCGTAGAGGTTGTACACCCTGGCGTCGGTCCGCTCGGCCAGGCGCCGGGCGGTCGACAGGGTGAACTTCTCCCCGAGCAGCATGACCTCACGCAGACAGGCGGGGATCCCCGGTACGGCGTCGAGGAACGCGTTCATCATCGACGGTACGAAGGCCGCGTGGCTGACCTGGTGCCGCTCGATGAACGCGGCCAGACCCAGCGGGTCGAGGTGCAGCTTGTCGGGCGCCATCACCAGCGTCGCCCCGGCGACCAGCGGCCGGAAGATCTCGCCGACCGACACGTCGAAGGTGTAGGGGGTCTTCTGGACGACCCGGTCGCCACCGCGCAGGGGCAGCGCCCGTTGCAGCCAGTGCACGTAGTTGGCGGCGCCCAGGTGCGGCACGGCGACACCCTTCGGGCCACCCGTGGACCCCGAGGTGAACAGGACGAAGGCGGGGTGGCCTCCGGTCACCTCGACCGGTGTCCGCTCCGGACCGCCCGGGCGGGGGCCGAGCACCGGCACGACGCCGGCCAGCACCTCGTGCAGCTCCTCGTCGGCCACCACCAGCGCGACGTCCGCGCCGACCAGCCGCTGCCGCAGCCGCGCCGCCGGATCGTCCGGATCGAGCGGCACGAACGCCGCACCCGACTGGAGGATCCCCAGCAGCACGGTCACCAGGTGGACACTGCGCCGCATGCAGACGGCGACCGGCCGGTCCGGCCCCGCCCCCGCCGCCGCCAGTCGCCGGGCGAGCGCCGTGGCGGTGGTGACGAGCTCCCGGTAGGTGAGCGTCCCGGTGTCGTCGCGGACCGCCTCGGCGTCCGGGGTCGCCGCCGCCTGCCGGAGGACGCCTCCGTGCAGCGTCGTCTCGGCCAGGGCGAGCGGCGCGGCCACCGGTCCGGACAGCCGCCGCGCGAGCTCGGCGCCGGAGAGCAGCGGCCCGGTGGCGGACCCGCCGACATCGGCGAGCATGTCGGTCAGCACCCGGTGGTACGCCCGCGCCAGCCAGTTCAGACGTTCCGGGCGTACCCGCTCCGGCATCGCGGTGAACATGACGTACCCGGGCAGGACGGTCACGGCCAGCGGGAACTCGTTGGGACTGTCGTCCTCGGTCTGGGTCGTCTGCACCGCCGTGTCGCGCAGCAGGTAGTAGTCGAGGAAGTTGAAGACCGCCTCGACCAGCGGCTGCGTCGTACCGGCCAGCGACTGGAGCCGGGGCAGCGGGAAACGCCGGTGGGGCAGCAGTGCGGTCTCCGCCTCGGCCGCGGCCCGGATCAGGTCCAGCCAGGTGCCGCGCGGGCGCTCGCCGACCACCGGCGGCGTGTTGAGGTACATCCCGAGCACCTCGTCACCGCCGCTGACCTCCGGGCGGCCGTTGCTCACCAGGCCGCACAGGAAGCCGTCCCCGGCGCTCAGGACGCTCATCGTCTTGAAGAACGCGGCCAGGTAGACGCTCTTCACCGGAACGCCGATCGCCGCGGCCAGTTCGCGCAGCCGGTCGACGTCGGTGCCGAGCGGCTGCGCCACCGTGTGCGGGGCACCGGACCCGGCCGCCCCCCACTCCTGCGGAAGGCGCAGCGTCTCGTACCGGTCCAGCACGCTGGTCCAGTACTCGCGGCTCTGCGGATCGGCGACCACCGCGCGTTCCATGGCGATGAAGTCCGCCCAGCGGCGCGCCGGCCGCTCCATCGACGGCGGCGTCCGCTGGTCCCGCACCGCCACGTAGCGGTCCATCAGCTCGCCGAGCAGCGAGTTGTGGCTCCAGCCGTCGAGGATGACGTGGCACTCCACCCAGGCCAGCACCCACCGGGTGGCGCCGGTGCGGTACGCGAAGAGACGCCACAGCGGTGCCCGGTCCAGCACGACGGGAGCCAGCCGGTGCCGGGCGGCCTCCTCCCGGATGAGCAGCTCCTGCTCGGCCTCGTCGAGCCCGTCGAGGTCCTGCACCACCACCTCGGCCCGGGCCTCCGCGTGCACCAGTTGCAGCGGCTCGCCGTAGCTGGTGAGGTCGAAGGAGGTACGCAGCACGTCGTGCCGGGCCACGACCTGCCGCACCGCGGTACGCAGGGCGGCGGCCGACAGCGGCTTACCGTCGTCGACGAAGTACAGCGTCACGTTCTGGTACGGCCGGCGTTCCTCGTCGGCCATCAGCTCGTAGAGCATGCCGGCCTGGACGTCCGACAACGGGTAGGCGTCGAGCACGTCCTCGGGGAGTTTCTCCCGGTCGGCGGCCGATATCTGCCCGAACTCCTCGGCCACCAGGTCGTCCGGCCGCTCGTCGAGGCACTGTCGGGCCATGGCGGCGACGGCGGCGACGGTGCGGTGCTGGAACAGGTCCTGCACGCTCACCGCCAGGCCAGCCTCGCGCAGCGCGCCGACCAGTCTGATGGCGCGCATCGAGTCGCCGCCGAGGGCGAAGAAGTCGTCCGCGCCGCCCACCTGTGGCACCTGGAGGACCTCGGCCCACACCCGCGCGACCAGGTGTTCCTCCGGGGTGCTGGGCGCGACGTACGCGGTGCTGGTCGTGCGGCCCTGCTCCGGTGCGGGCAGGGCGCGACGGTCGATCTTCCCGCTGCTGGTCCGGGGAAGTGCGTCCAGGGACACGAACCGGCCGGGCACCATCGACGCCGGCAGCACTCCGGAGAGCCCGGCGCGGAGCCGGTCCGGCGTGGCGTCCGCGCCGTCGCGTGCCACGACGTAGGCGACCAGTTGGGCGGGCAGGTCCGCGGGCCGGTGCAGGGCGACCGCTGCCTCGGCGACCGCCGGGTGCTCCATCAGCCGTGCTTCGATCTCACCCAGCTCGATCCGGACGCCGTGCAGCTTGACCTGCGCGTCGATGCGTTCGAGGAAGTCGATGGTCCCGTCGGCGCGCAGCCGGACCAGGTCGCCGGTGCGGTACATCCGCTCGCCCGGCACGGACGAGAACGGGTCCGGCACGAACCGCTCGGCGGTGGTGCCGGGCCGGTTGCGGTACCCGTGTGCCAGCCCGACGCCGGCCAGGTAGAGCTCACCGGGCCAGCCCACCGGCACCATCCGCAGCCGCTCGTCCAGGATGTGGACGCGGATGTTGCTGATCGGCGTGCCGATCGGCACGCCGGCGGTGTCGAGGGTGGCGAGCAGCCGCTCGTCGACCCGTTGGGCGGTGACGTCGACCGACGCCTCCGTCGGGCCGTACAGGTTGTGCAACGCCGCCGACGACCAAGCCGCGAAGCGCCGGGCGGTGACGGTGCGCAGCGCCTCGCCGCTGCAGAACACGTGCCTGAGGCTGGGCGGCGCCTGCGCGACGACGGCCAGGAAGGCGTCGAGCATCGACGGCACGAAGTGCAGGTGCGTCACCGCCTCGGCCCGGATCAGGCGGTCCAGTTCCAGCGGGTCCCGGTGCACGCCCGGGGGTGTCACCACGATGGTCGCGCCCGTGATCAGCGGCCAGAAGAACTCCCACACGGCCACGTCGAAGGTGAACGGCGTCTTCTGCAACACCCGGTCGCCGGGTCGTAGCTGGTAGCTCTCCTGCATCCAGGTGAGCCGGTTGACTATCCCGCCGTGGTCGATGACCGCGCCCTTGGGGCGCCCGGTGGAACCGGAGGTGTAGATGACGTACGCCCGGTCGTGTGCGGTCAGTGCCGGAAGCTGCCCGTGGAGGTCGGTCGCCCCGTCTCCCGGTGCCACCGGAGGGACCACCGGCACGTCGCCGAAGGCGGCCGCGTGGTCGGCTCCGGCCACCACCGCGCGGACCTGGGCGTCGGTCGCCACCTCCGCCCGGCGCGCGGCCGGGTCCTCCGGGTCGAGGGGCAGGTAGGCGCCGCCGGACTTCAGGACCGCGAGCAGCGCGCAGACGAGTTCCGCGCTGCGGGGCAGGCAGACCCCGACGACGTCGCCCCGGCCGACGCCGTGCCGGCGCAGGGTGTGGGCCAGGGCGTCCGAGAGCTGGTCCAGCTCGCCGTAGCTCCAGCTGCGCCGCCCGTCCCGTACCGCGACCGCCGCCGGGTCCCGCCGGACGCGGTCCCGGACCAGCTCGTGCAGGGGGCTGTCGGGAACATCCCGGCGGGCGCCGGTCAGCACCGTCCGCAGCCGGTGGCGCTCAGCCTCGTCGAGGACGTCCAGCGCGCCGACCGACGCCCCCGGCGCGGTGACGGCGTGTTCCAGCAGGACGAGGTAACGGGTGACGAGCTCGTCGACGGTCCGCTCGTCGAACAGGGCGGTCGCGTAGTCGATCGCGCCGAACAGCCCGTCGGCGGTCCGCCGCAGCCCCATGCTCAGGTCGAGTTTCACGCCCCGTGGCGGGGTGGCGACGTCGACGACGTCGAGGTCGTCGAAGCGGCCCGGCAGCCCTCCGTTCTCGTCCTCGAACAGGAACATCGTCGACACCAGCGGGTTGCGGGACAGGTCCCGCTCCGGCGCGACCGCGTCGACGACCCGGTCGAAGGGGATGTCCTGGTGGCTGACGGCGGCGTGCAGCGTGTCCCGCACCCGATCGACCAGCAGGTCGAAGCTGGGGTCACCGGAGCAGTCGCAGCGCAGCACCAGCGTGTTGAGGAAGGGACCGACGACGGCGTCCACTCCCGTCCGGGTCCGGCCGCTCACCGGCATGCCGACGGCGACGTCGTCCTGCCGCGTCAGCCGGGCCAGCAGCGCGGCGAAACCGGCGAGCAGCACCACGTACGGCGTGGTCCGGTGCCGCTGGGCCAGCTCGGCGCAGGCCCGATCGACGTGCGCCGGCACCGCGAAGGTCACCCGGGCGCCGGCCGGATCCCGCGGGGTCGCGCGGGGCCGGTCGGCGGGCAGGTCGAGTTCGGTCAGCTCGGCCAGGGTGTCCTGCCACCACCGCAGACCGGCCTGTGCCTCCGCGGTGCCGAGGTGTCGCCGCTCCCACCTCGCGTGCTCGGCGAACTGTCCCGGCCGGGCAGGCTGCGGCGCCCCGGTCCGGGCCGCGTGGTAGAGCTCGGCGAGGTCGGCGCAGAGCAGTTGCACGGACCAACCGTCGCAGGCGATGTGGTGCAGGTGCGCGACGAGCACCTGTTCGTCGTCGCCCAACCGCACCAGGACCGCTCGCCAGACCGGGCCGGTGGCGAGGTCGAATCCGCGCCCGGCCTGGTCGGCCAGCAGGGCGGCGAGCCCGGCCTCGTCGGTGGTCACGACCGGCAGGTCGACCGGCGCGGGTGGATCGATCACCTGGACCGGCTCGCCGTCGCGCAGCTCGTACCTCGTCCGCAGGATGTCGTGCCGGGCGGCCAGGCCGGTCAACGCGACGCGCAGCGCCTCGACGTCGAGCACGCCGCGCAGCCGCAGCACGAGAGGCACCAGGTAGTCCACCCCGCCGGGCGCGAGTTGGTCCAGGAACCACATCCGGCGCTGCGCCGACGACAGTGGCGCCGGCCCGGTGTCGGTCACGCCGGCAGCGGCATCGGCGGCGGACCCGTCGTCGCGCCGCCGTACCCGGCCCGCGAGGCGTTGCGCCACCAGCCGGCGACGCAGTTCGGCCCCGCTGTCGGCTGCCGGACGTGGCCCCTCGGTGTCGCTCATCGTCTCTCCCCAGGCTCGTCCTGATCCAGCAGGAGCGCGGCCACCTCGTCCTCGGGCAGCGCGTCGACCTCGTCGACGACGAGCCGGGTGACCAGGTCCACCTGTTGCTCGACCGTCGTCGCCCCGAACAGGTCCCCCAGCGGGATGGTCACCGCGAAGAGGTCCTGGATGCGGGTACGGACCCGGGTGGCCAGCAGCGAGTTGCCGCCGATCGCGAAGAAGTCGGCGTCGTGCTCGACCGCGGGGAGACCGAGCACGGCGCACCAGATCTCGGCTATCAGCTCCTCGACGCTCGCCTCGGCGGATGCCTCCTCGGTGCGCTCGCCCTCGTCGTCGGCGGCGATCGGCGGGAGCGCCCGCAGGTCCACCTTCCCCGCCCCGGTCCTCGGCATCTCGGCGAGGAAGACCCAGTGCCGCGGGACCATCGCCTCCGGCAGCCGGGCCCGCAGGTACGCACCGAGATCGCGCGCGTCCGGTGGGGTGGCTTCGGCGGCCACGACGTAGCCGACGAGCTGGGTGGCGCCGTCCCGCGTCGCGGCGGTGACGCTCGCCGCCCGGATCCCCGGGTGGGTGAGCAGGCACGCCTCGACCTCGGCGGGCTCGACCCGGAAGCCGTTGATCTTCACCTGACGGTCCGCCCGGCCGTGGAAGTCCAGCACCCCGTCGGCGTTCCGGCTGACCACGTCACCCGTGCGGTACATCCGGGCCCCGGGCACCGTCGAGAACGGATCCGGCAGGAAGCGCTCGGCGGTCAGCGAGGGGCGTCCGTGGTAGCCCCGCGCGAGGCTGCCCCCCAGGAACAGCTCGCCCCGGACACCGGGCTGCGCCGGTCGCAGCCGCTCGTCGAGCACGTAGCCGACGGTGCGGCCCACCTCGGTGCCGATCGGCACCACCGCCCCGGGCGGCAGGCTGGCGGCACGCGCCTCGGTGACCTCGTGGAGGGTCGACGTGACGACGGTCTCGGTCGGCCCGTAACAGGCGATGAAGCGAGCGTCGATGCCGAGTTCGTGCCACCGGTGCACGTCCTCGGCGTACACCACGTCCGTGCCGATGTTGACCGCGCGCAGGGTGTCCAGCCGGCTGTCGGCCTTCACGACCCGGTCGAGCATGTCCCGCCACGCCATCGGCGGCAGGTCGAGGAAGGTGACCCGGGTGGCGGCGACCAGGTCGGGCAGGTCGGCAGGGCTCCACCCGCCGGCGGCGGCGAGCACCAGGGTCGCGCCCGACACCAGGGTCATGCCGAGGTGTTCCATCGCGACGTCCACGAAGGGCGGACTCGTCGTCAGGATCCGGTCGTCGGCGGCCAGCCCGTACCGCAGCGCCACGTCCTCGCAGTGGGCCAGGAACGCGCCGTGTTCCACCTGCACGCCCTTGGGCTCGCCGGTGGAGCCGGACGTGTGGATGACATACGCGAGCTGTCCGGCGACGACGGCGGCGCGGCGCTCTCCCCCGCCGTCGGTGGGCGCGGACGTCCGCAGGTCCTCCGGCACCAGCACCGCGGGGCCACCGGAGGGCACCAACCCGACGGCGTCCGGCGTCACCACCACGACGGCGGGTTCCAGCGACGCCACGATCGACGCCAGCCGCGCTCCGGGCCCGGCGACGTCGAGCGGGGCGTGCACACCGCCGGCCGCCATCACCGCCAGCGCGGTCACGATCAGGTCCAGGCCACGGGGAAGACAGACCGCGACGATCGACTCGGGCCCCACCCCGGCGGCACGCAGGCGGGCCGCCGCCACATCGACCCGCCGCGCCAACTCGCCGTAGCTGAGGCGGTCGCCGCCCTGCTCGACCGCGACGGCGTCCGGCCGCGCCGCCGCCTGACGCCGGAGCAGTTCGGGCAGGGTACGGACGGCCAGCCCGCCGACGGACGCGTCCGGATCGGTGGCGACCTGCTGGAGCAGCTGCCGGTAGCGGCGGATCAGCCGTTCGACGCTCGCCGGCCGGAAGAGGTCCGTCGAGTACTCGACGAGCCCCAGGTAACCACCGTCCGGCTCCTCGCTCAGCGTGACGGTGAGGTCGTAGATCGCCGTCGGCCACGGCAACGACAGCAGATCCAGCTGCTCCGGCAGGTCGGGCAGGTACGACGGCCGCGCCTGCCCCACCTCGAACATGATCTGGAACAGGGGATTACGGGAGCGGTCGCGGGCGATCCGCAGGCTGTCCAGGACACGGTCGAACGGGACGTCCTGATGCGCGTAGGCGGCCAGGGAGGTCTCCCGGGTGCGCCGCAGCACGGCCCGGAAGTCGTCGCCGGGGTCCACCTCGGTACGCAGCACGAGGATGTTCGCGAAGTAGCCGATGAGCCTCTCCACCGCCGGGTTGGTCCGACCGGCGACGGGTGCGCCGACGACGATCTCCCGGGTGCCGGTCAACTCCGCGAGCAGGCAGTTGAAGGCGGCCAGGAAGGTCATGAACGGGGTGGCGCCGAGTTGCTGCCCGACCTGCACGACCGGGGCGGCGACCGGGGCCGGCACCCGGAACACGTACAACGCGCCCCGGCCCTGCCACTGGGCGGGACGGGGCAGGTCGGTGGGGAGTTCGGTGGCGCGTGCCCCGTCGAGCTGCCGCCGCCAGTGTTCGAGCCCGCTGGCCGCCTGCGGGCCCTGCGACCAGGCCGACTGCCAGGCGGCGTAGTCGGCGTACTGGACGGCCGGTGCGGCGGCCGGGTCGGGGGACGACAGTTCGGCGGCGAGGATCTCCGTCGACACGCCGTCCCAGGCGATGTGGTGCACGAGCAGGACCAGCGACTGCCGGTCGGGGCCGGAGCGGACCAGTCGGGCGCGCAGGACCGGATCGGTGGCCAGGTCGAAGGGCCGCTGGGTCAGCTCCCTGATCTGCCGGGTCGCCGCGTCCTCGCCGGTGGCCTCGACGAGTTCGATCTCGACCGGGGCGGGCGGATCGACGACCTGGGTGAGCTGCTCGTCGACCATCTCGTAGCGGGTACGCAGGATCTCGTGCCGCTCGACCACGCGGGCGAGCGCGGCGCTCACCTCGGCCAGCGTCATCCGCGCCGGCAGCGGCACCACCACCGGCACCATCTGCTCCGGGCTGCCCGGACTCAGCTGCTCCGCCATCCACATCCGCTGCTGTCCGGCCGACAACGGCAGCAGCCCGGTCCTGGGCAGCACCTCGATCTCGGGTGCGGTGGTTCGACCCGCCGCGTCGTTCCCGCCGCCGGCCGCCGCCGCGTCCCGGCGCAGCAGGTCGGCCTGGGCGGCGACGGTGGTGGCCTGGTACAGCTGCGCCAGCGAGACGCCCGCACCGGTACGCGCCCGCAGCCGGGCCGCCAGCTCGCCGAGTTGCAGGGAGTGCCCACCGAGCGCGAAGAAGTCGTCGTGCCTGCCGACGGTGCCGGCGCTCGCCAGTACCGTGGCCCACTCCTGCGCGACGACCTGTTCCACCTCGTCGGTGGGCAACGCCCGCTCGCCGGGCGGCAACCCGTCCGGAATCCCGTTCAGCAGGGCGACCGCGTCGGTCTTGCCACTGGACGTGGCGGGTATCGCGTCCACCCGGACGAACAGCCCGGGCAGCATCGCCTCCGGCAGGGTCCGACGCAGGTGCGCCCGCAGCGCACCGGTCTCGATGGCGGCGTCGGTGACCAGGAACGCCACGAGCTGACGCCCCCCGTCGGGACGCGGACGCCCCAGCACGACAGCGGCCCGCACCAGGGGATGCGTCTCCAGCGCCCGCTCGACCTCGCCGGGCTCGACGCGGACACCGTTGATCTTGATCTGGTCGTCCGCCCGGCCCACGAACTCGAATTCCCCACCGGACCGTTGCCGCGCCAGGTCGCCGGTGTGGTACATCCGCGATCCGGGTGGCCCGTACGGGTCGGGCACGAAACGGGCGGCGGTCAGGTCGGGCCGCCCGACGTACCCCCGGCCGACGTTGACGCCACCGACGTAGAGCTGCCCGACGGCACCCCGGGGCACCAGTTCGCCGTCCCGGCCGAGCAGGACCGCCCGCAGCCCGTCCAGCGGGCTGCCGATCGGCACGGGTCCCCGGCGCTGCTCCTGCGGCCACCGGTACGCGGTCACGTCGATCGCGCACTCGGTGGGTCCGTACGTGTTGACGACCGTGACGTCGACCCGGTCGCGGACCTGCGCACACAACTCACCGGTGAGCGGCTCGCCGGCGCTGAACAGCAGCCGCAGCGAGGTGCAGTCGGCCCATCCGTCCGCGGCGAGCAACCGCCGCAGCACCGAGGGCACCACCTGGAGCACGGTCACCGCCCCCTCGGCCACCGCGCGCAGCATCACCGCCGCGTCACGCGGCGCGTCGGGCGGGGCGACGACCACGGTGCCGCCACTGATCAGCGGGCCGAACATCTCCCAGCCCGCGGCGTCGAAGGTCAGCGCCGTCTTCTGCAGCACCCGGTCGCCCGCGCCGAGTCCGAGCCGGTTGACCGGCCACCAGACCCGGTTGGCGATGCCGCCGTGGGTGACGACCACGCCCTTGGGCCGCCCGGTCGAGCCGGAGGTGTACATCACGTACGCCGCGTGTTCCGCCGCAAGCCGGACCTGGGGGAACGGGACGCCGCGCGCTGATCCGTCCACCGTGAGGATTGTGACTCCGAGCTCCGCCAACCGTCCGGCGTCGGCCGGGGCCGCGAGCAGGGTCCGTACGCCCGCGTCGGCGACGATCGTCTCGATGCGCGCCCGCGGGTGCTCGGGGTCGAGCGGGACGTAGCAGCCCCCGGCCCGCCAGACCGCCAGCAGGGCCACCACCGCGGCGGCGCCCCTCGGCAGGTGGACCCCGACCGGGGTTTCCGGCTCGACCCCCCGCTCGGCCAGCCGGGCGGCCAGCGACTGCACCTGGTCCAGCAGCTCCCGGTAGGTCAGGGAGGTGCCGCCGTCCTCGACCGCCACGGCGTCCGGGGTGCGGGCGGCCTGCGCGGCGACGAGTTCGGGCAACAGCGCCGGTGGCGTCCCGGTCCCGCCGGTGACTGCCGACCTGGCGGTGACCGGTACCTGGCCCACCGCGAGCGCCGGGTCCGCCGTGAGCCGGTCCACCAGCTCGACGTACGTGGTCAGCAGGTCCGTGGCCGTCGACTCGTCGAACAGCGCGGTGGAGTATTCGAGCTCGACCCGCAGGGCGCCCTGGGCGGCCGGTACGACGTGCACGGTGAAGTCGAGCAGCGACCCCTGCGGCGTGATCGGCAGCGCGGGCCGCACCCGGTAGGCGTTGTTCTCCTGCGTCGGCATGTTGAAGCCGACCTGGGCCAGCGGCGGCTGGTTGGGACTGTGCGTCGGGCTGGTCTCGCGCACCACCACGGCGAACGGCACGCCCTGGTGCTCCAGGGCCTCCGCCACCCGGTCACGGAGCTGGGGCAGCAGCGTCTGGAAACTCTCCCGGCTGGTGACCGTGGCGCGGATCGGCACCACGTTGACCAGCATGCCGATCATCCGTTGCAGCTCGGGCCGGACCCGACCGGACACGCTGGCCCCGACGATGAGATCCGAGTCGCCGGTGTAGCGGTGCAGCAGCACGAAGTAGGCCGCGAGCATCGTCATGTAGGTGGTCGCGCCGGACGCGCGGCCGACGGCGTGCACCCGGTCCACGACCGCCCGTGGCACGTCCCGGTGGATGGTCGCGCCGGAGAGGTCGCGGTGCGCCGGCCGGGGCCGGTCGGTCGGCAACGCCAGCGGATCGGGCAGCGCCGCGAGCCGTCCGCGCCAGTAGTCCAGGTCGGCCTTCGCGCCGCCGTCGCGGATCTGTTCCCGCTGCCAGACGGCGAAGTCGAGGAACCCGACGGGCGGCGCACTCCCCCCGGTCGCCATGTCGTCGATGACGAGGGCGAGCGACGCGGCGTCCAGGGCGATGTGGTGCGCGGCGAACAGGGCCAGCCGGCGCCCCGAGGGCGTGGTGATGACCGCGGCCCGCCACAGCGGCGCCTGGTCCAGCCGGTACGGCCGGGCGGTGACGGCCAGGGCGGTGGCGAACACGCCGTCGGGACCGTCCCCGTCCGCCGCCGTCAACTCCTCCACCTCGACGGGCACCTCGGCCGCCACGGTCAGCAGCGGTCTGCCGTCGGCGCCCGCCTTGATCGCCATCCGCATCGCGTCGTGGCGCTCGACGACCCCGCGCAGCGCCCTCACGAAGCTCGCCGCGTCCGTGCCGTCGGCCATCCAGTCGGCGGCGACCACGTTGAACAGCGGCACGTCACCGGCGATCTGGTGCAGGTGCCAGACCGCCTCCTGGGCGTACGAGAGCGGCACCGGATCGTTGCCGCGCCGGCGCGGCAGTGTCGCCGGCGCCGGTATCGGTGCGCCCACGCCCCCGCCCTTGATGATCTGGGCGAGCAACTGCCGCTGGAGCGGCGAGAGTTCGGCACTCACGACAGGTCCTCCTTCGCCGGGACGAAGTTCTCGATCCGCGCGCCGAGGCCCGTGTCCCGGGCGATCCTGACGACCAGCCCGGCCACCGCCAGGTCGAGCACGCCGAGCCCGAACGGAGAGACGACGGTGACCCGGTGCGGATCCCTCGGGGGAGTCTGCGGCCGGGCCGCGAGTTGACCGATGGTGGCGGCGATGAAGTCGTGGTGGCCGACCTGTCGTGCGGCGACGTCGACCGACGTGGCGGCACGCAGCACGTGGTCGACGTCGTCGACCACGTTGACCGCCTCGAGAACGGCGTCGGGCAGCACGTCCCGCAGCGAGACGTGCAACACCAGCGTGCCCGGCCGCAGCAGCCGGGTGTCCAGGTACGGCGTCAGCGCGTTGGTCGCGACACTCACCAGGGTGTTGCGGCCCAACGCCCGCCCCTGGTCCGTCTCGACGTGCACCGTGAGGGAGGGCAGGACCTCCGCGCACCGGGCCTGGAACGCGGTGGCCCGCTCCGTGCTGACGTCGTGCACCGTGACGTCGGTGAGGCCGGAGACGACCTGGCTGAGGAACCGCAGCACGGCGAAGTTGATGACCCCGCAGCCCAGCAGGGTCACCCCGGCCTGGTCGGTCTCGGCGGGCAGGAGCCGGGCCGCCAGGGCGGCACTGGCGGCCGTACGCCAGGCGGAGACCCGGGCGCCTTCGAGCAGCACCTCGGGCTGCCCGGTGCGCATCGAGTTGAGGATGATGGCGGACGACGCCCGCGGCACCCCCTGCCCGATGTTGGCCGGGAACGACGAGATCCACTTGACCCCGGCCGTCGGCTCCGGGCCGCCCAGATACGCCGGCAGCGCGATGATCCGGTTCCGGTCGTCGTCGGGGAACCGGAGGAACACCGAGTGCGGCAGCGCCGACCGCCCCGCCTCGTGTGCGAGATACGCCTGCTCCACCGCATGCAGCACCTCGGCCTCCCTGCCGTGCAGGGCCGCGCGCACGTCGGTGCTGGTGAGGATCAACATGGGTTCTCCGTTCGCCCTGCGTCAGCCAGGCCGGGCAGCACCCGCGCCTTACGGTCCACCGCGACCATGCGGAACTCGCTGGTGTAACGCCGTCCTGCCGCATCCCGCAGCCACAGCTGGTCGGGGCCGGGCAGCATCTCCTGGAGGACGACCGGCCCCCGGGCGGCCCGCCGCCAACTGCGAGCCAGGTTCGTCACCAGCAGCGGCGCGTCACGATCGACGTAGAACGGCTTCGGTTCACCCGGCAGTTGCGCGAACAGGTGCCGTGGCAGGCCCCGCTCGGTGAGGAAGTCGCTGAGCACCTCGGGCCGGTAGCCACGGGCACCGAGCACCTTCGGCGGCAGGTCGTCGACCGCGAATGCCCAGGTCGCCCGCCGGATGACCAGGTCGTCCAGGGTGATCCGCGGGCCGGGCCCGGGAATCCGGAACCGGTTGACCGTGATGGCCGAGAGGAACTCGCCGAAGAACTCGGCGACCGGCAGCTCCCACCGCCCGTCCCGGGGGCCTGCGGTGAGCCCCTCGTCCCGGTCCCGGACGACGAGTCCCGTCGCCGGCAGGACCGACACACCGTCCGGGGCGCCCATGTCCGTGCTGTGCGCCCAGTACAGGTACCGGTCGGGCACGTGCACGGTCAGGGGCGGATACCGACGCGAGTCGATCTGCGGCCCGTACGGGTAACTCGGCACGATCCGGCCACCAGCCATGTCCCGGGCCGTCAGCTCCACCAGTCGCCCCGGCTCGTCCGCGAGGGTATGGAAGAACCGCGACTCCAGAGTGTTCATGGCGGTGTGCAGCTCACCGAGGACCCAGAGCGGCCGCCCCCGGCCCGTGGCGAGCATGAGGTCGGGACTGTGCTGCCGGGCCGCCGCCCAGCCGGGCTCGCACGGGGGAAAGAG
Organism: Micromonospora sp. NPDC049051; assembly: GCF_043197575.1. Lineage (NCBI taxonomy): Bacteria > Bacillati > Actinomycetota > Actinomycetes > Micromonosporales > Micromonosporaceae > Micromonospora > Micromonospora sp. NPDC049051. The sequence goes on from NZ_JBICTL010000008.1 coordinate 109,969, forward strand.
CCGGTCGACCAGCGCCTCGATGTCCTCGCTGGCCAGTTGGACCGGATCGGGGCCGGTCGCGTCGCGCAGGATCTCCGACCACCGCAGCCGAAAGTCCTCGCCGATCTCGTCGATGAGCGTACCGGGGGCGCCGGCCAGGACGTCCGCCGCGGCGATGTGCAGATCGGAGAGGAGGACGGTCTCCCGCCGGTGCCGCAGCTCCGCGTACGTCTCGCACAGCCGCTCGTCCACGGCCGCCCGCACCTCGGCGGTCAGCCACCGGGCCGATTGCAGGAGCAGCCCCAGCGGCTCCGCCACCTGGTCGACCAGCCCGGCGGGCACCACCGCGTCGAGGTCCCGACGACAGTCGACGTACGCGAGGGTGCGTCCGGCCGCCGCCTCGTCCTTGGTCCGCTGGGCGGTCTGGCCGGCGAATTCGGCGAACCGCCGTTCCACCGCCGTCAGCACCGGGGCCAGTTCCGCCGGCTGCCGGACGAACCGCTCGGCCGCCGCGAGCTGGTCGATGAGGCCCGTCAGGTCCGCGACCGCCTGGTCGCGGGCCCCGCTCTCCGGCAGCTTCATTAGTTGGGCCAGCAGTTCCCGCTCCGGATGCGCGCACGGCGGCAACACGAACTCGGCGACGACGATCCGGTCCGCGACCAGTCCGGCCAGGGCCGACCGCTCGTCGGCGTCGAGGTCGGCCTCGGTGAGCCCGGCCCTGGCGAGACGGTCCAGCAGGGCGAGCTGCGCCCGTTCCAGCGTCAGCGGCGCCTGGAACGGCCGGTACGCCTGTCCCTCGTGGACGCTGACGCTGGGCACCCGTCGCACCGGCAGGTGCGGCCGGATGGCGGGATCCTCGGCCCACCGCTGCGCCAGCGCGCGCACCGCCCACAGTTCGAACGAGGCGCTGGTGCTGCGCACCCCCGCCGTCCCGGTCACCTCCAGCGAGTCGCCGGCACCACCGAAGGTGGCCCAGCCGACCGGCCCGAAGAAGCCGATGCTGTCGTTCTTCGCGCAGTACCGCTGGGCGTACCTGGTCAGCACACCCGCCCGGTACGAGGTGAGCGCGGAGCCGGGCCGCCGCGCCCACTCGGCCACTGCCGGGTTCTGCCAGCTGAGCGCGGCGAGGAAGTCCGGCTCGGCCAGCAGCTCCCGGACGGCGGCGAGCCCGTCCTCGGCGAAGCCGGCGAGCCAGTCGAACGGCATGCCGGCGGCACGTACCGGGGCCACCGGCCACAGCGCCCAGTCACTGGTGAGCACGACGGGTTCGTTCACCGAAGTCCCTGCTCCCGCAGCAACGTGGCCAGTGCCGCGATCGTCGGGTAATCGAAGATCGCCCCGATCGAGAGCTCCACCTGGAACGTCTCCCGGATGGCGGAGATCAGCGCGATGGCGGTGAGCGAGTTGCCGCCGACCGAGAAGAAGTCGACGTCCATGCCGATGTCCGGGTCGCCGATCGCCTCGACCCACAGCGCCTTCATCCGGGACTCCAGGCTGTTCGCGTCGCCCGGCCCGGCGGTGGCCGCCACCGGTCCGGCCGACGCCATCCCCGCGACCGTGTCGGCCAGTGCCTCGGCGGCCGCGGCGGAAGCCACCGCCGTCGGGCGCTGATCGACGACGGGAGCGGTCGGCCCCGGCCGTTCGGGCGTCTCGCGGCCGCGCAGCGGCTGGGCATTGCTCTCCACGAGCACCTGCCCGGGGTGCCGGGCACCGAGGATGGCCAGGGTCAGCGCGACCCCCAGCCGGGGCGGGATCCCGTCGGCCGCCCCGCTCTCCCCGCCGCTGGCCGGGGCGGTCACCTTCGTGCCGGGTTGTATCTGGCGCAGGGTGTACCCGGTCGCCACGCAGAGCGGCTGCCCGTCGAACCCGAGCAACTCGAGATCCGCCCGGATCACACCCGGCCCGCTGGGCTTGCGCCGCACATGCACGAACACCTCCGCCGGCAACCGGCCGTGGAAGACGATCGACTCGCAGCAGAACGGCAGGTGGAAGCCGTCGTCGGGCCGACGGAACGCCGTCGACGCCGAGTCCAGCAGGGTGGGGTGCACCGGGTGCACCGCCAGGTCGTCGGCGAACTCCTCGGGCAGTCGCAGCTGCACCAGCAACTCGGAGGTGTCCTCCGGCGTCCGGGTCCAGGTGGCGACGGTGTTGTCCCACCTGCGGCCGAGGTGGAACAGCCTCGGCCCGTCAGCCTCCGACTCCATCAGCTCGTGGGTGAAGGACGAGCGCAACTCCCCGATCGGCCGGGGCCCGCCCGGCTCACCCGCCGCGGCGACCCGGGCGCTGGCATGCCGTACCGCCGGGGCGCCCGGGTCGCTGCCCGAACGCGACCACGACTCCAGGGTGCCGTCGGTGTGCAGCCGGATCTCCACCCGTCGCTCGTCCTCGGTGGCGAGGACCTGGTGGTAGACCACGTCGGTGAGCCGCACCGGCAGGTCCCGCCCGGTCAGCTCGCAGTAGCCGCGCAGCATGAGGTCCAGCTGACCGGTCCCGGGCAGGATCGCCGCGCCCTCCAGCCGGTGCTCGTCCATGATGGGGCTGAGCGCCGGACCGATCGTGGTCGACCAGGTCCGCACCCCGTACTCGGCGGCCATCCCGACCTCCGCCCAGGACGGCCAGTTGATGGAGACCGCGGACACCCCCGCCCGGCGCAGCGTCACGGCGTACGCGTCCTGGAAGGCGTTCGCGGCGGCGTAGTCCGCGCTGCCGACGAGCCCGTCATGCGCGGCCCGGCTGGAGAAGCAGGCGAAGAAGTCGAGTGGCGGGCCGGACCGCAACGCCTCGTCGAGCACCACCGTCCCCCGGACCTTGGGGCTGAGCACCGCCGCGACGTCGTCGGGTTCCCGCAGCCGAACCAGGCCGTCGCCAGGCAACCCGGCCAGATGGAAGACCCCGTTGACCGGCCCGAACCTGGACACCGTGACGTCGAGGGCCCGCCGCAGTCCCCGGCGGTCGGCGACGTCGCCGGTCAGGACGCGGACCTGTGCGCCCAGTCCGGTGATCTCCGCGAGCTGGGCGCGCAGGCGCTCGGAGCGTTCGTCCGTCGCGTCGTCGTCCAGGCCCGTGCGGCTCAGCAGGATCAGCCGGGGTTGCAGCCCGGTGCCGGCGAGACCGCGCGCCAACGCCATGCCGAGTCCGCCGGTGCCGCCCGTGATCAGGTAGACCCCCTGGCGCCGCAGCGGCGACGGCGACTCCCACGGCGCCGCGTCGAACGCCACCTGGGTCGGCACCCAGCGCCGCGTACCGCGCAGCGCGACGACCTCGTGCCGCCGCCACTGGCCCAGCTCGCACGCGAGCTCGTGGTCGGCGGGCAGGGCCACGTCCACCACGCGGCAGCCCAGCTCGGGCGCCTCCTTCGCCAGCGAACGGGCGAACCCGACGAGCATCGCGGCGGTCGGGTCGAGCGGCTCGGCGCCCGTGACGTCGACCGCTCCCCGGGTGAGCACCAGAAGCCCCGCCGCGCCGCCCGCCGGCAGGGCGGCGACCGTCTGGGCGGTGACGAAGAGACTGGTGAAGCCGGCCTCCACGGCCCGGTTCACGCCCGCGCTGGTCAGTGCGGGGTTGGGCCCAGCGGTGAAGGCGTGCACCACGAGCGTGACCGGTGTCCCCCGGCCGGCCAGCGCGGCCAGCACCCGGTCCAGGTCGACCCGGGAGCCGGGGCGGATCCGGAATTCCGCGCCCACCTCGGCGTACGCCTCCGCCGGCCGGGCGATCGCCACGGCGGCGCCGGCCTGCTGCACCGCCAGTACGACGGGAAGGCTGTCCGCCTCGGACGCCGGTGCCAGGAGCAGGCACAGCCCCGACACGGCGCTCCTCGGCAGCGCCTGCGTCTCGGTCCACACCACGGTCGACAGTGGTGTCCCGGCCTCGGTCGGCTCACCGCTGACCGGCAGGGCCGCCTCGACCGCCGGGACAGCCGCCACCGCCGGGGGCGTCGTCAGTGCCGGTGCGTCCACCCAGTGCCGGCGCCGCTGGTAGGGGTAGCCCGGCAGCGGCACCCGTCGGACCGGGCCGGCGTCGTCCGGCTCGGGCCACTCGACGTCGTGTCCGTCGACCCAGAGTCGCGCCACCACCGCCAGCAGCCCGGCGAGGTCCGTGTCGGTTCGCGGCAGGGCGGGCGTGAACGAGGAGCCCGGCCCCCCGGTTCCCCTGCCGAGGTCACTGAGCACGCGGCCCGGCCCGACCTCGAGCACGCGGCGTGGCCCGTCGGCGAGCACGGCGGCCACGGCCCGGTCGTACCGGACGACGCCGGCCACCTGGTCGGCCCAGAAGTTCGGGTCGACAGCCTGGTCCTCGCCGATCAGACCGCCGGCGGCGGCGGAGTAGAACGGGATCGTCGGCGCCGACAGCTCGACTCCGTCGAACGCGGCGGCGAACTGCACCGCGGCCGGGATCATCAACGGGCTGTGGAAGGCGCCGGCGGTCGGCAGGACCGTGGCCAGGATCTTGCGGCTCTGCAACGCGGACCGCGCGGCGAGCACGTCGTCGCGGCTGCCGCTGAGGACGACCTGTCGGGGTTCGTTCACCACGGCCACCGTCAGGCCGGCCAGCAGTTCGGTGGGGAGGTCGTCCAGGGGAGCGGCCACCGCCAGCATCGCACCCGTCGTGACGGCGGACATGGCCCGGGCCCGCGCCGCCACCAGGGCCACCCCGTCGGCCAGCGAGAACACCCCGGCCGTCACGGCGGCGGCCAGCTCACCGACGCTGTGCCCGAGCACCGCCCCGGGACGGACCCCCCGGGCCCGCAGGGCACACACCAACGCGTGCTCGACGGCGAAGAGGGACGCCTGGGTCGCGACGGTGCCGGTCAACCGCTCCGGGTCGCCCGAGAGCCAGTCCTCCCGGACCTCGATCCCGTGCGTCCCGAACAGGTCGAGCACCTCGTCCATGGCCTCGGCGAAGGCCTTGTCCTCGCGGTAGAGGCGGTGTCCCATTCCGGCCCGCTGGGAGCCCTGGCCCGGGAAGGCGAAGACCAGGTCCCGCCGTTCCGCGCCGGCTCCCCGCAGCACGCCGTCGTCGGCGGCGAGTCGCTCGGCGGCCACCGCCGGGTCGTCCGCGACGATGGCGGAGCGCAGGGGGTACGGCCGCCGGCCGTGCTGCAGGGTGCGCACCGCCGCGGGGAACGTCTGCGGGTCGTGGTCGGTGAAGTACCGGGCCAGGTTCTCCTGGTACTGCCGCCCGGCGACCTCGCTCTGCGCCGACCACACCACGATCCGGGGTTGTGCCCGCACCGGCTGCGGTACGCGCGCCGGGGGCTCCTCGATGACCACGTGGGCGTTCGTACCCCCCACGCCGAAGGAGCTGACCCCGCCGACCAGGGGCACTCCGGGGGCGCGGGTCAGCGGCGTGAGCCGGTCGGCGATGACGAACGGCGTCGAGTCCAGGTGCAGCTTGGGGTTCGCCTCCTGGAAGTTCACCGTGCCGGGGAGAGCACCGTGCCGGAGGGCGAGGACGCCCTTGATCAGCGAGGCGATGCCCGCCGCATGGCCAAGGTGTCCGATGCTCGACTTGACCGAGCCGAGCGCCACCGTGGTCCCGGTGTCGTCGCCCACCGCCTGCAGCGCGCGATGCAGCGCCGCCACCTCGATCGGGTCCCCGAGCGGGGTGCCGGTGGCGTGGCACTCGACGAACGCCAGTTCACTCGCGGTCACCTCGGCCATGGCGAACGCCTCGGCCAGCATCGTCGCCTGGCCGATCACGGAGGGGGCGGTGAAACCGGCCTTCGCCGATCCGTCGTTGTTGAGTGCGGTGCCCCGTAGGACGGCGTGCACGGTGTCGCCGTCGGCGAGCGCGTCGCTGAGCCGCTTGAGCACCACGGCGCCGGCGCCGGTGGAGAAGAGCGTGCCGTCGGCCTTGCCGTCGAAGGGCCGCACGTGGCCGTCGCGGGAGAAGGGGCTGCCCTGCGTCCACAGGTAGCCGTGCCCGAACGGCATCTCCACCTCGGCGCCACCGGCGACAGCCAGGTCGCACTCCCCGTTGCGCAGCGCCTGGCTGGCCAGGTGCACGGCGACCAGGGAACTCGAACAGGCCGTGGAGACGGAGATCGCCGCCCCCCGCAGGTTCATCTTGTACGCGGCGGTGATCGCGACGTAGTCGGTGTTGTTCAGGGAGGTCAGCGCGAAGCTCGTGCTCGCCGCGGCGTCGCCGGTCAGGCCCAGGTTGTCGACGTACCGGTTGGTGCCGGCGGAGCCGTAGACCGCGATGGTCGCCTCTTCGCGGTACGGGTCGTAGCCGGAGTGCTCGAGCGCCGCGTGCGCGCTCTCCAGGAACATCCGGATCTGCGGGTCGGTGAAGTCGGCCTCCTTCGGCGTGTAGCCGAAGAGCGCCGAGTCGAAGTCCTGGACCCCCGGGGCCGTGGCCACGGCCTTGACGTAGTCCGGATGCCGCAGCATCTCCTCCGAGACCCCGTACGCGCGCAGTTCGTCGTCCGTGGGGAACTGGACGCTCTCCACCCCGTCCCGCAGGTTGGCCCAGTACTGGTCGAGATCCGCCGCTCCCGGGAATCGGGCAGCCATCCCGACGATCGCGATGTGGTGCCGGTCGCTCATGACATGTCCCTTCGCAATGTCTCGCGTATCCGCAGCCGGCGCGCGGAGTCCAGGGAGACTGGTCGCCTGACGGAGCGGACCTCGACCGCTGCCTCCTGCTCGCCCGCGACATAGGCGGCGAGCGATCGAACCGTCGGAAGTTCGAAGAGTTTGAGCACCGGCACGGGGCGTCCGAGGCGCTCCTCCAGTGCCTGCTGTACGCCGATCGCCAGCAGCGAGGTGCCACCGAGGTCGAAGAAGTTGACCTCGCGGCCGACCTGCGCGACGCCCAGCGCCTCCTGCCAGGTGCGGGCGATCGTCTCCTCGACGGCCGTGGCGTAGACCGGAGCGGGGGTGTCCTCCGAGGCTCCGTCGACGTCGGGCCGCCAGGCCGGCAGGCGGGTCCGGTCCGGCTTGCCGTTGGCGGTCAACGGCAGCTGGTCCAACCGGACCACCCCCGCCGGCAGCATGTGCGCCGGCAGCAGGGTGCGCAGGTCCGCTCGCAGCCGGGCGGTGGACACGGCCTGGCCGTCGACGGAGGTGAGATAGCTGACCAGGCGTGCCTCGTCACCCGAGCCGACCAGCACGGTGACGCAGTCGGTCACGTACGACAGGCTCCGAGCCGCCACGTCCACGTCCTGGAGTTCGACCCGGTATCCGGCGATCTTGACCTGGCCGTCGTCCCGGCCGAGCACCTCGATCATGCCGTCCGGCAGCGCCCGGCCCAGGTCGCCGGTGTGGTATTCCGGACCGCACCCCTCGGCGAGCGACTCGCCGCGTACCACGATGCGACCGCGCTCCCCCACCGCGGCCGGACGGCCGTGCCCGCCCAGCACGACGACGCCGCCGCCGTAGATGCCGGAATCGACCGGGATCCGGCGATCCGGTCGGCCCACCGGCTGCCCCGGCCGGATCACCGACCAGGCCGCGACCTGCGGAGTTTCGGTGGCCCCGTAGGCGTTGACCACCGTCACTCCCGGGGCCGACCGCCGGATTCCGGTGACGTCACCGGCGAAGAGCTGGTCGCCGGCGACGACGGCGAGCCGCAGGTGCGGCAGCGGCAGGTTCGCGACCAGGAGCAGCCGCAACAGCTGTGGCGTCAGGTGGACGACGGTGACGCGCTCCCGGACGAGCCAGGCGTGCAGCTCGTGCGGGGAACGGATCACCTCCTCGGGCGGTACGCAGAGCGTGGCACCGACGGTCAGCGGCGCGAAGACGTCCCGCAGCAACGGGTCGTGGCCGAGACCGGAGAGCAGGGCGAACCGGTCGGCCGGTCCGAGGCCGAACTCCGCGGTGTAGCGGGCCAGGAAGTGGGCCAGCGGTGCGTCGCCGGCCCGCACGACGCGCGGTCTGCCCGTCGTACCCGAGGTGAAGCCCACGTGACCGGCCGGGCCGGCCACCGGGGAGAACCGGTCACCGCCGCGGACCGGGCCGACCTGGATCACGGTCGGGGCGATCGCGGCGAGAGCGGACGGCAGATCACCCTCGACGAGGATGGCTCGGGCCTGCGCGATCTCGCGGAGTTGCGCCACCAGCCGGGCGGACGGATATCCAGGGTCCAGGACGCAGAACCGCGCGCCGACCGACGAGACGGCCAGCAACGCCGCGACCAGTGCGACGCCGCGCGGCGCGAACACCGCTACGAGGTCCCGACGGTGCACCTCGCCGAGCGACAGGTCCTGGGCGATGGCGCCGACCCAGTCGCCGAGCTCGCGATAGGTGAGCGTGCCGCCGGACGCGCTCAGGGCCGTCGCCTCCGGCACGCGCTGCGACTGCTCCGCGAAGCGCGTGCTGACCACGACCTTTCCGGCGTGGTCCGGCCCCGGGGTCAGGAGCGCGGCAGGTGCCGGCGCACCGCGACCGGCGCCCGGGACCTGCCCGTCGAGCGGCAGCTCGGGGTCGATCGACATCGCTGACAGAAGCTCGATGAACTGGTCGAGCAGTTCCGCGCCGAGGCGGGGCTCGATCGTCGCCCGGTCGTGCACGACGGTCACCGCGATCCGGTCACCGAGATCGGTGAGGTAGACGTTCAGGTCGAAGATCGCCCCCGCCGGGTCCTGGTCGATCACGCGGGTGGTGAGGCCGGGCAGCTCCGGGGCGATGTCCGGGCCGCCGAGGAAGTTGAACCAGGAGGTGAAGGACAGGTCCGTCCCGCGCCTGCGCAGATGGTGGTGCAGCACCTCGAAGGGCACGTCCGGGTTGGCGGCCGCGTGCGCCACCGCCGCTCGCGCCGCGCGGATCAGGTCCGCGTACGAGGGCGCCTCGGGCAGGGTCACCCGCAGCGCGGCGGTGCTGACGAAGAACCCCACGAGCGATTCGGTGCCCGGCACGGTACGGGCACCGAACGGCGCCCCGACCAGGATCTCGTCCTGCCCGCTCCACCGGCGCAGCAGGCCGGCGTAGGCGGCCAGCAGCGTCACGAACATGGTGCTCCGGTACTCGGTCGCCAGCTCCCTGAGCTCGGCCGTCCGGTCCACGTCGAGGTCACGGCGGTGGGTGACCGTCCCGGGCAGGTCGTCAGCCGGGGCCGGGAAGCGCTCCGCCGGGGCGCAGCCGTCCAGCCGATCGACGAGTTCGGCGAGCTGCCCGTCGTGGGCCCCGGCCGCGAGCCGGCGAGCCTGCCAGGCGCTGTAGTCGAGATAGGTCAACGAGCCCGGTGGATCGGCCGGCGGAGGGTCCCCGGCGACGGCGGCCCGGTAGTGCCGGCCCAGGTCGTCGAGAATGATCCGGACGCTCTGCCCGTCGGCGACGAGATGATGCAGGGTGAGCACCAGCCGGGATTCCGCGTCGGGCAGCCGGACCAGGGCGGCCCGCAGCATCGGCGGCCGGGCCAGGTCGAACGGACGCCGGATCTCGGCGGTGATCCACTCCTCGGCCTCCTGCGGGCCGGCCACCTCGACCTGACGCAACGGCGGTGCGACCGGGTCCTGCACCCGCTGCCGGGGCCGGCCGTCATGGACCTCGAACGCCGTGCGCAGCGCGCGGTGACGGCGAACCAGACCAGCGACGGCGGCAGTCAACGCGGGCACGTCCACCTGTCCGCGCAGGGCGAGGACGACCGGGATGTTGTACGCCGAGGAGGCCTTGTCCGTCTTGTCCAGCAGCCACAGTCGCTGCTGCTCGGGAGCGAGCGGACCGACCAGGGCGGCCGTGTCGACCGGAACCGGTTCGGCGGCGACGGCCCGGCTGACCAGTCCGGCAAGCTCGCCGAAGGTGGGCTGGGTGAAGAGCACACCGGGCGGCAGGTCCACGCCCAGCTCGGCGCGGACCCGGATCACCAGTTCCGCCGCGCGGAGCGAGTCCCCACCGCAGTCGAAGAAGTCGTCGGTGCCGCGTACCCGGTCGGCGGCGAGCAGTTGCGACCAGATCCGCCGCAGCGCCTCGCGAGGACCGTGCGCGGTCTCCTCGGCCGGCACCGCCTCGAACCCTACGGCGGCCACCTCGGACCGCAACGCGGTCAGGTCGACCTTGCCGCCGGAGGTCGTCGGCAGGACCGGCACGACCGCCATCACGGTCGGCACCATCGCCCGGGGCAGGCGAGCGGCGATCCACCGACGCACCTCGGCGACGTCCAGCTCGGCGGTCGGATCGGCCGCGACCAGGTAGGCCGCGAGCACCGTCCGCGCGTCGTGTTCGAGCAGGTCCACCCGGGCCGCGCCCACACCCGGGCAGTCGGCCAGGGCGGTCTGCACCTCCGCGAGACTGACCCGGACGCCGTTGACCTTGACGACGTCGTCGAGGCGCCCCTGGTGCACCAGAACGTCGTCGGCGTCGTAGCTGACGACGTCTCCGGTGCGGTAGAGGCGGGCTCCCGGCGGCCCGTCCGGAGCGGGCACGAAGCGGGCCGCGGTCGCGGCCGGATCGCCCAGGTACCCGCGCGCGACCTGATCGCCGCCGAGGTACAACTCGCCGTACCGCGCCGGCTGCAGGTCCTCGTCCAGCACCAGCACCTCGGTCGAGGCGAAGGGTGTGCCGATCGGCACGCTGCCCTGGGCGTAGCCGGCGTCGACGTCCGTCTCGTACCAGGTGTTGTCGACCGTGACCTCGGTCAGACCGCAGGTGTTGAAGATCCGGACACCCGGGCCGGTGACCGCACGGGCCGCACGGTACTCGGCCCCGGACCAGAGCTCGCCACCGACGACGAGGTGGGTCAGGCTGTCCAGCCGCTCCCCGGCGGCCGCCAGGTGCGCCACGAGCGGGCGGAGCACCGAGGGAGTGATCTCGACGTACTCGACGTCGGCGGCGCGGATGAGCCGGACCAGGTCCGGCGGGCTGAGCACCGTCTGCTCCGGGCACATCACCAGGCATCCGCCGGTGAGCAGGGTACGCGCGAAGTCGGCGGTGGCGACGTCGAAGCCGAAGCCGGCGAGCTGGAGGACCCTGGTCACCTTCTCCCCCACGCCGTACAGCCGGCGGTAGGAGTCGACCAGGGACAGCAGCGACCGGTGGCTGACGGCGACGGCCTTCGGCTGGCCGGTCGACCCGGAGGTGTGGATGACGTAGGCCAGGTTGTCGGGGTGCACCGGTGCCGCCGGCGACGCCGCCGCACGGTCGCGGACGCCGTCTGCGCCACCGTCGTCGTCCTGCGCGCACAGATCGTCGACGACCAGCGCGGGAGCGCCCAGCGCGTCCGCTCGTCGGCGCAGTCCCGAGTCGGTGAGGACGGCGGCCGGCCGCAGCCTGCCGCCGATCGACCGCAGCCTCCTACGCGGCGTGTGCGGGTCCAGGGCGATGTAGGCGGCACCTGACTGCCAGACACCGAGTACGCACGCCGGCAGCGCGGCCGAACGATCCACCATGATCGCGACGAGCGACTCCGGGCCGACCCCGTGACCGCGCAGCAGTCCCGCCACCGCCTCCGCGCGGCGGTCGAGTTCCGCGTAGGTCAGGATCCGCGGACCGTCGACCACCGCGGGTGCGTCCGGCCGGTCCGCGACGACCGTGCGGAACTGGCTGTGGCAACTCACCGGCTGTCGGTCCCGCCGACGCACCACTCCAGGACCGCCTTCGCGCTGTGGAACTTCTGCTCCGCCTGGCGGAAGGCGATGCTGCCCGGCCCGTCGAGGACCGCGCTGGTCACTTCCTCCCCACGGTGTGCCGGGAGGTCGTGCATGAACACCGCCTCCGGGTACCGGGCCATCAGTGCACCGTCGACCTGGAACGGCGCGAACGTGTCCCGCCAGTTCGGATCCGGCTTGGACGTCCCCGTCGTCTGCCAGCGCGTGGTGTAGACGACGTCGGCCTCGGACGGCCCGGCCGCCAGCTCGTGCGTCTCGGTGATGCTGCTGGCGTTGGCCTGCGCCGCGCGCTGGGCGCGGGCGAGCAGCGCCGGGTCCAGCCCGTATCCCCGGGGGGTGGCCAGGCAGAGACTGACGTCGCGGAACCGGGCCAGCGCCAGCGCGAGCGCGGCAGCGGTGTTGTTGCCCTCGCCCACGTACAGGATGCGGATGCCGTCGACCCGCCCGAACTGCAACTCGATCATGGACAGGTCCGCGATGGCCTGGGTCGGGTGTTCGTCGGCCGTCATCGCGTTCACCACGGCCATGCCGTCCTGCGCGGTGAGGGCGGCCAGTTCCGCCGGGTCTCCGGCGGTACGGACCACCAGCGCGTCCAGCATCGTGCCGAGCACCCGGGCCGTGTCCGCCATGGTCTCGCCGGTGTTGAGCTGGAGATCGTGCGGACCGTAGGCGATGTGGGCCGCACCGAGCCTCAGCGCCGCCGAAGCGAAGGCCGTCCGGGTCCGGGTCGAGGTCGCCCGGAAGTAGCTGCCGACGACCCGGCCGCGCAGCGGCTGCCCGACGGCCTCACCTTGCTCCGCGTACCAGGCGGATCGCCGGACGAGCCGGTACAACTCGTCATCGCTCAGATTGTCAACCGAGGTGAGGTGTCGCACGCCGTACAGCCTGGCCGAGCGATGACCGGGCATCAACGCTGCCGAAGAACGTTGGCGAGAACTCGTCACCACCTTGACCAGCGCAGACGGATCGCATCATCTCGACGCATGCCTGACGTGAAACCCGGTGTCGCTGGCCTGGCGGTCCAGTGGCGAAGGATGTGCCCCGTGCTCATGCCTCCACCGGCAGCGACCTCGGGCGACACCTGGCACACCCGGCAGGCGCCAGCGCTGGTGGCCGCCGGCTACCAGGCCGTCACCGCGAACCTCCGCGGATCACCGGCCGCACCGGTCTTAGGCTGTCGCGGCGCGCAGGCAGGCGGCTCCGCCCGACCACGGGTGCGGCCACACGAATCAAGGGAAGAACCATGGCGTTGAGCCGAGCAACCTACGATCACCGGGATGGCCGTATCGCCATCGCGGTCGACTCTTCACCCGGGTACGGCAGCCGCCCGGACATCTGGCCCTCGGTCGGCGAATATCCCATCTACGATCCGTACCTCTACTATGCGATGAGCAACGACACCGTCCGGAACGACGCCTTCCGGGCGGCCTTGCTGCCGGCCTGCCCGGATCGCCGGGTGCTCGACATCGGCACCGGGGAGAACGTCCACTGGGCGCTGGAGGCCGCCCGTCAGGGGGCCGAAAGTGTCGTCGCCCTGGAAGCCATGCCCCGCAGCCATGCCGTCGCGACGCAGCGGCTGGCCCGGGCACCGGAGCGGGAGAAGATCGAACTTCGCTACGGGGTGTCCTTCGACCACGACCTCGATCCCCGGGCGGACGTCTGCGTCGCCGAGCTCATCGGCTCGTTCGCCAGCTCGGAGGGGATGCTGGCGGCGATGGCGGACGCGCACGCACGGCTGCTGAACCCCGGCGCGGTGGTGGTCCCGGCCGCCTGCACCACGCTCGTCGCCCCGGTCTCCCTGCGCGATCTGTTCCCTGAGGGCCTCGCCTTCTCCAGCGACGCGCTGCCGTACGTCCGTCAGATCTTCGATTTCAACGGCGGCCCCTTCGACCTGCGTCTGACGGTCGTCAACCCTGATCCGAACTGCGTCCTGTCGAGCGGCGGGGTCGTGGAGCAGCTGCGGTTCGACCGTCCGGAACAACTCGACGCCACGATCGAGGTGGAGCTGCGGATCGAGCGGGCCGGAAGGGTCGACGGGCTGCTGTGCTGGATCCGGCTGGACGCCGGTCTCGGGGCCGACACGACGATCGACTCGCTCCTGGGCAAGACCAACTGGACGCCCGCCTATCTTCCGCTGTTCGACGAGAACCTCGACGTACGCGAGGGCGACGTCCTGACGGTGCGCTTCGAACGCCGGACGAGCTCCGACGGCGTCCATCCCGACTACCTGGTGGACGCCACGCTGACCGGATCCCTCGGCGTCGTCACGGGCAGCTTCGTGTCGCACTACCGGGGGCAGTCGTTCGGCACCGCTGCCGTCTACCGGGAGCTCTTCCCGTCCTGACCGCCTACCCGTCGTCAGGGGTGAGCGGGAAAGCCGTCGGCGCACAGGCCGACGGAGCCGGGCTGCTGGGGCGGTTTTCCGGACGGCCTCGCAACACCTGACGGCTCAGTTGGTCGTCGACAGATCACGCAGACGCTCGGCCGGGTTGTCCCCGCCGAGCGTCTGTCGTGGGCGGCCGAGCACCTGTCGCGCCGCCACCAGCCCGGCCCAAGCCCCGCCACCTGGCCTCTCGTCGCTGTCGGCCGCTGCTGCCGGTGACCGGACGTTGGTCGGGCGCGGCGCCGTCACGCCATCGCGGGAAGGATGACCCGTTCCAGCACCGTGAGCGGGGTCCGCCACTGGTCGGGGTCGTCGTAGTTGCCGGCGGTGATGGCCACGGTGAGGTCCAGGTCGGGCATGACGAACAGCCGTTGGCCGCCGTTGCCCATGCCGGCCACCAGCCGATGGCCCTCGATGGATTCGATGTACCACTGGTAGCCGTACCGCGCGCCCCAGCTGGTCTGCAGGCGTGGCTGGAGCATCGTGTGGATCCAGTCGGCGGGGACGATCCGCTGGCCGTCCCAGGTTCCCTCGGCCAGCACCAGCTCGCCGAGGCGGGCCAGGTCGCGGGGCGCGAGTCGCAGCCCTGACGCGGCGGAGGCCACCGCGTCCGCGCCGGTCATCCACTCGAAGCTGCCGATGCCCAGCGGCGCGAACAGCACGGCCTGCGCGTACTGCGGCAGCGACTGCCCGGTGCCGTCGGCGATCAGTCGGCCGAGCAGAGCCGTGGCACCGCCGCAGTAGGTCCATCGGGTGCCGGGCGGTTCGAGGATCGGCCGCTCCAGGATGTACCGGTACCGGTCCGGTGCCAGCTCCATCGCGATCTCGGCGTTGGTCGGGCTGTTGTACGGGAGATCTTCGCACCATTCCACGCCCAGCGACATTGTCAGTGCGTGCTCGACGGTGAGCCGGGCCCGCCAGGGGTCGGCCGCCAGGTCGGGGTACTGCGGGAACCGCTGCAGGAGCGGCTCCGCCGGCGACGGGACCAGCCCTTCGCCGAGCGCTATGCCGTACAACAGGACGGTCACGCTCTTGGTGACGGACCGGATGTCGTGCAGGACCCCGGGCCCGAACTCGACGACGCCCAGCGAGTCGCCCCAGGCGAAGTCCTCACCGGCCCCGTAGTACTCCAGCACGGTGTGACCATCGCGAACCGCCGCGACGGCGTGCAGACCGCCGACCTGGCCAGCCCGCAGTAGTTCGTCGAGACGGTCACGCACCTGCGTTGTCATGGGCACTCCGAGGGGGGCGATGCCGGCCAGCGGAACAACATGCTCGTTATACCGGAGTTTCCGTTTTTGTGGCGACCCGGTTGGGAGGCCCAGGCCCGGCCCGCCGCAGATGTCCGCCGCAGCCATGACGCAGTCTCGCCGCCGAGGATCGCCGCACCGGCCCCGTCACGGATCTGCCACGCGGTACCGGTCAGCAGGTAGTGCAGGCCGTGCCAGGACTTGTTCAGATCCAGCTCGGGATCGGGCATCCCGGCGTCATCGTCGTCGAGGTCGCCGAAGAGCAGCGGGTCAACCATCGTCGGATCGTCCAGCACCGTCCGCAGCTCATCAGCTGACAGACGGCGTCCGATCAACTCCATGCCCATGGGTAGCTCCTCTCGACTCCTACTCCAACGTCACTTGATCTTTCGGCTGGCGTAGTGACGAGCCGGCGCTGGTAGTGGGATGCCACCGCGCCGTTTGTTGGTCACCCAACGGCCGACGGGTCCGCAGGCACATATTGGCGTACGTACTCCCAGACCGGTTCGGAGAGATCCTCATCGGATCGCTTCTGTCCCACCACCTCGTACCAGGCAAGGTTCTCGATCCAGAACCGGGCAATGAACCGGTCGAAGTCGTCGGCCACCCGGACCAGGTCCTCATGCGCTTCCTCCCGGGGAACCACCCGTAGGTCGTACGCCTCACCACCGCACAGCACCTCGTGGCGCCCGTCTGGCAGCAGGTGCAGATACCAGAACAGACAACCCTGCTGGTCGTTGAGGAACCGCACCAGCTGTGCCCCATGGCGGACAGGGCTCGGCGCCCGCGAAAGATCGGAAGCCCAGTAACACGACGTACAGGTCGGTACCGAATCGCGCAGTACCGGATCAGCCATGAACGCGACGAACTGCTCCGGCAGGGCCGCCTGATTCTCGGACACGGGCGCGCCGTGGGTCAGTGTGTCCAGGCCGTACTGACCGGCAGCACGTTCACCGAGTGGCACCAACTCCCGCATCCAGCTGTGCAGACCACCTGGATGCCCGAGGGGAAGCGCCGGCAGCGCCGTGTGGGAGCTGCCGCTGTACGTGGCGAAATCGGCCTCGTGGCTGCGGAATCTCCCGAGATCGAACGAGATCCAACCGTCTCTGATCGTCATGGCCGCACCATAGAGCCGGCCACCGACAGTGCCCGCCGCGTGGGTACTCACGCCCCGCCGGGTCACCGATCCGGAAGCCGGTATGACGAGAAGGGCCAGCCGGCGCACCCGTGCGGGGTTGCGTCCTGCGAAGGGCCGGATCTCCACCCCGAGTGCCGCCTCGGTCAGATGCTCGGCGAGCTCGCGCGCCGCCAGCTGACGTGCACGGATCCGCCGAGATGTGCGCACCCGATCAGGCGGCAGCGCTGCCGACGACAGCGCGTGCGGGCCGTGGGCACCGGGTCGCCGGGCCCGCCCTCGTGGCACCATGTCGCCCTATGGATCATCAGGGGCAGCTTCGTCGTGCAGCGCTCGCCGTGGGCATCCCGGACGACGAGGTCAGCCGGTTCAGCCAGCACCTCCGTTTGTCGATCCGGTTGAGCGGAGGATCCAGCGGTGTTCCGGTCGGGCAGTTCGGTGGGTTGCCCCGGCTGCCGGTGGGCATGGACTGGCCGTCCGACGGGGTCAGTCCGTTGCCGTTCATCTTCTCGGTCGATTGTGCGGCGCTGCCAAGGGTCGACGGCTTCGCCCTGCCGGCAGACGGCTCGCTGCTGTTCTTCCTCGACCACGATCAGGCCGCTGCCAGCGGAGAGCGGAGGTACGGGCGAGTCGTGTATGTGCCGGCCGGCACCGATACCGAGGTGGCGGCAGGATCCACCGACTACGCGTTCGCCGGCGAGCAGTACGACGTCGGCGCCACGCTGCGCGCGGAGTTCCCCGATTGGTTCGGGTCGGACGAGGACGACGAGGACGAGGACGACCTGTCGCCCTTCCAGCAGCAGTTGGCCCGTGACCTCGAGCGTGACCTGCCGCACCTTGACGAACTCTGTGCTCTGGCCAACGATCTCTGGCCGCCTGACAGCGGGTACGCCAGCGCCTACATCGGCGGGTACGCCGACGAGGAGGTGATCAAGAGTATTGCGGAGCAGACCCTCGCGTGGCGCGAGAAGACCGGCGAGATCGTCATCCCGGCCGCGAAATGGTATTCCCATGTGGAGAAGGAGACGCACCGGCTGACGATCGAGTGGGTGTCGCTCGCCCGCTTTCCGGTCGATAACGAGTTCTATTACCGGAGCGACGGGAGTTTCGTGATCCGTCACGACGATCTGGCCGCTGGTCGGCTGGACGAGGCGCTTTCCGTGGCTGAGTTGATCCCGTAGAGCACCGGCGGTGCCGGATACGACCACGATCTACGTCGCCGGCAATGCCCACGCCAGGTGCTGGGCATCCGCTATTGTCGATGATCGTATGTCGTGCAGTCGGTGGCGGTGTTCGGACTGTGGGGCCACGACTGCCGTAGCGTTAGCGGTGTTATGGCTGTAGGGGCTCTCCTCGACCGGGTACGACAAGGTAACGAGTCCTGCCGAGGAGGTTAGCGCGACGATCCTCGGACTCTTGGGTGCGAAGGTCGTGGTTAGGTCGACGGCGGGCGCGTCCTGACGAATGCAGGGATGCTGAGCACCAGGACGACGATCCTGCAGCCGATGTGGGAGTCAGGCGCACGCTCATGCCGCAGACGGCGTCGTGAAGCGCAGCCGGCTGACGGGCGGCGACGCGCGAACGTGCCGAGAGAAGCAGGCCGTGCGGGATCAGACAATAGAGTGGGCCGCTGGCTACTCAGACTCACCGGACTTTTCCCACTTCCGGTTCACGGGATCAGGGGTGCGGTGCTCTACCTGCGGCCCTCGGGCCGCACAGCTCCGAGGAAGCGTTGCCGAGCGGATATGTCGTCGTCGGTATCAACGTCTTGATGTCAGCAGGCTCATGCGCCCAGAGCTTGAGCAGGGTGCTGACCGCCGCCTCGGCCACCCGGCCAGAGTCTTGGAGGACGGTCGACCGAAACCAGGTGCCGCCTGCGTCGATCGTCGCGATCGCCTCACGAGTGCCATCCACCCCGACGATCACCAGGTCCCCGACGTCTTCGCCGGCAGCCGCCCGTTTCTGGACCGCGTCCACAGCGCCCAGCGCCATCTCGTCGTTAGTGCAGAACACGACGTGGACGGTGCCACCCTTTCGGTGAGTCTCCTGCAGCGTCTGGCCGACTATCCCAGCGGCCCGGCCCCGATCGAACCGGCCCTGGTCGTTGATGGTTATTTCGACGGATGCGACCTCCGCTCGGAGCCGGGCTGCGAAGGAGTTCTGCCGGTCGGAATGCTCACTGCTGGCGACCACGAGAACGTTCGGGCAAAGGAATTCTCGATCCTTCAGGATCTTGGCCACGCATTCGGCTGACCGGGTGCCGATCTCGGCGTCGTCGCACCCCACGAATGCAACGTTCGCCGGGTATTCGCGCACGTGCTCGAAAGGTGACGAGTCGACGAACACGATCGGGATGCGTAAGCTACGGCAGAATCGTTCGAACTCGACATGGTTGACCGCGCAGTCGGCCGCCATGACGAAGCCACCGAGGAAGGACCGGGAGTTCTTCCTGAGCTCAGCGAGCTGTTGAAGCTGACCGTGCCCACCGTATTCGTGCGGCGGGATCTTGAGGACAAGGTCGACACCGTGCCGATCCAGTGCCCGGATCAGGTTCTCCAGCAGTTCGGCGACCCAGTGTTTCTGCACAAACGCCGAGACAAGGAGGAAGACCTGACGCCGGCCGGAATGCTGGCGGTACCGGGTGACGGCGAACGCCGTCCCGCCGGCCGCGACAATCGCCGAGAACACGAGCCAGACCGACGTAGCCCATGTGGTCGCCGCCCACGAGGCGTAGACCTTGCCGCCGATGGCGAGGATCAGTCCGCTGACCAGCGAAATCGACAACTCCCGGAGGAGCCTTTCCTGCCGCCCACCATCAACCACGCTGCCACCTCATCGAGACACCACCCAGGTCGGACGATCAGTTGCAACGCAACGCGCTGTCCACGATAGGCGGTCGGGCAAGTAGGTCGATACGATCACAGCCGTGGGGTCCGGGCGCAGGCGCCTCTGCCGCTACCAGGTCGAAGTACCGCCCCGGCCCGACGGATGCCGCACCCAGCCTCGCGACGGCGGGCCGCCTCTCGCGGCGGACCAACTCTGCACCGCTGACCAACCGGCCAACCTCGCCTGCTGGGCCATCTCCTACGCCGAAGCGTTGCTGCAGGGTACGCACGTGCAGCGTTCCGCAGTTCGAGTCGGTCACGGGCGACCGCTGCACTGGTTCAGGCTGCCAACGAGATGTCAGCCCTGGCGGACCAGCCGCCGTTGTCGATAGCTGTCGGCCAAGCCATGTGCATGCTTCTGCCGCCGACCGGGCGTTACGGTACGTGTGACATGTGGGCGGCTGCTTCCGGTGCGCGGTCGTGCCGATGAGAGGGCGTCGCGGTTGCCGTTGTACCGATGCGGATCGCCGAGAAGTGGCCGTGAGCCGGCCTGGCCGCACAGGTCTTGCATGGCGACCGTACTTCTCGGCGATGTGCGGGTCCGCTGGCAGACGCTGATTGTCGGCGGGCTACAGGTTGTTGATTCGGGCCAGTAGCTCTGCCTCGGTCAGGTTTTCCAGGACCGCGTCCTGCTTGCGGGCCAGGACCTCCAGCAGCTTCTCCTTCTCCAACTTCCTGGCCGCCGCCGCCTTCGCCGCCTGGTCCTCCGCGAGGCGGACGGCGATGACGTGCTTGACGACCTCCAGCTTGGTCTCCAAGGTTGCCTTGGCTGGATTGGCCTCGGTGGCCACGAACGACTCAGTGTCGACGGCCTTGAGCTCGGCGTTGACCGCCTTGGCCACATCGTCGAGGCTGAAGCCGGACTTGGCGGTCAGCGGAAGCTCCCACAGCTGTTCAGTGGTCAGCAGTCCCTTGACCGACGGATAGCGGAACTTCTCCCGCGTGGCCTTCTCGAAAATGGTCACGGCAGCCTCTCTGGAATATCTGGCTAGGGAATCAGAACTGGATGCTGATGAGGCGGCGCCGGCCGCCGGTCATGGTCACCTTGGCGACCACAGAGCTGCGGACCGTGGAGCTGAAGCCGAGGCCGGACAGCTGATCCGGAGACGGCTCGCACTTGGTGCGGTCGCCGAGAACCTCGAACACCTTGCGGTGCGGTTGCAGGTCGCCGCGGAGGAACTCGTTGTAGATCCCCCGCGTCGGCTGGTCGTTCACGCACCCCTTCAGGATGAAGAAGTAGTGCCGGTTGCCGACCTCGTTGTCGTCGAAGTAGTTCGGCGAGTACATGATGGTGGACACCGGTACGAACTGTTCGGTGGTGATGCCCCACAACTCCCTGCCCGCACTGCCCGGCTGCACGTCCTTACCCGGCCGGAAAGCGGTGATCACCCCGCCGGCAACCGTCATCCGGCCCACCTCGACGGTCTCCTTGTGGCCGACCGCGCGCTCGTGGCTGTAATGCTCGATCTTCCCGTTGCTCTCGGTCTCGATCACGAAGCCGACCTGGGTGCTGTCCCGCTTGCGGTACTGGTTTACCTCGATCCGGTACTCACCGTCGGGGACACGGTCGGTCCAGGTGACGTTCTCCACCGGCTCGCGGGAGAGCGGCCCGCTGGCGTTCATGTCGACGTCCAGCTTGTTGCGCTTCTCCTGGTACCAGATGTGATCGCCGTTGGGTTCGTACACGTGCAGGTCCAGGTCGTCGTGGTTGAACCAGGACAGGCTCACCCGCAGCTTGCCGGTGACGTTGCCGCCGGCCCGCTTGACCTTCTCCCTGATCGAGTCGGTGACGTTGCCGCCGTACGACCAGCCGAAATCGTTGTCCCACTTGAACAACCGCGGTGCGGCCGGGTGCCGGCCGGTCGTGAGACTGACGAGGTGCGGCTCGTAGGTGTTGGCGACCCACAGGTCGATGGTGGTGGCGCCGGGCAGGATGTCCTTGATGAAGGAGACCACGGGAATCTCCTCCGGCTTCGCGTCGCGAAGGCGCGCACCTGCCGACTTCATGGTGGCCGCCTGCATGAGCAGCCCTTCGATGCCGTCCTTCATCCGTGCCTGTGTGTCGTTGTCGACCCACAGCACGTTGGTGACCGACACGTCGGACAGTCGGGCGAACCGTCGCTGCAACGACTCCTCGATGCCCAGCTCGTCAATGGTCTTCATGGCGGCCTTGACCATGGCCGGGGTGATCAACGCCGTGGGGCGCTGGTAATTCTGCGGCGCCACCTTCGCCTCGAACGACCGGACCGCCTGCTCCAGGTCGACGCCCGCGGAGAGATCCTGGACGAGGGTGCCGATCACCGTGTTGCGGAACCGGGCCGCCGGGTTCATGGCGTTGGCGAAGACGAAGGCACGTCGGTCGGTCGCCTGGGTCCACCGGTTCTGCAGCGAGCGGAACTCGGTCACCGCCCGGCGATGCTCCGCACCGCGGTAGAGGCCGTTGTCGTCGACGAGGTCGACGACGGTGTCCAGAGCGTGCCGGGTCAGCTCGGCCAGGCCACGCTGGAAGACCTGCACCGCGGCGTCAAAGCTGCTCTGTGCCGCGCCGACGTCCTCGGTGCGATGCCGCTTCTCCACTCGGCCGTGCAGGTGGTGCCACACCTCGACCTGGCCGTCGCGCAGCGTTCGGGTGGTCTTCGTCCCGTACTGCGCCTGAGTGGACCGGAAGATGGTGGACAACGGCAGCGAAAGAACGAACTCGTCCAGAGCGGCCGCGACGACGGAGAAGACCGGGTCGGATGCCGACACCCCGGACCAGACGGTACGGACCCGCCCGTCATGGATCTCGACGACGTTGCCGAAGTGCTTGATGAAACCGCGGCAGGTCGAGCAGTCGTACTCGGATCGCTCACGAAACCGCAGATTGGTGCCGGCGGGGAAGGAATCGAGAAAGGTGAGCCACAGTGAGTCCCGGTCGAGACCGTCGCCGACGGCGTACAACTCACCCCTGGACATCGTGGACAGACGCGAAGTCACATCCGTCACGAACTGCTGGAAATCGCCCACCGTTCCACCCCCCTTGATCGCCGGAGATCCTACGCAGCGAACGCCAATCGGAGGAGCGCGTTTCCGGCTGTCCGCACGGTCACAGACGGGCGCCGGCGGCCGGCGGTCAGCCGACCGGAGCCCGTACGGCGGTGGGGTGCCGGGCCGGCGGTCAGCAGTTTCCGCAAGTTGGCCGGTGGCGCCGTTGAGTACATCCCGGCTCACGCTGTAGTTGCCTTCCCGGGCATCGACAGGCCCGGGTGGTCGAACAACTTCTCAGGCACGCCAGGCTCGCGCCGAGGGACCGTGCGGGCGCGCGCTCGATCAGGTATTCGCTCGAGCCGCGATACGCACGGTCGGCTGGCCTGTGTCGCTCTGGCGCTGGACCAACCGGTCAGCTCGCGATGGCGGTCCCGTCGAGATAGCCGACCTCCGTCGAGCCCGACGCGACGTGGACCTGGTAACCCCAATGTCGCAAAACCTGGACGATCTTCATGGCACCGGCTGGATTGGCGGAGTGGACGTAGACGATACCGATATCGAACCGGTGCTCCTCGAAGGCGGCCCGTTCCAGCACCTCCACGACCGGCCAGACCGTGTCGTCTCCGCCCAGGTCATGGTCCAGCCACAACTCGTCCAACCGTTGACCCCGATACCGGTCGAGGAGCTGAACCCCGGCCGCACTGCTACGGGCTACTTCCGCACTGCGGCCGTTCACGAAGGAACGCAGATCATCAACCAGGACGACCCTGGCCTCGCTTGCATCCACCTCGAGATGATGCCTGAATTCGCCGAGATCCGGCATCCGGATCTGCCGCGCACTGCGCGTCATGGAGCGCAGCCGGATGACGGGTGGCGCCGCGCGGACGTGCCGGTGACAGTGAACCCACCGGAGGAGGGGCTCTATCGCGACGACCAGTCGGTCAGAAGCTGTAGGAGGTGTAGCTAATGGGACGGCCTCGGTCGTAGACGGCACGCGACCGTGGTTGCCTGACCTCGGGCAGTCGGGGCAGCGCCTTGAGGAAGATCTGGCCGTCCGGCTCGAACCGGTGACCCGGGAGCAGCCAGCAGGCAGGCACCGAAGGCGCTACGCCCATGGTGGAATGTACCGACTCACGTACTTGCGAGCACGAGGAAGCGGGTCGAGCCAATACTGGTTCGGCATACGGGAGAGGTGCTCCTCGCAGAACTCAGCGAGACTATCCGTGATCTTGACCTGCTCCAGCGGGCGACCTTCGAACTCTGTGTTGACTGCCAGCAACTGCGACTCGGGATGCCAGCCGGAGTGGTCGAACGCCCAGCCATCCCAGAGCGCGTAGACGTGGAAGACCTGCCGCTCGCCAGCGAAGCGCACCGCCGCTATCTCGATCGGCCGGTCCGCGTACGACTCTCGGCAGACCCAGGCGAGGATATGACACGCCCCCGCAGCGAAGAAGGCCTGGTCCGTCCGCTCCCAGGCGATGCGCTGGTCCGATCGCTCGATCTGCGTCCGACGGAACGTTCCCGCTGCTTCTGCCGCCATGACACGGACGTTAGTCGCTGGCCCGACGCAGTCGCTCATGCTCCTACGCGTGCACGGCAAGGTTGGCAAGCTCGTTCTTGTTCAGCTGCCACCCGCAGTCGCCCGAGCCATTGACCGGGCTCTCGATGAGTGCCCCAGCGGGCCGCCCCTGCGCAACACCCACGGTCGGCGGACGGACCGGCACGCCGTCACTCACCGGCTCAAGCATCTCGCCCTCTCGGCGTGAATCCGGATGCCGAGGATGCTCCCCACACATGCTGCGGCACACGTTCGCGACGAGATGCTCGACGCCGGTGTCAGCCTCCGCGACGTACAGATCGCCGCCCGCCACGCCGACCCGAGAACCACCATGCGCTACGACCGAGTCCGCAAGAACCTCGACCGCCACCCCAACTACATCCTCGCCGTGTATATGGCCTCCGGGATACAGCCAGATGCTCACGGCTTTACCGATGGCAGAGTGGTGCTTGTGGGCAGTGCGACAGCGGTTGAGATTCGCTGGGTTGAGTCGGTTTGGCAGCGTCGGATCACCAGGGTGTGGCGCCTCACGGGTGGTTGGACGTCCACCATGCTGGGCCTGACACACACGGGCACGACGGTGAACAGGCTGTACTCCGGCTGATGACGAAGGAGCCATGGCGCCGACACGCTGCCGGACTGCTTTCCAGAGAGGCGGCTGTCCAGCAGCAACTGCAACGGTCATCGATCCCAGTGCCCAGAAGTATCGCCCTCGATCTGTCCGGGGAGGCCGTCGGGGCACCGGCACACCTCATGTCCTGGCTGCCCGGGCGCCTGTGCTTGACTTCTGCCACGGACAGCATCCTGGAGGCGATGGCGCAGGTTCTCGTAGACATTCATCAGTTCACACCAGGACTGGACAGGCCACGGCAGTATCAGTCCTGGGCGACGCCGGGCAAACGAGTCATGCCGCCGTGGGCGCAGCGACGACAGCTGTGGCATCGAGCGTTCGAGCTGCTGGAACAACCCGTGCCGGCCTATGCCGGTACGTTCCTGCACCGAGACTTCCATCTAGGTAATCTATTGTGGTCGCAAGGCCGTGTCAGCGGCGTAGTGGACTGGGTCGAGACATCGTGGGGACCGGCGGCCTTGGACGTCGCACACGCCGCGACCTATTTGGCCATGTTGCATGGCGTTGAGGCTGGGGCCAGATTCACGATCGCCTACCGTCGCCGGGCCGGTGCCCGCCACGACGAAGACGAGTTCCGGTACTGGAACGTCATGGACATCGTTGGCTACCTGCCGGACCCAGCGAAAGTCGCCCAGCCATGGCGCGACTCCGGGCTGGACATCAATGACGACCTCGCTCGTAGCCGACTCGAACAGCGGCTTGAGCACGTTCTACGAACTCACTGACGACCCGACCGAATCCTGCTCGGTGTTGAACTCGCCCGCCCCAGCAAGGCTGCCACGCTGACGCGACACCGACCGTACGGGTCCGAGGTGAGAGCGCGAGGGCTCCAGCGCCAGCCGGGACCACCAGTAGGTCAGTCTGGGCTCCATCGGCTCGCGGTGATCGACGTGAGAACCCGCGATGAATGCCGCTCAGGCATCGTCACCGGTTTTCGCCATCGCCGGTTCCGCTGTAGCCTCCGGTTCCGCTGCCGCCGGTCCGGGTCGGGTGGGTAGCAGCGCGGCGGCGAGCACCGCGCTGCCCGCCAACACGCCGATCACGAGCCAGACCGTGGTGGTGAGGGGCAGGTGTTGTCCGGCGACGCTGCCCGCCGACGCGCCGACGACGGTCGCGGCCATCTCGGCGGCCGAGAAGGCGGATCCGACCCGGCCGAGTTGGCGGTCCGGGGTCTGGCGTTGGACTTGGACTTGGACCAGCATCAGCAGCGCGCCACCGGGCAGACCGGCCAGGGCGATGAAGACCAGCGCGGCGACGAAGTGGTGGATGAGGAAGAGCCCGGCGAAGCAGAGGGTGATCGCTGCCAAACAACCGGTGAACGACAGTCGGAGAAGCCCGCTGCGGGACAGTATGTTGCCGACGTATGCGCTGGCCAGGAAGCCGCCGCCGAGTGCCGCCATCAGAACGCCTACGTCGCTGGCGTCGCCGCCGAGGACGTCGAGGACGTACGGCACCAGAAGCACGTTCAAAGCGGCGTTGGCCAACAGGAAGAGGCTGGAGACGAGGAGCGTCGCGCGGAGTACGGAGTGCCTGAAGAGGAAGGCCAGGCCCTCCCGGGCCTGCTCCCAGAAGGCGGCCAGCCAGGAGGACGTGTCCGGCTGGCGCCCATTGTCGGCCACCCGCAGCGGGCCCATTCCGAAGATCAGCGCGGCTGAGAGCAGGTACGTCGCGGAGTCGATCAGCACCAGGCCGTCGAAACCCACGAGAGCGTAGAGCGCGCCGCCCAGGGGCGCGCCAGCGAGGCGGACGATGCCGCTCGCAACCGTGTTCCAGGCGTTCGCCGCTTCCAGGTCACCGCCCCGACCGACGATGGCGGGCACCGCCGCTCGGGCCGCGGGCTGAAAGAAGTGCCCGATCGCGCTCTCGAAGAACATCGCCGTGTAGAGCAGCCACAGCATGCCCGGATCGTCGACCACGAGCAGCGCCAGCACGATGACCATGCGCAGCAGGTCCGCCCCGACCATGACCGCGCGCCGGTCCCAACGGTCGGCCACCACCCCGGCCAGGGGCGCAAAGACGATCGCGGGCAGGGTCTGCGCGACGAAGGCGAAACCACTGCTGAGCGTCGACCCGGTCATCGTGTAGACGTAGACCGGCACCGCGACGATCATCAGCCAGTTGCCCAGGTTGGACAGTAACGTGCTGGTCCAGAGCAGGCCGAAACGCCGGTTCCCCATGAAGATCACCGCCCACCTTACGTCTCCGTGACCCGCCGCTGCTGCCCCACGTCGTTCGCGACGTCGGATGACACGCCGTCTGGCATGCCAGGACGGTAGTGGGGTGGCGGTCAGGCTGTGGCGGTGGCGGAACTCGTTCGCGTTCGGCGGCTCCGTGACCAGGAGGGGCTGCTGCTGAGGATCACTCGTAGAGGTACCGGCTCTCCGATCCGACCGGCGGGCGATGGTCGCGCTCGCCTCGGCCGGCGGGAATACGGTGCCGGCAATCGCTCGTCTCGTTCAGGCCGACTAGGACACGATCGGGCAGGTCACCCACCGGTTCAACGAGATGGGGTTGGCCAGCCTGGACCCTCAGTGGGCGGGTGGCCGTCCCCGCCAGATCAATCCTGATGAGGAACAATTCATCGTCGAGACGGCCAACGCCCGCCCCGAAGCGCTGGGCAGCCGTTCACCCGGTGGAGCGTCCGCAAGCTCGCCGACCGCCTGAGCTCGCATGTCACCCGCAGGCTCGGGATCGGGCGGGAACGGCTGCGGCAGATCCTGCACCGACACCGGATCACCTTGCAGAGAACCAAGACGTGGAAAGGGTCCACCGACCCGCACCGGGACGCCAAACTCGCCCGGATCCAGGACGTCAGCAGCACTTTGCGCAGCGGGTTTCGCCTCCGACGAGTTCGGGCTCCTGGTGATCCGCCCCCAGGCCGGCACCGGCTGGGCGCCGGCTGGGCACCCACACCGGCGACCTGCGAACTACCACAAGCTGCACGGCGTCCGGCAGTTCCACGGCTGCTACTCCGGCGGCGACGACCGGCTCTGGGGCGTCATCAGGCGCCGTAAGAGCGCGGCGAACGTCCTCGCCGCGCTCAAGTCGATCCGCGCCGCGGTCCAGCGTCGGCATCCCGATCTGCTGAGAGCGGACGTCCGGCAGGATCTCGGTCACTTGACCATCTGGAAGAGCGGGTGCTGCAGCCAGGAGGCGAGGAGATCCGCATCGACGACATGGCGGACAGCGACCTCGTCCCACGCCGTCCGGTAGGGAATCTCGTGCCACCTTCCGGAAAGCGTGCCGATAGTTGCCCGGGAATGGTCCTTCCATCGTCGGCGACCAGGGCCGGACTGCGGAGTCGACAGAGCGGAGACCTCCGGCGGTGGAGGCACCGGAAGCAGGCCATCGAGATCGATGAGGCCGCCGTATCGGCGGGCTATCGCCACAGCGAGCTGGGCGAGAAACCGGTGGTCATTCTTGCTGTTGACTGCTGCGGCCAGGACGATCTCGGTGATCGGGAGGAAGCCGGCCGCGCGCGTCAAGCAGACCGCCTCATCAGCGTCGTCGCATCCGTAGGCATCAGGCTGGATGAGCATCGGCCCGGTCTTCGGCAACGGCTTCGCCATGTCGGGGTTCCGCGGTTCCCGAAGTGCCCACCAGTTGTCTCCGTCCGGGCTGAGCGACTCCGACAGCCACACGCGGAATGCCCTGACGTCGTCAGCGGTCCACTCAACGGGCAGCAGAACTGCGGCGGAGGGCCCCGACACGATGACAATCATGCACCACGGCCGAGGGCACCTGTTGTCCGCTCATGCCGCGTACGGCGCTGCGCGGAGCATGATGACCTGGGTGCCGCAGGGCAGCATCCGACGATCGGCAGGGTTCTCGGGAGGCGGGATGAAGCAGGGCCGTGGAGATGCACGGGGATGTCTCGCTCATCCACCGCGTCGTACGAAGCCTGCCACCGAGGCCGGCAGTTCGTCCTGCGGCACGTCCTCATAGCCAGGACGGGCGAAGTCAAACAACAGCACCACGCGGTCGCTGGAACCGTAGTTCCACGCCTCATGCGTGACGGTGTCGTCGAAGACGAAGGTCTCACCTTCGCGCCACTGGCGGGTCTCGTCGCCCACTCGCAGTGCGCAGTCCTCCGGCACGACCAGCGCGAGATGCGCGCGGTAAACGGTCGTGACCCACCCCTGATGTGGCTTGATGTGGGTGCCGGGCGCCATCCGGGAAAATCCAGCGGTCGTCAGGTGAGGAACCCTCGTCAACGCGGAGGCCGTGTTCGGGCATGCTTCGAGCGCCTCATCGATCCGTTCCCCGAAGGCGACAAGCCCGTACACGCTCCAGCCCTGGCCGTACATCTCGCGTTGCACCCACGGCTGATATGTCTCCCGCGACAGGGCGAGGCACTCATCCCGGATGGCCTCCCACCGTGCCCGCAGATCGGCCAGGAAGGGGAACTTTCGCTGATCCACGAACATGAGAAGCCATGATGCACCAACGACCGGTGACGCGGACCACGGCGCGGCCCCGTGACGGTTGAGGGTGCCGTCCGACGCGCACGCGGCGCAGCGCGGCGGGCGCCGGTCCAGAGCAGCGGCTGAAGAGGGTAAATGGCTTGCGCGGGCGACGCGGTGGGACTTTGACTGTTCGACATGCCCTCCCCCTCACCGATCTTCGTCGCGGGTACGGGTCGTTCGGGGACGTCACGGATCGCCGACATCATCGGCGAGCATCCGCTGATCCACCGGATTCCCATGGAGACCAGGTTTCTCGTCGACCCGGGCGGCCTGCGGGACCTGGCCGACGCACTCACCCATCGGTACGACCCCACCGTCGGTGAGGACGCCCTGCACCGGATGAGCGACTTCCTCACCGTACGAGTGCCCGGCCGGCGCGACGATCGCGGCAAGACCGTTCCCGAGCTGGTCGGCGAGCAGCGCTACCGGGACGCGGTGCAACAACTCTGGCCGCAGTTGATCGCGGACACGTATGACGAACCCGCACCCCCGGAAGGCTTCGGAAACGCCGACCGGCCCGCCGGACCGTTCGCGCCCATCAGCCGCCGGCGCATACTACCCAGGTACTTCAGCGACCGGGGCGAACTGCTCGGAATCCTGCGAGGCCTGATCGACACCATGTTCGGCGGAGCAGCCGCCGACGCGGGCAAGCCGACCTGGTGCGAGAAGACGCCGTTCAACCTGCTGTGCATGGACTTCCTCTGGGAACTGGTCCCCGAAGCGACCATCGTGCACATCAAGCGTCACCCGGTCTCAGTGCTCGCATCCCACCTGGCCCAGCCATGGGCACCGCCCACCGTCGAGGGCGCGCTCGCCTACCTCAAGCCGATCTACCACCGATGGCTGACCTGGAAGAACACGGCCGACCTGACCGGCAGACGATACATCGAGGTGAGAGCCGAAGATCTCGCGGCCGACTGGCCCGGGCAGCGCCGCGCCCTGTTCGCACGGCTCGACGTCGATGACTTCGCCACCTCTTCAACGTTTCAGTCACACAAGCTGACGAACCGCAACGGCCAGTTCGACGAGGAAACGCGCGCGTTCATCGAAGAAGCGCTCGGCGAGGTCATCCCGGCCATGGGATACGAGTGGTGACTGCGCCGGCCAGCACCGCGTGCACCGCCCCGGCAAGGGGTAACCTGGGCGCGGGACCCGTCCGAAGGCGATCAGGTCGACCCCCGTCAGGTTTCGCTGCCAGGTCCGGTCTGTCTTCCAGTGCCCGGCACCGGTCGGGCTCGACACCGCGGCTGAGGAGACCGGCATGGCGGTAGGAGTGTTTGCGGGCATCCCGGTGCGCGACTACGACAGCGCCCTGGAGTGGTACAAGCGGCTGCTCGGTGCCGAACCGGCCTTCTATCCGAACGAGATCGAGGCGGTCTGGCAGTTGGCCGAGGATCGGTACGTGTACATCGTCCAGGATCCCGATCGGGCCGGCGGAGCTGTCAGCATGATCTGGGTCGACGACCCAGCTGCCGAGGTCGCGAGGATCTCCGAACGGGGCCTGGAGCCGGTCGACGTCGAGAAGCACGACTCGGTCTGGAAGTACGTCTTCCACGACAGCGACGGCAACGAAACCGGCATCGGCGGAGAGGTCTCGCCGACGACCGGATGACCAGAGGCCCCACCCCCGGCACGCCCGACCGCCCGCGCCCGCGACGTCGCCGCCCATCCACCCGATGCCGCCGCTTGATTGCCGTTCACGCGGTGTCGACGATCCGGTTCTCCCAGGCCCAGACGGCGATCTCGGTACGGTTGCGGAGGCCGAGCTTCGTCTGGATGGTCGAGACGTGACTCTTGACCGTACTCAGGGAGATGAACAGTTCGGCCCCGATCTCCAGGTTGGTGCGGCCGCGCGCGATCTCCCGTACCACCTCGATCTCGCGGTCCGACAACGACGGCAACGACTTGCCGGAGGCTGGCGCCGGCGCGGTCAGGTGGCGTAGCAGCCGTACGGTGATCGACGGGGAGACGAGCGCGTCGCCGTTGTGGGCTGCGCGTACGGCCTCGACGAGCAGGGCCGGGCCGGCGTCCTTCAGGATGAATCCGGCCGCGCCGCCGCGCAGTGCCCCGTACACGTACTCGTCGAGGTCGAACGTGGTGACGACGATGACCCGCAGCGGGTTGGGCACACCCGGCCCGGCCAGCGCCCGGGTCACCTCGAGACCGTCGAGCCGGGGCATCCGGATGTCCACCAGGCAGACGTCCGGGCGTAGCTGGCGGGCCCGGGCGATCGCGTCGACGCCGTCCGACGCTTCTGCGATGACGCTGATGTCCGGCTGGTCTTCGAGGATGAGCCGCAGGCCGCCACGGATCATGGCCTGGTCGTCGGCGATCAGGACGCGGATCGTCATCTGGATCGTCCATCCCGGAGGGGCAGGGTGGCCAGGACCGACCAGCCGGCATCGGGGCGGGGGCCAGCGTGCAGCGTACCGCCGAGGGTTTCGACGCGTTCACGCATTCCGATGAGTCCGTAGCCGCTGCGGTGCGCGGCGCGCGCGGGGCCCCGTGGCGCGTCGTCGGTCACCTCGACCGTGACGCCGGAGGGGTTCTGGTCGACGGTGACGGTGACGCCGTGGGCTCGCGGCGCGTGGCGGGCGACGTTCGTCAGCGCCTCCCGGACGATCCGGTACACGGTGCTGGTCACCTCCGACGGCCAGGCCGCGCTCTCGTCGGGTGCCGACAGTCGCACGGGCGGGCCCTGCCGGCTGAAGCGCTCGACCATTACGTCGAGCTGTTCCGGCCCGGCCGACGCCGGCGGCGCGTCCTCGGCGTCGCGGAGCAGCCCGACCACGCGGCGCATCGCGCGTAGCGCCTCGGTGCCGGCGGCTTCGATCCCGGTCAGCGGCTCGACCACCTGCGCCGGGTTCTTGCGCGCGACGATGCGGGCGGCCTGCGCCTGGATCAGCATGCCGGTGATGTGGTGGGTCACCACGTCGTGCAGTTCCCGGGCCAGCTCCAGCCGCTCGTCCCGGCGTACCTTCTCGGCGGTGGCCGCCGCCCGGTCGTCCAGCAGGCGCAGCGCCAGCCCGACCGTGACCGCGCCGAGCCAGGCCGCGGCGTTCTGCGCCACGACCCCGGAGGAGCCCCCGGACTCCGGCCGGGCGGCCAGATAGGCGCCGCAGACCACGGCAAGCCCGCCGGCGGCGAGCGCACCGGCCGGAACGGGTGGCAGCGCGCGCACCGCCGACCCGACGAGCACGGCGAGCGCCAACGCCATCGCCGGTCCTGGTTCGGCCGGCAGGTGGAACACCCGGGCCGCCACGACGGCCAGTCCAGCGATCCCGAGGCCGGCGACAGCCGCCCACGCCCGGTGCCGCCGCCGCACCAGCGCCAGCGCACACACCGCGACGGCGGCCGTACCGCCGGCGAGCCAGTACCGAACGCCCCAGGTCTGGGCGATCGCCACGGCTTCGATGCCGATCCCGGCGAGAAAGACCACGGCGAGCCCCACGGTGGCCGCGACCGCGAGCCGGTCCCAGATACGCACCCGCATCACGTTACGAGGAGCGCCGCGCGCAGGGTGATCCCGAGCGCCACCGCGAGCAGCCAGCGGCCAGGTTCAGGGTGGTCACCGCCGTGAGCCCGAGCCCGGTGACGAAGACCAGCCCGAGGATGGCGTTGATCGTCGTTCGGTGTGTCGTGTCCATGCCGAGGACGCTAGGCAGTCGCCGGCCCCCGCGAACCGGCCGAAAGTAGGGTCGTCCGCGTGCCCGCCCCTGCTTCGGACCGATGCCCGGGCCCGCCCGCCGTTCGCAGGATGAGCCCATGCGAACACCACTCGTCCTGCACGCCGAGCGGCTGACCAAACGGTACGGCCGCCGCCCGGCATTGACCGACTGTGACCTGAGGATCCCGCGCGGGCATGTCGTCGGGTTGGTCGGCCCGAACGGTGCCGGCAAGTCGACGCTGCTGCAACTGGCCTGCGGCCTGATCGGACCGACCTCGGGTACGTTGTCCGTCCTCGGGTCCAGGCCGGCGGCCAACGCGGCGCACCTGGCCCGGGTCGGCTTCGTCGCCCAGGACACCCCGGTGTACGCCTCGTTCAGCATCGCCGACCACCTGAAGATGGGTGCGTGGCTGAACCCGTCCTGGGACCCGGCGCTGGCCAAGCGGCGGATCGCGGAGGTCGGCCTGGACCCTGCGCAGAAGGCGGGCCGGCTGTCCGGCGGCCAACGCGCGCAGCTCGCGCTGGCCATCGCCGCTGCGAAACGACCCGAGCTGCTCATCTTCGACGAGCCCGCCGCCGCGCTGGATCCGCTGGCACGGATGGGCTTCATGCGCAGCCTCGTGGAGTTCGTAGGCGAACTCGGCGCCAGTGCCGTGCTCTCCTCACACCTGTTGAGCGACGTCGCGCAGGTCTGTGACTACCTCGTCGTGCTCTGCGCCTCGCGCATCCAGATCGCCGGTCCGGTCCGGGATCTGCTCGCCACGCACCGCCGGATCGCCGTCGATCCGGCGAAGGTGCCGGCCATGTCGCCCACCGGGGACGAGATCATCTGGGCCGAGCACGGCCGCGCCCTGGTTCGGGGCGACGCGGCGGTACGGGCCGGGGACGCTGAGACGGTCACGCTGGAGGAACTGGTCCTCGCCTACATGTCGCGGGCCGCCGGATCGGCTGCGGCGGCCAACGCGGGTACGGCGGTGTCGCGATGATCAGGATGAGCTTGCGGCAGTTCCGCGTCCAGGCGCTCGTCGGAGCGATCCTGCTGGTCCTGGCCGCCGGCTACCTGTTGCGCCTGGGCGGGGACATCCGTGCCGTCCGCGACACGTCCCAGCTCCCGAGCCAGTACACGCAGACGATGCTGTTCCTCGCCGCAGGCCTCGGCCTGGTGCCCGCGCTCATCGGCGCGTTCTGGGGAGCGCCGCTCATCGCCCGGGAGCTGGAGACCGGCACCCATCGGCTGGTGTGGAACCAGAGTGTGCCCCGCCGCCGCTGGCTGGCGGTCAAGCTGACTGTGCTCGGCCTTGCCAGCATGGCAGTCGCCGGCGCGCTCAGCGCGCTGATGACGTGGGCGGCGGGCCCGGTCGACCAGGTGACCGGCGATCGGTTCAGCGGCCTCCTGTTCGGGGCACGCGGCATCGCGCCCATCGGGTACGCCGTCTTCGGCGTCACGCTCGGCGCCGTCACCGGGCTGCTGGCACGCCGCACCCTGCCGGCGATGGCGGTGGTGTTCCTCACCGTGATCGCTGTGCAGGTCGCCGTACCGAACCTGCTGCGACCGCACTACCTGCCCGCCGAGCGGGTCACCGTGGCGATGAGTGCCGACGCCATCAACCAGGCCCGGTCGCTGGGCAGCATCACCGGCGGGCCGGTCATCGGAGGGCTGGAGGTACGGGACGCCTGGGTCACGGACACCAGCAAGCTCCTGACATCCGACGGCCGGCAACTGTCCGACGCCGCCTTCAACGGGTGTCTCGACAACGCCCCGAAGACCGGCGCCACCGGGACGTTCGGTGACACCGCGGTATGTCTCGGCAAGCTCGACCTGCACGTGGACCTGCTTGCTCAACCCAACCAGCGATTCTGGCCCTTCCAATGGATCGAACTGGCGCTGTACCTCGGTATCAGCGCGCTGCTCGCGGCGGTCGGCCTGTGGCGCGTCCAGCGCCGAGCCAGCTAGCCCGCGCAGAGCCACTGGAGCCCGCTGGGGCGGCAGATCCGGGGACCCCACCGGTGGCCTGACTTGGTCTGCCGGCGGACCGGTCGTCAGTGACGACGGCAGCAGCCGGCTTGACCAGGTGTGCGACCAGGCCGTCCGCGATTCTCGGGCAGGTGCCTCACTGCCCGGTCGGCAGGGTCGGGTGGTCGGTGGGATAGATGCCGATCGCGAACCCGTACGTGGTTTCGCCGGACCTCGGCATCCGGTCGAACTCATCGACCAGTTGCGCCATCTGCTCCCAGAACTGAGCGGCCTGATCCTCCGAGATGCGCGCATGCCGGATGAAGCCCCAGAGCTTTCCCTGCTCGAACGCCGTCGCGGACTCGTGTGCGGCCACCTCGAAGTCGTTGAAGTCGCCCGGCAGCTGTCCCCCAGCGGGTGAGGGCTCCGCCGCCACGTAGAACATGCGCGCGGTGCGGCCGTAGAAGCGCTCCTCGACCGCCCGCACCTTCCGCGTACGCACCACCCGGAGCAGGCCGTTCCGGGTAAGCACGTCCACGTGGTGCGCGACCGTGCTCTTGGGGCGCTCGACGGCCTCCGCCAACTCGGTCACGGTCGCGGCCCGCTCGTGGAGGAGTTGGAGGATCACCGTACGGAGCGGGTGGCCGATGGCCTTCACCTGGTCCGGTCTGGTCAGCGCCATCCGATCGGCTAGCTCGTAGTCCGGAGGGTTGTCGGCCATGGCGCAACAGACTAGCATCGCGGAACGTTCCAAAAATTTCGATCGTTCGCTTGGAGTGCGATGCCGTGACCGACGTGCTGCTTTACCACCACATCCAAGGCCTGACCGACGGCGTCCGGAGCTTCGCCGACAGCCTGCGGCAGGCCGGGCACACCGTGCACACGCCGGACCTGTTCGACGGCCGGACGTTCAGCAGCATCGAGGAGGGGTTCGGATTCGCTCGAGAGCGGGGGCTCGACACGCTCCGGGAACGCGGCATCGCCGCGGCCGACGAACTCGGCCCCCGGCTCGTCTACGCCGGATTCTCCTTCGGCGTGACGATCGCCCAGCGACTCGCGCAGACCCGGCCCGGCGCCCGCGGGGCACTCCTCATGGAGTCCTGCCTCCCGGTCACGGAGTTCGGGGTGGCGTGGCCCGAGGGCGTGCCGGTGCAGATCCACGGCAAGGAGGGCGACGAGTTCTTCGACGAGGACCTGCCGGCCGCACGCGAACTCGCCGGCTCCACGGCGAACGCCGAACTGTTCGTCTATCCGGGGAACCAGCACCTCTTCGCCGACTCCTCGCTCGACGCCTACGACCCGGAGGCGTCCGCGCTGCTCATGGAGCGGGTGCGGGCGTTCCTCGCCTCCGTCTGACCGGCGTGGCCCGCAGGTGGACAACTGCCTCCGGTCACCCACGGGCTCGCTGGTTCGGGCTGCGATGGCGCACAAACGGCGTGGAACCACTACCGACAGCAGTGGTTCCACGCCGTTGTCAATGTGCCGCACGTCCCGGCGGCCGCTTACCCCCGGTCACACGATGGAGATGGACCGCACCTGGGTGTTGCCCTTGGTGTCGACGTACACCTTGTAATCGCCGACGGTGTAGGTGCCGGCAGCGTTGTTGTCGATGGTGTACGTGGCCACCACCGGCGACTCGCTGCCATCGATGCGGGTCTGCTTCACCGTGATGGTCAACTCGTTCGTGTTGCCCTTCAGCTTCTTCACCACCGCCGACGGCTTCGCATCGACGACCGCGTTGGCGACCGTCACGTAGACCGCGTCGGGTGAGGAGAACTCCGCGTTCTTCTGCCCGTCACCGAACAGGAAGAAGCCCCGCTGTTCGATGGCCCCGCGCTCGGGGAACGGATCCGGGTTCGAGGCCAGGTACGTCGGATTGACCGTGTACAGGTCCGTCTTGGAATCCGCGAGGACGGCCTGCACCCCGGTGTACGGCGCATCGGTGATCGCGAGGTTGACCGACAGGTAGATGGCGTTGGGGTTGTTGGCCGAGATGCGCGAGGAGAAGTACTTGGCCGCACTCTGGCCCGTAGGAACGGCCAGCGGCACAACCTTGTCACCGACGAGCACGTTGAACTGGAAGTCGCCGTAGCCGCCGGCCACGAACTTCGCCCAGGCCGCGTCCGACATGTGGTCGGGGCGCTCCACCTTGAACTCCAGGCGCATCGGCGCCACGTACGTGGAGTTGAGGTACTCGGTGTCGGTCAGGGGCAGGTAGACCCCTCCGGGGGCGTGCCCCAGTGCGAAGGCCGCCGCGGTCGGGGTCGAGTTGCCGCGCCCGTTCCACATCGGGATGTTGAACGAGGTGGCGCCGAGCAGGGCCTGGTTGCCCAACTGGCTCGTGCCGACCGCGCCCGACGCGTCCTTGTAGGTACCGATCGTGACGTCGAGCAGGTCGAGGTCAGCCCGGTCGGCGTTCAGCCCCGGGATGTCTGCCCACATGAACTTGGCACCGGCGGGCCCGGAGTACCGGGCCATCTCCAGCATGCCATCGGCCATGATCTTGGTCATCTGCACCGCCGAGTCGACCTTCATCCGCTCGTTGGCCGTGTGCCACCAGCGCTCGTTACCCGGGATGACGGCGCCGAAGGCGGTCATCTTGTTGCGGAAATTGCTGGCCAGGGTGCCACCGGTCGTGCCCTGCGGGTAGACCACGTCCCTGAGGGAATACGGATCCGCGAACTCCTCCGGGCTGCGGTCGATCGAGGCCTGGTAACTGCCGAACTGAAGAGCCGTCAGCGGGTTGTCGTGGGTGACGTACAACCCGGCGCCGATCGGCGAGCCGAGGTTGCCGAGGGTGAACCCC
Organism: Micromonospora sp. NPDC049051; assembly: GCF_043197575.1. Lineage (NCBI taxonomy): Bacteria > Bacillati > Actinomycetota > Actinomycetes > Micromonosporales > Micromonosporaceae > Micromonospora > Micromonospora sp. NPDC049051. The sequence continues at coordinate 147,195 of NZ_JBICTL010000008.1, forward strand.
TGCGCCTGGAAGGCGGCCGTGACCGCCGCCGTTGCCTGGCCGGAGTCAGCCGCGTTGACATGCATGCTGCGCACGTACATCGGCATGCTGAGGATGCCGGAGGCGTCCGTGTAGAACCTCGTCGGGGTCTCCGAATTGATGCCACCCATGAGGGCGAAGGTCAGGTTCGGCGTGCCATTACTCGGGTTGCGCAACAGATTCGCCGAGATGCCCATGTACTTGCCGATATAGGCTTCGCCTTCGACACCGTCGCGGAAGAACAGATCGGCGATGCCGTCGGCGGCCTTCTTCAACTGCATGTCGGCGGCCGTGATTCCCACCTCGCCGAGCCCCTTGGAGAGGAGGAACATTCCCCACACGACGGCATTCTTGCCGTACTGCGGGGTCGGCATCTCCATCGCGACATCGGTGTTGATCTCCAGCGTGAGCGAGTCACCGGTGATCGTGGTCTGCACCTTGGGCGTGGTGCGGGGAGCGGCCGGGAGCCAACCCTTCGTGGTCGCGGCGGCGGTGATCGCCGACACGAACCGGTCGCGCTCGGCGGAGCCGGCTCCCGCCACGTCGAGGGTGAAAATGGCCCGCGAGGCGATCTGCGTGGTGCTGCCGTAGGCGATGTCCTTGAGCGTCGGGTCGCCTTCGCGCAGCGTGACGCCGGCTGTGGCATCCGTCAGCCGGAAGGCCTTGGTGCTGTCCGCGGACAGGCTCATCGACACCGGCGGGGTCACCGATCCGGAGTTGCCGACGATGACCGGGAACCGCGAGTCGGAGGTGTAGGCCGCGATCGGGATCTCCTCCCGATTCAGGTTCTTGTAGGCCCAGTTGTCGTAGAAGCTCGGGTTCGAGTTGTACGGGATCGACTGGAAGTTTGCGGTGTTCGTCGTCGAGGGCGTGCCGGGACCGCCGTCTTCGTAGATCCCCATGACGATGCGGATGCGTCGGTCAAGGGGCAACCCCGCCTTGAGCAGCGCCTTGGCCGCGAGCAGCGTCGCCAGCGTCGGGCCGCTGTCGTCCTGGAGGCCCGCCCCGTAGACCCAGCCGTCCTGGACATAGGGCGAGTGGTACGCACCAGGAGTGCCGAGGTTGCCGTCGGCGTCCCGCCACCGCGCCAGCTGGGCGGGCGAAACGGAAGCCGTCGGCGAGTCGAGGTGGCTCAACGCCATGACCATCTCCGGGGCGTCCGGGTCACCGATCTCCGCGTAGACGTACTTGTCGGGCTGGCGTTGGACGACCACCGGGAAACCCAGGTCGGTGGCCAGCTTGACCACCCAGGCGAGCTTGGCGACCTTGCGGTCGTACTCGTTCTGGTTGGCTGCGGTGTTGCTGACCGGGAAGGGGTACGCCGTCGCGGCCGTGCCGCCGCGGGAGATGGAGTCGTAGCTCGACCCGTCCAGCATCGCACCGATCAGACTGAGCGGGTCGTACGTGCCGTCCCCCGCCCGCGCCTTGTTGACGCGTCCCGCCAACGCCTCGACTTCCGCGTGGATCGCGTCCCGCTCGGCGTCGGTGACCGACAGATCGTAGGTGACACTTGGCTGGAAGCGCTCCTCGCCCAAGCTGGCCGCGGACGCGTTGGGCGCGGGCGCAACCGTCGCCGCGAGGGTGGCGGCGGTCAGGACGGAGAAGATGGCCGTCCGTCTGTCTCTCATAGAAGCTCCAGAACAGGGGGAATGACACCGTGGCGACAGCACACGCTAGCCCTGCCGCCAGCGGCCGACGGGACGGGATTTCTTGAGCATGATCTGAGAAACGGCTGGGTGCCGTCAGCTCGGCCGCAGCCGGTGGCCCACCCCGCGTACCGTCTCCACCAGGCCGGCGTCGGCATACCATACGGGGCATGGATGGGCATTCCACCCAAGGTGCAACGCCCTCGCGGCTCGCCCTCACCGCTGGACCGTAGATGGCGCAGACACATCAGCTTGAGCGGTACCGGATCCACCAGAAGCCGAAGGCGGCCAGCAACAGGGTGACCCCGAGGTACGCCGAGAGCTCGATCCACTGGAACGGCCAGTAGCGGTCGGCCGGCTGGTAGGTGTAGCTGAAGTGCAGGTTCTGGCCGGCGATACAGGTGATGTTCTCGGCCGGCAGACCTTTCTGGCACGCCACTGCCTGCTGGTGGGTGTACGGGGTGCCGTCGGCGTTGACCACCTTGGCCTCGTCTGTCAGGGACCATGCGCCCGCCATGGTGTAGCCCACGATCGTGGCGCCACGGTCGTTCATGCCGAAGCCGTTCGCACGGCTCATCGCGTCCTCGTCGAACGCCACGGTGCTCGTCACCGGCGTCATGAGATGCTCGCGGACCACATTGGGCACGAAGAGCTGGACAACGGCGAACACCGCCAGGGTCATCGCCATGGCCAGCAGCGTGCGGCGCACGATGAGCCCGATGACGGCACCGAGGACGAACGCGAAGGCGGCGTAGCCGAGGGGGACAACGTTGCGGGAGGCGAAGTTCAGCGCACTGAAGCGGTCTCCGATGAACTGGTCGTAGCGGCTCGCGCTCCAGGTGAGCAGAAGGCTGAACAGGCCGGTGACCGCGACGCTGACGAGCGTGAGAAACACCAGCTTGGTCGCCAGCCAGCGGGTGCGGGTGACGCTCTGGTTCCACACCAGGCGGTCGGTCTTCTCCTCCAGCTCCCGCGTGATCAGGGGCGCGCCCCAGAAGACACCGATGAGGGCGGGAGCGGCGATGAGTAGCAGGCCGAGGACCGACAGCTGGCCGGTGTACGTGTCCTCGAACGTGTGCCGTGCGGTGATGCAGTCGCTGGGCTGGCAGCCCAGGACGTCGACGTAGTCGTCACGGATACGGAAGGCCAGGTACACGAGGTAGATCGCGACCGCGACCAGCGCGGCGGCGGCGACCAGGGCCTGGGTGCGGAACTGCCGCCAGGTCAGCCAGATCATGCGGCACCCCCGATCGACCCGACGGCGGCGCGGGTCATGTATGCCATGCCCAGGTCCTCGATGTCGACCGGCTGCGCGCCCGGCACCGCGACGTCGCAGCGCACGACGTCCTCGTGAATGCGCTCGGCGCTGGGCGGCAGGGCACCGGTCACCCGGTGGTGCACGGCCAGCAGGTCGGCGACGTCGCCGGCCAACTGGACCCGGCCCGCGGCCAGCACGATGAGGTGGTCGCAGACCTGTTCCAGGTCACCGAGCAGATGCGAGGACAGCACGACACTGACCCTGAGGTCGGCGACGAAGTCGAGCAGGTCGCGCAGGAACGCGCGGCGGGCCAACGGGTCCAGCGACGCGACCGGCTCGTCGAGGATGAGCAGCTCGGCGCGCTTGGCTGCGGCGATGGTCAGGGCAAGCTGGGCGCGCTGCCCGCCGGAGAGCCGGCCGGCCTTCTGCGCGGGGTCGAGGCCGAGCCGCTTGACCCGTCGCTCGGCGAGCGGCCGGTCCCAGCGGGGGTTGAGCCGGGCGCCGAGCCGCAGGTGGTCGGCGACAGACAGACCGTGGTAGACCGGTGCGTCCTGCGCGACGAACCCGACCCTGGACAACTGTGCCGCGCCAGCCCCCGGTCGGTCACCGAGTACTTCGATGCTGCCCGCCGTGGGGGCGACGATCCCGCAGGTCAGTCCAAGCAGCGTGGACTTCCCTGCGCCGTTGGGGCCGACCAGGCCGACGACCCGTCCGGCCGGCACGCGCAGGGTGCAGTCGGCCAGGGCGGTCGTGCGACCGTACCGTTTACCGAGCCCTCTGGCCTCGATGGCCGGTGTCGTTGCTGTCGCCACGGTGCGATCCCCTGTCTCGAGTAGATGTGGGGCCAGTTCTAGCCAGCCGGCGGTCACAGCACGGTCAGCGTGGCTGTGACCGCGCTGTGACGCCGGTGCGGATAACCTCGGCCGATGAGGGTGCTCGTGGTCGAGGATCAGGCGGCGCTCGCCGACTCGGTGGCGCGGGTGCTGCGTCGCGAGGGGATGGCGGTCGACGTCGCCTATGACGGTGCCGCCGCGTTGCAGCGCACCGCCGTGCTCGACTACGACGTCGTCGTGCTCGACCGCGACCTGCCCGGCGTGCACGGCGACCAGGTGTGCAGCGCGTTGGTGGCCCGGGAGTCGCTCAGCCGGGTGCTGATGCTGACCGCCTCGGGCACCGTCGCCGAGCGGGTCGAAGGGCTCGGGCTGGGCGCCGACGACTACCTGCCCAAACCGTTCGCCTACGCCGAACTCGTGGCCCGAATCCGCGCGCTCGGCCGGCGCTCCCACCCGGCCGCACCGCCGGTCCTCGTGCACGGCGACCTGCGGCTCGACCCGGCGCGGCGGATCGCCACCCGGGCCGGAGCGCGGCTGGCGCTGAGCCCGAAGGAGTTCGCCGCGCTCGAGCACCTGCTCACCGCCCAGGGCCGGGTGGTCTCCGCGGAGGAGCTTCTCGACCGGGTGTGGGACGAGGCCGCCGACCCGTTCACCACGACCGTCAAGGCGACCATCAACCGGCTACGGGCGAAGCTCGGCGACCCACCGCTGATCGTGACGGTCGCCCGCGCCGGTTACCGGATCTGACATGCGGGTCAACCGGCTCCGGTGGCGCCTCACGCTGCTGTACTGCGCGGCTTCGGTCGCATCCGGCGTCGTGCTACTGCTCATCATCATGGCGCTGTCCCGCAGCCTGCCACCAGCCGACGCACCCAGAGCGAGGTGCTGTCCCTGGTCGGGTACGCCGCAGGGCATCCCTGCCGAGCCGGGCCACCTGCCCGCCTCCGCGCGGGTCGAGCTCAGCGACTACCGGTCGGAAATCCTGGTCCTGCCAGGCATCGCGCTGGCCATCATGGCCGTGCTCTCGCTGGCGGCGGGCTGGGTGATCGCCGGCCGGATGCTGCGCCCTGTGCGTACGATGGCCGAGCGCCTGCAGCAGATCTCCGACCGCAACGTGCACGAGCGGCTCGCGGTGGCGGGCCCGCGCGACGAGTTCAAGGACCTCGCGGACACCGTCGACGGGCTGCTCGACCGGCTGGAGACCGCGCTCGACGGGCACAGGAGGTTCGTCGCCAACGCCGCACACGAGCTGCGCACGCCGCTGACCGTCGAGCACGCTCTGCTCGAGGAGCCGCTCATCGACCCGGACGCCACCGTCGAGGCGTACCGGGCCAGCTTCGAGCGCCTGATCGCGGCCAGCCGGGAACGAGGCCAGCTGCTGGAGTCGCTGCTGACACTGGCCGGCAGCGAGCACGGCCGAGGCCGGACGGAGCCGGTGGACCTCGCCGGGCTGGCCGAGCAGGCGGTACGCGACCGGGCGCTTGGCCTCGACCGACACGGGCTGCGGGTGAGAAAGATGATCCGGCCGGCCAGAATGCTCGGCGATCCGACGCTGATCAGGCGCCTGGTGGCGAACCTGTGCGACAACGCGGTGCACTACAACGTTCCCGGCGGAATGGTCGAGGTGGCCACCCGCCTCACCGCCGGTCAGGCGCTCCTGACCGTCACGAACACGGGTCCGGTGGTGCCACCCGAGGAGGTGGACCGGCTGTTCGAGCCCTTCCAGCGTTTGCGACGGGTGGCTGACGACGCCCACCACGGGCTGGGCCTGTCGATCGTACGGGCGATCGCCGTCGCCCACGGCGCCGTGCTCACGGCCCACGCACGTCCCGGCGGTGGGCTCACTGTCGAGATCAGCTTCCCGGCCATGTCGTGACCTGTGGCGACGAACCGCCGCTGGAGAAGCTGATCAAGGTCACGGCGGCGGAGGCGATCGTTGCGAGGCCCACCACCAGGGCGCGGATGGACCAGGTGCGGTCGACTTCGTGGATGATCCGTGGTTCGAGCCGACCTTGCTGAGCGGCGAGGATGCGACCAGCGCGGTGGTCGACGTGAACGGCGGTGCAGCGCCATCGCCGTGCCGCCTCAACCATTGCGGCGACGGGAGGCGTCTTACTTGGCGAGGGGGTGGGCATGACCGAGACGTTCCACGAGTTCGTGGCGCACCGCTCACCAGCGCTGTCCCGGACGGCCTATCTGCTCACCGGTGATCACCAGCTCGCCGAGGATCTGCTGCAGAGCGCGCTGGCCAGGACGTACCAGCACTGGCGGCGCATTCGCGACGGCGACCCGGATGCGTACGTGCGGCGGGTGATGTACCACCAGCAGGTTTCCTGGTGGCGGCGCCGCCGCCTCGCCGAACGGCTGGACCCGGAGCCCATCGACCGGCCCGGCGACGACCACTCCGATGCGACCGCCCTGCGGCTGACCGTGGCGGCCGCGCTGCGCCAGCTCACTCCGCGCCAACGCGCCGTGGTCGTGCTGCGGTTCTACGAGGACCTGACCGAGACGCAGGTCGCCGAGGTGCTGGGCTGCTCCGTCGGCACGGTGAAGCGGCACGGCCACGACGCGGTACGCCGGTTGCGCGTCATCGCCCCCGACCTGGTCGACCGTGCGGCGGAGAGGAGCACGCGATGACCGCCCGACTACGCGAGTCGCTGCACACTGCGGCGGCCGACGTTCCCGCGTACCCGGTCTACGAACGGGCGCTCGCCACCGCCCGCCGGTCCCGCCGCCGTACGGCGCTGGCGGCCATGGTGGCGCTGATGCTGGTCGCGCTGGCCGGGGCGGTGCTGCCGCTGGCGAGTATCCCCGCCGTCGACCCGGCAGCCGGCGTTGAGGCCGCGCTGCCCGACCGGGTCGGCGAGCCACCCCTTGGCAGCCTGTACGCCGACGATCGACCGCGTCTCGGTCCCGCCTCGGTGATCTTCACCGGTCAGGCCCCGCGTCTGACGTACGGCGACGAGGGCAGCATCATCGCGATCGTCGGTGCGGACGCCGACCGCTACCGGATCATCAAAGGCGAAATCGAGGCGCAGGCCGGCGAGGACACGGTCCTGTCTCCCGATGGTCGCCGCGTCGCCTTCCGCGCAGTCGGCCACCCACGTCCCCGAGTGGAAATCGTCGACCTGGTGACCGGGCGCAGCCGTACCGTGACCAGCGGCGTTGCCGGCACCGTCATGATCGAACCGGCGGGCTGGTCGCCGGACGGGCGTGCGCTGGTCGTCCGAGACACTGTGCCGGCCAACCCGGAGCGCAGCGCCTACCGGCAGGTGCTGAGCATCGTCTGGCTGGACGACGACCGCCGAACCCGGCTGGCCGACGATTACGAGGTACACGGTTCCTTGGTCGCATTCGCCCCGGACGGCGCACGGCTCGCCTTCCAAACCGGGCGGACGGTCACCGTCGCCGACCTCGACGGCCGGCGGCTCTCCTCGTTCGCTCTCGCGCCCGAAACGGAGTTGGCCGGCAAGGGCGCCTGGAGCACGGACGGCCGGTCGCTGACGGTCACCCGACGGGACGGCGCCAGCTGGAGCCTGCGGCGGATCGACCCGGCCACGGGCAGGGACCTCGGCGCGATCGACACGCCGGCCGTCTCCGGTGTGACCGCCATCCGGCTGCTGGGCTGGACGGCGGATGAGACTGGGTGGGTCGTCGCCTACCAGCCCGCACCCCACGCTCCGGCCGCGTTCGACGGGCCCCTCGAGATGGATCAGCGACTGGCGTACGGCAACGTCGGCACCGTACGGGTGCTCGCCCTCGATCGTGGCGCGGACGCTCCCACCACCCTGCTCACCGCCCCAATGGAGGTCGTCGCGATCGACGTTTCCGACGACGTGATCCGCAGCGGTCGCACCCGTGACGCAAGTCCGCCCCACGGCGTCGGCCCCCGATTCTGGTTCTGGACCGTCCTCATCCCCGTCCTGGTGACTGGCATCGCGGCATATCGCTGTCGCAAGGGGCTGGCGCTCTGGCTCGACAACCGGCGTGTCAGGCGGACGCGCGGGCAGGGTGAGGGATCGTCGTGATCGCAGAGGCCGGAGATCGAACGGCGCCCGGTACACCGGCCGCTCCGCTGATCGGCTTTCTCACCGCGTTCAAAAAGGAGAGGGTGTCGTCTCGTTGCAGGAGACGCCCGATCCGTCCGAGCCGGGCAGCCGGCGGCGTACTCCTGCACCCACACACGCCCCGCACCCAGGGTGGGCGGGGCCCGGGACGATGACCGTCCCGGGCCCCGCCACTCCGCCGCGTCAGCGCACGCCGTACGCCCGGATGATGGTCTGTTCGACGCCGTTGCCGTGCGCGTCGGTCAGGTCCACCTTCAGCGACACGTCGCGTCCGGCTGCCGCCGACTGGTCCACCGTGCCGACGAAGCCTGGCCCGGATGCCGCCACCGGGGCCTGCGTCCAGGTGGTGCCGTCGTCGAAGGACACCCACAGCTTCGCGTCGACGATGTCGCCCGCGTCGTAGTCGCGCTGGCCCACCCCGTCGAAGTGCACCGCGAACGCGGCGTCGGCGGGCGCGAGGTTGCGGTTGTCGAGCGCGATGTCGTACGTCGGCACGACGATCGGCAGCGCGTACAGCGCGTCGTCGGCCGGCCGCTCGGAGCGGAACCGGAACGTGGTGTCGGTGCGGTGGAACAGGTTCCAGTTCGGGTGGTAGGGCGGGCGCGGGTTGAACCGCATGGTCAGCACCCGCAGCTGGTAGTCGGCGTCCCCGTCCGGCACCGTGAACACGCCCGACGGCCAGGCCAACGCTTCGATCTGCTCGCCGTTCCGGGTCAGGATCGCCGCGCCCGTGTCACCGAACCCGCCGCCCGGGCTGTAGTGGTCCGGTTCGGTGTCACCGAACGGGATCATGGCGACGCCGATCAGGTTGCCCTGGCGCTCGGAGATGCGCTCGCGCGAGCCGTCGGCCCGACGCGTGGCCACGGAGCGGACTGGCCCGCCGTACCACCGCTCGGTCCGCTGCGAACCCGCGGCGTAGGTGCGCGGGTTGTCGAACATGACCTCGTCGAACACCGCCGCGCCGCCGACCATGTGCTGCCACTGCTGGTCTGCGGTGTAGTACGCGGTGCGCTGGAGGGGCGCGGTGAACGCCTCCGACAGCATGGTGGACACGGTCGGGAAGTCCGGCCGGAACGCCCGCAGGTAGTCGTTGATCGCCCGGTCGGTCCGCAGCGAGTTGATCTGCTCGTCGACCCGGCCGAGGTCCCGGTCACGCACGTGCAGCGGCACCTGCGGCTGGGTCTTGCCCTCGGCGACGAACGCCAGGTGGTAGACGTACGGGCTGGCCGCGACGGCGTCCCAGGACAGCGTCACCGGGCCGGCTGCCAGGTCGGCACGCAGCGCCGCGGTCTCGGCCCCGCTCAGCGTCAGGCCGGGAATGGTGGCCGTCGACACGGCGAGCCACCGGCCCGGGGTGTCCTGGCCGAACAGCACCGCCTTGGCGCCGGCGGCTGCCGCTGCGGTCAGCGTCGTCGCCGAGTTGACCGCGTCGTGCACCAGCACGACCTTGCCGGCGACCCCGGCGGCTTCGATCTCGGCCGTGGTGCCGGCTCCGGCCGCGACCAGCGGCGCCGAGCCGGAGCCGTCGAGCTTCACCGAGGCCGTGCCCTGGATGAAGTTGCCGACCATGTACTCGGGTGCCAGCGCGGTCCCGGTGGAGCTGCGCAGGCTCAGTTCGGGGGCGTACATGCGGTAGAAGGTGTCCAGCTCGAACTTGCCGGAGTGCACCGGTGCGGTCTGCCCGACGTACACCTCGTCGACGGACTTGCCGCCGCTGTACGACGCGGCCAGGTAGGCGGCGTCCCACCAGCGGGCGTACTGCAGAGTGGTGCTCTGCGCCTCCAACGGGCGCTCACCCTTGACCTGCTGGCGTACCGCGGTGCGCGCGTCGTAGGTGATCGTCATGTCGGTGGCGCTGTTGTTGATGACCAGGTCCGGGTCGCCCATGAAGGCGATCGACTTGACCAGGCCCTGTTCGCCGGTGGTGCCCTCGTCGAGGCTGGCGATCAGAGCGGCGATCGAGTAGCGGCCCTCCCGCAGGCGCAGCTGAGGGGCGGTGTCGAAGGTGCTGAACCGTTGGGCGGTGAGCCGGTCGATGTCGACGACGTCCACGAAGGAACCGGCGGTCGGTGCCTGGCCGCGTCGGTCGATCAGGTCCAGCGTGACGGTCACGGTGTGCGGCTCCAGCCAGGCGCCGACGGCGGTGGTGACGGTGGTGCCGTCGGCGGCGCGGGCGACCAGGCGGCCACCGATGGTGCCGTAGCCGGCGTCGCTCTGGCGCACGGCGGGGTCGAGCACGACCGGGACGTCGGCGGTGCCGTGGGCGGGCACGGTGACCTGGTCCACGCCGACGTTCAGCGTGCGCTTGGCCAGCGGTTGGCCGTCCTCGCCCGTGGCGCCCTCGATCGACAGCGCGAAGGTGACCGCGCTGTCGCCGGTGTTGGTCAGGGTGACCGTGGTGGTGGTCGGCTGCTGGTGCTGGTGCGGCCAGGCGTACGAGCCGGCGTCGACGGTGCCGGGGCCGTACACGGTGGCGTTGATCGCGCGGTACGCGTCCACCACGCCGGCACCCTGGGCGTACACGCTGCCCTGCCCACCCGGCTGGACGGACGACACCAGGACGTCCTTGCGCTGCTGCGCGCTCCACTTCGGGTGCCGCTGGCTCAGCAGCGCCGCGACACCGGCCACGTGCGGGGCGGCCATCGAGGTGCCGGACATCCGGACGTACGGGTTGCCGCCGGGGCTGCCCATGGCGGCGGCGAGCACGTCGACGCCGGGCGCCGCGATCTCGGGCTTGACCTTGTGCGAGCCGGTGACCGGGCCGCGGCTGGAGAACCCGGCGGTGGCACCGGCGGCGTCGACGGCGGCCACGGTCAGCGCGCCGTCCGCGCAGGCGGGCGAGCCGAGCGTGCGGGCGGCCGAACCGGAGTTGCCGGCGGAGATCACGAACAGGGTGTGCGACTGCCGGGTCAGCTGCTGGGCGGTGACACCGAGCGGGTCGGTGCAGTCGGTGCCGATGCTGCCGCCGAGGCTCATGTTCACCACGTCGGCGCCGCTGTCGACGGCCCACTGCATGCCGGCGATGATCCAGGACTCCTGGCCCCTGCCCTCGCGGTTGAGGACCTTGCCGATGAGCAGGTCGGCGCCGGGAGCGACGCCCTTCTCGGCACCGCCGGACGCGGCACCGGTGCCGGCCACGGTGGAGGCGACGTGGGTGCCGTGCCCGTTACGGTCCACGGCGCCGCCGGTCTCGTCGGTGAAGTTCTTCTCGCCGACGACCTGCCCGGCGAGATCCGGGTGGTTGGCGTCGTAGCCGCTGTCGAGGACCGCGACGGTGGTGCCCGCGCCGTCCAGGCCGGCCTTCCACGCCTGCGGCGCGTTGATCTGCGCCGTGGTCTCGGCCATGGCGGCGGTCACCCGGCCGTCGAGCCAGAGCTTGCCGATGGCCGGGCCCTTCCCGTCGGTCAGGTCTCGCCACAGCTCGGCGGCCTTCTCCTTGGTGACGTCGAGCGCGACCGCGTCGGCGACCGGCAGGGACGCGGCGACGGTGGCGCCGTCGGGCGCCGCGGGCGCCTGGCGGGTGCGGCGCAGGCTGCCGCCGTACGTCGCGAGGACCGGCAGGATGGCGGTGGACCGGTCGTCGTAGCCCTGGCGGACCAGCCCGGTGACGTTGAACAGTTCCTCGTCGACCCGGCCGGCGGCGATGAGCGGCATGGCGACGGCCGGGATGACGTAGAGGTCGTCGCGGAACGCCCGGGTGGTGTATCCATGGGCGTCGCCGCCGGGCCGGGGCAGCAGGGTGGCCCCCGGCTTGCCGTTCGGATCGGTGGTCAACACCGCGCGGTCACCCGTGATCAACGTGACCAAGGTGCCGTTCGCGGTGGGCTCGGTGCCGAGCAGCGACCGGCTCGGTGCGGCGCCGGACGAACCGGGCGCGGCGGCGGACGAACCGGGCGCGGCGAGCGTCGTCAAAGCGAGCGCGGCGGCGGCCGACAGAACGACGGCGCGCCGTCGTCGCGACAGAACAGGCATGGCGGGGATGGATCCTTCCACTGGTACGAAAGGCGTCGCGACGCATCGTCGCAGCGTGCGCCCCAGCTGAGCGGCTTCCGAGCTGGCGGAGTTGCGCCACGGCGGTAACTCGACAGCGACCGCCCGCCCACAACGGCGACACCGAGTTTCGATCCGATGGCTGTCGGCAATGGGCGGTGGGGCGGCCGGTCCGTGGACAGGGAACGACACCGCTTCGTTGAGTGGCGACGCCGACACGATCGCGTGACCGGCGGAGTGCGACACCCCGAACAGCGGGCCGATCAGCCGCATGGCCAGGTTCGTGTGCCAGTACGCGGCCACCAGGAACACCCGGTCGGCGAGGTCGAGGAACCAGTGCCGACCCCGCCGACGGCCGGCGATGGCGTCACCGCCACGCTCGGCGACCAGCCTGACGAGGCGGCGGAACCGGGCGGACCGCGACCCGGGCGCACGGGAAGATCCACTCCGGGCGGGCCGTCAGGATCACCTGCACTCCGACGTTATCCCCAGTGGACGGACCACCGAGTGCCGAGCCAAGTACGCCGACGCGGTCACCTGGCTCGACGCAACCCCGCTGATATGGGAACGGGCCCGCCTTGGGTGCCGTACCCGCGAGGACGTGCGGACCTCGGCAGCGAGACGACTACTCCACCCGCCGGCGGGTAAGCCGCCCGACCGGCCGGGAAGGAGGCGACGTGGGGCGAGAGTTCGTGAACTGGTCCGGCAGCCTGTCGTTCACCCCCGCCGAGTACGCCGAGCCCGCCGACGAGGACGAGGTGCGGGCGCTGGTGTGCCGCGCCCGCGAGAGCGGCGCCACCCTGCGCCCGGTGGGCTCCGGGCACTCGTCGAGCCCGTTGGTGCGCACCGACGGGATCCTCGCCAGCCTCGACCGCCTCGCCGGGGTGATCGCCGACGACGGGCGGCTCGCCACGGTCCACGCCGGCACGAAGCTCAGGACCCTCGGCGAGGGTCTGTACGACGCCGGCCTGGCGATGGACAACCTCGGGGACGTCGACTATCAGTCGATCGCCGGCGCGACCGCCACCGGCACCCACGGCACGGGTCTCGGCTTCGGCAACCTCTCCACCCAGGTCGCCGGCGTCCGGCTGGTCACCGGCACCGGTGAGACGCTGGACGTCGACGCCGAGCACAACCCGGAACTCCTGCCGGCCGCCCGGCTCTCACTGGGCGCCCTCGGTGTGCTCACCCGGATCACGCTGGCCGTGCAGCCCCGCTACCAGCTGCACCGCCGGTCCTGGTGCGCGCCCGTCGACTGGACCCTGGACCACCTGGCCGAGTTGCAGCACACCAACCGGAACATGGACTTCTACTGGTATCCCCGCAGCGACCTGACCCAGGTGCGGGTCATGAACCGGGTCGACCAGGCGCCGGACGAGCGGGTGTGGCACGCGCCCCGGGTACCGGGCTCGGTGACCGTGGACGAACTCCGGGAGCTCCACGTGGCCCCCACCCACCGGGCCATCCCCCGCCACCGGGACCTGCGGTTCGAGGAGATCGAGTACATGCTGCCGGTGGAGGCGTTCCCGGCATGCTTCGCGGAGGTGCGGCGCCGGATCCGGCAACGGCACCGCCGGGTCGCCGGCTGGCGGGTGCTGGTGCGCAGCATCGCCGCCGACGACATCTGGCTCAGCAACGCCTACGGCCGCCCGACGGCGACCATCGCCTGCCTGCAGAACACCTCCCTGCCCTACGAGGAGTACTTCCGGGACATGGAGGCGGTCTTCCGGCAGTACGGCGGCCGGCCGCACTGGGGCAAGAAACACTGGCTGACCGCCCGCGAGCTGCGTCCGCTCTATCCCCGCTGGGACGACTTCCAGGCGGTGCGGCGCCGACTCGACCCCGACGGGGTGTTCCTCACCCCGGACCTGGCCCGGCTGCTGGAGGAGGCGTGATGGCGCAGATCGGTGCCCGGACGTGGGTCGTGCCGGGCGGGCACGTGCCGTTCCCCGGCCACGGCCCCGAACCGGCGTTCACCAGCTTCGACCAGCTCTGCGTGCTGAACGCCACCGCCGAGGAGACCGAGGTGAGCCTGGAGGTCTACTACGAGGACGCCGAGCCCGTCGGGCCGTACCGGATCCTGGTCGGCGCGCGCCGGATCCGCCACGTACGGGTCAACGACCTGATCGACCCGGAGGCCGTACGCCTGGACCGCCCCTACGGCTGCCTCCTGCGCTCGCCGGTGCCGGTGGTGGTGCAGTTCCTGCGCCAGGACACCCGGCTGCCCGGCGTCGTCGCGCTGACCGGCGTCATGGCCCATCCCGCCTGACGTTCGGCACCCCCGCGAACCGGGTACCCGCGCCCATGGCGCTCTCACAGTGCAAGCCGGCAGCGACCAAGGCGGACTCCCGGCTGCGCCAGCAATGCCAGGAGGTCTACCGACGGTTGCAGACGTATCTCATTCTGGCGGTGCAGGCCGGTCTGGCCGCCGCGCTGGCGTGGCTGGCGGCCAGGATGTTGCTGGGCAGCCACGACCCGACCTTCGCCCCCGCCGCCGCGGTCGGTGTGATCGCCGCCGCCATCGGCAACCACGCCCGCCGCGCCGTCGAACTCGTCGCCGGCGTGGGGCTTGGGATCGTCGTGGGAGACGTACTGATCAACCTGCTGGGGACCGGAGCATGGCAGACCGGCGCCATCGTCTTCGTGGCGATCGCCGTGGCGGCGGCGGTGCGCGGCACCGGCGCCCTGATGGCCCAGGCCGGCGGTACGGGCGTGCTGGTCGCCACCGTCACCCCGACCAACCCCGACCTGGAACTGCCCCGGACGCTCAACGCGCTGATCGGGGGAGCGGTCGGGCTGCTGGTCGTGCTCGTCATCGTGCCCCTCAACCCGTTGCGTACGCTACGGCGCGTCGCCGACCCCGCACTCGACACCTTCGCCAAACAGATGACCGCCTCCGCGCGAGCGCTGGCCGACGGCGAGGCCCACGCCGCCGAAGAACTACTCGACGAGATGCGCGACGCGGAGCCGGAGCTCGACCGGCTCGACGAGGTCGTCGTCGCCGCCGACGAGGTTGCCCGGCACTCACCGCTGCGCTGGCACCGCCGCCGTGTGCTGGCGGCCTACAAAGACGGCGTCGAGCACATGGAACGGGCGTTTCGCAACAGTCGGGCCCTGGTGCGTCGGATCGGCACCGCCCTGCGCGACGACGAACCGGTGCCGCCCGACCTGCCCGCCGCCATCGAACTGTACGGCGAGGCGGTCCGGATGCTGCACCGCGAATACCTGGCCGTGGAGGAGCCGGCGGGTGCCCGGGAGCGGGTACTGGCGGCGGTGCGGGAAGCCGGCAAGGCGTGTCGCCAGGACATCGGGTTCTCCGGCACCATCGTCGTGTCCCAGCTGCGGACCATCGCCAACGATCTGCTTCGCGCCACCGGTGTCCCACGCGACGAGGCGCGTCGAATGGTCCGCCGGGCCGCCGCCGGCTACGGGTGACCCCGCCGCCCCAACTGTGACTTGGCCTTCGTCATGGTCAATGCCCTTTGGACAGGTACCCGGGCAGCCAAGGGCGACGGCGGTCAGCGACCGGCGTCCAGCAGTCGGTCGAGGTTGACGGCGGTGCTGATCAGCGAGAGGTGGCTGAATGCCTGCGGGAAGTTGCCGACCTGCTCGCCGCTCGGCGCGATCTCCTCGGAGTAGAGGCCGAGCGGGCTGGCGTAGGTGAACATCTTCTCCAGCGTCAGCCGGGCGTCTTCAAGGCGGTCGGTCCGCGCGAGGGCGTCCACGTACCAGAAGGTGCACATGGTGAAGGTGCTTTCGATTCCGGGCAGACCGTCCGGGGATGCCTCCGGGTTGTACCGGTAGACGAGGCTGTCGGAGACGAGTTCGTCGTCGATGGCATGCAGGGTTGACCGCCACATCGGGTCGCGCGGCGACACGAAGCCGACGGAAGGCATGGCGAGCAGCGCCGCGTCCAGTACGTCATTGCCGTAGTGCTGGACGAAGGCCCGACGTCCCGGGTGGTAGCCCTGCGTCATGATCTGGTCGTAGATTCGGTCGCGTACTGCCGTCCAGCGGCCGATCTTCGCGGGCCGTCCCCGCGCGTTCGCGATGCGGACGGCGCGGTCGAGGGCGACCCATGACATCAGCCGTCCGTAGGTGTAGTTCCGCCCTCCGCCGCGGGTCTCCCAGATCCCCTCCTCCGGCTGGTCCCAGTTGTCGCAGAGCCAGTCCATCGCCCGTAGGGTGTGCCGCCACCCCTCGTGGGTGATGTGCAGCCCCTGACTGTCGGCGACGTGGAAGGCGTTGAGTGCGGCGCCGTAGATGTCGAGCTGCAGTTGCGTCGCCGCGCCGTTGCCGATTCGGACCGGAGCCGAGCCCTTGTAGCCTTCCAGGTGGTCGAGCACCTCCTCGGGGATGTCGGGTGAGCCGTCGACCCGGTACATGACCTGCAGCGGGGCGCCAGCCTCGTCGGCGTCGCGGACCCGGTCGCCGAGCCAGCGCATGTAGCGGCCCGCCTCGTCGGTGAAGCCCAGGTCCAGCAGCGCGTGCACCGAGAACGATGCGTCGCGGATCCAGGTGTAGCGGTAATCCCAGTTGCGTTCCCCGCCGATGTGCTCGGGTAGGCCCGCAGTGGGCGCGGCGACCAGCGCACCAGTCGGCGCGTACGTCATGAGCTTGAGGGTTATGGCGGACCGCTCGACCATCTCGCGCCAGCGGCCGGCGTAGTGGGAGCGGCCGAGCCAGTCCCGCCACCAGTCGCGCGTGGACGCCAGCAGGTTGTCGACCTCGTCCGGGCTGTACCGACGCGGCGGGTCGGGATCGATGCCGGTCTCCAGGACCACACCCCCGACCTCGCCCTCGTGCAGGGTGGCGACGAGGCAGATTCCCTCGTCGGTCCGGCGGACGTCGTGCTGCTCGGTCAGCTGGTTGGCGTACCGCACCCGGCTCAGGCTGAAGGCGGACGTCGCGCTCCGGATCAGGCTTCCCTCCGGGTGGACCTCGAGTTCCTGGGAGTCGCGGCCGTAGTTGAACCGGGGTTGACAGTCGAGGCGGAACCGCATGGTGCCGCGGACCATGCGGAGGACCCGGACCAGTCGGTGCCGGTCGGTGGCCTGGTCGCCGGCGACCGGCATGAAGTCCACGAGTTCGCCGACGCCGTCCGCACTCATGAAGCGGGTGATCAGGATCGGGGTGCCGGGCAGGTACAGCTGCTTGCACACGTGGTCGACGCCGTCCGGCGCTATCTGGAAGTGGCCGCCGCGGCGCCGGTCCAGCAAGCCGCCGAAGATGCTGGGTGAGTCGAACCGCGGGGCGCAGAACCAGTCGATCGTGCCGTCCACCGCCACCAGGGCGGCGGTCTGCAGGTCACCAATCAACCCGTGCGATTCCACGGCAGGGTACGAATCCACCAGACCTCCCCAAGATCCCTCCCGACATCCTGACCGGCCGCACGACTACCCCCGGTCCCCCGGCGCACACCTCCCACCTGGCCATCAACACCGCCGCGCGCTCATCAGGGCTGGTACGGGTGCCAGCGGCGCAGTGGACGAGGTCGCGGAGGACTTTGGTGAGGATGGCTATGGCGATGCCGACTTCCACGGTGATGGCTTTCGGCGCGGTGGGGGCAGATGAGCACCAGCACGGCATTCGCACTGTGCAACCTTGGCCCAATATCGGCGCTTTTCCCGCTTTCTGGTGTGATCATCCTCGGTACCAGACGGCGATGGGAATGTGTTGGCGGGTCGTGATGGCGGTGTGGCAGGGTGATCGTCATGAGTGAGCCCCAAAGGGTCGATGGCGCGTAAGTCGCCTGGTGCGCTGCGTGCGCAGTCGAGGTTGGCCGGCCGGAGTGGCGGCAAGACCTCTCCCATCGATGGCCTGTCGAGCCGCGCGAACGCGGCGATCGTCAGACTTCAGCTCCGGCATCCGAAGATCGGCTCCGTAGCGACCGCATTGACCAGCTACCGTCGTGCCATCTGGCGGTCCGGCCGATGGCTGGAACTTCTGGGCGACTGTCCGTGTCCGTCCTGCGATCCCGTAGGTCAGCGGGGCATCCTCGAAGGCGCAATGCGCCGGTTGCCGCCGGCCGCCCGCCGTGAGCTGCGGCGTGTCGTCGATGCGTTGGACGAGGAGTTCCTCCGCAAGACGCTGCCTGATCCCCGGGCTGCCGAGCTGAATGCCTGGGATGCCCAGGCCTGGTGGCGGCACCGGCTGAGGGGGCGGTGAACATTGCAGGTGCCGAAGACACCGCTGTTGCGGACTGGAAACGTCGGCTTCAATGGCCTGATGATCATGATGCAGGCGGTCATCGAGGTGCCGATGCTCGACGGTGAGCCGGCACCGCCGTGGCCGGTGGAGCCGTTGCCGCCCGGCTCGTGGCTGGTGCTCCACGCCGGTTGCACCGATGAGCAGACCGGGTTGTTCGTGGCGGCCCTCGCGAATCGGATCGACGTCATGCCACCCGGCGGCCGGGATGAGGTCGTGGACGCGCTGTTGGCCGAGGAGTTGCTCATCGCTACCGGTGGCCTGCGGGTTAGTGACGCCAGGGTCGGGACGAGCGTGATGCCGGGTTGTTGCAGTGGGCTGGAGGACTGGCGAGATTGGGCGCAGCCTCTCACTGGCGGTTCGCCGTGGTTGGGTCATGACCCAGGCCCGGAGGTAGAGGCAATCGGTGATGCTCTGCGGGTCTGGCAGGACGGCGGTCCGAATCGTCACCGGGGACGCTGGGCCGGACACTATGTCGACCTGCCACGTCGTACGCTGCCGCAGCTGCTGACAGGTGTGCAGCGGGACCTGGTGGGCTTCCTGGACAGCCTCGCCGGATGGGCAACACGCTGCGGACTGGGTCAGCGAGGCCGCGCCCTGGTGAGGACGGTCGACCAGAATTTCGCCATCACGGCACCCCTGGATCTGTCTGCCGACTAGTGCTCAAGCAGGAGATCACTGGGTGGTCTGGTGCAGGCGCCGTGGTCTCGCGGGTTCAAGCGGGATTGGTGCGGTCGCCGGGGTTGATCGGGTAGTGGCCAGAGGACGTGTACGCGTCTTCGGTGCCTGGAGCGCATCGTCGCCGATTCCTTCTCGGAGTGGCAGAGCACGATCGTCGCGTCGATGTCCAGGACCAGGCCGTCGACCGGCAGGTCGGCCGTGTAGGCCCTGCGGCAGGTCACCGCGCGGGTAACCTGGGCGAGACCGTCAACAAGCTGTGGAGTGGGGTTCGGTGAGCCGGCTCCGGCGCGCACGATGCGTCCATCCATACAGGTCCGGCAACCGGCCGTACTGGATGCCCAATAGCCGCTCGCGCAGCGCTGTCGTCACCGGCCCAGGGACGGAAGTGGCAATTTCACCGGTGGCCCAGCGCACCGTACCGATCGATGCCACCGTCGCCGCAGTACCGCAGGCGAACACCTCCCGCAGACGACCCGATCTCGCGTCGGCCTGCCATTCGGCGAGTGAAATCGGGCGCTCGACCACGTCGATCCCCATGTCCTGGGCCAGCGTGACGATCGAGTCACGGGTGACGCCCGGCAGGATCGTGCCGGCCAGCGGTGGTGTCACGAGCAGTCCTTCGTAGACAAAGAAGAGGTTCATACCACCCATCTCTTCGACGAACTGCCGTTGGCCCGCGTCGAGGAATACGACCTGGTCGCAACCGGCCTCCGCGGCTTCCCGCTGAGCGACGTGTGCGGCAGCGTAGTTGCCGCCGCACTTGGCTGTGCCGGTCCCGCCGAGACCCGCACGGCTGTACCTCTCCGAGATCCACACCGTCATGGGTGCCGAACTGTCGGAGATCCCGGCCACCGGGCAGGCGATTACTCCGAACAAGTACTCTCTGGCCGGCCGCATTCCCAGGAAGGGTTCGGTGGCAATAAGGTAAGGACGGACGTAGAGGCTGGTGTCCGGTAACTCCGGCAGCCACTCACAATCGACCTCGAGCAACTCCGTTATCGCTTGTAAGAACAGCTCCGCCGGCACGGGCGGCATCGCGAGCCGGCGCGCCGAAGCCTGAAAGCGTCGGGCGTTGGCGTCCGGGCGAAACAGCAGACACTCGCCGTTCTCGCTCCGGTATGCCTTCAGCCCTTCGAAGATCTCCTGGCCGTAGTGCAGGACCGCGGAGGCGGGTGACAAGGGAAGTGGGCCGAAGGGCTGGACCTGCGCGTCGTGCCAGCCCCGGGATTCGACGTACCGCACGGTGACCATGTGGTCCGTGAACACCGTACCGAACGGGGGCGGCGGGGCGGACGACGCTGGCGCCGACGAGGCCCGCACGAACTGTCGCTGGAAACTGATCCTGCTGCCATCAACTGCCATGATCACCTCCGAATGGGCGGGGCTTTCACACTACTGTCATCGCGGAAGCCGACCAGGATCGCGGACGATTCTTCCACATCAGGATGACCCGCCGGAGCTATGTTCTCATTGCGAAACGAGACAAGGTCCCGAAACATTATTCCCCTGGGGTGCACATGCGTGTAGGCGTCATGATCCTTCCGGAGCGCCGTTGGCGAGAATCAGTCCTTCGCTGGCGCGCCGCTGAACGTCTCGGGTTCGACTCCGCCTGGACCTACGACCATTTGTGGTGGCGCAGCCTGCGGGACGAGCCATGGTTTTCGGCGATCCCTCTGCTCGCCGCCGTGGCCGCCAGCACCGAGCGGATCCGGTTCGGAACCATGGTGACCTCGCCGAACTTCCGGCACCCGGTGGTGCTGGCCAAGGACGCGATCACTCTCGACGACATCTCCGGCGGACGGTTCGCCCTGGGTGTCGGCGCTGGATCCACCGGCGCCGGCGATGCCACTGTCCTCGGCGGCGAAATACTTTCGGCGCCCGATCGGGCGGCGCGCTTCAGCGAATTCGTAGCCCTCCTGGACACCCTGCTCGAACAGGACGTCACCAGCTACCAAGGGCGACACTTCTCAGCGGTGGAAGCTCGCATGATACCTGGTTGCGTGCAGTCCCCCCGCCTCCCACTTGCCATCGCCGCCACAGGTCCACGGGGGTTCGACCTGGCTGCACGTCACGGCGACGCGTGGGTCACAAGCGGTCCGGCCGACTTTTCCCGTTCCTACACTCCGGACCAGTTCCACGCCGCTGTGCTCGCGCAGGTCGACGGCCTGCAACGTGCCTGCGCCCGCGCCGGGCGTGACCCGGCCTCGATCGAACGCATCCTCGTGACCACCGACATGACCGGCGACGTGCTGCGCTCCGCTGAGCATTTCGTCACGGTGGCGGAGCGCTATGCCAAATGCGGAATCACCCACCTGGTCGTGCACTGGCCTCGTGAGAACGGCGTCTTCGCGGGCGATCCAAACGTACTCGAGGACATTTCCCGGGAGGCTCTTCTCCATGTTCACTCGCTGTGATCGCTGTCCCGCCGGCGAGACGAAACAAATGTCGCGCCGGGCTATCGAGCACTTCTCGCATCCTGTTCACCCTTACTATGGGGCGTGTCGAAGATCAATGAGGAGGGCTTTACCTCGCCCGACGTCCTGGCGCGACCGCCCGGCGCGTTTGGGACGTTCGTCGCGTCAGCGCGACGCACGGGCTCACTCATCGTTCAGCCGCGGATGGGATTCGGCAGTATCGGGCAGATGAGACGTGGTCTCCTCGCGACCCGTCGGACTCCGGCGGCCACTGTCGGGACGATCACGTTGGACAGCTACACCCGGACCGGCGACCTTGCGGCCGCCTGGGCAGCGGTGCACGAGGGCAGGGCGCTGAACGGCTATCCGCTACTGACCCACGACCTCCGCGCGACGCGGGACATGCTCGACGGGATACGCAGCGACGACTTCCCCATCCAGGTTCGACACGGCTCGGCTCGTCCGCAGGAGATCGTCGCCGCGCTGATCGGCGCGGGACTCGACGCCACCGAGGGAGGCCCCGTTTCCTACTGCTTGCCGTACAGCCGCTTGGCGCTTCGCGACTCTGTCGAGAACTGGGCGGTCGCCTGTGAGCTGCTCGCAGCTTCCCGCACCGGACAGGTGGAGCCGCACCTGGAGACGTTCGGTGGCTGCCTCATGGGTCAACTGTGCCCGCCCGGCCTCCTGGTGGCGGTGAGCGTGCTGGAAGCGATGTTCTTCGTGCAGCACGGGCTACGCAGCATCTCGTTGAGCTACGCCCAGCAGACCGATTTCGAGCAGGATCTTGCGGCGTTGTCGGCGTTGCACCGGCTCGCCGGACGCTGGCTGCCTGGGACGGACTGGCATGTGGTGGTCTACACCTACATGGGGCTCTTCCCACGCACGAGTGGCGGCGCACGTCGACTCATCGAACAGTCCGCAAGACTGGCGGTACGGTCAGGAGCGGCACGGCTCATCGTGAAGACCGCAGCAGAGGCGTCCCGAATACCCGCCATAGAGGACAACGTGGCGGCGCTCATGTTCGCCGCCGAGGCCGCTCGGGGAGAGACCGCGGCGGGATGGTCCGGATCGGCCGCCGACGACTCGATCGAAGCAGAGGCGTCGACGCTGATCGAGGCAGTCGTCGGGCTCGATGCCGACGTGGGCCGGTCAATCGTACGGGCCTTCGCCCTGGGCTATCTCGACGTTCCGCACTGCCTGCACCCGGACAACGCCAATCGCGCCAGAAGCTACATAGATGAATCGGGCCGCCTCAGGTGGTCCTCGGTGGGCGCGATGCCGATCGCACAGGGGCACGGTGACGGCAGACGATCCCGTCGGCCCTCGTCCGCCGAGTTGCTCTGGTCGTTGTCCCACGTCGCCCGCAGCTTCGACCACGAAACCGCCGCTGTGGAGTCGGCGAGTCGTTCCTCCCGTCCGACAGCGCCCGCGTTCCGACGAAGTGGGAGACCAGACATGGTAGAAAACCGGTCCGCTCCGATGCCTGACGGCCCGCTCGACCCGCGGGAGCACTTGACCTCCCCTACGACCAGGACAGTTCTCCGCATCCAGGCCGCCCTCCTCGCCGCCGCCCGTCGATACCTGACGGAGGCTGGTTTCGTCGAGCTGTTGCCACCGATCATCGGACCGGTCACCGACCCGGGTATCCGTGGATCGAAGCAGATAGACGTCGACTTCTACGGCCACCGCTACAAGCTGATGACCAGCGCGATCTTGTACAAACAGACCTCGCTGTTGGCATTCGACAAGATCTTCTATATCGCTCCGAATGTTCGGTTGGAGCCGCCGGACGCCTTCTCCACACAGCGTCATCTGGTCGAGTTTCATCAGATCGACGTGGAGGTGGCGGAAGCAGGCCGCGCGGACGTCATGCGGCTGCTGGAAGGCCTGCTCCGCCATCAGATCGCCGCCGTCGAGTCCGAGCACGGCGATGAGTTGGCCGCGCTGGGCCGGTCGACTGGCGCCTTCAAGCAGCTGCAGGAACAGCCCTTCGACCAGATGACGCACGCCGCCGCCGTGACTGCTCTACAGGAGTTGGGACACGAGCAGTCGCCGCAGGCAGAGATCGATTGGCGTGGAGAGGAAGTCCTCTCCACGGCCGCGGGGGTCCCCTTCTTCGTCACCGACTACCCCAAGGGTTCCCGCGGTTTCTACGACCGGGAGAGCCGTTCGGAGCCGGGCCTGCTCCGCAACTTCGACCTCATCGCGCCGGAGGGGTTCGGCGAGCTCTGCAGCGGCAGCGAGCGGGAGTTCGAACACCGCCGACTCGTTTCCCGTATACGAGAGAC
Source organism: Micromonospora sp. NPDC049051 (assembly GCF_043197575.1). Lineage (NCBI taxonomy): Bacteria > Bacillati > Actinomycetota > Actinomycetes > Micromonosporales > Micromonosporaceae > Micromonospora > Micromonospora sp. NPDC049051. Next base: position 170,597 of record NZ_JBICTL010000008.1, read on the forward strand.
GGGCGAGAACCCGGCCAAGTATGGCTGGTACCTGGAGGCGGCCAGGCACGGCATCCCGAGCAGTGCGGGCTTCGGGATCGGTGTGGAACGACTCACCCGGTACGTCGCCGGACTGGACGGCGTGTGGCAGGCGAGCGCCTACCCGAAGTTTCCCGGCATGGTGTCGGCGTGATCGAGGCGGACCACTTTCCGGGGGATGCGGTGCGGCTCAGGGCCCGGCTCGGCCTGGCGGCGGCATTTCCCCCGCAGGAGGGCTTCGGCCGCGCCGTCTACGGCGGCCGACCCGGCGCTCGGACCGGCGACCCACTGGACGACGTCCGTCTCGTTCCCCCCATCTTCTCCACTGACCGTTTGGAGATGTTGATCGAGCTCGGTCGTGAGCCGACGTACTCCGACGTCCGGCTGGAGTCGACGATCGGCGGTTTCACCGCCCCCCTACCGATCTTCGTGTGCGCGTTCGGCTCCACGGAACTGGTCAGCTCGGGGATGTCCGACACATTGGCCAGGCAAGCCGGGGCGTTGGGGCTGCCCATGGTGATCGGCGAGAACGTCGTTCCGATGCACGATTTCCGTAACCCAGGACCGGAGACGCTGTCTGCGGCGCTGAACCGACGAATCGCCGCCTATGCAGAGGGTGTCACCGACCATCGCGGCGGGGTGGTGGTGCAGCAGAGCACCGAGGACGCCGACGCCGAGGTGTGGAACGCCGTGTACAGCGACCCCGCCGCGCAGCCGCTGCTCGACGCTGGGCAGCTTGGCTTCGAACTCAAGGTGGGCCAAGGGGCGAAGCCAGGCCTCGGTGGAATGACTCTGGTCGACGGGGCGGTGGCTCGGCGCTTGGCCGACCGCTACACCATGCAGCGCATCGGCACCCGCGCTGGCGCGCCGGTGCTGCGTAGCGGCTCACCGGGCACGTTCACCGCCGAGATCTTCCGACATCAGATCCGTCAGATGCACAACAACTTCCCGCGGGCCAAGCTGTGGGTGAAGCTGCACCCGGGCCGTGACGTGGCGGAGGCGGCGAAGATCGCCTGGGACGCCGGGGCGGACGCGGTGGTGATCGACGGAGCCGAGGGTGGCACGGGCTGGGCACCGTCGGTCTCGCTCGACCACGTCGGCCTACCGCTCGGCGAGTGCCTCCGCCGCGTCGACGGCAGGCAGGGGTGCTTACTGGTCTCAGGGCGCGTGTGGGAGGGTGCGCGGGCCGCAAAGTGTCTTGCCTTGGGCGCCGCCGCCGTGGGCCTCGGACGAGCGGCCCTGCTCGCTGTGGACGAAGACCCCGACAAGGGCTTGAGCCGCTTCGTGGAGTGCCTGGACTTCGAACTCCGGCTTCTGATCAGCGCGGTCGGCAAATACCGGGCGGACGCGCTGGGTCCCGAGGACCTCTGGAGCGGCTGCGCCGCGTCCGGATAGGCACGTCAATCCAACAAAGGCGAATTTCCACCCGGCGGGACGGATTGCCACACGGGAGCCAGCATGTGTCACACCCCGCCAGCGCCTCCCACCATGAGCGGCCCAGCGTCAGATATAGGCAAGGATGAGGAGGTAGGCTAATCGTGGTTCAAGGCGAAGACACACCGTTCCGGCACAATTGACAAGCCCTGATGGCGGCGCGACTCCGCAATGAGACCAACCTTCCTAGACCAGGACATCTGTGTCCCGGTGGCCGCGCGGAGGCGTCGTGCGCGCGATCAGCAGAACGCGGGCTGGGGTAAGGCGATTACTGCGCCGATACCGCAGCGTGAAGTGATGTCTCCCGCTGACGACGGCGGCGGGCACCGGGCTGGCGCTCACCCTCCCGTGCCGGCCTCGAAGAACGGGCCAGCCATGGCGGAAACACCGACCGGACTTGCCAGGCCGTCGACAGGGGAGGCGCCAACCTGATCCTTGCAGGACAGGCCGGTGGTCACGATAGTGCCGAGAGGATGCCCCATTGAAGACCATGCTGTTGACCGCCGAAGAGATACGGCTCATCGTCGACAAGGTCGGCCGAGATCAGGTCATGCGACGAATCATCGAGCAATTGACGACGGACCTGCGGTGCTCGTTCGAGGGCGCACCCTTCACCTCACCGTCGCGTTCCGGATTCGAACGGGAGATGCCCGCCCGAGGCGTGCTGGAGTGGATGCCGCACAGGCGCGCGGGAGACAGTGCGACAGTGAAGCTCGTCTCCTACAGTCCCGCCAACCCCGACGAGTTCCGCCTGCCCACCATCCTGGGCACCATCGCCCGCGTCGACGACCTGACGGGACGCACGACCGTCCTGGCTGACGCGCTACTGCTCACCGCACTCCGTACGGGTGCGGCGTCAGCCATCGCGAGCCGGGTGTTGGCGTCACCCGAAAGCCATGTCGTGGGCGTCGTGGGCACCGGCGCCCAGTCGGTCACGCAGGTACACGCGCTGAGCCTGCTGTTCCCGATCACCCAGGTGCTCGCCTGGGACACGGTGCCGGCGCATCTTGCGAGCTTTGCCAACAGGGTGGCGTTCCTTGGGCTCGACGTGCGGCCGGCCACCCCGCAGGACCTTCTTTCCCAGGCGGACATCATCTGCACGGCGACCTCTGTGGGCGTCGGAGCCGGTCCGGTGCTGCCCGACCGGGGATGGAAGGAGCATCTGCATGTCAACGCCGTCGGTGCCGACCTGATTGGCAAGACCGAACTTCCTCGCGCTCTCCTGGACGCCGCCCTGGTCTTTCCGGATCATCGGGAGCAGGCCGCCTCCGAGGGTGAATGTCAGCAGTTGCCCCCGCACCAGATCGGCCCCTCGCTCGACGAACTGTGTGCCCGACCCGAGGCCTTCCAGGATGCCATCGACAGGCTGACCGTCTTCGACTCCACAGGTTTCGCTCTCGAGGACCACTCGGCGCTCGACGTGTTCGTGGAGGCGGCCGAGGAACTCGGCCTCGGCACGGATCTGGCCTTCGAATGTCGGCCCCAGGACCCGCTCGACCCATACTCACGTCACCTGGATGCTGGCGGATCTCCGGATTCGCTCAGGGCGTAGCGGACGCGCCGGCGCGACATCGTCGGCCGCGCGGCCCCTTTGAGATAGTGGCAGAATGCCTATGAACGGATCCCTCACCCGTCTCATGCACTCATCGCCGTATTGGCCGGTGGTCACCAACCCGACCATGAAGCGAGTGCTTCCAGGCATCGCGACATCCGCGCTCGGGGACGGTATGAGTGCGGTGGCGATCAGTTGGCTCGCCATCCAGCTTGCCCCACCCGAGCACCGCGGGATCTGGGTCGCCGTCGCTCTCGCGGCGTACGGACTGCCAGGTGCTCTGGGAGCCATCATCTTCAACAGGTTGATGAGCGGCCGGAGCGGCGCCGAGATGGCGGGGTGGGACGCCATGCTGCGCTTCGCAGCGCTCGGCGCCGTACCGATCCTGCACATGACCGGCCTGCTGTCCATCGAGGCGTACGTCGGGCTACTTGCCGTGTCGTCGTTGTTCCTGTCCTGGGGATCCGCAGGACGCTACACGCTCGTCGCCGAACTGTTGCCCCAACAGAACAGGATGGCAGCCAACGCGATCCTGACCACGCTGGCTGAGATCGGCACCCTGGCGGGCCCCGTCATCGCCGGCCTGGTGATCGCCTGGGGCGGCGCGGTCTGGGCCATCGCCGTGGATGCCCTCAGCTTCGGCATTCTTGCCGTGACCTACAAGTTCGCCAGCCGCAAGCGAGTGACCACGCTTGACCGCCAGGCACCGAGTTCACGCTCGGCCGGCTTCCGGGCCATCCGCTCCGATCGCCGCCTGTCCAGCCTGATCGGGCTCAGTTTCGGTTACTTTTTCCTGTTCGGCCCGGTCCTGGTCGCCCTGCCCCTCTTCGTGGCGGACGACCTTGGCCGCTCCGCCAGCACGCTGGCGCTGTATTACACGATGTTCGGTGTCGGTGCCGTCGTGGGGAGCCTCCTCGCGGGCTATCTTCGGGCTCTACCCATGTGGCCCGCCACCATCGGCATAGTCATCGGTTTCGGGGTCGCGATGCTTCCGCTCGGGTTCGCCGTCCCCGCACCGCTGACGGTCGCGGCATTCACCCTCGCGGGCCTCGTCTGGGCCCCCTTTCCCTCGATCTCCATCGCCCTTTTCCAGGGTTCCGCGAGTCCTGCGGACCTGCCTCCGATCCTCGCGGCGCGAGGTGCCCTCACCATCGTCGCGCTGCCCCTCGGCAATGGAATAGCGGGCCCCCTGATCGCCGGGTTCGGCGCCCGCGGCACTCTGCTGTTCTGCGCCGTCGGCACGATCCTGCTCGGACTCCTCACAGCTGCCTTCGTCGGGCTGGGCGGCGGACGCTCCGGTGCCGCAGGGGGGACGTCCGACACCGGGCCCGATCTGACCGACGGACCGGGACTGAGCGATGGGCCCGACCCGGACGGCGGGCACCCGAAGCAGTCGCCGGACTGGGTGGAGTCCGTTGACTCCCCTGCCGGCGCGACCAGGAGTCAGTGACCGGTCGGTCCTGTCGGAGACCGGTGTGTACATGGCCGGCGGCGACGGGTCGGGCGGTGCCGTGGGAGTTCGTCCCGCCGGCGGGACGAACTCCCACGATTGGCAGTGGAACACCCAGCCCAGGGACGCACCACCACGGGTGTGCGAAATTCGGCCTTCCGCCTACTCTCTCCCACAGGAGTCGACGACGCACGGGGTCGTCGGCGCACCACTTCCACGATGAAGTGAACGTGTTCCGTTGGTAAGATTCGCCTGCAGCATGGGCGCGATCGAGATTTCCGCTCCCGGCTCGCCCGATTTCGTCGCTGGCAGGGACGGCAGCATCGACGACTCGACCAACACCAATCGACCAGGATTGCTTGATACGTTTAGGCGTATCTAGAACGGAATCCTGACAGATAACGGACACAGGTGTCCTGGGGCACGTCGCCGAACTCTCACATCGACCTTGGAGTCCTCCGATGGCCATCGGAAATTCCGATCTCCCGTCTTTTCCGATGGCGCGTCGATGTCCGCACCACCCACCTCCCGAATATGCGGAGTTGCGCGCCCAGGGGGCGGCGGTTCGCGTCAGCTTCCTCGGGACACCGGTGTGGGCCATCACCAGGCACGCGGAGGCGCGGGACGTCCTCACCGATTCCCGGGTCAGCACGGATCCGGCAAGCCCTGGGCATCCATTCGGCGCCCTCGCGGCCACCGCCGACAGGATGGCCGGCCAGCTCACGGACATGGACCCTCCGGACCACTCCGCGCATCGACGCATGCTGATCAGTGAATTCGGTGTTCGCCGCATCCGTGAGATGGAACCGGACATCGAGCGTCTCGTTGGCGGCCTACTCGACGGCATGGCGGCGTCCGGCGCGGCTGATCTCGTCGAGGCGTACAGCCTGCCGGTCGCGTCCGCAGTCATGTGCCAGCTGCTCGGTGTGCCAGAACGCGATCACGCCTTCTTCCACGACCGCGCGTGCGCCATGTTGGGTGGCGTCTTCAGCTCTCGCGATGCGGATGTCGCACGCATGGAGATACTGGCGTACCTGGACGACCTGGTCCGCAGCCACGAGCCCGGACAGAATGGCATCATCGACCGGCTGATGACGATCAGACGTGACACGGGTGAGCCCACGCATGAGGCCATCGTGGGGATGTGCTTCATGTTGCTCCTCGCGGGCCATCACACCACCGCTACCATGATCCCGCTCGGCGTCTACACGTTGCTCGATCATCCGGATCAGCTGGCTCAACTCCGAGCCGAACCAGCGCTCTGGCCGGCAGCAGTCGACGAACTGTTGCGCTTTCACAGCATCGTGGACTGGATGTCCTTCGACCGCGTGGCAACCGCCGATATCGACGTCGGCGGCGAGCGGATTCACGCCGGAGAGGGAATCTTCGTCCTGGGAGCAGCTGCCAACCGGGATGAACGGGCGTTCACGCGACCCGACGACTTCGACATCCATCGGCGCTCGCGGCACCACCTGGCATTCGGAGTCGGCATCCATCAGTGTCTCGGGCAGAGTCTGGCCCGGGCCGAGCTGGAGATCTCGTACCGCAGGCTCTTCGACCGGTTCCCCACGATACGAGTCGACGCGCCGGCTGATGGTCTGGTGTTCAAGTACGACGCCGCGATGTTCGGCCTGCAGGAACTGCCCGTGACATGGTGAAACGACAGCAGCACGAGCCGACGCACGGGAGTTCGCAGTGACAGATCCACCGAGCACCAACAACACCCTGTCGGTTCTCCTGACAAGCACGTCCTCGGACGCCCACAGCTGGAACCTGGTCGTCCTGGAGTTGGCACTGGGCGAGCTTGGTGCCAACGTCCGCAATCTCGGGCCGTGCGCACCGGAGGAGCTCGTCGTCGACGCCGCCCGACTCCAACGTCCCGGCCTGATAGTCGTCAGCAGCGTCAACGGTCACGGCTGCCAGGACGGCTTACGGCTGATCCCCAAACTGCGAGCCGCCACCGGAACCGGGCCAGCAGCTCCAGACATCATCATCGGCGGCAAGCTGGGCATCACCGGACGCGTTCACGTCGACCGGGCCAACGCGTTGCTGCAGGCGGGGTTCGATGCGGTCTTCGAGGGCGGGACATTGGACGACCTGGCCGCCCACGTCGCGGCCCTCCAGGCCCGTCGTTCCGCCGCCGCGGCTCCCCTCGCTGTGCGGTCGCAGCGGTCGGCGGAACGTGGCCCCACTACTGTCCGTGCAGCGACTCGTGCACTCGTTCGAACTCGACAGCCTCGTACAGCGCCTTGATGTTGCCCGTACCGAACGTACGCGCCCCGATGCGCTCGATCATCTCGAAGAACAGTGTCTGCCGTGGGTGCAGCGAGCGGGTGAAGATCTGGAAAAGTTGACCGTAGTGATCCTCGTCGACGAGGACGTGCAACTGCCGCAACTCCTCGACCTCGTGCGCGGCCAACTCCAGCCGATGCGGCAGTAGGCGGTAGTACGGATCCGGGGTCCTGAGAAACTCCACCCCCCGGTCGCGGGCCGCCGTCACCGCCGCGACGATGTCAGGCGTACAGAAGGCGATGTGTTGAACGCCAGCACCGCCGTGGTCCTTGATGAAGTCGTCGACCTGCCCTGCCTCGGCGGTGGTGTCGGGCTCGATCAGGGTCAGCGTGACGTCGCCGGAAGGACTCTGCACCACCTTCGAGGACATCGCCTGCCTGCCGACCCGGATCCGTTCCTCGAAGATCATGTGGAAGCCGAAGCCAGACTCGTAGTACGCCACCGTGTCGTTCAGCTCGCCCGATGGAAGGCAGACGGCGAAGTGGTCCATGCGTTCCAAACCTCCGCTGGCCACCGATGGAAGTGACAACACCGGGAAGCCGGGCACGCATGCCTGCTCGCCGGCGCTGTCGGATTGCACGAACGTGTGCACGACGTCACCGAAGCCCACCACGGTCGCTGTGGTGCAGGCGGGTGGCATCTGTCGCCTCACCGGTGCTCGCACCGGGCGGGCCCCAGCGGTCACCGCGTGCTCGAACGCGCCCCGGCAGTCCTTGACGCGTAACGCGATGTCGGCGACCCCGTCACCGTGCCTCTGCACGTACTCCGTGGCGGGGTCCTCGTCCGTCAGCCCCTGGGTCAATACCAGGACCATGCTGCCCTGGACGAGCACCTTGGTTCGCCGGCGACCGCCGGGTTCGGAGCGAGCCGCCTCGGTGAAGCCGAACTGTTCGACGAACTCCACCGCCCTGGCCTGCACGTCAGTGACGTAGAGCTCGACATGGTTGACGGTCAGATCGTCCAGAATGCTTGCTGCGGTCCCCACCATGCTCCTTTCGACCGAGTGGCACGCGTACGCGAGTCTGGGGACTAATCGGCCTGCATCTGCCGGACGAGGCTGGCCGGGCGCATGTCGGTCCAGTGTTCGTCGATGTAGTCAAGGCACTCCTGACGGCGATCCGACTCGAACACGACAGTCCAGCCGGACGGAACCGCGGCGAAGACCGGCCAGAGCGAGTACTGACACTCTTCGTTGATGAGCACCCGGTACGCGGCGTCCGGGTCCTCGAATGGGTTGGTCATCGTTCCTCCTGTTGACGGGTGTGCATCGGAAGTTCGAGTCGTCGCAGGTGCTCACGTACCACCGCGGCGATCCCGGCCAGTGGCTCCGGAAGAGTCATCTCGCCGTGCCGCGACGCGACCGGACGAACGTGGATGTCGCCCGTGACGTGGGGCGTCCACAGGTCCACCGGAGGACGCCGGGCCGTGACGTGCTGAGTGGCCTCGAAGAAGAGCAGGTCGCCCCGGAACTTTCCGGGTTGGTGCGACGACCCCAGTCTGAGGTGCCGGCGGGTGGTCTCGACGATCGCCGAGAGTTGATCTTCGCTGACGTCGGCCAACGCGCCGCCGGATTCTCTGAGCAGGTCCCGCGTGCGCCGGAGGTCGAGACTCCGCAGCTCAGCCGGTCGAGCCACCCCGACCGCCTCCAACAGCGCCACGAACAGGGCCGATTCATCCGGTTCCTCCGTCGAGACCTCCGGGTCGGGATAGGAGTCGAGCATGGCGAGCATGCCCACCGGCTCATCCTGTTCCTGCAGCAGTGCCGCCATCGCGTGAGCGATCACGCCTCCGAACGACCAGCCGAGAAGGTGGTAGGGACCCGAAGGCCGGACCGCACGCACGCGGGCCACGTACTCCTCTGCCAGCGCACGCAGATGCGGGTAACCCGCCACCGCGTCGCGACCGTCGTCCGCGAGGCCTGGCGCCTGCAGCGCGTACACAGGACGATCCGGCAGGTGTTGGACGAGGCCGGCGTAACACCAGGACATACCGACGGCTGGGTGGACACAGAACAGCGGGATCCGGTCGCCGCTCGTTCGTAGCGGCAGCAGGGCGTCGAACGCGGTACGACCCGACCCGGTGGGCCGGTGTGGCTGTTCGAAGCGCGCCGCGAGGCCGGCCGGGGTCGCCTCCTCGAAGAGGGAACGGACGGTGAGCTCCGCCCCGAGTCGGGCGCGGATCCGGCTGACCAGCCGGACCCCGAGCAGGGAGTGCCCCCCGAGTTCGAAGAAGCTGTCGTCGACGCCCACGCGAGGCAGGCCGAGGACCTCCGCGAACATGTCGCAGAAGAGCCGCTCGAGGAAGGTCCGCGCTTCGACCTGCCCGGCCTTGCCCCACGCCGGCTCCGGCAGTGCCCGCCGGTCCACCTTGCCGTTCGCCGTAACGGGCAGGGAGTCGAGCACGACGAACGTCGCGGGGACCATGTAATCCGGTAGCACCGTGGCCGCCTCGGCGCGCAACGTCCTGGCATCCGTGTCGTCGGTGGACACGACGTACCCGACCAGCGCGGTGTCGCCGCTGGGGCTCTGCCGCGGGAACACTGCCACGTCGGTGAGCTGGGGCAGTCCGGCGAGAACCGTCTCGACCTCGGCGGGCTCTACCCGGAAGCCACGGATCTTCACCTGGTCGTCCGTGCGGCCGGCGAAGTCCAGGTTTCCGTCCTCCGACCAGCGCCCGAGGTCTCCGGTGCGGTACATCCGGCTTCCTGGCGGTCCGAACGGATCGCCGACGAACCGTTGCGCCGTAGCCGCCGGCCGGTTCACATAGCCTCGGGCCACTCCCGCGCCGGCGAGGTATATCTCGCCTACGGCGCCGAGCGGCGCCGGCTGGAGGCTCCGGTCGAGCACGTACACCCGTGTTCCGTCGAGCGGACGTCCGATGGGAACACGCGCAGGGACGGCAGCGGGCAGCTCGCGGGGCACGACGTACTGCGTGGCGCAGAGGGTCGCCTCGGTCGGACCGTACAGCTGCCGGACCGTGGTGGTCGGGCAGTTCTCGACGACGCGGGCCACGGCGTGGGGCGGGACGACGTCACCGCCGGTCAGCACCTCCCGCAGGCCCGCCAGGACAGCGGGCTGCTCCTGCGCCACGACCCGGAACAGGCCGGCGGTCAGGTGAAGGGACGTCAACGACCGCTCCCTGATGAGCCTGTCGAGCGCGGTGGCGTCCACGTCACCCGGTGGAGCGACGGTGATCCGCCCGCCGGCCAGAAGGGGGACCCACAGCTCGTAGTTGAGGATGTCGAAGGCATGCGGGGCGTGCAGCAGGACGCTCCGGTGGTGCTCGGCCTTCCAACTGCGATCATCGATGAGCTGGGTCACGTCGCGGTGAGTGACGGCGACGCCCTTGGGCACACCGGAGGAACCCGAGGTGAACATGACGTAGGCGACCTGGTCCGGGTGGGACGGCACGGGTAGGCACGCGGTCGTGTCCGGTACGGGCCACGGCCCGTCGAGGGTGCAGACCGGCAGGTCGTGCCGGTGAGGCAGGTCCGTGCGGGTCACCACCAGCGCGGCGCCTGACTCGGTGAGCGCGTGCCGCCAGCGGTCCTCGGGATCCCGGGTGTGCAGAGGTACGTAGGCGCCGCCGGCGGCGAGGATGCCGAGGACGGCCACGATCACGTCGGCGGAGCGGTCCAGCAGGATCCCGACCCGCGTCTCGGCCCCGACCCCCAGCTCGATCAGTCGCCCCGCCAGCGCTCGCACCCGCTCGTCGAGCTGCGAGTACGTCAGCCGGACATCATCCGCCTCGACGGCGATCCGGTCGGGCGTACGCGCCGCCTGTTCGGTGAACCGCTGTTGCAGGCTGCCTCCCGCGGGTGACGCGAGGATTGGCGCGCCGGTGCCGATGGCAAGGATCCGCTGTCGTTCGGTGGTGGTGAGGATGTCGATGCCGTTGAGGTGTTGGTCGGGGTCGGCGACCACGGTGCGTAGGAGTCGTTCCAGTCGATG
>NZ_JBICTL010000009.1:0-176243 GCF_043197575.1 Micromonospora sp. NPDC049051
GGGGGAGGCGGCGTGTGCGGCGGTGATCGGGCCGGCGATGGCGCCGCCGGCGAAGGCGAGCCCGGCAACGGTCAGGGCGCTGGTGCGGAAGATGTTGGTACGCATGATGGGGGCACCTTTCGATCGGGGGTACGCGACACACACCAGGGGGGTGGGTGTGGTCGCGGAGGGGGAAGTCAGAACGGATCGCTGCGGCGGCGGGGCCTGCTCGAGCGTCCGGGGGTATCTCAAAGGCCTGCTGGGGCGTCGGTGGTGACGCCTGCTCGGGCGTCCGGGGGGTCTCAACGACCCGGCCCGGTCGTCCATTCCGGCGGGCCGATCGGGCCAGCGGCGAAAACCAGGCCGCTCGTGTGCGGGGAGCGCCGGGGGTATGCCATGTTCAACGACCCGGGCCCGCCCGCGATTCCGCCGTCGGGGTGGCCCCAGCCACGGGACGCCCCGGGACGCTGCCGACAACTCGGCGCAGTACCGGGCATCGCCGACCGGACATACCGCTCGACACGTCGCATCTTGATCGCGGTCGGTCGCGGGTGCGGATGCGCCGGCATCGCACTGTCGAGCTGATGTCGTAAACGACTCGACCAATCAACCAACTGCGGCCCTCGCTCGCAGATACGACGAAGGCTGGCCGATCGGGTGGCCGCTGAATCGTCTGCGACATCAGCTCGATACGGCGCGCGGAACAGCCTGCTGCCGTCGACGTCGGTGCGTGGCCTCGCTGGCCGCCTGCACACGGAGGCGGCGCGGATCGGAGGCCGCTGAATCGTCTGCGACATCAGCTCGACAGGGCAGATAGCAGGGTGCGCCCAGGCCCAGGCCCAGGCCCGGTGCCAGACAGCCCAAGCCCGGTGCCAGGCAGCCCAGGCCCGATGCCAGGCAGCCCAGGCCCGATGCCAGGCACCAAGCCCGGCGTCAGGCCACAGGTGTGAGCGGGGCGGGGCCCGGGGGTGTAGGCGGGGCGGGGGTGTAGGGCGAGGCGGGGCCCAGGGTGTAGGGCGAGGCGGGGCCCGGGGTGTGGGCGGCCTAGGCCCGGGCGCGCGGCGGGGTCCGCCCCGGATATGAGGCGGGGCCGGGACCAGAGGTGGGGCGCGGGGCGGGGCCAGGCTCGGTGCGTCACGTCGGTGAGCACCAGGTCGGGCGGTGTGGCGACCGAAAAGGGGCGGCGGCCCGGTGGCATGTACCACCGGGCCGCCGCCCTCTTGCTGTTCGGTCCTACTCGTCCGCGCCTGCGGCGGCGGTGCCACCGAGGTCGGCCGGGACGGCGTCCGGCACGGTGGCCGGCCGGTCCGCGCCCTTGAAGACGAGCTTGGACTTGTCGATGTTCTCCGGATCGCCCTCGCAGTCCACCACCACGATCTGACCCGGGGTCAGCTCGTTGAAGAGGATCCGCTCGGACAGGTTGTCCTCGATGTCGCGCTGGATCGTGCGACGCAGCGGACGCGCACCGAGCACCGGGTCGAAGCCCTTCTTCGCCAGGTACTTCTTGGCGTTGTCGGTCAGCTCCAGGCCCATGTCCTTGTTCCGCAGCTGGCCCTCGATCCGCTGGATCATGATGTCGACGATCGAGAGGATCTCCTGCTGGCGCAGCTGGTGGAAGACGATGGTGTCGTCGATCCGGTTGAGGAACTCGGGACGGAAGTGCTGCTTGAGCTCGTCGTTGACCTTCTGCTTCATCCGGTCGTAGTTGGACTCGGAGTCCTCCGACGCCTGGAAGCCGAGCGAGACCGCCTTGGCGACGTCGCGGGTGCCCAGGTTGGTGGTCAGGATGATGACCGTGTTCTTGAAGTCCACGATCCGGCCCTGACCGTCGGTGAGCCGACCGTCCTCCAGGATCTGGAGCAGCGTGTTGAACACGTCCGGGTGGGCCTTCTCGATCTCGTCGAAGAGGACCACCGAGAACGGCCGACGCCGCACCTTCTCGGTCAGCTGGCCGCCCTCGTCGTAGCCGACGTAGCCGGGAGGAGCACCCACCAGCCGGGAGACCGTGTAGCGGTCGTGGAACTCGGACATGTCCAGCTGGATGAGGGCGTCCTCGCTGCCGAACAGGAACTCGGCCAGCGCCTTGGAGAGCTCGGTCTTACCGACACCGGACGGGCCGGCGAAGATGAACGAGCCCGACGGACGCTTCGGGTCCTTCAGACCGGCCCGGGTACGCCGGATCGCCTTCGAGACCGCCTTGACCGCGTCCTCCTGGCCGATGACGCGCTTGTGCAGCTCGTCCTCCATGCGCAGCAGGCGCGAGGTCTCCTCCTCGGTCAGCTTGTAGACCGGGATGCCGGTCCAGTTGCCGAGCACCTCGGCGATCTGCTCGTCGTCGACCTCGCTGACGACGTCCAGGTCACCGGCCTTCCACTCCTTCTCCCGCTGGGCCTTCTGGCCGAGCAGCTGCTTCTCCTTGTCGCGCAGCTGGGCGGCACGCTCGAAGTCCTGCGCGTCGATCGCGGACTCCTTGTCGCGACGCACCTGGGCGATGCGCTCGTCGAAGTCACGCAGGTCTGGCGGCGCGGTCATCCGGCGGATCCGCATCCGGGCACCGGCCTCGTCGATCAGGTCGATCGCCTTGTCCGGCAGGAAGCGGTCGGAGATGTAACGGTCGGCCAGCGTCGCGGCCGCCACGAGGGCCGCGTCCGTGATCGAGACCCGGTGGTGCGCCTCGTAGCGGTCGCGGAGTCCCTTGAGGATCTCGATGGTGTGGGCCAGCGACGGCTCACCCACCTGGATCGGCTGGAAGCGGCGCTCGAGGGCGGCGTCCTTCTCCAGGTGCTTGCGGTATTCGTCGAGGGTGGTCGCGCCGATGGTCTGCAGCTCGCCGCGGGCCAGCATCGGCTTGAGGATGCTCGCCGCGTCGATCGCGCCCTCGGCGGCACCCGCACCGACCAGGGTGTGGATCTCGTCGATGAAGAGGATGATGTCGCCCCGCGTGCGGATCTCCTTCAGCACCTTCTTGAGGCGCTCCTCGAAGTCACCGCGGTAGCGGGAACCGGCGACCAGGGCACCGAGGTCGAGCGTGTAGAGCTGCTTGTCCTTCAGCGTCTCGGGCACCTCGCCCTTGATGATCTTCTGGGACAGCCCCTCCACCACGGCGGTCTTGCCGACGCCGGGCTCACCGATCAGGACCGGGTTGTTCTTGGTACGGCGGGAGAGCACCTGCATGACCCGCTCGATTTCCTTCTCGCGCCCGATGACCGGGTCGAGCTTGCCCTCGCGGGCGGCCTGGGTCAGGTTGCGGCCGAACTGGTCCAGCACGAGGCTGGTGGACGGCGCGGCCTCGCCCGGCGCGGCGCCCGCCGCGGCCGGCTCCTTGCCCTGGTAGCCGGAGAGCAGCTGGATCACCTGCTGGCGGACCCGGTTGAGGTCGGCGCCGAGCTTGACCAGCACCTGGGCGGCGACGCCCTCACCCTCGCGGATCAGCCCGAGCAGGATGTGCTCCGTGCCGATGTAGTTGTGGCCGAGCTGCAGCGCTTCGCGCAGGGACAGCTCCAGCACCTTCTTGGCCCGCGGCGTGAACGGGATGTGCCCGCTCGGCGCCTGCTGACCCTGGCCGATGATCTCCTCGACCTGCTGCCGCACACCCTCCAGGGAGATGCCGAGGCTCTCCAGAGCCTTGGCGGCGACGCCCTCACCCTCGTGGATCAGGCCCAGCAGGATGTGCTCCGTACCGATGTAGTTGTGGTTGAGCATCCGGGCCTCTTCTTGGGCCAGGACGACAACCCGTCGCGCTCGGTCGGTGAACCGCTCGAACATGCCCTCGTGCTCCTCACGTGCCGTGCGCACTCGATCTTGATGGTCAAGAAGTCGTGGCGGGGCCGGTGCGCGGACGACCGGGACGGGCGTCCGTGCCTCCTTACTCTATCGCCGCGAACCGACTCCGCTGAGGTCGTGTGTCCCCGCCGGAGGCCGTGTACGCGTCGTTTTGCTCAACCGTCCGCGCTCAGGGGGTGTTCCGGCACCCCCGCCTGTACGCGCAGAGCGAAATTCGCACCCGGTCGCGGAACCCGTCACACGGGTCGCGCCGGTGCTGGCGCCGCCCGGATCCGGGCCGCCGGGGAGCCTGTCCACAGGCTGTGGACAGATTCTCCACCGCCTGTGGACAACTACCGCCGGGACGGAATTCTTCCCGCTCGGAGGCGGTCCCGGGCGGATACGGCGACGCCGGCCCGGAGTCGTGCTCCGGCCCGGCGTCGGTGTCGCCCGTCGACGCTCCCGGTCAGTGACCGGCCTTCGCGTGGTACTCGTCGACGATCTCCTGCGGGATCCGGCCCCGGTCGGAGATGTCCTTGCCGGCCTTCTTGGCCCAGGCGCGGATCGCCTTGTTCTGCTCCCGGTCGGCGGTGGCGCCGCCCCGACCGCGCGCGGCCCGACCGCCGACGACGACCCCGCCCCTACCCACCTTGGTGCCGTGGGCGATGTACGGGGCGAATACGTCGCGCAATTTCTCGGCGTTCGGGCCCGACAGGTCGATCTCGTACTGAACGCCGTCGAGGGCGAACTTGACCGTCTCGTCAGCGTCCCCGCCGTCCAGGTCATCGACCAGCTTATGAATGATCTGCTTGGCCACGTCCCACATTCCTTTCGAGCAGGGTGATCCTGCAAACTGAGAGCACGATAACCTGCGCGACGCTTGCCGCGTCAATAGGATGCGGGAACGACCCGGCGGAGATGCGCGACTACTCGGGGCGAACCAGGGGGAAGAGGATGGTTTCCCGAATTCCCAGGCCGGTCAGCGCCATCAACAGCCGGTCGATTCCCATTCCCATACCCCCGGCCGGCGGCATTCCGTACTCCATCGCCCGGAGAAAGTCCTCGTCCAGCCGCATGGCCTCGTCGTCGCCGCGGGCGGCGAGCTGGGCCTGGGCCACCAGCCGCTCCCGCTGCACCACCGGGTCCACCAGCTCGGAGTACGCGGTCCCGAGTTCGAAACCGAGCACGTAGAGGTCCCACTTCTCGGCCAGTCCGGGCTCGCTGCGGTGCGCCCGGGTCAGCGGGCTCGTCTCCTCCGGGTAGTCGCGGACGAAGGTGGGCGCCGTCAGGCCCGGCACGACCAGTTCCTCGAACAGTTCCTCCGCCAGCTTGCCCGGCCCCCACTTCGGGTCGACCGCCAGGCCCACCTTGTCGGCGTACTCCACCAGGCGGGGCCGTTCGGTGCGGACCGTGACCTCCTCGCCGAGCGCCTCGGAAAGCGACCCGAAGAGGGTCACCGACCGCCACTCGCCGCCCAGGTCGAACTCCCGGCCGTCGGCGTGCGTCACCACGGTCGAGCCGCCGACGGCGACCGCCGCCTGCTGTACGAGATTCCGGGTCAGCTCGGCCATGGTGTCGTAGTCGCCGTAGGCCTCGTATGCCTCGAGCATCGCGAACTCCGGCGAGTGCGAAGAGTCGACACCCTCATTACGGAAGTTGCGGTTGATCTCGAAGACCCGGTCGACGCCGCCGACGACGGCCCGCTTGAGAAACAGTTCCGGTGCGATTCGCAGATACAGATCGGTGTTGAGCGCATTGCTGTGGGTCACGAATGGCCGGGCCGCCGCGCCGCCGTGCAGCAGCTGCAGCATCGGCGTCTCCACCTCGATGAAGTCCCGGGCGTGCAGCGAGTCGCGCAGGCTGCGTACGGCCGCGGCCCTGGTGCGTACCATCTGGCGGGCCTGCGGCCGGACGATCAGGTCCACGTAGCGCTGCCGGACCCGCGCCTCCTCGCTGAGCGGCTTGTGCGCCACCGGCAGCGGGCGCAGCGCCTTCGCGGTGACCGCCCACTGCTCCGCCAGCACGGACAGCTCGCCGCGCCGGCTCGTGATCACCTCGCCGGTCACCCCGACGAGGTCACCGAGGTCGACCAGGCGCTTCCAGTCGTTCAGCCGGTCGGCGCCGACCCGGTCGAGGGAGAGCATGGCCTGCAACTCCGTGCCGTCGCCGTCCCGCAGCGTGGCGAAGCAGAGCTTGCCCGTGTTGCGTACGAAGATCACCCGGCCGGTCACCGAGACCCGGTCGCCCGTGGCGGTGTCGGTCGGCAGGTCGGCGTACTTCTGCCGGAGGTCGGCCAGCGTGCTGGTGCGGGGGAATCCGATCGGGTACGGCTCGACGCCCTCGGCGAGCATCCGGTCCCGCTTCTCCCGGCGGACCTTCATCTGCTCGGGAAGGTCGTCGGCGGGATCGACTGGCACGGGGTTCTGCTCGGTCACGGCACGCTTCCTCAGAAGGAGATTTCGGGCGGGGTCAGGCCCCGAGCGTACTCAAGCCTCCAGCGGGGCGTTACGGGATAACCGCCCCGCATGACCGGCCCCACTACGCCCCGGCCCGGCGACGCCCGGGTCAGACGTTGCGCTCGTAGACCATCCGCAGGCCGATCAGGGTGATCATCGGCTCGTGGTGGGTGATCGTGCGGCACTCGTTTATCACGAGCGAGGCCAGCCCACCGGTGGCGATCACGGCGCTCACCTCGCCGATCTCCTCGATCATCCGCTCGACGATCCGGTCCACCTGCCCGGCGAAACCGAAGTAGAGCCCGGACTGGAGGCACTCGACGGTGTTCTTGCCGATCACCGAGCGGGGCCTGGTCGCCTCCACCTTCCGCAGCTGGGCGGCCCGGGCGGCGAGCGCGTCGAAGCTGATCTCGATGCCCGGGGCGAAGGCGCCGCCGAGGAACTCGCCCCGGGCGCTGATCACGTCGAAGTTGGTGGTGGTGCCGAAGTCCACCACGATCGACGGCCCGCCGTAGAGGGTGTACGCGGCCAGGGTGTTCACCACCCGGTCGGCGCCCACCTCCTTCGGGTTGTCGATGGCGAGCTGCACACCGGTGCGTACCCCCGGCTCGACGATCACGCTCGGCAGGTCCGCGTAGTAGCGGGACAGCATGTTACGCAGCGAGCGCAGCGCGGCCGGCACCGTGGAGCAGGCCGCCACCCCGGTGATCTCCACGGCGTCCCCGGCGAGCAGGCCCCGGAACTTCAGGCCCAGCTCGTCGGCCGTCGACCGCGCATCGGTCTTGATTCGCCAGGAGTGCACCAGCTTGTCGCCGTCGAAGGTCGCCAGCACGGTGTTGGTGTTTCCGATGTCGATGCAGAGCAGCACGCACGCAGCCTAGACAACGGTCGGCCGCAGGTTCACCCGGTGCGCAGGTCCATGGCGATGTCGAGGATCGGCGAGGAGTGCGTCAGGGCCCCGACGGAGAGGAAGTCGACCCCGGTCGCCGCGTACCGCGCCGCCACGTCGAGGGTCAGCCCGCCGGTCGCCTCCAGCTCCGCCCGGTCCCCCACCGACGCGACCACCTCGGTGAGCATCTCCGGGGTCATGTTGTCCAGCAGCAGGAAGTCCGCACCGGCCTCGACCGCCTCCATCGCCTCGGCGACCGTGTCCACCTCGACCTGCACCGGCACGTCCGGGAAGGCCTCCCGGACCCGGCGGAAGGCGGCCGTGATGCCGCCCGCCGCGAACTTGTGGTTGTCCTTGATCATCGCGACGTCGTGCAGGCCCATCCGCTTGTTCGTGCCGCCGCCGGCGCGCACCGCGTACTTCTCCAGGGCGCGCAGGCCCGGGGTGGTCTTGCGGGTGTCCAGCACCATCGCCTTGGTGCCGGCCAGGGCGTCCGCCCAGGCCCGGGTGTGGGTGGCCACCCCGGACATCCGGCAGAGCAGGTTGAGCGCCGTCCGCTCGGCGGTGAGCAGCAGCCGGGTCGGGCCCGTCACCGTGGCCAGCACGTCGCCGCGCGCCACCCGCGCGCCGTCGTGGGCC
This sequence comes from Micromonospora sp. NPDC049051, assembly GCF_043197575.1. Lineage (NCBI taxonomy): Bacteria > Bacillati > Actinomycetota > Actinomycetes > Micromonosporales > Micromonosporaceae > Micromonospora > Micromonospora sp. NPDC049051. Next base: position 7,726 of record NZ_JBICTL010000009.1, read on the forward strand.
ACCACCGACACCTCGACCGTACGGCCGGCGCCGGTCGCCTCGCCGACCGTCTCGAACACGGCCGCCGCCACGGCCAGCCCCGCCACCACGCCGTCGGCGCGGGCCACCAGGTCGGCGGTGTCGGTCTGGCCGGCCGGGATGGTGGCGACGCTGGTGACGTCCAGCAGGTCCGGCCCCAGGTCCTCGGCGAGCGCGCCCTCGATCACCCGCCGCACCTGCGCCGGGTCGAGGCCCGCGTCCCGCAGTGCCCGTTCCGTCGACTCCGTCATCGGGTCCCCTCCCACGCTTGCGTCAACCGGCCCTGCGCCCCGATCGCGCCGACCAGGTGGCCGTGCCACAGCTCGTCGGCCGTCGGGAAGTCCTCCCGCCAGTGGCAGCCCCGGGTCTCCCGGCGGGCGTACGCGGCGGCGACCAGCGTCGACGCCACGGTGATCAGGTTCGTCGCCTCCCAGTCGGCCGTCCGGGGCCGGCCCCGGCCCTCGCCGAGCCCGGTCAGCGTCTCGGCGGTCCCCGCGAGGGTGTCCGCCGAGCGGAGCACGCCCGCGCCCCGGGTCATCGCCCGTTGCAGCGTCGGCGTCGCCTCGGCCGGCACCACCCAGCCCTCGCCGCCCACCCAGGCCCCCGTCGGCGCCGGCTGGACCTGCTCGGGCAGCCCGGCGGCGATGTCCTCGGCGATCCGCCGGGAGAAGACGAGCCCCTCCAACAGCGAGTTGCTGGCCAGCCGGTTCGCGCCGTGCACGCCCGTGCAGGCGACCTCGCCGCAGGCGTACAGGCCCGGGATGGAGGTGCGGCCGCGCAGATCGGTGCGGACGCCGCCGGAGGCGTAGTGGGCGGCCGGGGCGACCGGGATCAGGTCGGTGGCCGGGTCGACCCCGATGGCCAGGCAGGACGCGACGATGGTCGGGAAGCGCCGGGCCAGGAAGTCGCCGCCCAGGTGCCGGGCGTCGAGGAAGACGTGGTCCGCGCCGGTGGCCAGCAGCACCCGGTGGATGCCCTTGGCCACCACGTCCCGGGGCGCCAACTCGGCCAGCTCGTGCTGCCCGACCATGAACCGCTTGCCGTCGCCGTCCACCAGGTGCGCGCCCTCGCCGCGCAGCGCCTCGGAGACCAGCGGCTGCTGGGCGTGCCCGGCACCGGGCACACCGGTGCCGGCCGGGGTGATCAGCGCGGTCGGGTGGAACTGGACGAACTCCACGTCGGTGACCGCCGCACCGGCCCGCATCGCGAGGGCCACCCCGTCGCCGGTAGACACGGCCGGGTTGGTGGTCGCCGCGTAGATCTGGCCCATGCCGCCGGTGGCCAGGACGACCGCCCGGGCCAGGATGGCGCCCACGCCGTCCTCGCTGCCCTCGCCGAGCACGTGCAGGGTGATGCCGCAGGCCGGGCCGAGCCCGCCCGGGCCGTCCCCGGGGGCGCGCAGCAGGTCCAGCACCAGCGCGTGCTCCACGAGCCGGATCCACGGGTCGCGGCGGACGGCGGCGTGCAGGGCGCGCTGCACCTCGGCCCCGGTGGCGTCGCCGCCGGCGTGCACGATCCGGTCGGCCCGGTGCCCGCCCTCCCGGGTGAGCATCAGCGAGCCGTCCGCGTTGCGGTCGAACTCCGCCCCGATCCGCATCAGCTCGCGCAGCCGGGTCGGGCCCTCCTCGACCAGTACCCGCACCGCCGCCGGGTCGCAGAGCCCGACGCCGGCGATCTCGGTGTCCGAGGCGTGCGCGGCGGGGGTGTCGTGCGGGTCGAGCACGGCGGCGATGCCGCCCTGCGCCCAGCGGGTCGACCCCTCGTCGATATTGACCTTGGTGACAACGGTGACGTGCAGCCCCGCCTCGCGCAGGTGCAGTGCGGCGGTCAGGCCCGCCACACCGGATCCGACCACGATGACGTCGGTGGTCTCCACCCAGCCGGGCGCGGGGGCGGCCAGCAGTCTGGGCAGCGCCGGAAGGTCGACGGTCGGAAGCTCCATGCCCACAGTCAACCCGAAGCACCCTCGCGAGGGGCGGCGGGGGCGGGACGAGTGGTTTGGGCCATGGGGTCCCGGACCGGGCCGGGCAGGCCGGCCGGTGCCACGCGTGCGGGCCGCCGTGCCGCCACGGGTCCGGGTCGTCCGGATGGGCCGGCGCGCTACCGCGTCCGGACCGGGAGGGCCGCCGGGCCCGCGCCCCGCAGCGAGCCGGTCACCGTACGGTCGTCGAGCCAGAGGTAGCAGCGCACGCCCCGGTCGCCGACGCGCCACCGGCCCGCCCCGGGCGGACGGACCACCACGCCGCTGCGGAAGCGCAGGTCGGCGTCGTCGGGCACCCCCACGTAGCGGCCGAGCACCGAGCGGCAACCGGCGTACAGCGGGGCCCAGTCGGCAGGGCGGGTCGGGTACGGGCGGTCGGGTGCCCGCCACACCCCGACGAACTCGGCGTCATGCCGGCTGGCGCAGTCGACCGGGAGCAGCGTCCGCACCGACCCGCCGACGGAGCGGGCCTGCTGGCAGCCCAGCCGCAGCGGGGACGGCCCCCGCAGCGCGTCCCGGAGGCTTCCGGTGCGCACCACCACGGTGGCGGCGGCCTCGGCGGTGCTCACCTCGGTCAGGTCGCACCGGTACCAGCGGGCGCCGGCCGTCCAGCCCGGCCCGGACGGCACCGCCACCGCCAGCCGCAGCCGTCCAGCCCGCCAGTCGGCGCCCACGTAAGCGCTCGCCCGGGTGTCGCAGTCGGCGAACGCGCCCCGCAGCTCGGCCGACCCACCGGGCGGCGGGGCGGGCCGCTCGGCCGGGAAGGCGCCCACGTGCGCCGTCTCGACGCGGTGCGGAACGGCGCAGTCCACCGGCGCGTACGCCGCCAGGGCCACGACGTCGGCGAAGTCGGCGACCTGGCACACCCCGGCGGCCGGGGTGAAGGGCCCGGGCGCGGGCGGGGCCGCCCAGTCGTCGACCAGGTCACCGTCCAGCCCGCCGGACCCGGCGCACCCGGTCAGGAGAACGGCCGCGGCGACGGCCGCGAGCAGGGTGGTCATCGCACGTCGCACCGCGGCCTCCCCCAGCCACCCGCGCCTGTCGACGGGCAACCAGACTACCCAGGGATGACCTTCCGGTGACAGACCGCACGGGCGCCCACTTCGATCCCCGACCGGTCCCCGTGGTCACGAAGGGGACCAACCGTGACAGAGCCCTCGCACGGCGCGGGTGACGGCGGGATCGGGCGGGTCAGACGGCGGCGGCGAAGGGGTTGGGGATCGGGGCGCCCGCGGTGCCGGGGGCGGCGGTGGTCGGGTCGGTGTTCAGCTCGACGACCCGGTTCGCGGCGTCGACGTGCACCACCCGCGGCCGGTACGCGCGGGCCTCGGCGTCGTCCATCTGCCCGTACGAGATGAGGATGACCAGGTCGCCCGGGTGCACCAGGTGGGCGGCGGCACCGTTGATGCCGATCACGCCGCTGCCCCGCTCGCCCGGGATCACGTACGTCTCCAGCCGCGCCCCGTTGGTGATGTCCACGATCGCGACCTGCTCCCCGGGGATCAGGTCGGCGGCGTCGAGCAGATCCTCGTCGACCGTCACCGAGCCGACGTAGTGCAGGTCGGCCTGGGTCACGGTGGCCCGGTGGATCTTCGACTTGAGCATGGTGCGCAGCATCGGGATGCCTTTCGCGGAGGGTAGCGGTGGTTCAGGAACGGGGGGCGAGCCGGATCGGCGCGTTGTCGATCAGCCGGGTGGCGCCCACCCAGGCGGCGACGAGCAGCCGCGCCGGCCCGGCGACCGGCCCCGGTTCCAGGTCCGGGTCGGTGAGCACCAGGTAGTCGAGGCGCGCCCCGGGCGTACCGGCGCCGAAGGCCGCGTGCGCGGCGGCGAGCACGGCCCCCGCGTCACCGCCCTCGTCGGCGGCTCCGGCCCCGGCCCGCAGCGCCGCCGACAGGCTCAGCGCGGCCTCCCGCTCGGCCGGGGAGAGGTAGCGGTTGCGGCTGGACAGCGCCAGCCCGTCCGGCTCCCGCACGGTCGGCACCCCGACCACCTCGACCGGCACGTCGAGGTCCCGGGCCATCCGCCGCACCAGGGTCAGCTGCTGGTAGTCCTTCTCGCCGAAGAACGTCAGGTCGGGGCGGGTGAGCTGGAGCAGCTTCAGCACCACCGTGAGCACCCCGTGGAAAAACCCGGGGCGGCTCTGCCCCTCCAGGTCCTCGCCCAGCGGGCCCGGGTCGACCCGGACCCGGGGCTGGCCGTCCGGATACATGTCGGCCACCGAGGGTGCGAAGACCACGTCCGCGCCGGCCCGCCGGCAGATCTCCAGGTCGGCGTCGAGGGTGCGCGGGTAGCGGTCGAAGTCCTCGTTCGGGCCGAACTGCAACGGGTTGACGAAGATCGTGACGATCACGCGGTCGGCCCGCTCCCGGGCCGCCCGCAGCAGCGTCTCGTGCCCGGAGTGCAGCGCGCCCATCGTCATCACGACACCCACGGTGCCCTTGAGCCCGTCGCGCGCCGCCGCCAGCTCGGCACGGCCGTGCACCAGTTCCGTCACGCGGTCCCCTCCGTCCACGGTCAGCCCGGTCACGCGGCCACCTCCCGCCGGTCGCCGGCGAGCACGCCGAGCAGCGACTCCGCGTCCGCCGGCCGCAGCCGGCCCGCGGCGATCGCCCGGTCGGCCGTACGCCGGGCCAGGGCCAGGTACGGCGCGACCGACTCGGGGGCGGTCGCGGCGAGCCGGGCCAGGTGGCGCTCGACCGTACCGGCGTCGCCCCGGGACACCGGCCCGGTCAACGCGTCGTCGCCGAGACGCAGCGCGTTCTCCAGGGCGGCGCGCAGCAGCGGAGCGAGCACCTTCTCCGGCTGGGTCACCCCGGCGTCGCGCAGCCGGTCGGCCGCCTCGTTGACGAGGGTCACCAGGTGGTTGGCGCCGTGTGCCAGCGCCGCGTGGTAGAGCGGCCGGTCCGCCTCGCCGACCCACTCCGGCACCCCGCCGAGGTCGGCGACCAGCCGGGCGGCCAGGGGGCGCAGCTCCGGCGGGGCGCTCACCCCGTACGAGATGTCGGCCAGCCGGACGAGGTCGTCCGGCGTACCGGTGAAGGTCATCGCGGGGTGCAGGGCGAGCGGTCGGGCGCCCACCGCGGCGGCGGGGGCGAGTACGGCCAGCCCGTGCGCGCCGGACGTGTGCGCGACCACCTGGCCGGGGCGCAGCGCACCGCCGTCGGCCAGCGCGGTGACCACCCCGACGAGCGCGTCGTCGGGCACGGCGACCAGCAGCAGGTCGGTGGCCGCCCGCGCCACGGCGGCGGCGGAGCAAAGGGACACGCCGGGCAGCAGCAGCGCCGCCCGGGCCCGGGAAGCGCCGGAGCCGGCCGTGGCGGCGACCACCCGGTGGCCGGCGGCGGCGAGGGCGGCGCCCAGCACGGCACCGACCCGGCCGGAGCCGACGACACCGACGGTGAGGAGACGGGGAGTGGCAGCCGGCGGGGCGGCGGCCCCGTCAGGGGCGGCCGGGCGCGGGCGCAGGGGTGCGCTCATGGGCGACGATCCAGTCCTCGAGAAGGGGTACCGGTCGATGGCAAGTATGCGCCGGGGTTACGGAACCGGGACAAGGATGTGTGAAAACGTTCACCGACGGCACCGGCGGCACGCCCGGGGATGGAACGTCCGCGCCGACCGGCTGACCGTAGGGTCGGGCCGGTGACCCACGCCGCACGAGGAACGGACTGATGCCGGAGCGCTGGCGGGACGCGATGGAACGGTCCCTCTACGGGCCGGGCGGCTTCTTCGTCTCCGGGCCGGGGCCGGCCGGCCACTTCCGCACCAGCGTGCACGCGTCCCCGGCCTTCGCCGACGCGCTGCTGCGGCTCGTCGAGCGGGTCGACGCCGCCCTCGGCCACCCCGCCGACCTCCGCGTGGTCGACGTGGGCGCGGGGCGGGGCGAGCTGCTCCGGGCGCTCTCCGCCGCGCTGGAGGTCGCCGGGGAGCCCGCCCGCCCCGGGCGGTCAGGCTTGATCCCTGCGCGGACGGGCTCCCCGGCGACACCGGCTCCCCCGGCCGCCGCCCGGCCCCCGGCCTCGTCCGGCCCGTCGTCCGCCGGTCCCGCGCCGTCCGCACCGGTTCCGCTCGCCTCCCGCGTACGCCTCACCGCGGTCGAGAAGGCGCCCCGACCGGCCGACCTGCCCGACGGGATCGACTGGTTGGACGAGATCCCCGACGGGATCGCCGGGCTGCTGGTGGCCACCGAGTGGCTGGACAACGTGCCGCTCGACGTGGCGGTGCACACCGCCGAGGGCTGGCGCTACCTGCTGGTCGACCCGGCCACCGGCGCGGAGACCGTCGGCGACCCGGTCGATGCCGCCGACACGGACTGGCTCACCCGATGGTGGCCGGAACCCCTGACAGCAGTCAGAGCGGAGATCGGCCGGACCCGCGACGAGGCGTGGGCGCACGCCGTGGGCCACGTCGACCGGGGGCTGGCGTTGGCCGTGGACTACGGGCACCTGCGGGACGGCCGGCCCGTGGACGGGACGTTGACCGGGTACCGGGGCGGGCGGCAGGTGCCGCCGGTGCCGGACGGGAGCCGCGACGTCACCGCGCACGTCGCCGTCGACTCGGTCGCCTCCGCCGGCGCCCGGGTCGCGCGGTGCGCGTACGACCTGGGGTCGCAGCGGGAGGCGCTGCGAGCGCTCGGGGCCGACGGCGGCCGACCCCCGCTCAGCCTGGCCGCCAGCGACCCGGCCGGGTACGTGCGGGCGCTCGCCGCCGCGTCGGCGGTGGCCGAACTGACCGACCCGGCCGGGCTGGGCGGGCACTGGTGGCTGCGGCAACCGGTCGGCGTCGACCCCGGGCGGTTCATGGCACGATGACGGGCATGACCACGGACGCCGGCGACCTCCGCGAGCTGACCGTCGGCACCGGGGCCGGCGGGGAGCAGCTCGGCACCGACATGGTGCTCAACATCGGGCCGCAGCACCCCTCCACGCACGGCGTGCTCCGGCTCCGGCTGGTCCTCGACGGCGAGCGCGTGGTGGCCTGCGAGCCGATCGTCGGCTACATGCACCGGGGCGCGGAGAAGCTCTTCGAGGTCCGCGACTACCGGCAGATCATCGTGCTGGCCAACCGGCACGACTGGCTCTCGGCCTTCTCCAACGAGCTGGGCGTGGTGCTCGCCGTCGAGCGGCTGATGGGCATGGAGGTGCCGGAGCGGGCCACCTGGCTGCGGATGGCCCTCGCGGAGCTGAACCGGGTGCTCAACCACCTGATGTTCCTCGGCTCCTACCCGCTGGAGATCGGCGCGATCACGCCGATGTTCTACGCGTTCCGCGAGCGGGAGACCATCCAGGCGGTCATGGAGGAGGTCTCCGGGGGCCGGATCCACTACATGTTCAACCGGGTGGGCGGGCTCAAGGAGGAGGTGCCGGCCGGCTGGACCGGCCGGGCGCGGGCCGCCATCGCCGAGGTCCGCCGGCGGATGCCCGACCTGGACAACCTCATCCGGCGCAACGACATCTTCCTGGCCCGCACGGTCGGCGTCGGGGTGCTCTCCGCGGCCGACGCCGCCGCGTTCGGCGCGTCCGGGCCCGTCGCCCGGGCCTCCGGCCTCGACCTCGACCTGCGCCGCGACGAGCCCTACCTGGCCTACGACCAGCTCGACGTGCCGGTGGTGACGAAGACCGCCGGGGACTGCCACGCCCGCTTCGAGGTGCTGCTCGACCAGGTGTACGCCTCGCTCGACCTCGCCGAGCAGTGCCTGGACCGGGTGGACCGGCTCACCGGGCCGATCAACACCCGGCTGCCGAAGGTGCTCAAGGCCCCCGAGGGGCACACCTACGCCTGGACCGAGAACCCGCTCGGCATCAACGGCTACTACCTGGTCTCGCGGGGCGAGAAGACGCCCTGGCGGTTGAAGCTGCGCACCGCGTCGTACGCGAACGTGCAGGCGCTGGCCACCCTGCTCCCCGGCTGCCTGGTGCCGGACCTGATCGCCATCCTCGGCTCGATGTTCTTCGTGGTCGGCGACATCGACAAGTGACCCCGGCCCGCCCTTGGACGGCCGGCTCCCGGTCGCGTTCGCCGGGTTGGCTCCCGGTTGGACCCGTTCGCCGGACGGCGGCGCACTGGCCGGCTCGCAGAGCTGACCGGCTGCGCCGGCTCGGGACGGTTGGCCGGGACGGCGACGGCCGATCCTGACGGGCCGCCGCCGGGGTCAGCGCCAGCGGTCGGGGTTGCGGGCACCGCCCGCCCGGGGCTCGTCGTCCTGCGGCGGGTAGCCGTACCGCTCCTCCGGCGGCCGGCCGTACCGCTCCTGCGGGTAGCCGTACCGCTCCGGCTCGGGCTCCGCCCGACGGGCGCGGTGCGCCTCCGGCTGGCGGGCGTCGTGCCGCGCCTCGGGCTGCTGTCCCCGCTGGCGGGGTGGACGCCACTCGTCGGGCACCGGCACCCCGCCGGCAGGCAGGGCCGGGGCGTCGGCCGGCTCCGGCCAGCCGCCGCGCCACCCGTCGTCCGCGCGCTCTCCCGCCCGGCGCGGCTCGTCCCGCCGGACCGATGCCCAACGGTCCGCGACGCGGTACTCGGTGCCGGTGGCGTCCGTGCGCACCTCGGCACGCCGCTCCCCGACCCGCAGCTCCCGACCCCGCTCGTCGTCCCGTACGGCAGCCCACCGGTCCCCGGCGCGTAGCTGCGACCAGTACTCCCCGTCCTCCGCTCCCGCCTCGGCGGGCGGATACGGCCGTTCGTGGCCGGGCGGTGCGGCCGGCGCACCCCTGCCCGGCCCGCCCCGGTCGTCCCACCGCTGCCCCCGCTCGTCGTGCCGGCCCCACTCCCGCTCGTCGCGCGGTTCCGACAACTCCCGGTCGCCGGGTTGCTTCGACCATCCCCGGTCGCCGGGCTGGGCCGTCCGGCCCTCCCGGGCGGCGGTCCCGGGGCCCGGTCGCGCCCCGTCGCCGTGACGGGCCCGCTCCTCATGGCGGGGCCGGTCGCCATGACGCGCCCCCTCCTCGTACCGGGGCCGGTCGTCGTGGCGGGACCGGTCGCCCGGGTCGTCGTGCCCGTCGCCGGCCCAGGGGCGGTCGTCCGGCTCGCCCGACCACGGCCGCTCCTCCGGCGCGGGCGACCAACCGCCCGCGTACCCGCCGCCGTACCGGGCACCCCGGTCGCCGGGCACGGACGCGGAGCCGTCGACGACGGTGTGCCGGGTGGTGACATGCACGGTCTCGGTGTGCCGCACCACCCCGAGGGGGCGGGCGGCGGGCTGGCTCCCCGGCTCCGCCGGCCGGGCCGCCCCGTACACCCCCGCCGTTCCGCCGGCGGCCGACCGGTCCACGCCGTACCCGCCGCCCGCTCCCGGGGGCGGCCCGTCCGTGCCGTACGCGCCGGGGGCCGGCCGCTCGGTCCGCGGAGTCGGCTGCGGCCTGCGGACCCGTTCCTCGTCGTCCCGGTCGGCACGCCCCCGGCGGGGCACCGCGTCGTCCTGATCCGGCACCCGCCCCCGACCGGCGACCGCGTCGTCGACGGAGGCCCGGGCCCGGCCGGTACCGGGCGCGGCGTCGACCCCGGCCAGCGCGGCGCTGCTGGCGTCCAGCCGCCGACGCAGCGCGGTCACCTCTTCCTGGGCCCGCTGGGCGTGGTCGAGTGCCTGGTTGCCGCGCTGGGCGGCGGCCACGATCTCCCCGCGCAACTCGTGTCGGAGCTGCTCGATCTCGTCCAGCAGCTCCTCGGTCCGGGCCGGACCCGCGCCGTCGACGCGCAACGCGATCGACAGGCCGATCAGTACGACGGCCAGGATGGCAAGCACGGCGGCGAACCGCAGCGGACCGTTGCCGTCGGCGACGAGGAGGATCAACGCGGCCACCGGCGCCAGGGCGACACCGGCCCAGAAGAGCATGGTGAGCATCGACGCGCTGCGCTTGTCGGCGGGGGTGACCGGGGCTGGCATGGGTCCGCAGCCTACCGAGAGTTTCCCCGCCCGGGAATGGCGAGCAGGGGCATCCGGCGGCGGCGTCCACAGTCGCGCCGCCGCCTGCTGGACGGACCGGCTGCGGGCGGGGCAGCGGTCCACCGCTCGGCCGCCGGTGGTCCGTGCCACCGGCGGCCGGGGAGGATCAGCCGACGGCCAGTGCGCCGTCCGACGAGAACACCAGGCCCACGCTCGCGGCCCCGGTCTTCAGCGCGTTCTTGGTCTGCGGACCGCCCTGGTCCAGCGAGCTGAACGAGCCCGCCTTGAAGTCGTAGACCTGGACCAGCCCCGCCTGGCACTTCGGCCGCTGCGGGCACTCCGGCGGCCCGGCCAGCACCGTGGCCTGGCCCGAGCACTTGGCGGCCAGGTCGGAGAGCGTACGGATGCCGTACTTGTCGGCGAACGCCTTGGTCACGGCGAACGCGTTCTGGTCCTGCGCTGCGGCCGGCGTACCGAAGACGAGGCCCACCTTGTCGCCGGCCGCCTTGAGCGCCGCGACGGTCTTGTCGAGGTCGGGCGAGGACACCGGCGCGGCGTCCTTGCCGTTGGCCTTGGTGTTGAGGAACTCGGCCATGGTCGCCGCGTACTCCGGGATCACCTGGATCTCGCCCTTCTCCAGGGCCGGCTCGTAGAGTTCCCGGTTGCCGATCTGCTGCACCTTGGCGTCGTAGCCGGCCGCGGTGAGGGCGATCTTGTAGAGCTCGGCCAGGATCTGGTTCTCCGTGAAGTTGGCCGCGCCGATCACGATCTGCCCGCCGGGCCCCTTGGCGATGCCCGCGGTGACACCGTTGGTCGCCGCGAACTCCTCGGCCGCCTTCTGCGCCGTCTTGCGGTCGACATCGACGGCCTTGTTGAGCTGGATCAGCTTCGGCGTGTCGAGCGCGGCCGAGACCTTGTCCAGCGCCGCGAGGAGCTGCGGGTTGGCCGCGTCGGCGTTGACCGCCGGGATGACGTTGTCCGTGTTCTGGAGCTTCTTGTCGTCGTCGAGCACGACGAGCTGGTCACCGGCGACCGGCGCGCAGCCGGCCCCGGACGCCGCCTGCTCGGGGGCGTCAGTGCCGGAGGAGCCGGCGTCACCGCAGCCGGTCAGCAGCCCCGCCGCAGCGAGGGCTCCCACCGCACCGACGGCCAGGCGTGTACGCGCGCGCATCAGTGCCCGCCTTCCGTGTCCCGGCGCGGCCCCGCCGGGCCGGCCGCGTGTCCGACGGGCGATCTCCGTCCGGCCGCCCGCTGTGTCCCACGGGCGGCTGACTCAGGCGTCGCCCGCATTTCCCACCCCAACATCTTCCACACGGCACCGACAACTCGGGAGCCGGTTTGTCACCGGATCGTCACCGGAGGTGAGTCGGATTCCGCATCCACCCGTCGATCGGGCACGGCGTCCAGGTGCGGCGGAGGCGTTCAGCCCCCGGCCACCGCCTGCGCGGCGCGGCGGCGCGCCCGGCGACGGTCGCCCCGCAGCGGGCGCGGCGTGACCAGGCGCTCGACCAGGGCAAGCACCAGTTCCAGCAGCATGGCGAGCCCGGCCACGAGCACGCCGCCAGCGAGGATCTGACCGCCACCGGCGGCGATGTCCAGCCCGAAGCCCGCCCGGATGATCTGGCCCAGGCCGCCGCCGTTGACGAAGGACGCCAACGCGGCGGTCGCCACCACCTGCACCGCCGCCGTGCGGAACCCGGCCGCCAGGTACGGCACCGCCAGCGGCAGCTCGACCCGGCGCAGCAACTGCCACCCGGAGAAGCCCATCCCGCGTGCCGCGTCCCGGGCCTGCGGATCGGCCTGCCGCACCCCCGTGTACGCGTTCGCCAGCAGCGGCGGCACCGCGAAGACGGCCAACGCGACCACCACCGACGGCCGGCCGAAACCGAGGAAGGTCAGCGGCAGGATGGTGAGCAGGGCGAGCGTGGGTACGGCGAGGGACACATTGGACACCAGCACCACGAGCCCGCCGCCTCGGCCGGAGTGCCCGAGCCAGAGCCCGATCGGCCAGGCGACCAGGCAGCCCAACGCCACCGCCGCCGCCGACATCGACAGGTGCTCGCCGAGCCGGTCCAGGATGCCGCCCGGGTTCGTCCAGTTCAGCGGGTCGTTGAGCCAGACCAGCGCCGCCTCGACCGGGTTCACCGGGCCAATCCTCCGTCCAAGACCGCGGGACTCCGCTGCGCCGTGCTCCTCGCGCTCACCGGGCCCGCTTCAGCCAGGGGGTCAGCAGCCTGCCCGCACCCGCCAGGACCAGGTCGAGCACCAGGGCGAGCAGGACGCAGAGCAGCGTTCCCGTCATGATCTGCGCCTTGTAGAAGTTGTTCTGGAACCCGGCGAAGATCAGCTGCCCCAGACCGCCGCGCCCGATCACCACGCCCACGGTCACGAGGGCCACCGTGGAGACGGTGGCCAGCCGCAGCCCGGTGAGGATGCCCGGCAGGGCCAGCGGCAACTCGACCCGGAACAGCCGACCCCAACGGCCGTACCCCATCCCCTCGGCCGCCTCGCGGACCTCGGGGGGCACCTGGTTGAGCCCCGCGACGGCGTTACGGACGATCACCAGCAGCGCGTAGAGGACCACCACACTGAGCGCGGTCAGCGCGCCGATGCCCAGATAGGGGGCGATGAACGCGAAGAGCGCCAGCGACGGCACCGTGTAGAGCACGCCGGTGAGGGCCAGGACCGGCCCGGCGAGCGAGCGGTACCAGTACGCGGCCACCGCCAGCGGCAGCGCGACCAGGGCGGCGATCAGCACCGCGCGGGCGGTCAGCGAGGCGTGCTCCCGCACGGCGGCGAGGATCGTGTCAGAGTTGTCCCGCACGTACTGCCAGGAGAACCAGGGGTTACCCGGGTCGGCCCGGTAGCTCAGGCGGAAGGACATGTGTGGACGTTACCCCGGAGGGCCCCGAGCCGCGCGCGGCGTCGATCGTGCTGGAGGGCATCCACAAGCGTTACCCCGACGGCACCGAGGCCGTACGCGAGCTGAGCCTGGACATCGCCGCCGGCGAGCTGGCCGTGCTGATCGGACCGTCGGGCTGCGGCAAGTCCACCGTGCTCCGGATGGTGAACCGCCTCATCGAGCCGACCGGCGGCCGGATCCTGCTCGGCGGCGAGGACGTCACCCGGGTGGACCCGGTCCGGCTGCGCCGCCGGATCGGCTACGTGATCCAGAACGTCGGCCTCTTCCCGCACCAGACGGTCAGCGCCAACGTCGCCACCGTGCCCCGGCTGCTCGGCTGGCCGCGCCAGCGCAGCCGCCGCCGCGTCGACGAACTGCTGGAGCTGGTCGGGCTCGACCCGGCCACCTTCGGCCGCCGCTACCCGCACGAGCTCTCCGGCGGGCAGCGGCAGCGGGTCGGAGTGGCCCGGGCGCTGGCCGCCGACCCCGTCGTGCTGCTGATGGACGAGCCCTTCTCGGCCGTCGACCCGATCGTGCGTACCCGGTTGCAGGAGGAGTTCCTCCGGTTGCAGGCCGAGGTACGCAAGACCATCGTGCTCGTCACCCACGACCTGGACGAGGCGGTCCGGCTCGGCGACCGGATCGCGGTGCTCTCCGAGGGCGGGCGGCTGGAGCAGTACGACACCCCCGCCGCCGTGCTCGGCGCGCCCGCCACACCCTTCGTGCGGGAGTTCGTGGGCGCCGACCGGGGCATCCGCCGGCTGGCGGTGACCCCGGTCACCGGCGAGTCCGTCGAACCGCTGCCGGAGACCGGGGTGGCCGAGCTGCCGACGATGCCGCTCGGCGGCTCGGCGTACGACGCCCTGGGGGTGCTGCTGACCTCGGCCGCCGACCGGGTCGTGGTGACCGACGAAGGGCGGCCCGTCGGCGTGCTCAGCCGGGCGCGGCTGCTCGAACTGGGCGGGCCCGGACGCTGAGGGGCGGCGGGTTCAGGCGCGTCCGCCGAGGCTGGCCGCGCCGATGACCCAACCGGAGAGGAAGCCGTAGGTCGCGCCGGCGCCGCCCGCCTGGATCGCCGTGAGCAGCGACGGTTCCGGGCCGAGGAAGGCGGCGAGCAGCGAGGCGAAGCCGCCGGCCAGGACGTACGCGGCCCAGCCGGAGAAGAACTGCGTCCCCGACCCCTGCACACGGGCCACCTGCGAGGTGGGCAGCAGATAGAGGAAGAGTGCCGCGAGGATGACCAGCAGGACGGCCCGCAGGTTCGCCACGAGCAGGCCGCCGGTCGCCCCGTCGCCGTTGAAGTGCCACGCCGGCCAGGAGAGCAGTTGCAGGTACCAGCCGCCCGCGGAGTTCGGGTCGGTGCCGGCGGCCCAGCCGACGTACGCCGGACTGCCGCACACGGCCACCAGCAGGAGCGCCGCGAGCGCCCCCGTGCCCGCCGCCGTCCCGTAGCGACCGCCCGTCCGCGACGGGTTGGTGAGCGCCATGATCGGCTCAGTTCCCGGCGGACCGCGGAGGGCAAACCTGCCCGGGGCCGTCGGTCGACGTCACCGGCGCGGGTGCTTCATCAGGTAGTCGATGAACGCGGCGCGCAGCAGCGGCGCCGACTCCTCGTAGCCGTGCCCGGTCAGCTCCCGCCACAGGGCCGCGGCCTCGTCGATCGTCGGGCCGACGGAGTTGGGCGCGCCGTCGAGGGCGGCGGCCTCGTCCGCGTTCGGCAGGTGCCGCAGCACGGACCAGAAGAAGCGCACGTCGCGATGCTCCCGGGCGACCGCGAACGCCCGCTCCCGCAGCTCCTCAGTGGACAGCGCGTCGAGTTCCTCGAACGACGGGCCGGCCGAGGTCGATGGTGTGTCGGTCATTCCGCGAGCCTAACCGCCGAGATCACTCCCGGCCCGGTGGACGCGGCACGGCTCACCGGTCGCCGCCGTCCCACCGGCGCGGGCCGCTCTCCCAGCCGGGGTCGCGCCAGGGGTCCACGGGGCTCTCCGGGGACCGCCTCGGCACGGCGGGGGGCCAGTCGCCCACCGGGTCCGCGGATGGCGCCGTCCAGCCCACGCCGAACCGCCCGTCCCCGGAGAACACCGGCTCCGCCGCACCGGTCGCCGGCCGTCCGTACGTCTCGACCAGCCGGGTGACCAGCAGCCCGACGCCGATCGCCGCCGCGCCGACCGCCCACCGGCTCACCGTCCAGCCCCGGGCCCGCGCGTACGCGAGGAGGACCGTGACCAGGCAGACCGCCAGCAGCGTGCCGAAGACGCCGCCGCGCCGGCCGAAGGCGCTGGTGCCGGCGAGCAGCGCCAGGCCGACCGCGAGCACCGTCCAGTCGAGCCCGGGGTTCGGCGCGACCGGGGCGATGTCCCGGCTGGCGACGAGCATGCCGGCCAGCGCGGCCAGCACCGTGGAGCCGACGAGCGCGCCGGTGGTGACCACCGCCGCCACCGCGCCCCGGCGGCGGGCCGGGTCCACGACCGGACGGAACCGGCCGACCACCCGCCGGACGGCCCGCACCGAACCGAAGAGGCCGCCGAGCACCGCGACGGCCGCGAACCCGACGAAGAGGTACAGCGCAGCGCGCTCCGGGTCGTAGTCGCCCTGCGGCAGGACCGCCGCGGAGCGCCGCTGGATGTACACGATCACTCCGGCGGCGGCGGCGAGGGACGCGGCCCAGCCGGGAACGTGCAGCACCACCACGACCAGCGCCAGGGCGAGCCCGCCCAGCGCGGCGACCAGCAGGGCCGGGCCGGCGGCGGCGCTGACGCCCCGGTCGCCCTGCTCGGCCACGTGCAGCGCGGCGGCGACCGCGACGGGGCCGACGGCCAGGTTCACCGCGGCGGTACGCAGGGTCAGCCCCGCGGCCAGCGCCAGCAGCCCGAGCACGACCACGTCGAGGAGCAGGGAACGCAGCCCGTCGCCGCGCAGCGCGGCCGGGTCCTCCGCCCAGAGCAGATACGTGAGGAGACCCAGCCCGGCCAGGAGCAGCAGCTCCCAGACGACGTGGACGCCGAACCGGTCGCGGCCGGGCTCGCCGTGCGCGGGGTCGTCGAAGACGTTCTCCAGGACCGAGGCGGGGATGCCGGACGAGGGCTCGGGGGACGGTTCACGCCCCGGTTCGTCGTACCGCATGACGCCGCCTCCCACGTGGCCACCCCAGGCCCGACGCGCCGGCGGACCGGGGCGGCGTTGCTCTCGGTCGCAGGCACGGTACCCGCGCGGGAGGCCGGGCGTAACCCCTCGGAATCAGCGCGCGCCGGGGCGGCCCTCCCGGCCGCCGGGCTCGCGGTCCTCGTCGTCCTCCTGCTCCGGAACCCGGCAGGAACGCTCCAGCCAGAGCGCCGCCGCTACCAACGCCAGGGCGGCGAGCAGCCCGGCGCCGGCGATCGGCCGGTCGCCCATCGCGGCGTCGGTGCGCTCCACGAAGAGCCAGCCGGTCAGCCCGGCGTAGAACCCGGCGAAGATCGCGCCGGCCAGCGCGGAGGCCTTCGCCAACACCACGAACCGGGCCACCAGCAGGGCGTTCACCGGTTCGCGGCCCGGCCTGCGCTCGATGCGCCCCCTGGTGTTGATTGCGGCGTACGCCTCCAGCACGGCCAGCGCGGCGAGCGTGACCACCGGCAGCCAGGGCAGTTCCGGCAGGTAGTCGTAGTAGAGGGTGCTGATCAGCAACCAGGCCACGGCGGCGGCCCCGAGGCCGGCCACCAGCAGGGTGGAGATGCGGGTGGGACCCATCCGGGACCGCTCCGGGCCTGCTCCGCCCGGTCCTGGGGACTGCGCCTGCGTCATGCCGGCCGGCTCCACTGGGTCATGCCGTCGACTCTATCGCCAGATCCGGCCGGGGGCGCAGATCCAGCGCGTCCTCGGCCACCGGAGCGGTGTTGAGCAGGTCGGTCAGCCAACCGTGCCCGGGCAGCCGCCCGTACGGCTGGAGGTCGATCCACGGCCGCAGCACGAAGGCCCGCAGGTGGGCCCGAGGGTGCGGCAGGATCAGCTCGGGGTCGTCACTGAGCACCGGCTCGTCGCCGTCGCTCCACACGGCGATGACGTCCACGTCCAGGGTCCGTGGCCCGAACCGCCGCTGCGGGTCGCGGGTCCGCCCGGCGGCACGCTCCGCCGCCCGGGCCCGCTCCAGCCAGTCGTACGGGCCCGCGGCCGGGTCCTCGGCGAGCAGCACGGCGTTGAGGTACGCGGGCTGGTCCGTGTCCCCCCACGGTGGAGTCTCGTAGACACCGGAGACCAGCAGCACGCTGTCGCCGAACGCGGCGACGGCACCGCGCAGGTGGGCCAGCCGGTCGCCGAGGTTGCTGCCCAGGGAGAGCACGGCGCGGGTCACCGGTCGCGCCGCCGCGTCATCGTGACGGCCACGTCGGTGAAGGCGTGCGGGACGGGCGCCTCCGGCTTGTGCACGGTGATCGTGGCGACCTCGACCCGGGGATCGGCCAGGCAGACGGCCAGCAGCCGGTCGGCGAGGGTCTCGATCAGGTTGACCGGCTCGGCGGTCACCACCGCCACCAACCGCTCGGCCAGTTCGCCGTAGTGGACGGTGTCGCCCACCTCGTCCGAGCTGGCGGCCGGGGCGAGGTCCATCTCCAGCACGGCGTCGACGACGAAGTCCTGCCCCTGCTCGCGCTCGAAGTCGTACACCCCGTGCCGCCCGTGCGCCCGCAGGCCGGTCAGCTGGATCCGGTCGGTCATCGGTCTCCTCCGTGCTCGCGGGTGAGGTCCGCCCCGACCGCGCCCCGGGTTCCTCCGGTGGCGGCGGGGGCCAGGATCGGGTCGGCTGCGGGGGCCAGGCGGGGCGCGCCGGTGGCCTGCCAGACGGCGAGGGCGTCCACGGTCGCCCGGACGTCGTGCACGCGTACGCCCCAGGCACCGGCCGCCACCGCGAGCAGGCTGGTGGCGACGGTGGCCACGTCGCGGCCGTCCGTGGGGCGGGGGGTGCCGTCGGGACCGGCCAGCAGCCGCCCCAGGTACGACTTGCGGCTGGACCCGAAGAGCAGCGGGAAACCGAGGCTCAGCAACTCGGGCAGGCGGGTGCTCAGCTCCCAGTTGTGCGCGGCCGTCTTGGCGAAGCCCAGCCCCGGGTCGACGACGATGCGGTCGGCGTCGACCCCGGCCCGCAGCGCCTCGTCGACGCGGCGGCCCAGCTCGTCGCGTACCTCGGCGACCACGTCGGCGTAGCGGGCCAGCTCCCCCATCTGTCGGGAGTGGCCCCGCCAGTGCATGAGCACCCAGGGGCAGCCGGCGTCCGAGACCACCCGGGCCATGTCGGGGTCGGCGAGGCCGCCGGAGACGTCGTTGACCACGGCCGCACCGGCGGCGAGGGCCGCCTCGGCGACCCGCGCGCGGGTGGTGTCGATGCTGACGGGCACACCGGCGGCGGCCAACTCCCGGATGACGGGGACCACCCGGGTCGTCTCGGTCTGCGCGTCGACGCGGTCGGAGCCGGGCCGGGTGGACTCGCCGCCGACGTCCACCAGGTGGGCGCCGTCGGCCCGCAGCCGGACGCCGTGTCCGACGGCGGCGTCGAGGTCGGCGTACCGTCCGCCGTCGGAGAAGGAGTCGGGCGTGACGTTGAGGACGCCCATCACCACCGGGGCCGAGGCCCGTACCAGATCGGTCACGGCTAGACGGTACCGGTCGCCTGGACCGCTCCGGGCGGGCCGGGTCGAGGGCGATGACATGCGGATTCGAACGGGTGTACGATCGGTCGTCCGGGGCGGATCGGGCAGACTCTTCGCGGCTTGTCGCAAACAGTGGGTGCCCGTACGCTTTGGAACTGCCCGGCATCGAGATGGCGAAGCTTGGAGGGAGGGCCGAAGCGGGAAAATCCGCCCAAAACTCGCCACCCTCGGTGGTGGGTGACGTACGCAGGGTCGCCGACGCTGCGCAGGGAGCACCGTTCCCGCCAGGCATGCCTACTGCACCACCGCGCGCCGCCGGCCGCGACTTGGGGAGGTTCCAGTGATCGCCATCGAGCTGATGGAGACGGCGACGTCCGCCGCCACCCACACGCTCTCCGCCCTGGCGTCGACTCCACTCGCCGAGCCCGCGCCCAAAGGCATCGACACCGAGGGTGTCGTCACGTTCTTCGCCAGCAAGATCGCACCGATCCTGCTGGCCGTGCTGGGCGTCATCTTCATCGGGCGGGCCAGCCGGGGTGAGATCTCCAAGGTCCTCACCAGCTCGGCGATCGCGATCGTCGGGCTCGCCTTCATCGCCGGAGCCGCCACACTCTTCTTCATCGGCGACTACCTGATCGACCTGATCTTCGAATAGGCGCGGGCACGAGATGCGGCTGCGCACCGACGACGACATCTACCGGGCTCGCCTGGTCTACCTCGGGCCGCCCGGCTACACCCTTCCCGTCCACCTGCCGTACGCCCAGTACGGGCTGTTCATGCTGCTCGTTCCCCTCTACATGTTCATCCACTGGCTGTTCACGTTGCAGGTCGAGCTCTTCCCGGCCTGGGAGATCGCGCTCGCCATCGTGAGCACCTCGTTCATCTTCCGGTACGTCGACCCGGACCGGCCCGCGCGCATGGTGATCCGCACCGCGCTGACGGACTGGCGGCGGACCCGGGAGCCGGCCGCGGAGCAGCGGGATCCCCGCCTGGTCGGCAGTCGGATCAGGATCCGGGAGGAACTGGCATGACCGGTCGCACCCCGACCAGGCAGTCGAACGACGCGGATGAGGCGGTCGCATGAATCGCAGTTCCACGCCGGGTTCCCCGGCAGGGCGTCCGGCCGTCCCGCACGGTAACCGTGCGCGGTCGTTCGACTACGTGGATGATCCCGAGGCGGACGAGGTCGCCCTCGACCCGGCCCTGGTGACGTCACCCGGGCACGGCGGCGTGGGCGTCTTCCAGGCACCCCGTCCGGCACCACGCCGGACGCCGCCGGCCGAGCCGCAGCCCGCCGCCAGCGACAGCGCAGACATCGACTCGCCCTTCCTCGACCTGTTCGGCGGTACGCGCCCCGGCGCGCCCCGACCGGCGGCACCCCCACAGCGGAGCAGCGGGCGGGAACACCCCGCCGCCCCGCCGCAACCGGCCGCCCCGGCGGCGCTCCCGCCGGTACCCACCCCGCCGCCCGTACGGGCAGGCCACCGGGCCGACCGGGGCCACCCGGGCGACGCCACCGACCGGACGCCCGCCCAGGCGGCACCGACCGTCGACCAGCTTCCGGCCACCCACGAGCCGCCCACCCGGCCGGCCAGGTCCCGGGTGCCCCACCAGCCCGGGGACCGGCTGCCGACGACCCGCCCACCGGCGCAGGACACGACGGCCGCCCCGACGGCACCGCCGCCGGCCCACGCCGTATCCCCCGGGCCGGCGCCACTCGCCCCGACCGGGCCGGAACCGGCCGCCCCGCTGGCGTCCCGCCCCGGCGGGGAGCGCCAGCCGGAGCGGGCCGGCCGGGAGGTCGCTGCGCCACGGCAGCGCTCCGCCGGCCGGCGCGGCCAGCCCACCAAGCCCGTCCGGGTCAAGCCACCGAAGATCAAGTTCGGCGACCGGGATCCGGCGGTCGAGCTGGCCATCACCGAGATCGCCGGCCACCTGACCTTCACCCCCAACACCGTCACCGCCTGGTACTGGCTGCCCGAGGTGCGCTGGGCGTTCCGGCCGGACGCGGAACGGGAGGCGCTGCTCTCGGCGATCTCCGAGCAGTACGCCGGGCTGGCCGGCTTCCGGCTGCACCTGCGACGCACCACCCGGCCCTTCCCGGCCGACGAGTGGGCCCGCACCGTCGACGCGCACACCGCCGCGCCGCTACCCGACGTCCCCGGCACCGCCAGCTGGGGCGACCACCTGGTCGCCGCGCAGCGGCACCTGCTCTCGGTCAACCATGCCGAGGGGCAGACCTACCTCGGCGTCACCTTCGCCCGGCGGTCCCTCGGCGACTCGCTCAGCGAGCGGGTGCTGCGCACCTTCGGCCGCGGCGTGGCCGAGGGCGAGCGCCGCAAGCTCGGCCGCACCGTCGAGCAGTTCGACGAGGTGCTGGGCGCGTTCGGCATGCGCGGCCGGCGGGTCACCGCACAGGAGCTGGAGTGGCTGCTCTACCGCTCGGTGGCGCTGTGCATGGCGCCGCCCGGGGAGCTGTCCCCGCTCACCGACGGGCGCTGGGAACGCGGGGACCTGCTCGCCCTCACCGAGCAGGTCGAGCGCTACCGCACCCCGTACGGCTCCACGGTGAAGCTGGTCAACCGGATGACCGGCGAGGAACGACACGTCGCCGTGCTGGCGGTCGGCCGGATGGAGCCGCTGGAGATCCCCGAGCGACACGAGCCCTGGCTGCACTTCCACGAGCGGCTGCCGTGGCCGATGGAGCTCTCCACCCGCGTCGACATCCTCGGCTCGGGCGACTCCTTCCGTAACCTCGAACACCGGCTGCGGATGATCCGCTCCCAGCAGCTCGACTACGCCGAGCACGGCATCGACGCCCCGCCCGAGCTGGAGCGGCTCGCCAAGCGCGCCCTGGTGATCGGTGACGAGATGACGACCGGGCTGCCGGTCGACTCCGCCCGCGCGCACGGCTGGCACCGGATCGCCGTCGGCGGCCGCAACCGCGAGGAGTGCCTGGAGCGGGCCCGCCGGCTTATCCAGCTCTACTCCCGCGAGCTGCGGATCTCGCTGCAACACCCCAAGAACCAGGACTGGCTGGCCCGCGAGTTCATCCCCGGCGAACCCATCGCCAACACCGGCTACGTCCGGCGGATGCCGGTCAACCTGCTCGCCGCCGCGCTCCCCCAGGCCGCCTCCACCGTCGGCGACCGGCGCGGCGACCTGATCGGGCGCACCGCCGGCACCTGCCGCCGGCCGGTCTTCCTCGACCTGCACTTCCCGATGGAGGTACGCGAACGCTCCGGGCTCGCCGTCTTCGTCGCCGAACCGGGCGGCGGCAAGTCGACCCTGCTCGGCGCGCTCGGCTACCTCGCGGCCCGACGCGGGGTGCAGGTGACGCTGCTCGACCCGTCCGGCCCGCTCGCCCGGCTCTGCGCCATGCCGGAACTGCGGCCGTACGCGCGCGTGCTGAACCTGACCGGCTCCGAGCACGGCACCCTGGCCCCGTACTCGCTCATCCCGACGCCGCTGCGCAGCGAGTTCGGCACCGGGGCCTCGGGGGACCGCGAGTTCGAGATCGCGGTCTCCAACGCCCGCGCCGAGCGGCGGATGCTGGTGCAGGACATCTGCATGATGCTGGTGCCCCCGCAGGTCGCCCGGGAGGCGTCCACCGCGACCCTCTTCCGGCACGCCGTACGCCAGGTGCCGGCGGAGGAGACGTCGACCCTGGACGACGTGGTCGCCTGCCTCAGCCAGGTCGACGACGACGCCGGCAGGGAACTGGCCAACCTGCTGTTGGACACCGCCGAGATGCCGCTGGCCATGCTCTTCTTCGGCCGGCCGCCGGAGGGACTGCTGGGCGCGGACGCCGCGCTCACGGTGATCACCATGGCCGGGCTGCGACTGCCCGACCTGAAGATCGAGCGCGAATACTGGTCCGCCGAGGAGTCGCTGGCCCTGCCGATGCTGCACACCGCGCACCGGCTCGCCGTACGCCGCTGTTACGGCGGCTCGATGTCGTCGCGCAAGCTGGTCGGGCTGGACGAGGCGCACTTCATGGAAGGGTGGCGCTCCGGACGGTCGTTCCTGGTCCGGCTCGCGCGCGACTCCCGCAAGTGGAACCTCGCCGCGCTGGTGGCCTCCCAGAACCCGAAGGACATCCTCGGCCTCGACGTGCAGAACCTGGTCTCCACCGTCTTCGTGGGCCGGATCGCCGAGGACGCGGAGATCGCCTCCGAAGCGCTCCGGCTGCTGCGGGTGCCGGTCGACGACGGCTACGAGGCCACGTTGGCCTCCCTCTCCGCCGCCGACGCCACCAGCGCGACCCGGCTCGGCTTCCGGGAGTTCGTGATGCGGGACGTCGACGGCAGAGTGCAGAAGGTCCGGGTCGACGTCTCGTACGTCGACGGGCTGCTGGACCACCTCGACACCACCCCCGCCGCGATCGCCGCGGCGGCCGGGGTACTGCCGGCAATCCTGCCGAACATGGAGGCGTGACATGGCGCGGGCCCGGGCACGGTTGGCGGCGTTCCTGCTCGCGCTCGGCGTACTCGCCGGGGCCACGATCGGCTGGCCGGCCGTCGGCGCCACGGCAGCCGGCCCCGCCCCGCTGACGGCCCAGGCGAAGGCCGACCTCTGCACCACCCCGGAGTGGCAGGCCGACTTCCGCGCCTGCGTCGCCAAGCTCAAGGAAGTCGCCGAGGACGACGTCAAGTGCCGGAACGCCCCGACCCCCGGTGCGCCCGACTCCGGGCTCGCCGGTTGGTTCGCGTCACGACCGGAATCGGCCACGAAGCCGGGCCCGAAGGGTTTCTACAGCGACTACGGCTACGCCGGATACAGCTACTCCACGTACGACGTCGACAGCGGTTGCGCGACGGCGGTGCTGCACCCCGACTACAAGTTCACCAACACCGTGGCCAACGGCGAGTTCATGATCGCCACGGCGATCGTGGGCGCCTCGAACGCCCTGCGCGAACGCGCCTGGGATCCGCGCTCGATGTGGGGCTGGGCCGACCCGCTGGTGGACCAGGCGACGAAGGCCGTCTACCAGAAGGTGTTCAGCGTCTTCGGCATCGTCACTCTCTGCGTGGTCGGTCTGTACCTGCTCTGGCGCTCCCGCCAGTCCGACATGAGCAACGCGATGACCACGGCAGGCTGGGCCCTGCTGGTGATGGTGGCGGTGACCGCCCTGGCCGCCTGGCCGGTCAAGTCGGCCAACATCGCCGACGGCACCCTCGTCACCACGCTTGGCGTGGTACACGACGCGGTGGGTCCGGCCACCAAGGACACCCCTCCAAGCCAGTGCGACGATCCGAATCCGGAGGCGTGCAAGGACAACCGGCCCCCTGCGGTACGGGCCAGTGACACCGCGACCGAGGCGATGCTCTACCGCAACTGGCTGCGGGGCGTGCTCGGCTCCGCCGACAGCGAGACCGCGAAGAAGTACGGACCCGCCCTCTACGACGCGAAGGCGCTCTCCTGGGAGGAAGCGGCGAAGCTCCGGTCGAATCCGGCCACGCGCGAGGCCACCATCAAGGCGAAGCAGCAGCAGTGGGCGCGGGTCGCACAACAGATCGAGACCGAGGACCCGGAGGCGTACGAGTATCTCCAGGGCGTCCGGGACATGGACCGGGTCGGTGCCGGTTTCATCGCGGTGCTGGCCGCCGTGCTCTTCGCCATGTTCGACCTGACCGCCTCGCTGCTGGTGCTGCTGGGCTTCCTGATCTTCCGCTGGGCGGTGATCGCCGCGCCGATCCTCGGCACGGTGGGCCTGATGCGTCCGGCCAGCGCCGGCTTGCGGCGGTTGGCCAACGCGGTGGTCGCCGCCGTCTTCAACATCGCCATCTTCGGCACCGGGGCCGCCATCTATCTCTTCGCGGTCGACCTCATCATGAGCACCCCCACCCTGCCCGGCTGGCTCCAGGTGGTGCTGGTCTGGCTCTGCGGTGTGGTCGGTTGGCTGCTGCTACGCCCCTACCGGCGGATCACCCAACTCGGCGGCAAGGACAGCAGCGAGGCGGTCAGTTCGGCCGGCTCGTGGCACCGACGCTTCTTCCGGGACATGCGTACCGCTGCCCGGCTCGACGTCGCGGAACCCGGTGGCACGGCCGAGCCGGCGATGGGCCGGCGTCGTGGCGTCGTGGCGCAGCAGCCCACCCTTCGGCCCGAGGCCCGGCGGGAGGATCCGGCGCACGCCGCCACCCGTGGTGGGCAAGCCACCGCCCCCAGTAGCCAGGATCGGCAGCGCCCCGACGGCCGCGAGCAGGCCGCCGACGACGCCGCGCCGTCCGAGGACCGGCGCACCTCCCGCCCGGCCGCGCCCCGACCCCGGCGGCGGCAGCCCGCCACGTGGACGGAGCCGGATGTGCCGGACGAGAGCCCCTCGTTCGCCATCTACCGTCCCGGGTCTGCGGAACGCACGCCTGACCGGTCCGCTCCCCGGATCCGCTCCGAGGCCCGGTGAGTGCGGTGCGGCGAGCGATCGAATTTCTCGTCACCCGGGTACTCCGATCCCGGCTCGGCATCGCGATCGGCATCGCCGTACTCGTGTTCGGGATCATCGGAGCGGCGCGGCTGGTCTCCGGGCCCGGCGATTCCACCTCCGGGCTCAGCAACCGCCCCGACCGACCGATCACCACCGTCGCCCCGACCGCCGGTGACGACGGGGCGTTCTCGACGGGTGCTCCGCCTTCCCCGGTCACCCGCCCTGGCGAACTCACACCGGAGCAGACGGCCGCGCGCTTCGTCACCGCCTGGCTCGGCAAGCCGGGCATCACGGCGGAACGGTGGCAGGAGGACCTGCGTCCCCTGTCGACCCCGGCGCTGACCGACAAGCTGGCCGGCGTGGACCCGTCGGGGGTGCCGGCCGGGCAGGTGAACGGCGACGTCACGCTCCGGCCCCGAGCGGAGAACTTCGTCGAGGTGCTGGTTCCGCTGGACACGGGACGGCTCCGCCTCGAACTGGTGGCACCCGACGGTCGGTGGCTGGTGGACGCGGTGGACTGGGAGCAGGCATGAGCGACGAGGTACGCCCCCGCCGTCGACGACTCCGACTCGGCGCACTGGCCGCCGGATTGACGGCGACGCTCGCTCTGCTCTGCTGCACCGGCGGCGCGGGTGCCTTCTTCCTCACGGAACTCGGTGGAGAGTCCGCAGACCTCATGACAGCGGTCAGCATGGACTGCAAGGAGGACTACCGGGTCGATGTTCGCGGCAAGATACCCCGGATGTCGGGATACGGTCAGGTTCAGCTCCGCAACGCCGCCCGGATCATCAAGGTCGGGCAGGAGATGAAGGTTCCGCCACGGGGCTGGGTGATCGCCGTGGCAACCGCCATGCAGGAGTCCCGACTGCGCAACCTCGCGAACCGGACCGTCGGCGAGTCCGAGGACCTGCCCAACGAGGGCGTCGGTGCCGACCACGACTCCGTCGGTCTCTTCCAGCAACGCGCGAGTTGGGGCACGGTGGCGCAGCGGATGACGCCCGAGTACGCGGCCCGGAAGTTCTACGAGAAACTCGTCCAGGTGCCCGGCTGGGAGACGATGTCGCTGACCAGAGCAGCGCAGGCCGTGCAGATCAGCGCCTTCCCGGACGCGTACGCCAAGCACGAGGACGTGGCCGCGCAGATCGTCAACGCGCTGGCTGGCGGGGCGGCCCGGATCGCGTTGATCGATGGCGAGCGGAAGTGCGACGACGCCGAGAAGGGACAAATCGCGGCCTCGGGATGGACCGCTCCCATCCCGGGCGGCGTCGGTTCGGGATTCCGCACCACGAGCCGGCCCGGGCACAACGGGGTCGACATCGCCGCGCCGAAGGGCACGGACATCCGGGTCGCTGCCACCGGGCGGGTCCTGGTGTCGCGCTGCGACCCGGACAACAGGGGCCGGCGCACCTGCAACGTCGACGGCTGGCCGGACAAGGGCGGCTGCGGCTGGTTCGTCGACGTCCTGCACGCTGGCGGCTTCATCACCCGCTACTGCCACATGGTCAGCAGGCCCAGTGTCAGGGTCGGCCAACTCGTCGAGGCCGGTACGGTCATCGGCCAGGTGGGCAGCAGTGGCAACTCCTCGGGCCCGCACCTGCACTTCGAGGTGCACGAGGACGGGGACAGAAGCAGCCGGGGCGCCATCAACCCGGTGCCGTTCATGCGATCGCGTGGCGCGCCGCTCAAGGGCGTGGGATGAGACGCTCGCCGTCATGAACGAGCCACTTCCCGACCCGTTCGCCGACCACCCGGACTGGGCGCCCAGGCCACCCCGACCGATCGAGATCATGCCGGCCACCGGCCGCGTCGAACTCCGCGGGCAACGCGTGCTGGTCGGCCTGCCCGGACACGGTTGGCGCGGCGACCTTCGCGCCGACGACCGGGTGGTGCAGGGCAGTCGGACCTACGTGCCGGTGATTCCTGAGCACGAGTGGTACCGGGCGGAGTCCGACCAGGTGGAGGTCTTCGCCCCGTTGGTCCCCGTGGAGCGCGTCTGGGTGGAGACGGTGGGGACACGGCCGGGCGACTCAGCGGAACGTGAGACGGGCGTCCGCCTGGTGTCCCTGGACGCCCCGACGCACCGTATGCCGACCCCGGTCTTCGAGTCGGACGCCGTCGCAGGACGGCGCGTGGTACATGTCGTGGATTCCGTGGAACACCGGGATCTGCGAGCCGTCACCGAGACCTACTCCGGCGCGGATGGCGACATCTGCGTCCGGGTGACGCCGGAGGTGGACTGGTACCGCTGGGCCTGGCGAGGCCAGTCACCAACCACACTGGAGGTCCCGGTCCATCTCCTCTGGATCGAGTGAACTCAGGCAGCCCTAGAGCCACTGCAGACCCGCCACCCCTCGCTTCCTTCCAGCACATTGAACACCCAGTCCTCGCGCCTGCTGCTGCGAGGCTGGCCGTTGGCTGAG
Source organism: Micromonospora sp. NPDC049051 (assembly GCF_043197575.1). Taxonomy (NCBI): domain Bacteria; kingdom Bacillati; phylum Actinomycetota; class Actinomycetes; order Micromonosporales; family Micromonosporaceae; genus Micromonospora; species Micromonospora sp. NPDC049051. Next base: position 34,974 of record NZ_JBICTL010000009.1, read on the forward strand.
CCGGAGATGGTAAGCGTCGTGGCAACCGACTCGCCGTCGCTCGTCTCGGTTCGGGTGAGCGGCCCCCAACTGACCCTGACCACAACGCCAAAGTTGGCCTCACGCTGCTCGATCTCGCTGCGCAATGCGGCAACCGCAGTCCGGTCGCCGTTTCCATCGCACGTGAAGAGGTTTGCGCGGGTGTCGTTGCGGTCCACGAGGAACGCACGGAGGTAGTTGTCCACCACCACGTCGGGCGCGCTCCGGTCAGGTGTCGCGGCCCGGTTGTAGAGCACGTATCCGGCGGCCACCCCGCCGAGGCAGAGTGCCACGACGAGGCTCGTGACCACCGTGAGCAAGGTGCGCAGCCGCCGCCGTGGCCGCTCCGGTGCCGGGGCCGGCGAAGGCGGCGCCAGGTGATCGGAGGGAGGCCGTTGCGCCGGTACGCGGGAGACCTGGGAACCGGCGGGGGGCTGCACTGATTCCACCCCCTGAGGCTAGCGGCTGGACGCGGCAGACCCAATGCCTCAGATCCAGCGGATCGTGACGGACCACTGCCCATCGGTGAGATCCACGACATCCCCGGCGCAGTGCCGCCGCGCATCCCGGACGAGTCGGCTCGGCTGGGTTACGGTCTCTGCGCGGGGAGGGGTTGCCGACCTCGGGCAGAGGGGGTGGACGCGGTGGCCGGTCCGAAGGGACGTACGAACCGCGCCGCCGCACTGCACAGGCGGGCCGCAGCCACCGCGACCGCCGCCGCGAGCGTCCTCGACGACACCCGGCCCGCCCCCGCCGACCAGCGCCGCCAGTACGAGTTGGCCGACCGCCTCCGGTCCGCGGCGGCGGTGCTGGCCCCCGGCTGGGCGGGCGCTCCCCTGGAGGCGACGGCACCGACCACACCGGCCGGTGAGGGTCCGCCCCCCTTCGTCCGGGTCGGGACGGCGGCGCCGCTGGACGACGCCCGGTTTCCCGCGCTGGTGCCGTTGCTCGGCACGGGTCACCTCACGATGGACGTCGACGCCCGGGATCCCCGGGTGGCGGGACTGCTGCGGAGCGTACTGCTGCGGTTGCTGGCGGCGACCCCGGCCGGGGCGCTGCTGGTCCGCGCGGTGGACGCCACCGGCACGGCCCTCGCGCCGTTCGCGCCGCTCGCGGACGCGGGGCTGCTGCCACCCCCGGCGCTGGACGTGACGGGTCTGCGGGCCGTGCTCACGGAGGCCGAGCAGTGGGTCACCCCCGGCACGAGCGGGCGTCGCCGGCACGACCGGACGCTGCTGCTGGTGATCGCCGCGCTGCCCGAGTCGACCGGACCAACCGATCTGGCCCGGATCGAGACCCTGGCGGAGCCGGGCCGGTCCGCCGGCCTGCACCTCGTCGTGGCGGGCTGGCCGCCGGCGGACGTCCGGGAGCCGCTGCCGTGGGCGACGACCCTGGCGGTCCGCACGGCGTACGCGCTGCTGGGTGATCCGCCGGGCGGGGCGTTCGCCGGCCCGGGCGCCGATCCTCCGGGCGGGCTCAACTCGCCGGTCTTCATCGAGGCGGACCCGCCGACCGAACTCGTCGACGCGGTCTGCCGGCGGCTGGCCGACCAGGTGGAGGCGGGTTCCCGGCTCACGCTGACCGATCTGTTGCCGTCGGCCGACGAGGAGTTGTGGACGACGAGCGGCGTGGGTGGGCTGAGCACGACCGTCGGGGATGCCGGGGGCCGTCCGGTGTCGCTCGGCTTCACGGAGCTGACGCCGCACTGGCTGGTCAGCGGCCGTTCGGGCGCGGGCCGCTCCACCTTCCTCACGTCCGCGCTGCTCGGCCTGACCGCCCGCTACGGCCCCGACGAGCTGGTCCTCTACCTGGCGGATCTCGCCGACGCGGAGTCCTTCGTGGAGTTCCTCCAGACCGAGCGGGACCGGTCGTGGATCCCGCAGGTGCGGGCCGCCGCGATGGCCGCCGACCGGGAGTACGTGCTGAGTCTGCTCGACGAGCTGTCGGCGGAGGTGCGGCGACGCGAGGAGGCGGGTGCCCGGGCCGGTGGCCAGCGCTTCGCCGAGCTGCGACAGCACCGGCCCATGCCCCGGGTCGTCTGCGTGCTCGACAACCTCCCGCTGCTCTTCGCCGAGCGCGACCGGCTGGCCGCCGACGCCGCCGCACGGCTGGACGGGTTGGCCCGCACGGGCCGCGCGTACGGGGTGCACCTGGTGCTGGCCGGCGAGGGCGACCTGGGGTTGGGCTCGCGTACGGACCGGGACTCGGTGCTGGGGCAGTTCCCGGTGCGGGTGGCGCTGCCTGGCGGGAGCTCCGTGCTGGAGCCGACGAACGACTCGGCCGCCGGGCTGCCGGTGGGCAGCGCGGTGGTGAACACCGCCGGCGGGCTCGGTGGGCCCCGGGGCGCGATCCGGGGGCACGAACGGATGGTCCGGTTCCCGGACCCGCAGGACCATCCCGACACGGTGGAGGAGCTGCGGCACCGACTCTGGTCGGCCCGCCCGGAGGGGGCCACCCCGCCGGTGGTCTTCGCCGGCTACGCTCGCCCGCTGCTGCGCAACGATCCCCGGTACCGGGCCGCGCTGGCCGGGCAGGCGCCCGGCCCCGCGGCCCTGCTGGGCCGGGCTGTGGACGTGCCCCGCAGCACCGTCTCGGTGTCGCTCGGGCCGGCCCCGGGGCGGAACCTGGCCGTGCTCGGCCCCGGGCCGGAGGCGATCCGGTTGCTGGCCACCGCGGCTCGCAGCGTGGCGGCGCACCACCCGCCGGGGAGCGCCCGCTTCGTGCTCGCCGCGCCGGACGAGGACTGCCGGTCGGTGGCCGAGGCGTTGGCGGCCGACTTGGCCGGGCGGCACCCGGTGGAGAGCGTGGACCTCGCCGGCCTGCTCGCCGCCATGGACGACGCCGTGCCCGCCTACCTGGTCGTCTTCGGACTGGACGTGCCGACGCCCGAGCAGTTGCCCCCTGAGCGGCTGCGCACGCTCCTGCGGGAGGGACCGCCCGCCGGCCGGCACCTGCTGGGCCGCTGGCGGACGGTGCCGTCGTTCGCGGCGCTGCTGGAGCCCGAGGGCGAGGTGGACAAGCTCGCCGCCGTGGCCGTGGTGGACCTGCCGGGCGCGCAGCTCGCGTCGGTCTTCGGCCGTCAGGTGCAGTGGCGGCCCCGCCCCGGCCGGGCGGTGCTCTGGGACGGCCCCGGCGGGCAGGGCACCGTGCTGGTCCCGTTCGCCGAGGAGGAGCCGGTATGAGCCGCGTCGGGACCCCGCACACGACCGGGCGCGTCGCGCCGGGGCGGCAACGTTCCGGTGCCGGTCCGACAGCGGTCGAGGCCGTGGCGGCCGACGGGGAGCGCACCGGCGGGGCCGGGCCGGCGGGATCCGTCGGGGGCGTCGACGCCGTGTCCGTCGCCTGGACCGAGTATCTCGCCGCCGCCCGGCAGCTCGACGGGGTGCGCCGCGACGCGGCCACCGCCGCGGGCGAGCAGGCCCGGTCGGTGCAGGCCGCCCGCGAGGAGTTGACCGCCGTACGGACCCGGCTGGCGGCGCAGGAGGTTCTCCTGCGCGAGCGGGGCGTACCGCCGATCTCCCTGGTCCCGACGCCGCCGGAGGTGACCGAGGCGACCCGGGCGATGGCGGGCGGGCCGGCGGCGGTGCTGGCCGCGCTGCGCGCTGCCCGGGGCCGGGCGGACGCCGCGGACGCGACGCTCTCCGCACGTGGGCTGCCCCGGATGGCCGCCTGGCCGCCGCGCCTGCGGAACCTGCTGGTGTACGGGCCGTTGGCGCTGCTGGTGCCGGCGATCCAGGTGCTGTTGTTCGTGGCGACCGGCACCGGGGCGGCGAGCGTGGCCGCGCTGGTCTGCGGGCTGCCGATGCCGGCGGTGGCGTTCGCGGCGGGCTGGATCGGCATCGGGCGGCTCTTCCCGCCGCCGGAGGGCGGACGGGTGGAGCGCACGACCCGGCTCGGGGCGCTGGTGTGCCTGGTCCCGGCGGTGCTGGTCAGCGCGGGCCTGCTGCACGCGATGCTGACCGGCTGACCGGTCGACGGGTCAGCCGGTCGGTAGGGAGGTGACCTGGCCGGTCAGCGGGGGATGATCAGCGCCATCGCTTCGGCGCGCGACTTGGCGTCGCGCTGGAGGGTGCCCCGCACGGCCGACGTGATGGTCTTGGCGCCCGACTTCTGGATGCCGCGCATCGCCATGCACATGTGCTCGCACTCGAGCACCACCACCACGCCGCGCGGCGCGAGCCGTTCCATCAGCAGGTCGGCGATCTGGGAGGTGAGCCGCTCCTGCACCTGCGGCCGGCGGGCGAAGACCTCGACCAGCCGGGCCAGCTTGGACAGGCCCGTGATCCGGCCGTCCGGCCCCGGGATGTAGCCGATGTGGGCGCTGCCCCGGAACGGCAGCAGGTGGTGCTCGCAGAGGCTCATCACGTCGATGTCCCGGACGAGCACCAACTCCTCGTGGTTGGCCTCGAAGGTGGTGCTGAGCACCTGGGCCGGGTCGACCCGGAGGCCGGCGAAGAGTTCGGCGTACGCGCGAGCGACCCGGGCCGGGGTCTGCTGGAGCCCGTCGCGGTCCGGGTCCTCCCCGACGGCGATCAGGATCTCGCGGACCGCCTTCTCGATCCGCCCGAGGTCCATGGTCTCCTCGACGGGCCGACCGGTGAGCTTGCCGCTGATCAGGCGCGCGGCGACGTAGTCGAGGGTGTCGTCGCCGTCCGGCTCGGTTGCGGAGACGGCCAGTCCCCGGTGGTCCCGGGAACTGGCCGTCGGGTCGGTGCTCAGTGCGTACCGTCCGAGTTGTTGGAGTTGTTCGGGCTGCCGCCGCCCACCGTCGCCTCGGCGCCGTCGGCCTGGGCCTGCACCTTCAGCGCGTCCTTCTCCGCCGGCGTGAGCACCGGCGGCTCGGTGGAGGGCTGGCGCTTGCCGAAGCCGTTGTACGGCGCCATCGGCGGCCGCTTGGCCACCCGGGCGCAGATCCGGGCCATGTCGGCGGTGGAGAGGGTCTCCTTCTCCATCAGCTCCAGCACGATGTTGTCCAGGACGTCCCGGTATTCCACCAGGATCTCCCAGGCCTCGTCGTGGGCCAGCTCGATGAGCGCCCGCATCTCGCCGTCGATCTCGGCGGCGACGGCGTCGGAGTAGTCCCGCTCGTGGCCCATGTTGCGGCCGAGGAACGGCTCGTCGCCGCTGGTGCCGTACTTGATCGCGCCGAGCTTGGAGCTCATGCCGTACTGGGTGATCATCGCACGGGCCAGCTGGGTGGCCTTCTCGATGTCGTTGCCGGCGCCGGTGGTCGGCTCGTGGAAGACCAGCTCCTCGGCGGCCCGGCCACCCAGCGCGTACGCCAGGGTGTCGACCATCTCGGCGCGAGTCTGGGTGTACTTGTCCTCGGTGGGCAGGACCAGGGTGTGGCCCAGCGACCGCCCGCGGGACAGGATCGTCACCTTGTGCACCGGCGCGGCGTGCGGCAGCGCCCAGGCGACCAGCGCGTGCCCACCCTCGTGGTACGCGGTGATCTTCTTCTCCTGGTCGCTCATCACCCGGGTACGGCGCTGCGGACCGGCGATCACCCGGTCGATCGACTCCTCCAGGGAGTCGTTCGTGATCGCCCGCTGGTCCTTACGCGCGGTGAGCAGCGCGGACTCGTTGATCACGTTGGCCAGGTCGGCGCCGCTGAAGCCCGGGGTGCGCCGGGCCACCGCGTCGAGGTCGACGTCGGGGGTGAACGGCTTGCCCTTGGCGTGCACCCGCAGGATCGCCTTGCGGCCCTCCATGTCGGGGGCGTCCACCGGGATCTGCCGGTCGAACCGGCCCGGGCGCAGCAGCGCCGGGTCGAGGATGTCCGGCCGGTTGGTGGCGGCGATCAGGATGACCCCGCCCTTGGTGTCGAAGCCGTCCATCTCGACGAGCAGCTGGTTGAGGGTCTGCTCGCGCTCGTCGTGACCGCCGCCCATGCCGGCGCCGCGGTGGCGGCCGACGGCGTCGATCTCGTCGACGAAGACGATGGCCGGGGCGTTCGCCTTGGCCTGCTCGAAGAGGTCGCGGACCCGGCTGGCGCCGACGCCGACGAACATCTCCACGAAGTCCGAACCGGAGATCGAGTAGAACGGCACCCCGGCCTCGCCGGCGACGGCGCGGGCCAGCAGCGTCTTACCGGTGCCGGGCGGGCCGAAGAGCAGGACGCCCTTCGGGATCTTGGCGCCCAGGGCCTGGTACTTCGCCGGGTTCTGCAGGAAGTCCTTGATCTCGTGCAGCTCCTCGACGGCCTCCTCGGCGCCGGCCACGTCCGCGAACGTGGTCTTCGGCGTGTCCTTGGTGATCATCTTCGCCTTGGACTTGCCGAAGTTGAGCACCCGGGAGCCGCCGCCCTGCATCTGCGACATGAAGAAGAGCAGCAGGAGCACCAGCAGGGCGATCGGGAGCAGGTTGACCAGCAGGCTCACCCAGATGCTGTCGGACGACACCTCGACGTTGGCCGGGCCGGTGACCCGGTTGTTCGCCTTGGCCTCGAGGACCTCGTTCCAGACCTGGCCGCCGACCTCGTAGGGGAACTGCGCCTCGATCCGGTCGGTGTCGGTGTCACCGAACTTGGTCTTGTCCTTCAGGTCGAGCCGGAGCGTCTGCTCCTTGTCCTGGAAGACGACCTTCTCGATGCCGCCCTTGTTGAGCTGGTCGAGCGCAACGGAAGTGTCCACCTTGTGGTAGCTGGGACCAGCGGTGAACAGTTGACTGAGCACAACGGCGCCGAGGATGACCAGGATGATCCAGACCACCGGTCGGCGGAAGAAACGCGTACGTTCCATGCTGTTGTCGAGCGCCGAGGCGCCCGCATCCTCCTGATCGACGTCCTGACCGTCTGATGGTGTCGCCGCCTGCGGCGGCGGCCGGAGCCGCCGTGCGGGCCGGCTCGACCCCGAGGCGCGAACTGCCGCGCCGCGGTCATTCGACGGTACACCGTGTACGCGAGGAGTGAGCTTGCGAGCCCCGCAGTCGCGCACAAAGGGAACAGTTGCGCGCGCACCGAGCGAGCTTGCGAGCCCCGCGAACGCGCACGATCCGATCATCGTGCGCGCGGATCGGGCCTGCGAGCCCGACAATTACGCGTAGGGCGAACCGGGTAAGCCGGCGTGACGCGAGCTCCTCACCCGACCTCCCGTCCGCCCGGTCACGCGGTTCGAGGGGCCGGGCGTGGAGGGTGCCTCCACGCCACCGGCCTCCACCGTAGTCCGGTTCGCTGAGAGCCCGCTGAACGTCCGCTCGATCGGCGCCCAGGTGACGGCCCGCGCGGGAGGGCTCAGGCCCGGGCGTACACCTCGGGCTTGAGCACGCCGACGTAGGGCAGCTCGCGGTAGCGCTCGTCGAAGTCGAGGCCGTAGCCGACCACGAACTCCGTCGGGATGTCGAAGCCGACGTACTTCACCGGCACCGGCACCTTGACCGCGTCGGGCTTGCGGAACAGCGCGACCACCTCGACGCTCGCCGCCGAACGGGACTCCAGGTAACGCAGCAGCCAGGACAGGGTCAGACCGGAGTCGACGATGTCCTCGACCACGACCACGTGCCGGCCGGCGATGTCCCGGTCCAGGTCCTTGAGGATGCGGACCACCCCGGAGGAGGTGGTGCCCTGGCCGTACGAGGAGACGGCCATGAACTCCAGCTCGGCGGGCGGCCCGCTGCGGCCCAGCGCCCGGGCGAAGTCGGCCATGAACATCACCGCGCCCTTGAGGACACAGACCAGCAGGAGCCCGTCATCGACGTCGGCGTAGTCCGCCGAGACCTGCTTGGCGAGTTCCGCGGTCTTCTCGCGGATCTGCGCCTCGGAGATGATCACGTGGTCGATGTCGGCGTCGTACCAGGAGCCGTCAGACATGGCTCCTAGCCTGCCGTACGCCCGACGGTCCCCGTCGGCGGGGCCGCCCCTTTCGAGCGCGGCCCCGCCCTGCACAAAGGTCGCCAAGGGTGCGAACCACCTCAGCAGACCCGCGACCGCCAGCGGCGGCCGTCGTCTGACGGCTTCCAGTCGGCCGAGTCCCGGCTGTCGGCGCCGAGGCCGGCGACCGAGGCCAGCGCGAGGATGAGCAGGAAGAAGAGGAAGAACAGGATCTCCATGGCGGCGCTCGCTTTCGCATGATTGCTGTGGTTTTCGCCGCCGGTGCGCACCGGACTGGAACCAGTTTCCGCCGCCGGCCGCCGCCCGGACAGTGGCAGGAATGCCACTGCTCCTCGATTTCCTGCCATCATCGCGGTTACCCTCGTCACATGCTCAGATCGGTCGCCGTCCTCGCCCTGGACCGGGTCGCCACGTTCGAGCTCGGAGTCCTCGCGGAGGTGTTCGGGACCGACCGCACCGCCGACGGGTTCCCCGACTACCGGTTCCACGTGTGCAGCCCCGACGGAGCCCCGGTCCGCACCTCGTCGGGATTCCACCTGACCCCGCACGCCGACCTCGGCCCGATCGAGGAGGCCGACCTGGTCGCCGTCCCCGCCCACCAGCCGGGCACCGTCGTACCGGCCACCGTGCTCGCCGCGCTGCGCCGCGCCGCCGACCGCGGGGCGTACGTGTTCAGCGTCTGCTCCGGCGCGTTCGTGCTGGGTGAGGCCGGTCTCCTCGACGGCCGGGAGTGCACCACCCACTGGCGGTACGTCGACGAGCTGCAACGTCGCCACCCGACCGCCAGGGTCCGGTGCAACTCGCTCTACGTCCAGGACGGCCGGCTGCTGACCAGCGCCGGTACGGCGGCCGGCATCGACGCGTGCCTGCACCTGGTCCGCCAGGAACACGGCTCGGCGACGGCCACCCGACTGGCCCGGCGGATGGTGGTGCCCCCGCACCGCGACGGCGGGCAGGCGCAGTACGTCGAGGCGCCCATCCCCAGGACCCCCGAGGCGCCGACCCTGGAGCCGCTGCTCGAGTGGCTGATGGGGCACCTGGACCATCCGGTCACCGTCGACGAGCTGGCCGCGCGGGCGGAGATGTCCCCGCGTACGTTCGCCCGGCGGTTCCGCGCCGAGACCGGCACCACGCCGCACGACTGGCTGACCAACCAGCGGGTGCTGCTGGCCCGGCGGCTGCTGGAGGAGACCGGGCTCAGCGTCGAGGCCGTGGCCGACCGGGCCGGCTTCGGCGACTCGGCGGCGCTGCGGCACCACTTCGCCCGCCGGGTCGGCGCCACCCCGCACACCTACCGGGCCACCTTCCGCGAGCGCGTGGAGGCCTGAGCCCCGGGCCCTCGGCGACGGACCACGGCCACCGTCAGCGGGGCCGACGGCACGCCCGGGGCGGCCGTCCGCTCACCAGCCGAGCATCCCGCCACCGATCCGGGGCTCCGAGCCGACCACGTGACCGCCGTCCGGCAGCCGCCAGATCGCCTGCCCGTGCCCGAAGACCGCCGGCTCCTGCGCGACGGCGATCTCGTGACCCCGGGCCCGCAGCTCGGTGACCGCGGCCCGCCCCTCGGCGGTGGCCACCAGCTCCGGCTCGACCAGCACCGACCGACCGGCGTGCCAGTACCAGCGCGGCGCGTCCAGCGCCGCCTGCGGGTCGAGCCCGCCGTCGAGGGTCGCCGAGACCAGCTGCACGTGCCCCTGCGGCTGCATGTGCCCGCCCATCACCCCGAACGGGCCCACGGGCCGCCCGTCGCGGGTGAGGAAGCCGGGGATGATCGTGTGGTACGGCCGCTTCGCCGGCCCCACCACGTTGGGGTGGGCCGGGTCGAGGCGGAACCCGAGCCCCCGGTTCTGCAGCGCGAAGCCGTGCCCGGGCGGCACCACCCGCGAGCCGAAGGCCAGGTAGGTCGACTGGATCAGGCTGACCATCATCCCGCCCGAGTCGGCGGTGCAGAGATAGACCGTGCCGCCGCGCTCCGGATCGCCGGCGGTCGGCTCCCCGGCCCGCTCGGTGATCAGGGCACGGCGGGTCGCCGCGTACGCCGGGGAGAGCAGCGCCTCCGTCGGCACCGGAACCCGCTGCGGGTCGGCGACGTGGGCGTGCGCGTCGGCGAAGCCGAGCTTCATCGCCTCGATCTGCCGGTGCAGCCGCTCGGCGAGGGGCAGCCCCGCGAGGTCGGCCCCGTCGAGGATGTGCAGCGCCAGCAGCGCCGCCAGGCCCTGCCCGTTGGGCGGCAGCTCCCAGACCTCGTGACCGCGGTAGCGGGCGGACACGGGGGTCACCCAGGTCGAGGCGTGCCCGGCCAGGTCGTCGCCGGTGAGCAGGCCGCCGGTGCGGGCCGCGTGCGCGGCGAGCGCCTCCGCGATGCCGCCCCGGTAGAAGTCCTCGGCCCCGGTGTCGGCGATCAGCCGCAGGGTCCGGGCCGCGTCGGGGTTGCGCCAGCGCTCCCCGGCCCGGGGGGCCCGCCCGCCGGGCGCGAACAGCCGGTCGAACTCGTCGAACTCCGCCCCGGTCGGGCCGGGCGCGGCGAGCGCGCGGGACCAGATCGCCGCCACCCCCGGGGAGACCGGGTGACCGTGCTCGGCGTAGCCGATCGCGTCGGTGAAGAGGTCGGCGAAGGGCAGCGAGCCGAACCGGTCGTGCAGGTCGCGCCAGCCCGCCGGGGCGCCGGGCACCGTCACCGGCAGCCAGCCCCGGGCGGGCATCGCCGGCCCCGCCCACTGGGCGCCGCCGAGCGCGTCGACCGGGGCCGCGCCGCGCCCCCCGGTCGCGGCGAGCACCAGCTCGCGGGTCAGGGCCGCCGGGGACCGGCCGGAGGCGTTGAGGCCGTGCAGCCGCTCGCCGTCCCAGACGATCGCGAACAGGTCGCCGCCGATGTCGTTGGACGGCGGCTGCACCACGGTCAGGGTGATCGCGGTCGCCAGGGCCGCATCGACGGCGTTGCCGCCGCGTCGCAGCACGGCCAGGCCGGCGGCCGCGGCCAGCGGCTGGCTCGTCGCCACCGCGCCCTGCGGCGCGAAGAGCGGCTGTCGGGGGTACGCCATGCGCCATGTCTACCGCCTGCCGGCGAATCCCGCGGCCCCGGAACCGGCCCCCGGGGCCACGGCGCCAGCGGATCAGCGGGAACCGGCGACGGTGAGCCGGCCGTCGTGGCGGAGCACCCGCAGCCCGCCCGGCAGGTGCGCCGGCCCCTGCCCCCGCCAGCCCGTGACCAGCGCCTCCAGGGCCGCCACGTGCCGGTGCGACAGGGCGGCGGGCAGGGCGCCCAGCTCGCGGGCCCAGGCGTGCAGCACCCGGCCGCGTACCGCTGGCGCAAGCTCGGCCAGCGCCCGCACCGCGAGCCCGCCGTCGGGGTGCCGGACGCCGGCCAGCGCGGCGTCGGCCACCTCGTCGAGGACGGCGTTGTCCGCCGCCACGAGCCGGGCCGTACGGGCCAGGTTGTCCAGCACCCCCGGCCCGAGCGCGCGGACCAGGGCGGGCAGCAGGTCGGCCCGGACCCGGGCCCGGGCGTACGACGGGTCGGCGTTGTGCGGGTCCTCCCAGGGGCTCAGCCCGAGCACCGCGCACGCCGTACGGGTCTGTTCCCGGCTGACCTCCAGCAGCGGGCGCAGCAGCGGCACCCCGTCGAGGTCCCGCCGGGCGGGCATCCCGGCCAGGCCGCGCGGGCCCGCGCCCCGGGCGAGCGCGAGCAGCACCGTCTCCGCCTGGTCGTCGCGGGTGTGCCCGGTGAGCAGGGCCACCGCCCCGAGCCGGTCGGCCACCTCGGCGAGCGCCCCGTAACGGGCCTCGCGGGCCGCCGCCTCCGGCCCGCCCGGTCGGCCGGCCACCTCGACCCGCACCGACTCGACCGGCGCCAGGCCGACCTCGCGGGCCCACGTCACCACCGCCGCGGCCCGCCGCGCCGAGCCCTCCTGGAGGTCGTGGTCGACCGTCACCAGGCCGGCGGCGCGGCCCATCCGGGGCGCCACGAACGCGGTGGCGGCGGCCAGCGCGAGCGAGTCCGCGCCGCCCGAGCAGGCGACCAGCACCGGGCCGCCGGGCGGCAGGTCGGCGAGCGCGCGGCGGACCGCGACGCGGATCGCGGCCACCGGCGGGGCGAGCGCGGCCACCGGCGTACGGTCAGCCGACGGTCGGGGCCGGGCCGACCGGCCCGTGCACCCGCGCGACCCAGGCGTCCGGGTCGCCGAGCTCCTCCAGCCGGGGCAGGGTGAGCGGCGAGCCGAAGATCTTGTTGAAGCCCTCCATGCCGACCCGGTCCACGACTCCGTGCACGAACTTGCGGCCCTCGGCGTACTGGCGCATCTTGACCTCGATGCCGAGCAGCCGGCGGATGGCCTTCTCCAGCGGGTTGCCGGCCTCCCGGCGCCGGTTGAACGCCGCCCGGATCCGCTCGACGCTCGGAACGACCTGCGGGCCGACGCCGTCCATGACGAACTCGGCGTGCCCCTCCAGCAGGGTCATCAGCGCGGTCAGCCGGTCCAGCACGGCCCGCTGCGCCGGGGTCTGCACGATGTCCAGCACGCTGGTGCGGCTCTCCGGGTCCTTGATCGCGTCGGAGAGCGTGGCCACGCCCCGGCGCAGCCGCTCCAGCAGGTGCTCGCCGCCGCTGGACGACGCGTCCACGAAGGCCTGCACCTCGCTGAGGAAGTACGCCCGCATCCACGGCACGGCGGTGAACTGGGTGCGGTGGGTCACCTCGTGCAGGCAGACCCAGAGCCGGAAGTCCCGCGGGTCGGCCCCCAGCTTGCGTTCCACCTCGACGATGTTCGGCGCGACCAGCAGCAGCTGCCCCGGGTCGGCGGAGAACACCTCGTACTGGCCGAGGACGCGGCCGGAGAGGTACGCCAGCACGGTGCCGGCCTGCACTCCGGTGACCCGGGAGCCGATCGCCTCGGTGAGCGCGCCCGGCTGCTTGTCCTTCGTGAGCCGGCCGACCAGCGGGGTGATCACCTCGCGGAGCCCGGCGATGTTGGTCGCCGCCCAGTCCCGCCGGTCCACCACCCGTACGGGCGGGTGGGACACCTGCGAGCGCAGGCCCGTGTAGTCCGCGACGTGCCCCGCCGCCTCGTCGGTCAACCGCCGCAGCTCAGCGACCACGTCGGTGGCCTCGGTGTATGACACCCGGGGGCCCGACTTACTCAGCGCCCCCGCGGTCGCGGCGGCCAGATCCCAGTCCACGAACTGCGCCATGCACCCCACCGTACCCGCGCCGCGACACCCCGGCCCGGGCTCGCGCCGGCGATCGACGCCGGCGCCACGCCTGCCGGCGCCCGGCCCCCACGTGCCCGGCGACCGGCACGGCGGCCCGTCCGGGGGCCGGTCAGCGGCAGCCGCAGCCGGCCAGGGCGGCGCCGATCCGGTCCAGTGCGCCCCGGGCCGCCGTCAGCCCGTCGGGGGGCACCGCGTCGGTGAGCACCGCGAAGGTGAGCAGCCGTCCGTCGGCCGTACTGACCAGGCCGGCGATGGCGTGCACCTTGGTCAGGGTCCCGGTCTTGGCCCGGACCACCCCGGCACCGGCCTTCGTCGCCGCCGTCTCGTACCGGTCGGCGAGGGTGCCGGACCAGTCGGCGACGGGCAGGCCGCCGAAGATCGCGGCCAGTTCGGGGCGGCTGCCGGCGCCGGCGAGCGCGATCAGGTCGGTGAGCAGCGAAGGGCTGATCCGGTTGCTGCGCGACAGGCCGCTGCCGTCGGCGAGGGTGAGTTCGTCCGCCGGCAGGCCCAGCTCCCCCGCCACCGCGTCCATCGCCGCGCCGGCGCCGACGAACGAGGCGGGCTCGTTGCGGGCCAGCGCGACCTGCCGGGCCAACGCCTCGGCGATGATGTTGTCGCTGTCGCTGATCATGATGTCGACCAGCCGGACCATCGGCAGCGACTCCACCCTGCCCAGCTCCGCGCCGGGCCCCGGAGCACCGGTGGCGGAGGCCGTGGTCGCCGCGGGGGCGGTGCCCCGGGCGACGGCACCGGCCGGCAGGCCGAGCAGCCGGGCGAACGCCCGGCCGGCCGCGAGGTCGGGCTGGGTCACCCGCTCGGCCCAGTGGTTGCCGGCCGCCGCGTCCTTCTTCGCGCGGGTCACGTCGCTGCGGGCCCCGTCGGTCATCAGCGCCGTGATCGCGCCGCCGTAGCCGCCGGTGGGGATGTCGTCGTCCCAGCCCGGCTCGAAGAGCGGACCGGAGTAGAGCGACGAGTCGACCGTCACCTTCGTCGGCTTCGTGCCGGCGAGGGCGTCGCGCACCTGGCCGGCGAGGTCGTCCAGGCGGGCCGCGCCGGGGTAGAAGCCGTTCTTGTCGACCGCCAGCGTCGGGTCCCCGCCGCCGACGATCACCACCTCGCCCGGTGCCGCACCGGCCACCACCCGGGTCGGGATGCGGTACGCCGGACCCCGCGCGGCGAGCACCGTCACGCCGGTGACCAGCTTGGTCACCGAGGCCGGCACCGTGCCGTCGTCCTCACCCCGGCCGAAGAGCGGCTGGCCGGTGGTCACGTCGGCCACCGACACGTGCACCCGGTCGCCGAGGGCGGGCACGTCCACCAGCGGGGCGAGCGCGGCGCGTACACCCTCGGGGGTGGGCATCGGGGCGTTCGCGTCCGCGCCGGCCAGCACCGCCACGGGCGCCGGTTCCGCGGCCGGCGAGGGGGTGTCCCGGCCGGCGGACCCGTCGCCCAGCCAGTCCGCCACCGGTCCGGGGCGGACCACGGCGATCCCGACGGCGGCCAGCACCAGCACGAGCCCCGCCGCCAGCACGAGGGGCAGGGCCCGCCGACGCCGGGGGGCCGGCGCGGGCGACGCGGGCGGCTCCGGGGCACCTGGGCCCGGTGGCCCGCCGGCGGGCCGGGTCGCGGCGGCGGCCCAGAGATCCGTCGACCCCGGCGGAGCTTCCTGGCCCGACGGGCCGGTCGCGCCGACCTGGCCAACGGGACCGCTCAGGACGCCGGGACCACCCGGAACGCCAGGACCGTTCACGACGCCGGGACCGCTCAAGCCGCCCGGGCCGGCCGGACCGCCGGGGCCGCCCGGGGTGCCGGGACCGGCCGCACCACCGGGGCCGGCCGGGGCGCCGTTGGCCGGGGGCGGACCGGGTGTCAGGTCGGCGGCGCCGGGGGACGCGGCCGGGCGGGGAAGATGGGCGTCGGGCACCGGGAACCGGCCGGTCGCGCCGCCGGAAGCAGATCGCCCGGTACCCCGTCCAGCGTCGGTGTCCGGACGGTAGTGTGAATCTTCCCTCCCCACGGCCCCCTCCTCGCCCCGCGAAAATCTGCTTGGGTGACACTACTTCGGTCCGAACACTATGCGGCGGCCGGAGCCTGCGGGTGGGCATTCACCCGTGCGGGGGCGGCGTGCCGCTGGTTTCCGTTGGCCAGCGTGGGCAAACGAGGGAGCGTGCAGATGGATTTCGACGTGACGGTTGAGATCCCCAAGGGTCACCGCAACAAGTACGAGGTCGACCACGTGACCGGCCGGATCCGGCTGGACCGTACCCTCTTCACCTCCACGCAGTACCCGGCCGACTACGGCTTCATCGAGGGCACACTGGGCGAGGACGGCGACCCGCTGGACGCGCTCGTGCTGGTCCCCGAGCCCACCTTCCCCGGCTGCCTGATCCGGTGCCGCACCATCGGCATGTTCCGCATGACCGACGAGAAGGGCGGCGACGACAAGGTCCTCTGCGTGCCCTACGAGGACCCGCGCCAGGAGCACCTGCGCGACATCCACCACCTCGGCGAGTTCGACCGGCTGGAGATCCAGCACTTCTTCGAGGTCTACAAGGACCTGGAGCCCGGCAAGTCCGTCGAGGGCGCCACGTGGGTGGGGCGCATCGAGGCCGAAGCGGAGATCGCGGCGTCGTACCGGCGCGCCAAGGAGGCCGAGGCGCGCGGCGAGTCCACGCACTGACCCGGCACCGACCACCGACGGGCCCGGGGGCCGCTCAGCCGAGCAGCCCCCGGGCCCGTTCGTACAGGTCGAGCACCGCGCAGGCGACGGGCACCACCGACACCACCAGGGCCGTGTCGGTCAGGTCCGCGATCCGGCCGACGTACGGGGAGACCGGCCGGCGGGCGTACGTGGTGCCGGCGGCCACCGCCACGAGGGCCAGCGCCAGCCCGCCCACGACCAGCGCGAGCCGGCCGGTCGCGCCGGACCGCTCGACGAGCACGGCGCCCAGCACGGCGTACCCGGCGAGGCCGGCGGCGACGGTGGGCACCCGGTGGCGCAGGGCCACGAAGAGCCGGGAGCGCAGCAGCAGGACGGCTGCGGCGACCGCCACCAGCAGCCGGCCGGCCGTGCCGCCGGAGAGGCTCAACACCACCGCGGCGGCGACCGCGAGCACGGCGTGCCCGAGCAGCATCCCGGTGAGCATCTCCTCGGTGCGGGCCACCGCCGCGTAGACCCGGTCCCGGTCGGGCAGCTCGCGGGCCCGGTCGGCGCCGCCCGGCTCGCCGCTGGGCAGGGTGATCGGGGGCAGCGGCACCTTGCCGAGCCGGATGGCCAGCAGCGGTACCGCCCCCACGGCGAACACCAGCACGCAGAGCAGCACCGCCGCCGTACCGGCCGGGCTGAGCAGCAGTGCGCCGAGCGCGGCGAGCGCGCCCGCGAGCCCCGCGGTGGCACCCGCCACGAAGACCCGCAGCCGGGTGGCGACGCCGACCAGCCCGAGCACCGACACCAGCAGCAGCGCCACGGAGCCGGCCAGCAGTTCGGGCGCGCCGACCCAGCGCAGCCCCGGGACCGGCCCGACCGGGTCGCCGGAGGCGACCGCGAGGGCGCCCGCCACCGCCGCGTAGGGCAGGGCGTAGCCGCCCAGGGTCGCGCCGGTTGACCCGTCGGCGTGGGCGCGGGACGCCACCACCCCGGCGAGGGTGAGCAGCAGCGCAACCACGGCGGCGGCCGGCCAGGCCGCCTCGTGTGCCGGGCCGCCGGCCGCCACGGCGAGCAGCCCGACGGCCAGCGGCACGGCGGCCCCGGCCAGGGCGGCGGCCCGGGTGGCGCCCGGTGACCACGCCCCGCCGCGCCGCCGGGCCCCGTCGGCGATCGCCTCGACCACGTCGTCGTACTCCAGCTCGGGCCACTGCGCGCGGGCCGGCACCAGGTGCAGCACCTCGCCGTCGCGTACGCCCTGTGGCAGCAGCGCCTGGGCGGTGGCCAGGACCGCCCCGTCGGTACGCCGCAGCACCCAGCCGCCGTGCCGCTCGCCGTCGTCGGCCAGCCCCTCGCCGGCGTGCCGCAGCACCTCGGGCAGCAGCTCGGCCAGGGGCACCTGCTCGGGCAGGGCGACGTCCACCCGCCGCTGGGGGGCGTTGATGGTGACCCGGGCCAGCCCGATATTCATCGACTGATCTCCATGTTTGGCGGGGTTGGTGGCTGCGCGGACGACAGGACTTTACCTACCATGAGCCAGGCTCGGGTTACCGAGCGCTGTCAGGAGGTCGAGTGTCCACTGTCGTCATCAAGCGACCACCTCGCCGCCCGGCGCCGGAGATCCCGGTGGGTGAGCTGCCGGTGGACGCGCCGCCGGAGATCCCCGCCGTCGCCGGCGGGCGCTGGCAGCAGCTGCTCATGGTGCTGCCGATGCTGGGCGGCACGGTGGCGATGGCGATGATGTTCGGCCGCGGCGGCGGCGCCTACTCGTACGTGGTCGGCGGGATGTTCGGGCTTTCCTCGCTGGCGATGCTGGTGACGTCGTGGGGCAGCGCCTCCGGCACCCCGAAGAAGTCGGAGATGATGGCCGCCCGGCGCGACTACCTGCGGCACCTGACCGTGCTGCGGCGCCGGGTGCGGCAGACCGCCGGGCAGCAGCGCGCCGGGCTCTACTACCGGCATCCGGATCCCGGCCGGCTCTGGTCGACCGTCGACAGCCACCGGGTCTGGGAACGCCGCCCCACCGACCCCGACTTCGCGGTGGTCCGGGTCGCCGTCGGCCCGCAGACCCTCGCCACCCCGCTGGTCCCTCCGGTCACCCGCCCGCTGGAGGAGCTGGAGCCGATGACCGCCGGCGCGCTGCGCCGCTTCCTGGACGCGTACTGCGTGGTGCCCGACCTGCCGGTGGCGCTCTCCCTGCGCAGCTTCGCCCGGGTCTTCGTCCGCGACGTCGGTCCGGCCGGCGACGGGCCCGCCGCCCAGGCGCTGGCCCGGGCGATGCTCGCCCAGCTCGCGGTCTTCCACGCCCCCGACGAACTGCTCGTCGCCGTCTGCGCCGGGCCGGAACGGCGGGCCGCCTGGGAGTGGGTCAAGTGGTTGCCGCACGCCCACCACCCCACCCGCACGGACGCGCTCGGCCCGGTCCGGCTGGTCACCAGCGCGGGGACGGAGCTGGAGGGGCTGCTGGACGAGGTGCTGGCGAGCCGGTCCCGGTTCAGCCCGGCCGGCCCGGCCACCGACGGCCCGCACGTGGTGGTGGTGCTCGACGGGGGCGACCTGACCGGGGCCACCGACCTGACCGGCGACGGGGGCATCGACGCCGTCACGATCATCGACCTGGACACCCCGCCGCCGCGCCTGCTGGACCGCTTCGCGCTGCTGCTGGAGCTGCGCGGCGGCCGGCTGCACTCCCACTCGGCGGAGGGACACGCCGAGGTCGGTACGGCGGACCGGCTGGACCTCGTCGACGCGGAGGCCGTCGCCCGGCGGCTGGCCCCGCTGCGGCTAGCCACGGCGGCACGCGGCCCGGACGCCCCGCCGGGCGCGGAGCTGGGCCTGCCCGAGCTGCTCGGCCTCGGCGACCCGGAGAGCTTCACCGCCGAGCAGGGGTGGGCGCCCCGGTCCGCCCGGGAACGGCTGCGGGTGCCGATCGGGGTGGGCACCGACGGCGGCGCCATCGAGCTGGACCTGAAGGAGTCGGCGCAGGACGGGATGGGGCCGCACGGCCTGCTGATCGGGGCGACCGGCTCCGGCAAGTCCGAACTGCTGCGCACGCTGGTGCTCGGGCTGGCCGCCACGCACAGCTCGGAGCAGCTCAACTTCGTACTGATCGACTTCAAGGGCGGCGCGACCTTCGCCTCCTTCGACCGGCTGCCGCACACCGCCGCGGTGATCACCAACCTGGCCGACGCGCTGCCGCTGGTCGACCGGATGGTCGACGCCATCAACGGCGAGCTGGTCCGCCGCCAGGAACTGCTGCGCCGGGCCGGCAACTTCGCGAGCCTGCGCGACTACGAGCGGGCCCGCGCCGCCGGCACCCCGCTCGCCCCGCTGCCGTCGCTGCTGCTGATCTGCGACGAGTTCTCCGAGCTGCTCTCGGCCAAGCCCGACTTCATCGACCTGTTCGTGCAGATCGGCCGGCTGGGCCGGTCGCTCGGCGTGCACCTGCTGCTGGCGAGTCAGCGGCTGGAGGAGGGGCGGCTGCGCGGGCTCGACACCCACCTGTCGTACCGGATCGGGCTGCGGACCTTCTCGGCGTTGGAGTCCCGCACGGTGCTCGGGGTGCCGGACGCGCACGAGCTGCCCCGCTCCCCCGGCCACGGCTACCTGCGCTTCGGCACCGAGCCGCTGGTGCGCTTCAAGGCCGCGTACGTCTCGGGGGCGCTGCGCCGGCGCGGCGCGACGCCGGGCGCGGGCGGCACGGGGGCCCCGCGACTGCTCGCCTTCTCCACCCACCTGGTGCCCCGGCCGGAGCCGGTCGGGCCGCCCGCCCTGCCCGCCACCGCCGACGAGGGCGGCACGGAGAGCCTGCTGGAGCTGATGGTCGACCGGCTGGCCGGGCAGGGGCCGCCCGCCCACCAGGTCTGGCTCCCGCCGCTCGGCCCGGCGCCGGCGCTGGACGAGCTGCTCGGGCCGGTCGGCGCCGACCCGGCGCGCGGCCTCACCTTCGGCAATCCCGAGCTGCACGGCGCGCTCCAGGTGCCGGTCGCGGTGGTCGACAAGCCCTTCGAGCAGCGCCGCGACCTGCTCTGGCTGGCGCTGGACGGCGCCGCCGGGCACGTGGCGGTGGTCGGCGGTCCGCAGAGCGGCAAGTCGACCGCGCTGCGCACGCTGATCTGCGCCCTGGCACTCACCCACACCCCGGCCGAGGTGCAGGTCTACTGCCTCGACTTCGGCGGCGGCGGGCTGGCCGCGCTGCGGGACCTGCCGCACGTCGGCGGGGTCACCGGCCGCGCCGACCCGACGGCCGTGCGGCGTACGGTCGGCGAGATCGCGACCCTGCTGGTCGACCGGGAGCGGCACTTCGCCGAGCTGGGCGTGGAGTCGATGGCCGCCTGGCGGCAGCGCCGGGCCGCGCTGGCGGGCACCGGCCAGCCCGGCACCGACCCGTTCGGCGACGTGTTCCTGGTGGTGGACGGCTGGGCCACCCTGCGCGGCGAGTACGACGACCTCGAACCGCTCGTCACCGACCTGGCCACCCGGGGACTGTCGTACGGGGTGCACGTGGTGGCGACGGCGGTGCGCTGGCTGGACTTCCGGCCGGCGATCCGGGACCTCTTCGGTTCCCGGCTGGAGCTGCGCCTCGGCGACCCGGCCGACTCGTTGGTGGCCCGCCGGGCGGCGACGAACGTGCCGGAGAAGACCCCCGGCCGGGGCGTCACGGCGGAGAGCCTGCACTTCCTCACCGCCCTGCCGCAGCTGGCCGCCTCCACGGGGGACACCGCGGACCTGGTCAAGCGGGCCGCCGAGGGCTGGACCGGGCCGGTCGCGCCTCCGGTGCGGCTGCTGCCGCCGGTGCTCCCGTACGCCGAGTTGGACCTGACCGCGACCACCGGCCTGCGCATCCCGGTGGGGATCGCCGAGGCGGACCTGCGTCCGGTCGTGCTGGACTTCGCCACCGAGCCGCACTTCGTGGTCTTCGGCGACGCCGAGTGCGGCAAGTCGTCGTTCCTGCGCGCGCTGGCCATCTCGATCATGACCCGGTTCACCCCGGAGCAGGCCCGGGTCATCCTGGTCGACTACCGCCGCAGCCTGGTGGACCTCACCGAGTCGGCGTCGCCGCACCTGATCGGGTACGGCTCCGCGGCGGCGCACACCACCGACCTGATCGAGTCCGCCGCCGGTTACATGGCGGGACGGGTGCCGGGGCCCGACGTCACGCCCACGCAGCTGCGGCAGCGGTCGTGGTGGTCCGGGCCGGAGCTGTTCGTGCTGGTCGACGACTACGACCTGGTCGCCAGCGGGCCGGCCAACCCGCTGCGTGCCCTGGAGGAGCACCTGCCGCACGCCCGCGACGTCGGGCTGCACCTGGTGCTCGCCCGCCGCTCGGGCGGTGCCGGCCGGGCCCAGTACGAGCCGCTCGTGCAGCGCCTGCGTGAACTGTCCACCTCGGGCCTGGTGATGGCGGGCAGTCCGGAGGAGGGGGCGCTGGTCGGCCCGGTCCGGCCCGGCCCGCTGCCCCCGGGACGCGGCCGGCTGGTCACCCGGCGCGAGGGCGTACGCCTGGTCCAGCTGGCCCATCTGCCCCCGCCGTGACCGGTGTCCCCAGAACGCCCCGCAGGACCTCCGGGAACCGGTAATCTCCGATCGTCATGTTTGCGTCGCGATGAATGCCTGAGGATGTGACGACCGTGCGGCACAGTTGTCCGCCAGCGGCTCGGCGGATCGCCGGACGTACGTTGCTCGGTGTGGCCGTCGCCGCGGTATCGGTCGCGGTCCCGGTCACGGCCGCCGACGCCGCCCCTCGGCAGCCCACCGCCCGACCCGTCCTCCAGCAGCCGGCCGCCGTCGGGGTGGCGCTCGCGGCGCCCGACGGCAGGAAGCGTCCCGACCAGGTCCGCGACGACCAGTGGCAGCTCGACCTATTGCAGGCGAGGACGGCGTGGCGCAGCTCGACCGGTAAGGGGGTCACCGTCGCGGTGATCGACTCCGGTGTGGACGCCGACCACCCCGACCTGGCCGGCCAGGTGCTGCCCGGCCTCGACCTCGTCGCGCCCGACGGGGCTGCCGGCGACCCCGATCCGGTCGGCCACGGCACCACCGTGGCCGGGCTGATCGCCGGCCGCAACGACGACGAGCGGGGGGCCGTCGGCCTGGCGCCGGACGCCCGGATCCTTCCGGTACGCGTCCTCGACGCCGAGAACCGCTACGACGACGCGCTGATCGTCGCCAAGGGGGTGCGCTGGGCCGTCGACAACGGCGCCCGCGTGATCAACCTGTCCCTCGGCGGCAGCGGCGACAGCCCCGCCCTGGCGGCGGCGCTCGACTACGCCTTCGTCCGGGACGTCGTCGTGGTCGCCTGCACCGGCAACCTGGGCACCTCGTCCAACGCGAAGGTCTGGTACCCGGCCCGGGAGCCGGGCGTCATCGCGGTCGCCGGCTCGGAACGCGACAGCGACAACCTCTGGTCCGGTTCGATCACCGGACGGGCCACCGTGCTCACCGCCCCCGCCACCGGCCTGGTCGGGGCCCGGCCGGGCGGCTACTGGCGGGTGCAGGGCACCAGCTTCGCAGCTCCGCTGGTCGCCGCCACGGCCGCGCTGGTACGGGCCCGCTACCCGCAGATGTCCGCCGGCGACGTGGTCAACCGGCTGCTCACCACCGCCCGCGACATCGGCCCGACGGGCCGGGACGACCGCTTCGGGTACGGCATGGTCGACCCGGTCGCCGCGCTGAACGCCGAGGTGAGCCCGGTGGGCCGCAACCCGCTGGACGACGACTCCTCGCCGGGCGTGGTCGGGTTCGGTCCCGCGCCGGGAGCGGCGCAGCCCGACATCGCGGGGGTCAACGGCGACCCGCTCGGCTTCACCGTGCCGCGCCAGGAGTCCCGGTGGGCGGCGCAGCCGGCGGGTGCACACCAGGACACCACGCCGGAGCGGCTCTGGACGGGGGCCGCGTTCTTCGTCGCCCTGCTGACCGGGGCGGCGCTGACGGTGCGCCGGTTCCGCCAGTGGACCCCGCTGGGCTCGCCACGACGGCCGGCCGGGACGTGGCGGCGGCCGCCACCGTCACGCTGAGCCGGAAGCGGGTCTGAGCGGGTCGCGTCCCGGGTACGACGAGTTGTCATGAGCCCACCCGGCCCGCGTACCCTCGCCGCCCCGCCGCGTGCCTCATGGCGCGGCCGTCGGCTGCACCCGGATGGTCCCCGGGGCCTGCGGCTGACCCTCGCGGCGGCCGCCGTGTTCCTGGTGGCGGTGCCGTTCACGCTGCTGGCGGTCCTGGTCCTGGGAGCCTGGCCCCCGCTGCGCCGACTCGACACGGCGGTCACCGACGCGCTGGCCGGGCACGCCGCCGACCACCCGGCCTGGGTGAGCCTGATGACCCTCTGGACCGAGGTGTTCGCCCCGATGCCGCTGCGCGTGGGGGCCCTGGTCCTGGTGCTCTGGCTGCTCCGCCGCGGGGCCCGGCAGCTGGCGGTCTGGGTGGCCGTCACCATGACGGTCGGCGGCCTGCTCGGCCCGCTACTCAAGCTGCTCTTCGGCCGGTCCCGGCCGGAACTGCCCGATCCGGTGGCCGAGGCGCCCGGCCTGGCCTTCCCGTCCGGGCACGCGCTCAACGCCGCCCTCGCCGCCGGGGTGCTGCTGGTGGTGTTCCTCCCGCACGCCCGCCCGGCCCCGCGCCGGGTGGTGTGGACGGCCGCCCTGCTGCTCGCCCTGGTCACCGGGTTCAGCCGGGTGGCCCTCGGCGTGCACTGGACCAGCGACGTGCTGGCCGGCTGGCTGCTCGGCGCGGCGGTGGTGGCCGCGACCGCCGCCGCCCTCACCGTCTGGCGGGCCACCCCGCCCGGCAGGCCGGCGCCACCGAAGGGCCCGGGACCGGCGAACGGCCCGGAGCTGGCGACGGGTCACGGGCCGACGGCAGAGCGCAGGCCGGCGACGGGTCGCGGGCCGACGGCAGGCCACAGGCCGGCGCAGGAAAGCTGACGGTCAGGTGCAGTCTCCGGTGCCGACGGCGCGGGTGCGCTCGGCGCCGGCGAGGGCGACCGGGCGGGCCTCGGCCGCGGTCACCGCGAAGCCGGTGTTCGGGTCGTCGGCCGCCGCCGCGAAGATGACGCCGAGTACCAGCCCGTTCGAGGAGACCAGCGGGCCGCCGGAGTTGCCGCTCTGCACGAGCGCCCGGATGGTGTAGACCTCCCGGGTCACGTTGCCCGAGGAGTAGATGTCCGGCCCGGTGATCCGGTCGACGTCCCGGATCCGCGCCGACTGCGCGTTGTACGGCCCGTCGAGCGGGAAGCCCAGCACGATCGCGTCCGCGCCGCTGCCCGCGTTGCCGGCGGCGAACCGCATCGACGGGCCGGGCAGCCCGGGCACGTGCAGCACGGCCAGGTCCCGGTCGGGGTCGTAGACGACCACCTTGCTGTCGTACCGGTCACCGTTCAGCTCGACGACGGTGGAGCGGGTGCCGGCGACGACGTGCGCGTTGGTCATCACGCGGTCGTCGGCGTAGACGAAGCCGGAGCCCTCGATGCGGCGGGAGCAGCTCGGGGCGGAGCCGAGCACCTTGACCACCGAGCGCTGGCTGTTGACGACCACCTGGGAGCCGGCGAGCGCCGGGTCGGGCGGGGACACCTGCCGGGCCCGGGTGGGTGCCAGGTCGCCGAAGACGTCGGGGAAGCCGTTGGTGTCCACGGTGTCCCGCAGCGCCGTCGAGAGCTGCTGCGCCTGGTCGGGCAGGACCCGGTCGACCACCGTGAGCAGCGCGCTGTTGCGTACCGAGGAGGCCAGCCAGGGTACGGACGACGAGCCGAGCGGCACCGCGACCAGCCAGGCGACGAGCAGCACGGCGAAGAGCGAGACGAACGCCCCGCCGACGTCGTCGATCCGCCTGCCGACGTCGCTGGTGATCGTCTTGCGCAGGTGGGAACCGAGCCAGCCGGTGATCGCCTGGCCGACCACCGCCAGCCCGAAGATCGCCACCAGCGAGATCAGGACCCTCGTGCCGCTGTCCACGAACTGCTGGGCCAGCAGCGGCCCCAGTTGGAGGCCCACGAGCGCGCCCAGGAAGAAGCCGGAGAACGACAGCACCCCGATGACGAAGCCCTGGCGGTATCCGCTGATCGCGAACACGAGCATGAGCAGCAGCAGTACGAGATCCACGGCGGACACGCGTCAAGCGTACGGGCACCGGGCCCGCGAGATGACCATCGCTTGCGGAAGGTGACCGTCCGGTCAACGCACCGGGGTCTCGTCGACCGCGTCGGTGCCGGCCGAGGGCGCCGGGGCGGCCCCGCTCGGCGGCAGCTCCACGACACGGTCGCGCGGCCACGGGCGCGCCCAGCCGCCCATCTCCAGCAGGGTGGCCAGCACCCCGCCGGTGAAGCCCCAGACCAGCATCCCGCGCGCCGAGAAGGCCGGACCGACCCAGCCGCTCGGGTGGCGGACCTGCATCCGGTTCGCCGGGTCGACCAGCTCGGTGACCGGCAGCCGGGTCACGTGCGCCACCTCGGCCGGTTCCCGGGAGTGCACCGGGTGCGGGGCGTGCCACCAGGCCAGCACGGGGGTGACCACGAAGTCGCTGACCGGGATCCAGAGCTTCGGCAGCTCCGCCATGACGGTGACGCTGGCCGGGTCGAGGCCGACCTCCTCGTTCGCCTCGCGCAGGGCGGTCGCGCGGGCGTCGGCGTCCTCGGGGTCGGCCGCGCCGCCGGGGAAGGCGGGCTGGCCGGCGTGGTTGCGCAGGGTGGCGGCCCGCTGGAGGACCAGCACGTCGGGGCCCGTGCCGGGCTCCTCGCCGAGCAGCACCAGCACCGCGCTCTCCCGCCCCCCGCTCTCCGGGGTGACCAGCCGGGTGAAGTCCTCGCTGCGCGCGGTGCCGAGCCGGGTCAGCAGCGGGTCGAACCAGCCCGGGGGTTGCCGGCTCACGCCCGCACCCCCGCGCCCCACCGGCCGCGCACCCCGGCAGCCCCGTGCTCCGCCGCATGGCTCATGCCGGCAGGCCCGTGCCCCGCCGCGCGGCTCACGCCGGCACGCCCGCCTCCCGCCGCGCGGCTCATGCCGGCACCGTCACGCCGAGGTGCTGGCGGACCAGCTCCGTCAGGCGCGCGTCGTCGAGGGCGCCGGTGGAGTCGATGTGCCGGACGTGGCCCTGAGCGTCGACGAGGACGGTCAGGGGGATGCCCTTGCGGTTCAGCTCGCGCTTGAGTCCTTCACCCTGGTCGATCAGCACGGGGAAGCGGACGCCGAAGTCCTCGCCCATGGACTGGGCGGCCTCGCGGCTGTCCCCGCTGTTGACGCCGACCACCCGGAACTGGCCGGCGGCCCGGTCGCTGAGCCGCTGGAAGGCGGGCAGCTCCTTGCGGCAGGGCGGGCACCAGGAGGCCCAGACGTTGATGACCGCCGGGCCGCGTACGTCCCGCAGGGCGACCGGGGCGCCGCCGGTGAAGCACTCCAGGGTCAGCTCGGGCAGCGCCTCGCCCCCGGACGGGGACGCCGACGGGGCGGACGCGGGCGGGGTGCCGAGGGCGGCGCAGTCCTGGAACGGCGACGGCCGGTTGGCGGCGGCCTTCTGCCGGGCGGAGGGACCGGGCTCCTTCTCCTCGGCGCCGGCGGTGCACCCGGCGGCGGCCAGCAGCACGGGTACGAGCAGGGCGGCGAGCCGGCGGTTCATCGGTTCACCGTGTTCCGGGACCGCGGGGCTCGCGACACCCGCCCGCTCCTCGCGCTCACGGTGCCTCCGCCACGACGGCCTGGACCGGCACCAGCTCCGGGTCGACCCCGGCCGCCACCGCCAGGTCCCGGGCCCGGGGGCCCTTGAGCAGCTTCGCGGCCGCCGCCGGCTCGGTCGGGCCGGTGCCGTACGACGGGCACAGCTTGACCAGCGTGCACGCGCCGCAGGCCGGCTTGCGGGCGTGGCACACCCGCCGGCCGTGGAAGATGATCCGGTGCGACAGCATGGTCCAGTCGCGCCGGGGGAAGAGTGCCCCGATCGCGTGCTCGATCTTGACGGGGTCGGTCTCGGCGGTCAGCCGCCAGCGCTGCACCAGCCGCTGGAAGTGGGTGTCGACGGTGATCCCGGGGACGTCGAAGGCGTTGCCGAGGATGACGTTGGCGGTCTTGCGGCCGATGCCGGGCAGCGTCACCAGGTCGGCGAGCTTGCCGGGGACCCGGCCGTCGTACCGCTCCACGAGGGCCTGGCCGAGCTTGATCAGCGAGTCGGTCTTGTTGCGGTAGAAGCCGGTGGGCCGGATCAGCTCCTCCATCTCGGCCCGGTCCGCCCCCGCGTAGTCGGCGGCGGTCGGATAGCGGGCGAAGAGCTTCGGAGTGACCTCGTTGACCTTCTTGTCCGTGCACTGCGCGGAGAGGATCGTCGCGACGGCCAGCTCCAGCGGGTTGGAGTGGTCCAGTTCACAGTGCGCGTCGGGGTGGGTGTCGGTCAGCACCCGGCCGATCCGCCGGGCGCGACGGGTGCGCCCGAGGTCGGTCTCGGTGAAGCCGGAGGAACTCGTGGTCACGACGGCCAGCCTACGTCGCCCGACCGACGCCCGGCCGGGCCCACGCGCCGCGCGCCCCCGGTCAGCCGCCCTGCGGCGCGCTGATCTTGCCCGAGTCGTCGAAGACGGCGCCGGTCTCCGGGAAGTCACTCTTGGTGAGCTGCTTCAGCAGGCCCAGCCCACGGTCGTCCTTGTCCATGGTCGGCTTGCCGATGGAGTTCATGTACGTCGAGGCGAACGAGCCGCCGTCCCAGCTCCCGTCCGGCTTCAGCGACACCTTCAGCACCCCGCCCCAGCCGAGCCGGCCGGCGTTGCTCAGCGAGTTGCCCCCGCCGGCGAAGTTGCCCAGGCTGTACGCGATGAGCCGGCCCTTGTAGAACTCCATGCCGCGCAGCACGTGCGGGCCGTGCCCGACGATCAGGTCGGCCCCGGCGTCGATCATCGCCTTGGAGAACTTCACCGGGTCGCCCCGGTTCTCCCCGAGGAACATCTCGGTGCCCGGCCGCACCCGCGTCTTCTCGGAGCCCTCGCCGCCCATGTGCACCTGCACGACGACGATGTCGGCCATGCCGGCCGCCTTGGTGATCACCTTCTTCGCCGCGGCGATGTCGGTGAGGCTGTTGGACCAGACGTACGACGAGAAGCCGGCGACCGCGACCTTGACCCCCTTGACGTCGACCACGGTGATCTGGTCGGGCGCCCCGGTGTGCGCGAGGTCGTACTTCTCCAGCGCCTTCTGGGTGTTCTCGTAGCCCTTCGGGCCGAAGTCGTAGCCGTGGTTGTTGGCCTGGTTGAGCAGGTCGAAGCCCGCGTCGCGCAGGTGTGCGGCGTACTCGGGCGGGGCCCGGAACTGGAAGCAGCGGGTCGAGTTCGGCCCGCACTTGCCGGTGCCGGTGTCGACGGTGAGCGGCTCCTCCAGGTTGCCCATCACCAGGTCGGCGGCGAGCGCCTTCTGCACCGAGTCGAAGAAGCCCTTCCCGCCGTTGGGGGGCAGCCGGTTCGGCGCGTTGCCCATGATGATGTCGCCGGTCGCCGAGAGCGAGATGGACTGCTCGGCGGGCTTCTCGGGCTGGCCCGAGCGGTCCGGGGCACCGGTGCCACCGCCACCCGCGCCGGGCTGCCAGACCGCGTCGGACCCGGAGTCGGGCCCCCCGCAGCCGGCGGCGAGCAGGACGGCGAGCAGCGCGCCGAGGCCGAGTGCGGCGCGACGGCGGGGAGGGGAGGCGGCAGCGTACATCGAGCGCGACCTTATCGGGTGTGGAACACCGAAACGAGGGCCGATCGGACGGTGTGTCAGCCCGCCGGTCGGTCCGACCACGGGACCACGGTGCCCGCCCCGCCGGCGGTCACGGCGGCGTGCACGGCCCGGGCCAGCGGCGCGCCCCAGGTCGAGCGCGGTCCGCCGTACGCCGATTCGGGGCCGTCGACCGGGCAGAGCACGGTGACCGCGTCCGTCGGGGTGCCGGTGCCCGGCACGCCCAGTTCCGCGATCGCCTGCGCCTTCGCCTCGGTGGCCGTGGCGACCGCGTTGACCAGGGCGGCGTCGCCGAGCCGGGCCGGGACGTACGCCACGATGTTGACCGTGCCGACCCGCTGGGCCAGCACCGCCGGGGCGGGCTCCGCCGCCCAGACCGGGGTGCCCAGGCCGACCGTCGCCCAGACCCGCACGCCGGTGTCCGTCCGGGCCACGACCTCGGCGACGTCCACCCCGGTCAGCAGGCCCACCCCGGGCCCGTCGAGGTGGAGCCGGTCGGCCAGTTCGGCCAGGTGGTCGGCGGGGTCGTCCCGGTCGTACGACATGTGCACGGTCGCGTTGACGACCCAGTGCCTTACGCCGATCCCGCCGCCCAGCGGTGCGGAGCTGACCGCGCGCAGCGGGCGCTCGGCGCGCCAGACGAGCAGTGGTACGTCCCGACCGTCCTCCTGGCGGGCGGTCAGCGCGGGTTCAGTCAGCACGGGGTGACCCTACGGCCCGGTGTCTCAGGCCGGCTCGGCGCCCGCGCGGCGGGTGATCCTACTGCTTGATCAGGTCCGGCAGGCTACGCCCAACGATCAAGTTTCCAGGGGTGCACCTCTGATTGCTGCTCACATGCGCCTAGACTGGCGACGCGCGAGGGATCAGCGGACGGCGGACCCGGCCGACGGACGGCACGCGCAGGCGGAGGTGCGCGATGGACGAGGTACTGGCCCGCAGCGGAATCTTCCAGGGCGTCGACCCGGAGGCTGCCGAGGCGCTCGCCAAGGAGATGGAGACGCTCGAGGTACGCAAGGGCGAAGTCGTCTTCAACGAGGGCGAGCCCGGCGACAGTCTCTACATCCTGCTGTCCGGCAAGATCAAGGTGGGCCGGCGGGCTGCCGACGGCCGGCAGAACCTGATCGCGGTGATGGGCCCGTCGGACATGGTGGGTGAGCTGTCGCTCTTCGACCCGGGCCCCCGCACGGCGACCGCCACCGCGGTCACCGACACCCGGCTGGTACGGCTGCGCAAGCAGGCCCTGCGCCCGTGGCTGAACAACCGGCCGGAGATCGCCGAGCAGCTGCTCCGCGTGCTCGCCCGCCGGCTGCGGCGGACGAACGACTCGCTGGCCGACCTGATCTTCACGGACGTGCCCGGGCGGGTCGCCAAGAACCTGCTCCAGATGGCCGGCCGCTTCGGCACCCGCGACGGCGGCGTGCTGCGGGTGACCCACGACCTCACCCAGGAGGAGATCGCCCAGCTCGTCGGCGCCTCCCGGGAGACCGTCAACAAGGCGCTGGCCGACTTCGCCTCGCGTGGGTGGCTGCGCCTGGACGGCAAGAGCATCATCATCCTCGACCCGGAGCGCCTGGCCCGCCGCGCCCGCGTCTGACCTCCCGGCCGTGGCCCGTCCACGGCCGCCGGAACGCACCCGGCCCGGACCGCCTCGTCGGTCCGGGCCGGTTCCGTCTCTCCGTCTGCCGGGCGCAGAATTCCTGGACCTGGGGCCCGCCCCTCCCGCAGTCTGGGGCGATGCTGGACCGGGTGGCCGTACTCTCCGACATCCACGGGGCGCTGCCGGCGTTGGAGGCCGTACTGGCCGAGCCGGATGTCGCCGCCGCCGACCTGATCGTGCTCACCGGCGACATCGCGGCTGGCCCGCAGCCCGTGGAGGTGCTCGACCTGCTCACCGGCTTGGGCGACCGGGCCTGCTGGGTACGGGGCAACGCGGACCGCGAGCTGGTGGAGGCGCGGGCCGGCAGCCCTTCGCCGGTCGACGTCTCCAACTGGGCGGCGGAGCAGCTCCGCGACGACCAGGTGGCCCGGCTGGCCGCGCTGCCGCTGACGGTCACCCTGGAGGTCACCGGCCTCGGCCCGGTGCTGTTCTGCCACGCCACCCCCCGCGACGACGAGGAGGTCGTGCTCGTCGACTCCCGGCTGGAACGCTGGGCGGAGGTGCTCGCCGACGTCCCGGCCGAGGTGGGCACGGTGGTCTGCGGGCACACCCACATGCCGTTCACCCGGCTCGCCGACCGGCGGCTGATCGTCAACCCGGGCAGCGTCGGGATGCCCTACGGCGGTCCCGGCGCCTACTGGGCGCTCCTCGGGCCCGGGGTGCACCTGCGGCGTACCCCCTTCGACGTGGACGCCGCCTGCGCCCGGGTGGCCGCCGGGTCGGGCTTTCCCGACGCCGCCGCGTGGGCGGACGAATACCTGCGCTCCCGGCACAGCGACGCCACCGCCCTCGCGGTGTTCGCCCCGCGCGACGGCCGCTGAGCGCGACGGCACCGAGCACAGGCGGCACGGCAGCCCGTCGATCGGCCAGGGGCGCGAGTCGGCCACCCAGAAAAAGTCAGTCTTGACTGTTTGTTTTCGGAGCGGCAGGCTGTCCCCGTGCCCGCATCGACCCGCGTCCCTCAGCAGGAACGCAGCCGCGCCACCCAGGCCCGGCTGCTGGAGGCGACCGTCGAGTGCCTGGTGGAGCACGGCTGGTCCGGCACCACCACCACCGTCGTCGCGGCCCGGGCCGGCGTCTCGCGTGGCGCCCAGCTGCACCACTACCCCACCAAGGCCGCGCTGGTCACGGCCGCCGTCGCCCACCTCGCCGACCGGCGGGCCGAGGAGCTGCGCACCGAGGCCGAGGCGCTGCCGCCCGGCCCGCAGCGGCTCGACCGGGTGATCGACCTGCTCGGTGCGGCCTTCACCGGCCCGCTCTTCGTGGCCGCCCTCGAACTCTGGGTCGCCGCCCGCACCGACCGGGAGCTGCGCGAGGCCCTGGTGCCGCTGGAGGCCCGGGTCGGCCGCGAGATGCACCGGCTCACCGTCGCGCTGCTCGACGTGGACGAGCGCCGCCCGGGCGTACGCGAGGCGGTGCAGGCGACCCTCGACCTGCTCCGCGGGCTCGGCGTGGCCAACCTGCTCAACGACGACTCGTCCCGCCGGGCCGCCCTGCTGCACACCTGGAAGCGCCAGCTCGCCACCCTGCTCACCCCCTGACCGCCCGCCCTGACCAGCCCGCCCAGCCCCCGGAGGCACCATGGTCGACCTCAAGGACCTGCTCGCGGATCTGGCCGACGAATCCGAGCAGCTCGACGACCTGGTGACCGGCCGACCGCCGGCCGACTGGGCACGCGCCACCCCGTCGCCGGGCTGGAGCGTCGGACACCAGATCGCCCACCTCGCCTGGACCGACCACGTGGCGCTGCTCGCCGCCACCGATCCCGAGGCGTTCCTCGCCGCCGTCCTCGCCGCCCCCGACCCCGCCCGGCTCGTCGACTCCGGCGCGGAGGAGTTCCTCGCCCCACCGGACGAGCTGCTTCCCCGCTGGCGGGCCGGCCGCGCGGCACTCGCCGACGCGCTGGCCAGCGTGCCGGCGGGCGGAAAGCTGCCCTGGTTCGGCACCCGCATGTCGGCCGCCTCCATGTCCACCGCCCGGATCATGGAGACCTGGGCCCACGGCACGGACGTGGCCGACGCGCTCGACGCGACCCGCCCCGGCACCGCCCGGCTGCGGCACGTCGCGCACCTCGGCGTCCGTACCCTCGGGCACAGCTTCGCCGCCCACGGCCGGCCGGTGCCGACGGCGCCGGTGCGCGTCGAGCTGACGGCGCCGCACGGCGACACCTGGACGTACGGCCCGGCCGACGCCGCCGACCGGGTCACCGGCCCGGCGCTCGACTTCTGCCTGCTGGTCACCCAGCGCAGGCACCGCGCCGACCTGGCACTCTCGGCTACCGGCCCCGTCGCCGACGCCTGGCTGGACGTGGCGCAGGCCTTCGCCGGCCCACCGGGTCCCGGCCGCCCGCCGGCGGCCCCCGGAAGCGACACGGTGGGCGGGGTGACGGCGTGAGCGGCGTGTTGCGCGTGGGCAACGCCTCCGGCTTCTACGGCGACCGGTTCACGGCGTGGCGGGAGATGCTCGACGGCGGCGAACTGGACGTGCTGACCGGGGACTACCTGGCCGAGCTCACCATGCTGATCCTCGGCCGGGACCGGCTGCGCGACCCCTCCCTCGGCTACGCGAAGACCTTCCTCCGCCAGCTGGAGGGTTGCCTCGGCACCGCGCTGGACGAGGGCGTACGGATCGTGACCAACGCCGGCGGACTGAACCCGGCCGGCCTGGCCGCCGCCATCGGGTCGCTCGCCGACCGGCTCGGCCTGACCGTACGCGTCGGGTACGTCGAGGGCGACGCCCTCGCCCGACCCGACGCGCTGACGGCGAACGCCTACCTGGGGGCGTACGGCATCGCGGCCTGCCTGGACGGCGGGGCGGACGTCGTGGTCACCAGCCGGGTGACCGACGCGTCCCTGGTGGTCGGGCCGGCGATCGCCCGCTTCGGCTGGGGGCGCGACGACCTGGACGCGCTGGCCGGGGCGACCGTCGCCGGGCACCTCGTCGAGTGCGGGGCGCAGGTGACCGGTGGCAACTTCAGCTTCTTCACCGAGCTGCCCGACGGGGGGCGGCGTCCCGGCTTCCCGGTCGCCGAGCTGCACCCCGACGGCTCCTGCGTGATCACCAAGCACCCCGGCACCGGCGGCGCGGTCACCGTGGAGACGGTCACCGCCCAGCTGCTCTACGAGGTCGGCGGCCCGGCCTACCTCGGGCCGGACGTGGTGACCCGGCTGGACACGGTCGAGCTGGCCGCCGACGGGCCCGACCGCGTACGCGTGAGCGGCGTCCGGGGCACTCCGCCGCCGGGCACCCTGAAGGTGGGCGTCAACAACCTCGGCGGCTTCCGCAACTCGATGACCTTCGTCCTGTGCGGGCTCGACATCCCCGCCAAGGCGGCCCTGGTCCGCAGCCAGATCGAGGCGGCCGTCGGTCCGGAGGGGCTGGAGTTCACGCTGGCCCGTACCGACCACGCGGACGCGGTCGACACGGAGGCGGCGAGCGCGCTGCTGCACGTACACCTGCGCGACGGCGACAAGGCGCGGGCCGGGCGGGCGTTCTCGGCCGCCGCGGTGGAGCTGGCGCTGGCCTCCTACCCCGGCTGCACCCTGACGACGCTGCCCGGCGACGCGACGCCCTACGGGGTGTTCACCGCCGACGCCGTGCCGCAGGACGCGGTGCCGCACGTCGCGGTGCTCCCCTCCGGCGAGCGGGTGCCGATCCCGCCGCCGCCCCGCACCGCCGAACCGGCGGACGAACCGGCGCCCGCCGTCGACCCGTCCGACGGAACGGCGTCCGACGAGTCGGCGCCCGCAGGAACGGCCCCGCCGGCCGACCGGCCCACCCGGCGCGCGCCGCTCGGCGAGCTGGTCGGGGCGCGCTCCGGCGACAAGGGCGGCGACGCCAACCTGGGCGTCTGGGCCCGCACCGACGCGACCTGGTCGTGGCTGCGCGGCTGGCTGACCACCGCCCGGCTGGGCGAGCTGCTGCCGGAGACCGCGCCGCTGACCGTCGAGCGGTACGAGCTGCCGAACCTGCGGGCCGTCAACTTCGTCGTCCGGGGCCTGCTCGGGCAGGGGGTGGCCGCCTCGACCCGGTTCGATCCGCAGGCCAAGGCGCTCGGCGAGCTGCTCCGCTCGCGGCTCGTCGACCTGCCGGCGGAACTCACTGCCGGCCCGGGCTCCCCGGCCGGCGGCGCCACGCCCGGGGAGGAGCGATGACCATCGTGGACACGCCGGAACGCCGGCAGCTGCGGGAGCTGACCCGGGCCTTCGTCACCCGCGAGGTGCTGCCGCACCTGAGTGACTGGGAGCGGGCCGGGGAACTCCCCCGGGAGCTGCACGCCACCGCCGCCAAGCTCGGCCTGCTCGGCATCGGCTTCCCGGAGGCGGTCGGCGGCAGCGGCGGGGACCTGCTCGACTCGATCATCGTCACCGAGGAGATCATCCGCTCGGGCGGCTCGTCCGGGCTGATCGCCGCGCTCTTCACCCACGGCATCGCGCTGCCGCACATCGTCGCCTCCGGCGACGGGGAGCTGATCGACAGGTACGTCCGGCCGACGCTGGCCGGCACGATGATCGGCGCGCTGGCGATCACCGAGCCCGACGGCGGGTCCGATGTGGCGAGCCTGCGCACCCACGCGCGGCGCGACGGCGACCACTACGTGGTCAACGGGTCGAAGACCTACATCACCAGCGGCGTACGGGCCGACTTCGTGACCACCGCCGTCTGCACCCTGCCGCCGGGCACCGGCGCGCTGACCCTGCTGGTGATCGACAAGGACACGCCCGGCTTCACCGTCGGGCGCAGGCTGGAGAAGCTCGGCTGGCACTGCTCGGACACCGCCGAGCTCTCCTTCGTCGACGTACGGGTGCCGGTGGCGAACCGGGTCGGCGCGGAGGACACGGCCTTCCTGGCGATCATGCAGAACTTCGCCGCGGAACGGCTCTCGCTGGCCACCCAGGCGTACGCGACCGCGCAGCGCTGCGTGGAGCTGACGGTGCGCTGGTGCCGGGACCGGTCCACCTTCGGCCGCCCCCTGGCGAGCCGGCAACTGATCCGGCACCGGCTGGCCGAGATGCACACCCGCACCGAGGCGGCCCGCGCGTACGTGCACGAGGTGGCGGCGCGGGTCGCGGCGGGCGAACCGGTGGTGACCGAGGTGGCGATGGCCAAGAACGTCGCGGTGGCCGCCTGCGCCGAGGTGGTCGACCAGGCGCTCCAACTGCACGGCGGCTTCGGCTACCTGCGCGACGCCGAGGTGGAGCGGCACTACCGCGACGCCCGGATCCTCGGCATCGGCGGCGGCACCACGGAGATCATGAACGAGATCATCGCGAAGGGCATGGGCCTGTGACCATTCTGCGCAGCGCGGTCGACGCGTCCTCGCCGGGGCACCGCGCCAACCGGGAGGCGCTGCTGGAGCGCCTCGCCGAGCTGGAGGCGGCCCTCGACCAGGCCCGCGCCGGCGGCGGCGAGAAGTACGTGACCCGGCACCACAAGCGGGGCAAGCTCCTGCCCCGGGAACGGATCGAGCTGCTGGTCGACCCGGACAGCCCGTTCCTGGAGCTGTCGCCGGTGGCGGCGTACGGCACCGACTTCCCGGTCGGCGCCAGCGTGGTGACCGGCATCGGCGTCGTCGAGGGCGTCGAGTGCCTGATCGTCGCCAACGATCCGACGGTACGCGGCGGCGCGGTGAACCCGTGGTCGCTGGCGAAGACCCGCCGGGCGGGCGAGATCGCCCTGGCCAACCGGCTGCCGATGGTGAACCTGGTCGAGTCGGCCGGCGCGGACCTGCCCACCCAGGCGGAGATCTTCATCCCGGGCGGGCGGGTGTTCCGCGACCTGACCCGGCTCTCGGCCGCGAAGATCCCCACGGTCAGCGTGGTCTTCGGCAACGCCACCGCCGGGGGCGCGTACGTGCCGGGGATGTCCGACCACGTGATCATGATCCGGGACCGGTCGCAGGTCTACCTGGCCGGGCCGCCGCTGGTGAAGATGGCCACCGGCGAGGTCACCGACGACGAGTCCCTCGGCGGGGCGGCCATGCACGCGGGCACGTCCGGCCTGGCCGACTTCCTCGCGGAGGACGAGCCCGACGGCATCCGGCTGGCCCGGCAGTGCGTACGCCGGCTGAACTGGCGCAAGCAGGGCCCTGCGCCGCGCAACCCGTTCCCGGCCCCGCCCAAGTACGACCCCGAGGAGCTGCTCGGCATCGCCAGCGCCGACCTGAAGGTGCCGTTCGACCCGCGCGAGGTGCTGGCCCGGGTGCTCGACGGCAGCGAGTTCGACGAGTTCAAGCCGGCCTACGGCACCGCCCTGGTGACCGGCTGGGGCGAGCTGCACGGCTATCCCGTCGGGGTGCTGGCCAACGCGCGGGGCGTGCTGTTCAGCGAGGAGGCGCAGAAGGCGGCGCAGTTCATCCAGCTCGCCAACGCCGCCGATACCCCGCTGATCTTCTTCCAGAACACCACCGGCTACATGGTCGGCACCGAGTACGAGCAGCGCGGCATCATCAAGCACGGCGCGCTCATGATCAACGCGGTGTCGAACTCGACCGTGCCGCACCTGACGGTCAACCTGGGCGCCTCCTACGGCGCTGGCAACTACGGCATGTGCGGGCGGGCGTACGACCCGAGGTTCCTGTTCACCTGGCCGAACGCCAAGTCGGCGGTGATGGGGCCGGCGCAGCTCGCGGGCGTGCTGTCCATCGTGGCCCGGCAGGCAGCCGCCGCCCGGGGGCGCGACTACGACGAGGACTCCGACGCCGCGATGCGGATGATGGTCGAGCAGCAGATCGAGTCGCAGTCCGACGCGCTCTTCCTCTCCGGCCGGCTCTACGACGACGGGGTGATCGACCCGCGCGACACCCGTACCGTCCTCGGGCTCTGCCTGTCGGCGATCCACAACGGACCGGTCAGGGGCGCCGACGGCTTCGGCGTCTTCCGAATGTGAGCGCGAGGAACGCTGCGGATTCCCGCGCGGTCGCGAACGAAAGGCAGGCTCCGAACGTGAGCGCGAGGAACGCAGCGAAGCGGAGTCCCGCAGTCGCGAACGAAAGGCAGGCTCAGTGATCACGAGACTTCTGGTGGCGAACCGGGGCGAGATCGCCCGCCGGGTCTTCGCCACCTGTCGGGCGCTGGGCGTCGAGACGGTGGCCGTACACGCCGACGCCGACGCTGACGCGCCGTTCGTCGCCGAGGCCGACCACGCCGTCCGGCTGCCCGGGAACACGCCCGCCGAGACGTACCTGCGGATCGATCTGATCCTCGACGCGGCCCGGAAGGCCGGGGCGGACGCGGTCCACCCCGGTTACGGGTTCCTCGCCGAGAACGCCGAGTTCGCCGCCGCGGTGACCGACGCGGGGCTGACCTGGGTCGGTCCGCCAGCGAAGGCGATCGCCGCGATGGGCGACAAGATGGCGGCGAAGGCCCTGCTCGCCGAGGCGGGCGTGCCGATGCTGCCCACCTGGACCGACGCCGACGAGATCACCGAGTTCCCGGTGCTGGTGAAGGCGTCCGCCGGGGGCGGCGGGCGCGGCATGCGCGTCGTCCGCGACGCCGCCGGGCTGGCCGAGGCCGTCGCCTCCGCGCGCCGTGAGGCGGCCGGCGCGTTCGGCGACGGCACGATCTTCATCGAGCGGTACGTCGAGCGCGGCCGACACGTCGAAGTGCAGATCTTCGGCGACACCCACGGTACGGTGGCCGCCCTCGGGGTTCGGGACTGCTCGATCCAGCGCCGCCACCAGAAGATCGTCGAGGAGGCGCCCGGAGTCCTCCCCGCGCAGGTGCGGGAGCGGCTGCACGAGGCGGCGGTGGCCGCCGGCCGGGCCGTCGACTACGTCGGCGCCGGCACGGTCGAGTTCCTGCTCGCGCCCGACGGGGAGATCTACTTCCTGGAGATGAACACCCGTCTCCAGGTCGAACACCCGGTCACCGAACTGACCACCGACCTGGACCTGGTCCGCCTGCAACTGCTCGTCGCCGAGGGCCAGCCCCTGCCGGAGAGCGCCACCGACCCGCATTCGATGCGCGGTTACGCGATCGAGGTGCGGCTCTGCGCCGAAGACCCTGCGCAGGGTTGGCGTCCCGCCACGGGCACCCTCCAGCGGTTCGCGGTCCCGGGGGTGGCCCGGGAGTTCGGCAACCTCCAGGCGGTCGGCCTGCGGCTCGACTCCGGCGTGGTCGACGGCTCGGAGGTCGGCGTCCACTACGACTCGATGCTCGCCAAGGTGATCGCCTGGGCGCCCACCCGCGCCGAGGCGGCCCGCGCCCTGGCCGGCGCGCTGGCCCGCGCCGAGCTGCACGGCGTCGCCACCAACCGGGACCTGCTGGTCCGTGTCCTGCGCAGCCCGCAGTTCGCCGCCGTCGACGTCGACACCGGCTTCCTGGACCGGCACCCCGAGGTGTTCGCCCCGCTGTTGCCGGCCGACCAGCTCCCCCTGGTGGCCCTGGCCGCCGCGCTGGCCACCGCCGCCGCCCGGCGGGCCGAGGCGCCGGTGCTGGCGGGGCTCCCCTCGGGCTGGCGCAACGTGCCGGCGTTCCCGCAGGCCACCCGCTTCGCCGGCCCGGACGACGAGATCGGGGTCCGCTACCGCCTGGACCGCTCTGGCGGCCTGGCCGAGTGGTCGACCTCGGCGGGCGCCGGC
Organism: Micromonospora sp. NPDC049051; assembly: GCF_043197575.1. Lineage (NCBI taxonomy): Bacteria > Bacillati > Actinomycetota > Actinomycetes > Micromonosporales > Micromonosporaceae > Micromonospora > Micromonospora sp. NPDC049051. The sequence goes on from NZ_JBICTL010000009.1 coordinate 73,593, forward strand.
TCCACCGGAGCGTCCGCGGACGCAGCCCCGGCGGCCGGGCCGGTGCCGAACGCGGTGGCCCCGGCAGGCGGGCCGACGCCGGAAAGGACGGCGGCAGACGAGCCGACGCCCGTGGTGAGCCTGGTCCAGGCCGCTCCGGACCGGGTGGTGCTCGACGTCGACGGGGTACGGCGGGCGTACCGCGTACACCGGGTGGGGTCGGAGGTCTTCGTGGACGGCCCGGACGGGGCGGCGAGCCTCACGGAGCTGCCACGCTTCCCGGAACCCACGGCGGAGCTGGCGGCCGGGTCGCTGGTCGCGCCGCTGCCCGGCGCGGTGACCCGGGTGCACGTCGAGGTCGGGCAGCGGGTGGCGGCCGGCGAGCTGCTGCTGACCCTGGAAGCGATGAAGCTGGAACACCCCGTGCTCGCCCCGGCCGACGGCGTGGTCGCCGAGCTTCCGGTCGCCGCCGGCGGGCAGGTCGACACGGGTGCCGTGCTGGCCGTGGTCAACCCCGAGTGATGCTGGAGGCCCCCCGATGAACTTCGACCTCACCCCCGAGCAGGACCAGCTCCGCGACGCCGTCCGCGCCCTCGGCCGCCGGTACGGCCACGACTACTTCGTCGCCAAGGCGAAGGCCGGCGAGCACACCACCGAACTGTGGGAAGAGGCCGGCCGGCTGGGCTACCTCGGGGTCAACATCCCCACCGAGTACGGCGGCGGCGGGGGCGGCATCACCGAGCTGGCCATCGTCTGCGAGGAGCTGGCGGCGACCGGCTGCCCGCTGCTGCTGGTGGTGGTCTCGCCGGCCATCGCGGCCACGGTGATCGCCCGGCACGGCACCGAGGACCAGCGCAAGCGCTTCCTGCCCGGCTTCGCGGACGGCTCGCTGAAGGTGGTCTTCGCGATCACCGAGCCGGAGGCCGGCTCCAACTTCCACCGGCTCGGCACGGTGGCCCGCCGCGACGGCGACGACTGGCTGATCTCCGGCCGCAAGTGCTACATCTCGGGCGTCGACGAGGCGTCGTACGTGCTGGTGGTGGCCCGCACCGAGGATGCCACCACCGGCAAGCTCAAGCCGGCGCTGTTCGTGGTGCCGACCGACGCGCCGGGGCTGACCCGCTCCAAGCTCGACATGGAGATCCTGTCCCCGGAGAACCAGTTCCTGCTCTACCTCGACGACGTGCGCGTACCCGCCGACGCGCTGGTCGGCGAGTCGCTGGACGCCGGCCTGCCGGCGCTCTTCGCCGGGCTCAACCCGGAACGGATCACGGTCGCCGCGATGGGCGCCGGCACCGGCCGGTACGCCATCGAACGGGCCAGCGAGTACACGGCCACCCGCAAGGTCTGGGGCGGGCGCACCATCGGCTCGCACCAGGGCGTGGCCCATCCGCTCGCGCACGCGGCGGTGCAGGTCGAGCTGGCCCGCCTGATGATCCACAAGGCGGCCAGCCTCTACGACGCGGGCCGCGACCTGGAGGCCGGCGTGTCCGGCAACATGGCCAAGTACGCCGCCGGGGAGGCCGCCGCGCTGGCCGTCGACACGGCCGTCCAGGTGCTCGGTGGGGCCGGCATGACCACCGAGTACGGCGTGGCCACGCTCCTCGGCGCGGTACGCGCCGGCCGGATCGCCCCGGTCAGCCGCGAGATGATCCTCAACTTCGTCGCCCAGCACGTCCTCGGCCAGGACAAGTCCTACTGACGCCGCCGACCGAGGACCGACGAGTGAGGCATCCCGGCGGGGCATGCCCCTGACGATCAGGACGCCATGGACGTGACCCGGCAGTTTTGAGGTCCATGGCGTCCTGATCATCGCTGGGTGCACCGGATGTGCCTGGCGACCGGCCCGGCATCATCAAGGCCGTGGCTGAGCTGTTCCGATGGCGTCGGTGACCCGCACCGTGGCTTCCCTGCCAGTCGGCAGAGCGCTCCTCGCGGACCGCGGGGCCGGGGTGCGGCGGGCGCCCGATCGCCCGTCGCACCCCGGGTCCTCAGCGGACGGTCAGCGCGCCGACCGCCGGCAGCGGCGCGACCACCGGCGGGAGCCGCTTCGGCTCGCCCCGCCCGGGGGCACCCTCGGCGGCCAGCGCGCCCTTCGACGCCTCCGCCCGCCGGGTCGCCTCCGGCTCCGCCGGCAACTCCACGAACGGCTGGACGTCGCCCACGCAGACCTTGCCGTTGGCCGGCAGCGCCCCGCGCAGCAGGTACGCGTCGACGGCGCCGGTCACGCAGGCCGACGTCCCGTACGCGGTGTGCCCCCAGCTGTCGCTGCTGAGCAGGCGGCTGTTCGGCAGCAGCCGGGCCGAGCTGACCGCGCCCCGGTAGTTGGTCGCCGGGTCCCAGTAGTTGCCGACCACCAGCACGGGCGCGGCGGTGCGCCGGTTGAACGGCCCGGTGTAGGCGTCCTCGTCCCGCACGGTCCAGGTCTTGCGGGCGCACGACGAGGTGCCCCACGTCCAGAGCCGGCCGAAGTACGGGTCGCGCTTGTCGGCCTTGGCGGCCAGTGCCGGGAACGAGCCGGCGTCCTTCGGGTGGTACGCGTCGGTGCAGTCCACGCCGAGGAAGGTCTCCAACCCGTTGTCGTACGGGAAGTCGTACCGGCGGGCCTGCTCGCGGGCCTTGGCGGCCTGCCGGGTCACGGTGACCGACGCGGGACGACGGGCGGCCGGGGACGACGCCGGATCGGTGAGCACCAGCAGGGCGGAGGTCATGTCGACGACCTCGACGAAGCCCGTCGGGCCGTAGAGCACGCTGAGGTTGGCGGCGATGAAGTCGGCGTACGTGATGGTGACCCGGCCGAAGTCGGGGTCCTCGATGACCACCGGCTTGGCCCGCAGCCGCTTCGCGACCAGGTCGAACGACGCGACGGGGTCGCCCTCGGCCAGCGGGCACGCCTGTACGCCGGCCCGGTCGCAGCGCACCAGGATCTCCCGCAGCGCCTTGTACGCGCCCTGCGCGCTGCGCATCCGGTCCTCCTGGGACAGGCTGCGCGCCTTGCCCTGGCCGACCCACTCGTTCGGGTTCAGCACGCCGTCGATCGCCAGGGCGCGGACCCGGTCCGGGAACATGTTCGCGTAGTACTGGCCGAGGATGCTGCCGTAGCTGAAGCCGAGGTAGGTGAGCTTCCGGTCGCCCACGGCGCGGCGCAGCACGTCCATGTCGCGGGCCACCTCGGCCGTCGACATCGCGCCGGTGAGCGGCCGACCCGTGGTGGAGCAGCCCTTCCCGACGGCCTTCGAGGAGACTATGCCGGCCTTCTCCTCGGCCTTCGTCCACGGGAACGCCACGTTCAGCCCGGCGTACGCGCGGGTCTGCTCCTTGACGGAGGGGAAGCACCTGACCTGCTGGCTGGCCGCGACACCGCGCGGGTCAACACCGACGATGTCGAAGCGGTCGAGCACCTCGTCACCGAGGAAGTACGGCGCGGCGAGCGCGACGTCGGTGCCGGAGCCGCCGGGGCCGCCCGGGTTGATGAAGAGGCTGCCGATCTTCCGCTGCTGGTCGCGGGCCTTGACGCGCAGCACGGCGACCTGGGTCGTGGGACCGTTCGGCCGGTCGTAGTCGCGGGGCAGCCGGACGGTGGCGCACTCGGCGTAGTCGTAGCAGGCGTACCAGTCCAGTGTGGGCGTGGGCACGCGGTCGACCCGGCGCGCCTCCTGCGGGCTGGTCCGGTCGGAGGTGACCGGACGGTCCCCGCCGACGGGGGACGGTGCGGCGGTGGCGGGTGCGACCGCGGCGCCGGCGAGGAGGACGCCGGCGATTCCCGCAGCGGCGAGGGACCGGTTTCGTCGTGGCATGTGGACGCCTTCCGGTGGGGCGACAGGACGATCGAGCCGTGGCTCGACCTCCGTCACTTTAGGGATCGCGCGACATGACTACAGGCCGGCGAGGGGCCATATATCCGACAATCCGCCATCTGATGTAACGATTGATTCACCGTTGACGCTGTTGGCGCTTCCGTCGGAACGGCTATCCCACGTCGGCCAGCCACGGCGGCGCCGGCGTACCGCCGTCGGGCGTGTGGTCGTCCACCACGCGCCAGCCGCCGGGTCCCTTGCTCAACAGCAGGAAGGCGACGACGTCGCTGTGGGGGGCGCCCAGTCCGTAGACCTCGTCCTGGCCGACGAAGCCCATCCGCAGGGCGCAGAACGCCGCCGGATCGCGCTTCGCGTTCTTGCACAGGCCGAGGTAGCGGACCCCGGGGACGGCCGCCAGGTGCCCGGCGATCGCCGCGTCCGGGTTGGCGTATCCGCGACTGCCGGCGGCCGACGGCGCGGGGCCCGCCGACGACGGCGTGCCGGCCGACGACGGAGCAGCAGACGACGGGGCGGCGGTCGAGGACGGGGCGGCGGACGACGACGGGGCGGACGCGACGTCGCTCGCGGGCGGCGGCGGGGTCGCCGGCTCTCCGTCCGATCCGCACGCCGCCAGCGCAGCCGACACCAGCACGGCGGCGACGGTCCGGAGGACGCGGGTCACCGGCACTCCTCTCCCACGGGGGACGATCTTCGGCGGAGATCATCGCATCTGGTGTCGCCGTTCCTGTTGACAGCGGGGCCCGCTCGGACATCCTGGACGGGTGAGAGTCGCGAGGCCCGATGCACGGGCGAAGGCGGTGGTCGCCACGCTGGTGGCGGCCGCCCTGCTGGTGACGCTGATCGTGTGGGGGCGCCAGGATCTCGTCGGCGTGACGCTGGCGCTGCTCTGCGTACTGGCGACGATGGTCGCGGCGGTTTCGGTGGCGGCGGCCCGGCAGGAGGACGGCACCGAGCCGGCGGTCACGCCGAGCGGCCCGGGTCAGCCGGCCGGCGGCCTGTACGGCATCGACGCCGACACGCTCGAGTCGCTCGACCACCGGGAGGCCGTCCGCGCCATGCGCGAGCACCACCGGGGACGCGGCGCCTGATCCACCCGCGCGACCGCGCGCATCCTTTCCCCCCGCCCGTCCTCGCCCGACCGCCCGGGAAGCAGCGCCGGACCAGCGAGCGCCCAGGGAGCGGCGCCGGACCGGCGACCGTGCAGAAGCAGCGCCGGACCGACGAGCGCGCAGGAGTCGCGTCGGGCCGACGAGCGCTTCAGCGCCCGGTGAGGGTGGGTGAGGCGAGCGCGTCGAGCCCGCGCCCGGCCAGGCAGCGGTACGTCCGGTCGGCGTCCGCCCCGGCCGGGGGCAGCACCTCCAGGTTCCAGCCGTCGGCGTAGCTGATCCCGCTGGTGAGCCGGAAGGTGGTCTCGTTGCAGACCTTGCGTACCGTCGCGTCCGCGCTGACCTTGTCGTGGTCGGCACCCACCAGGGTGTCGGGGAGCCTGCCCTGGGCGTAGCTCTCCCAGGTGTGCTGCCCGTCGCAGGGCACCCGGGCCGCCCGGGCCCGCGCGCCGCGCACCTCCATCGGCCCGAAGCACTCCAGCTCGTCGGCGCAGCCCGCGCCGGCGGGCAGCCCGGCCGTCAGGGCGCACGCGGGCAGCACCGCGCTCGTCGCCACCACCTCGGCCGGCGGCGCCGGGCCGGGGTTGAACACCGCGCCGCCCAGCCAGGCACCGGCGCCGGCCGAGGCGGCCAGCGCGACCATCCCGGCACCACCGAGGAACCAGCGCCGCCGACGCCGCCGGCCGGCCGCGGGCACCGTGGGGTGCAGATCCTCCACCGGCTGTCGCGGGGCGGGCTGGGAGACGTGGTCGACGGCGTACGGGCCGACGGGGCCGTGCCCGCCGCTGATCGGTCCCGGCACTCCCGTGCCGCCCGCCGGGGAGCCGGCCGGACCGAGCGGCAGGCCGGCCAGCAGGTCACGCAACTCGACGGCCGAGGGCCGCTCACCGGGATCGTTGGACATCCCCGCCCGGAGCACGTCGATCATCTCGACCGGCACCCCGGGCAGGCCGGGGACCGGCTGGTGGAACATCTCCAGCACCGTGACGAGGCTGGGATTGCGCTCGGACTGCCAGCGCGGCGGCCGACCGTGCATGACCGCGTAGAGGGTGGCGCAGAGGGCGTAGACGTCGACGGCGGGCGACGGCGGGGCGTGGTTGAACATCTCCGGCGGCGCGTAGGCCGGGGTGAGCACCTCCAGGGCGACCGAGGCGTCACGCATCTCGGCCACCACCGCCAGCCCGAAGTCGGCCAGCACGGCGGAGTTGAAGTGCGAGTGGAGGATGTTCGCCGGCTTGACGTCGCGGTGCAGCACCCCGGCGGCGTGCGAGTGGGCGATCGCGTCGGCGATCTTGACCCCGAGGTCGCGCGCCTCGGCGGGCCCGAGCGGCGAGGTCCGCATCCGCTCGGCGTACGAGCCGTCGCAGAGCTCCATGATCAGATAAGGGTGCTGGTCGATCGTGACCCCGACGTCGAAGAGGTCGACCACGTGCGGGTGGGACGACATCCGCCCGGCCGCCCGCGCCTCGCGCAGGAAGCGGGCCTGGTCGTGCTCGCTGTCGAGCGTGCGGTTCTCCACCTTGACCGCGACCTCGCGCCCCACCGAGATCTGGGTCGCCTTGTAGATGGTCGCGTAGCCACCCCTGGCAAACACGTGTAGATCGGTCAGACCGGGCACGATGGGCACCGGCAGGGCACCGGGCGGGGTCTCGGTCACAGCTCTGAAAATACCCAACCGGGCCGGCGGCTCAACGAACCGCATCAGTGGCCGGGACGGCACCGGCGGTGAGAACACTCCCGCCGCCCTCCGCCTTGGAAGCCGCGCGACGGTCGTCCCACCGGAGCCCGACAAGGGTCGCCACCGCGCCGAGTGCCTCCCAGACAGCCACCCCGAAGAACCGCCCCGGCGCGACGTCGGTCAGCACCGCGATGCTGAACACCGTGAACGTGACCAGCCGGAACACCACTGTGAAGCGGAAGAACGGGCGCCACTCGGTGGCGGTGGCGAGCAGGTAGTAGACCCCCATGTTGAACGAGGCCATCGAGGAGGCCGTCAGGAAGGTGCCGGTGTGGTCGCCCGGGGCGCGCGTCGCGGGCACCTCTAGACCGAGCAGGTGCAGCAGCGCCTCCGGCCAGACGAGCCCGATCGCCCCCATGAGCAGGGCCAGCACGCCGAAGACCGCGATCGTCCACCCGGCGGCCGAACGCGGCAACCTCATCACGGCCCTCCCCCAGACCCACACGGTCGCACGGCCGACCGCCCCTCGGACCTGACACGCTATCGGCCACCCCCGACACACCGCATCCCCAGAATCGTCAGAGCTTTGTCGATTCCGGGCGGCGGACTAGGGGGTGGCGAGGCGGGCGCGCAGGGCGTCGGCGGCGGGACGCTCGCTGCGCTGCTCGGTCGCGTACGCGAGGCGGACCGCTTCCTCCGCGCTGGCCAGCGCCTCCTCCGGCCGGCCGCAGGCCGCGAGCGCCTCGGCCAGCACGCTCGCGGCCACGACCTGGCTGCGCACGTCCTCCGACGGGGCGGTGACGGCCCGCCGCGCCCAGTCCAGCGCCTGCTCGCACTGGCCGTGCGCGAGCAGCGCGGAGGCGTAGCGGGCCATGGTCTGACGGCGGGAGAAGAGCAGCGAGGGCCCGGTGGCGGCGGCGGTGGCCACCGGGGCGAGCAGCCCGACGGCGGTCGCCGAGTCGCCGGCGGCCAGCCGGGCGGTGGCCAGCAGCACCCGGGGCCCCACCTGGGCGGGTGCCTGCGGGTTGTGCGGTTCGACGGCGGTCAGCACCGAACGGGCGTCCCGCTCGGCCGTCTCGCAGTCGCCCAGATCCAGCGCCACGAACCCGCGCAGCGTGCCGGCCATCCCCGTGAGCAGCGGGTGCGACGTCCGCTCCGCGTACGTCAGGGCGTCGGTGAGCAGGTCGACGGCGTGCCCCGGCTCGCCCAGCCCACGCGCCACGACCCCCCGGACGACCAGCGCGAACCCGCGCCCCCAGTCGTCGGAGGCGGCGACGAACTCCCCGTACGCCCTGCGGGCCCCCCGGTCCGCCTCGGCCAGCTCGCCCAGCTCGGCGGTGGCGAACGCCTCGACCGCGCGCAACGTGCCCACCGCCCACGCCTCGCCGACCCGCTCGCCGAACGGCAGGAAGACCTGCGCCATCCGGCACGCCTCACGCAGCCGGCCCGCCAGCAGTCGGGCGAACGCGGTGGTGCCGCGCAGCCACGCCCGCCCGTACGGGTCCTTCAGCTCGGCGAAGAGGCGCGCGGCCCGGCCGAGCACGGCATCGGTGCCGGCGAAGTCGCCCCGGGTGGTGGTCACCCACGCCAGGTTCTGCAACGACCACGCCTGCCCCCGGCGGTCCTGCGCCTGGAGGCTCAGCTGGTACGACGCGGCGAGCCGGCTGCTGGCCTGGCCCAGGCGCCCCTCGATGAAGTCGGCCATGCCGAGGCGACGCATCGCCGAGGCGCGCAGCGTCGGCAGCCCGCCGGCCGTGGCCACCTGCAACGCCTCCTGCCAGCAGGCCGTCGCCCGCGCCTGGTCGCCCATGGTCTGGTGGGCCTGCCCGGCGAGCAGCAGCGCGCTGGTCCGCACGGCGGACTCGTCGCCGGCGTTGGCGGCGATCTTCTCGGCGGAGGCGAGGGCGTCGGCGGGCCGGCCGACCTGGAGCAGCGCCCGCGCGTGCACCACCCGGTCGGCCACCGGCACCCCGTCGCGGGCCAGCTCGGCGGCGCGGTCGGCGTACTCCACGGCCAGCGCAGGCTCGCCCGCCTGCAACGAACGACGCGCGGCCCGGCCGAGCGCGCTGACGCCCAGGCCGACGACGGCCCGCGCGGGCGCGTCCGGCCGCAACCCGACCGCGTCCGCCAGCGCGGCAGCCCGTTCGACGTGCTGGGCCACGAAGACGTCACGGGTGGCCTCGGTGAATCCGCCCGGCATGCCCGCGCCCGTCGGCGGGTCCGCCGCGGCCCACCGGGCGAGCGCGGCGTGCCGCTCGGCGAGCTCCGCCTTGCTCACCCCGGCGTACGCGGCCTCCCGCATCAACGGGGTCGCGAAGGCGTACCCGCTGCGGGTGCGGTGCAGCATGCGGCGTTGCAGCAGCTCCTCCACCGCCCGTTCCAACTCGACGGCGACCACCGCCGCCGGGCGACCGTCGCGGCCGGCCCGCTGTTCGCGCAGCGCCTCCAGCGCCCCGTCCGGCACCGTGTCGCCGACGACCGCCGCGTCGCGCAGCACGGAGCGGGCCTCCGCCGGCAGCGCGTCGATGCGCGCGGCGAGCACCGCGGCCAGGTCGCGGGAGAGCAGGCGGCTGCCGAGCGAGCCGGGTGCCAGCCGCCAGCTGCCCGGGTTCGGGGAGCGCCGGTCGACGACGGCGGTCAGCGCCCCCCGCTCCATCAGCAGGGTGACCAGCTCGGCCAGGTAGAACGGGTTGCCCTGGGCGGTGGCGAGCAGCCGGTCGGCGTCGGCCTGCGGCAGCCGGCCGCCGCCGAGGTAGGTGGTGAGCAGCCGGGCCGCGTCGGCGCCGCGCAGCGGCGGCAACGCGTGCACCTCGGCGTCCGCGACCCGGGTCAGCGCCCCGGCGGTACGGACCAGTTCGGGCCGGCCGAGCAGCAGCACCAGCACCGGTCCGGCGATCCGGGAGAGGGTGACCCCGAGCGCCCGGATGGTCTCGGCGGTGGCGTCGTGCAGGTCGTCGACGACGACCACCAGGGGCGCCTCCCCGGCGAGCCCGGTGAGCAGGTCCGCGACCGCGTTCGGCACCGCCTCGGCGTCGGCGGGCTGCGCGGTGCCCCACTCGCCCTGCTCGGCCGGGCCGCCACCGGGCAGCTCGGCGTACCCGAGGAGGGCCAGCAGCTGGTCGGTGGCGACGGGCGCCGGCTCCCCGGAGCGGCTGAGTCGCTGGGCGAGGCGGCGCAGGCGTTCCTCGACGGCCGGGCGGGTGAGCGCGGTGGCGGCGTCGCTGGGCAGGCCGACCGCCGCCCGGACGAGGTCGGCCAGGGGCGCGAGCCGGCGCCGCTCGCCGAACGCGGCGCAGCGCACCGACAGCACGCGGGCGCCGGTGTGCGCGGCGTACCGGCCGGCGCCGACGTCGTAGCCGGCCGCGAGGCGTTCCACCTCGGCGGCGAAGCGGGACTTGCCGATCCCGGCCTCGGCGGTCATCAGCAGCACCCGGGGCTCGGCGCGGTCGATAACCTCGGCCAGCCGACCGGCGACCCGACCGATCTCGGTCTCCCGGCCGACGAAGGGGGCCTCGTCGCCGAGACCGGAGCGGGTGCCCGGGGCGTCGAGGAGACCGAGCAGCTCGTACGCCTCGACCGGCTCGCGCTTGCCCTTGAGCCGCAGCGGACGCAGCGCCCGCCAGGAGGCGACGTGCCGGGTGGCGGCGGAGGTCCGCGCCCCCGCGTAGACCGCGCCGACGGCGGCGGCATCGGCCAGCCGGGCGGCGGTGTTGACGGTGTCGCCGATGACCGTGTACTCGATCGCGGCCTGGATGCCGGCGATCACGTCGCCGGTGTTCAGGCCGACCCGCAGGCCGAGCGGCGCGCCGCCGCCCCGCTCGTCGTCGAGTACCCGGCGGACGGCCCGCTGCATCGACAGCGCGGCGCGCACGGCCCGCTCGGCGTCGTCCTCGTGCGCGACCGGCGCGCCGAAGACCGCCATGATCCCGTCACCGGTGAGCTTGTCGACGTGGCCGCCGAACGTCTTCACGGCGCCGGCCAGCGCGGCGAGCACCCGGTCGGTGACCGCGCCGACGCGCTCCGGGTCGAGGTCCTCCGACCAGGAGGTGAAGTCGGACAGGTCGCCGAAGAGCACCGTCACCACGCGGCGTTCGGCCGCGGGCAGCGTCGCGGCGGCCGGGAGGGCGGCGCCGCAGTTGTGGCAGAACCGCCCGCCGGGGACGGCGACGGTTCCGCACACCGGGCAGGTCACGCTTGCTCCAACCCCGCGGCGCCTCCGCCGGATTCCCGGCCCAGGTATTCCAGTTGGGCCCGCACGGACCACTCCGCGGCCCACCACAGCGATCGGTCGACGTCCGCGTAGACCGCCGCGACCACCTCCGCGGCGGTCGTGGCGCCCGCGGCGACCGCCGCCCTGACCTGGTCGAGTCGGGCGCGGCGGTGGGCGAGGTAGAAGTCCGCGGCGGCGCCGCAGTCGGCCAGCGCCGGGCCGTGCCCCGGCAGCGCCGCGATCCCCCGGTACGTCGAGAGCAGCTCCAGGCTGGCCAGATAGTCCCCGAGGTGCCCGTCCGGGTGGGCGACCACGGTGGTGCCCCGGCCCAGGATCGTGTCGCCGGTGAGGACCACCCGCTCGTCGCCGTGCTCGACCAGGAAGCAGACCGAGTCGCCGGTGTGCCCGGGGGCCGGCACGAGGCGTACGCCCAGCCCGTGGCCGCCGAGTTCCTCCCCCGGCCCGGTCAACGGCTGCCCGGCGATGGTGTGCGCCGGGTCGGCGGCGCGTACGGGCACCCCGCCGAGCAGTTCGTGCAGGCGGCGCGAGCCGTCGGTGTGGTCGGGGTGGCCGTGAGTGATCAGCACCAGGCCGATCGGGCCCTGTGCGGCGATAGCGGCGAGGTGCCCCTCGTCGGCCGGGCCCGGATCGACGACGACGGCGTGCTCCTGGCCGGGGGCGCGCAGCACCCAGGTGTTGGTGCCGTCGAGCGTCATCGGCCCCGGGTTGGGGGCACGCAGCAGCGTCACCCAGTCCGGCAGTTCGCCGGCGAGCGTCGCCGCCGGCGCGGTGAAGTGCCCGGTCATGGCTGCGATCGTACGGCCCCGCCGGCCACTCCCCGCGATCTTGCAGATCCGGCTGTGGATACGTCCCACTTCACGGCTTTTGCCGGGCGAGACGCAGGATCGCGGGGAGGCGGCGCGGGGTCAGGCGACCTCGACGATGACCTCGACCTCGACGGGGGCGTCCAGGGGCAGCTCGGCGACGCCGACGGCACTGCGCGCGTGCCGGCCGGCCTCACCGAAGACCGCGCCGAACAGGTCGGACGCGCCGTTGATCACGCCCGGGATGGCGGTGAAGCCGGAGGCGGCGGCGACGAAGCCGGTCACCTTGACGACCTTGACGACGTTCTCCAGGCCGACCAGCGAGTCGATCACGGCCAGCGCGTTGAGCGCGCACCGCTCGGCCAGGTCCTTGGCCTGCTCGGCGGAGACGCCGGCGCCTACCTTGCCGGTGGCGAGCAGCTTCCCCTCGACCATCGGCAACTGCCCGGAGACGTAGACGTGCTGCCCCGACTGGACGGCCGGCACGTAGCTGGCCAGCGGCGGGACCACCTCGGGCAGCGTGAGCCCGAGTTCGGCGAGCTTCGCGTGTGGGCCGTTACTCATGCCGCCACCTCGCTGCGCTCGGCGGCGTCATGAGGCCCCGACGCGCCGTTCAGGATGATTCGCTCGCTCCGCTCGCTCATGCCTTCGGCCGCTTCAGGTAGGCGACGAGCTGCTCTGGGTTGGGACCGGGAACCACGGAGACGAGTTCCCACCCGTCCTCACCCCAGTTGTCGAGGATCTGCTTGGTCGCGTGGACCAGCAGCGGGACCGTGGCGTATTCCCACTTCTGCATAGGTGGAGGGCTCCCTCGGATGGAGTTCGACTTCTCGGGGCACAGCCTACGGTCCGGCGGACGGGCGGGGCGCGGGACGCTGCTCCGGGGGCGCCGACACCTCGCCGCAGGGGCCGCCGTGCTCGTACGGCTGGGGGCAGCGGGAGCGGTCGGGCAGGAGGAGGTCGCAGAAGACCCGGTGCCGGTTGTTCTGGTCGTCCGTGCTGGACACGGTGGTCTCGCCGGCGTCGAGTTCGGCCAGGAAGCTCAGCGAGGTGGCGACCGTACCGGCCAGGGCCGTGGCCGCCTTCAGGTCGGCGACCCGGATCGGCAGGTGGATGACGAACCCGGGCTCCTCCTCGTCCCGGCCCCCGGGGCGCAGCACCTCGGCGGGCTCGGCGAGCCGCCGGTACGACCGTTCGTTGATGGGCAGGCCGGCGCCGCCCTCGGCTTCACCCGGGGAGCCGGGCCGCCGCGCCCGGCCGCCCGGGAACTGGGCTCGAGGGGTGTTGTCCACGTCGCGCATGCCTTGCCTCCGGGCGTCGTACCTGGTCACGTCATCGCCTGCGGGCCCGGGCACATCGTCGGGGCCCGCCCCCCGCGCCGGTGAGAACGTAGGTCTGCCGCGACAGTCGCGACAACCGGACGCGCACATGCGATCACGCAAAGTCACATATGCGACACAGTGCGGGTAAGGAAATTGACGGCACCCGCCGCCCCCCGCAGGCGTGAACCGACCGCTACCCTTCCGGTCGGACGGGCGCTCGCCGGCTCGCCGCCAGCTCGATCACGCTCGTCGCCCCCAGGCGACGACGTCGCAACCCGGGGGATGAGATGACCCAACCACCCAACGGTGGCCCCGTCGGACCGCCGGCCGACCAGCCGGGCTTCCCACCGGCTCCCGAGGCCGCCGAGACGCCCGGCCCGACCGCCGTACCGCCCGGCCCAGTCGCCGTACCGCCCGGCCCGGCCGCTGGCCCGCCCGGCCCGGCCGCCGGCCCGGCCACCGCCGGTGACCCGTCGATCCCGCCTCCCCCGGCCGGGTACCCGCCCTACCAGCCGCCCGCCGCGCCGAAGAAGAAGCGCGGCGCGCTCATCGCCTCCATCGCCCTCGCCGTGATCCTGCTGCTCTGCGCCGGTGGCGGCGTGGTCGCGTTCCTGACGCTGCGCAACGCCGAGAGCGGCGAGGGCGCCAAGGAGCCGGCGGTGGCGGTGGACGAGTTCCTCAAGGCCGTCTACCAGGAGCGCGACGCGGACCGGGCCGCCGGGCTGGTCTGCGCCTCGTCCCGGGACGAGAAGAAGATCGCCGCCAAGGTGGCCGAGGTGGAGAAGCACGTGTCGGCCTACCAGAACCCCCGGTTCCGGTGGAGCACCCCCCAGGTGGACAACCAGACCGGCGAGCGCGCCACGGTCACCACCAAGGTCACCATGACCACCGCCGACGAGAAGGTGGCCGACCAGGACCTGCGGTTCACCGTGGTGAAGAAGACGGGTTGGTGGGTCTGCGAGGTCGCCTGAGCCGGCGGCCTGGATAGGCTCGACGGGTGCGTGCAGCAGAGTCGCCGGCCGATCCGGCCGGCACGAAGTGGCCGGCCCGCCTCCACGTCGTGACCGGCAAGGGCGGCACCGGCAAGACCAGCGTCGCGGCGGCGCTGGCCCTGGCGCTGGCCGCCGGTGGCCGGCGCACGCTGCTGGTCGAGGTCGAGGGGCGGCAGGGCGTCGCCCAGCTCTTCGGCGCCGATCCGCTGCCGTACGAGGAGCGGCACCTGACGGACGCGCCGGGCGGCGGGGAGGTGCGGGCCCTGGCGGTGGACGCCGAGGAGGCCCTGCTGGAGTACCTCGACATGTTCTACAAGCTCGGCGCGGCCGGCCGGGCGCTGCGCAAGCTCGGGGCGATCGACTTCGCCACCACCATCGCCCCGGGCCTGCGGGACGTCCTGCTCACCGGCAAGGTGAAGGAGGCCACCACCCGCACCGACGGGCAGCGGCGCGCGTACGACGCCGTGGTGCTGGACGCGCCGCCCACCGGGCGGATCGGCCGGTTCCTCAACGTCACCGCCGAGACGGCCCGGCTGGCCAAGGTGGGCCCGATCAAGACCCAGAGCGAGGGCGTCGCCGCCCTGCTGCGCTCCCCGATCACCGCCGTGCACGTCGTCACCCTGCTGGAGGAGATGCCGGTCCAGGAGACGGTCGACGCTATCGCCGAGCTGACCCAGCTCGGCTTCCCGGTGGGGCGGGTGATCGTCAACGGCGCCCGGCCGCCGCTGCCCGCGGGGCGGGTGGTGGCCGCCGCCGAGCTGGAGCGGGGGCTGCGCGCCGCCGGGCTGCCGACCGATCGGGACACCGTCGCCGGGCTGGCCGCCGAGGCACGCGACCAGGCCGTACGCCGTGAGCTGGAGGATTCGCTCCGGACCGACCTGGTGGAGCTGGGGCTGCCGATGACGGAGTTGCCGCTGTTGCCCGACGGCGTGGACCGGGCCGGCCTGGACCGGCTCGCCGAGGCCCTCGTCCGGGCCGATTGACTCACACCTGTCACCGGCACGGCGCGCGGAGCGAACCGGCCCGATACGCTCGATTGGTGCCTTCCGAAGACGCGGCGCCGCAACTGGACGTCGACCAGATCCTCGCCGATCCGGGCGTCCGGATCGTGGTGTGCTGCGGAGCGGGTGGGGTGGGGAAGACGACCACGGCCGCCGCGCTCGCGCTGCGCGCCGCGGAGCGGCACGGCCGGCGCACGGTGGTGCTCACCATCGACCCGGCCCGCCGGCTGGCCCAGTCGCTGGGGCTGACCGAGCTGGACAACACCCCGCGCCAGGTCAAGGGCATCGACGTCGAGGCCAGCGGCGGCGAGCTGCACGCCATGATGCTCGACATGAAGCGCACCTTCGACGACGTGGTGCTCCAGCACACCGATCCGGCGAAGGCGGCGGAGATCTTCGCCAACCCGTTCTACCAGGCCATGAGTTCGACCTTCGCCGGCACGCAGGAATACATGGCGATGGAGAAGCTGGGCCAGTTGCACGCCCGGGGCGAGTGGGACCTGATCGTGGTGGACACCCCGCCGTCCCGCTCGGCGCTGGACTTCCTGGACGCCCCGGCCCGCCTGTCCCGCTTCCTCGACGGGCGGATGCTGCGGCTGCTGCTGGCCCCGGCGCGGACCGGCGGTCGGAGCATGTTCAGCCTGGTCACGGCCTCGTTCGGAATGTTCTCCAAGGTCGTGCAGAAGGTGCTCGGGGCACAACTGCTGACCGACCTCTCCGGTTTCGTCGCCGCCCTGGATTCGATGTTCGGCGGCTTCCGCCAGCGCGCCGAGCAGACGTACCGCATCCTCCAGGCGCGGGAGACGGCGTTCCTGCTGGTCGCGGCGCCCGAGCCGGACGCGGTCCGGGAGGCCGCCTACTTCGCGGGCCGGCTGCGCGAGGAGAAGATGCCGCTGGCGGGCCTGGTGCTCAACCGGGTGCACCGCTCGGCGGTGCCCGGCCTCGACGCGGCGGAGAGCCTGGCCGCCGCGGAGCGGCTGGCCGACCTCGGCGGGCACGAGGGCACCGTCGACGTGCTGCGGGCCCACGCCGCGCTGGCCCAGCAGGCGGTACGCGAGCGGCAGGTGGCGGCTCGGTTCACCGAGGCGTTCCCGGCGGTGCCGGCCGTGTCGGTCACGGCGCAGCCCGCCGACGTGCACGACGTCGACGGGCTGCGGACGATCGGTACGGCGATCAGCCGGCCGTGACGGCCGCCTGCGCCCGGATGGCAGCAGGTCAGGACTTTCCGACGCCGCCGCTCAGCCGGCGGTGGTGACGAGGATCTTGTCCTTGCCGGTCTTGTCCTTGGCGTTCTTCTTCATCGCGGCCTCGAACATCTTGCGCCAGCTCGCCACCTGCGGGTGACGGCGCAGGAGCGCGCGGCGTTCGCGTTCGGTCATGCCGCCCCACACGCCGAACTCGATCCGGTTGTCCAGCGCGTCGGCCAGGCACTCGTACCGAACTGGGCAGCTCCGGCAGATCCGCTTCGCCACGTTCTGTTCGGCGCCCTGTACGAACAACGCGTCCGGGTCGCCGTTCTGACACGCCGCCAGCGACGGCCAGTCAGTGATCATGCCCATCTGTACACGTCCCCCCTTGCAGTACCTACCGACCCCGTCGCGGACCAGCCGGCAATTCCCCCCGAGCGCCCGGCCTGCCTTCCCCAAGGCGGCACGGACGACATGTGGCGCTGTCGCCGCCACCATCATGCTCTGTAGTCGACTGATTACGCAACGTTGTCGGCGAAATCCATCATTCCGGACACTCCCGGCTTCCCGGGCTTCGCGACCGCCGGTTACCCCGTCGGAGTCCGTGAAAACGCTGCGGGCCCCCTCCGGCAGGAGGGAGACTCGGCGCCGGATCCACGCAACCACCTACCGGGGGTCATGCGTTTAGCACAACGAGGTCGGCGCGCGCAGGAAATGGGGAAAGAACGCCCCAGCGCCCCTCGTTCCCTACTCGCGTACCCTGTCGAGGTGACCTGGATGCGGAAACGTGACCACAATGTGCTGACCAACGCCGCATCGCTACTCATATGTGGCCTGTTGGCCGGCGTGGTGGTCGCGGCGGCGGCCTTCCCCGCGGTGGCGATGTCCGGGCTTGCCGCGAAGGCGGGCGCCGAGACCTTCGGCGCATTGCCCAAGGAGCTGACGGTGGCCCGCGCGCCGCAGATCAGCTACCTGCTCGCCGCCGACGGCAAGACCCCGCTGGCGACCATGTACGACGAGAACCGCCGCGACGTGAAGCTGGCCGACATCGCGCCCATCATGCAGAAGGCGATCATCGCCGCCGAGGACCACGACTTCTACAAGCACAACGGCGTGGACCTCAACGGCATCGCCCGGGCCTTCGTCAACAACCAGTCCAACGCGTCCAGCCAGCAGGGCGCCTCGACGCTGACCATGCAGTACGTCCGCCTCGCCATCGCCTACTCGGCGAGCCACCCGGCGGACGTCGTGGCGGCCACCGAGGACACCAGCGCCCGCAAGCTGCGCGAGATGCGCTACGCCCTCCAGATCGACAAGGAGCTCTCCAAGGACGAGATCCTGGAGCGCTACCTGAACATCGCCGCGTTCGGCAACGGCGCGTACGGCATCTATGCCGCCAGCCAGGTCTACTTCAACAAGCCGCCGAGCAAGTTGAAGATCGAGGAAGCGGCCATGCTCGCCGGCATGGTCAAGGCGCCGAGCACCAACGACCCGACCACCAAGAGCGGCTACAAGGCGGCGGTCGCCCGGCGCGACTACGTCATCGAGAACATGGTCGAGACCGGCGCCATCACCCGCCAGGAGGCGGACGCGGCGAAGGCCGTCCAGCTCAAGGTCACCGGCAAGCGGGCCCCCAACGGCTGCGTCTCGACCAACGAGAAGGGCTGGGGCTTCTTCTGCGACTACTTTTACCGCTGGTGGATGGGGCAGGAGACGTTCGGCTCGACCTCGTACGACCGGGAGCGGCGGCTGAAGAGCGGCGGCTACACCGTCGTCACCACGCTGGACCCGCAGGCCCAGCGGGCCGCCGACAAGGCCGTCCGCAAGGCGAAGTCGGAGAAGAGCAAGGAAGCCGCCATGGTGGCGGTGGTCGAGCCGGGCACCGGCTACGTGCGGGCGCTGGCGGTGAACCGCAACTTCAAGCTCGACGACCCGAACAAGCCGGCCAACAAGCCGCACAGTGATCCCAAGCAGCGCAAGAAGGACAAGCTCGGCAACTACCCGAACACGGTGAACCCGCTGCTCACCGGCGGCGACGGCCTCACGGGCTACCAGGCCGGCTCGACCTTCAAGATCTTCACCATCGTGGCCGCGCTGGAGAAGGGCATCCCGCTCGGCTACACGATCAACGCGCCGCAGCAGTTCCGGTCGGAATACAAGATCCAGCCCGGGCCCGCCGCCTGCCCCGGCACCAACCTGTACTGCCCGACCAACTCCGGCAAGAAGGCCGGCGGCGTGCAGAACATGTGGAGCGCCTTCGCCCAGTCAATCAACACGTACTTCGTGCCGCTCCAGCAGCAGGTCGGCGCGGAGAACGTGGTCGACGTGGCCAAGCGGCTCGGCATCCAGTTCCGCACCACCGAGGATCTCCGGTTGAGCGGCACCAAGGAGGCCGCGCACCAGTGGGGCGCCTTCACCCTCGGTGTCTCGCAGACCACTCCGCTGGAGCTGGCCAACGCCTACGCCACCCTCGCGGCGGACGGCAAGTACTGCGAGCCCATCCCGGTGCAGACGATCAAGGACCCGGAGGGCAAGAAGCTCGACGTCGCCAACCCGCGCTGCGAGAAGCGGGTCAGCACCGAGGTGGCCCGCGCCGCCGTCGACGCCGCCCGCTGCCCGGTCGGTGACAACTCCTCCACCAGCAAGTGCGGCGGCAGCCGTACGGCCGCGAACGTCCGGGGCATCGTCAACGCGCCGGTGGCCGGCAAGTCCGGCACCACCGACTCGGAGAAGACCGCCTCCCTGGTCGCGATGACCAAGCAGTACGCGGTGGCCGGCATCATGGCCGACCCGGACTGGCCGCAGACCAACGTCAAGATGAAGCACAACCAGAAGGACGGCATCAACCCGCCGGTCTACGAGACGCTGCGCGACGCCATGAAGGGCAAGAAGCGGATCAACTTCGAGCCCCCGGGCCAGAAGATCCGTGAGGGCGACCAGCGCCGCATCCCCGACGTGAAGTGCCTGGACCCGCAGCAGGCGAAGTCCCGGATCGAGGCGGAGGGCTTCGACGCGGTCATCTCCGACGTCAAGGTCCCGTCGAGCTGCCCCGCCGGCAAGGCCGCCGGCACCAGCCCCGACGGCCGCACCATCAAGGGCGGCGTGGTGACCATCCAGATCAGCGCCGGCGGCGGCAGCGCCACCCCCGGCTCGGGCACCCCGCCCGACAACACCAGGCCGGGCACTCCCGGCCGACCGCCGGGTCGCCCCGGCGGCTGAGCCGGCCGTACGAAAACGCCACGGGCGGGCACCCTTCGCGGGGTGCCCGCCCGTTTCGCGTACGCGGGTCGGTGTGCTCCGGGTCAGAGGCCGAGCTGTCGGCGTACCTCCGCGGCGACCCGACCCCCCTCGGCCCGGCCGGCCACCGCCGCCTGGGCCGCCTTCATGGCCGGGCCCATCTGCGCCTTGCCGGTGAAGCCGCCCGCGGCGAGCGCCCCCGCGACCAGCTCGGTCAGCTCGCCGTCGGAGAGCTGCTTCGGCAGGTAGCGCTCCAGCACCTCACCCTCGGCGACCTCCTTCGCGGCCTGCTCGGTGCGGCCGGCGTCGCCGAAGGCGGTGGCGGCCTCCCGGCGCTTCTTCGCCTCCCTGGTCAGCACCGCGAGCACCTCGTCGTCGGTGAGCTCGCGCTTGGCCTTGCCGGCGACCTCGGCGGTGCCGACGGCGGCCAGCGCCATCCGCAGCGTCGAGGTGGTCAGCTCGTCGCGCGCCTTCAGGGCGGCGCGCATGTCGGCGGTCAGACGGTCCTTCAGCGTGCTCATGGACGGTGAAACTACCCTGAACGGCATGCGAAAGCGCACACTATTCCGGCTCGCGGCCGGGACCGCCGCCCTCGGCGCGGCGACCCTGGCGTACGCGTCACTCGTCGAGCGCAACATGTTCACCCTGCGGCGGTACGACGTGCCGGTGCTGCCGGCCAACGCGGAGCCGCTGCGGGTCCTGCACCTGTCGGACCTGCACATGATGCCCGACCAGGGTCGCAAGCAGCGCTGGGTGGCGTCGCTGGCCGCGCTCGACCCCGACCTGGTCGTGGTCACCGGGGACAACATGGCGCACCCCGACGCCGTGCCCGGCGTGCTGCGCGCCCTCCAGCCGCTGCTCGACTACCCGGGAGCCTTCGTCTTCGGCTCCAACGACTACACCGGGCCGGTCTGGAAGAACCCCTTCACCTACTTCCTGCCCGACCGGGAGTACACGGAGGGCGTCGAGCTGCCGCACGAGGAGCTGCGCGACATCCTCGTCAGCGCCGGCTGGGCGGACCTGAACAACGCCCGCACCACCGTCAAGGCCGGCGGCCGGGCCGTCGAGCTGCTCGGCGTCGACGACCCGCACGTCGAACGGGACGACTACGACTCCGTGGCCGGGCCGGTGCCGCCCGCCGCCGACCTGTCGATCGCGCTCACCCACTCCCCCGAGCCGGCCGTCCTCGACCGGATGGCCGCCGACGGCTTCGGGCTGCTGCTCGCCGGGCACACCCACGGCGGCCAGGTCTGCGTACCGGGGGTCGGCGCGCTGGTCACCAACTGCGGCCTGCCCCGCTCCATGGCGCGCGGCCTGCACCGCTGGCCCGGCTCCGACTCGTGGCTGCACGTCTCCGCCGGGCTCGGCACCCACCCGACCGCGCCGGTCCGCTTCGCCTGCCCGCCGGAGGCGAGCGTGCTCACCCTGATCCCCCGCTGACCCGTACGGCTGCGGTCTGCCGGGCCGCCGGGCGCCTGCGTGTCCGGCGGCCCGGTCTGCGGCCGGTTGGTGGGCCGGGCGGGCGGGCCTCGGCGCCCGGGTCGGTTGGGCCGGGCGCCGATTGGCCCGGGCCGGCGGTGCCCGGGTTGGTGGGCCTGCGTGAGGCAGGCTCGGCGGTCGAGATCCCGGGCTGCCGGCGAGAGCGTGCGGCGTCGGGTCGGGCGTGGGCGTTGTTCGCCCTGTCGAGCTGAATCGTTTACGACATCAGGCGCCGGTGCGCCCGGTGCCGACGGGTCTCGCGTGGCCCAGGCAGGGCTCGCGCCAGCGGTGGGGGTACCGAGTTTGACCCCCGAGCAGGGTGGGCTACTATTTGTCGGCACGCCTCGGGGTGTGGCGCAGCTTGGTAGCGCGCTTCGTTCGGGACGAAGAGGTCGTCGGTTCGAATCCGGCCACCCCGACCGAGATGAGAAAGGCCAGGTGAGAGGGCATCTCACCTGGCCTTTCTTTATGTCCGCCGTGATCTAGCTCATCGGTTTACGCCGCTGCCGGCCCGCCGTCCTGGTCGTCGCTCTGGTCGGAAGTCAGCGAACGACTCCCGCACCCGGTCCGCGCCAGCCTCGAACGCGTGCGTGTAGCGGTCGAGCGTGGTCGAGATCTGCTCGTGCCCCATCACGCGGGCAACGTCGTTGAGCGGCACGCCGTCCGTGATGAGCCAGGTGGCGTACGAGTGCCGCAGGTCGTGAAAGCGCAGCCCGCCTTGTGCCATGCGAGACACGCGGGCGGTTCGAAGTTCCTCGCTGACCTCGTTGCCGTCGCGGTCCCGCCAGGTCGCGCGCCACACGCGAGGGCCGACCTGGACGACCTGGCCGAGAAGTCCGGCGCGCACGAGCGCCGGTCGCCAGATCCAGGCGCGAAACACGGTGCGGCGCATCGATCCGCCCGCCTCGTTGGTGAAGACCTCGCCGGCCGCGCCCGGCGTAACGGCCTCGCGGTGGCGCCGCAGCTCCCGCATCGCGAACGGCGGCAGCGGCACCGAACGCCGGCCCGCCCGCGACTTCGGGTAGGGCTTGAAGGTCACCGTGCCGGCCACCTCTACACCGACCCGACCGACCTTGACCGTGGCCTTGTCCAGGTCGATCACGTCCCACGTCAAGCCCACGCACTCACCCCAGCGCAGCCCGGTGCCGCCCGCCACCGCTACCAACGCCCGGTAGCGCTCGGGGATCTCCGGCAGCAGCGCTGCGAACGCCTCTCGGGTAATGACCTGCTCGTCAGCGTCGACGCGGCGGCGCTTCGGCAGGCGCACTCCATCGGCCGGGTTCTCCGCGATGATGCGATCGCGGACGGCCAGCGCCAGCACGGCCCGCAGGAGGCGGCAGCACTCCCGGACGGTCGCCGGGGCCAGGCGCTGACCCAGCTCGGTCGCCCACTGCTGCACATCGGAGTGGTTGATCCGGCCCACTGGGACCGCACCCCAGCGGGGCAGCACCCGGTGTCGCATCACCGAGGCGTCGCGTGCGATGGTCACCACCTCGTCGTTGCGGCCGGCGGTCCACTTGGCCGCGTAGACCTCGAAGAGCACGCGGCCGGCGTGCGGGTCCACGTAGGTGCCCCGGCTAAGCGCCGCCTCCGTCTCGGCGAGGAAGTCTCTCGCCTGGCGCTTGGTCGGAAAGGTCTTGGCCTTCTGCCGGCCGGTGGCGTCGCGCCAGTTCGCGCGGTAGGTGCCGGCGTCGGTTCGGATAACGAATCCCACGGTTGTAGATCTCCCCTGCGGGTCACGGTGTGTAATTTGCGGTCGGGTCGGTTGGTGGGCTAGCTAGCAGTGCTTGCGGCGGTGCCGATTCGCCTTGGGTCGGGATTCGGGCTGTTTCTGCTGGTGGGCTGCTATCTGCTAGGCCGCTGGCGGGGTCGGGGATTTGCTGCTAGCACCTCTGCTAGCGCTAGCAGGTCGGGGTGCTAGGGCTAGCACCCTCGGCGGGGCCTGTAGGGCCGGCTAATCCGGTCACGGAGCGCGCATCTCGCGCCTGTCTGCTGTGCGTCGTGGCGCGACGGCTAACCCTGGCTGGAACACTCCGCAGCGGTGTTTAAGCCGTGTTGGTGGGCCGGTGGCCGGTGGTGGGGATAGGCGGCTAGGTGCCAGGTCGCGGCGGGTGTGGGCCGCTAGCGGGGCCGCTAGGTCTAGCGGGTGGCGGGGCTAGACCTAGCGGCCCGACTGGCTGTCATGCGCCGTTGCGGCAGCGCTTGCGTTGCTCCTGGCGGTCAAGGCGGTCCAGCTCGGCGGCTACGTCTTCGGTGGTGGCCTCGGGCAGCTCGTCTAGCCACTGGTGGAGTCGGCGCTTGGGGATGAGCCACCGGCCGCCGAGCTTGATGGCGGGGATCTCGCCGGGACGGACAAGGGCGTAGGTCGATCCGAGCGACAGGGACAGGATGTGCGCTGTCTCGGCGACGGTGTAGACGGCGCGAGCGACCGGCGCGAGCCGGCCGGTGGAGATGCCCCCCGCGTCGGTCGGGGTGGGGCGCTGTGGGAACGGGATGACCGTGCTCACGGGTGCTTCCTCCTGGGGTAGCGGTAGCGGCTGTCGCAGGTCGGTTGAGGGCTGTAGAGGGGGTTTTCGGGCTGTCGGCGAGGTGGCGCTACCCGCTGCCTCCGGCCGTTTGCACTGCTAGGCCCGGTAGCGGCCGGGGTAGCGTTCGCGCTACCTCTGTCCGGCCCGCTATCGGTTGCGGGCGCGGCCGGTGGCCGGCTGAACCCATGCGGCGGGTCGGTTCGGCGGGTGGGTGGTGGTGGCCGCGACCCGCGACCTGGCCGTGTTGCTGCTGTCCGTGCCGGTCGCGGCGTGGGTCGCGTCGGCGCGACTGGTCGCGGGCGGGCCGCGAACCGGTGGCGGGTGACGGATGCCGCCGGCGGAAAGCCACCTGGGCGTGACGCAGCGCCCGCGGTCGAGCTGGGCGGTGTGGTGACAACCGGGGTTGTCGCCAGGTGGCTTCCGTCGCGGGTCGGCTAGGTGGTGGCGGGTGGTCATTGGTCGCTCCTTTCGGGCGTTGTCGCGGGTGGTGGGTGGGTGGTCCTAGGCCCTAGGTCGCTGGTGGTGGGCGGTGTCGGGTCCTAGGGGCGGTCCTAGGTCTAGGAGGGGCGTGGTCCTAGGGCTAGGGGCCGACGCGGGCACGTTTTCGCCGGTTGACCGGCGTCCGGACGGGTGACGGAAGCCTGCCGGCGGGGTTGCGTCAGGCGGCTGAGGCGGCCCGTGCCGGCCGTCCGCCCGTGCTCTGTCTCTGTGGAGGGCGGATCGGGCGGCCCGACAGAACGGCGTAGGGCGGGCCGATGAAAGCGCCGTGGAGCCAAGATCCGGGGTCGGCGGATGTTAGGGGGTGCTGTGTGGCTCTGAACGAGCCGGTTCGCGCCAGCCTGGCCGCTGTGGGCCGGCGCGAACGGTGGTGGGGGCGTTGACACGTTGATACTCACGTGATCGGCGTGTTTGTGCTGTTCAGTGCCGGTGTCAGGCTGTCAACGCCCGGTGTTGACAGGCGTTGACAGCGCTGACACCTGGCGACGGCTAGCGGGGTGACGGAACGTGACCAGTTCGGCCAGTGAGAGCGCCAGTCGGCTCAGTCAGGCCAGTCGGCTCAGCTTTCGTGAGGTGAGCTGACTGCGCCGACTGTGAGCTGACTGGCAGCGTCGGTGACGGTCCGTCACCGGGGTTGAGTTGCCAGATCGACCGGGACGGGAAGCCGGCGCGGGTGGTGGTGACGCGGGCGCGGGTGCGGGCGCGCTTGAGCGTCGCTTCGGCGAAGCCGGCGGCGCGGGCGGCCTTGAGCACGTCTTCGCGGGCAGCCTCGCCGCCCTGGGCAATGAGGTAGTCGGCCAGCCAGGCGGCGCACTCGTCTCGTTCAGGGCGGTCCTCGCGGTCGCCGCCGGCCGCGCCGTCGCCGAGGATGTCCGATACCGACCGGTCGGACTCTCCGGTGACGGTGAGCTTCCCGACGTAGGCCGGTCCCTCGTCGGTGGGGATCTCCACCGACTCGACGACGTACCGCAGCGAGGGCAGGTCGAGGCGGCCGAGGTTGTTCTTCGCCTGGCTCATGACGCACGAGCCGTCGCCGGCCTCGTCGTCGCGGGCGATGGCGATGACCGCTCGCGCGACGGCAGAGAACACCCGCGACCCGGTGATGAGGTTGAGCGCGTCGGCGCTGGCCGACTTGTTGAAGTGCGCCAGGCCGACCACCGCGCACCCGGTGCGGTCGGCCATGTTCACCAGCGGCTCAAGCGCGGTCCGTAGGTCGCGGTCCCGGTGCGTGTCGATCGAGCTGTGGATCAGGGACAGCAGCGGGTCGGCGGCCAGCAGTGCCACGCCGAGACGGGTGATCTCCCGGCCGAGAGCCAAGCAGTCGCGCGGCAGGGTGAGCGCGTCGAACCCGCCGTCGTGCTGCACGTCGACCCGGTACACCAGGTCCAGGTCGGCACCAGCGGCGAACAGGCGCGGGCCGATGGTATGCGACCACGAGTCTTCGGTGGCCGCGTAGATGACCGGGCGCGGGGTGCCGTAGTGCCGGCCCGGCAGAACGCCCCGGGTGATCTGCGCGGTGAGCCACGCCAGGGTGAGAGACTTGCCGATGCCCTCCCGGCCGGGAATCACCGTGAGCGCACCGGACGGAATGCGGTCGGTCCACGTCCACGCGACCGGCTTCATCTTGATCTGAGAGGCCGGGGTCAGCAGGATGCGGCGGGCAGACGCGGCGGGCTCACCCTGATCCGCGCCGGCCGTTTCGTAAACCGGTTCGCCATCCGGGCCGGACCCAGCGGCAACGCCGTCCAGACCGTCCGGCGCGGAAGGCATCTCCGGGTCAGACCGGCTGAAACACAGCGCAGCGGGATCAGGTCCGCCCGTCGCGGCGCTGCGGGGTGTTTCAGCCGGTTGTGGTGGTCGGACACCCGGGTTCGAAGATCGGCCGGCGTGGTCGGTGGTGGTGGTGAGTCCGCCGTCAGGCGGTCCCTTCTGCCGTTGCTCGTGGCGGTCACAGCGTGACTCCCGTTCGTCGGGTAGAGGGTGGGATCGGTGCTGGTCGGACCCGGGTCCGTGACGCCGGCCCCGAGCGTGACTGGTTGCCAATTTGATCTCGTGACGCTTGCCGCCTGGCGGGTTCCGTCACCCGCCCGCGGGCGTTGCGTCACCGGGTGGCGGCAACCGGGGTTGTCAGGCGCGACACCAACTCGGCCAGGCGGGCGACCTCGGCGCGCAGCGACGCCATCTCGGCGGTCACCGTGCCCGGCTTCGGCGCGGCGACCGGCATCGGGCCGTCGTCCGGCGGCAGGTCAAACACCTCGGTCAGCAGGCCGTAGTAGAACGAGGTTGGGCGGCTGTGCCCGTTCTCCCACCGGCTGAGCTGCTTCTTCACCGACTCTTCGGCCGGCAGGTCCACGCCCTGGCGGCGGGCCGCCGCCGCCAAGCGCCGCAGCACGTCACGCTGCGACCAACCACGCTCAAACCCCAGTCGCTTCCACCGGGTCTCCATCACGCCGCCACCGCGTACGCGACAGGCTCTTCCGCACGGCGCGGCAGCACCCGATCGGCCAACTCAATCAGGCCGTCTCGGGACACCTCCACCACGCCGTTCATGCAGTTGTTGCAGCGACCGAAGCTGAACCCGTCGCACACCGGGCAGGGGGCCCACAGCGACGCCGCGTGCGCCTCGATGCACTTCGACGACCGGCACCAGCGCGTCTCGCAGTACAGGCACACCCCCGCCGGGTTCAGCCGTGCTGGCCGGTACTGGACCGCCAGCCCCGCGAACGCGCGGCTGTCCATCGTTGGCGCTACCGAGATATACCCTTGACCTGCATCTTCGTACTCCTTTCGCTGGGAGAGCCGTTGATGTGCCGGCCTCGGCGGGGGTAGGAGCCCGCCGGGGCCAACTTCCGAGGCCAATTACTAACTCAGCTAGCGCGCCCTCAACCCGGAAATTACTAGCTCAACTAGCACTTCGTCGACCCATCGCGTCAACGGAAGTCGCCCGGCGCTCCCGACCCGTCTTGGCCTCCACATTGGTCGGTCATGGGGCGGGCGACGAGTGTCATCGGTAGGGACAGGCCGTTGTCCCCTTCCCTGTCACCGCACCGGCGACGCGATACTGGCCGCATGGGGAGCGACGGCACGCACGGCGACGACAGGCCGGCATGGGCGCGGCGGATGCGGGCAGAGCGACAGGCGCGAGGCTGGTCCCAGATGGACGCCGTTCGAGCATTGGAGAGCCACGCCGACAAGAGGATTCCTTCTGCCTCAAGCTTGCTCAGGAATTGGAAGCGATGGGAAGCGGGCGAGGTCGAGCCTGACGACTTTTACAAGCCGCTCATTGCAAAGACATTCGGAACTGTCAGCGCGGCATTCTTCCCCGAGTCACCGAAGCGGAGATTCGGAACTGCTAAGCGGTGTCGGTATGAACACCCTTGAGCTGGTGTCTCGGCTGCGCACTTCCGACGCATCTCCCGCAACCTTGGAGGCTTTGCGCATTACTGCCGATCGCCTCTGTTCCGAATATCCGTACATGAGCCCGGAACAGCTCGCTATCGAGGGCCACGCGTGGCTGAGGCGAATTTGCAGCCTTTTGGACCGTCGCCTAACCCTGTCCCAACATCAGGAAGTTCTCTCACTGGCAGGAACGGTATCCCTGCTGATCGGCTGCGTGGAATACGACATGGGCCGCCGGCATGAGGCGAGGGCTACACAACGGGCGGCGCTCTCCCTAGGCGAGGTAGCCGGCGACGCCGACGTGATGGGGTGGGCGCACGAAATGGCGGCATGGTTCGCCATTACGCAGGGGGATTACCGGGGAGTGATTGCCGCAGCCAACGCGGGCGAGTTCGTCGCTGGTCACAGGAGCGTGACCGTCCAGCTTGCAGCACAGAAGGCGAAGGCTTGGGCACGTATTGGCGACCGCCGCGAGATGGAAAAGGCCCTAGACCAGGGCCGGGCAATCTTGGAAACCCTGCCCTACCCGGAAGACGTTGACCATCACTTCGTAGTCGATCCGTCAAAGTTCGACCTTTACGCGATGGACTGCTACAGACTGTTTGGCGACAACGAGCGGGCACGGGTCTATGCCGAGGAGGTAATACGGTCTTCAACTGACATGGACGGCACGCCGCGCAAGCCCATGAGAATTGCGGAGGCGGAAATCACTCTCGGCGTAGTGGCCGCCCGTGAAGGCGACGTTGAGCAAGCCGTATCCCTCGGTCAGCGCGCGATATCGGGTGAACGGAAGTCTCTTCCTTCGCTGCTCATGGTTTCGGGCGAACTGCGCCGAGTTCTTGCCGACAAATACCCGTCAGAACAACAGGCCGCCGCCTTCCTTGAAGAGCTTCAAGCGCTCGGACGCTGAGCGGTTAATCACCCGGCGGTAGTTCTCAGGCGTCTGACGCAGGCAGTCGAAGTCGCATGGCAGGATTGGCTGTGCGGACGAAGCCAAGCCAGCGGTAGAGTGACTCGCCGTTCGGAAAAAGTGGCAGCGGAGAGAGTCGTAGCCCGAGCTACTGGCGACACGGCTGAGCGGATTTTGGCGTGGAGCCAAACTGAGAAATTCCGTTCGCTGGCTTATTCTTCGACACGAGCGCTACTGGGGCAAGACGCCGCTAGCGTGGTCCTCGTCGAGCTGCAGCTCTGGGCGCAGGCAGCAACGGATGATTACCACAAGGGAATCGGGGCTCAAGACTGTAAACTCTCCAGCCGCCAGCAATGCGCTTTGTTCTATGCAAAAGCGCCACATCTGCAACCCATTGAGGGCGCATTCAGTGCCACACGTAACTGACCTGCGGCGGCGTCGCTGCTCATGCAAAGTGTCGAGTTCGGTTTGAACGGCACGCAATGCTGGCCGGGCCGTCAAGAGCGGCCCGACCAGCATCGCTTGAATTTGTCAGGGCACTAGGCGTGCTTTGCCACTAGGGCCCACCGGCCATTGACGTAGTGGCAGCTAGCATCCGTCCAGTCGTCCAACGGGTTGAAGTTGTAAGCGATTGCCATGTTGTTGCAATCGTTACCATTGTTCCAATACGAAACCGTCATGTATGCCCCGTGGTCAGCCATGGCGGGAGTTGCTGCCACAGCCAAACCCCCGAATGCCATTGCGGTAACGGTCAGACCCCTAAGGGTCGATTTCCGCAAGTCTCGCATTATTTTCTCCTCCCGCTGTCGGACCCTTGAAGCATAACGAGGATCATGCCTTTCATCAATGCGCATCGCGCCTTGAATGTTTTTCCCAAGTATGCTAAATGGCACACTTCCCACAGATTCTCTTCGACCGCGCCGCCTACTGAGTTAGAGGCAGCCAGCAGAAAGGCGTGAGCTGCCGCGATAGGCGTGAGCTCGCGGCCCCCTGCCTCGGCGGCCGGCAGCGCGAGCAGCCGGCACGTCCAACTCACGTCCGCAGGACGGGGCAGGACAGGTGTCTAAGCGGCCTGGCGGCAAATGGCCGACACGGGAGGGACCAATCGCCGGCATCTTGCCTGCTCAGAGGCTTGCAACGGTTGGTCTTGGAAACCGGGAGGCAGCGATGTCCTTCGTGAGTTCGAATCCCACACCCTCCGCTCCCGAGCAACCAAACGCCTCCTAGCTCCTCTTGGAGCCAGAGCGGCCCCCGACGCCGGGACGGGGACGGGCGGCGTGCCATTCGATGATCCGTGCTGGTCGCCACATGTGCGTACGCCCAACCGTCATGTCAGGAGCGGGCATCTGCTCACGCTTCCGGTACGTCACCACCGTTGCCACCTGAACCCCGATGTAGGCAGCAACGTCGGAGGTGATCCACCACTCGGCTTGCGGGTCGGGTCCAGTCGTCACGTCGTCACTCTCTCCGACGCCGCCTGGTACGTGCAGTCGGCAGAGTCAGCAGGAAGTCAGCACGCCAAACGACAGCGAACGACAGCCGTTGACGTGGAACGGCGCGCAGCCTGCACTACGCCGCAGCCGGCAACAACCGTTGGCACCCTCTAGCGAGTCGTACGGGCGTTCGGGACGAAGAGGTCGTCGGTTCGAATCCGGCCACCCCGACCAGAGGTAACAGCAGGTCAAGGCCCCTCCACCGGAGGGGCCTTGATTCGTTTCCGGCGATCAGTGCTCTCGCAGGGCCGTGAAAGACGTGATGTGCTTACGGTCGTGGGCGACCACGTTCTGGTCGATGCCAGCGGCGATAAACAGGATCAGATGCTGTCGACCGGAGAATACCGAGCAACCCGCGACGCTTTGCAGGGCAGCGGTCCGATCCCGCCTCGGGTCAGATTGGGTGGCGCGCTGCTCTCTCGACTTCTTGTAGGACCAGTCCGAGGGTCTGTGAGCGGCGGTCTGCTGGCAGTGTCGCCCAGGCTCGTCGGGCGTAGGCGAGTCCTCCGGACCGGTCTCCGGACTTGGTCATCATGAGGGCGCGATGCAACTCGATGTGGGTGGCGAACCGGGTCAGTGATGCCGGCCGGAGCCGGTCGGCGTCGGCTTGGGCCTGCTCACCGGGGCCGGTCATGCCAAGTCGGGCGTAGAGCATCGACCGGAAGGTGGCCATTCGCCAGGCGGGTACGGCGGCGTCGGAGATCTCCCCGTCTGGTGAGGCAGCTAGGTCGAAAATCCGTCGTGCGTCCTCGTCGGCCGTGATTGCTCCGCCGATATCGCCTCGCCCGGCGGCGACGTGTGCGCGGGCCATCAGTGCCTGGAGGCGTCCGAGGGACGGCCGGTCGGACAGGGCGATGGCTTCGTCGGCGTACCGCTTGGCGACGGGCAGAGCTGCACCCTCGTAGGCCAGGGCGATGGCGGCCCGGCCGCGTACCCAGACCCGGACGGCCAGGTCGTCGGAACGGTCGGCGGCGATCCGGGCGGTATCGTACCAGCCGATCGCCTCGGTCGGGTCCTTGGTGGTCTTGCCGTAGGTCGTGAGGGCGCGGGCGGCAGTCGCCCACATCGCCGGGGAGTCGAGCTGCTGTTGCAGGACGACGAGGTCACCGGCGAGCTGGACCTGGAGGGAGTCGGCGCCGATCTCCATGTAGTCGCGGCCGTACTGGTCGACCCGGTCGCGCCAGCGGTCCTCGCTGTCCCGCTTGCCGGTCAGCGCTGCGGTGAAGCCGGATCGGATCAGCTCGTTGGCGGCGATCGGGCCGATGGTCGCGGCTTTGAGCAGGTGTCTGCGTCGCACGTCCGGGTCTCCCAACGCTCGCGCGTAGGCGAGCACGATGTCCGGTGTCGCGGTTCGGCGTCCCGCCTCGACGTTGCTCAGGTGCGATGCCGAGTAGCAGGTACGGGCCGCGATGGAGGCCAGCGTCACGCCGGCCTCGGTACGAGCCTGCCTCAGTTCTGCGCCGAGGTCATCCACCGGAGCCCCCGTGAAAGGTCTTGAAAGCATCGAGACGCTTCCGAGCGTAATCGTGGGGTCACCAAAGTAGATCCCAGACGCGGCAAGCGCTGCCAGGCGAGAACCCGGCCTTCGTTGCGTCGCCAACTCGGGTGCGGCGGTGTCGTTAATGCGAGAGCAGCGTCGCCGCGCCCCTACCAGCGGAGGCGGGATGAGCGACGAAGCTCCGGACCAGGCCAGAGGCGAGCAGATCCAGCAGGCGGAACGTGAGGCGGCCAAGCAGCGCCTTCTCGCGCAGGCGGAGGCCGAACGGATACCGGCCGAGGAGATCGCCCGTGCTCTGCCCGACCGGCGGTGGCGGCGTGGACAGCAGTGAGCGGCTGCCGATCGGGCGGCGGGTGGCGTACTGGCGGGGGCGGCGGAAGTTGTCGCAGCAGGTGTTCGCCGACCGGCTGGGCAAGTCGAAGAGCTGGGTGGACAAGGTCGAGCGGGGTGTCCGCGCCCTCGACAGGGTGTCGACCCTCCAGGACATCGCCGCCGTGCTGCGGATCGACACGGCCATGCTGCTCGGTCGGGGCGTCCAGCCCGCTGAGGTGACCGAACGCGCCGAGGGTGTGGAGCGGATCCGGGCGGCCCTGTCCACGTACGAGATCGCATTGGGACGCCCGGCGGCCCGCCGCCCGGTCCTGCCCGCTGACCGGGTGGCCCGGGATGTCGCGCACGTGTGGACCACCTTCCAGCACGCCCGCTACCCGCAGGTGATCCACCTGCTGCCGGACCTGCTGGTCGACGCGCAGCGCACCCACGCCGACGATCCCGCTGCGGCCCGGGTGCCTCTGGTGGAGGCCGGATCACGGCCGCGCTGCTGGTCAAGCTCGGCGAGGTCGACCTGGCGTGGCTGGCCGCCGATCGGGCCATGATCGCCGCGACCGGTGACCGGTTCCTCATCGCCGCCGCGGCGGTGCAGCTCGGTCAGGTCCTGCGGGCGTCGGGGCGGGCACGGGTGGCGAAGCCGGCGATGGTGGCTGCCGCGTACCGGATCGCCCCGCCCGTGGTCGAGTCCGGCACCGCCGCCGAGCTGTCCCTGTGCGGAACGCTGCTCGTGCAGGCGGCTCTGGCGGCAGCCGCCTACGGGCACGAGTCCGCCGTTGCCAGGCTGCTGGACGAGGCCACCGACATGGCTGTCCGCGTGGGGGACGGAGACGACCACCACCGGACCGGATTCGGGGCGACGGCGGTGGACCTGGCCAGGGCCACCGCAGCGGTCGAACTCGGGAACGCCCGCGACGCGGTGGCCTGGCACGAGAAGACCATCCGGCGGGACGGCTGGCTGTGGCTGCCCGCCGAACACCGCGCCGCCCACCTGGTCGACGCGGCCCGCGCGTACCTGGGCGCGGACGATCCGGCCAACGCCGCTCGGGCCCTGCTGGAGGCCGAACGCACCGCACCGGCCGAGATCCGGCATCGACCGGCGGCCCGGGGCGTGCTGGCCCAGGTGACCCGCGCTCCGCACGCCTCGGCGACGCTCACGCAGCTCGCCGTCACCCTCGGGCTGGGCTGAACGATCCTGTCCCGGGCTGGCCCGTAGCGCGCGTGCCGTCGCTCCGAAGGCTGGCAGGTCCCGGGTGGGCGAGGGCTCAGGCGGCTGCGGCGGGCTTCCTGGTGGCGTCGGCCGGGGCGTCGCCGGGAGTGGGGCGGCAAGTCAGGACCTGGGGGCCGGCGGCCGTGATGGCGACCGTGTGCTCGGAGTGGGCGGTACGGGAGCCGTCGGCGGAGCGGATCGTCCAGCCGTCCCCGTCGAACTTGATCTTGTCCGTGGAGCGGCAGAACCAGGGCTCGATGGCGAGGGTGAGGCCGGGGTCGAGTCTCAGGCCGCGCCGGGGGCGGCCGTCGTTGGAGACGTGCGGGGCCTCGTGCATGGTGCGGCCGATGCCGTGGCCGCCGAACTCGGCGTTGACGCCGTAGCCGTAGGAGCGGGCGACCTCACCGATCGCGGCGGAGATGTCGCCGAGGCGACCGTCGGGCTGGGCTGCGGCGATGGCGGCCTCCAGCGCGACCTCGGTGGCCTCGATCAGCTTCAGGTCGGCCGGGTCGGGGGTGCCGACGACGACGGAGAGCGCGGAGTCGGCGACCCAGCCGTCGATGCTGACCGCCATGTCGATGCTGAGCAGGTCACCGTCGCGCAGGACGTAGTCGTGCGGCAGGCCGTGCAGCACCGCGTCGTTGACCGACAGGCACAGCACGTTGCGGAACGGGCCACGACCGAACGACGGGGCGTAGTCCCAGTAGCAGGATTCGGCGCCGCGTTCGGCGATCCGGCGACGGGCGTGGTGTTCGAGGTCCATCAGGTTGACCCCGACCGCGGCGACACCGCTCAGCTCGGCGAGCAGTTCGCCGACGAACTGCCCGGTCACCGCCATCCGGCCGATCTCCTCGGCGGACTTGAGCTCGATCACGACAGCCTCCCTCTCCCGCGCGGTATTTTTATACCGGTATTTTTATACCACGCCAGGTCGGGGCGCTCAGGAGGGATATCCTGCTGCCATGGTTCGCCAACCACTCACCGCCGAACAGATCGCCGCGGGCCAGCGCCTCGGAGCCGCCCTCCGGGCCGCGCGGGCCAACCGCAGCCTCGTCGAGGTGGCCCTGGCAGCCGGCATCTCCCCCGAGACACTGCGCAAGATCGAGGCGGGCCGCCTGCCCGCACCGGCGTTCGGCACCGTCGTCTGCCTCAGCCAGGCCCTCGACGTCCCCCTCGCCGACCTGGCCGACGTCTGGCTGGCCGATCTGCCCGTCCGCCAGGCGTCCTAGACACCAGCCCTCAGTAGCCGGTCAGTCCTGCCGTTCGGTGCGGGCGATCTCGGTGAACGCCGCCGTCAGATATCCGTCGACGGGCCGGCCGGTGGCGGCGAGCAGGTCGGCGACGAGCAGCGGCGCGTGCCGCGCCACGGCGGGCGGGTCGGGCGGCGACTCGTCGCCGTCCGGGTCGTAGACGCCGAGGGCACCCGCCAGCAGGACGAGCACCACGTGCGGGTCCACGTCGGACCGCCACTGCGCGGCGTCGCGTACGCAACCTTCGAGCACCTGACGGACGTCGTCGCCGTCCAGGCCGTCGGGGTGGGTCTCCTCCAACAGCAGGCGGACCACCGCGCCGAGCACCAGGCCGGACCATTCGGCCGCCGCGAGCCGGGCCACCGCGACGTCGTACGCCTCGGGCGCGCGCTCGCGTGCGGCGGCGACCGCGTCGGTGGTGGCGGTGGCGATCTCGCGGGCCGGTGCGGGCAGGTGCCGCCAGGTGGTGGTCATCGCGACCAGGATCGCAGAAGGGTACGACGCCCCGCCGCCGCGCCCGGGGTGTGACCCCACGCACACGGCGGCCGGAAAACTCGACGGCAAAAGGCCTCGCGCCGCGTCACACCCACGACACAGAATCGGGGGATGCTCAGTCGCGCCCTGCCCCGCCGTCCCGAAGCCCGGCGGATGCTCGTCGGCACGCTGTTGTCGGCGATCGGGCGCGGCCTCACCCTGCCGTTCCTGTTCATCTACCTGACCGACGTGCGGGGCCTCACCGACACCCGGGCCGGCCTGGTCATCGGCTGGTACGGCGTGATCACCCTGGCGCTGTCGCCGATCGGCGGCACCCTCATCGACCGGTTCGGCGCGCGCCGGATCCTGCTGTCGGGCCTGCTGATCGAGGCGGTCGGCACCGGTTCGCTGGCGCTGGTCGACTCGACGCCCTCGGCGTTCGGGGTGATGACGCTGGTCGCGATGGGCAGCTCCGTCATCTGGCCCGGGCAGAACACGATCCTCGCCTCGATCACCGACGCCGACGAGCGGCAACGGGTGTTCGGGCTGAACTTCGCCCTGCTCAACCTCGGTATCGGCGTCGGCGGCCTGACCTCCGGCGCGATCGTCGACACCGCCCGCGCGGTCACCTTCCAGGCGATCTACGTGCTCGACGCGATCAGCTACCTGATGCCCGCGCTGATCCTGCTGACCCTGCCGCACGTGGGCCGCCGGCTCGCCGCCGGGCCCGCCGGGGAGCAGAGGTCGGCCGGCGGCTACCTCACCGTGCTGCGCGACCGCCCGTTCCGGCGGCTCGTCATCTTCGGCCTGGTCCTGACCACCTGCGGCTACGCGCAGATCGAGGTCGGCTTCACCGCGTACGCCGTGCGGGTGGTCGAGGTGACGCCGCGCGTGGTCGCCTGGGCGCTGGCCGGCAACACGGTGATGATCGTGCTCTCCCAGTTGCTGGTCCTGCGGCGGATGGAGGGGCGCAGCCGGACGGGCGCGCTGGCGGTCGTCGGCGGGGTCTTCGCGTCCGCCTGGCTGGTGCTGGGGGCCGGGGGCGTGGTCGGCCCCGGCAACGCCCTGCTCGCCGCCCTCTGCGTCGTGGCCTGCTCGGCGGTCTTCGGCTTCGGCGAGACGCTGCTGTCGCCGGTCATGCCGGCGCTGACCAACGCCCTCGCCACGGACGAGCTGCGGGGCCGCTACAACGCCATGAGCTCGATGATCTTCGGCGTCAGCGGGGTGATCGGCCCGGTCACGGCGGGCCCGCTGATCGGGGCGGCCAACGGCCGGATCTGGGTCGTGGCGGTCGTCAGCGGCTGCCTGGTGGCCTCGCTCATCGCGCTCTCCCTGCGGCGGTTGCTCACGACCGCCCAGGACGGCCGCGCGCCGGCCACCCCGCCGGCCGCCGAGCCGGCCCCCGCCAAAGCCTGAGCGCCCCGGGGCGTCCCCGGAAGCGCCGCTGGGACACCGCCACCGCGTCGGCCCGCCCGGCCGCGGCACGGCTCCCTTCCCGGCGTGGCTCCCTTCCCGACGTCGACGGGCCCCGGAGCGGGTGCTCCGGGGCCCGTCGGTGCGTACCGCTGCCGTCAGGAGGCGGCAACCTCCGCCGTGGTGCGGATGCGGTCCAGCGTCGGCGCCGAGACCGGGGACTGCGCGGTCAGGTAGGCCACGAACGCGTCCAGGTCGATCATTCCGGTGACCGCGTTGGTGCCGCCCGTCAGGACGGTGAAGCCGTCGCCGCCGCCGGAGAGGAAGTTGTTCACCGTGATCCGGTACGTGGCGTCGGCGGTGACCGCCACCCCGCCGAGGGTGAGGCTGCCCCGGACGACCCGGGTGCCGGCACAGGCGTCGGCGACGGTGCCGGTGGTGCCGGCCGGGTCGACGACGTACCGGACGGTCGACGACGGGTAGAGCGTCCGGCCGGCGACGAACTGCTGCTCCAGCAGGCAGTAGAGCTGCGCGCCGGTGAGGTCGAGCGTCACGAGGTTGTTGGCGAACGGCTGCACCGTGAACGCCTCCTCGTAGGTGACCGGGCCGGCGTCGAGGTCGGCGCGTACGCCACCGGGGTTCATGAAGGCGGCGACCGCGCCCTGCTCGTCGTCGGTGGCGGCGAGTTGCGCGTCGGCGATCAGGTTGCCCAGCGGGGACTCACCCAGGTGCGTACCGAAGAGGGTCTCCTGGGTCTTCTTGATCTCTTCGGTGGTCTGGCCGACCTCGCGGCCGGCGACCGGGC
Source organism: Micromonospora sp. NPDC049051 (assembly GCF_043197575.1). Classification (NCBI taxonomy): domain Bacteria; kingdom Bacillati; phylum Actinomycetota; class Actinomycetes; order Micromonosporales; family Micromonosporaceae; genus Micromonospora; species Micromonospora sp. NPDC049051. The sequence goes on from NZ_JBICTL010000009.1 coordinate 110,231, forward strand.
CGAGCAGGGTCTTGTAGCGGTTGATCAGGTCGGTCTGCGCCCGGTCCGGGTCGAGGTCCCGGGTGACCACCACGTTCTCGGCCCGGGCGCTGATCACGTCGCCGGTGCGCCGGTCGATGGAGAGGTCGATGTCGGTGACCAGGCGGCCGAAGGAGCTGGCGCTGGTGACCAGCTTGCCGCCGATCTCGCAGTTGTACGCCTGGTGGGTGTGGCCGCTGACGACCACGTCGATCGACGGGTCCATCCGGTTGGCGATGTCCACGATGGGGCCGGAGATGCCCTTGCAGTCGTTGATGCCGCCGGTGGCGTCCTGGGTGCCGCCCTCGTGCAGCAGCACGACGATGGCCTCGACGCCCTGGCGACGCAGCTCGCGGGCGTAGCGGTTGGCGGTCTGCGCCTCGTCGGCGAAGGTCAGGCCGGCGACGCCCTGCTGGCTGACGATCCGCGGGGTGCCCTCCAGCGTCATGCCGATGAAGCCGACCTTGACGCCCTGCACCTTGTGGATCGCGTACGGGGCCAGCAGCGGCTGGCCGGTCGCGGTCTTGAACGCGTTCGCGGAGAGGTACTGGAAGCCGGCGCCCTTGTACGGGGTGCCGTCGGCGCAGCCGTCGACCGGGTGGCAGCCGCCGTTCTGGATCCGCAGCAGTTCGTCCGCGCCCTCGTCGAACTCGTGGTTGCCGACGCTGGCGTAGTCGAGCCCGGCCAGCGACAGCGCCTCGATCGCCGGCTCGTCGTGGAACGCGGCGGAGAGCAGCGGGGAGGCGCCGATCAGGTCGCCGGCCGCCACGGTGATGGTGTTCTGCTTCTTGGCGGCGCGCTCGCGCAGCGCGGCGAGCTGGGTGGCGAGGTACTCGACGCCACCGGCGGGCTGCCCGGCGATGCTGCCGCTGGAGCCGGAGGGCGGTTCGAGGTTGCCGTGGAAGTCGTTGAGGGCGAGCAGCTTGACGGCGACCGGCTTCGGGCCGGCGTCCGCCTGGTCGGGGGTGGTCGTGACCGCGCCGAAGGCGGCCACGGCGAGCACGGTCAGGCCGATGGCGGCCCGGCGCGTCCCGGAGATGGACATGGAACTCCTCGTGGGAAGCCGGCGCGGGCACCCGGGCGGCGGTTCACGCCGGGTCGGCCGCGCCGTCGGCAGGGTTCGGGTCGCGGTCGGCGGCGATGGGTGACCGCCGCCGGATCGCCGACAGCCTCTCATCGCCGCCGGTCACCGCGCGACCGGGGCGGCCCAGGGAGCTGGGGATACGCCTGCGGCCGGTGAGATCCGCGCGGACGTTTCCGACATGCCCGGCAGGGGTTCGCCGATCGTCCACTGTTGATGACTGCGGGTGTCCCGAGGTGGCACGCGGGCGGCCGGAGGGCGTCTGACCACCGGCCCCGGTCGCCCGGGGCCGGTGCCCACGTCAGCAGTTCGTGTAGCTGCCCCTGCTACCCCACGAGCAGGAGTCGATCAGGGTGCCGGACGAGTTGCGCAGGTACGCCTTGTCGCCGGTGTTGTTCCAGATGTAGGCGCGCGAGCCCCAGTAACGGTGGGTCGAGCTGTTGGTGCCCCGTCCGGTGTGGATCACCACGCTGGCGCCCGGGCGCAGCTTGAAGTCGCCCGAGAACTTGTAGACGTGGTTGGACTTGTCGCGCAGCGTCCAGCTCTTCAGGTTCAGGGTGGTCGAGCGCCGGTTGGTCAGCCGGACGTACTCGGCGTTGAGGCTGGAGTTCGAGCGGTTGTCGGCCCCCGGCGAGTTGTAGTAGACCTTGGTGATCTGGATGGCCGGGGTGGCCGCCTGGGCCGGGCCTGCGGTGGTCAGCGAGACGCCCACCGTGACGGCGAACGCCACCGCGAGACCGATCAGCCTTCTTCTCATGCGATTCCCCCACAGGGACAGCCGGCCCGCAGGCCGGCGGATGAGCCGTTGCGCCGTGCCCCACGCACGGCTGGCCGAGGTTATCGACGCCGGAAGGCGATTGTGGACAGTGAAACGACCGCGCCGGGCGATTGCGGCTGGCCGGTTGATCAGCTCCCGCCCGACGGGACGTACGCCGGTCGTCCGACGGGACGCGGGGATGACCGGGCGGTGAGCCGCCGGACACCGACCGTCCCGTCACCGGCCGGCGTTCGGTGCCGGATAGCAGCCGACGCGACGCTCATCCCGGCACTTCGCGCGGCTCCGGCGCGACGGTCAGCGCCGTGACGGCCGCCGCGTCCCAGGCACCGGCGACGCCGGGGCGCGCCAGCAGGTAGGCGACGATCCGGTCGCTGTCCCAGCCGTGCGACTCGCGCAGGCCCCGGGCGATCATGCCGAGGTAGGCCGGGGCGGGCGCGCGCCACGGCACCTCGGACGCCGCCCACGGGGCGGTGAAGGTCAGGAGTGGGAGCCCGTCGAGCCGGCCGGGGCAGAGCAGCGTCTCGTAGCGGCCGGGTCCGAGGGTGGCCCGCCCCGTGGCCACGGCCTCGGCGATCAGGTCGACGTCGGCGCCGGGCTCCCGGTACATCTCCTGGGCGGCCACGTCGGCGAACTGCCCGACGTCGAGCAGGTAGGCCCGGGCCGCCGCCTCGCCCGGCAGCGCCGGGTCGTAGAACGCCATCCCGCCGGTCCAGGCCCGGGACTCGCCGGCGAAGTAGACCCCGCCGGGCAGCGCCACCGGGACCGTACGCCTCGGGGGTCGCGGGTCCCGGCAGCCCGGGTACGTCCGGCGCCCGCCGGGCGGGCAGCCCCCGGCCAGGTAGAAACCCAGCCGGGCGGCGTGCATGTTCGACCCGTACGCGACGTACCAGACCTCGCCCATCGCGGCCCGCCCCGCCCGCGCCTCAGAACGGGCAGGTGATGCCGGCGGCGTGGCTGGCCTGCACCAGGTGCGTGACGCATCCGCTCCCGGTGACCTGGTGCAGCAGGAAGCCGGTCGGCTCGGCGACCCAGCCGATCTGCTCGTCGGCGCTGGTGGTGAGCGAACTCTGCCGCCAGGTGCTCGGCGCGGTGGTGAGCACCGTGCCGGCGAAGGTCACCGTGACCGGGCGGTGGACGTGCCCGGCGATCACCCGGACGACGTGCGGGTGCCGGCGGACCACCTCGGCCAGCGCGTCGCCGTCGGTCAGCCCGATGCCGTCGAGGAACGGGATGCCGACCGGCGCCGGCGGGTGGTGCAGGCAGACCACGGCCGGCACCTCGGGGCGGCCGGCCAGCACCCCGTCCAGCCAGCCGAGCTGGTCCTCGCCGAGACAGCCGGCGCCGTCCCCGCCCGGCATCACCGAGTCCAGCACCACGACGGTGGCCTCCGGGTGGTCCACGTGGTAGTACGCCGAGAAGCCGCCGCCGAGCCACAGGGTGCCGCCGAACGCGTCCAGCAGCGACTCCCGGTCGTCGTGGTTGCCGGCGACCAGGTGCACCGGCAGCGGGAACCGGCCGATGATCTCGCGCAGCGTCGCGTACTCGTCGGGACGGCCACGATCGACCAGGTCGCCGGTGACGACCACGCAGTCGGGCCGGGGATTCAGCGCCAGCACCCGCCCGAGGGCGTGGTGCAGCCCGGCGGCCGGCTCGGCGGCGAGCGCGCCGGTGGTCAGGTGCGGATCACTGAGCTGGGCGATGAGCATCGGTGCCTCCACTCGACCGGGACCCTCACGCTATCGCCGCGAGCCCCGGCGTGCGGCCTGCCCGTGCCCACAGGCCCTGTCCACAGCCTGTGGATGGCACATGTGTACGAAGGCGTCCGAGCGATCTTGGCCACGGCGCTCCGGGCCCCCGCTGAGTACGCTTGATCCGGGCCCGCCCGCCGGTCGCAGCCCTCCCTACCTGGAACGACGTGCCGAGTGGATCACGAGCGAGTCATCCGTGACGTCACGGTCCGCCTCCCCATGGCGTCGACCGCCGTCGAGGCGTGCCGGTACGCGGTCACCGCGCTCGCCCGGCACGCGCCGGCCACCATCTCCGTCCTCCTGCACGTCCACGACCGGCTGCGCTGCGTCGCGGCCACCGGCTCCTGGCAGGTCTTCTCCACCGTGCCGCCGAAGACCGGGATCGTGGGCCGGGTGTACGCCTCCGGCGAGACCGCCGTCGTGCCCGACGTCACCGAGGACCCCGACTACATCCCGGTACGCCCCGACGTCACCGCCGAGGTGTGCGTACCGGTGCTGGACCCGGCGGGCCGGCCCCTCGGCGTGCTGGACCTGCAATGGAGCGGCCCGACCGACCTGGCCCCGTGGCGCGACACCGCCGAGCGGCTGGCGGCCCGGCTCGGCGCCCGCATCGTGGCGCTCGGCGGGCCACCGGCGGAGAGCCGCAGCGAGAAGCTCCTCCGGCACACCGCCGCGCTGACCGCCGCGTCGACGGAGTGGGACCTGTTCGCCGCCGCGATCGCCGCGGCCCGGGACGTCTCCACGCTCTCCGCGGCGGTGCTGCTGCTCGACGAACGCCGGACCCGCCGCGCCGGCGACCAGGCCGGTGCCGGCCCGGACGGGCCCCGGCTGGGCACCCCACCGGCCACCCCGTGCGAGTTGGAGGCCCGGATCCGGGCGGAGCTGACCGAGGCGGGCCCGGCCGCGCTGGACCGGCTGGTCGCCCGCGCGCACCGGCACGGCGTGGGCTACACGCTCGGCGAGGCGGGACACCCGCCCGTCCCCGACCACCTGCCGCTGACCCGGGCGGGGGTACGCACCCTGGTCGCGGTGCCCGTGGGCCAGCCCGACGACGGCGGGGTGCTGCTGGTCGCCGACGAACGGCTGCTGCGCCCCGACCCGACCACCGTCAACCTGTTGGAGCTGCTCGCCGGGCAGGCGTGGAGCTGCCTGGAACGGCTGCGTACCCTGGCCCGGCTGCGCGAGCAGGCCAACTCGGACCCGTTGACCGGGCTACGGCACACCGGGCCGTTCGGCCGGCGGATCGCGGTCGCCACCCCGGGGCGTACGGCCCTGCTGGCGATCGACGTGGACGGCTTCAAGGCCGTCAACGACACGTACGGCCACCAGGCCGGCGACCGGGTGCTCGTCCGGCTGGCCCGGGCCCTGGAGGCTGCGCTACGCCACGGCGACGAGCTCTACCGGATCGGCGGCGACGAGTTCGTGGCGGTGATCGAGGTGGCGCGCCCGGAGGAGGCGGTCCGGATCGCCGAGCGCCTGGCCGAGGCGGCGCGGCGGATCGGCCGCACGATCAGCGTCGGCGTGGCCCTGCCCCGCCCCGGCGAGTCCCCGGAGGCCACGCTGCGCCGCGCCGACCAGGCGCTCTACGCGGTGAAACACCACGGCCGCGACGGCGTCCGCCTGGCCCCCGCCTGACCCACCCGCGCCCCCACCCCGACCCGCGCCCCACCCGCCGACCCGCGTCGATCATGCAGTTGTGGTGCTCCGCGAAAGCCATGAAAGGGCAGTATTCGCCCACCACGAGTGCATGATCGACGCCGGAGAGGGGGCGGGGAGTGCGCGGAGAAGGGCCTGGGAGGGGTGGGGAGGGTGGGGAGGCGCGGATGGGGGTGGCCGGTGGGTCAGCGGGGGGTTAGTTCCTTGGCCAGGAGTTCGGCTATCTGGGCCGTGTTGAGGGCGGCGCCCTTGCGGAGGTTGTCGCCGGTGACGAAGAAGTCCAGGGCGCGGGGGTCGTCGACGGCGCGCCGGAGCCGGCCCACCCAGGACGGGTCGGTGCCGACCGCGTCGATGGGCATCGGGAACTCTCCCGCGGCGGGGTCGTCGACCAGGATCACCCCGGGCGCGTTCCGCAACACCTCGCGGGCGCCCTCGGCGTCGACCTCGGTGGCGAAGACGGCGTGCACCGCGACGGAGTGGCCGGTCACCACGGGCACCCGTACGCAGGTGGCGGAGACCTTGAGGTCGGGCAGCCCGAGGATCTTGCGCGACTCGTTGCGCAGTTTCATCTCCTCGGACGACCATCCCGCGTCGACCAGGGAGCCGGCCCAGGGCACCACGTTGAGCGCCAGCGGCGCGGGGAACGGGCCCACGTCGTCGCCGACCGCCTGGCGTACGTCGCCGGCGCGAGAGCCGAGCGCCCGGTCCCCGGAGATCTTGGTGAGCTGGGCGTGCAGGGCGTCCACGCCGCTCTGGCCCGCGCCGGAGGCCGCCTGGTAGGAGGCGAGCACGAGTTCGCGCAGCCCGTACTCGCGGTGCAGCGGGGCGATCGCGATGATCATCGCCAGGGTGGTGCAGTTGGCGTTGGCGATGATCCCCCTCGGCCGGTTGCGTACCTGCTCGGGGTTGATCTCCGGCACCACCAGCGGGACGTCGCGGTCCATCCGGAAGGCGCCGGAGTTGTCCACCGCGACGGCTCCACGCGCGACCGCGATCGGCGCCCACTGCGCGGAGACCTCGTCCGGGACGTCGAACATCGCCACGTCGACGCCGTCGAACGCCTCCGGGGTCAGCGCCTGGACGGTCAGCTCCTCACCCCGGCAGCGCAGCCGCCGCCCGACCGAGCGCTCGGAGGCGAGCAGCCGGATCTCGCCCCAGACGTTCTTGCGCCCGCTGAGCAGCTCGCACATCACCGTGCCGACAGCACCGGTCGCCCCGACCACGGCCAGGGTGGGCAGCGCCGACACGCTGGCTACCGTCCCGTCCCCGCGTAGACGACGGCCTCGGTGTCGCCACCGAGGTCGAATGCCTCGTGGATGGCGCGTACGGCGGCGTCCAGGTCGGTGTCGCGGCAGACCACGGAGACCCGGATCTCCGAGGTGGAGATCATCTCGATGTTGACCCCGGCCGCGCCGAGGGCGGCGAAGAAGCCGGCCGCGACGCCGGGGTGCGAGCGCATGCCGGCCCCGATCAGCGAGACCTTGCCGACGTGGTCGTCGTAGAGCAGGCCCTTGAACTTGACCGACTCCTGGATCTTGCTGAGGGCGGCCATGGCCGTCGGGCCGTCGGCCTTGGGCAGCGTGAAGGAGATGTCCGTACGGCCGGTGCCCTCGGTCGACACGTTCTGCACGATCATGTCGAGGTTGATCTCGGCGCCGGCCACGGTGTCGAAGATCCGCGCGGCGGCGCCCGGCTCGTCGGGCACCCCCACGATCGTGATCTTGGCTTCGCTGCGGTCGTGGGCGACCCCGGTGATCAGTGCTTGCTCCACAGGAAGGTCCTCCATCGATCCGGTGACCATGGTGCCGGTGTTGGTCGAGTATGACGAACGGACGTGGATCGGCAAGCCCGCCCGGCGGGCGTACTCCACGCTGCGCAGGTGCAGGATCTTGGCGCCGCAGGCGGCCAGCTCCAACATCTCCTCGTACGTGATCTGGGTGATGTGCCGCGCGTTCGGGACGATGCGCGGGTCGGCGCTGAAGACGCCGTCGACGTCGGTGTAGATCTCGCAGACGTCCGCCTGCAACGCGGCGGCGAGCGCCACGGCGGTGGTGTCGGAACCGCCCCGGCCCAGCGTGGTGACGTCCTTGGTGTCCTGCGACACGCCCTGGAAGCCGGCGACGATGACCACCGCGCCCTCGTCGAGCGCGCCCTTGAGCCGGCCCGGCGTGACGTCGATGATCCGCGCCCGGCCGTGCACCGACGTGGTGATCACGCCGGCCTGCGAGCCGGTGAACGAGCGGGCCTCGTACCCCAGGTTGTGGATGGCCATGGCGAGCAACGCCATGGAGATCCGCTCCCCGGCGGTGAGCAGCATGTCCAGTTCGCGACCCGGCGGCAGCGGGCTGACCTGGTTGGCCAGGTCGAGCAGCTCGTCGGTCGTGTCCCCCATGGCGGAGACCACGACGACGACGTCGTCGCCGGCCTTGCGGGCGGCGACGATGCGCTCGGCCACCCGCTTGATCCGCTCCGCGTTGCCGACGGAGGACCCGCCGTACTTCTGCACCACGAGTGCCACGACGGTGCACTCCCTCCCAGCGACGGTCCTGAGCGTGCCGACGCCGCCGACCCTTCAGCCGGCGGCGCGATGTCGGACGCACCCAGGGTATCGGTCGCCTGACCGGGCCTGGTCGGGTGATCCCACGATCCGGCGGGTCCGCCGGGGCCGGGGTGGTGCGCGACACGCCGGGACGCCGCGCCGGCAGGGCCCCCCGCGCGTCGTTCCCGGGCCGCAGAATGTGCCCGTGCACGCCCATCTCCGCCCGGCCGGGCCTTCCGCGAAGCCCCTGCGCGCGCTGGCGCGACGTCTCGCCGGCCCGCTCGCGCTCGCCCTGCCCGCGCTCCTCGTCGCCTGCGCCGCCGACGAGCCGGCCACCCGGCCCACGCCCACCTCGGCACCGGCGCCGGCGGGCCTGGACGCGGCGCGCGACGAACTGGCCGCGCTGGCGGCCGCCGCGCAGGACCGGCACCTGGTCGCGAGCTACACGCTGCGCGCCCCGGGAGCCCCGGACCGGACGATCCTGGTGACCAGCGCGAACGACGGCAGTTGGCGGGTCGACGTGCCGGGCGGCGCCCTCGGCGGGAGCGCCGACGTCTCGTTCGCCGCCACCGCCGACGGGCTGTTCCAGTGCGCGCTGCCGTCCGCCGCCCGACCCGAGCCGGCGGCCTGCGTACGCCTCGGCGACAAGGACGAGGCGGTGCCCCGCCGGCTCGATCCCCGGGTGCAGCACCCGTTCACCGACTGGCTGGCCGTGCTGACCGACCGGCGGGCCCCGCTCGCCGTGTCGCCCGCCCAGCCGCCGTCCGGCGCGTCCGGCGCCTGCTACTCCGTCGAGACCACCTCGGCGTCGATCAACGCGCCCCTCGACGTGGGGATCTACTGCTACGGCCCCGACGGCACCCCCACGGCGGTGCACGCCGCCTTCGGCACGCTCCTCCTCGTCGGTACGCCGGCCCCGGCCCCGGCCACCGTGCAGCTGGCCGGGCCGGTGGTCGACGCCGAGCCGCTCGGCACGGCGACGCCGGACCCGACCGGGGAACCGTCCGCGAGCCCGGGCGCGGGAACGTTCTGAGCGTCGGGCACGTTACGGGTGCTCTTCGCCACATTCGGACATCCCGACCTAAAGGACTGATTCGCCCTTACGGGACACTTGACGCATGGCCGACCTCACCCCGCTGCTCGCGTTCCGCTGGAGCCCCCGGTCCTTCGACCCGGTGGCGGAGCTGTCCGGCGAGGACGCGGCCGCGCTGCTGGAGGCGGCCCGCTGGGCGCCCTCGGCCGGCAACGGCCAACCGTGGCGGTTCGCGCTCGGGCACCGCAACGACGAGACGTTCAAGCGGATCCTGGTCAACCTGCCCGAAGCCGACCAGCGCTGGGCGCAGCGCGCCGCCGCCCTGCTGCTCGGCGCGCACCGCACCGGATCCGCCGGGCACGCGTACGACCTGGGCCAGGCCGTCGCCCACCTCACCGTGCAGGCCACGGCGCTCGGCCTGCACGTACGCCAGCTGCACGAACTCGACCACGCCGGCCTGACCGCCGACCTCGACCTGCCGGCGGACGTACGACCGCACGTGGTGGCGGCCGTCGGGCAGCTCGGCGACCCGCTCAGCCTCCCCGCCGACCTGCTGCGCTCCGAGACCGGCCTGCGCCGCCGGCTCCCCCTGGCCGACCTGCTGCTGACCGGCAGGTATGCGAAGTGCGTCTCATAGTCCGGACCTGCCTTCCCACACCCCATCCCGCCACGTAGGGTTACGTCGTCATGTGGCAGGCGTACCTCCTCCTTGGTCGCCGCGACGAGGCCTGAAGGCCGGCACCTCGTCGCGGAGTCGAACCGCGCCGTCCAGCACATCCGAACCTCCCATCGGCAACCGCCCGGGCACCGTCGCCCGGCACCCGGCCGAAACCTTCCGATTGCTGACGCCACATGTTCCGAGGAGCACTCCGTCATGGCTCGACCCGTCACCGACGCTGAGAACGATCCGATCGCCCGGCAGCGCCCCAGCCGGATGCCGTACCACCGCTACGAGCCCTTCCAGCAGCAGTTCCGCATCGACCTGCCCGACCGCACCTGGCCGACCCGGCACGTCGAGGCCGCGCCGCGCTGGTGCGCGGTGGACCTGCGCGACGGCAACCAGGCGCTGATCGACCCGATGTCGCCGGAGCGCAAGCGCCGGATGTTCCAGCTGCTCGTGCAGATGGGCTACAAGGAGATCGAGGTCGGCTTCCCCTCGGCGAGCCAGACGGACTACGACTTCGTACGGCAGCTCATCGAGCAGGACCTGATCCCCGAGGACGTCACGATCCAGGTGCTCACCCAGTGCCGGGAGCACCTGATCGACCGGACCTTCGAGTCGCTGCGCGGCGCCCGGCGGGCGATCGTGCACTTCTACAACTCGACCTCCACGCTCCAGCGGCGGGTGGTCTTCGGGCTGGACCGCGACGGCATCGCCGACATCGCCGCCCAGGGCGCGCGGCTCTGCCGCAAGTACGCGGAGATCCACACCCCGGACACGGACATCTACTACGAGTACTCGCCCGAGTCCTACACGGGCACGGAGCTGGACTACGCGCTGGAGGTCTGCACCAAAGTCATCGAGGTGATCGACCCGACGCCGGACCGCAAGCTGATCGTCAACCTGCCGGCCACGGTCGAGATGGCCATGCCGAACGTCTACGCCGACTCGATCGAGTGGATGAACCGGCACCTGCCCCGCCGCGACAGCCTGGTGCTGAGCCTGCACCCGCACAACGACCGGGGCACCGGCGTCGCCGCCGCCGAGCTGGGGCTGCTGGCCGGCGCGGACCGGGTCGAGGGCTGCCTGTTCGGCAACGGCGAGCGCACGGGCAACGTCGACCTGGTGACGCTGGGGCTGAACCTCTTCTCCCAGGGCGTCGACCCGATGATCGACTTCTCGAACATCGACGAGGTGAAGCGCGCCGTCGAGTACTGCAACCAGCTCCCGGTGCACGAGCGCCACCCGTACGCGGGCGACCTGGTCTACACCGCCTTCTCCGGCTCGCACCAGGACGCGATCAAGAAGGGCTTCGACGCCCTCGCCAGGGACGCGGCGGCGGCCGGGGTGCCGATCGACCAGCACACCTGGGCGGTGCCCTACCTGCCGATCGACCCGAAGGACCTGGGCCGCACCTACGAGGCCGTCATCCGGGTCAACTCGCAGTCCGGCAAGGGCGGCGTCGCGTACATCATGAAGAGCGAGCACCAGCTCGACCTGCCGCGCCGGCTCCAGATCGAGTTCTCCGGCGTGGTCCAGCAGGTCACCGACCACGACGGCGGCGAGGTCGACCCGGGCACGATGTGGGAGATCTTCGCCGGGCACTACCTGCTCGACCACCAGGCCGACCCGGCGCTCACCCTGGACGGGTACGCCATCGGCACCGCCGACGGCAAGGTCGAAATCGAGGCCCGCGTCGGCCAGGGCGGGCAGTCCCACACGCTGACCGCCGTCGGCAACGGCCCCATCGACGCGTACGTCAACGCGCTCGACTCGGTGGGCGTGGCGGTACGGGTGCTCGACTACCACGAGCACGCGCTCTCCTCCGGTGGGGACGCGCAGGCCGCCGCGTACGTGGAGTGCGAGGTCGACGGCCGGACGGTCTGGGGCGTCGGCACCGACGCCAACATCGTGACCGCCTCCGTGAAGGCCGTGACGAGCGCCGTCAACCGCGCCCGCGCCTGACCCGGCGAGGAAGGGCATCCTGCTGCGGCAGGGTGCCCTTCCTACCGCTTCGGCGGGCGGTGGATGAGCAGGGCGGCCATCGCCGCGCCGGCCAGCAGCAGGCCGGCGCACCAGAGCATCGCGCCCCGGTACGCGCCGGTCAGCTCGGCCGGCTGGGCGTAGCCGGAGCCGGAGAGCCCGACCAGCAGCGGGAGCGCGGCCACCGCCAGCAGGCCGCCCGCCCGGGACGCGGCGTTGTTGAAGCCGCTCGCCACGCCCGCGAACCGGTCGTCCACGGCGGCCAGCACGGACGCGGTCAGCGGCGCCACCACCAGCGTCAGCCCGAGCCCGAAGAGCACCACGCCGGGCAGCACGTCCCGCCAGTACGACGCGTCGGGGCCGACGCCACGCAGCAGCACCAGCCCGGCGGCGGCGACCACCGGCCCGACGGTCAGCGGCAGCCGCGGCCCGATCCGCGCCGACAGCGCGCCGGCGCGGGCCGAGCCGACCAGCAGCAGCACCGTCATCGGCAGCAGCGCGACCCCGGTGAGCAGCGCCGACCAGCCGACCACGTTCTGGAGGTAGACGGCGAGGAAGAAGGTGAAGCCGCCGAGCGCCGCGTAGACGAGCACGGTGAAGACGTTCAGCACCGAGAAGAGCCGGCTGCCGAACAGCCCGGTGGGCAGCATCGCGGCGTCTCCCCGGCGTCGCTCGACGAGCACGAAGGCCACCGCGCCGGCCACACCCGTCAGCGCGGCGGCCAGCACCGGCAGCGAGTCGAAGCCCCGGACGGGGGCGTCGATCAACGCGTACGTGACCCCGGCCAGGGCGAACGCGCCGAGCAGCGCGCCGGCCACGTCGAAGCGGCGGCGGCCCCGCCCCGACCCCCCGGTGCGGGACGCGGCCTCGTCCCGGCTCTCCGGCACCCAGCGCAGCGCCGCCAGCACGACGAGCACGGCCAGCGGCAGGTTGAGGAAGAAGATCCACCGCCAGGAGAGCGCGTCGATCAGCCAGCCGCCGAGGAACGGGCCGAGCGCGGTGGAGACGCCGGAGAGCCCCGACCAGGCGCCGATGGCCCGGCCCCGGTCGTCCGGATGGAAGCTGGCCTGGAGCACCGACAGCGAGCCGGGGGTGAGCAGCGCACCCCCGATGCCCTGGAGGATCCGGGCCGCGATCAGCCACTCGGTGCCCTGGGCCAACCCGCAGAGCAGCGACGCGATGGTGAACCAGACCGCCCCGAGCAGGAAGATCCGCCGCCGCCCGAAGCGGTCGCCGAGCGCCCCGCCGAGCAGGACGAAGGCGGCGAGCATCAGCAGGTAGCCGTTGACCGTCCACTGGAGACCGGCGACGGTGGCGCCGAGGTCCGCACCGAGGCGGGGCAGCGCGACGTTGACCACGGTGGTGTCCAGAAAGACCATGCCCGAGGCGAGGACGGCGGCGAGCAGGGTGCCCCGCCCCTTGGCGGTGCCCAGGCGGAGCGCGGGCGTGGTTGCGGTCATGGCGTCCAATCTGCCCGCCCGAAATGAGAGACGCCACGAATCGCCAAAACCAGGTCGGGGTACTGTGCGGGATCGCCGGAAGCCCGCAAGCTGGAGAGGTGTCCTCTGTGCGTACCAGATCAGGACCGCGCGCCGCGGTGACGGCCGCGCTCGCCGCGGCGTTGGCGCTCGGCGCGGCTGGTTGTGTCGCTGTCGACGAGCCGGACGTCGCGCCGAGCAGCGGCGGCGGCGGCAACGCGGCACAGAAGCTGAGCCAGCTTACGGTCGCCACCGCCGGGTCGATGAAGGGCTACAGCCGCAGCCGCTTCCCGCACTGGCGGAACACCGGCAAGAACTGCGACGTACGCGACAGCGTGTTGAAACGCGACGGGGAGGACATCCGGCTCTCCGGCTGCAACGTGGTCGGCGGCCACTGGGAGAGCGTGTACGACAACCGCGCCTTCACCGACCCGTCCGGCGTGGACATCGACCACACGGTGCCGTTGGCGAACGCGTGGCGTTCGGGTGCCGACGAGTGGGACGACGCGAAGCGCGGCGAGTTCGCCAACGATCTGGACCGGCCGCAGCTCATCGCGGTTTCCGCGTCCTCCAACCGGGCAAAGGGTGACCAGGACCCGTCCCAGTGGAAACCGGCGAACCGGTCGTACTGGTGCCAGTACGCCGAGAACTGGGTGACGGTCAAGCACCACTGGCGGCTCACGGTGACCAGTGCCGAGAAGGCCGCCCTGACCGACATGCTGGAGGGCTGCACATGGGCGAGCAAGCCGTGACCGGAGCCGGGGCGACCCCCGCCCCGGAACAGACGCCGGACGCCACCGGGGAGGACGCGGCGGCGGCCACCGGCGGCGCGCCGGCCGGACCGAGCACGGCCGGCATGGCGGCGGACGGCACGGCCGGCACTGCCGCCGGGGTGCCGGGGGCCGGGATGGCCGCCGACGCCGAGGGCACCTCGACCGCCGCGCAGGAGCGTACGGCCGACATCGTGCCGGGCCCGGGCGGGGTGATGACCGACGAGGTCGGCGTGGTGACCGGCGAGCTGACCCTGCGCACCGGGTACGCCGACGGCCAGGTCACGCTGACGGTGCAGTACAAGGACGCCGACGAGTGGTACGCGGTCACCGGCGGCAGGGTCGCGCTGGCCGACGCGGCCGGGCTGGACGCGGTGCACGGCATCGCGGTCGCGCTGCTGCACCGCCCCGAGGGCTGACCGCACCCGGCACTCACCGCCGGTGGCGAAGCGCGGAACCGCCGCGCCGGTCGACCTCGTCGACGACCGCCACGCCCGTCGAGGCCCCGCATCGGGAGGACCTCGGCGACGACCCGCCCGGACGCGGCCCCCTCGACGGAAGGCCGCGCCCGTGACGCGGATCAGACGTACGAGCCGGGCTCGCTGGGGGCGGAGACGGTGTGCGGCTCGTCGCCCTCGCCGAGCGGGCGGGTGAGCTGCACGCTGACCTCGTGCGGGCGCAGTTCCCCGCTGGCGATCCGCTCGGCGAAGTGGCAGGCGACCCGGCTGCCGCCGATCTCGCGCAGCGCGGGCCGCTCGTCGGCGCAGCGGGTCGGCTGCGCCCACGGGCAGCGGGTGTGGAACCGGCAGCCCGTCGGCGGGTTGGCGGGCGAGGGCAGGTCGCCGGCGAGCAGGATGCGCTCGCGGCGGTCCTCCACGTCCGGGTCCGGCACCGGGACCGCCGACATCAGCGCCCGCGTGTACGGATGCAGCGGCTCGGTGTAGAGCCGGTCGCTCGGCGCCTCCTCGACCAGTGCGCCCAGGTACATCACGCCGACGGTGTCGGAGATGTGCCGCACCACCGCGAGGTCGTGCGCGATCACCAGGTAGGTCAGGCCGAGGGTGTCCTGGAGATCGTCGAGCAGGTTCACCACCTGTGCCTGGATCGACACGTCGAGCGCGGAGACCGGTTCGTCGGCGACGATCAGGTCGGGCCCGAGCACCAGCGCCCGGGCGATGCCGATGCGCTGCCGCTGGCCGCCGGAGAACTCGTGCGGGTAGCGGGAGAGCGCCCAGCGGGGCAGCCCGACCTTGTCCAGGGTCTCGCCGATGATCCGGCGCCGCGCGTCCCGGTCGCCGCCGATGCCGTGGGCCTGTAGACCCTCGGTGAGGATCGACTCGACGTTCTGCCGGGGGTCCAGGCTCGACATCGGGTCCTGGAAGATCATCTGCATCCGGCGGCGCATGGACCGCAGTTTGCCCGCCGGCAGCTTCGTCAGCTCGACGCCGTCGAACCGGACCTCGCCGCCGGTGGGCGGGGTGAGCTGGAGCAGCGCCCGGCCCAGCGTCGACTTGCCGCAGCCGGACTCGCCGACCAGGCCGTACGTCTTGCCGCGCGGGATGCTCAGGTCGACCCCGTCGACGGCCTTCACGTGGCCGATCGTCCGGTCGAAGAGCACGCCCCGCCGGATCGGGAAGTGCACCTTCAGGTCGCGGACCTCGACGAGGATGTCGCTCTCGGTCACGGCTTCTCCTCCTCGCGCGGGGCGGGCACGGGGCCCGCGGTCGCCTCCGCCGCCGGGGCGTCGGCGACCGTGACGGCCGGGGCCTCGGTCGCCGGTGCGTCGGTCGCCGGTGCCGGGGTGGCGGCCGGGGCGTCGGTGGCGGTGACCGGGGCGGCCGGCTCCGCCGGGGTGGTGCCGGTGGCGGACCGCGGGGGCGCGGTGCCGGGCAGCGGAGCCGGGTTGACGCAACGGTAGCTGCGCCCGTCGTGGGCGTGCACCAGCGCGGGCGGCTCCCCCACACACTCGTCGAGCCGCCGCGCGCAGCGCGGCGCGAAGGCGCAGCCGTCCGGCCAGGGCAGCAGGTCGCGGACGGAGCCGGGGATTGGGTTCAGCCGCTCGCCGCGCCCGGCGTCCAGGCGCGGCACCGAACCGAGCAGCCCCACGGTGTACGGGTGCCGGGGCTCGCGGAACAGCGGGCGACGGCGGGCCGTCTCCACCACCCGGCCGCCGTAGAGCACGTTGATCGTGTCGCACATGCCGGCGACCACGCCCAGGTCGTGGGTGATCATCACCAGGGCGGTGCCGGAGTCCCGGACCAGCTCCTTGAGCAGCTCCAGGATCTGCGCCTGGATGGTGACGTCCAGCGCCGTGGTCGGCTCGTCGGCGATCAGCAGCCGGGGCTTGCAGGCCACGGCCATCGCGATCAGGGCGCGCTGGCGCATGCCGCCGGAAAGCTGGTGCGGGTACTCCTTCAGCCGCCGCTTCGGGTCCGGGATGCCGACCCGGTCGAGCAGCTGCGCCGCCTCCTTCTCGGCTACCGCGCCCTTCATCCCCCGGTGCCGGGTGAGCACCTCGGTGACCTGCAACCCGATCGGGATGACCGGGTTCAGCGACGAGAGCGGATCCTGGAAGATCATCGCGACGTCCCGGCCACGGATGTCCCGCCGGGACCGGTCGTCGAGCTGGAGCAGGTCCGTGCCGTCGAAGACCGCCTTGCCGCCGACGCGCAGGCCCGGCTGCTTCGGCAGCAGGCCCATGATCGCCAGCGAGGTGACGCTCTTGCCGCAGCCGGACTCGCCGACCAGGCCGACGATCTCGCCCGCGTCCACGGAGAAGGAGACCCCGTCGACGGCGTGCACGGCGCGCTGGCCGCGCCGGGCGAAGGTGACGGAGAGATCTTCGACATCAAGCAGAGCCATGACGGGCCCGCCTTTCGTTCGCTACTGCGGGGCTCGCAAGCTCACTCCTCGCGCTCACCGGTCCTACTTCCGCAGCTTCGGGTCGAGTGCCTCGCGCATCGCCTCGCCGAGCAGGGTGAAGCCCAGCGCGGTGACGATGATGGCGAGGGCGGGCAGGATCGCCAGCCTGGGCGCGGAGTCGAGGTACTGCTGCGCGTCGGCGAGCATCACACCCCACTCCGGGATGGAGGCGTCGTTGTTGCCGAGGCCGAGGAAGGAGAGCGCCGCGGCCTCGATGATCGCGGTGGCCAGCGTGAGGGTGGCCTGCACGATGACCGGGGCGAGCGAGTTCGGCACCACGTGGGTCAGCGCGATCTTCGGCTTCTTGACGCCCAGCGAGACGGCGGCCAGGACGTAGTCGCTGTTCGCCTGGGAGATCATCGAGCCGCGCAGCAGCCGGGCGAAGACCGGCACCGACACCACACCGACGGCGATCATGACGGTGGTCAGGCCGGCGCCGAGCAGGGCGGCGATGCTGATCGCCAGCAGCAGGCTCGGCATGGCCAGCAGCATGTCGACGAAACGCATCAGCACGTTGTCGACCGCCCGGCCCCACCGGCCGCCGAGGCCGGCGGCGGCCCCGGCGACGCCGCCGATCAGCGAGCCGACGGCGAGACCGATCAGGGTGGAGACCACGCCGACCAGCAGGGTCTGCCGGGCGCCGACGATCATGCGGCTGAACTCGTCGCGACCGATGTGGTCGACGCCGAACCAGTTCTCGCCCCGGAAGCCGGGGAAGTCGCCGAGGCGGATCTCGCCCTTCCAGAGCTGGGCGTCCGGGGCGTACGGGACGAAGAACGGCCCGAGAATGGCGACCAGGAGGAACAGGCTCAGGATCACCGCGCCGACGATCGCCGCCGGGTTGCGCCGCAACCGGCGGAACGCCTCCTTCCAGAGGCTGACGCCGCGCTCGTCCTCCCGGCCCGCCAGCTCGGCGAGCCGGTCGATCTTTTCCTTCTTCTTGCCTGTGGTGATCGTCATCGGACCCTCACCCTCGGGTCGATCAGGCTGTAGGAGAGGTCGACCAGGAGGTTCACCAGCACGTACACCACCGCGATGATCAGGATGAAGCCCATCAGGACCGGATAGTCACGCTGGCTGATCGCCTCGTAGATGAAGGCTCCGATGCCGCTGAAGGCGAAGACGGTCTCGGTCAGCACCGCGCCGGAGAGCAGGCCGCCGGTGAGCAGGCCGATCGAGGTGACGACCGGCAGCATGGAGTTGCGCAGCACGTGCCGGCGCCGGACCGTGCTCTCGGTCAGCCCCTTCGCCTCTGCGGTGCGTACGAAGTCCTCGTTGAGGACCTCCAGCACGCTGGCCCGGGTGATCCGGACGATGATCGCCAGCGGGATGCTGGCCAGTGCGACGCCCGGCAGCACCAGGTGCCAGAGCGCGTCGGCGGCGGCGTCCCACTCCCGGGTCATGATCCCGTCGAGGACGAAGAAGTTGGTGATCCGCGTCGCGCCGAGCGTCGGATCCTGCCGGCCGCTCGCCGGGAACCAGCCGAGGTTCTCCGCGAAGATCGCCTTGAGCACGTACGCGAGGAAGAAGACCGGGATGCAGATGCCGATCAGCGAGCCGCCGACGGAGAGGTGGTCGAGCATCCGGCCGCGACGCCGGGCCGCCAGGTAGCCCAGCGGGATGCCGACGCCGACCGCGATCAGCATCGCCGTGATGGACAGCTCCACCGTGCCGGGGAAGCGTTCGACGAACTCGGTGACGACGGTGCGCTTGGTGGAGGTCGACGTGCCCAGGTCGAGGCGGACCAGCCGCCGTACGAACCGGCCGTACTGCACCAGGATCGGCTCGTCGAGGCCCATGTTGCGCCGGATCGCAGCGCGCATCTCGGGTGTCCCTCGCTCACCGAGGATGGCGGTCTCGGGACCGCCGGGCAGTCGGCGGAGCCAGATGAACAGCAGGAGGGAGAGCCCGAACAGCGTGGGTATCAGCTGGAGCAGGCGTCTGACGATGAACCGGAACACGGCGGCCTCGAAAGGGGTACGGAGGGTCGTGGGCGGGCGCTGCCGAAACAGCGCCCGCCCACGACTCGGAGCGTCAGATCAGGACTTGAACTCGGCGGTGGAGAACCGCTCGTCGGTGAGCGGGCTCGCCTTGACCCCGGTCACGTCCTTGCCGAAGACGATCGCCGGCGGCGAGTGCGACACCGGGACGCCGGGCAGGAAGTCCATGATGGCCTTGTTCAGGGCCTTGTACTTCTCGGTCCGGGCCGCCGCGTCGGCGGTGGTGTCCGCGTCCTTGAACTGCTCGAACAGGGCCGGGTTGCTGAAGCCCCACTCGTCCTTCGGCCGGTCGAAGAACGTGCCGATGAAGTTGTAGGCGTCGCCGTAGTCACCGGTCCAGCCGAGGAAGTGCAGGTCGTGCTTGTTGCCCGAGGTGGTGGCGTTCAGGTAGTCCGGGCTCCACTTGAGCGGGATGGCCTGGACGTTGATGCCGACCGCCTTGAGGTCCGCCGAGAGCAGCTCGAAGATGTCCTTCGGGTTCGGCATGTACGGCCGGGTGACCTCGGTCGGGTAGTGGAACTTCAGGGTCAGGTTCGTCGCGCCGGCCTCGGCCAGCAGCGCCTTCGCCTTCTCCGGGTTGTAGTCGTACTTGGTGACGTCGCCGTTCCAGCCCTCGACGGTGTCCGGCAGGAAGTTCTCGGCGACCTTGGCGCCCGGGGGCAGCTTCGAGTCCACGAGGGCCTGCCGGTTCAGCGCGTGCGCGATGGCCTGGCGGACCTTCAGGTCGGCGAGCTTCGGGTTCCCCTTCTGGTTGATGGCCAGGTAGAGGATGTTGAACGCCGGGCGGGTCAGGACGTTGAAGCCCTCGCCCTTCAGCGGCTCGACGTCGGCCGGGCCGACCAGGTCGTACCCCTGGATGTCGCCGGAGCGCAGCGCCTGCTTGCGCGCGTTCTCGTCCGAGATGGTCTTGTAGATGAGGGTCTTCAGCTTGGCCTTGTTGCCCGCGTAGTCCTCGTTGCGCTCGATGGTGAGCGTCTTGTTGGCGACGTCCCAGGACTTGAACTTGAACGGGCCGGTGCCGGTCGGGTGCTCCATCGCGTAGGACGGGTACTTGATGTCCTCGGCGGTGCCGCTCACGTTGCTGGCGTCGTACTTCTCCAGCGCGGTCGGGCTGTGCATGGAGAACGACGGCAGCATCAGCGCGGCCGGGATCTTGCTGGAGACGCGGGTGAAGGCCAGGTCGACCGTCGTGGCGTCCTTGGCGGTGCAGGACTTGAAGAGGCTCGGCGGCAGGTCCGCGCTCTCGTTCTTGGCGAAGCCGCCCATGACGTCCTGCCAGTACGCGGTCACGTCCGGGCTCTGCATGAGGCCCTTGGCGTTGTACCAGCGGTCGAAGTTCTTGCAGACCGCCTCGGCGTTGAAGTCGGTGCCGTCGTGGAACTTCACGCCCGAGCGCAGCTTGAAGGTCCACGTGGTGCCCGCCGCGTCCGGCGTCCAGGACTCGGCCAGGCCGGGGGTGACCTTGGTGCCACCCTCCTCCGGACGGACCAGCGTCTCGAAGACCTGACGCGCCACGCGCAGCGACTCACCGTCACTGGCGAAGCTCGGGTCGAGCACCTTCGGGTCTCCGGCTACGCCGAAGACAAGGGTGTCCTTCTTGCTACCGCCGGAACTGTCATCGCGGTCGCTCTCGGCGCAGCCTGCTACCGCGAGGGCCGCGACCGCGATGGCCGCGATCGCGACCTTCGGCCTGGATGCACGCATGGGTGCTTCACCTCGTCCTTGGGGTTACGGACAATCGTGGTGACAGGGGTCACCGATCGCCGTGACCTTAGCCGCCGTTCGGACCGGCGGGAAACCTTCGAGGAACCGGTTGGTACCGGATCGTGTCTTAACCGATGCGCCCCGCCGCGAGGGCCGTTCCGGACCGCCGCCAAAGGGGAATTATGTCCGAGTTGACCGATGCCGTTTTGTTACATCGAACGTCGCCCGCATCGCTCCCATGTCAGACCTGACGGTGGATCCGGCGGTGCCCGTACGACGGTGGCCGGCACCCGATCCGGGTGCCGGCCACGACGGAAACTCAGACGGCGCGACGGCCCTCGAAGGCGCGGCCGAGCGTGATCTCGTCGGCGTACTCCAGGTCGCCGCCGACCGGCAGGCCGCTCGCCAACCGGGTCACCGAGATGCCCATCGGCTTGACCATCAGCGCCAGGTACGTCGCGGTCGCCTCGCCCTCGGTGTTCGGGTCCGTGGCCAGGATCAACTCCCGCACCGTGCCGTCGCTGAGCCGGGCCATCAGCTCGCGGATGCGCAGATTGTCAGGCCCGATCCCCTCCAGCGGATTGATCGCCCCGCCGAGCACGTGGTAGCGGCCCCGGAACTCGCCGGTCCGCTCGATCGCCACCACGTCCTTCGGCTCCTCGACCACGCAGAGCACCTCGTCGCTGCGGCGCGGGTCCCGGCAGATCCGGCACCGGTCGGACTCGGCCACGTTGTAGCAGCTGGTGCAGAACCGCACCAGTTCCTTGACCTTGCGCAACGCCCCGGCCAGCCGGTTCACGTCGGCCGGGTCGGCGGACAGGACGTGGAAGGCGATCCGCTGGGCGCTCTTGGGGCCCACGCCCGGCAGCCGGCCCAGCTCGTCGATCAGGTCCTGGATGGCGCCCTCGTACATCTGCCGCTCAGAAACCGGGCAGGCCGAGGCCGCCCATGCCGCCGGTGACCGGGCCCATCTTCTTCTCGGTCAGCTCCCGCGCCGCCTCGGCGGCGTTGTGCATGGCCGCGACGACCAGGTCCTCCAGGGTCTCCACGTCCTCCGGGTCGACCGCCTTCGGATCGATCTTGATCGACTTCAGCTCGCCGGTGCCGGCGACGGTCGCGGTCACCAGGCCACCGCCGGCGGTGCCCGTCAGCTCCGCCTCGGCGAGCTCGGCCTGCGCCTTGGCGATCTGCTGCTGCATCTTCTGCGCCTGCTTCAGCATCTGCTGCATGTTCGGCTGTCCACCTGGGCGCACGGATGGCTCCTTCTCGCACTCGTCTGCTCGGCCGCCGCTCAGCCTATCGGCTGTGAGCGGCCTCGCCCCGCCCGGTGCTTCCCTCGCGGCGGGTCCGGGACGCACGATCATCGGAGCTTGTCGAGAAACTCGGCGCACGCCCAGGGGATCCGTGTCGAAGAACTCCGCGCACGCGCACGGAACCCTCGTCGAGACTCGGCGGCAGGCACGTCGCGCGCGACCGGACGGAGGTGGCGGATGCCCCGGGAACAGGCCGTAGCGGCCATACGACGACAGGCGCGCGCCTGCGCCCACATGGACGCCGGCCTCTACGCCGACCTGCTGACGCGCGCCGCCGCGGACGTCCTGGCCGGCGGCCCGTGCGCCGCCGCCATCGCGGGGTACGAGGACGCCCCCGCCGACGACGTCGTGTCGCTGCGCCTGCTCGGTGGCGTGCACGCGCTGGTGCTCTCCGGCCTGGCACCGGAGCTGGCCCGGTTCTATCCCAGCGCCGGCGGGGCGTACCGGGCGGCGGACGCCCCCGCCTGCTGGACGGCGTTCCGGGCGATCGTGGAGGCCGAGCGCGACACGCTGAGCGGCTGGCTGCGCCGCCCGCCCCAGACCAACGAGGTCGGACGGGCCAACCTGCTGCTGGCCGGGCTGCTGCACGCCGCCCACGAGACCGGCGGCCTGCCGGTGCGCCTCGTCGAGCTGGGCGCGAGCGGCGGGCTGAACCTGCGCGCCGACCGGTTCCGCGTCGAGGCCGCCGACTTCACCTGGGGACCGGCCGACTCCCCGGTACGGCTGCCGGACGCCTGGCGGGGCGGGGCGCCCGGCTGGCTGCGGGAGGCGGCCGGCGCGTACCCCCGGCTGAGCGTCGTGGAGCGGCTCGGCTGCGACCTCACCCCGCTCGATCCGGGCGACCTCGACGACGCGCTCGCGCTGCGGGCGTACGTCTGGCCGGAGCACACGGCCCGCGCGGCCCGGCTCGCCGGCGCGCTGGAACTGGCCCGGCGGCTGCCGGTGCGGGTCGTCACGGCGGGGGCGGCCGACTTCCTCGCCGGGATCACCCCGCGCCCCGGCACGCTGACAGTGGTCTGGCACTCGGTGATGCGGCAGTACGTGCCGGTCGAGGAGTGGACGCGGGTCACCGCCGAACTGGACCGGCTGGCCGCTGCCGGCAGCGCCGACGCGCCGGTCGCCCACGTGTCCTTCGAGCCGCACCCCCGGGAGGCCCGCAACGACTTCCAGCTCCGCGCCCGCCTCGGCACCGGGCCGGAACGCCTGCTCGCGGAGGCACACCCCCACGGCCTCCCCGCCTGGCCCACCTGACCGCCCGTTCCCTGGCCCGTCATCGCGTCGGCCTCGGTGTCAGAGTCGAGGTCGGGGCCGGGTTGGCTATCGGGCGTCGACCTCGTCGATCTTTTCGGCGCCGAACGCCTCGCGGAGCAGCCGTACCGCCTGTTCCTCGCTGGACTCGCGCGCGGTCCGCTCGTCGATGACCTCGTCCAGCGGCTCGTCGCCCGGGTCAAAGCCCTCGAAGTTCGGGGCCGCCGGCGCGGCGCCGCCGGGGCGCCCCGCGCCGCCGC
This sequence comes from Micromonospora sp. NPDC049051, assembly GCF_043197575.1. Lineage (NCBI taxonomy): Bacteria > Bacillati > Actinomycetota > Actinomycetes > Micromonosporales > Micromonosporaceae > Micromonospora > Micromonospora sp. NPDC049051. Next base: position 133,423 of record NZ_JBICTL010000009.1, read on the forward strand.
GCAGCGGGCCGTCGAAGTCAGGGTCGTACGGCGGCTCGCCGGCCCAGTCGGCGTCCGCGGTCTTCCGGGCCGGCTGGCCGGTACGCGGACCGCGTCCCGCCGCAGCCGCCCGCGCAGCCGCGATCGCGCTGCTCACCGGAGGGCTGGCGGGCGCGGCCTGCTGCGGAGCCGCCGAGAGGGCGGCCGATTTCGGTACGGCCGGCACGGCCGTCGGTGCGGTCGCCGATGTGCTGTCCGTCGCCGCGCCGGCCGTCGAGGTGGCAGTCGGCGTGCCGCCCGGCCGGGCCGGTTCCGGCCAGTCGTCGGCGCCCCCGGCCGCGCCACCCGGGCGGGCCGGCTCGGGCCAGTCGTCGGCCCCGTCGGCGGCGGGAGCACCGCCGGCCCCCGACGCACCAGCGCCGGAGGGGGACCGGGTCGTCCCAGCGTGGCCGCCCGAATCACCACCCGAACCGCTCGCGCCACCAGGTCCACCGGCCACACCACCGAGGCCGCTCATGCCTGCTGAGCCACCCGGACCAGCTGGGCCACTCGAAGCGGCTGGGCCGCCCGGCTCGGTTGGGCCGCTCGCGCCGGACTGGCCGTTCGGGCCTGCCGGACCGCTCGGGACGCCGGACATGCCGCCACCCGCGCCGTTGTCGGACGGGCCGGCAGCGCCTCGGTCCTGCTGGGTGGGGGCGGCCGGCGGCGGGGATGCCGGGCGGGCCGGAGCGGCGGGGCGGGACGGGCCGCCGAGCGACGTGCCGCCCCGCTCGCCGGCCACCTCGCAGCGGATCTGCCAGCGTCCGCCGAACTCCTCGTAGAGCGCCTCGGCCAGCACCGAGGTGTGGTTGCCCATCATCTGCGCGAGCACCGGCGACTTGGCGGTCAGCACCAGGGTGTCGCCGTCGACGTCGCGGACCACCGCGTCGCGCATCAGCGCGCCGGCCTGCTTCTTGATCCGGTTGACCTTCGCGACGATGTCGGGCCAGGCCCGGCGTACCGCGACGGCGTCCAGGGCGCCCGCCGGAGCCGCACCCGGGCGGGGCGGGGCGGGGGTGGCCGGGTCGGGCATCACCGCCGAAGGCGGCACCTGGCGACGGGCGGGCACATCGGCGGGCGCACCCACCGGTTCCGCGGCGGCCGGGGCCGCCTCCGCCGGTCGGGAACCGGTGGCCGCCAGGGCCGCGGCGCGGGCGGCTGCGGCACCGGAGGGGGCACCGGCAGCCGCCGGCGGGCCGGCGGGCGACGGGTCGGGCGCGGCGGCAGCCGCGGTCGGGGCGGGAGAGTCGGGGCGTACGGGAGGAGGGGCGGTGACCGGCGCGGGCCCGGCGGCGGCCGACGGCGCGTCGGTGCCGACGAGGGTGAGCCGACGCTCCATGCGTTCGAGGCGCTGGAGCAGGCCGCCGGTGGAGTCGTCGGCGCCCGGCAGCAGCATCCGGGCGCAGATCAGCTCCAGCAGCAGCCGGGGCGCGGTCGTGCCGCGCATCTCCACCAGGCCGTTGTGCACGATGTCGGCGCAGCGGGACAGCGTCGCCGGGCCGAGCCGCTGGGCCTGGGCGGCCATCCGCTCGATCTGGTCGGCCGGGCCGTCGATCAGGCCCTTGGCGGCGGCGTCGGGCACCTGCTGGAGCACGATCAGGTCGCGCAGCCGCTCCAGCAGGTCGGAGGCGAACCGGCGCGCGTCGTGCCCGGCCTCGGCGACCCGGTCGACGGTCGCGTACGCCGTCGCGCCGTCGCCGGCCGCCAGCGCGTCGCACATCTCGTCGATCAGCGCGGAGTCGGTCACGCCGAGCAGGGCGGCGGCCCGGGAGTAGGTGACCCCCTCCGGCCCGGCGCCGGCGATGAGCTGGTCGAGCACGGAGAGGCTGTCGCGGGCGCTGCCACCACCGGCGCGCACCACCAGCGGGAAGACCGCCGGCTCGACGGCGACGCCCTCGGCCTCGCAGAGCTGCTCCAGGTAGGGCCGGAGCACCTTCGGCGGGATCAGCCGGAACGGGTAGTGGTGGGTCCGCGACTTGATCGTGCCGAGGACCTTCTCCGGCTCGGTGGTCGCGAAGATGAACTTGACGTACTCCGGCGGCTCCTCGACCAGCTTGAGCAGGGCGTTGAAGCCGGCCGACGAGACCATGTGCGCCTCGTCGATGACGTAGATCTTGAAGCGGCTCTTGGCCGGCGCGAAGATCGCCTTCTCGCGCAGCTCGCGGGCGTCGTCGACGCCGCCGTGGCTGGCCGCGTCGATCTCCAGTACGTCGATCGAGCCGCCGTCGGTGGCCAGCTCGCGGCACGACTCGCACTGCCCGCACGGCTCCGGGGTGGGCCCCTGCTCGCAGTTGAGCGAGCGGGCCAGGATGCGGGCGCTGGAGGTCTTGCCGCAGCCGCGTGGGCCGGAGAAAAGGTAGGCGTGGTTGAGCCGCCCGCTGCGCAGCGCCTGCGACAGCGGCTCGGTGACGTGCTCCTGCCCGATGACCTCGGCGAAGGTGCGCGGCCGGTACTTGCGGTAGAGCGCCAGTGCCACCCGTCCCGCCTCCTCTCGACCGAGCCATTCTGCGCCGGTCAGGCGCGGGTGACCACCCACCACCCCGTGACCTGACCCGCGGGGACGTTACCGGGGCCCGGAGACAAAAAGGCCTCCCGTGCACCCGGCAGAGCTCGCTTATCCTTGCTGCCTTCCGGCCCTGGGGAGGTTCACGAGATACCGCCGCACGGGAGGTACCGCCAACCCTACCCGACGCCGCGTCGATCTTCAGGGGGTGGTGGGGTGGCCCACCCGCCGGGGACCTGTATCCTCGTCTGCGGAGGATTCGCCTAGAGGCCTAGGGCGCACGCTTGGAAAGCGTGTTGGGTTAACACCCTCACGAGTTCGAATCTCGTATCCTCCGCTCGCTGAGCAGCACGAACGCGAGGGTCGGCCCCATCGGGCCGGCCCTCGCGTCGTCTCCACCTGGCTTCCGTCTCACTTCTCGTCTCAGTTGCCCGCGCGGCTCGGGGCATGGACCAACCACGGTCGTGCACGCACCGGCGGGTCGCGGCGGACAGCAGGGGCGGAGCGACGGCCGGAGCCGACCAGCCAAGCATCATCACAACCATGTTGTCTCCGAGATGCCTTAGGGCTTCAATGACAGGGTGACCGAGGTCGGAACAGCAGTGGGTGGGACTGAATCTCCCGATGATCCCCTGAAAGCGAAGTTGCAGCAGTGGTTATCGAACCAGGGGTATCCGCTGGAAATGCGAACAGCGCAAGCGTTTCGAGAAATCGGCAATGTACGCCAGTCAGACTATTACTATGACAGCGAATCCGCATGCCACCGCGAGATCGACGTAGTGGTGAGCATGATCTCCAACGCTAGATCACGAATGGAGTGGCTGGACGTACTCCTATGCATTGAAGCAAAGAGCGGCACAGACAAACCATGGGTACTTTTCTGCGGAGAAAGGGTACCCCCATTGCATCCGGTGGCGCAGGTTGTACAGAGATTCACTTCGCCCGCCGCCCGAGAGTGGATAGAGGCAGCCGCACATAGCCACGAAGTACGCGCCCTCCCGCTCTTGACCATCGAGGAGCATCCCGGGCACAACCTGATAAAGGCCACCCTCGGCCCAAATCAGCAGCGCGAGGATATTGCTTATAAAGCAATCATCTCAGCCGTGAAGGCAGCCCACTGGGAGACAACCCGGAAAGACATCTACCCCACACTTAACGAGATATCCGTCATCGCCTTCCCAGTAATCGTGATCGATGCACCCCTGTTCAAGTGCGATATCGACGAGGCGGGAGGTCTTCGGCTCTGGCGAGTCGATGCGGGCACCTTAATCTGGCATAACAACGTCGTGCCGTCCGCTCCGCCTCACACCATCGTTCACGTTGTAACCGAGGCTGGCATTCAGGAGTATGCCCGGCAAGCATCGGAAACCTCACGTGGACTCTCGAAGTCTTACGACAGAATTCGGCGCTTAGCACTAGCCAGACAAAGGAGTCCCGAGTAAAAGTGACCGACTGTTTAATTGCCGTGGGGACAACGAGCAACAGCCGATCAGCAGCCTGAGCCCCGCCAAAGCTACATCTGTTCAGTCCCCCAAATCAGGCCCCCAAGCTGCTGCGCGATGTCGCGGCGTACCTGATCCGTCATGTGCTGGTACCGGACAGCCATCGCCGAGTTGGACCAGCCCATGATGCCCATCACCGCGCGACCAGAGACGCCGAGGACCACGAGCACGGTGGCGGCCGTGTGCCGAGCGTCGTGCAGCCGGCCGTCCCGCACTCCGACGAGCTTGAGCAGACGCCATCCGTGCTGCTCCACCGCGACCGTCCTTTGAACGACGAGTACCTGGCCCACGCCGAGCTAGTCGAGTAGTCGTTGCTAGCCGGGGCATACGACCACCCGGGGGGGGGATCGCGTCGTTCGGTGTACGCGGCATCTCGTCCGGCTACGCCTCATGGTCCGGCCGCCACCCTGGTCAACCTGCTGCTCTGAGCAAGTGCGCTCAACCGCGCGGGCGGGCCCAGGAGAGGAAGCGGTCGGCCAGTTGGGCCGGGCTCACGTCAGGGTCCAGCGCGACGAGCTGCGCGGCGGCCTCGATCTGGAGGGTCGCCAGGTAGACGGTGAGCGCGGCGCGGTCATGGCGGTACTCACCGAGCAGCCGCAGCTTCGCCGGCGAGCAGGGCCAGGCGATGCCGCACGCCCGGCACCGCCACGTGGGCCGGGTCGGGACGTGCTCCCGGGGACGGCGGCTCACCGCGTCGCCACCGGTCCGGCCGGCTCGACGCCGCCTGCCGATCCGACCTGAGCCGCCGGCTCAACGCTGCCTGCCGACCCAGCCTGGTCCGCCGCCCCGACCGGGTCCGCTGATTCGACCCGGGAGGCACCGGGGGCAACCACCCGGGCGCGGTCGACGCGGATCGAGGCGAAGCGCTCGCGGGAGCGGAGGGTGCCGTCGGCGTTCACCTGGTGGCCGCGTACCTCGGCCCAGAGGTGGCCCTCGAACAAGCCCGCGCTGAGCACCTCGACGATCCGCAGTGTCAGCGGGCCCTCGCCGAAGCGGTACGCGTCGTCGGGGACGCGGATGGTCGTACCGGAGGGCCAGGCTGTCCGCCGGTCCCGGGCGGGGGCGACGGGTGGGGGCGGATCGTCGTGGTCGACCGGGCGGCGGGACTCGCCCCGGTGCTCGGGGGCTGGGGCGCGGCGGGTCGGCACGGGCGGGACCTCCTCGGCTGGTTCGGCAGCGCTCGCCCGACGGGACGAAAGGCCATTGGGGACGAAGGGCGGTGGGCGACGGAAGGCTGTTGGGCCGGAAGGGACGGACGTGGGACTGGAGCGGGGCCGCCCCGCCCTCCCCGTCGGGGCGGCCCCGCGACTGACGCGACCGCCGGGCTCTCTCGCCTCCACCGGCCGCGCCGTCTTCGTCACCCCAACTTGCCGTGCGTGGGCAGACAGATACAGCCCGTAACGCTATGGTCGCCAGATATCTGGGACATCCAATGGGAGGAGCCCGTGAACGATGCGCTACGGGTGGCGCTCAGCGACACCGGGCACACGATCGAATCGCTCGCCGAGACCGTCGGCGTCGATCCGAAGACGGTCGGGCGATGGCTGACCGAGGACCGTATCCCGCACGCCCGGCACCGGCTGGGAGCGGCGGAGGCACTCCGGCGGGACGTGTCGGACATCTGGCCGGACACTTCGAGACGTCGTGACCCGATCTGGTTCCGTCCCTGGCAGGAGATCGAGCGCGAGGCGGTGTCGCTGCGGTCGTACGAATCGGTGGTGTTGCCCGGGTTGCTCCAGACCGAGGCGTACGCGCGGGCCGTGCTCACCGACGGCGGCCTCTTTCCCCGGGGCGACGTCGAGCGGCACCTCGCCGCCCGGCTCGCCCGCCAGGGCATCCTGCGGCAGGACGAACCGCCACAGCTCACGGCCGTGATCGACGAGGCGGTGCTGCGCCGCCCGGTCGGCGGCCGGGCCACCATGCGCGAGCAGCTCCGGGCCGTGATCGCCGCCTGCGCCGAGCCGCACGTGCGGGTGCACGTCGTGCCGTCGTCGGTCGGTGCCTACGCGGGCCTGAACGGGCCGTTCGTGATCGCCAGCAGCCACGACCACCGGATCGCCGGCTACCTCGACAACCAGCTCCAGGGCCAACTGGTTAGCGAACCGGCGGACATCGCGGCCATGATGGCTGCGTGGGAGAACGTGCGCGGCGAGGCGCTGTCCCACTGGCAGTCGGTCGATCTCATCACGGAAGTGGCGGAGACATGGAGCTGAACGGCGCGCGGTGGCGCAAGAGCAGCCGCAGCAGCGGCAACGGCGGCAACTGCGTCGAGGTCGCCGACAACCTGCCCGGCGTCGTCGCGGTGCGCGACTCGAAGGACCCGGCCGGCCCGACGCTCGCCTTCCCGCCGACGGCGTGGCGCGCCTTCGTCGGCTCCGTCGCCGACCGCCCCTGACCGGGCCTGCCCGACGCCGCCCTCTCCTCGCCCGCCTGCCCGGTCGCAGCTCCTGACCGGACCAAGGCCGCATCGCGCCCCGGACGGTGCGCCGGGCGCGCAAGGTCGCGGGGCGGGATCGAGAGGGATAATTCGGTACGGTGCGAGGGGGCGGCGGAGGCGGAATCCGTCGTACACATGTTCCATCCACAGGCTGTGGACGGCGGAGGGCTCGAATGGCTTACCAGCTCAGTGCGGTCGTCGCGGACGCCGAGCTGCTCCGCGAGCAGACCGCCGACCTCGACCACGCGGTCCTGGGCGAGCTGCGTCAGGACTTCGCGCTGCTGCCGGTCACCCCGCAACTGGTCGAGGAGCTGACCGGGGCGCTGCCCGACTTCTCCGTGGCGGAGCGGTCGCCGGAGGAGCCGTTCCACCTGGCGCTCTCGGCGACCCTCGCCGACGCCCTGGCCCGGTGGTCACGCTCGGGCCCGGTGGCGTACCTGGAGGCGGAGTTCGCCGGCGGCGCGGGCTACCAGTCGGCGGTGGTGTGGCTTGGCGGCCAGGTGAGCTGGGGGCCGGGGTTCGACCGCCTCTTCGACGGGCCGCGCGCCGAGTGGCCGCTCAACGCGGCGCTCGCCCGGCTCGGGGCGGAGCCCGGCGCGTGGATCGACCCGTTCGCCGAGCTGGGCCTGCACGTCGAACGGAGCACCGCCGGCTGGCTGGCGCACGGGCGCCGACGACTGAGCGCCGACTACTGGGACGAGCTGGCTGAGGAATGGGAAGACCGGCAATCTGCGGGCGGGCAGCAACCTGAGCGCCCCAGTCCCGTTGGGGACTGGGGGATTCGATGAAATTGCGACAATTTGGCTTTATCGCCACGCTGATGACGGCTGCCTGGGTTTCGGGCAGCGGCGTGCACCCGCCGTTGCGCGAGTTGGACGGTCGGCCCGTCGGGGCCGTCGAGGTGGTCGACCTCAACGGCCTGCGCGACGTCGAGTTCGGCGACACCGAGGACGAGCTGACCCGGCGGGGCATCCTGCGCTCCGACGTCGACGCCTGCGGCCCGGCGCTGGCCGGCTACGACACGACCAGCCCGATCTTCGTCGACGACCGGCTGGTGCTGCTCTGGCTCGGCGAGGCGACCCGCACCCCGCAGGGCGTCACCGCCGGCACGCCGGTCGAGGACGTCCGCACCCGCTACCCGTCCGCCCGGGACCTGGACGCTCCACAGGGGACGTACCGGCTCGACGGGCTGCTCGCCCGGCAGGGCGACCGCGCGTACCTCTTCCTGCACGACGGGCGCGCGGTGAAGAAGATCATCGCCGGGTACGCGGACTGGGCCCAGCGCCTCTTCGACGAGGGCCACAGCCCTTGCTGACCGGCACCGCCACTTGCCGCAACCAGCGCCCACCCCAGCACGCTCGTCGGCTGACCGGGGCGGGGTTCGGCAGGCATCTCGTCGACTGACCGGGGCCCCGACAGGAGCTCGTGCGGTCGCAGGGCCGACCCGGTGGGGGCGGCCCTGCGACCTACCCGGTCAGCCGAGGACCGAGACCGACGAACCGGCGCCGACCGTCCCGGTGATCAGCCGCTGGAACGGCGCGGGCCGGCCCGCCCCGGTGACCAGCCGTACGGAGAGGAAGTCGACGCCGGGGGCCAGGTACAGGGCGCACCGCATGCCCGGCTCGGTGCTCACGATCCACTTCGCGCCACCGTTGTTCCGCTGGAACGCGCCACCCTCCAGGCTCACTGCGGACGCGGCCACGTAGAAGCCCGCAGACTCCGAGTCGACACCGGTGCTGCCGCGCCCGGTCGAGTCGGCGGTGCAGCCGGAGAGTGTCGTGTTGGCAGCGCGGATCTCGAAGCCGTTGCCGATGGTGTCCTGGGCCTCGCAGCCGACGACGGTCGCCCGCGCGGAGTCGATCCGGAACGCGGGGGCGGAGGTGGCCGCGGTGCCGATGCCGTACGCCTTGCTGCCCCAGATCTTGATGTTGCCGCCCCCGAGGAGGTAGCCGCCCCCGGCGCAGCCCTGGGCCGAGCACCCGCTGATGAACCCGTCCGACGACTGGAAGTTGTACGCCCAGCCGCCCGCCTTCTCGACCCGGCAGTCGGTGAGCTTGAACTCTCGCTGCCCACCGGCGTACGTGCCGCCAAGGAGGAACCCGTCGCCCGTGGTCCGGGTGACGAAGACCCGGGTCAACCACGGCGCCGGGTCCGGCCCGTACAGGTCCGGCGTGGTGTTCATCTGGAAGTTGACCCCGTTGGCCGCGCGGTTCGCGCCGTCGAGCCCGATGTCGGTCACGCACTGTCGGGACGCGCCGGCCTGGGCACCGGACCACGGGTTGACCACCAGGGCCGCCCCGCTGAAGCCCGCCGCTGCGGTCAGCATGGTGACCAGCGGACCCGCTCCGATCAGAGCCTGCCTGTCGCCGAGCACCACCGGGGCCTTGAGGTCGTAGCTGCCGGGGGCGACGTAGACGGCCCGGCGGCTGCTCGTGCCCAGTGCCGCGTTGATGGCGGCCTGCGCGCCCAGGGTCTCGTTCACCTCGAACGGGGCACCGGAACCCGCCGGGCCGACCCAGGGAATGGCGCCGGTGGTGGCGAGCGCGGCGGCCTGGGCGGGCGTGACGCCCCCAAGCAGCGGCGCGGCGACGGCTGTACCAGCGGTGACGGCCGCGGCCCGGAACAACTGGCGGCGGTGCGAGCGCTTTTCGTGCACGTTTCCTCCTGAGGGACGACCCGCCCTGAACAGGGTGGGTCGAGGTGAGAACGGACACGAGGAAGCGGAGCAGCCGACGACCAGCCCTTCGCTTGCTCCAGGCTGGTCGTGCTGTCTCCGCTTGAACGATCCCCCGTGGAGACGCCATCTCTGGCGCCATCGGAGGACATCATTCCATTCGACCGCCGAGCCGTGTGCCCTCCCGCGCACCGATCCGAGGGTGCTGGCGGACGCTCGGGCAGCACACCGGCACCCCGGAAGCATGAGCCGCAGGTCGCCGGGTAACCGCCGGGCATGGCGCGGTACACGAAGCCCGAGCTCAGGCAGCAGGTCAAGGAGGAGATCCAGGCCTCCGACAAGGGCGGTCGGCCGGGGCAGTGGTCGGCGCGCAAGTCCCAGCTGCTCACCCAGGAGTACAAGAGGCGTGGCGGGGGCTTCGTCGGCCCGAAGGACGAGCGGCAGAAGTCGTTGCAGCGCTGGGGCGGCGAGCACTGGCAGACCAAGGAGGGCGACACCCGGGCGCGGCACGGCGACGAGACCAGCCGTTACCTGCCCGAACAGGCCTGGAAGGAACTCTCCGAGAAGGATCGGCGGGCGACAGACGCCAAGAAGCGGAAGGCGTCCAGGTCCGGCAGGCAGTACGTCGCCAACACCGGACCGGCCAAACGCGCACGCCGCAACGCCACGTCGGCCGAACAACTGTCGGAGCTGCCGGTCGCCGAGGCGACCAAGCTCGTCCGCGACCTCGACAAGGGCCAACTGAAGTCGGCCCTGCGCCGAGAGCGCAACGGCAAGTCCCGCAAGACCCTCATCAACCGCCTGGAACGGGAACTGACCCGCCGCTGAACCCCACGCACTTCGTCAATCACGCACTTGTGGTGGACGGAAACTGCCTATGCACCCCTCTCGCGGGGCACCACAACTGCATGATCGGCGCAGGCAGGGGGCACGGAGGGGGGCCAAGGTGGGGGCCGAACGCGAGAACGCCCGGGCGATCCGTCGGGATCGTCCGGGCGTTGTCACGAGCGGTGGCGGCGGGATTTGAACCCGCGGAGGGCGTAAACCCTCACACGCTTTCGAGGCGTGCTCCTTAGGCCACTCGGACACGCCACCGCCGAGAAGGGTACATGACCCCGGGTGCGGACGCCGAACCGGTACGCCTCGGTGCGGCCTGGCAGGATCCTTGGCATGAGTACGCACATCGGCGCGAAGCCGGGAGAGATCGCCGAGCGGGTCCTGATGCCGGGCGACCCGCTGCGGGCCAAGTGGATCGCGGAGACCTACCTCGAGGGCGCGCAGTGCTACTCGACGGTCCGGGGCATGCTGGGCTTCACCGGCCGCTGGAACGGCGTGGAGGTCTCCGTCCAGGGCTCCGGCATGGGCATGCCCTCCGCCTCGATCTACGCCCACGAGCTGGTCAACGAGTACGGCGTGAAGAGCCTGATCCGGGTCGGCTCCTGCGGGGCCCTGACCGAGGACCTGCGGCTGCGCGACGTGATCGCCGCCATCGGCTCGTCCACCGACTCGAACATGAACCGGATGCGCTTCGACGGGCTGATCGACTACGCCCCGGTGGCCGACTTCGGGCTGCTGCGTACGTCGGTGGAGGTGGCCGAGCGGCGCGGCATCGCGATGCGGGTCGGGCCGATCCTGGCGGCGGACGCCTTCTACACCGACCGCCCGGACCTCTACGACAGCCTCGCCGAGTACGGCGTGCTGGCGGTGGAGATGGAGTCGGCGGCGCTCTACACGATCGCCGCCCGGTTCAAGGCCCGCGCCCTGACGCTGCTGACCGTCAGCGACCACATCAAGACGGGCGAGAAGACCACCTCCGAGGAGCGTGAGCAGACCTTCAGCCAGATGGTCGAGATCGCGCTGGACACGATCGTCGCCTGATTCTCCGTCCAACTGCCGCCCCGTCGTCCGCTCGGACGGCGGGGCGGTTTCGTGACCACCGTCACGTCCAAAAACTATACGAACGGTCGTGCTTATTAATTAGCCTCTGCCCATGACAGTCGACGGACGCGTGGCGCGGGGCGACCGGACCCGCACGGCCGCGCTGGACGCCGCCGTGGTCCTCGCCACCGAGGTCGGCCTGCACGGACTCTCCCTCGCCCAGCTCGCCGACACGCTCGGCGTCAGCAAGTCCGGCCTCTTCGCGCACTGGGGGTCCAAGGAGGCGCTCCAGCTCGCCACGGTCGACCGGGCCGTGCAACAGCAGGAGGAACTGGTCGTACGCCCCGCCCTGCGCGCCCCCCGGGGCGTACGGCGGCTCTGGGCGCTGCACCAGGCCCGGATCGACTTCTTCGCCGCCCGGATCCTCCCCGGCGGCTGCTTCTTCGCCAGCGCCGACTTCGAGTACAACGCGCGCCCCGGCCCCGTCCGCGACCGGCTCGCCGAAGCCTTCGGCCGCTGGACCGCGTTCCTCGAAGACCTCGTCCGGGAGGCGGTCGCCGCCGGCGAACTCGCCCCGGACGTGGACGTCGCGCAGCTGGCGTACGAGATCGACGCGCTCGGGATCACGGCCGCGATGCGCTCCCGGCTGCTGGACCCCGACACCGCCTACCGGCACGCCCGCCAGGGCCTGCTGAACCGACTACGGGCGCTGTGCCCCGATCCGACCCTGCTACCGGAAGGCATCTCATGAGCCAGGCCATCGTCGACCAGCCCGCCGTCGAGTTCGGTCACGTCGCGCACGTCACGGTGCACTTCGACGACCTCGACGCGTTCGGCCTCCTGCACAACTCCCGGTACGCCGTACTGCTCGAACGGGCCCTGACGGGGTACTGGGCGGACCGCGGCGTCTCCTACCAGGCCGGCCAGCGCAGCGCCCCGGACGTGTTCCACGCCGTCCGCGAGTTCACCATCGCCTACCAGGCCCCCGTCACCGGGACCGGGCCCGTGGCGGTGCACTTCTGGCTCGACTACTTCAACAACAGCAGCGCGCGGTACTCCTACCGGTTCCAGTCGACGGACGGCCGCACGGTGCACGCCGAGGGCCAGCGGTCGATCGTCCGGATCGATCCGGCGACCATGCGCCCCGCGCCGTGGACCGACACCGCCCGCGCGATCGCCTCCGCCCTGCTGCGGCCCGCCCCGGCCGACGCCTGAGCGCCAGGCAAGCGGCGGCCGACGGACGAGGCGGCGGTCGGCGGAACAGGACACGCGGGGTCACGGCGGCCAGCGGCAGAAGCGAAGAGCGGTCAGCGGAAGAAGGCGCGCAGGATCGCGGCGCTCTCCGGCTCCAGGACGCCGCCGTAGACCTCCGGCCGGTGGTTGAGCCGGCGGTCGCGCAGCACGTCCCACAGCGATCCGGCCGCCCCGGTCTTGGGTTCCCAGGCACCGAAGACCACGGTGGACACCCGGGCGAGCACCAGCGCGCCCGCGCACATCGTGCAGGGTTCCAGGGTGACGACCAGGGTGCAGCCGTCGAGCCGCCAGCGGCCCAGTCGGCCGGCGGCCCGGCGCAGCGCCAGCACCTCGGCGTGCGCGGTCGGGTCGCCGGTCAGCTCCCGCTCGTTGCGTCCGATCGCCAGCTCGGTGCCGTCCGGACCGTAGAGCACGGCACCGACCGGGATGTCGTCGGCGGCGTCGTCGGTGCCCGCGTCGGCGGGGCCGTCCGGGCCGGTGACGGCCACCTCCAGGGCCCGGCGCATCCACACCTCGTGCCGCTGCCGCCGGCCGGCGCCGTCCGGGTCGGCCAGCCCCTCGTGGGCGCCGGGGCCGACCCGGCCGGCCGCGCCGGGGGTCGGCTGTCCGGGGCGTACGGTGCCCAGCGTCGGGTCGGTGGCGTCGGCCGGCTCGGCGCCGCCCGCCCCGGCCCGGCCGGGCCCGGACGGCTCAGACCTCACGCAGTTCCTCGACGTCGTCGGTGCAGCCGAGCACCTGGCAGATCTCGGCGGTGACGTCGGCCGGCATCATGCCCTCCCGCGCGCAGAGGTTGAGCAGTTTCTGCGCGGAGATGCCCAGGTCGGCCAGGAGATCGGCCTCGCCGACCGGGTCGGCCTCGGGGTCGACGGCGGGCTGCTCGGTGTCGTCGTCGCCACGGCCGGACGGGCGCGGCTCCTCGGTGTCGTCCAGCCCGGTCACCGAGGTCTTCAGGTCCCCGACCAGCAGGGCGCCCAGCCGGGACTCCTCGGCGTAGGCCGAGTCGGAGCCGAAGACTCGCAGGTCCTCGCCCTCGTCCAGGCGCATGATCACCAGGTACGCGTCGTCGGCTTCGACGAAGAGCAGCGACAGGTCGGCGTCCTGGTCGACGTCGCGCAGCCGGTCGGCGACGTCCTCGATGTCGGTGACGCCCCGCAGGTTCACCTCGGCGGCCGTCCAACCGCTGTCGTCACGCACGACGGCCGCAGCGAAGTACGACACGGTTCCCCCAAATAGAGCCTCGGCAGGCCGACCCGTTACGCGTGCACGTTAGCCGGTCGGGTCGGCAGGCGACCGGTCAACGCCCCGAAGGGCCGGTCAATCCTGGGGAAAGTCTGCCGGTCGTCAGCCGGCGACCCGGCGGCGGGTGGCGATCAGCTCCCGCAGTCGCTCGGTGCGCACCCGTTGTGGCCGAACGCGCTGGCGCACCGCCCGGGCGCCCGCCAACTCGGCGAGGAGCTGCTGGCGACGGCGGCTACGTTCGGGATCGAGCCGCGGAGTGGTCCAGGCCATAACGCCGAGGGTGCCGAGTTCCGGCGGCCACGTCAAGACGGGATTCGCTGCGCAGCCGGCCCGCGACGCAGCGCAGCCGCAGGCCCGCCGGAACGGGCCGGGAGACGGCCCGAGCGGGGGTTCACCAGAGCGGCCACTGCCCGCTCGACAGCCACCGCGCCGCCACGATGACGGCGGCGATGCTCCACCCGCCGGCGGTGACGATCGCGACCCCGACGGCCACCCCCCGGTCGCCGACGCGCACCAGCACCAGCGCGACCAGCCAGGCCAGCCCGCCGGCCAGCAGCGTCCACCCGGCGTACCCGGAGACACCGCCGCCGAGCAGGCCGAACAGGAGCAGCCACACGGTCGCCACGGCGGCGCCGGACGCGACGCCCGCGCCGGTGACCGGGTGCGGTTCGCGGTAGGTGGGCTGCGACGGCGGCCCGGACGGGAAGAGCCCCGAGGGGAGCCGTGGCGGGGGCCGGAACCGGGCGTCCGGCTCGGGTGGGAAGGCGTACCCTCCGGTCGTCACCGAACCCTCCCCTCTGCCGGGTGCCTCGTCCCACCGTACCGACTCTGTCAGGATGTCCGGATGTCCTCGCCGACGATCGGACGCCGGGCGCGTCCGGCGTACCCCGTCCTGCTGCTGCTCGTGCCGGTCCTGGCCGCCGGCTGCGCGACGACCCGGCCCGGGACGGCGCCCGGCAACCCCCGGCCGAGCCTGCCGGCGACGGCCGCGCAGCCGGCGTCCCCGGCCGCGACCCCGACCCCGGGCGGCACCCCGACGGCCGTCGCCCCGTCCGGCCCGTCGACCGCGCCGACCCGCGCCGGGCTGCCGCACGTCTTCCCGGTACGCGCGGCGAACGTCGCCTACCACCCGACCCACTCGGCCTATCCGGGGACGGACATCTTCGCGGACTGCGGCGAGCCGGTCGTGGCGGTGACCGACGGCGTGCTGCTGGAGGTGAGCCGGGTGGACCGGTTCGACAAGCGCGGGCCGCGGGGGCCCTTCAACGGCGGGCTGTCGGTGTCGCTGCTCGGCGACGACGGGGTGCGCTACTACGGTTCGCACCTGCGCAAGATCGCCGACGGCATCGACGCGGGGGTACGGGTGCGCGCCGGTCAGCGGCTCGGCGAGGTGGGCCGCACCGGGAACGCGAACAACGTCTGCCACCTGCACTTCGGCATCTCCCCGCCGTGCACGGGGCGGGACGGCTGGTGGATCCGCCGGGGCGTGGTCTGGCCGGCGCCCTACCTGAACTCGTGGCGGCGCAAGGGCAACAAGGAGCCGGCCGCCGAGGTGGCCGCCTGGCACCGCCGCAACGGCTGCCCGAAGGCGCCGCCCGCCGCCTGACGGACCCTTCCGTTTGTCGTCATCAGCGCTTCATCGGTCGGAAACATTGACGGAAGTCTCGGCGCTGGGCTAGCGTCCCGTCCCAAGAGAGCGCTCTCTGAGGCCCCTTTCCGCACAATTCGCCCGCAGAACGCGCCCGTCCCCGACCGGCGCTCCCCGACCGGAGGCACTGTGACACCTCCCGCGACACGCCGCACCTGGGCCGTGGCGGCCACCTCCGCCCTGGCCCTCGCCCTCGGCGGCCTCGCCGTCGTGACCACCACCCCCGCCCAGGCCGCCACCGTCGGCGCCGGCAGCTACACCACCGACCGCGTCGGCCCCCTGCCCACCGGCTGCGGAGACATGACCACCAACCCACGGCAGTTCGCCACCGCCGACGCGCCACCCGGACCGGTCCCCACCAACGACTGGTGGTCGTCACTGCTGTGGAAGCGGACCAACTGCTCCTACAGCGAGCCGCTGCACGCGCACCCGGTCTCCTACCAGCCCTTCGGCGACGGCCTCGGCCTGTCGGCCACCTCCACCCCCACGATCAGCGGCACCGCGACCGGGGTCGGCGAGTTCAAGTACACGTACACCGAGGACATCCGCGTCGGCATCGCCGCGCTCGGCGCCCCGGTCGTCAAGGTCGACGGCTGGACCGACTGGACCGTCACGCCCTACTGGAACGACGGCGCGCGGACCATGCGCGCCACCATCGGCCACGGCCTGCCGTTCGCGTACTTCCGCACCAGCGGCGGCGACGCGCTGATCAACGCCACCGGCGGCAGCCCCACGGTCTGGTCGAACAGCGGCGCCACGATCGGCTTCACCGTACGGGGACACGACTACGTCGCGTACGCGCCCACCGGCGCCACCTGGTCCGTCAACGGCGGCCGGATCACCTCCAACCTGGCCGGCAGGGGCTACTTCTCCGTCGCCCTGCTGCCCACCACCCCGGGCACCGACGCCGCCACCCGCGCCGGGCTGGCCGGCGCCTACGGCCAGTACGCCCACGCCCACGTCACCGGCACCCGGGTCTCGTACGCGTACGACCAGGCGACCAGCACCGTCAACACCACGTACGCCTTCACCACGACCGCCCGGGAGGGCACCGCGAACCGGACGGTCGTCAGCCTCTACCCGCACCAGTGGCGGTCGCTGACCGGGGCCACCCCGCTGACGCTCACCTACCCGTCGGCACGCGGTCGGATGAAGGTGCTCACCGGCGTCGACGCGTTCCGCACCTCGATGAAGTTCCACGGGGTGCTGCCGGAGGTCCCCGCCGTGGCGACCGGCAACGGCACGGACCTGACCACGCTGCGCAGCCACCTCGCGGCCGTCCGGGGCAACCCGATGGACCAGCGCGGCGGCGACACCTACTGGACGGGCAAGGGCCTGGGCCGGGCCGCCCGCATCGCCGAGATCGCCGACCAGGTCGGCGACGCCGAGACGCGTACCGCCGCGCTGAACGCCATCCGGAGCACGCTCACCGACTGGCTCACCGCCGCGCCCGGCGAGACCGAGCGGCTCTTCCACTACGACCGCAACTGGGGAACCCTCATCGGCTACCCGGCCTCCTACGGCTCCGACCAGGAACTCAACGACCACCACTTCCACTACGGCTACTACATCGCCGCCGCCGCCACGCTGGCCAAGTTCGACCCGACCTGGGCCCGGCAGGACCAGTACGGCGGCATGATCGACCTGCTGATCCGGGACGCGAACAACTACGACCGCGCCGACAACCGCTTCCCGTACCTGCGCGACTTCGACATCTACGCGGGGCACGACTGGGCCGCCGGACACGGCTCGTTCCACGCCGGCAACAACCAGGAGTCCTCGTCCGAGGGGATGAACTTCGCCAACGCCCTCATCCAGTGGGGACAGGCGACCGGCAACACCGCCGTACGCGACGCCGGCATCTTCATCTACACCACGCAGGCCGCCGCGATCCACGAGTACTGGTTCGACGTGACGGACGAGAACTACCCGGCGGCGTTCGGGCACTCCACGGTCGGCATGGTCTGGGGCGACGGCGGCGCGTACGCCACCTGGTTCAGCGCCGACCCGGAGATGATCCAGGGCATCAACATGCTCCCGGTCACCGGCGGGCACCTCTACCTCGGCTACCACCCCGCGTCGAACCGCGCGAACTACCAGGAACTCGTACGCAACAACGGCGGGGAACCGACGGTGTGGCAGGACATCCTCTGGCAGTTCCTGGCGCTCGGCGACCCGGACGCGGCGCTGGCGAAGCTCCGCGCGAACCCCGGGTACACGCCGGAGGAGGGCGAGAGCCGGGCGCACACCTTCCACTGGATCCGCAACCTCGCCGCCCTGGGCACGGTCCACACCGGCATCACCGCCAACCACCCGCTGGCGTCGGTGTTCCAGCGCAACGGCGCGCGCACCTACGTGGCGAGCAACATCACCGCCGCGCCGCTGACGGTCACGTTCTCCGACGGCACCCGGCTCGACGTGCCCGCCGGGAAGACGGCGACCAGCGGCGCGTACGCCTGGAGCGGCGGCACCGCGACCGGTGGGGTCACCGGCACGACGCCGCCCACCACGACGCCACCGACGACCGCCCCGCCCACCACGGCCCCGCCGACGACCCCGCCGCCGTCGCCGGGCTTCCCCACCCGGTACCTGCTGCCGGGCGGCGGGCTGGGCGCGGCCGGTGGACCGGCGACCGCCACGGTGGCCGGCGCGGGCGGCGTGAACCGCGACGGCACGCCCACCAACCCGCAGGTCTTCACCGCGACGGGCCTGAACCTGACGTACGCCGGCGGGCAGACCACGTTCGACCTGTTCCTGGACGCCGGCACCGCCGTCGGCAACGGGGTGCAGGTACGGGTCTCCTACGACCTGACCGGCAACGGGAGCTGGGAACGGGTGGAGACGTACCGCTACTTCGCCACCGACCCGGTTTTTGGGTACGAGCACTACACCCAGCAGAGCGGCCTGCACTCCGCCACCGGCACCCTCGGCAACCTGTCGAACGGCACCGTACGGGTGGAGGTCTGGTCGGCGATCGGTAACAACCCGACAACCGTCGGCATCGGCGACAGGTCGCTGGTGAAGCTGCCGCATTCCTGATCCCGTGGTCCTCCGCGCCGTCGGTCGTCTCACGACCGGCGGCGCGGAGGCGTATTTTCCTTGGCATGACCGCCCGGGATCCCATCGCCGACCTGCGCCGGATCGCCTTCCTGCTGGAACGGGCGAACGAGGCGACCTACCGGGTGCGGGCGTTCCGCTCGGCGGCCACCGCCCTCGCCGCGCTGCCCGGCAGGGAACTGGCCGAGCGCGCGCGTACCGGCAAGCTCACCGAACTGCCCGGCGTCGGCGACGTCACCGCCCGTTGCGTGGCCGAGTCGCTGGCCGGCGAGGAACCGGTCTACCTGCGCCGGCTGGTCGCCACCGAGGGCACCGACCTGGACGCGGCGGCCACCGCGTTGCGCACCGCCCTGCGCGGCGACTGCCACACGCACTCCGACTGGTCCGACGGCGGCTCGCCCATCGAGGAGATGGCGCTCGCGGCCGTCGAACTGGGCCACGAGTACATGGTGCTGACCGACCACTCGCCCCGGCTGAAGGTGGCCCGGGGTCTCACCGCCGACCGGCTGCGCCGGCAGCTCGACCACGTGGCGAAGGTCAACGCGGCGCTGCCGGAGGGCTTCCGGATCCTGACCGGCATCGAGGTGGACATCCTCGCCGACGGATCACTCGACCAGGACGAGGAACTGCTGGCCCGCCTCGACGTGGTGGTCGGCTCGGTGCACAGCGGCCTCAACGACGAGCGGGCGAAGATGACCCGGCGGATGCTGACCGCGATCGCCAACCCGCACCTGGACATCCTCGGCCACTGCACCGGGCGGATGGTGTCGTCCCGGCCCGCCGGGGTGAAGGGGCCGGGCGACCGGGCGCACCGGCCGCGTACCCGGGCGGAGAGCGAGTTCGACGCCGACGCCGTCTTCGCCGCCTGCGCCGAACACGGCGTGGCCGTCGAGATCAACTCGCGGCCGGAGCGGCAGGACCCGCCGAAGCGGCTGATCCGCCGGGCGTTGGAGGCGGGCTGCGACTTCGCCGTGAACACCGACGCGCACGCCCCCGGGCAGCTCGACTGGCAGCGGTTCGGTTGCGAGCGCGCCGCCCTGTGCGGGGTGCCCGCCGACCGGGTGGTCAACACCTGGGACGCCGACCGGCTCGTCGACTGGGCCCGCGCTCACGCCGCCGGCTGACCCGCCTCCCGCCGTACCTGCTGGACGGCGCCCTCACGGCTGCCCGGCGGCACGGGTGCGGGTGCCAGGCCGTTGCGGCCGATCAGGCCCTGCGAGACGGCGACGCCGAACAGCACGACGAGCGCGCCGACCGGCTGGTGCCAGGTGAGCCGCTCACCGAGGGCCAGGGCGCCGATCAGCACCGCGAACACCGGGACCAGATAGGTGACGGCGGCGGCGGTGCTCGCCCCGGCGACCCGGATGTTGCGCAGGTTGATGACGAAGGCGAGGCCGGTGCCGAGCGCGCCGAGCGCGAGCACGCTGGCGAGCACCTCGACCGAGAGGCCGGTCGGGGCCGGCGGCGCACCCGCCACGAACGGCGCGACGACGGCGAGCTGCGCGGTCGCGACCAGCAGCTGCGCCGCCGAGAGCGAGAGCCCGGAGTGCGCGCTGCCCGCGACGAACTTCTTCTGGTACGGGATGGCGACGCCGTAGCAGGCGGCCGCGCCGAGGCACATGAGCTGCCCGGCGAAGTGCGCCCCGCCCACCCCCTGCCAGACCCCGAGCACCACGAGCACCCCGGCGAAGCCCAGCGCCATGCCGACGGCCCGGCGTACGGTCAGTCGCTCGGTGCGGAACACCAGCACGGCCAGCGGCAGCACGATGAGCGGGGTGGTGGCGTTCCAGATGCCCGCGAGCATCGACTCGACGCGCTGCTCGCCGTAGCCGAAGAGGGTGAACGGCACGGCGACCCCGAACGCGGCGACCACGGTCAGGTGCGCCCAGACCCGGGGCTCGGCGGGCAGCCGGTCGCGGAGCACGGCGAGCACCACCAGCAGGGTCACCGCGCCGGCGGCGACCCGGTAGAGGGTGAGGTGCACCGGGTGCAGTTCCCCGATGCCGATCTTGATGAACAGGAAGCTGGAGCCCCAGATCGCGGCCAGTGCCAGGAACCCGGGCAGCCAGCTCCGCAGCGCCGCCCGGTCAGGAGTGATATCCGGTGTCACCCCTGACACTCTGCCGTAGGCGTACGACGAAGTCCTGCGACTTTCGGACGCCGTGTCGACCACCACAGAAACCGCCTACGCTGGTCACGCGTTGACCAGCCGAGGAGGTGCACGCCGTGGCGATGCCGATGCGTTTCGACCCGCTCGTCGACCTCGACGGCATCCGCCGACGTGCCGCCCTGAACACACAGAACCGTTCGACAACACGGCTGTGCCCTCACGTAGGGTCGCAGCGTGGGACGAATCGATGACCTCGCGAACCGCTACGTGGCCGAGTGGGCGCCGCTGAGCCCGATCAGTGCCACCTACGTCGGCATCGCCGGCTACGACGACCAGCTCGACGACCTGTCACCCGACGGCTACACAGCCCGGGCGGAGCTGATCCGGCGGACGCTCACCGACCTGGACGTCACCGAGCCGGAGTCCGAGGCTGAGCGGACCGCCAAGGAGGCCATGCAGGAGCGACTCGGCCTCGACCTCGCCCGCTACGACGCCGGGGAGTCGAGCAGCGAGGTCAACGTGATCTCCAGCGCCCTGCACGAGGTCCGCATGGTCTTCGACCTGATGCCGACCGAGGGCGACGAGGCCAAGGCCAACGTGGCGGCCCGGCTCAACCGCTTCGCGGGCGCCATCGAGGGCTACAAGACGACGCTGCGCGAGGCCGCCGCCGCCGGCCACGTCAGCGCCCGGGTGCAACTCGTCGAGGTCGCCAAGCAGTGCGACGCCTGGGTCGACCCGGACGGCGACAACTTCTTCCACGGGCTGGTCGAGCGGCTGGACGCCGACGGCACCCTCGGCGCCGAGCTGCGGCGCGGCGCGGCGGCGGCCACCGCGGCGACGGCCGAGTTCGGCCAGTTCCTGCGTACCGAACTGGCCCCGCTCGGCCGGGAGAAGCAGGCCGCGGGTCGCGAGCGCTACGAGCTGGCTTCGCAGTACTTCCTCGGCGCCAGGGTCGACCTCGACGAGACGTACGCCTGGGGGTTCGAGGAGCTGGCCCGGCTGGAGGCCGACATGCGGACGGTGGCCGGCCGGATCGCCGGCCCCGGCGCCACCATCGACGAGGCCGTCGCCGCACTGGACGCCGACCCGGCCCGGACGATCCAGGGCAAGGAGGCGTTCCGGGACTGGATGCAGGCGCTCGCCGACAGGGCCGTCAGTGACCTGCACGGCGTCCACTTCGACATCCCGGAGCAGGTCCGCCGCATCGAGTGCCGCCTCGCCCCGACCAGCGACGGCGCGATCTACTACACCGGCCCGAGCGAGGACTTCTCCCGTCCCGGGCGGATGTGGTGGGCGGTGCCCCAGGGCGTCACCGACTTCTCGACCTGGCGCGAGGTGACCACCGTCTTCCACGAGGGCGTGCCGGGTCACCACCTCCAGGTCGCCCAGACCGCCGTACGGGCCGAGCTGCTCAACCGGTGGCAGCGGCTGCTCTGCTGGGCCTCCGGGCACGGCGAGGGCTGGGCGCTCTACGCGGAACGGCTGATGGACGAGCTGGGTTACCTCGAGGACCCGGGCGACAAGCTCGGCATGCTGGACGGCCAGGCGCTCCGGGCCGCCCGGGTGATCGTCGACATCGGCATGCACCTGGAGCTGGAGATCCCGAAGGACAACCCGTTCGGATTCCACCCGGGCGAGCGCTGGACGCCGGAGCTGGGCTGGGAGTTCATGCGGGCGCACTGCCGGGTGCCGGACGAGAACCTGCGCTTCGAGCTGAACCGCTACCTCGGCTGGCCGGGGCAGGCCCCCTCCTACAAGGTGGGCGAGCGGATCTGGCTCCAGGCCCGCGACGAGGTGAAGACCCGCAAGGGCGCCGACTTCGACCTCAAGGAGTTCCACCGTCAGGCGCTCGACCTCGGCTCGCTGGGGCTCGACCCGCTGCGCAAGGCGCTCGCCCGGCTCTGAGGTGGGCGGTGCGGGGCCGGAGGGACACCGGCCCCGCACCGGGTGGTGGTGGAGTGAGGTCAGGGCAGGGTCAGCCTCAGCACCGGCCGGGCGGTCAGCGTGTCGCTGCTGACGTACGCCAGGTCCATGGCCGGGTCGGTGAAGGTGATCGGAACTGGTGACGTGATCGGCAGGCCGTCGGGCAAGGGCAGGTCCGGCGTGAGCGTGACCGGGATGCCGAGCAGCCGCCCCACGAACCGGGTGGCGTAGAAGGCGACGTCCCCGCGCACCGTCAGCTCGTCCGTGACGAACCGCATCGTCCGTCCGTCCGGTCCCGGCGAGCGGAGCACGAAGTCCTCGGTGACCGCCTGGTCCATGCTGAACTTCAGCACCCGCAGGCTGCCGTCGGCGGTGGGCAGGTCGACGATGCCCTCGAACCGCAGCCCGGCCATGGTCACCTTCGAACCGGTGAGCTTCGACGGCACCGCCGCCACCACCGGCTGGCCCGGGGCGGGGGCGATCCGCGGCAGCTTCTCGCCCGGCGGCACTTCCCCGGACGGGCTCGGCTTCGGATCGGCCGGGGCGCAGCCCTGGCCGCTGTCGGTCGGTCGGGGGTTGGGCCGTCCTGTCGGCGTGGGGCCGACGGTCGGCGTGGCGCTGACGGTCGGCGTGGGGCGGAGGCTCGGCGTGGCCGACGGCGTCGCCCCGGCGGCCGGCTCCTTGTCGTCGTTCCGGTCGCCGTCGAAGAGGTCCCCGATACCGTCCAGGATGTCGTCGACGATGCCGCCCCGCGAGGGGGACGGGCTGGGACCGGCCGGTGCAGGCGACGCGCTCGGCGTGCCGGTCGGGGCCGCCGTCGCGCTCGGCGTGCCCGTCGGGGCCGGCCGCGTCCCGCCCGGACCGGGAGCCGTGGTCGGGCAGGCGGGGGCCGGCGGCGCGGCGGCACCCACCGGCGCCGGGCCGGGCGCGACGAGGGCCACGGCGGCCGAGAGGCCGAGCAGCACCGGAAGCACGGCGTACGAGCGGTGGTCGCCGGCCGACCGTGCCGGGCCGTCGGCGGGGGCGGCGTCCGACATCCAGGCGAAACCGAGGGCGCTGCCGACCAGGCCGAGGAGCAGGCCGACGAAGAAGCCGCCCAGGTTGACGCCGATCAGTGAGAAGAGCGCCGTGACCGAGGCGATCACCGCGTAGAAGATCCGCTGCTGCGGGCTGAACCACATCAGCAGCCCGCAGGCGACCAGCATGGTGGGGATCAGCCAGGAGAGGAAGCCCGTCGGTCCCAGTTGGAAGGTGAGGTCGCCGAGCGACATCTGGGTGGTACCGAAGATCTCCAGGCCGGCCAGGGCGGTCAGCAGGCCGCCCCAGAACGGTCGCACCCGCCGCCAGCGGCGGAAGCCGTGCCACGCCTCGCGGAACCGGTCGAGCCGCGCGGGCTGCTGATCGACGGTCGTCACGTACGCCTCCTGCCGGAACCAGAGGGGACGGGATCGGGCCCGCGGAGCGTGACCGCCGCGGGCCCGGGGATCAGGTCAGAAACATTCCTTGGCGTCCGCACCGACGTTGACCTTCATCGTCAGGCCGGTCAGGTTGAAGGTGCCGGCGTGGGTGGACCGCGCCGTCGCGGGCACCATCATCGCGGCGAAGCGCCGCCACCGGGTGCGGCCCTGGTTGTCGAACCGATCCTGCACGAGGTTTCCTCCTCGGCCATGTCGCGCGGACGGCCGGTCGGCGACTGGTGGCCCCGCACCTGAGCCTCGCCCCCTGTTACCGGCGGGTAACGAATGTGCCGATGATGCTGCTCCTGCGCGGCACGGGTCACAAGACCCCGACCGCCCGCGCGCGACGCAGGATCCGCGCGAGGTGGCGCTGCGGTGACCGAGAGTGGGCGACGGCAGGGCATCGACCGCACCACAAAACGGCCAAAGGGGATTTACCCCGCCAGCATCGATTACTCTGAGTGACTACGCATCGATGCATTACGATTCAGTAACGAGGCCGTCGCGCCCAGCACACAGCGAAGGGGCGGACCGAACCCGGCCCACCCCTTCGCATGACGCTCAGCGCGCAGTCAGCGCTGGTCCACCTTCCCCGGCGACGGACGCCGGCCCGGCACCGCCGGACCGTCCGCACGCCACGTCGTCGACACCGGGGAATCCTCCATCGTTCAGCGACCCGGGACGGCGGGCTGCTCGGCGGTCACGTCCGCCCGGTGACGCGGCTCCGTCGCCGACTGGGCCGCGCCCCGCCGGGCCACCATGAGACCGACCACCGCCAGGATCAGGCCCAGCAGCGCGAGGCCGATCGGCGCCCACACGCCGAGAAGGGTCAGGCTCTGCCGGCTGTCCTCCGCCCGCTTCACCGAGGCGGCGATAGTGTCCTCGGTGTACGAGAAGTCGGCGTCGAGCAGCGTGGCCGGCGCGCCGATGTCCGGCACCAGGGTCTTGCGCTGCACCTCGCGCACCTTGAGGAACGAGCCGGTCACCGGGTCGATCCAGACGGTACGGGTGTTGCTGTAGACGACCTTGCCGGTGGTCGCACCCGGCGCGAGCGTGCCGAGCAGCAGCTTGACCCGCTCCTCCGCCAGGTTCAGCTGCTCGTCGGTGATCACCTGCTCGTAGCGGTAGGACTCGATGCCCTTGATGTCCTCGGTGCCCTTGAACTCCGCGGGCCGCACGTTGCGCAGGTCACGGTCGTAGAACGGGTAGGCCTTCTTCTCCGCGTTGAACGGGAGCTTGTACATCTGGCCGGAGAACTGCACCTTCTCCCGCGTACCGGTGTCGTCGAGGTACTGGTTGTTCCAGTCGAGCGCGGCACCGGAAACCCGGTCCAGCGCCAGCGCCAGACCGTAGGCGCTCACCAACTCCTTGGTGTCCGTCCGCTCCACGGTCTGCCCGACCTGCCACACCATGGCCTTGCCGTCGAGGTCACCGGAGAGTTCGCCGGTCGTCTTCGCGTCGGGCGTCACGCGGACGGTGGACCTCAGGTCGGCGCGGTTGATCGCGATGTTGCCGTTGGTGATCTGGAGGAAGGTCGCACCCCTCGCCTCAGCGACCGAAGTCGAGGCTTCCAGATCGTATGGCAGTTTGGTCATCGCCGGCTTGACCACGAACACAAGCCCGGCGGCAAGCGCCAGGAGCAGGATGCCGCTGCCGAACAGCACGGCACCTATGGCGCGGTGCTTCATGTTTCCTCCCCGGAGGACCTAAATTTCGCTGCTGTCGATGAGAGATGGCCGCGAGGTTACTACCAAGTCACATAGCAATGCGACCCCCGGTCAGCTCTGTTTTTTCCGCCGCGCCGCCCGGCTCCGCACCGGTCCGACGCAGAACGAACAGGAAATTCCACGCCGCGACCTCGCGGACGCCGGGAATCCGGATGACCCACCGGCCCCACCACGGGTGGTAGCGCGGCAGTGCGTCGAGCAGCTCCACCTCCGGGTTGCCCCGGGCCCAGCGCAGCGTCTGGGCGATCGAGGTCGGGTGGAGCGTCTCCCGGAACCGGTTCTTCGGGGGGCGGCCGTTGCGGCGCTCGTACCGCCGCCGGGCCCGGTCGCCGCCGAGATAGTGCCAGGGCGCGGTCTCGTGCCCGCCCCACGGCGACAACCACGGGGTGAACGACACGAAGAGCACCCCGCCCGGCCGGGTCACCCGGACCATCTCGTCGAGCATCCGGTCCGGTTCCGAGACGTGCTCCAGCACGTTGGACGAGAACGTCACGTCCACCGCGCCGGAGCGGACCGGCAGGGCCGTACCGCTGCCCCGCAGCATGCCGGAGACCGAGTCCCCGGCCGCCGAGAAGTCGCCCACGTCGGGATCGAGCCCGACGTAGTGGGCCCCGGCGGCACGGAAGGCCGCCGCGAAGTAGCCGGGGCCGCCGCCGACGTCGAGCACCGTCCGTCCGGCGAGCGGAACGTAACCGGACACCTGGCGTACGGAGTCCCCGGCGAGCAGCCCGTAGAAGCGGTCCGGGTCGGTCTGCTCGACCAGGAAGGCCCGGAACAGGGCCACCGACCTGCCCAGCGTGGCGAACCGGCGGCGCGCCGCCCGACCCGTCCCGTCATGTGCTGCGCTCATCGCGCCACCGTCCCGTCGTCGTCCCGATCCGTGGCTGCGGCCGGTCGCCCGTTCCCGAGGCCCGGCGTCACATCATCCGCGTCTCCCGTGCCCGTCCTCGTGCGGGGCACCGCCGCCGGCGCGACGGCCTCTTCGGGCGGGACGCCCGGAACGGGGAGCACGGCGGCGACCACCGCCCCGACGGCGACGAGCATCGCCCCCTGCACCCACGGGCCGTACGCCCACTCCTGGCCGTGGCCCTGCAACCGGCCGGCCACCGTCGTCACCGTGGCGACGCTCAGCGCGCCGAACACCACCACCGGAAGCGCCCGGCGGGTGAACTGCCGCAGCAGCATCGCGGCCAGCACGATGGCCACCGGCAGTACGCCACCCAGCGCGGCGAGCAGCACCACCAGCAGGGCGCCGGTGGCCCAGACGGGGCCCTCGGCCGGAACCGCTCCGGACAGGGGCGGAACGCCAGCCGCCGCGCGTCGCCGTACCGGGAGGAGCGCCAGCAGCAACACCCCGAACGCCGTCGCCGCCCCCGCCGCCAGCCCACCCCGGTACGTCCGGTCCGGGGCGAACGTCAGGTGGACCTCTCCTTCACCACCGGCGGGGAGCACCCACGCCTGCTGCCAGCCGTCGACCCGGGTGGCGGTCAGCGGCCGGCCGTCCACGGTGGCCGTCCAGCCGGCGTTCGCGTTCTCCGGCACCACCAGCAGCGCCGTGTCGCCGGCCGCGACCCGCACCCGCCGGTCGGCCGGGTTCCAGTCGACCACGGTGACCTCGCGGTGCCGGGGCGCGGCCTGCGCCGCCTCCGGACGCAGTACGGCGTCCTGCACGATGAAACCGTCCGACGGCGTGGTCGCCAGGCGGTGCCCGCCCGCCCGGAGGTCCACGACCGCGCCGGTGGCGCCGCAGACGGTGACCGGCAGCGGCCGGCCGTCGAGCACGTCGGCGAGGGTGCCGGCGACGGACGTGTCGTAGCGGAGCCCGTCCAGTTCGACGGAGGGCCCCGACCCGCACCGCTCGACGACGCGCGTCGCACCGGCGATCGGGCGGAGCAGGCCGTCCAGCCCGGGGATCTGCACCTCGGCGATCCCCACGGTCGCCGTCCAGCCGTTGCCCCGCCGGTCGGCGATCCGTTCGGCGGACTCGCGCACCACGATCTCGATCCGGTCCGTCCGTACGGCCGGGAAGCGCACCGTGCCGTCCGCGTCGACGGGCAGCACCCGGTTGGCGCCCGGCGTGCGTACCTCGACCGATTGTGGCAGCGAGCCGACCGGCAGCTCCGCGGGAAGCAGCCGCAGCTCGGCGATCCGGCGCGGCTCCGACCAGTTCAGCCGCAGGGTGGGGCGCAGGTCGCCGGTGTCGGCCAGCCAGGCCGTCCCGGGGTCGCCGTCGATCGCCGCGTACGCGGCCACGGCCGGATCGCCGGCCAGGTGGGAGGAGGCGGTGGCCCGCACCGGCACCCCGGACAGCGTCCACTGCCCGCCGGGGCGGGGCACGGCGGTCAGGTCCAGCCGGAACGTACCGGGGGCCGCGCTCTGGAACACCCGGTCCACCCCGAGCGGCTCCTCACCGGTCCGGGCCAGGAACCGGTCGCACCGGATCACCGTGCCGGCGGGCCGGAGGCCGGAACCCGTGGACGGCGCGGCGTCCGAGCCGGAGTCGGCAGCGGCGGCCGGGAAGCAGGCGGGGCGGTCGGCCGGTCCCCGGCTGAACGACCAGGCGACCGGGCCGACGAAGCCGGCCGGGATGTCGGCCGGGACGCGCAGCGCCCGGCGCGGGGTGGTGCCGGGGATGCCGAGGTCGCTGATGCCGACCCCGCCGTCGATCCGCTCACCGGCCACCGCCAGCACCGTGACGCGTACGCGGCTCGTGGAGCCCGGAAGCGTGTAGTACGCGTGCGCGCCCAGCGTGCGGGCGACCTCGTGGTCCACCGAGCCCCGGTCCGTGGTGAGCCGGAACCGGGTCACCGGCCACCCCACCCCGAGGTCGTCGACGAAGCTGAGCGTGACACGGTCGACCTCGCGCGGCGTGTCCAGGTCCACCTGGAGCCACTGGCCGACGGGCCCAGCCAGGGGCGCCGAGTGCCAGGCGGTGTGCTCGTCGCCGTCGACGGCCGCGAAGGGCAGGTGCGACGGGTCGGCGGGGCCGAAGCTGTCCACGAAGCTGATCGCGCTGGAGGCGCTGACCTCGCGTACGCCCTGGTAGGTGGCGACCGTCTGGTGCTGGTCGCCGGGGAACGGCAGCAGGTCCAGGGCGACGCGGCCCTGCCGGCTCGCCTCGGCCGCGGTCAACGTCTGGCTGAGGTTGTCGCGGACCCGGCCGATGTCACGCTCGCGGCGGCGCAGCCCGTCGGTCACGATCCACGACTCGTCGCCGCCGTCGCGGAAGCCGGCCCGGTCACCGGCCAGCACCACCGGCCGGTCCCGCTCCACCAGCCCCTGCTCCAGCAGCGGCAGCAGCGACTCCGGCCCACCGCTGACCGTCGGCACGTCGGCGGCGAGCACCGCCGAGGCGGCAGCCACCGGGCG
Source organism: Micromonospora sp. NPDC049051 (assembly GCF_043197575.1). Taxonomy (NCBI): domain Bacteria; kingdom Bacillati; phylum Actinomycetota; class Actinomycetes; order Micromonosporales; family Micromonosporaceae; genus Micromonospora; species Micromonospora sp. NPDC049051. Next base: position 162,219 of record NZ_JBICTL010000009.1, read on the forward strand.
TTGCACCTCGTACACCTCGACGGCCGGCAGCGGGCCGGCAGCCTCGTCGACGGGGCTGCCCGGCGTACGGCCGAAGGTGGTGGTGCTGCCGAAGGTCGCCACCCGCGTGATCCCCGGCGACCCGGCGAGCGCCTGGCGCAGCGCCGCCACCGGCGGCGCGTCCACCTGCGTGCGGTCGATGTCGTTGCGCAGCAACAGGTGCCGGAACCCGGAGCGGGCCAGGAAGTCGGCCAGCCCGGCCGAACCCCGGCCGTGGGCCAGGACCGACTCGACCGTGTCCATCATCCGGGTGTTGCCCGCCGAGCCGAGCGGGATCTGGTGGCGCACCGCCCAGGGCGCCCCGGCCAGGGCCTGGAGCGGTTCGTCGACGGACCGCCCCCACTCGTACTGGCCGAAGCCGGAGCCCGGCACCATCAGGGTGCGGGCCAACGCGTCGCGCTCGGCCAGCCACGTCGCCGCCGCCCGCCAGTGCGGCGGCAGGTCCGACCAGCCCGGACCGGGTCGCAGCTGCCCCAGCCAGGCCGGCGCGGCGGCCCCCAGCACCAGCAGCAGCACCGGTACGAACAGCAGCGGGCGCAGCCGGCGGGAGAGGCGGCCGGCGGGGCGGCGTCGGGTGGCGGCCCGGTGCAGCCGGGTGGCCCACGCGTCGACGCCGTGCGCGAAGCCGAGCATCAGCGGCAGCCGCAGCACCGGGTCCAGCTTGTGCACGTTGCGGAACGGCGCCAACGGGCCGTCCAGCAGGTCCCGCACCGGCGCCGAGAACGGGCTGTCCAGGCTGCCGACGTAGCCCATGGTGAGCAGGGTCAGCCCGGTGAGGAAGCCCAGCACCAGGAACCGGCGCTCGGGCAGCAGGTTGCCGGCCAGCCCGGCCAGGCCGACCAGCGCCACCACTGCGGTGAGCGTCATCAGCACCGGGTTGTCGATCAGCAGCCACCCCGCCGGCCACCACGGATCGCCCTGCACGATGTACGCGACCCACTGGTTGGTGCCGCGTACGGCCTGGAAGAGCGAAGCCACGGCGGTCGTGGTGGTGGACGACTCGATGTAGTCGAGGAACGGCAGGCTGTACTCGCCGAGCAGCAGCAGCGGCACGATCCACCAGAGGCAGACCCCGACGACGCAGAGGCACCACCAGCCCACCAGCCGCAGGTGCTCGCGGTCCCAGCGGCGGGTGAGCAGCCAGACCCCGGGCAGCAGCAGGGCGAGCAGCACCACCGCCGCGTTGATCCCGCCCATGCCGAGCACGGCCAGCGCGGAGAGCGCGGCGGCCCGTCGCGGGGACCCGATCCGCCGCACCAGGACCAGCGGCAGCAGCACCCAGGGCAGCATCGCGGCGGAGAGCGTCTCGGAGGAGAGCGCACCGATCTCGGTGAGCATCCGGGGGGCCAGCGCGTAGCCGAGGGCCGCCGCGTACCGGGTCGGTTCGGTGCCGATGCCCAGCGCCCGGGCCAGCCGCAGCAGGCCGTAGAACGCGGCGGCGAGCAGCAGCGCCGTCCACAGCCGCTGGGTGATCCACGGCGGTACGCCCAACAGCTGCCCCCCGGCGAAGAACGGCCCCATCGGGAACAGGTAGCCGTACGCCTGGTTCTGCAGCTCCCCCGAGGTGGCCTCCGGGTTCCACATGTGCAGCGCCCGGGCCATGAAGTGCACGGGGTTCGCGGCGAGGTCGAGCTTGGTGTCGAAGGTGACCTGACCGGGCCGCTGCACGAACGCGATCACGGTGAGCAGCAGCAGCGACAGGACGGTGCCCGGCGCCTCGCGTACCGACCGGACGCTTCGACGCACCAGGCCGCCGGGGTGCCGGGGCCGGGAGTGCTGGTTCACCGTCGGCACTCCGGGGGCAGGCAGCTGAGGTCGGCGAGCGCGGAGAAGAAGATCTCGCGGATGCCGCTGGGCTCGTCGGTGCTGAAGACCTGCCCGCCGGTGACCTTGACGATCGACTTCAGGTCGTCGGCGTCGATGTCCTTGCCCAGCCCGATGAAGACGATCGGCAGCGGCTGGCGCGGATTCTGCAACTCGGCCAGCTCGGTCAGGAACCGGGCCCGGCCGATGCTGTCGCCGTCCTCGTCGCGCCCGTCGGTCATGATCAGCACGAGGTTGATCCGCCCGGGCGTCCAGTGCCGCCGGGCGTCGCGGTACGCGGCCAGCGTCGTGTCGTACAGCCCGGTGCCGCCCTGGGGCTTCACGCGGACGGCGCGCAGCCCTTCGGTCAGCCGCTTCCGCTGCTTCTCGTCCAGCGGCGCGACGGGCAGGATCTCCTGGTGGTCCCGGTCGCCGTCGACCTTCGTGGAGAAGACCCACACCCCGAGTTCGCTGTTGTCGAGCAGCAGGCCGGAGCCCTCCCGGGCCGCCTTGAGCGTGGCCTCGAGGCGGGTCTCGTCCGAACCGGGCACCTGGGCGGCCATTGAGCCGGAGATGTCGAGCACGGTGAGGATGCGGGCACTGCGCTGCACGCCGCTCCAGCCGGTCAGCGCCTCGGTGACGACCTCCTCGGCGGGCAGCGGCACCGGTTGGCGTACCTCCGGCGACAGCCGGTTGTCGCGGGGCACCGCCGGCGGGAAACCGGCAGCCGTACGGAAGCCGTACTCGCTCAGCAGGTCGCGTGCCTCGACGGTGTGCAGGTCGGTCAGGAAGCGCGCGGCGGCGTCCCGGACCGGAGCGCGGGCGGCGGGCAGCACCACGTACGGCAGGTCCAACGCGGGAACGGCCACCTCCGGGTACGCCGCGACCAGCTTGTCGTCGCCGGCCAGCGCGTTGTGCACGAGCACGGCCTGCTCGCTGGTCGCCACGGCGTCGGCCTTGCGCGGCAGGGCCGACCCGACCGGCAGCGTCCCGCCCGCGTCGGGAGTGAACGTCCGGTCGGCGAGCCGGCGCAGCACCGCCGCGACCGCCCCGGCCGGGTCGTCCTCCCCGGCGGCCAGGCCACGCACCCCGAGCACCGCCCCGACACCGACCGGGTCGACGGCCGGGTCGGGTAGCCCCACCTTGACGGCGCGGGCCTTCGGGCCGACGGCGGACCGCCAGGTCAGCTGCTTCGCCGGCCATCCCAGCCGGCGCGCTGCGGGCTCGGCCACCGCGAGCACGACCGGCGTGCTCGCCACCGACGTGCCCTGCGCCGGCACCTCGAACGCACCGGCCGCGCGGGCCCGGAACAGCCAGAACGTCGACTCCGGCACCCACGCGTCGGCGACGTCCACGCCCTCGGCCACCTGCGCGGCGACGGCGGCGGACTCCTGGGCCTGCACCGAGATCGAGACGCAGGGCTGGGTGCCGACGCTGGCCCGGACGATCCGGTCGAGGGCCGGCGCGATCACCGGGGCGGCGGCGACCCGTAGCTGGACGCGGTCCACGCACTCCGGGACGTTGCGGTCGGACCGCAGGTACGCCACCGTGGCCCAGCCGGCCAGCAGCAGCGCGAGCGCGGCACTGAGCAGCACCACCGGCGACCGCCGGAAGAGGCCCCGCACCGCTGCCGGATCGTCGCGCAGCACGCCCGGTCACCTCCTCGTCGTCGCCGGAACGAAGGGGACGTCCGGCCGCAGGTCGCGCCTCGTGGCGCCGAGCGACGCCCAACACCGTACGCAGTCGCGCTGCACACCCTGCCAAGGTTTTCGGTTGCCGGCAAACCCCTGGCGACCGGCCGTGACCGAACCGTCGCCGTCGCGCCGGCCCATTGCGAATGTGAGCCGCGTCGCCCTAGTGTGGCGCGAATCGAGCTTCATTACTCGCCGGTAGGAGTAGCGTGGACAACTCCGACACCCGCTCGCGCCACGTCCTGTTCCTCAACTGGCGCGACACCACCAACCCCGAGGGCGGCGGCTCCGAGGTCTACGTCGAGCGCATCGCCGCCGAACTCGTCGCCGCCGGGCACCGGGTCACCCTGCTCTGCGCCGCGCACCAGAACGCCGGCCCGGCCACCACCACGCCCGAGGGCGTACGCGTGCTGCGGCGCGGCTCCCGGATGACGGTCTACGCCCGGGCGGCGCTGACCTGCCTGGCGGGCCGGTTCGGCTTCGGCCCCCTGAGCCGGCGTGGCCTGGGCCGGCCGGACCTGGTCGTCGACGTCTGCAACGGGGTCCCGTTCTTCGCCCCGCTCTACGCCGGCCGCCCGGTGCTCGCCCTGGTGCACCACGTGCACCGGGAGCAGTGGCCGGTGGTCTTCGGCCCGAAGATGGCCCGGCTGGGCTGGTGGATCGAGTCACGGCTGGCGGTCCGGCTCTACCGCCGCTGCCGCTACGTGACGGTGTCGGAGGCGAGCCGCGCGGAGTTGGCCGCCCTCGGGGTGAACGCGGACCGGATCGACGTGGTGCCCAACGGGACGCCGCCGGTGACCGGCCCACCGCTGCCCCGCACGCCGCACCCGTCGCTGCTGGTGCTCGGCCGGCTGGTGCCGCACAAGCGGGTGGAGATCGCCCTGCGCACGGTCGCCGAGCTGGTCGCCGAGATGCCCGATCTGGAGCTGGTGGTGGCCGGCCAGGGCTGGTGGACGCAGCCACTTCGGGAGCTGTCCGAATCACTCGGCATCGCGAATCATGTCCGGTTCACCGGCTTCATCAGCGAGGAGGGGAAGCATCGCGTGCTCTCGTCGGCGTGGCTGGCGCTCACCCCCTCGCTCAAGGAGGGCTGGGGCCTGACCATCGTGGAGGCCGCCGCCCGGAGCACCCCGACCGTCGCGTTCCGCTACGCGGGGGGCGTCGCCGAGGCGATGGTCGACACCGAGACCGGGCTCCTCGTCGACGACGAGCCGGAGTTCACCGCCGTCGTCCGCGAACTGCTCGGCGACGACGTGCGGCGCAAGGCGATGGGTGAGGCCGCGCTGCTGCACGCGTCCCGCTTCACCTGGACCGCGACCGGCGCGCGGTTCGCCCACCTGGTCACGCAGGTAACCGCCCGCCCCTGAGCGCGGCCCCCTGGCCACCGACGCCGTGTCCGCCGGCCGGGAACGAGCCGACGTGTCCGCTGGCTCGCGCAGCGTCGCCTGCAACGGCTCCGGCCCGCCCGCCGCCGGGAACGACGAAGGGCGCCCGCGTCAGCGGGCGCCCTTCGTGCGTTTGGTTCAGCGCGTGCCGTAAAGCGGAGCCTCGGTTCCCTGCTCACTCACCTTGGTGTTGGCGGCCTCCTTGGCGGACGGGCTGAGCGCATTCGCCAGTCCGACGCTCCCGAGCAGGCCGAGCACGACCCCGAGTACCCCGACGGCGACGAACGCGGGCAGGTTCCTCATCCACCTTCTCCTTCCGCGGGACTCGCGTGCCGGGACGCTACCACGCGGTAGCCTACCCGCGCAGCGCCCGAAAAAACGATCCCCACCACCACCGTTCCGGCCAACAGGTGGGCCAGTCCCACCGCGCCGGGCCGGGCCGGCGCGGGCGGCGGCGTCCAGTCGGGGTTCTCGTAGAGGGTCAGCTCCGGTCCCGCGTGGACGGTTCGCAGCCCGGCCAGCGCCGCCGGGGTCGGGGGCGGGCCGGCCGCCCGCTGCACCAGCACCCACCGGGCGCCGGTGGTCGACAGGGGTGCACCGGCGGCGAGCTTCTCGCGCACCCGCGCCGCGCGGCGGTCCTCGCCGGCCACCGCCAGGCCGCCCACCCGCAGCGTGTCGTCGATCAGCACCGGCACGGCGAGGTACCGGGGCGCCGGATCGATCACCACCTGTCCGTGGTTCCACGGATGGCTCTGGTACTCCTGGAACGGCAGTGAGATCACCTCGCCCGGCCGCTCGGCGGTCAACCTGGCCACCGTCGCCCAGTCCGCCGGCCAGGCCACCGGGCGGAGCCGGCCGACGCCGCCGAAGGCCAGGTCGGGCAGGATCGCCACGGGCAGCAGCGCCGCGCCGACCAGCGTCACCGCGGCGGTCGTCGCGTCGAAGCGGGCCGCCAGCCGCTCCGCGAGCCGTTCCGCGCCGAGCGCGCCGGCCACCGCCAGCGCCAGCGCGTACGGCACCAGCAGCTTCTGTCCGTCGCGGAACAGCCCGGCGCCGGGCACGTCGGCGACCAGCCAGCCGAGCAGGTCCGCGCCGCCGGGCAGCACCCCGAGCGCCGCCGCCAGCCACGAGCCGGCGGCGAGCAGACCGAACCGACCGGCGGCCGACGGCGGCCAGCGCCGGCGCAGCAGCGGCACGCCGTACCCGGCGACCGCCAGGAGCAGCACGGTGGCCAGCGGCACCAGCACCACCGCCCGGGAGGCGGGAGTGCTCTGCCCGTTCCAGATGCCGCCGGTGCCCGCCAGCGCCGCCAGCGGACCGGCCCAGTTCTCCGCGCGCGCGGCGAACGCCGCCACCCCCGCCGGATCGGACCGACCGGCGTCGGCGGTGACGGACCCGGCGACCAGCCACGGCGCGTTGAGCAGCACCGTCAACCCCACGCCCAGCGCCGTCGACCGGACGGCCGCCGGACAGCGCCCGGGCAGCAGCACCGCGACCGCGGCCAGGGCGAGCACGCCGCCGGTCGGCGTGATCGCCGACGCCGCCGCCGCGAGCAGCAGCCGGCGCAGCCCGCCCCGCCGGCCCGCCCGCACGTCGAGCGCCGCCCGCACCAGCCAGGGCAGCGCGGCGTACGCGACCAGCAGCCCCCACTGCCCGATGAGCAGCCGCTCGGCGAGGTACGGCGTCCAGGCGTACCCGACGGCGGCCACCACCCGGACCGCGACCCGGTCGGTCGGCACCAGCCGGGCGGCGCCCAGCGCGGCCAGGTAGACGATCGCGCACAGCACCAGCCGTTGCAGCAACCAGCCGGGCACCACCTGGCTGGCCAGCGCGACCACCGCGTCCTGCGGGACGGCCCGGGGCAGCGCCGTGGCCGGGGCGATCGCCTCCCAGCTCAGCGCCTGCCGGGGCACGAAGACCATGTCGTAGCGGAGCACGTACCCGGGCAGGGCCAGCGGGGCGAGCACCACCGCCGTCACGGCGGCGGCCACGCCGTGCGGCACCAGCCGTTCGCGCATCCCCTGACCTCACCACTGCCCGGGCGCGACGACCGCCGCGCTGGTGGCGGCCACTGTACGCGGACGCCGGGCCGCGACCGAACCATCCGTTGGCCTGATGGGAACAGCGGTCGGCGGTGTGGCAGTCTTCCCGCCATGGCATCGACCGGGTCCGAGGGGGCCGCCCAGCCTGACGAGAACGGAACGACCGGCGGCTGGGTACGCGCCGACCCGGTGCGGGCGATCGGCGTCGCCATGATCGTGGTCAGCCTGCTGTGGCGGGCGCAGCTCGCCTCCCGGGGTCACCTCGCGGTCGACGACTGGGTGCTGGTCTCCCGGGCGGCGGAGGCCGACCTCACGCCGGGCTTCCTGCTCACCCTGTACAACAACCACTTCATGCCGGCCGCCCTGCTGCTCACCTGGGTGGTGACGCGGGTGGTCGGCCTCGCCTACTGGCCGTACGTGCTGCTGATGACCGCCGGCCAGGCGGTGCTGGCCGTGGCCTTCTTCCGGCTGCTCCGCACGCTGGTCCGGCCCGGTCTGGCGCTGCTGGTGCCGCTCGCGATCTTCCTGTTCAGTCCGCTCACCCTGGAGGCCGGCACCTGGTGGGCGGTGGGCGTGAACATGGTGCCCATGCAGCTCGCCATGGTGCTGGCGGTCGGCGCCCAGCTGCGCTACGTCCGCACCGGCCGCCGCCGACACCTGGTCAGCCTGGCCCTGGCGGTGGTGCTCGGGCTGCTCTTCTTCGAGAAGGCGCTGCTGGTGGTACCGCTGGTCTTCCTGTTCACCGCGTGCCTGCTCGTCGACGGCCCGCCGGTACGGGCGGTGTGGGACACGGTGCGCCGCTACTGGCCGTCGTGGGCCGTACTCACCGCCGTCTCGCTGGGCTTCGCCGGGCTCTACCTGACCCGCTCGGAGTCCTCCCTGCGCCAGCCGGACTCGCTGAACGAGGTGCTGTCGTTCCTGTGGCAGCTGCTCGGCTCGACCGTCGTTCCGGGCCTGCTCGGCGGGCCGTGGCAGTGGATGGCGGCGGGTGACGGCGCCCCGGTGACCGCGCCACCGGAGCTGGGCCGCTGGCTGTCCTGGGCCGTCTTCCTGACCCTGGTCGTGCTGACCGTACGACTGCGTCGCACCGCCGGGCGCGCCTGGGTGCTGCTCGGGGCGTACCTGGTCCTGGTGGTGACCCTGCTGGGCGCGACCCGGCTCGGCTCGGTCTACAGCGCCGTGGCCGGTTCCGTGCCCCGGTACGTCAGCGACGTCGTCGTGGTGGCCGCGCTCTGCATCGGCGTCGCGCTGCTCGGCCTGGCCTCTCCTGTCAGCCAGCCGGCGGCCGGTACGCAGACGGACCCGGCGGACGGCGAGCGACCGGAGTGGCTGACCCGGTACCGCGAGACGGCCAGCACCCTGCTCGTCGTCGTGCTGCTCGCCGCCGGTCTGGGCACGGCCTGGAGCACCGCGCGGTACGGCGACGAGTGGGCCGTGAAGCGGGGCCTGGCCTACCTGGAGACCGCGCGCACCGAGCTGGCCGCCGCCCCGCCCGGCACTGTCTTCCTCGACCGGCCCGTTCCCGAGGGCGTGGTGCCCAACCTCTCCGCGCCGTACAACCGGCAGTCGAAGTTCTTCCAGGCGCTGGAGGACGGCCCGGTCTTCGTCACCGGGGCGGAGGAGCCGGCGATCTTCGACGACCAGGGACGCATCGCCCCGGTCCGGGTGGACGGGCCCGCCGTCCCGCCCGGGCCCGACGAGGGCTGCGGTTACAAGATCCTCGGAGGGCAGACGGTACGGATACCGCTCAGCGCGCCGCGCGACGACTGGTTCTGGGTGGTCCGGATCGGCTACCTGAGCTCCGCCGACGCCACCGCCGTCTTCCGCCTCGGCGGCAGCGCCCGGGAGTTCCCCGTCAAGAAGGGCCTGCACCAGTACCACTTCGAGTTCACCGGCGGCGGCGACAGCGTCGAGCTGCACGTCCCACGCCACGGCGTGACGATCTGCACCAACGAGGTCGTCGTCGGCACCCCCGTGCCGCAGCAGTGAGCCTGCCGGGGCGGGGTCACTCGGGACGGAACAGCACCGAGTTCACGTAGCGGGGGCGCGGCCAGAGCACCCGGCGGGCGAAGCTCTGCCCGACCCGGGCGATCGCCGCGCGCTGGTGCCCGCCGAGGTCGAAGTCGGCCAGCGGCACCCAGTCCCGCCCCGGCAGCACGTACCCCCGGTAGCCCCAGCCGTCGAGCAGTTCCAGCAGCGGGCCGACCGGCTGGATGCGCTCCTCGACCTCGATGAGCAGCACCGGCCGGTCCCGGCGGACCGTCTCCGCCGCGCCCCGCAGCGCCGGCAGCTCGTGCCCCTCGATGTCCAGCTTCACGAAGCGCACGTCGGTCAGGCCGAGCGAGTCGAGCGTGATCCGCCGGACCTCCACCGGGTCGCCCTGCCGAGGGTCCTCCAGCGAGGAGGTGCCGACGATCGCCCCGCCCTCGGGAAGGTAGAGCGACGCGGTGCCCTCGTGGTCCGACACGGCCGCCTCGACCACCTCGACGGCCGGGAACGCCGCCCGCAGCTGTCGGGCCAGCGGCGGGGTGGGCTCCACCGCGACCACCCGGTCGGCGCGCCTGAGCAACCGCGCCGTCCACGGGCCGTACCAGGCGCCGACGTCCACGGCCGTGCCGCCGCGCGGCACGAAACCGGCCAACCGGGCCAGCTCCGGCTCCACCCGCGGGTAGACCCGGCGGATCGCGGCCGCGACGAACCGTTCGGGAAGGATCGAGGCCAACCCGGAGGTCGCTGCGGGGGCCACGTGCGTCGACGCCATGGGCCAGCACACTAGACGTTTCCCGGGCGGATGGGCAGGGGGCTGACGCAAGACCCTACTGACCGGTACCGTCACCCGGGGTCGGGCCCGTTCCGGCCGCTCCACCGGCCGCGACGCGCACCGTCCGTGCCGGGACAGCAGCGCGACATGGGGTGACATGACCCGGACGACGGGCAGAGAGACCGGAGCCGTCCGGCTCGGCGCGGCGGGCGCCGCCGTCACCGTCGCCACCATGCTGACCAACGCGCTGGCGTACCTCGTCCCGGTCCTCGGGGCCCGCCGGCTGGCCGCCGCCGAACTGGGCGCGCTGGCCACCGCGCTCGCCCTCGCCGCCATCGCGGCCGTGCCCGGCTTCGGGCTCCAGATCGCGGTGGCCGCGCACCGCGCCCGGTGGGGTGCCACCAGCGCCGCCCGCCTCGCGCTGCGCACCGCCGCGCTCACCGCCGGAGTCACCGCGCTGGCCGCCCCGGTGCTCAGCGCGGCGCTGCGCCTGCCGGTGGCGCTGACCCTGCTGCTCGCGGCGACCACGTTCGCCACCGTGCTGGCCGGCCGCTGGCTCGGTGAACTCCAGGGCGACCAGCGGTTCCTGCGCCTGGCCGCCGCGATGACCGTGCTCGCCGCCGGCCGCTACGGCGGGCTCGTCCTCGGGCTGGCCCTCGGCCGGGGGCCGGTCGCCTGCCTGCTGCTCGCCACGCTCACCGGGCTGGCCGTCCTGCCCCTGCTGGCCCGCCTCGCCCGCCCGGCCCGGCCCGCTGCGCCGGCCCCGCCCGCAGTCGCCCCGGCCACCGCGGTGGACCGCCGGCTGACCGCCCGGCACGTCATGACCGCGTGCGGCGCGTCGTTGGCGATGCTCACCATCTCGTACGCCGACCTGATCCTCGCCCGCCAGCTGCTACCCGACGACGCCTCCGGCGGGTACGCGGTCGGGTCGGTGCTCACCAAGGGCGCGCTCTGGGCGCCTCAGGTGGTCACCGTGCTGGTGCTGCCCCGGCTCGCCCAGGGCGACCGGCGGGCCCGGGTCGCCGCGCTGGGGCTGATCCTGGCCTGCGGCGCGGTCCTCGTCGGCGCCTCCGCGTTGGCCGGCGAACTGGCGTTCCGCCTCGCCGGCGGCGCGGACTACCTGCACCTGGCCGGCACGGCACCCCTCTTCGCCGCCGTCGGCGCCCTCTACGCGGTGGTCTTCATGCTGGTCAACGACCGGGTTGCCACGGGCGCCCGGTGGCCCGCCGCGCCGCTCTGGGCGGCCACCGTCGGCCTCGCCGGGGCGGCCCTGCTCGTCGCGCCGCGCACGGTCGAGGGCGTCCTGTCCTGCGCGCTCGCCGCCGCCGTCGCGACAGCCACGGTCATGGCCTGGCTGACCTTCCGCCGGCCCCACGTCCGGCCGTCTCCCGACCGGCGGGCCCTGACGGAGCCCTCCGACCCGTCTCCCGCCGCCCCGGCCCACGGCCGACCGGTGCCCCGCGACACGCCGGACGACACGCGGTAACGAGGCGGTGGGGGCGTAGGCTGCCGCCCTCGCCGGAGCGCCGGTTACCGTAGGTGTCTTCCGGGCGGAGACGTGCTCCCCCCGTTGTGGTACGTCCGATCGAGGTGACCGTGACGCTGTACGGCGAGAAGACTCCACCCGCCGACGACCGGCCCACCGTGCAGGTCACAGCCGTGACCTGGCCCGGTGACGAGCCCGAGCCGGCAGCTCCGGCGGGCGGGCCCGGCGGTCCGGGCGGGTCGCGGTCCCGCCGGTTCCGCCTGCTGCTGGCCGCCGGGATCACCACGGTGGTGCTGGGCTCCGTGGCGGGGGCGGGCGTCTACGCGTACGCCGGTGACGTGCCGCGCGGGACGACGGTACTCGGCGCGGAGCTGGGAGGCCGCAGCCGCACGGACGCCGCACGGGAGCTGCGGGCGGTCCTCGAACGCCGCGCCGCCGACCTCGCCACCCCCCTGTCGGTACGCGTCGGCGAGCGGACCGCCACGATCGACCCGGCCTCCGTCGGCCTGGCGATCGACGTCGACGCCACGGTGGCGGCGGCTGCCGAGGCCGACGCGCACGCGGTCGACCGGCTCGTGGGATCCCGGGCGGTGCAGCCCGTGGTGACCGTGGACGCCGCCCGGCTCGACGCCGCCCTCGAGAAGATCGTCGGCGACCAGGGCCGGAAGATGACGATGCCGGCGATCACCTGGAAGGGCACCACGCCGAAGGCGGTGCATCCGAAGCCGAGCCTCGCGCTCGATCCGGAGCGCTCCGCGCAGGTGGTACGGGAGGGCTGGCTCAGCGGTCAGCCGGTGACCGTGCCGCTGGTCGAGACGCACCCGGCGACCACGGCCGAGGAGGTGGACCGGCTGGTCGCCGAGCTGGCGAAGCCGGCCGTCGCCGCCCCGGTCACGCTGACCACCGGCAAGGGCTCGCTGCGGATCCCGCCGACCGCGATCGCCAGGAGCCTCCGGTTCACCGCCGACAAGGCCGGCAAACTGACCCCGCAGGTCGACGTGAAGCGGCTGCGCACAGCGCTCGGCGCCGACCTGGCCGCGATCGAGGTACCGCCGACGGACGCCCGGATGACCATCTCCGGCGGCAAGCCGAAGGTCGTCGACGGCAAGCCCGGCCAGCAGCTCGACAGCGCTGCCCTCAGCCGGGACCTGCTCGCCGTCCTGCCGAAGGCGGACGACCGGAAGGTCGCCGGCGAGCTGAAGCCTGCGGAGCCGGAGCTGACCGCGGCGAAGCTGGCCGGGCTGGGCATCAAGGAGCGGGTCTCCACCTTCACCACCCGGTTCACCGGCGGGCTCTCCTCGCCGCGCAGCCAGAACATCATCACGATCGCCAAGGACGTGGACGGCACGGTGGTGCTGCCCGGCGAGACGTTCTCGCTCAACGGCCACACCGGCGAGCGTGGCTACGCCCAGGGCTACCGGGACGCTCCCGTCATCCTCGACGGCAAGCTGGTCCCAGGCGTGGGCGGCGGCACCTCGCAGTTCACCACCACGCTGTTCAACGCGACGTACTACGCCGGGCTGGAGGACGTCGAGCACAAGCCGCACTCGTACTGGTTCAGCCGGTATCCGGCGGTCATCGAGTCGACCATCTTCTGGCCGGACCTGGACTTCAAGTTCCGCAACAACACCGAGTACGGCGTCCTGATCGACACCTCCTACACGTCGAGTTCGATCACCGTGTCGATCTGGAGCACCAAGATCTGGGACAGCGTGAAGACCGAGTACAGTCCGCGCCGCAACATCACCCAGCCGACCACGGTCTACCTGAAGCCCGGCCCGACGTGCATCCCCGCCAGCGGCAGCCAGGGCTTCACCCAGGACGCCTTCCGGGTCATCAAGAAGGACGGCAAGGTCGTGAAGCGGGAGAAGTTCACCTGGCGCTACTCCGCCGAGCCCCGCTTCATCTGCGGCCCGGAGCCCTCCTGACCGCCGTCTGAGTCCCGCTCGGGGAAGCCCCGCCGGCCACGTCGCCGGCGGGGCTTCCCCCTGCCGTACGCACACCGCTGACGCTGACTCCTGCGCCCGCAGTGCGCGCCCCGGTAGCCTCCGCGGATGTGGATCCGGCAGTACGCCTACTTCAGTCTCCGGTCCCGGAGCGTCCCCGCCAGCGAGATCACGGCTCGCCTGGGGCTGGAGCCGGACGAGGTCCTGGTACGGGGCAGCCGGTCGGTGGAGCCGCCCCGACCCGTGCTCCACAATTGGCAGATCACCTGCCGGGAGCCCGGTCTGGCAGTGGACGAACAGATCGCCCGGGTCGTCGCCCGGTTGTTGCCGCTGGCTGCGGAGGTCCGTCACGTCGCGGCGGACCTCCGCAGCGTCGACGGTGAGCAGGGAGGCGCCCGGCTACAGGTGGTCCGCCATCTCGACGCCGAGGACGGCGAGCCTGAGGAAGCCGTCGCTGTGGGCGGGCTGACGAAGCTACCGGGCCAGCACCAGCTGCTCGGCTGGCACCTCGACCGGGCGACGCTGGCGTTCCTGCACCTGGTGGGCGCAGACCTGGACGTCGACGAGTACAGCTGACCCAGGAGGGTCCAGAGCGGCTCCGCCACCTGCCGAAGGAATGCTGAACGCCTCCTGGGCTCCGCGCTTTCGCACTTCGGATTCCGGGCTTGGCGCTTCGGACTCTGGACTCCGCGCTGGCTCCGCGCTTCGGGCGGCGGGGCCGAGCGAATACGACCCGTAACGCAGTTCAGGGTCACCCCGAAGGGTGACCCTGAACTGGAAGATTGTCCGGCGGTGTCCTACTCTCCCACACCCTCCCGAGTGCAGTACCATCGGCGCTGGAGGGCTTAGCTTCCGGGTTCGGAATGTAACCG
>NZ_JBICTL010000010.1:0-93183 GCF_043197575.1 Micromonospora sp. NPDC049051
CCGCCGCTCTCGCGCCAGGCACTTTTACTACGCTACCCACCGATTTCCGCCGTGTCAAACCGCTCTGCAGCGATCCGCACCACTTCAACCCATTTTCGCGGGCACCCCGACAATGCCGACTCTCGCCGACCATTCTCAGGGAAGTTCGGCAGACCGGCCGCTCCGCGGTAACCCGCGAGCTCGCCCGGCTCCCTGCCGACCGTGAACCTTACCCGGTCGGTTCCGCCTCGCCAAATCCGCCTCGCGGCGAATCCGGGGCACCACCCGGGACCGGGCACCGGCGGGCATGACGCCATCCGGGACCCGATTGCCGCGCCCGGCCTCCCGGAGCAATCGCCCCGTTCGTCCCTTCCGCGCTGGCAGAGAGAAAGTTACGCCCCGCCCCACAAGATCGTCAAATCCGGGGTGGGCGGTCCGCGTCACACCGTCCCGCCGGCGGCCAGCGCGGCGGCCGCGTCCCGGTCCAGGGCGCCGTCGGTGACCACCACCCGGTGCCGCCCGGTGCGGGTCGCACCGGCGGCGATCACCCTCGGCCGGTCGAAGGCGAACGCCACGCAGACGCCCGGGTACATGGCGGTGCGGACGAACCACCGGTCGCCCTCGGCGAGCCCCGCCAGCACGAGCGTGTAGGCGGCCCCGTCCGGCCCGGTGCCGCTGAAGGCCAGCCACGGCGCGGTGCTGCCGTTGACCGCGTCCTCCCCCTCGGCGGTGGCGGTGCACACCCGCGCGGGCGTGGCGCTGACGGCCCGCCAGAAGAAGCCGCCGTAGCCCGCGCCACCCGGGCGCCCGTTGGTGGCGGGGCTGCCCAGATGTACGTCCCGGTCGGCCGGGGCGGTCAGCGCGTACGCGATGTCGAGGGCCCAGGCCCGCTCGCCGACCCGCCGCGCCGCCAGCTCCCGCCGCTCGGTGAGCAGCACCGTAGCGTCCCGGTCGCGCCACTCCAGCCGGTGCGCCAGCCGCTGCGGGTCGCGTACCTCCCAGCGGGTGTGCGCGATCCGGCCGTGGTCGTCGCGCCAGGTGTAGCCGGCGTCGCGGACGTAGGTGCGCCCGCCCCAGAGGTTGGTGCCGTCGACGTCCTGCACGGCCAGGGACGCGCCGAGGTGCCAGAGGTGGTCGGCGGGGAACGCGTCGGTGACCACCGTCCCGCCGAGGGTCCGCACCGGGTGCAGGTACGGGCGGGGGCCGTGCCGGGGGTCGATCGCGGGGTCGACGACGTACCGCGCCACCGGCACGCCGTCGACGCTGAGCTGCCGGTCGTTCTCCGTCACGGCTGGGCCGTCCTTCCCGGTGGGCGGACCGTCGGGGCGAGCACGAGCCGCCGGGCGACCGCGTGCAGGGCGGCGACCGCGTACCCGGCGAGGATGGGCACCACGACCGGGGTGACCATGACGGCGAGCAGCGCGGCGACGGTGCTGACCCCGGCGGCGGCGGCCCAGGTGCCGGGCCGGGCCCGGCAGGCGCCGGCGGCGGCGCGCGCGGAGTCGCGCCAGTCGCGTCCGCCCCGGCGGCCCACCTCGACCACGACCAGCGCGGCGTAGCCGGCCAGGGCGGCGGCCACGGCGACGGTGAGCAGGAGCAGCGGCGCCCCGCCGGGGACCCGGCCGCCGGCCAGCGCGGCGACGTCCAGGGCGAGCAGCCCGAGGGCGGCGAGCGCCAGCAGGCTCACCCCGGCGCCGGGCAGCAGGGCGTGGCCGTACCGGATGAGGTTCTTCCGGATCGGGGGCCAGGATCCGGTGCTGTACCGGTCGTGCACCGCCGCGCTCGCGGCGGCGACGGCCGCCGCCGCGGTGAGCACGGGCAGGGCCGCCAGCGTCAGCACGATGCCGAGCAGCGCCAGGTCCGTGGCGTCGGTGAGCACGTCCCGCCAGTCACGGCGGGCCGGCGCGGCGTCCGGGCCCGGCCCGTCGTCACGCCGCGGCCCGGCCGCCCGGTGCGGCCTCATCCCTTGAGTCCGCTGGTGTTGATGCCCTCCACCAGCATGCGCTGGAAGGCCACGAAGAACAGGAACACCGGTAGCAGCGACAGCACCGACATGGCGAACATCGGGCCGACGGCGCTCTGGCTCGTCGAGTCGATGAACAGGGTCAGCGCCACCGGCACCGTGTAGTCCTCGAGGTCGGAGAGGAAGACGAGCTGGCGGAAGAAGTCGTTCCAGGTCCAGATGAACGAGAAGATCGCGGTGGTGACGAGCGCGGGCCGGCTCAGCGGCAGGATGACGTGCCGGAAGATCCCGAACGCGTTCGCACCGTCGATCTTGGCGGCCTCGTCCAGCTCACGCGGGATGCCCCGCATGAACTGCACCATCAGGAAGACGAAGAACGCCTCGGTGGCCAGGAACTGCGGGATCAGCAGCGGCAGGTACGGCCACTCGCCGCCGACCAGGCCCAGGCTGCGGAAGAGGATGTACTGCGGCACGATCAGCACGTGCCCGGGCAGCAGCAGTGTCCCGATCATGACGGCGAACCAGACGCCGCGCAGCCGGAACCGCAGCCGCGCGAAGGCGTACGCGGCGAGCAGGCAGGAGACCCCGTTGCCGACGACGGTCAGCAGGCTGACCATCGCGCTGTTGAGGAAGAACCGGCCGAAGCTGAGGTCGAAGTTGGTCCACCCGTCGGCGTAGTTGCCGGGGGTGAACTCGTTCGGCAGCAGGCCGATGTTGTTGACGATCTCCTCCTGGCTCTTCAGGGACGTACCGATCATCCAGAAGAGCGGGTAGAGCACGACCGCGACGATCGCGATCAGGACGAGCAGACGCACGGCCTGCCCACCGCCGCCGGCCCGGCGCGGGCCGGTCGCCGTGGCGTCCGCCGCCGGGGTTGCCGTCGCCGTCACCGGTCCTCCCCGTCGGAGTAGTGCACCCAGAACCGCCCGGTGCTGAAGAAGATCGCTGTGATGATCGCGATGGCGATCAGGAAGACCCAGGCCATCGCGGAGGCGTAGCCCATCTCCAGGTCGGTGAAGCCCGTGATGTAGAGGTTCAGCGTGTACATCAGGGTGGAGTCGACCGGGCCGCCGGTGCCGTTGCTGAGCACGAACGCGGCGGTGAAGCCCTGGAAGCCGTTGATGGTCTCCAGCACCAGGTTGAAGAAGATCACCGGCGAGAGCATCGGCAGGGTGACTGCGACGAACTGCCGCCACGTGCCGGCGCCGTCGACGGAGGCCGCCTCGTAGAGCTCGGTGGGCACCTGCTTGAGGCCCGCCAGGAAGATCACCATGGGCGCACCGAACTGCCAGATGGCGAGCACCATCAGGGTCTCCAGGGCCCAGTCGGGGTCGTTGACCCACGGCTTGCCCTCGATGCCGAAGAAGGCCAGCAGCGAGTTGAAGGCGCCCTCGCGATTGAACATGTTGACCCAGACGATGGCCAGCGCGACGCTGCCGCCGAGCAGCGACGGCAGGTAGAACAGGCCGCGGAACAGTCCGACGCCGCGCCAGGCGCGGTTGAGCAGCAGGGCGACCCCGAGCGCGGCGGCGAGCTTCAGCGGCACGGCGATCAGGGCGAAGGTGAGTGTCACCCGCACCGAGTGCCAGTACGACGGGTCGGCGGTGAACATCCGCTCGTAGTTGGCGAGGCCGACCCACTCGATCTCCGAGATGGGGGTGAGGATGTCGTAGTTGGTGAAGCTCAGGTAGAGCGACAGGAGCATGGGGATCGCCGTGACGGCCAGCAGGCCGAGCAGCCAGGGCGACAGGAAGACGTAGCCGGCCAGACCGTCGCCGTGCCGGGCCCGCCCGACCCCGCGCCTGCCGGCGGGGGTCGGGACGGATCCGGTACGTCGTCGGGTCGGGCCGGGCGCCGTGGTCAGGGCCACGAGCCGGTTCCTCTCCGTAGCGTCTCGGGTCAGACGATGGCGGACTTGCAGGCCGCGAGGAACTGCTCCGCCGCCTGGGCGGGGGTGACGCGGCCGTACTGGGCGTTCTCGGCGGCCTTGATCAGCTCAGACTTGACCTTGCTGTGGCCCTTGATCGGCACCTGCGGCGATTCGCCGAACTTCTGCGCCAGGTCGGACTCCACCTGGATCGACTGCTTCATCGCCGGGTCGGTGACGTCGTCGCTGACCACGCGGCGCAGGTCCAGGTTGGACGGCAGGCCCCGGTCGGTGCCGAGCAGCTTGACGGCCTCGGGGTCGTTGGCCAGGAAGTTGATCACATCGACCGCCACGTCCCGGTGCTTGCTGCCCTTGAACACCGACCAGTACATGGAGGCGCGGGCCCACTGGGCGCTCGGGTCACCGGGGTAGGCGATGACGCCCAGCTCGTCCTTTGTGTTCTTCTTCAGCTCCGGCATCTGGTTGACCCAGACCCAGCTGGTGGCGGCCTTGCCGGTCACCACGAGCTGCTTGGTGATGTCGGTGACGTTGCCCTCGTGGATGACGTCGGGAGTCGGGGTGGCGCCCCGGTCCCGGGCGCCCTTCCACAGCTCGAACCACTTCGTCGCGTCCTCGGCGGTGAAGCCGAGTTCCTTGTCCTTGTAGAGGTCCTTGCCCTGCTGACGCAGCCACACCCAGAACGCCTTGTAGTCGGCGCTCGGGTCCTGGGTGCCGGGCACCTTGGTCTTCTTGGCGACCTGCTCGGCCCAGGCGATGTGTTCCTCCCAGGTCATGCCGGTGGTCGGCTCCGGCAGGCCGTTCTTCGTCAGCAGCGTCTTGTTGTAGACCAGGCCCTGGGTGTTCTCCCCCGACGCCACGCCGGCGAGCTTGCCGTCGACCACGCCGTACTGCCAGAGGCTCTTGGGGAACCTCGACACGTCGAGGTCGCCGGCGTCCTTGTAGGACGTCAGGTCGAGGGTGGTGCTGCGGGAGGCGTACTCGGCCAGGTAGTTGTCGTCGATCTGGAAGAGGTCCGGCGGGTTGCCGCCGGCGGTGAGGGTGGCCAGCTTGTCGAAGTAGCCCTGGTTGGCCTGCCACGTCTTCTCGAAGGTGACGTTCGGGTGCTTCTTCGTGTAGAGGGCGAGGGCCTCCTCGGTCAGCTTCGCCCGGGCCTCACCGCCCCACCAGAAGACCGAGAGCTTGACCGGGGCGTTCGGGTCGGTGCTGGCCTGCTCGTCGTCGCCGCAGCCGGCGGCGCCGAGGACCAGGGGCAGGGCGACGACCGCGGCGAGCAGGCCGCGGATCAGGCGCCGTCGGGGGACGGGGGTACGGTGAACGGGCACGACCTTCGTGCCAGTGGTGGGGGGCGTTGCGGGGTGCATGTGCGCTCACTCCTTGGCGTTAGGAGGCGACGACGCCACCGGTGGCCGCGGTCGGGCGACCCGGGCCCGCAAGGCGATGCGGGCCCGGGGTGGCCAACCCGGCGTCGGGGCGGTGCCGACCGTCCGCCGGCGCGGCGGCGGTCGAGTCGCGGATGACCAGTTCGGTCTGGAGCATTACCTGTGCGGTGGTACGACGGTCGTCGCTCGCGACACCCCGACCGCCACGTGAGCCACGGGCGGCGACGGTGTCGTGTTGCAGGAGCATGTCGACGGCCGTCCGGCCGGCGGCCGCGTTGGGCGTGGCCACCGTCGTCAACTTGGGCCGGGTGAGCCGGCTGAGGGCGATGTCGTCGATGCCGACGACGCTCAGGTCCTGCGGGACGCTCAACCCGAGGGCGTCGAGCCCTTCGATCAGGCCGATCGCCATCAGGTCGTTGTAGGCGAGGACGGCCGTGGCCCCGCTGCGGCGGACCTGCTCGGCGAGGGCCGCCCCGCCGGTCTCGGTGGGCTGGTTGGGCCCGAGCACCGTGAACTCGGCCCCACCGGCCCGCGCGGCGGCGCCGGCCGCCCGGCGGATCTCCCGGCTGGTCCACGAGCCGCGCGGCCCGCTGAGCAGCGCGACGTGCCGGTGACCGAGGCCGAGCAGGTGCTCGATGGCCGAGCGTGCGCCCTGCCCGACGTCCATGGTGACGCAGGGCAGGCCGGCGACCTGCCGGTTGATGACCACCAGCGGCACCTCGCGGCTGAGCTGCTCGATCATGCTGTTGCTCATCCGCGGGCTGCACAGCAGCACCCCGTCCACCTGCTTCGCGAGGGCGTGGACCAACTCCTCCTCGGCGATCGGGTCCTCGTTGGTGTCGGCCACGAAGACGTGGTAGTCGCGCTGTCGGGCCTGGCTCTCCGCCGCCTTGATCAGCGGCGGGAAGAACGGGTTGGCGATGTCCGCGATGATCAGCCCCACGTTGTGCGTACGGCCGGTGATCAGGGCGCGGGCGGCGCGGTTGGGCCGGTAGCCGAGCTCCTCGGCACAGGCCAGCACCCGGCCCCGCGTCTCCGGGTTGACCAGGTGCGGGGCCGAGAACGTGCGGGAGACCGTGGAGATGTGCACGCCGGAGGCCCGGGCGACGTCTCGGATGGTGGCTGGCACGGCGGGCCCTTCGTCCAGTGTGGCTGGGGTCACGTCAGGTGTCGCCAATTAATGCAAACGGTTGCGCACGTGTCAACGGTCGATGGTTACAGATACATTTCCGGCGCGCTCCCATCCTATGGACAAATCGCCATCAAGGCGGATCTATGCCACCGGTTTGACATCGATCGTTGACGAATCGGCGCGGCCCGTGATTGGTTCGCTGCAAACCTTTGCAGCAACGCGGGAGGCGGTCGCCATGTCGTCCAGCACCGGTCAGCAGGTCCGCCACGCCGTCGTGGGCACCGGGTCGCGCGCCGAGATGTTCGTCCGGGCGCTGGTGCGCGACCACGCCGACACCGCCGAACTCGTCGCCTTCGCCGACGTCAACCAGGCCCGGATGGACGCGCACAACCGGTGGCTCGGCGAGCTGAGGCACCCGCCGGTGCCGACGTACCGGGCCGACGACCTGGCCGCCATGCTCGGCAAGGAGCGCGTCGACGTGCTGGTGGTGACCAGCGTGGACGACACCCACGCCGCGCACATCGACACGGCGCTGCGGGCCGGCTGCGACGTCATCACCGAGAAGCCGATGACGACCGACGCCGCCGGCTGCCGGCGGATCCTCGACGCGGTCGCCGACACCGGTCGGCAGGTGCGGGTGGCGTTCAACTACCGCTACAACCCGCTGCACGAGAAGCTGCGCGAGCTGCTCGCCGACAGCGCGATCGGCGAGATCGGCTCGGTGCACTTCGAGTGGCTGCTCGACGTGCGGCACGGCGCCGACTACTTCCGCCGCTGGCACCGCGACAAGGCGCACTCCGGCGGGCTGATGGTGCACAAGGCCGGCCACCACTTCGACCTGGTCAACTGGTGGCTCGACGCCACCCCCGTCGAGGTGTACGCCGCCGGCCGGCTGTTCTTCTACGGCGAGGCCGGCCGCCGGCACGGCTACGCCCGCGACTACGAGCGGGCGCACGGGTCCCCCGCCGCCGCCGACGACCCGTTCGCGCTGCGGCTCGACGCGCACCCGAAGCTGCGCGAGCTCTACCTCGACGCCGAGGCCGAGGACGGCTACCACCGCGACCGCAACGTCTTCGCCCCGGGCGTGAGCATCGAGGACGACATGTCGGTGCTGGCCCGCTACTCCACCGGCGCGACGATGACCTACCACCTCACCGCGTACGCCCCCTACGAGGGCTACCGGGTGATGGTCAACGGCAGCAGGGGCCGGCTGGAGCTGGAGGTCGTGGAGAGCGACCACGTCGACCCCGCCTCGGCGGGCGCGCTCAAGGGCGCGGCGCTGCACGGCGACGAGGCCGCCGCCGAGGCCGGCCACGCCACGCTGACCCTGCGGCCGTTCTGGGCGCCGCCGCAGGCCGTACCCGTGTCCGGGCACACCCGGTCCGGGCACGGCGGCGCCGACGCCCGGATGGCCCGGGTCCTGATCGGCGGCGAGACGGACCCGATGGGGCGGGCGGCCACCGCCCGCGACGGCGCCCTCGCCCTGCTCACCGGCCTGGCCGCGAACCGGTCCTTCGCCACCGGCGCCCCGGTGCGGGTCGCCGACCTGCTCGACCTGCCCTGAGCCGAGAACCCTTCCGAGGAGCCCCATCCGTGCCCACGACCGACCTGCTCTTCCCCGCCGACCCCGCGCAGCGGGCGGTGGCCCGACGGCTGTACGCGCTGGCCGCGCCCCAGCCGATCATCTCCCCGCACGGGCACGTCGACCCGGCGATCCTGGCCGAGGACCGACCGTTCCCCGACCCGGCTCGGCTGCTCATCGTGCCCGACCACTACCTCACCCGGATGCTGCTCAGCCAGGGCGTCCCCCCGGCCGAGCTGGGCGTGCCCACCGTCGACGGCAGCCCCACGGAGCCCGACGGGCGCACGATCTGGCGACGCTTCGCCGCGCACTGGCACCTGTTCCGGGGCACCCCCTCCCGGCTCTGGCTGGAGCAGACCTTCGCCGACGTGTTCGGGGTACGCACCCCGCTCTCGCCGACCACCGCCGACGCCGTCTACGACGAACTGGCCGCCCGGCTCGCCGAGCCCGGGTTCCGGCCCCGGGCGCTGTTCGAGCGCTTCGGCATCGAGGTGCTCGCCACCACCGAGTCCCCCCTGGACGACCTCGGGCAGCACGCCAAGCTCGCCGCCGACGGCTGGGGTGGGCCGGGCGGTCGGGTGATCACCACGTTCCGGCCGGACAACGTGGCCGACATGGAGTTCGACGGCTGGGCCGGCAACGTCGCGCGGCTCGGGGAGATCACCGGCGAGGACACCGGCACGTACGCCGGCTACCTGGCGGCGCTGCGCCAGCGGCGGGCGGCGTTCATCGCGGCCGGCGCCACCTCGACCGACCACGGCCACCCCACCGCGCGCACCCTGGCGCTGGACGCCGGCGAGGCGGCCCGCCTCTACGACCGGGGGCTGCGAGGGCTCGCCGACGCGGCCGACGCGGAGACGTTCCGGGCGCACATGCTGCTGGAGTTCGCCCGGATGTCGCTGGACGACGGGCTCGTCATGCAGCTGCACCCCGGCGCGGTGCGCAACCACAACCGCTGGCTGTACGCGCGGCACGGCCGCGACGTCGGCGGCGACCTGCCGCAGGCGACCGAGTACCTGCACGCGCTGACCCCGCTGCTCGACGCGTACGGCAACGACCCGCGGCTGCGGGTGGTGCTCTACACCCTCGACGAGTACACCTTCAGCCGCGAACTCGCCCCGCTGGCCGGCGGGTACGCCGCGCTCTACCTCGGCGCGCCCTGGTGGTTCCTGGACTCGCCGGAGGTGCTGCGCCGCTTCCGCGAGTCCGTCACCGAGTCGGCGGGCTTCTACAACACCGCCGGGTTCGTCGACGACACCCGCGCGTTCTGTTCCATCCCGGTACGCCACGACGTGGCCCGCCGGGTCGACGCCGCCTACCTGGCGCGGCTGGTCACCGAGCACCGCCTCGGCGAGGACGAGGCCGCCGAGACCATCGTCGACCTGGCGTACCGGTTACCGAAGAAGGTCTTCAAGATCGGAGAGAGCCTCCTGTGAGTGTCACCGTCACCGCCGTCGACGTGCACGACGTGCGGTTCCCGACCGCCGCCGCCGGCGACGGCTCGGACGCGATCAACCGGGGCGACTACTCGGCCAGCTACGTCGAGCTGCGTACCGACGCCGGCGTCACCGGGGCCGGGTTCACCTTCACCAACGGCCGGGGCAACGAGCTGACCTGCGCGGCGATCCGCGCCCTCGCCCACCACGTGACCGGCCGGACCGTCGAGGAGATCTTCGCCGACCCGGTGGCGTTCTGGCGCTCGCTCAGCGCCGACGTGCAGCTGCGCTGGCTGGGCCCCGAGAAGGGGGTCATCCACATGGCCACCGGCGCGCTGGTCAACGCGGTGTGGGACCTGCGGGCCAAGCTGGCCGGCAAGCCGATGTGGCGGCTGCTCGCCGAGCTGCCCACCGAGGAGCTGGTGGCCAGCGTCGACTTCCGCCACATCACCGACGCCCTCACCCCCGACGAGGCGGCGGCCATCCTCGACAGGGGACTCGTCGGGCTCGACGAGCGGCGCGCCGTGCTGGAGCGCGACGGCTTCCCGTCGTACACCACGTCCGTGGGGTGGCTGGGCTACCCCGACGACAAGGTCCGGGCGCTGACCCGACAGGCGTACGCCGACGGGTGGCGGGCGATGAAGATGAAGGTCGGCGGTCCGCCGGCCGACGACCTGCGCCGGGCGCGGATCATCCGGGCGGAGATCGGGCCGGACGCGCTGCTGATGATGGACGCCAACCAGGTCTGGGACGTCGACGAGGCGATCGCCAACATGACCGCGCTGGCGGAGGTGGATCCGTACTGGATCGAGGAGCCGACGCACGCCGACGACATCCTCGGGCACGCGCGCATCGCGCGGGCGGTGACCGGGCTGACCGGCGGCCGGTGCCGGGTCGCCACCGGTGAGGTGGCCGCCAACCGGGTCATCTTCAAGCAGCTGCTCCAGGCCGAGGCGATCGGCGTGATGCAGATCGACGCGTGTCGGGTCGGCGGCGTCAACGAGGTCCTCGCCGAGATCCTGTTGGCGGCGAAGTTCGGGGTGCCGATCTGCCCGCACGCCGGCGGCGTGGGCCTGTGCGAGTACGTCCAGCACCTCGCGGTCTTCGACTACCTGCGGGTCGGCACCAGCCTGGAGGGTCGGATGGTGGAGTACGTCGACCACCTGCACGAGCACTTCGTCGACCCGGTGCGCACCCGCGGGGGGCGCTACCTGCTGCCGGAGGCGCCCGGCTACAGCGCCACCATGAAGCCGGAGTCGATCGCCGAGTTCCGCTTCCCGGACGGGCCGGTGTGGCGATGAGCGCCGGCGCCGCCCGGCTCGGCCTCGGGACGCTGCGCCGGCTGCCGACCGACAGCCGCCCGCTGCTGCGTCCGGGCAGCGTGCCGGCGGGGATCGTCCACCTCGGGCTGGGCGCGTTCCACCGCGCCCACCAGGCCGTCTACACCGAGGAGGCGATGGCGCGGGCCGGGGGCGGCTGGGGCATCGTCGGTGTCGCGCCGCGCAACCCCGACGTGGTGACGACGCTGGCCGCGCAGGACAACCTGTTCAGCGTCACCACCAGCAGCGCCGAGGGATGCCACACCCGGGTGGTCGGCGCGCTGGCGGGCACCCGGCACGCCGCCGGTGACCCCGCCGCCGTGGTGGCGCTGCTGGCCGACCCGGCCATCCGGGTGGTCACCCTCACCGTCACGGAGAAGGCGTACCAGCTGGATCCGGTGACCGGGCGGCTGCGGCCGGACCCGGAGGTCGCCGCCGACCTGCGCACCGACCGGGCGCCGGTGACCGTACCGGGCCTGCTGCTGCGGGGGCTGCTCGCCCGCGCCGCCGCGCAGGGCCCACCGCTGGCCCTGGTCAGCTGCGACAACCTGCCCGCGAACGGCCGCCGGCTGCGCGGCCTGGTCGAGCAGTCGGCGGCGTACGCGGGGGTGCCGGAGCCGCTGGCCGGCTGGGTACGCGAGCACGTCAGCTTCCCCGGCACCATGGTCGACCGGATCGTGCCGGCCAGCACGGCGCGGACCCTCGCCGACGCCGAACGGGCCCTGGGGGTGAGCGACCTGGCGGCGGTGGCCGCCGAGCCGTACCGGCAGTGGGTCGTCGAGGACGACTTCCCCGGGGGCCGGCCGGCCTGGGAGCGGGCCGGGGCGGTGCTCACCGCCGACGCGGGCCCCTGGGAGCGGCTGAAGCTGCGTGCCCTCAACGGCGTGCACTCGGCCGCCGCCTACCTGGGCGCGCTCGCCGGCCGGGAGACCATCGCCGACGCGCTGGCCCTGCCGCACCTGACGACGGTGCTGCGTCGGCTGGTCGCCGAGGACGTGGCGGCCAGCTTCGAGCCGCCCGAGGGCGTCTCGGTGGTCGCGTACGGCGAGGAGGTGCTGGCGCGCTTCGCCAACCCGGCGATCCGCTACCGCACCCTCCAGGTGGCGACGGACGGCTCGCAGAAGCTGCCGCAGCGGGTCCTGCACACCGTCGCCGACCTGCGGGCCGCCGGGCGCCCGGCGCACTGGGCCACGCTGGTGGTGGCCGCCTGGCTGCGCTTCGCCCAGGGCCACGCCGACGACGGCAGCCCCCTGCCGCTGGCCGACCCGCTCGCCGAGCAGATCCGCGCGGCGCTCGCCGCCGGGCCACGCACCCCGGCGGGGGCGGTCGACGCGGTGTTCGCGCTGCGCGAGATCTTCCCCGCCGAGGTGGCCGCCGACGACGACGTACGCGCCGAGGTGACCGGGTGGCTGACCGCCCTGGAGCGGCACGGGGTGACCGCGACGCTGGCGGGCGCCCGGTGACGGCCGCCGGGTCCCCTCCGCCCGACGCCGTGCCGCGGGTCGCCGTCGTCGGGGCCAACGGGCACGGGCGCTGGCACCGGCGGGTCGTCGCGCCGCTGCACGACGCCGGGCGGCTGCGGCTGGTCGCCCTGGTCGACGTACGCCCGGTCGAGGACGACCCGGCGGCGCCGGTGCCGGCCGGCACGATGGTCTGCGCCGACCACCGGGAGATGCTGCGGGCGACCCGACCGGACGTGGTGGTGGTGTGCACCCCGCCGCACACCCACCTGCCGATCGCCCTGGACGTGCTCGCCGCGGGCGCCGACCTGCTGCTGGAGAAGCCCCCGGTGCTGTCCACCGCGGAGCACCACCGGCTGGCCGCCGCCCTCGCCACGACGGGCCGGGCGTGCCAGGTGGGCTTCCAGGCGCTCGGCTCGGCGGCGCTGACGCAGCTGACCGGCGCGGTGCGGGCGGGGCGGCTCGGTACCGTCACCGGCATCGCGACGGTGGCGGCCTGGCAGCGTTCCGACGCCTACTACGCGCGGGCGCCGTGGGCCGGCCGGCGTACGCTGCACGGCCGCCCGGTGCTCGACGGCGCCCTGGCCAACCCGCTGGCGCACGCGGTCATGCAGTGCCTCGCGGTCGCCGAGGCCGTCGGGGACGGGCCGGTGGAGCCCGCGCGGATCGAGGTGGAGCGTTACCGGGTCCGGCCGATCGAGGTGGACGACACCGCGACACTGCGGGTGCGGTCCCGCTCGGGGCCACCGATCGTCGCGGCGGTGACCCTGGCCGGCGAGGACTTCGTCGCCGGGGAGGTGCTGGTGACCGGCACCGCCGGCCGGGCCGTGCTGGAGTACCCGACCGACCGGCTGCTGCTGCCCGGCGACGCCGGCCCGCGCGAGGTGCCCGGCCGGCGCGGCCTGCTGGAGAACCTCCTCGCGCACCGGGCGGACCCGGCGGTGCCACTGATCGCGCCGCTGGCGCGGACCGCACCGTTCACCACGGTGCTGGAGGCCGTCACGGATGCCCCCGAGCCGACGTCGCTGGGCGGCGACCTCGTCACCGCCACGGGCGACGGCCCGCAGCGGGTGCTGACGGTACGCGGGATCAACCGGCTGCTGCGCCGGGCGGCCGACGAGGGGGCGCTGCTGTCGGAGCTGGCGGTGCCGTGGGCGGTGGCGCCGCACCGCAGGGACCTGACCGGGCAGGAGGGACCGCAACACGCTGCAACCGGGCCGCCCGCCTGACGCGGGTCCATATCGGACACGGGGGTGCCATCCCGACCGGAGGCGGTGGGGACGATGCCGGCTGATCGGATCAACTGCAACAATCCTGCATATGCTCGTCATTGACGCGCATAAATCGCGAAACCTACCGTTGCCGGTACCGAACCGGCGACGAACAGGTGGTCCGACAGATGTGGGAGAAGACACTGGGCGCGGCGATGGTCGCCGTCACGCTCGCGGCGACATCCACTGGCGCGGCGGAGGCGCTCCGCCCGCCACCGTGGACGGCGCGGCCGACGGGCTCTCCCGGGCCGCCCGACACCTCGGCCGGCAGGCGCTACCGGCCGGGGACGGCTGGGCGGCCGAGGGGGCCGGCACCACCGGCGGCGCGGCGGCCACGCCGGAGCAGGTGCACGTGGTCTCCAGCCGGGCCGGGCTGGTCGCGGCCCTCGGCGGCGACAACGCCACCAACCGGGGCAACGCCACCCCGAAGATCATCTACGTGCGTGGCGTGGTCGACGGCTTCGAGGGGCCCGACGGGACCCCGCTCGACTGCGCCGCCCTCGCCGACCCGGAGTACTCGCTGCCGGCGTACCTCGCGGCGTACGACCCGGCGGTCTGGGGACGGGTGCCGCCGAGCGGGCCCCTGGAGGCGGCACGGGTGCGCTCGGTGACGAACCAGACCCGGCAGACCCAGCTCAACGTCGGCCCGAACACCACCATCGTCGGCCTGCCCGGCGCCCGGTTGACCGGGCTGACGCTGATGCTCGACGGCGCGCACAACACGATCGTGCGGAACCTGACCTTCGACGACGCCCGGGACTGCTTCCCCGCCTGGTCCCCCACCGACGGCGAGGCCGGCAACTGGAACTCCCAGTACGACCAGATCTCGGTACGCCGCAGCGAGCACGTCTGGATCGACCACAACACCTTCACCGACGGCGACAACCCGGACAGCGCCCAGCCGGTGCACCTCGGCCGGCCGTACCAGGTGCACGACGGATCGGTGGACGTCACCCACACCGCGAGCCTGGTGACCATCTCCTACAACCGGTTCGTCGGGCGGGACAAGGTCATGCTGATCGGCTCGTCCAACACCGTCGGCCCGGACGTCGGGCGGCTGAAGGTCAGCCTGCACCACAACCTCTTCGACGGGGTACTCCAACGTTGCCCCGGGTGCGGTTCGGCCAGGTCGACGTGTGGAACAACCACTACCGGCTGGGCGGCGACGGGTTCGAGTACGCGATCGGCGTCGGGGTGCAGTCCGCCGTGGTGGCCGAGCACAACTTCTTCAGCCTCCAGGCCGGCGTCGGGGCCGACGACCTGCTGTACGACTGGGGCGGCACCGCCGTCACCACCCGGGGCAACTGGGTCGGCGCCGCCGGTGAGCGGCCCCGGCCGGTCGACCTGGTGGCCGCGTACAACGCCTCGCACGAGCCGGACCTGGCCCCGGACGCGGGCTGGACGCCGAGCCTGCGCCGCGCTCCGGTGCTGCCGGCGCCCGCGGTGCCGGCGGTCGTGGCGACGCTGGCCGGCGCGGGCCGACTGCCCCTGTAGGGCGTCGGCGGACGGCCCGGCGCGCACCGATGGACAACGTCACCGCGACCTCGACGAAGATGCTGGCCGGCATCGACACGAACTGGGGCGACACCGCCCGGTTCAGCCGGATCACCATCCTCAACGACCCGAACCGCACGACCCGCATCTGCGTCAGGTACAAGGGCGTGCCGAAGGTGGGGGGTCACCCTTTTCGCGGGGGCGTGCGACCGCGACGGTAGCGTGGCGCCTCAGCACAGCGGCGTGAGGCGGATCTCTCGCCGGCGTGGCGCTCGCGATCGTACGGAGGAGGATGCATGTCCCACGGCGACGACCCGTTCGCGGCACGCGAGGACGCGGCCTCGCGGCCGAGCTTCGACCTCGCGCTGCGCGGCTACGACAAACGGCAGGTGGACCGCTACCTCGAACAGGTCGACGGCGAGCGCTCGGCGCTGGCCGCCGAGCGGAACCGGGCCTCGGCCCAGCTGCGCGAGCTGACCGTCGAGGTGCACCGGCTGCGCGCCGAGACGACCGAGCTGCGGGACCGGCCGACGCAGCCGGACCGGGCGTCCTTCCGCGACCTGGGCCCGATGGTCGACCAGATCCTGGCCCTGGCCGAGAAGCAGGCCGACGCCATCACCGACGCCGCCGGGCAGCGGGCCGCCGAACTCGAGGCCGAGGCGGAGCGGCTGCTGACCGAGGCCCGCGAACAGGCCACCACGACGCTGCGGGAGCTGACGGAGGAGGCGGCCGCGCGGCGCGACGAGCACGACCGGGAACATGAGGAACGCCGCGCCAACGCCCAGGCCGAGCTGACCCGGATCCGGGAGGCGGCGGAGCGGTTGCGGGCGGCCGGCGAGGCGGCCCACGACCACGCGGTGCAGGAGGCGAAGCGGGTCGACGAGCAGACCGCCCAGCAGATCGAGGCGGCCCGCGCCGAGTCCGAGACGATCCTCGTGGCGGCCCGCACCCAGATCCAGCAGGAGGTGCAGGCGGCCCGCGCGAAGACCCAGCAGGAGCTGGGCCAGTGGCAGGCCAGCGTGGAACGGGAGATCAACGAGCGGCGGACCGCCGCCGAGCAGGAGATCGCCGAGCAGCTCGCGTCCGCCGAGCGTGAGCTCGGCGCTCAGCGTACGGCGGCGGAGCAGGAGATCGCCACGCTGATCGCCGAGGCCCAGCAGTACGCGGCCAAGGTGCGCCAGCACGTCGACGAGCAGGCCGCGACCCATCAGCAGCAGCTCGCCGCGACGCAGCAGGGCATCCGGGACCGGCGGGAGACGCTGGCCCGGATGCAGTCCGAGCTGGACACCGCGCAGCAGCAGCTGGCCCAGGCCCGGCAGGAGTGCGGAACGATCGAGCGCGAGTTCGCCGAGGTGCAGCAGCGCCTCGCCGAGACCCGGCAGGAGCTGACCGACGAGCTGCACCGCCTCGATGAGGCACGCCGGGCCGGTGACTCCGCCGAGCAGCACGCCAAGGAGGTCCGCGCCCGGGTCAAGCGGGAGGCGAAGCGGGTGGCCGACCTGGCCGCCGCGGCGGTCATGGCAGCCGCCACGGGTGGCGCGGAGACCGCCGAGTACCCGCAGGTCACGGCCCGGCCCCGGACCGCCCGACCGGTACCGGTGGCGGTGGCGGTGGCGGAACCCGCCGCCGGCGAGGCCGTGCCGGCGGAGACCGGCCACCCGGTGCCGGCCCTCACCGGCGACGACGACCAGGCCCCCGCCGGCGGGCCCACGCAGCAGCCGGCGAACCAGGTGGTGGCCGCCGGCTGACCCCCGGCTGTACTCGCCGCGCGGCGGGCCGGACGCCGGTGACACGACGGGGTGGTCGAACCGCGCCGTCGCATGGCTGCTGCTCACCGGGGCCTTGGGGTGCCCGGGCTCGTGGGAGGCGGGACGGGCAGCTCGGTTGCCCTACACTCGCTCGCGGCGGGCGGTAGCGCAGAGGTCGTCGCGCCTCCCTCTCAAGGAGGAGGACGCCGGTTCGAATCCGGCCCGTCCGCCGCCCCCGGGTCGTCCCCGCCTCGTGCGGGCCGTAGCGCAGCGGTCGTCGCGCCCGGTCTCCAAAACCGGGAGGACGCCGGTTCGAATCCGGCCGGCCCGCACCCCCTACACTCGCCGGCGGGCGGGGCGTGGCACCGTGGTCGGCACGCCCGCCGGCAGGATCGGGATGCCGGTCCGGTCCCGGCCGACCCGCTGACGACGGAACGGGGGGCGTCGAGATGCAACGCCGCCGCGAGCGGGAGAAGCGACTGCGGCTCCTGGCGTACGCCTCCCCGCCGGCCATGGTCGCCGCCGCCACCGACCGCCGGCTGGCGGGCGACTGGCGGGGCGCGTGCGCCGCCGCCCGGATCGACGCGCACGTCGACCTGCGGGACATCGCCACCCGGTACGGCACCGACGAGGCCGCCCGCGTCGAGGGCGAGTTGCGCGGCCTCGCCCCGGACCTGCTGCGCCGGTTCCTGCCCCGCACCGGGTCGCTGGCCCTGCTGCCACGGGCCGCCGTCGTGCTCTCCCGACTGCCCGACCCCGTCGCGACCGGCAGCCGGCCCCACCGGGCTGTCCCGCTACTGGTGGCGACGTTGCCGCCCACCGACCGCGCCCCGCAGCGGATCGGGCTGCGGGTCACCGACAGCCGGCACCTGCCGACCCGGTGGCACGACCTGCCCGGCTGGTGCTGGGACGCGGACGCGGTCGCCACCCGCCGCTGGGCCTACGGCGCCTCGGCGGTCCGCCTCGCCTGGCACGCGCCGGACGGCCGGGCGCACCCGCAGGGTGCCACGACCGCGCCCGGCCCCGCCGACGACCGCGCGACGGAGGTGGAGACGGTGGCCGCGCTGCTGGCCGCCCGGCAACCCGTCGCGGCGTACGAGGCGGCCGGGCTCGCCGTCCCCCCGAACGAGCACGGACAGCACTCCGCCTCGTTGGTGCACAGGCTCACCGCTAACGCGCCGACGCTGCCCGTGCTCGCCGGTGAGACCCGGCGACTGGCCCACCGGTACGGGGCGACGACGCAGTTCAGCGAAGACCGCCGGCTCGCCGTCGACGTCCACGCCGACGGCCGGCTGACCGTACGCGCGGCGGCGTGGAACGAGCCCTTCGCCGGGCCGTGCGCCTTCGCGGTGCCCGCGCCGGCCGACGTGGCGCTGCTGCGCTGGGGCGACCTGACCCCGGACGAGCTGCACCCGCTGGTGCACGAGGCACTGTTCCCCGGCCGGAGCCAGGCGTGGCGGGCCCCGCAGCCGGCGCCGCACCCGCCGATCCGGATCCGGTGCGGGCCACACTGGCACACCGTGCGGGTCTCGGCCGGTCGGCTGGTCACGCCACACCACACCGACGAGGAGCTGCGCCGGGAGTTCCTGCTCGCCGGGCTGGGCGGCCCCGTCAGCGGCTGCGCGGCGGCGGTGCGCGCCTGGCGTACCGGGGCGAAGCCGGTGCCGAAGGAGATCCGCAAGCTTCGGCAGGACCTCTTCGCCCGCGCGTTCCACGGCGACGCCGACGGACTGCTCACCCTGCTCGCCGACGGCATCGACCCGGAGCTGCGCGACAACCAGGGCGGCACGCTGGCGCACTGGCTGCCCTGGCTCGACGACCTCCGGGTGCTCCCGGCGCTCACCGCGGCCGGGCTCGACCTCGACGCACCCGACCGGGACGGCCGTACCCCCGCGCACTCCGCCGCCGCCGCGCTGGCTCCCGAGGTGATGGCGGCCCTGCTCGGAGCCGGCGCCGACCCGGACGCCGTGGACGAGCGGGGTCGCACCGCCGCAGAACTGCTCGCCTTCACGCGGACGCTGACCTGACGTAGCCGACCCGTTGTCGGTGCCCTTCGGTATGCTCCCGCGCGGCGAGGCCGTAGCGCAGAGGTCGACGCGCCTTGACAGCAAGCTGGAGGACGCCGGTTCGAATCCGGCCGGTCTCGCCCCCACCCTCCACGAAGGAGCATCGTGTCCGTCGACCGCGCCGAGCTGGCGGCCTGCCTGGCCGTCCTGGCCCGGCTCGACGACGCCGACCTGGACGAGGCGACCCGGCAGGAGTTGGAGCGCGCGGTCGCCGCCGCCCACCGGGGGGTCAAGCGGCGCGCCAAGGCCCGTCGGGACGCCGCGACCCGGGCAGCGGACCGCGCGCTGCTGGCCGCCGCCACCCGCTTCCGCACCGAGATCCCCGACCCCGCACCGCCCGACGTCGGCATCACAGCGCGCGACGCCGCAGCACCCGACGCCGGTCTCGCAGCACCCGACGCCGGTCTCGCGGCGCACGACGCGAACCTCGCACCACACGACGCGGGCAGCGTGGCGCGCGACGCCGCCAGCGCGGCACCCGACGCAGATCTCACGGCGCACGACGCCGGTCTCGGCGCGGCCGGGCGCGGGACGCTCGGCAGGGCGCGGCACTGCTACGTGTGCAAGCGGTCCTACCGGCAGGTGGATGTCGACTACCACCTGATGTGCCCACCGTGCGCGGCGGAGAACCGCGAGCGGCGCCACGCCCGCTGCGAGCTGACCGGCCGCACCGCCGTGGTGACCGGCGGCCGGGTGAAGATCGGCTTCCACACCGCACTCAAACTGCTCCGCGACGGCGCCGACGTGATCGTGACGACCCGGTTTCCCCGCGACGCGGCCCGCCGCTTCGCCGCCGTACCGGACGCCGACGACTGGGCCGGCCGGCTCTACGTGCACGGGTTGGACCTGCTCGACCTGGCCGGCACGCTCGACTTCGTCGCGCTCGTGGGGCGGCGCTTCGCCGGGCTGGACATCCTGGTCAACAACGCCGCACAGACGCTCCATCGGCCGGCGGCGTACCACCGGGAGGTCCGGGCGGCCGAGTCCGCGGCGTTGGAGGGGCCGGCGGCGCGGATCGCGATCGGCGCGGCGCCTCCCGCCGCCCCCTCGGCCGGGCTGCCGGACGCGTTCCTACCCGCCGGGCAGCTGGAGGCGTTCTTCCCGGCCGGGCGGGTCGACGAGACGGGCCAGCCGCTCGACCTGCGCGAGATCAACTCCTGGGTGCTCAGCGACGCCGACGTCAGCCCGCACGAGTGGTTGCAGGTGCACGTGGTGAACGCCTTCGCGCCCTTCCTCCTCACCTCCCGGCTGCGTCCGCTGATGCAGGCGAGCGCCCACCCGCAGCGGCACGTCGTGCAGGTCTCCGCGATGGAGGGCAGCTACTCCCGCGCCGGCAAGACCACCCGGCACCCGCACACCAACATGGCCAAGGCCTCGCTGAACATGCTGGTCCGCACGGTCGCTCCCGACTACCTGGCCAGCGGCATCCACATGAACAGCGTGGACACCGGCTGGGTCACCGACGAGCGGCCGCACCCCGGCAAGGCGGCCCAGCGCGACCTCGGCTTCCGGCCGCCGCTCGACGTCGTCGACGGGGCCGCCCGGGTCTACGACCCGATCGTGCGCGGCGTGCGCGGCACGCCCGTGAGCGGCCAGTTCCTCAAGGACTACCGGAGCGTGCCCTGGTGACCGACCCGACGCCGGTGCGCTGCCCGGCCATCGCCGACCCCGACGCCGGCCTCGCCGACCCCGGCGACTTCGACCCCCTGCTGGTCCGCCTCGCCGCGCCGGGCACGGTCGCCGGCCCCGAGGTGTTCCCACGCGGCACGGTGCAGCCCGACGGCCGGCTGGACCTGTGCAAGCAGGGCGTCGGCCCGGCGCAGACCGCGCGGATCGTGGCCGCCGCGGTCGACTCCCCGCTGGTGCGGCACCTGCTGCTGGGCACCAACGGCCTCGGCGCCGACGGCGCCCGGGCGGTCGCCGAGGCGCTGCGTCCGGGCCACCACCTCCAGACGCTCTACCTGGGCTGCAACCGGATCGGCCCCACCGGGATCGGCGCGCTCGCCGACCGGCTGGCCGGCGACGACACCGTGCGGGCCCTGTGGCTCAAACGCAACCCGGTCGGCGACGAGGGCGTCCGCCGGCTCGCCGACGCGCTCGCGGTGAACTCCGCCATCCGTACGCTCGACCTGGTCAACGTCGGCATGGGCGTACCCGGGCTGACCGCCCTCGCGGAGGCGCTGGCCGCCCGCGAACGCCCCGTGCGTCGGCTCTTCCTCGGCGGCAACGGCTTCGGGCCGGACGCCGTCGGGGTGCTCGGCACGCTGATCCGCTCCGCCGGTGTCCGGGAGCTCTACCTGGCGGCGAACCACCTCGGGGACGCCGGCGCGGCCGCCCTCGCCGAGTTGGCCGACGGGGTGGAGCTGACGCTCGGGCTGGGCGGCAACGGGATCACCCCCGCCGGGGTCGCGGCGCTGGCCCGGCACCTGGGGTCCTGGCGGGCGCTCGACCTGGCCCGGCCGCCGTCGGAGCGGGCCCTCGGGGCGCAGGGCAACGTGGTCGGCGACGAGGGCGCGGCGGTGCTCGCCGACGCGCTGCCCGCCGCCCGGCTGCGCCGGCTGGACCTGCGGCGTACGGAGATCGGCGGGCGGGGCGCCCGGCGGCTCGTCGAGGCCGTGGCGGAGCACCCGACCCTGGAATACCTCGGCATCAACGGCGGCGTGCCACGACGGCAGCGCCGCCTCGCCTCCGCGCTGCTCGCCGAGCGGCCGGTCAGCGCGCCCCACGAGGACATCCGGGCGATCGCGAGCGTCTACCGGTGAGTCCGCCCGTCATCGACGAGATCCGCACCTGGCAGCGCATCCGCCGGTACGCCGTGCCCGCCGAGATGATCGAGGCGTGCGGCGCGGCCCGGGAGGCCGGGGACTGGCGGGCCGCCTGTGCCGCCGGGCGGATCGACGTGGCGTTCGACCTGGCCGGGGTGGCCCGGGAGCACGGCCGGGCCCGGGCGGAATGGATCGAGGCGGACCTCGGCGTACTCGCCCCGGATCTGCTGCGCTGGCACCTGCCGCGCGTACTCGGCGGCCGCACCGGCGTCGCCACCCACCAGCAGCTCCTGCTGTCCACCATGGACGGGCGGTTCGGTGACGACGACGTCGCGCTGGTGGTGGAGACGCCGAAGACCGTGGACGGGTCGCAGCGCCTGCGGCTGACCGTGCGCCCCGTGCGGGCGGAGGACGTCGTCCGGCAGGACCTGCCGCCGGTGTACTGGAGCGCCGCGCACGTCGACGGTCTCGCCGTCGCGTACGGCGGCTCGCCGGCCCGGCTGCCGGGCTTCGAGGCCGACGGCACCCTCCGGCCGGCCGAGGCGTACGCGACGGTGGTCGACCCGGACGACCCGGCGAGCCGGGCCGAGGTCTTCGACCGGCTCATCGCCGCCGGCGAGGTGTCAGCGGCGTGGGGCGCGGCCGGCGTCGACCTGGGCCCGGACGTCGACCCCCTCGATCGCGGGGCCGCGGACGCGGAGCGGGGCCGCCTGGTCCCGCTGGGGCTGGACGCCGAACTCGCCCGGCTCCACGCCCGCTACGGCGCCGACCGGGTCATGATCGGCTCGGCGTGGCAGCTGGTGGCCGAGGTGCACCGGCTGGGCGACGGCACGGTGGGCGCCGCGTTCGTCGGGTACGACCGGGAGCACTACACCCGCCCCCGGTTCCCCACGGTGGTGCACGAGCGGCCCGTCGACCTGGACCTGCTGCGGCACGGCCTGCTCGACCCCGCAGAACTGCACCCCCTGGTGCGCCGGGCCCTGTTCCCCGCGACGCGATCCGGGTCGACGGCCGCAACGGTGGCAGCGGCCGGGCCGGCGCCGACGGCGCCCGGGGTGCGGGTGAGCGTCCCGGTGCGCTGCGGCAGCGAGTGGCACACCCTCCGGCACGGCGACGGCCGCCTCGACCCGGTCTCGCACACCGCCGAGGAGGTCGCCGCGGAGGAGTTGCTGCGCGCCCTCGGCGGGCGGTCGGCGGGCTGCTTCGCCGCCGCCCAGGCCTGGCGGGGCGGGGCCGGTCGGCTGCCCCGGCCGCTGCGCGGGCTGCGGCGCGACGCGCTGCTCCGCATCCAGCACGGCGGCGCGACGGCGCTGGCCGCGCTGCTCGACGCGGGGCTCGACCCGAGGATGGCCGACGGCCGGGGCGGGACCCTGCTGCACCAGATGCGCGCGGTGGAGGACGTCTCGCTGGTCCGGCGACTGTGTGACGCGGGCGTGCCGATCTCGGCGGCGGACCGTCGCGGACGTACCGCGCTGCACGTGGCCGTCGGCGACGGCGGCACCCCGGAACTGGTCCGCGCGCTGCTGGCCGCCGGGGCCGACCCGACCGTCGGGGACCAGGACGACCTCACCGCCCTCGACCTGGCGGAGGAAAAGGCGTACATGTACGAGGACGAGGACGAGGACGACGTGCGGCCGGTCTCCGAGATCCTGCGGGTACTGCGCGAGTGGACGGGTCGATGACGGCGCCCGCCCGGGCGCTGGCCGCCGCCGACGACCTCGTCGCCGCGACCCGCGCGTGGCGGACGGAGCCGGCCGCCGATCCGAAGGTCGAGGCGCTGGCCCTGGCGGTGTCGGCGAACCTGCCGGTGCTGCTGTGGGGCGAGCCGGGAATCGGCAAGTCCGCCACCCTGCAACAGCTCGCCGACGGGCTGGGCCTGCCGCTGGAGACGGTCATCGCCAGCGTGCACGAGCCGTCGGACTTCGCGGGACTGCCGATCGTCGGGGACTCCCCGGCCACCGACGGCGTGCCGATGGCCCCGCCGGACTGGGCGGTCCGGCTGGCGCGTACCGGATCGGGGCTGCTCTTCTTCGACGAGCTCTCCTCGGCGCCGCCGGCGGTGCAGGCCGCGCTGCTGCGGGTGGTGCTGGAACGCCGGGTCGGTAGCCTCCCGCTGCCGCCGACGGTGCGGATCGTGGCGGCCGCGAACCCGCCGACCAGCGCGGCGGACGGCTGGCACCTCGCCCCGCCGTTGGCGAACCGGTTCGTGCACCTGCACTGGACGCACGACGCCCGCACCGTGGCGCGGGGGCTGGCCGGCACCTGGCCGGCGGTGGTGGTGCCGGCGGTCCGGCCCGGTCGGGCCGCCACGGCGCTGTCCCGGGCCCGGGGCGCGGTGGCGGGTTTCCTCACCGCCCGGCCGGGGCTGACCCACCATCTGCCCGCCGACGCCGAGGCCCGCGGCGGCGCCTGGCCGTCCCCGCGCACCTGGGAGATGGTGTTGCGACTGCTCGCCGTCCACCACGCCGCCGGGGCCGGACCGGAGGCGCTGGCGCTGGCCGTGATCGGCGCGGTGGGCGACGGCGCGGGGCTGGAGTTCGTCACCTACCTGGAGAACCTCGACCTGCCCGACCCGGAGCGGGTGCTCGCCGACCCGGAGGCGTTCCGGCTGCCCGAACGCGGCGACCGGCAGTTGGCGTTCCTGACCGCGGTGATCTCGGCCGTGCAGGCGAAGGTCGACCGGTCGCGCTGGGAGGCCGGCTGGGTGGTGCTGGGCAAGGCGGTCGAGGCGGGGGTGCCGGACGTGGCGGCGCGCGCCGCGATGGATCTCGCGGCGCTGCGCGACACCTCCTGGCCGGTGCCGCCGGCCATCCACGCCTTCGCCGAGGTGCTCGGGCTCTCGGGACGCCTGACCGGATGAGTCCCGACGGTCCCCGGCTGGACCGGACGAAGCTGCTCGCGGCCCGGTTCCGGGCGGCGCAGGACCGGCCCTACCTGGCCACCGCGCTGTACAGCCTCACGGTGGTGGAGTCCCGGGACGTGTCCACCATGGGGGTGGACCGGCGGTGGCGCTGCCACGTCTCGCCGGAGTTCGTCGACCGGCTGCCGGTGCCGCAGCTCGCGGCGGTGTGGATCCACGAGGTCGCCCACCTGCTCCGCGACCACCACGGCCGCGCCGACCGTCTCCCGGCGGCGCAGCGGCGCGACCATCACCGGGTCAACGTCGCGCAGGACTGCGAGATCAACGACGACCTGGTGGCGGACCGCCTGCCGCTGCCGGCCGACCGGCTCGAGCCGGCGACCTTCGGGCTGCCGACGGGCCTGCTGTTCGAGGCGTACCTGCCGCTGCTGCCAGCACACGTGCGGGGACACGAGGCGCCGGACTGCGGTTCGGGGGCGCACGGCGTCGACCGGGCGTGGGAGACCGGCGGTACGGGCGGGGTCAGCGCGGTCGAGGCGGGGGCGATCCGTCGGGAGACGGCACACGCCGTCCGCGCCCACGTCCGGTCCCGGGGCACCGTCGCGGCCGGCTGGGAACGGTGGGCCGCCGAGGTGCTCGAGCCGCGGGTGGACTGGCGGCGGGCGTTGGCCGGTGCGGTACGCGAGGCGACGGCGTGGGCCAGTGGCGCGGTCGACTACACGTACCGGCGCCCCTCGCGGCGTTCCGGGGCGACGCGCGGCGTGGTGCTGCCCAGCCTGCGCCGGCCGGTGCCCCGGGTGGCGATCGTGGTGGACACGTCGGGCTCGATGGGCGACGGTCAGCTCGCGGCGGCGCTCGCCGAGGTGGCCGGGGTGCTGCGGGCGGTCGGGGTCGGCGGCAACCGCGTCACGGTGCTCTCCTGCGACGCGGCCGTGCACGTCGTACGGCGGGTGCACACCGTCGGCGAGGTCCGGCTGGCCGGGGGCGGCGGCACCGACATGCGGGTGGGGATCGACGCCGCGCTGCGCGACCGGCCGCACGTCGTGGTGGTGCTGACCGACGGACTGACGCCGTGGCCGGCCGCGCCGTTGGAGTCCGTGCGGGTGATCGCGGGGCTGATCGGCGGCGGCGCGCCACCGCCCCCGTCCTGGATCACCAGCGTCACCATCGACGACTGAGGCAGCCGCTGACCGGCTTACTGGTCCAACCAGTTGACGGGTTGATGTGTGCCGCGCCACACTCCTCGGCATGGCCTTCGCTCCCGTCCCCCGCTCCTCGGTCTCCGACCACGTCTTCGGCCAGATCCGTGACGCGATCGTCAGCGGCGTCTACCAGCCGGACGAGGCGCTGCCCGGCGAGCGGGAACTGGCCGCCACCTTCGGCGTCAACCGGCACGCCGTGCGGGAGGCCCTGCGCCGGTTGCAGCAGCTCGGCCTGGTGCGGGTCAGCCAGGGCGGCGCCACCCGGGTGCTGGACTGGCGGGTGCACGCCGGGCTCGACCTCGCCCTGTCCCTCACCCGCTTCCACGACAGCCTCCCGGTGCACACCCTGGTCCGCGACATGCTGGAGATGCGGGCCTGCGTCGGCGTCGACGCGGCCCGGCTCTGCGCCGAGCGCGGCGATCCCGCGGTCCGGGCCGCGATCCTGCGGGCCGTCGAGGGGTACGCCGACCTGGCACCCGACCTGGACGCGATGGGCGAGGCCACCATCGTGCTCTGGCGGCACATCGTCGCCGGCTCCGGCAACACCGCCTACCTGCTGGCCTTCAACAGCCTCGTGGCCGGCGCGCTCGCCGTCGGCGAGGTGCCGCCGGAGCGGCGCGCCGCGGAACTGCTCGACGTCGCGGGCCACCGCCGGCTCGCCGACGCCGTCGTCACCGGCCGGGCCGCCGACGCCGCCCGCGAGGCACGGGCACTGCTCACCGCCGCCCTCGCCACCCCCGCAGCAGCAGCGAGAAGGGAAGCCCGGACATGATCCCCGCCGTGCTCTACGCCGTACCGGCGTTCCTGCTCCTCATCGTCGTCGAGGCGCTGTCCTACCGGTTCGCCCCCGACGACGACGAACGCGGCTACGACGTGCGCGACACCGCCACCAGCCTGACCATGGGCGCCGGCAGCCAGGTCATCGGCGTGCCGTGGAAGCTGGCGACGATCGGCCTCTACGCCGCCGCGTACACGCTCTCGCCGTTCCAACTCTCCCCCACCAGCGTCTGGACGTGGGTGCTGCTGTTCTTCGCCGACGACCTCGCCTACTACTGGTTCCACCGCTGCCACCACGAGGTACGGCTGCTCTGGGCCGGCCACGTCGTGCACCACTCCAGCGTCTTCTTCAACCTCTCCACGGCGCTGCGGCAGAGCTGGACGCCGATGACGTCGGTCCCGTTCTGGCTGTGCCTGGCGCTGCTCGGCATCCCCCCGTGGATGATCTTCCTTCAGCAGTCGGTCAGCCTGCTGTACCAGTTCTTCCTGCACACCGAGAGGGTCACCATGCTGCCCCGTCCCGTCGAGTGGTTCTTCAACACACCGTCGCACCACCGGGTCCACCACGGCGCCAACGCCGAGTACCTCGACCGCAACTACGGCGGCATCCTGATCGTCTGGGACCGGCTGTTCGGCACCTTCGAGCCCGAACGGGCCACCGTCCGCTACGGCCTGACCAAGAACATCGGCACGTACAACCCGCTGCGGGTGGTGTCCCACGAGTACCAGGCGATCTGGGCCGACGTACGGGCCGCCTCGTCCTGGCGGCACCGCCTCGGTCACGTGTTCGGCCGGCCGGGCTGGCAGCCCACCGGGCAGGAGCAGCCGGCGGTGGCCCGATGAGGCGCCTGTGGCCGTTCGGCGTGGTCGCCGCCGTCGAGCTGGTCGGCGTCGCGGCCGACTCCGCCGTCCTGCAGTGGTTGGCCAAGCCCCTGCTCGCGCCGGTGCTGCTGGTGTACCTGCTGCGGGCGCGCCGGCGCGTCGACCCCGTCGCGGTCGGGCTGGTCTTCGCGACCGGCGGCGACATCGCGCTGCTGCTCTCGGGTGACACGGCGTTCCTCGTCGGCATGGGCTGCTTCCTCGTCACCCAGGTGGCCTTCCTGACCGCCTTCCTGCGCCACTCGCGGCCACCCGCGGTCGGCCTGATCATCTACCTCTCCCTGTGGGCGATGGCCAACCTGCTGCTGTGGCAGGCCCTCGGCCCGCTGCGGCTGCCGATCCTCGGCTACAGTCTCGCCCTGAGCCTGATGGCCGCCGCCGCGAACGGCGTCTCCCGGCGGGTGGCCCTGGGCGGGGGCCTGTTCCTCCTCTCCGACATGCTGATCGGCCTGGACGTCGCGGACCTGCGGGTGCCCGGCCACGGACTGGCGGTGATGGTCACCTATATCGCGGCCCTGCTGCTCATCACCGTCGGTTGGGTGGCCGCGTCCGACCGCCGCGACCGGAGCGCGGCCGGCGCCGGCCGCACCACCCCCACCCCCGGACCGATCGCCGACGGCGTCCGGTAGCCGCACCCGACGACGAACGCCCCGCCGCCTCGTGGTTGACCGGTGGGCGTTCGTCGTTCCAGCAACGGCGCCGCATGATCATCGCGAATTCACAAGGCATCCACACGTCACCCACAGGTTCGCGGGTTTGGCTGGCACCTGGCCTCGTCCACCTACGAGATCGGTTGCCTCATGCGCCTTTCCTTCCGTGCCCGGCCGGCACCGCCCGGCGCCGTCGGGAACGAACCGCCGGTCCCGGGCGATCGCCCGCCCGCGCCGGCCCGCGACGCCGACCGGGCCGGGCACGGCCTGCGGGCGCCGAGCCGGCTGCACGCCTTCAACCGGTACGAGATCAAGTATCTCGTCGACAGCGCCGCCGCCCGTGCGCTGCGCGAGGAGTTCGCGGGCCGGATGGACCTCGACAGCCACGGCGACGCCAGCGGGTACGGCGTGTGGAGCGTGTACTACGACACGCCTCAGCTGCGCTTCTACTGGGAGAAGATCGAGGGCCTACGGTTCCGCCGCAAGCTGCGGATCCGGCACTACGGTGACCGCTTCGCCGTCACCGACGACACCGTCGTGTACGTCGAGATCAAGCAGCGGGTGAACCGGGTCACCCAGAAGCGCCGCATCGCCCTGCCGTACCGGCTCGCCCGCGACCTGTGCGACCGCCGCGTGCCGGTCGACCACGACGAGTCCCAGCGCGCCTTCGTCGAGGAGGTCCTCGAACTGGTCGGCGGCCTGGACCTGCGGCCGGTCGCGATGACCGGCTACCAGCGGGAGGCGTTCGTCGGCCGGGACGCCGACACGGGCCTCCGGGTCACCATGGACCACCGCGTCCGGGGCCGCGACCGGGACTTCCACCTGGGCGCCGACGCGGAGAACCGGCTCATCGTGCCGGCGAAGCTGTCGGTGGTGGAGATCAAGGCCAACGAGCGGGTGCCGTACTGGCTCACCGACCTGGCGGCCCGGTCGAACATGTCGGTCGTCCGGATGTCCAAGTACTGCCAGGGCGTCGAGGCCTTCGGTCGCGCCCCCCGCTCCGTGTTCCACGTCGTCGACGACGATCCCGCCGCCGACCTGTCCCTGACCACCACCGTCACGAGCGAGGCCTGAGAACACCATGGACTTCACCTTCCAGGACCTGTCCGGCACGTTCAGCATCGCGGACGTCGCGATCGCGTTGTCGCTGTCCTTCCTGCTCAGCACGGCCATCGGCTGGGTCTACCGGTTCACCCACCGCAACATCTCCTACAGCCAGTCCTACGTGCAGACGCTGGTGATCCTCGGCATGCTCATCTCACTGATCATGCTGGTGGTGGGGTCGAACATCGCCCGGGCGTTCGCGTTGGTCGGCGCGTTGTCCGTGGTGCGTTTCCGCAACGCCATCAAGGAGACCCGGGACGTCGGCTTCATCTTCCTGGTGATGGGCGTCGGCATGGCCTGCGGCACCCGCTTCTACACGCTCGCCGTCGTCGCCGCCGTCGCCATCGGCCTGGTCATCCTGGTGATGTACCGCTTCAACTGGTTCGCCTCGCAGGTCCAGCGGCAGGTCGTCAAGGTGCAGGTTCCGCCGGACGGCGACCACACCGCGGCCATCCAGGACGTCCTGATCCGGCACACCAGCGAGTTCGAGCTCGTCAGCATGGAGACGATCCGCGGCGGCGCGCTGACCGAGATCATGTACACCGTGCGGCTGCGCAAGGGCCACGAGCCGGGCCAGCTGATCGCGGCGCTCAGCGAGCGTACGTCCGGCCAGCGGGTCACGGTGCTGACCGGCTACGACCAGACGGATCTGTGATGCCGGCGCCCTCCGTCGGCCCGCTCCGGAGACTGCGGCGCCGGATCCCGGTCCGCGTCCGGCAGTACTGGCGGCTG
Source organism: Micromonospora sp. NPDC049051 (assembly GCF_043197575.1). Taxonomy (NCBI): domain Bacteria; kingdom Bacillati; phylum Actinomycetota; class Actinomycetes; order Micromonosporales; family Micromonosporaceae; genus Micromonospora; species Micromonospora sp. NPDC049051. The sequence goes on from NZ_JBICTL010000010.1 coordinate 29,687, forward strand.
CTGGCCGGCTGCGTCGCGTTCGTCGCCGTCCTGACGGTCGGGTTCAGCGCGGTGCGCGTGCACCCGTACGTCACCAGCGGCGGCGGCCGGGCCGGCGACGAGGTCACCCAGAACCTCGCCGGCACCCGGGACCTGTTCGACCCGACCGTCGCGCACAGCATCGCCCTGACGTTCCGCGAGGCGGACTACGAACGGATGGTCGACGCCTTCGCCAAGGAGGGCGAGAAGGAGTACGTGGAGGCCGACCTCACGATCGACGGCACCACGGTCCCGAGCGTGGGGATCCGGCTCAAGGGCAACTCGACGCTGGCCGGGCTGACCCGGGACGGGGAGAACATCGGCAGGGCCGGCGGACGACCCGGCGGACAGGCCGGCCCGGCCGGGGACGGCGAGCCCGCCGGGGGCGGACCCGGCGGCGCACGCCCCGGCGGGCAGCGGCAGGGCGCCACCCGGCCCGGCGGCGCCACCCAACCCGGCGGCGCCACCCAACCCGGCGGCGCCACCCAACCCGGCGGCGCTGCCCAACCCGGGGGCGGTTTCGGGCCCGGCGGCGGGCGGGCCTCCCTGAAGACCGAGGAGCCCGAGACCCTGCCCTGGCTCATCCGCTTCGACGAGTTCGTCGAGGGCCGCCGCTACCAGGGGCACCGGGAGATCGCCGTACGCGTCGGCGGCATGGGCGGCGGGTCGACGGTGCTCAACGAGGCCGTGTCCCTGAGCGTGCTCGCCGAGGCCGGCGAGGCCTCCCCGGCGTACGCGTACTCGCGGTTCGTCGTCAACGACCGGCCGGCCACGGCCCGCCTCGTGGTGGAACACCCGGGCGGCCCCTTCGCCGACGACCTCGACGGCGACGGCGTGCTCTACAAGTCCCTGGCCACCGGGAGCTTCACCTACCAGGGCGACGACCCCACGGACTACCTGGACGACTTCAGCCAGATCACCGGCAAGGGCGAGCAGGACCTCCAACCCGTCATCGACCTGGTGCGGTGGGTCGCCGACAGCAGTGACGCGGAGTTCGACGCGCACCTGGCCGACCACGTCGACGTGGACTCCTTCGCGCGTTACGTCGCGGCGCAGAACCTGCTGCTCAACTTCGACGACATGGCGGGGCCGGGCCGCAACTACTACCTCTGGTACGACCTGACGACGAAGAAGTTCACGGTCGTCGGGTGGGACTACAACCTCACCTTCAGCGGCAGCGCCGACCAGGGGCCGCACGACACGGGCCGGATGGGCGGCGGTTTCCCGGGTGGCCAGTTCCGGCCGCCCGGCGGCCAGGCCCCACAACCCGGCCAAGCCCCACAACCCGGCCAGGCCCCGCAACCCGGCCAAGCTCCGGAAGCCGGCCAGGACCCACAACCCGGCCAAGCCCCACAGCCCGGCCAAGCTCCGGAAGCCGGCCAGGCCCCACAAGGCGGCCAAGTCCCACAGGGCGGCCAGGCCCCACAACCCGGCCAGGCCCCACAGGACAGCCAGGCCCTGGAAGCCGGCCAGGCGCCGCAGGGCGCGCGGACGACGGGTCGCATGCCCGGCCAGGGCGACGGGGAACGGGCCGGCGGCGGGCCCGGCGGCGGGCACCGGCTCAAGGAACGCTTCCTCGCCAGCGCCGCCTTCAAGGCCGCCTACGAGAAGGCGTACCGCGAGCTGTACGGCGAGATCTACGCCGACGGGACAGCGCTCACGGCGCTGGACGACCTGGCCGGGGTCGTCGCCACCATCGACGGGCACGACGCGCAGAGCCTCGCCACCGATGCGGAGCGGCTGCGCACGCTGATCCGGGAGCGCACCTCGTCCCTGGCCACGAACGAGGTGATCACGAAGGGCTGACGCGGTGGCGGGGGGGGGGGGCCCGCCCCGGCCCCCCCCCCCCCCCCCCCCGGGCCGGGCCCCCGCCCCCCCCCCCCCCCCCCCCCCCCCCCCGCCCCCCCCCCCCCCCCCCCCCGCCCCCCCCCCCCCCCCCCCCGCCCCCCCGCCCCGGTGGGGGTGCGCGGCCCCCGGTTCAGCGGGCGCCCCACCCCGCCCCGGCCCCGCACGGGGGTGGCGGGGGCGGCGGGGGGGGGGGGGGCCCCGGGCCGCCCGGCGGGCCCCGCCACCACCCCGGTCAGTTGTACGGCATCGTCGGGAACCATCCCACGCCGAAGATCGCCGGCACGCGCAGGTCCCAGTAGACGACGGTGAAGACGCCCAGCGCGACCAGCAGCGAGCCGGTCACCGTGGCGGCGCGGCGCGGCGACGCCATCCAGCTGAGGAAGCGCCCCCGGCTGGCCACGATGATGATCGCGAAGAGCGCCGCCACGATGAGGATGTTGCCCAGCGACTGGAGAGCGAAGGCGAGCGCGCCGTACCCCGGGTTGCCGGTATCGACCGCCCAGTGGAACAGCTTGTTGAACAGCGGGTACGGCCGGCCGACCAGGAAGCCTCCGACCAGGGCGCCCATGACGACCACCCGCGCCACCGGCCGGGTCGCGAAGACGTCGGGCAGCAGCCCCAGGGCCGCGAGCCCGAGGTACGCCAGCACCAGGCCGATCAGGCCGAAGACCACCGAGGACTGGATCAGGCGGACCGGCATACCGCCGACGGTGTCGGTGGAGAGCTGCGGCAGACGTTCGCCGAGGAGCACCCCGACCGCGCCGTAGGTCGCCGACACCGCCAGCATGCCGACCGTCAACCAGGCGACGGGACGCAGCAGCGCGCGTACGCCGTGGCGGTGGCCCGTCGCGCCGGCCTGGCTCATCGGGCCCACCGAGGCCGCCATCGCGATGTTGCAGGCGGTGAAGGTCCCGGCGAAGCCGGACACGAAGGCGAACAGCAGCCCCGCCGCCGTACCGCTGATGGCGGTGCCCTTCGCGTCGTGGCCCAGCAGGGTGTCGGCGACGGTGTCGCCGATCACCGAGTCGACCAGCTCGAACGACCAGAGCACGGCGAGCAGCACGCCCGCCGCGGCACTGATGACCGCCGTCCGTCGGCGGTTGGCCGGCGGGGGCGCGGATGCCATCGGTGCACGTCGCGGTGGGGCCTCGGGGGTGGGGTGCACGCCAGATCGCCTCGCTTTCCGTCTCTGGTGCGCTCCGGTGGGTGTCACGCGGACGGCGGTGCCGCTCCTGCGCGGCCGGGCCCGCCCGGTGGCTGTCGCGGCGCGCACACGTCTGCGCCGGCGGGGTGTCCCGGGCCGGTGCCCGGGTCCCGCCGGCGCTGTTCAGCATGCTGCGGTGCCTCGCGTCACCGCGTCTTCAGATGTGCTCGATTTCCGCGCGCCGCCGGGAGATCCGCGCCGCCGCGCGGGTGTCGTGTCACCGGCGGTGGGGCCACCGGGCCCGTCACGGCCGTCGCCGGCGACCTCGTCGGAGGCCGCCGGCGACGGAACCGACCGTGCGTCAGGTGACGGCGGGCCGCACCGCCGGCGTGTTCTCCCGCCGGGAGCGGTCGCGCAGCCAGATGCCCCACCAGAGCAGGCCCCGGGCGAGACAGACGATCGTCACGGCGAAGAAGAGCGTGTAGACGACGTTGAAGGTGATCAGCACGCCGTACACGGTCGCGACGCTGGCGCCGAACATGAACTGCGCCCGGCCCGAGGTGGGCGTCGTGCCCGGGTCGGTGATCATGTAGTTGGTGAACAGCACGAACGCCACACCGGTGATCGGCAGCAGGGCCGCCCAGAGCGCGACGTCCCAGATGAAGTGCCGCACCAGCGCCTGGATCACGAAGCCGCCCACCCAGCCCACGACGAGCGGGATCTTCTTGGTCAGCACCCCGTTGAGCACCGTGCCGGCCGTCAGGATGACGAGCGGCACCAGGATCCGGATCATGTCCGGGACGTCCTCGGTGAAGTGGTACGGCGGGGCGATGTTGACCCAGGAGAAGGCGACCAGGGTCACCGTGATGCCGAAGTTGGACGGGTTCATGAAGTGCCGCATACGGCCCTTGATGGGCGCCTGGAAGATGGCCTTCTGACCGATGGCGACCACCACGGCGAAGGCGATGGGCCAGAAGTTGTCGTTGGCGTAGAGCAGCATGTTCGCGGCGAGCGCGGTGATGTGGGTGGGCAGCAGGAACGTGTACATGCCCCAGGCGCCGTTGCCGGCGAAGGCGGGTCGACGCTTGTTCGACCGCGCGGTCACCACCTCGACCACGATCTCGGTGGCGTAGCCGATGGCGAGGGCGAAGAACGGCCAGGTCCAGGGCTGCTCGAAGCCGAGCACCGTGTACCCGAGGATGTTGAAGATGCTCATGGAGATGGCGAAGTTGCGCAGGGCCAGGTAGCGGGGGTCCCGCCGGTTGACCCGTGGCGTGCCCGGGGTTTCGGTCGCCACCGGCGCGTGCCGGTCGAAGGTGACGACCGGGGCGGCGTCCGTGGCGACCGTCGCCTCCCGTACGCCGACGGCGCTACGCGTGTTGTCTCGGACGTCGGTCATTTCGCGCTCATCTCCTGGGCCTTGTCGGTGAGCATGATCGTGTGCCAGCCGGCGGCGAGGTCGAGGGTCTGCCTGTGCACGCCACCGTTGAGGTCGCGCCAGGCGATCTCCGCCGAGACCGGCTTGTCGCCGGCGTCGCCGAGGCCGAAGAAGACGTCGAAGCTGCGCTTGCCCGAGTGACCGCTGCCCCCGTCGAGCTGGGCGATCCGGGTGCGACCGTCGGCGGTCTTCACCCGCACCTGGGCGCCGTAGGCGGGCGTGCCGCGGCCGTCCTCCGCCGGTCGGCACAGGCGCAGGCCGAGGAAGTTGCCGCGGCCCGGCTTGTCGTTGCGGTAGTACGAGGGAGCGGCCCACTGGCGGGCCACCGCGAAGTCCTGCCCCCCGTCGCCGTTGGTGTCGGCGACGGCCACACCGCGGCTCGGGGTGCTGTCGGTCATGCCGAGTTCGGCGCCGATGTTGGCGTAGCGCCCGTTCTTCTCCCGCACCCAGAAGGCGAAGGGCTCGGCGCCGGCGATGTCGTCACCCGGCCCCGCCTTGGGCCACATGGCCGGATTGCGGAGCATCAGGTCGTTGCTCATGGCCAGCTCCTGCAACCACGACCACCGGTTGATGTCGCCCTTGACGAACCCGGCGGTCTGGACGACCGACATCTCGCCGCTGTTGTCGAAGTCCGCCATCTTGGCGTCCCAGCCCCAGCCGACCCAGGCCATGTTGAGCTCGGCGGCCTTGTTGTCGAAGACGGCCTTGCCCTCGCTCAACCGCTTGCGGGCGTCGGCCAGGCTCGACGAGTTGTTACGCCAGACGAAGTTGCTCTCCTCCAGCCCCCAGGAGGTGGTGATGTTGCTGACGAACATGTCGAACTTGCCGGTGCCGCCGAGGTCGCCGAACTCGATGGACATGCCCTTGAACGAGTCGTGGCCGACCACCATGGACTTCGGGGTGAGCGCGCCACGGCGCCCTTCCGCCAGGGCGAACTTGATCTCGCCGGGGCGGGAGACGTTGTGGAAGAAGCGGTCCCGCCCGAAGTCGTTGGCGAGGTACAGCTCGGGCAGCAGGTCACCGTCGATGTCGGCGGAGCCGGCGCCGAGCGTCCAGCCGGTCGCGTACTCCGGCGGGATCGCCGTCTGTTCGACGTACGTCACGGTGGGGTTGTCGCCGCTGGTGGCACCGGTCCAGCGCAGCACGTGCGCGCCGCCCGCGTTCTGCGCCCGGGACAGCGAGTGGTTCATCTCGACGTTCGGCTGGCCGGCCGGGTCGAGCACCTGGCTGTCGGGGAAGTAGTTGAAGATCCCGATGTCCGGCCGGCCGTCGCCGTCGAAGTCCGCGACCGCGACCGCGTTGGTGTTCCAGAACTTGCCCTGGTACTCGCCGCTTGAGGAGGCGGACGGCCGGCCGACCAACTCGGTGGGCAGGAAGGTCCCCTTGGTCAGCGGCGCCTTCGCGGAGGTGCGGTGCAGGAACACCACCGGCGTCCGGCCCCAGTAGTAGACCAGCAGGTCGGTCAGACCGTCGCTGTTGAAGTCGCCGGGCACGCAGCCCATGGGGGCCATGGCCTTGTGGGTGGGCAACGGCGCCGGGTCCAGCACGAAGGGCGCGTACCGGGCGGGTCCGTCGGGCGACGGCGTGACGACCACGCTGTCGCTGCGGGTGTCGACGAGGCACAGGTCGTTGGCGATCATGTCGCCGTCGAGGTCGTTCGCCGCGACTGCGGCGCCGACCGACGACACCCAGGCCCGGATGTGCTCGTACTCGGGGTTGACCGTCCGTACGGTGCGCTCCGGCAGGCCGGGCGGCAGCGCGATCGGCAGCTCGGTGAAGCCGAACCGCGACGCCAGCGTCTGCCGCTCCTCGGCCGACGCGCTGGGCAGCCGGGCGACGACGAAGAACGCGGCCACGAGGACCAGCACGAAGACGGCGGGAATGATTCGGCGGATCGCGCCGACGGGTTGGGATGGCAAGGGTTTTCCCTCCAGATTCGGCCACCACCCGGATTCGTGCGACGGCTGATACGCCGTACGGCCGGGTTTGGCGACGGGCAGTTGTCGGCGGCTGAAGAGTGGAGCAATTTTCCCGGCGGCAATTATCCTGCCGTCATCCTTCGGCAGTTGATTGCCGTCGGATCGGGACGTCCACCACGCGGAGCGCTACGGCTTACGCGGTCGGCGCTGCCCATTCTCAACCAATCGAGGCATGACGTGCGGTCCCTTCACGATGCCTGGCGAACCGGGTGCGAAAGTCGCCGCCGGCTCACTTATGGTCGCGGGAGCACGGCCCGAGTTCTTCTCAAAAGTTGCTCAGTGGCCGACTACGCCGGATGTGTGACCGCCGCCCGATCGGACCCGTCACCCGTTAGACACCCGCACTCAACCACCGTGAGTGGGAAATCGCAGCGCGACGTGGCGCTCGTGCGCCATACGGCGCAGGGCGGACAGGGCGACGCCGAACAGGACGCTGCGGACGAGTGCGGGGCCCTTCTCGGTTTCGCCCTCGTCGGCGGCCAGGTCGAACTCCGTCATGACGAGCTGCTCGGCGGCGCGGGCGTAGGGAACGAAGAAGGTCGCCTCGGCCGCGCAACCGAGGCTGCGCAGCCCCGCCAGGACGTGGGCCAACACCTCGCCGGCGGGGGTGGCCTCATTGGACCAGCCGAGGGCGTCGGCGAGGTCCGCCACCTCCGTGCGTGCGCAGTCCACGGCGGCGCGGCCCAGCGTCGTCGAGCCGTCCAGGTAGAGAGTCCGGTCCAGGACCTTGTAAGCGTCCCGCATAGTGACATCTTCGTCGTCGATGGCGGCCAGGATCTCCCGGACGGAGGACAGGTCCAGTCCCCCTATCCCGGTCAGCGTCCGGATCAGACGGATCCGCCGCAGATGCCGATCGCTGTAGTCGGCCTGGTTGCGGCCGGTGGGCAGGCCGGCCGGGAGCAATCCCTCACGCAGATAGAACTTGATGGTCGGGACCGACACGCCACTCTGCCGACTGAGCTCCGAGATACGCACGCGTCCTCCGCCCCTGGCGAACGTTTGGGCAATCTTGCCATAGAGATCGACCGGGAGCCATTGATGATTGCCGACTCCTGATGGCGGCAGACGCGACGCGGACCGAACCGGGCGGCCGGCCGACCACTTCAGATCGGCGCACACCACGGATGTCCGAAAAATTATGCTAAGGATTGATAAGCCGCAGCACGGATACTGGCGAGTTCCACAATACAATGAGCAATCCTAGCGATCTTCATCTCGATCGTACAGTGGCACGTGCCAATTCTGGGCAAGAAATGATAAGCCCACGGCCGTCACTCCTGGCTACGCTCCGAACGCAGAACGTGTTGACCGGGCAGCCGGCCTCGGCTAGCATCGACTGCGGTTAGCGGGGAATGGTGGCAGTCGACACCCCAGAATTGTTCGGCCGAATTCGCCACGTCCACACAATGTGATTGTCCGCAATCCGGGGGAGACAAATGCACGACACAGCAGAGCAGGCAGTGGAACGCGCCATCGACACCATGCGGAGCAATTTATCCGAGCAGTTGACGGTGGATGACATGGCGCGTGCCGCCATGTTCAGCAAGTTTCACTTCACGCGAATCTTCCAGCGGGTCACCGGAATCTCCCCAGGTCGATTCCTGTCCGCGATCCGCCTCCAGGAGGCCAAACGGCTGCTCACCACGACACGGCTCAACGTCACCGACATCAGCCTCCGGGTGGGATACAACAGCGTCGGGACTTTCAGCACCCGCTTCACCAAGAGCGTCGGTCTGCCACCCACCACCTACCGACGAATGGGAGGCTTCGCTCCTCGCATTCCCACCCAACGCCCGACGGGCGTGACGCAGGGCGTCATCACCGGCCGGATCAGCGCGCCCCTCGACGGGCCCGTACCCGGGCTCATCTTCATGGGCCTGTTTCCGCACCGCATCCCCGAGGGCCCGCCCGCACGGTGCGCCATCCTGGAATCCCCCGGCGTCTACCGCTTCGCGAACGTGCCCGACGGCACCTGGCACCTGCTGTGTCACTCGGTCTCCGGTGACGTGCTCCGGCTCCAGCAGGACAGGGTGATGGTGTCCTCGGTGGGCCCGCTGACCGTCCGCGGACAGCTGACCCTGACCGCCGACGCCCATCTCAAGCAGGTGTCCAAGATCGACCCGCCGGTGCTCCTGGCCCTGCTCGACAGCCGCAAGGCGGCGTTCGAACGGCAGAACCAGTCCAAGGTGTACGCAGCCTGACCCATCCGGGGGCACGCAGCCCTCGGCGGCTTCCCAACACCGGGCCGCCGGCGCCATCAGGCGCCGGCGGCCCGCTGCCGTGCCCGCTGCCGCCCGCTGCCCTGCCGCCCCTGGTGGATGGGCCACCGTCGGCGCTCTGTGGCCTGCACCCGCCGCAGCGCTCTCGCCGGGACCACCGTGGCGATCGCGCCGGCGCCGCTGACCGGCGGAGCCGGGGGTGCCGCACGGGCACCGGGAGCGGGCTCGACGGACCACGGTGGGCGGCCCGGACATGCGCCCCGCTCCGAGCTCCGCGAGAGGGGTGGGCGGGCCGGGAATGCGCCCCGCCCGGAACTCCGTGGGGGTAGGCGGCCCGGGAGTGCGGCCGCACCGCGCTTCGTGCGGGTGCCCGGGCGGACAGCGACGGTCCCGCGGACGCCGGGGCGGCCGCGGGACCGGTGGACGCGGATCAGTTGACCTTGTGGACCGTCATCGGCAGGCCGCCGCGCACCCGCAGCGACAGCATCGGCTCGGGCACCACCGGCCGGCCGGGGAGCCCGACCAGGCGCACGTCCCGCACCAGCATGGCCAGCACCAGGGTGGCCTCCATCATCCCCAGGTTGTTGCCCACGCAGAACCGCGGTCCGGCGCCGAAGGGGATGTACGCGTACCGGGGCCGCTCCGAGCTGCGCTGCGGGTCGAAGCGTTCCGGGTCGAAGCGTTCCGGCGCGTCCCAGAACCGGGGATGACGGTGCAGGGTGTACGGGGAGATGAGGATGTCCGCCCCTGCCGGCACGTGGTACCCGCCGATCTCGTCGGCCTCCTGCGCCTTGCGGGGCAGCAGCCACACCGGCGGGTAGAGCCGGATGGCCTCCTCCACCACCATCGCGGTGTACCGCAGCCGGTGCAGGTCCTCGTAGCCGGGCAGCCGGTCGCCGAGCACCGTCACGGCCTCCTCCCGGACCCGCTGCCTGATCTCGGGGTGCCGGTCGAGCAGGTGCAGGCTCCAGCCCAGCGTGCTCGCGGTCGTCTCGTGCCCGGCCAGCAGCAGCGTGACCAGTTCGTCGCGCAGCCGCTGCCGGGCCACCCGTGGGTCGCTCTCACGCCCGGTCGAGAGGATCAGGCGGGAGAGGACGTCGTCGCGCCCCTCCACGTTCCGCCCCCGTCCGGCGACGAGCTCGTCGACGACGTGCTGGAGGTGCCGGCGGGCATGCCGGAACCGGCGCTGCCGGGGCAGCGGGATCCAGTGCGGCACGGCGCTCAGCGTCTCCAGCTCGAACATGGCCTGGTCCTGCACGGCCGCGAAGGACCCGCCGATGCCGTGGAAGCCGTTCAGCTCCGCGTCGAGCAGGGTCCGCCCGAGCACCCCGAGGGTCAGCGTCGTCATCTCCTCCAGCACGTCCACCGGGGGACCGTCGATCCGGGCCGACAGCCGCTCCACCAGCAGGGCGGCCTCCTCGCCGACGACGCCCGCGTACTGGGCGAGGCGGCGGTTCTGGAACGCCGGCTGGATGACCCTGCGCTGCTTACGCCACAGCTCGCCCTCGCTGGTGAGCAGGCCGTCCCCGAGCGCCCGGCGGGCGTGCACCAGGCCGATGCCCTTCTGGTAGTTGGCGCTGTTGTCGGCCAGCACGTGCTTGGCGTGCTCGGGGTGGTTGAAGAAGTAGAGCTTCTTGTGCCCGACCGGCAGCCGGGCCGCGTCGCCGTACCGCTCCGCCGCCAGGGTCATCATCCGCAGCCGGTCCCGGCCCATCAGGATCAGCATGCTCAGGGCGTGGGAGCGCGGGGGGCCGTGTGGCGTACGCCGGGCCCCTCCCTCGATCGTCGTCATGCCGCCTCACTCCGCTCGCGCTCGACCTGACGGAACCGCCCGGAGAGGAAGAGCAGGGCCTCCCCGTCCGCCCGGCGCTCCAGGGAGAGCAGCCGGCCGAGGAAGATGGTGTGGTCGCCGCCGTCGTAGACGCGCCACACCTCGCACTCGAAGTGGGCGAGAGCCCCGCTGATCAGCGGGGCCCCCGTCGTCGTGCCCGGGCTCCAGTCCACCTGGTCGAACTGCTCGCCGCCGAGCGGTCGCCGCCCGTCGGCGAAGTACCGGGCCACCCCCTCCTGGTCGTCGGTCAGCACCGAGACCGCGAACTCGCGCGTCTGGGAGAGGCAGGCGTGCATCACCGCGTTGCGGTCGACGCACACCAGCACCAGCGGTGGGTCGAGCGACACCGAGGTGAACGAGTTGGCGGTCATCCCGTGCGGGGTGGCGCCACCGACGGTCACCACCGTGACGCCGGTGGCGAACGCGCCGTACGCCCGCCGCAGTGCCGTCACGTCGGACGTGCCGACCGTGAGTGTTCGCTGTACGTCCACGACGTCTCCTTCTCGCGCCGTCAGGAACGCCGCGCCGAGGTGTACGGCGCGAGCGCCGTCACCAGTGCCTCCGGCACCCTCGCCGGCGCGGTGCGGGTGTTCGGGCCGCGCATGCAGGCGATGCGCTGCCGGCCCCGGGCCACCAGCGTCTCGCCGCCGTCCCGGTCGAGCTTGACGTAGTCGAAGCTGAACTCCAGCTGCGTCTGCGCCAGCTCCACCAGGCGCATCCGGATGGACAGCTCGTCGAACGCGGTGATCTCGGCGAAGAACTCGCAGTCGACGCGCAGGGTGAACAGCTTCAGGTCGTCGCGTACGTCCGCCAGCACGTCCGGCGCCCGTTCCTTCAGGAACATCTCCCGGCAGCGCCCCTGCCAGCGCAGGTAGTTGACGTAGTACACGTTGCCGACGAGGTTGGTCTCCTCGAAGCCCACCGTGTGCAGGTACTCGAAGTACTTGTCCATCCCTAGGCACGTCCTTCCGTGAGGATCGCGAACGCCATCGGCTGCGGCACGTCCCGCACGGTGGTGACGAGCGTGGCGATCCGCAGGTCGCCGGAGGCGAAGACCAGCCAACCGGCCCGCTCCGAGGGCACCGCGACCAGCGGCGCCCGGTGCGAGAGCCCCGCCTTGCGCAGGCACTCGATCGCCGCCCACACCCGCGTGGCCGCCGCGTCCAGGGACTCCCCGCCGTCGGCGGAGCAGAGCCGGGCGAGGTCGACGTGCGCGCCGAGGAGCCCGCGCCAGACCGACTCCTCCCGGTCGCGTACCGCCTCCACGTCGCAGGCGAGCGGCCCGGTGCCGACCACGCACAGGGTCAGGTCCTCGGCGTGCGCGGCGGAGAGGGACCGCCCGTCGCCCAGTTCGGGGCGGCCGTCCGGCCGGTACGCGACCTCGACCGGCCCGCCCGCGGCCCGGCCGGCGGCCAGGGCGGTGCGGGCCCGCCGGCGGCGGATCCCGTCCGGCGTGCCGGGCCCGGCCGGCTCGCCGCCCCCGGCCGGGGCCGCCGGGGCCGGCTCGACCGCGACGGCCACGTCGCCGCCGACCAGGTCGCCGAGGGTCCGCTCCAGGTACGACCCGAGCAGCGGGGCCACCCACGGCCCACGGCCGTCCTTCTTGCGTACCGCCCGCAGCCGCAGGCCCTCCCACCGCTCCACGACCTCACCGTCGGCGGAGCGCAACGCGATGTCGTAGACGTAGGTGTCACCGTCGCGGCTGCGTTCCTCGGCGCAGTAGCGCAGTTCCTCCGTCTCGGTCAGCCGGGGCCCGGCGGGGTGGAGCCGCTCGATCCCGGCCGGCAGCAGCGTCGCGTCGGGGACGCAGACCTGGTTGCCGTGCATGAGGGCGTCCCGCACGCCGGGGTCGCCGAGGAGCAGGCTGTCGGGCAGGTAGTCGGCGAACCACCGCGTCTGCGGCACCGTGACGACGTCGGCGTCGACGTGCCGGGCGGCCGACCGGTGGTAGCGGCGCAGCCGCTGGAACCGGCCGCCCTGAAACAGGATGTCGCCGTACAGGTCGGTGGCGGGGTCCAGCGGCACGGCCGGCAGCCCGGCGGGCACCTGCTCGGGCGGACCGGCCGGCGGTCGCGTCCCGGTGAAGTGCAGCCGCGCCCGGAAGTGCGCGGCGCTGAACTCCGTCTCCGCGCTGTAGACGACCGCGTCCACGAGGTCGTCGTCGACCACGAGGGTGGCGATCCGAATGGTGGTGCTGCCCTCCGGCGGCACCACGACGGGCCGCAGGAACTCGGCCCGCTCGACCACCGGCGTGTCGGTCCGTCCGGTCACCGCGGCGGCGACCTGGGCCATCGCCTCCATACCGAACACCGCCGGGAACAGCAGGTTTCCGTCCAGCCGGTGGTGGTCCAGGTAGAGGTCGGTGACCGGCTTGAGTTCGGTCTCGGTGACCAGCTCGACGCCGTGGTAGCGGACGAGCGGCCGGTCCACGAACCGCAGCAGCGGCAGCTCCGGAAGGTCCATCCGGACGGTGTCGATGCCCTCGGTACGCCCACTGACGACCACCACCGACGGTGCGTGCGCGTCGGCGAGCAGCCGCCGGAGCATCGCCACCCCCTGGTCGGGGGTGACCGGGGTGATGCCGTCGCGGGTCAGCGCCTCGACGACGGAGAGCCGCTCGCCCATGCCCACACCGGACCAGACCGACCACTCCAGGCAGAGGCTGCGGCAGTTCGGGTGGCGCCGGCCGAAGTCGACGGTCAGCTCCGCCAGCCAGTCGTTCGCCGTCGCGTAGTGGGCCTCGCCGCGCAGGCCGGCCCGGCCGATGATGCTGCCGAACGTCACCAGCAGGCGCAGCCGGTCGGGGTCGACCGCGTCGAGCACCGCCCGCAGGCCATCGACCTTCGGCGCGAAGGTGCGGCGGAACGCGTCCATGGTCAGACCCGTCAGTGCCGCCGGCTCGTTGCGGCCCGCGCCGTGCAGCACCGCCGTGACCGGTCCCCACTCGGCGACGAGGCCGTCGACGGCCTGCCGTACCTGCTCGGGGTCGGCCACGTCGGCCCGGGCGTAGCGCACCCGCACGCCGGCGTCGGCCATCCGCTTGAGGTTCGCGGCCAGCTCCTCGTCGGCGGCGGGGTCCGAGCGGCCCAGCACGGCGAGGCGGGCGCCACTGTCGACGGCCATCGCCAGGGCGCACTCCGCGGTGATGCCCTTGCCGCCGCCGGTGACCAGCAGCAGGTCCTCGGCACCCAGCGGCTGCCGCGTCTCGGTCGGCCGCACCGGCAGCCCGCGCAGGGTGGGCACCCGCCGCCGCCCGGCGGCGTCGTGGTGCACCTCGGCGAATCCGTCGGTGGCGGCGACCTCCGCCGTCACCCGGGCCACGGCCTCCGGCACGGGCGGGGTGTGCACGATCGTGGTCCGCAGGTGCGGCGCCTCCAACCGCAGCGTCCTGGCCAGCCCGGCCGCGCCCGCGCCCTGCTGGACGAGGACGAAACGGGTGCCGGGGGCGGCGGCCGTCGCCGCCTGCGCGCCGCGCAGGGCCAGCTCGAGATCGGCCTGCGCGTACCGCTCCGGCAGGCACACCAGCACTCCCGCGCCGACGCCCGCGCTCTCCAGGGCCACGCGCAGCGGCTCGGCGAACGGGTGCCCGGCGGGGGCGAACAGCTGCCAGGGCCCGTCGGGCTCAGCCCCGGCGACCGCCGGCGCCGACAGGTCGTCGAACTCGACCGACCAGGCCCGGCACCAGTCGGCGACGCCGTGCACGAAGGCCGGGCCGGCGGTGTCGGCGTCCCGGCCGGTGCTGGCGAGCTGCTCCAGGGCCTCGGCGAGCTGCCCGACGGTGGCCGTCGCGAAGTTGGTCGGGGTCTGCGCGGCCGGCACGCCGAGCTGCTGCGCCGCCTGGTTGACCAGCTGACCGACCGTGATCGAGCTGAGGTGCAGGTCGTCGAGGAGTTGGCTGGCGTCGTGGACCATCTCCAGCGGCAGCTCGGCCCGCTCGGCGGCCAACCGCCGCAGCAGTTGCAGGCTCGACTCGCCGGCCGGCCGCTCCGGCTCCGGCCGGTGCACCTCTTTCTGCGACGGGGTCGTCGCCCGTACGCCGGTGCCCCCGGCCAGGCCCACCACCGGGGCGGACTCGCAGGGGCTGGCGAAGAAGCGGAAGTGCTGGCCCACCTCGAGCGGCCGGACCAGCCGGTCGTGGAAGAGCGCCCCCTCCACGCCGCCGGCGCCGACGACGTACGCGGCCGCCGCGACACGCAGCAGGCCCGCCAGCGACTCGTCGTCGGTGTTGAGGGCCACCGCCGGCAGGTCGGTGCTGCTCGACGCGAGGCCGGAGAGCACCTGCCCCGGGCCGATCTCGACGAAGAGGTCGACCTCCTTGGCGGCGAGCGCGACGGCCTGGCTGAACAGCACCGGGTCGGTGATCTGGCGGCGCAGGAGGGCGGCGACGTCGGTGTCGTGGGCGAGTGGCTCGCCGGTGACAGTGGAGACGACCCGCCGGTTGACGGACCCGAACCGCTCCCCCGCCAGCGCCCCCAGGAAGGCGTCGGCGGCCGGCTCGACCAGCGGCGAGTGGAACGCGTGCGACACCGGGAGCCGGGTGGTCCGCAGCCCGGCGGAGGTGGCCCGCTCGCAGGCGTCCTGCACGGCGGCCTCCGAGCCGGCGATCACGGTCTGCTCCGGCCCGTTGTACGCGGCGATCACCACGGACAGGCCGGCGATCAGCCCGGCCACCCGCTCCGGCGGGGCGCCGATGTTGGCCATCGTGCCGGAGGCGCTGTGCTCCCCCATGGTCCGGCCGCGCACGCCGGCGACCCGCAGCAGGGTCTCCTCGTCGAGCACGCCGGCCCAGTGCAGGGCGGCGATCTCGCCGAGGCTGTGCCCGACGGCGACGGTCGCGTCGAGGTTGAGCAGCGCCATCGCCCGCAGGCCGGCCAGCGAACCGGTGACGATCCGCGGCTGGGCCACCGCCGTGGCGACCATGTCGCCGCTGCGCGGCAGCGCCGCGCGCTGGTAGACCTCCTCCACGTCGGCGAAGCGCCGGCGCAGCGCGCCGCCGGAGGTGCCCCGGCCGGACCCCTGCCCGGGGAAGAGGAAACCGATGCGACCCGGCCCGCTCACGTGGCCCAGGAAGCAGCGGCCGTCGGCGGAGAAGAGTCGTACCTCGCCGGCGTCGAGGGTGTCGCAGACGCGGCGCAGCTGCCGCTCGGCGTCCTCGGGCGAGGAGACCACCACACCCGCCCGGTAGGGCAGGTCACGCAGCTCCCGGTGCAGGGTGGCGGCGAGGTCGCCCAGCTGGGCGTACGACACCGTGGGTGCGAACTCGACGAGGCGTTGCAGCCGCTCGCGCAGCTCCTGCGGGCTGCCGCCGTCGACGAGGAGCAGCTCCACGTCCTGCATCGACGCGGCGAGATTACGGAAGCGGCTGTCCAGTCGGGACGAGCGCCGCGGCTGCCCCTTGTCCAGCACGATGTGGGTGTTGATGCCGCCGAAGCCCATCGCCGTCACGCCGGCGCGTACCGGCAGGTCGCGCGGCCACGCCTCGGCCCGGCGCAGGGCCCGCAGCGCGGACTGCTCGGCGGTGAGGATCTCGTGCGGATCGACGCAGCCGATGGTCGGCGGCAGTACCTCGTGGTGCACCGCCATCGCGGCCTTGATCAGGCCGGCGACGCCGGCCGCCGCCTTGGTGTGCCCGATCATGCCCTTGATGGAGCTGATCGCGGCCTGCGGGGAGTTCGCGTCGGCGTTGCGCCGGGCCAGCGACAGCGCCTGGAGCTCGGTGGCGTCGCCCACCGCCGTGCCGGTGCCGTGGCCCTCGAAGAGCCCGACGGTCTCGATGCCGAACCCGGCCCGCTCGTACGCCCGACGCAGGGCGAGCTGGTAGCCGGCGACCTCCGGGCGGGTGATGCCGCCCTTGCCGTCGGAGGAGATCCCCCAGCCCGCGACGGTGGCGTAGATGCGGTGGCCCGCCTGACGGGCCTCGGCCTCGCGCATCAGGACCACCATGCCGCAGCCCTCGCCCGGCCAGAAGCCGTTCGAGCCACGGTCGTAGACCCGCATCTCGCCGCGGGCCAGCGCGCCGGTCTTGGCGAAGCCGATGATCTCGAAGGGGTCGATGGAGAGGTCCACGCCGCCGGCGATCGCCACGTCGACCTCGCCGTCGGAGAGGGTCTTGCACGCGGTGGCGACGGAGAGCAGCGACGAGGAGCAGGCGCCGTCGACGGTGTAGCCGCCGCCCTTGAAGTCGAAGTGGTTGCAGATGCGGCCGGCGATGGTGTTGGAGAGGCCACCGGCGAGGGTGTCCTCGTCGACCTCCGGGAACGGGCCCTTGAACGTCGCCTCGAAGTCGTCGAGGAAGCCGGTGAGCTGGTCGTCGTCCCAGTCCTGTTCCTTCAGCGCGGCGGCGACCATGCGGCGCACGTACGGCCAGCGCAGCCGCAGCTGGTTGGCCCGGGAGAACTCGCCGGTCAGCGTGTTGCCGACGACCACGCCGGTGCGCTCGCGGGGCAGTCCCTCCCCCATCGGGAACCCGGCGTCGGCCAGCGCCATGGCCGCCATGTCGAGGGCGAGCCAGTGGGTGAGGTCGGTGGACCGGTAGGTGCTGCCGGCGACCTTGTACGCGATCCGGTCGAACTCGTAGCCCTCGATCACCGCCGCGTTACGGGCGTAGAAACGGTCGGGCGCGGCGGGGTCGGGGTCGAAGTAGTCGTCGAGTCGCATCCGTTCCTCGGGCAGCCGCCGGAAGGCGCGGCGCCCGGCGATGGCGTTCTCCCACAGTTCCCGGGGGGAGGTGGCATCCGGGTAACGGCACGCCATCCCCACGACAGCGATCCTGGTCACGAGGTTTCTCCTTTGTCGCGCATGGTGGTGGACCGCCGGGGCGTGGAACCGATCTGGCCTCGGGACGCCACGCTCAGCACCACCCCTCGAATTCCGCGGCGATGGCGCGCCGCCACCGCTCGTAGGCGGGTTCCTCGCCCTCCCGCTCGGCGGGCAGGGTGACGTCGGTGGCCTTCGCCGCCTCGGCGGTGGACACGCCGCAGAACACCTGGGTGGCGATCTCGTTGTGCGGGACGACCAGACCCGCGCGTACCCGGGCCCCGGCCGCGAAGGCGCTGCCCTGGGCCAGGTCCACGCGGTAGTCGCCGGCGTGGTCGCGGAAGCGGTGCAGCTCCGCCTCGGTGACGCCCCCGGCGTAGGTGGCGGCGAGGCCGGCCCCGGCGTACAGGTCGGCCCGCCGGTGCGCGGGGAACGCGCTGAAGATCTGGGTCACCCGGTCCACGTCGGTGCCGCCGACGAACCAGGTGGCCCGGCCGATGCCCTGGTCGATGACCCGGTCGGCGTACTCGCGCGGGCCGTCGGCCGGCCAGGGGAAGCGCGGGTGACGGTACTGGCCGTACACGTACCGGTCGGTGTGGAAGTACGCCTGGTGGAAGCCGTAGCCGTCGAGCACCAGCCAGCGCAGCAGCGGATCCGGGGCGTGCAGCTGGCCCCAGCGCATCCGGGGCAGCCGGGCCATCGCCCAGCCCACACCCACGTAGATCATGTAGAGGTGCGCGTCGCCCCGGCCGGCGAGCAGGTCGGCCACGTGCCGGGGGCGGCCCGGCCGCAGCGCGTCCCGGACGGCGAAGCCCATCCCGGCGCCCTCGTACGCGAAGCCACGGAAACGCTTCGGCACCGTCTCCAGGCGGCGTTCGGCGGCTGCGGCGCTCGGCGCCTCGGCGGCGTATCCGTAGCCGGAGAGGAATGAGGCGCCGACGGTTTCGAGTAGCGCCTTCGATTCCTCGTTCTTCACGTGGAATCCGCGCACATCCATTTTGGTCTCGGAGATATTTGGCGTCAGGATTCTGCGCCGCAGATCACGCAGGCTCTGCATCGCACGTTCCCCCAAAGGGTCGGTGTTGCCGCTGAACAGGGATGGACAGCTATTTCGATGATGGCAAGAGCGCGAACGGTTGATTTCTTCAACCTTGCGCATTCATCGCAACAATTCGAAGCGTGCACCTGGACCGCGGACTCGTCGATCCACGGGCGTGCGGCGGCGCCACGGCGGGCGACGCGGGCGGTCCTCAGTGGTCGTGACCGACGCCGGCCGGCTCGAAGTGCGCACGGACGTTGCGCCGCCACAGCTCGTACGCCGGCAGCCGCCCGGCCGTCTCCGCGCGGACCGCCACGTCGTCGGCGAGGGCCGCGGCGGCGGCCACGCTACGCCCGCCGAACGCGTGCATCGCCGCCTCGCTGTGCGCCGGCACGTGGCCGGCGTGGCTGCGGGCCTTGGCGGCGAAGACCGCGCCCTGGGCCAGGTCCGGCGCGCAGTCGCCGGCCTCGGCGCGCAGCGCCGCGAGCGCCTCGGCGTCGGCGCCCCCGGCGAAGGTGGCGGCGAGCCCCACCCCGCTCCACAGGTCGCCGTGCCGGTCCGCGGCGAAGGCCCGCACGGCCCCGGCCACCTCGGCGGTACGGGCGCCGTGGATGAACCACAGCGCCCGCCCGAGGCCCTGGTCGGTGGCCCGCGCGAAGTAGTCCCCGTGGCCCTGCCAGGGGTACGCCGCCAGCCGCTCCTGCCGGGTCACCCACCGGTCGAGGTCGAAGTAGGCGCGGTCGAATCCGTAGCCGTCCACGGCCAGCCAGGTCATCGTCGGGTGGTACGGGGAGCCCGTGAGGTCGGGTACCACGTGCCGCCAGAGGGGCCGCGGCAGGCGCGCCATGGCGAACCCGATGCCGATGTAGGCGAGGAAGAGGTGCGGCGCGCCGGGCCCCCGCAGCAGGTCCCGGGTGCGGGTGCCGCGTCGAGGGCCCATCACGTCGAGGATGGTGCAGGCCATCGTGGCGCCCTCGTACGCGAAGCCCAGCAGTTCCCGGTCGACGAGCGCGAGGCGGCGCTCCAGCTCCCACGGGTCGCGGGTGTCGATGCCCCACTCGAACCCGCAGACCACCGACTGCGGAACCGCCTCCAGCCGGCGCGTGACCTCCGTGGCGGGGCCGGGGAAGCCCCGGTGCGCGAAGGTCACCTCCGCGAGCGTCGGCGCCATCAGCAGTCGACGCACGGAACCCAGTACCGTCGGCATGGCAGATCCCCCTGTCGGTACGACGACGCCGGCCCCGGCCGGCGGGTGACTTCATCGTCGCCGCGCGCCGGCCGGGGCCGCCTCTTCTGCTGTGCGCTCATCCGCCCGCCGCAGCGGGGTGGTGGGGGCTGCCGCGCGGACCGTGACCGGCCGCCGCGTCGCCGCCGACGTGGTCGCCGTCGGCCCCGGTCACGGGCCCGCGACGGGGCCCGTCCCGCGTCGCGGACGCAGGAACATCAGCAGCAGTGCCACCCCGACCAGACCCAGGTCCAGCAGGAGGAGCACGCCGTTGATGCCGTCGATGCGGGCGTGGTCGTGGCCGCCGGTCGCGTCGTCGATCGGTGCGGCGACGGAGCCGGCCGGGACGGCGCCGGGGGTCACCGTGAACCCGGCCAGGCCGGCGATCTGCCGGCCGTCGGGCAGCTGGGCGCGGTAGCCGACGCGGTAGGTGCCCGGCCCGGCGTCGCGCACGGGCACGACCAGACGACCGTCGCGGACGGCGGGTCGCCCGGTCGAGACGGTCGCCCCCGACGGTCCGGTGACGGCCAGGTGCAGGTTCTCGGCCGACTCCGCGCCGCCGAGCGTGAGCGTCACCTCGGCGGGCGCGGCCCCGACGACCGACCCGTCGCCCGGGTCCAGCATCAGTTGCCGGCTCTCGGCCGGGCTGCCGAAGAGAAGCAGCGCCAGGACCGACAGCACGACGCCGGCCGCCACGACGATCGCCGCCCGCTGCACCGCCCCGACCGACGTCGGCGGGGTGGGCGGTTCGGGTGGACGGGCGTCGTCGACGGCGGTCACGACAGCTGCGCCGCGGCCTCGGGCTGCCGGCAGCTGCACCACATCCGCTCGGCCTCCGCCGCGGAGGGTCGCAGGTGCAGGTACATCGCGATCACCATCGGCACGAAGACGACCGTGTTGTAGAACAGGTGCAACTCGACGCGGGGGATCACGACCTGGAGCAGGCTGGTGGGCACGGGGCTGTCGAACAGGTGCCGGCCGGTCTGCGCCTGCAACAGCAGCAGCAGGTGCTCGATGTGGTGCCAGAACTGGATCGCCACGGCGAGGGTCCACCAGCTCCGGCTGCGCCCGACGAAGCCGGGTCGCAGCATCCACATCCCCACGAGCATCACGATCGCGTAGCCGTAGTGCAGCCACTCGGAGCTGACGAGCCACGGGAACGGCATGCCGAGCACGCCGCGCGCCTCCGGCCGCGACCAGCCCAGGCCCCAGATCTGGTACGCCTGCACCAGGTGCTCGGCCCAGTGGGCCAGCACGACCAGGAGAAAGAGATTCAGAGCCGTCCGATGGTGCGCTCCGTTCAGGGTCGCCCACCGCCCGGACGTCCCGGGCAGCCTCGTCTGATTGCTGGTCACGTTTCCTCCTTGAGGGGTGACGGGCGCGCGAGAACGCCTCGCCTTCGCCCAGCGTCCCGACCACGCCACGCCGGCACGTCTCCGATGTTGCTGAGTTCGGGTCGGGATTCCGTCAGACCGGCTCCGGCGAGCCGGCGGGGGCGTACCACGCGCCGACCCGTCGGGCCGCCGCGAAGCTGGCCCAGGCGACCGCGTCGACCAGCGCCGCGTCGCCCGGCTGGTGGCGGCGGAACTCCGTGACCACCTCCTCGTCGACCTGGTAGGAGGCGAACGCGGTCAGCAGGGCCAGGCGGCCGGCGGCCCGCTCCGCCTCGGGCAGCGGCGCGATCAGTCGTTCGCACCACTGTCGACTCAGGCCGGTCTCCTCCCCCCGCCAGGCGTCGAGGCGTTCCGCGACGAGGTCCCGGACGGCCGGCGGGACCGCCCGCTCGCCGGCCGCCTCGAACGCCGCGTAGGCGCGGGCCATCGCCTCGGCCACGTGCGGACTGCCCACCGCCCAGCCGGCCTCCGCCGGCAGCGGCGCCGGTGGCAGCAGCCGTACGGAGCGGCCCGGTTCCCTGGCCTCGCGCAGCGTGCCCTGCAGGACCCAGCCGATGCCGCGCTTCAGGCGCCGCCGTGCCCGTGGCGCCAGCCCCGGCGGGAGCAGGAAGTTGGAGAGGAACACGTTGACCACGCGGGCGACGTAGTGGAAGCCCACGACCACGCCGACGAACTCCGGGCGGTCCCGCTCCGGAAACGGCAGCACCGGCCGCGAGGTCTGCGGCTGGTGCGCCGTACGGGCCCACTCGGCCGCGTCGCGGATGCGCCGGTCGGTGATCTCGGTGAGCCGGTCGGCCACGATCGCCTCCGCGTCGTGCTCCGTGGAGAGCTCGTAGAGCCCGACGCTGTGCATGTCCACGCAGTACGGGCAGATGTTCGCCACCGACACGGCGGCGGCCACCGCCTCCTTGGTCGCCCGGTCCACGGTCTGCGTCGGCAGCAGCGGCTCCCGCATGACCATCCAGTACGCGGCCAGCACCTCCGGCGACGGGGAGTGCAGCTGTGCGGGCGGCACGACGAGCTGCATCTCCTGCGCGACCTGGGTGTAGACGCTCTCCACCAGCCCCTGTGCGGCGCCCTGCGGAACCGGCGTGACGTAGTTGACCTGGCGCTGGACCACCGACGAGGCCACCCGACGAGCGATCATGATCTGCCTCCTGCTCTTGCGCCGCCCCGCCGGGCGGTCACGACGACGGCTCCCACGACTGCGGCAATGCCAGTATTGGGAGTCCGACGGCGCAGGCCACGCGTTCGGCGCCGGTTGAGCACCCTCGGAGAAGGAGCCCTGGCCGGGGCCCGCTGATGATGGGCGACGACCCAGTCCCCCACGTGCGGGAGTCGCAATGCTGGTCCTGGTAACCGGTGGCACCGGATTCATCGGCTCCCACTCGACGGCGGCCGTCCTCGACGGCGGCCACCGCGTCCGGATGCTCGTACGCGACCCGGCCCGCGCCCGCCGGGTGCTGGCCGCGCTGGGCGTCGACGCCGGCCGGGTCGAGCTGGCCACCGGGGACGTCACCGACCCCGTCGCCGTGGCCCGGGCCGCCGACGGCTGCGCCGCCGCTCTGCACGCCGCCGGTGTGTACAGCTTCGACTCCCGGGACCGGGCGCGGATGGCGGCGGTCAACCTGCGCGGCACCGAGGTGGTGCTCGGGGCGGCGCGGACGGCGGGCCTCGACCCGATCGTGCACGTCTCCACCTTCGGGGCGCTGCTGCCGGCCACCCGGTCGCCGCTGACCGTCGACTCGCCGGTCGGCGCGCCCCGGGAGGCGTACCTGCGCAGCAAGGCCGCCGCCGAGCACGTCGCCCGCCGGCACCAGGAGGACGGCGCGCCGGTGGTCATCACCTACCCGCTGGCCTCGCTCGGGCCTGACGACCCCCACCTGGGCGACCAGACGACGCGGGTACGCAACGTGCTGCGCGGGTTCATGCCGCTGTGGCCGACCGGTGGCTTCCCCGTCGGCGACGTGCGGGACGTCGCCCGGCTGCACGCGGCGATGCTCGAACCCGGCCGCGGTCCCCGCCGCTTCCCGGCCCCCGGCCGCTACGTCACGACCCGCGAGTTCGTCGAGGCGCTGCGCCGGGTCACCGGGCGGGCCCTGCCCACCCTCCGGCTCCCGGCGTCGGCGCTGCTGCCGATGGGTCACCTGGTCAGCGCGGCGCAGCGGCTGTCGCCCGTACATCTGCCCGCCGAGCACGGCGCGATCTATCTGTGCGCCGCCGCCCGCCCGATGGACGCCACGCCCACCGAGGAGCTGCTCGGGCCGACGGGCCGGTCGCTGGACGAGACGATGGCCGACACCGTGCGCTGGCTGCACCGGACCGGCCGGCTGAGCCGACGCCAGGCCGGACGCGCCGCCCTCCCGGCGACCGCCGCGCCGCACCGGACCACCGACCGGGCCTGACCGGCAGGCGCCGTCCGCGCCGTCGTTGGCGCGTCGGGGGGACGGGCGAGGAGGTCGCGCGCGCCGGCGGGGCGGCCGGAAGCCGCGCGCCGGGTAGTTCCGCGCGCCGGCCCGCCGGCGGGAATTGTCGTGCCGCGCCGCCGGCGGCAATTCTTCCGCGCCGACCGGCCCCGGCACCGAAAGACGTTCCTCAGCAAAACAGAAGATGCGTCCCACCTGCGTCGGTAGCCACGATGATGCAGAACTTTTCGCCCACCATCCGCACCGCGCGGGACCATTCCGCGCGACCACCATTCAATTCCTTGTTTCCGTCGCCCTTACCGGGCGGCGGTCAAGGCTGCCCGAAAAACGATTCGGCGGGACCGGGAACCGACGTGCCCGCCCAGAAGGAGGTAGCCGCCGTGCAACCGGAGACACCCGAGGAACAGCAGGCACGCGTACTGACGCTGGAGGCGTTCGCCGACACCATCATCCCCGGGGCGAAGCGGTCCGCCGACGACCGGGCGATCGCCGGCGTCTCGTCCGACGGCGGCGCCGTCGAGTCGGGGGCGCTGGCCCTGATGGAGGACCCGGCCGGCGGGGTGTCGCTGATGCTGGGGACGCTCAGCGAGGCCCTCAACGCGCACGCCACCGGGTACGCCGAGGCGAACGGCCTGCCCCTCGACCCGGCGGTGCCGCCCTTCGTCGCCCTCGCGTTCGACCACCGCACCGCGTTGCTGAGCCACCTGCTCGCCCCGGACAACCCCGAGAAGGAGATGTGGGTGGGGCTCGCGCTGTTCAGCAACATGGCCTACGACAGCGCAGCCCACATGAACACGCGCGACGCGCTCGCCGCGGGGCATCCGGGGCTGCTGGCGATCGGCATCACCCGACCCGACGACGACGGGCTGTGGCGGTTTCCCGAGTACTCGTACGGACGCCCGCTGTCGCGACTGCACCCGCACACCACCCCCACAGGGAGCCCGGCATGACCAGTAGCGCAAGCACCGACGTCGTGGTGATCGGCAGCGGCTTCGGTGGGGCGATCCCCGCGTACCACCTGGCCGCGGGCGGGGCGCGGGTGGTGGTCCTGGAACGTGGACCGTGGCTGTCCAGCGAGGAGTTCGACCACGACTTCAAGCTCGGCTCGTCGTACACCCGGATCTTCGACTTCACCGTGGGCGACGGGATGAGCGTGCTCGGCGGCAACTGCGTCGGTGGCGGCAGCGTCGTCTACTTCGCCACCATGCCGCGCGCGCCGCGGTTCGTCTTCGAACGGCAGGGCAGCATCGGCCGGCGGATGTGGCCGGCGGCCATCACCCGCGACAGCCTCGACCCCTGGTACGACCGGGTCAGCGAGGCGCTCCCCATCACGAAGCAGAGCTGGGACAAGGTGCCGTACGCCGGCGGCCTCTTCGCGGCGGCCTGCGCGCACGCCGGGCGCACGGCCAACCCGGTGCCGTCGGCCGTGGACGTCGACAAGTGCACCAACTGCAACTGGATGATGGCCGGGTGCCGCTTCGACGCGAAGCGTTCCCTGCTGCTCAACTACCTGCCGGGGGCCCTGGCGCACGGCGCGGAGATCCGGCCGCTGCACGAGGTGCAGCACCTCTCCCGCACCGATGACGGCGGCTACCGGGTGCACTACCGCATCGTCGACGCCGAGGACTACCGGATCCTGCACGACAGCGGGACGATCGACGCCAAGATCGTCATCGTGGCCGCCGGGGCCGGGGCCACCCCGGTGATCCTGCAACGCTCGGAGCCCACCCTGGGCACGATGCCCACCGCCGTCGGCCGGTACTTCTCCGGCAACGGGGAGCGGCTCAACACGGCCGTCTTCGACGACGACCGGGTCCGGGAGGTGCTCGGCCTCAGCCGGCCCGACGGCAGGGGCTACGACGCCAACCAGATCGGCCGCGGGCCGACGGTGGCGACCTGGGACCGGCTCGACCCGGACCTGCCCGAGTACGAGCGGTACTCGCTGGAGCAGCTCTTCTTCCCGCTGGGGCTGGGCACGATCCTCGCCCAGGTGCCCGACGCGCAGGGCCCGAGCTGGTTCGGCCTGGAGAAGAAGGAGATGCTGCGCCGCTGGCAGTCGTGGCTGACGCTTTTCACGATGTCGGAGGACGACAACGAGGGCGTCTTCGGGCCGCCGCCGGCGACCGGCAACGCCGACCGCATCTCCCAGCAGATGCTCGGCCGGGGTCCGCTGCGCTACCGGCCCACCGCCAACACGCTGCGGGGCTGGGCCGCCGCCGACGCGGACGCCAGGGACATCCTGGAACGCGACGGGCTGGCCCGGGTGATGCCGTGGACCAACGACGTGGTGGGCGCGTACACGGTGCACCCGTTGTCGTCCTGCCGGATCGGCGACGACCCGGCGACGTCGGCCCTCGACGACCGGCACGAGCTGCGCCAGCACCCCGGCATCTTCGTCACCGACGGCTCGGCGGTGCCGGGCGCGCTCACCGTCAACCCCGCCCTCACCATCGCCGCGCTCGCCGAACGCGCCGTGCCCGGCATCGTCCGCGCGGCGCAGGAGCGCGGCGTGCCGGTCACCTACCACGGCTCGCTGCCCGAGGGGACGGCCAGCGCGGTGCCCCAGGTCGTGCCCAGCTAGGACCACGACGGGCCGGGGGCGCCGTCCCGCCCCCGGCCCGTCGCCCGCCCGACCAGGAAGGAAACCGATGGGCAGGCGACTGGCTCGGGTGACGAGCCGCACCATGCTGACCCACGTCCGGCACGTGACTCCCGTCGCCCCGCGAGCCGCCGACGGGCCCGTCGCGCGGGTCTACCGGCAGATGGCCGACGACTTCGGCGTCCTCGCGCCCCCGGTGCTGCTGCACTCCCCCGCCCCCGACGTGCTGCGCGCCTGCTGGCTGATGCTGCGCGAGACGCTGCTCGCCGAAGGGCTGGTCGGCCGCGACGCGAAGGAGGTGGTCGCCGCCGCCGTCTCCGAGAGCAACCGGTGCCCGTACTGCGTGGAGGTGCACGGCGTCACCGCGGCCGGGCTGCTCCGCGACACGGACGGGTGGCTGGCGGCCGAGATCGGCGGGATCGGCGACCCCCGGCTGCGGGCGCTGGCCGAGTGGGCCCGGCACAGCGGGGCCGTCAGCCCGGCGCGCCGCCGCCCGCCGCCCTTCCCGACGGAGCACGGGCCGGAGCTGATCGGCGTGGCGGTGGCCTTCCACTACCTCAACCGGATGGTGAGCGTCTTCCTCCAGGACTCCCCGTTGCCGCCGGCGCCAGCCGGGATCCGCTCCGGGGTCCGGCGCACGGCCGCCCGCATCATGGGGGCGCTGGCCCGGGCCGGACGGCCACCCGGACATTCCCTGGAGCTGCTGCCGCCCGCGCCGCCGGAGCCCGACCTGGCCTGGACCGTCGGGCAGCCGCACGTGGCCGCCGCCTTCGCCCGCGCCGGTCAGACCGTCCGACGCGCCGGCGAGGCCGCCCTGCCGGAGCACGTCCGGCAGCGGATCCTGGCCTGCCTGGACGACCCGCCACCCCCCGAACCGGGCGGGGGCCGGTGGTTCGACGCCGCCGTCGCCGAGCTGACGCCGGCCGAGCGACCCGCCGCCCGACTGGCGCTGCTGACCGCGCTCGCGCCGTACCGGGTCACCGACGCCGACGTCGCCGCCTGTCGCGACGGCGGCACCGACGACGCCGCCCTGGTCACGGTCACCGCCTGGGCGAGTCTGGCCGCCGCCCGCCGGATCGGCGCGCGGCTGCACGCGGACGGCGTGGTGCCGGCCCCCGGCGTCGACGCCGCCGTCGGGGAGGAGGCCTCCCGTGCGGGCGAGTCGTGACGCGCCGCGGGCCGTCGACCCGCCGCCACCGCGGCCGGGCGCCGGCAACCCGTGGGCGGCCCTGCTGGTGCTGTGCCTCGGCAACTTCCTCATCCTGCTGGACACGAGCATCGTCAACACCGCCGTGCCGGACATGATGCGGTCGCTGGACACCGGGATCGACAGCATGCTGTGGGTGCTCAACGGCTACCTGCTGGCGCTGGCGTCCCTGCTCATCGTCGCCGGGCGCCTCGGCGACCTGTTCGGCCCGCGTACCGTCTTCATGGCCGGCATGGCGGTGTTCGCGGTGGCCTCGGTGCTCTGCGGGGCGGCCCAGTCCCCGGGGCAGCTCATCGGCGCGCGGGTGGTGCAGGGCGTGGGCGCCGCGGCGCTGCTGCCGCAGGCGCTGGTCCTCATCTCCGGCATCTTCCCGGCCGCACGGCGCGGCGCCGCCTTCGGCATCTTCACCGCCGTCGCCGGCGTGGCCGCCGTCAGCGGCCCCACCCTCGGCGGGCTCGTCATCACCCGGTTCGGCTGGGAGTGGATCTTCTACCTGAACGTGCCCCTCAGCGTGGCGGGCGTCGCCCTGGCCTGGTGGCTCGTCCCGGACCTGCGCACCCGCCGGCCGCGCCACCTCGACGTGGTCGGCGTGCTCCTGGCCACCGCCGCGCTGCTGGGCCTCATGTACGCCCTCATCGAGGGCGAACGGCACGACTGGGGCACGGTGTGGGGGCCCGTCGGCATCCCGGCGATCCTGGCCGCCTCGGCGGTGTGCGCGGCGGTGTTCGTGCTGCGCGAGCGCCGGCAGCGGGAGCCACTCGTGCCGCCCGGCCTGTTCCGCCTCGGCAACTTCGCCCCGGCGACCCTGATCACGCTCGTCAGCTCGTTCGGGCTGTACGGCTTCCTGCTGGTCTTCGTGATCGAGACGCAGTCGCTGCTCGGCATGAGCCCGCTGGAGTCGGGCCTCGCCGCGCTGCCCTGGACGCTGGTGCTCAGCGCCGTCGCGCCGGTCGCCGGACGGCTCACCGACCGGCTCGGCGGCCGACGCCTGCTCGCGGGCGGGCTCACCGTGTACGCGCTCGGCGTACTGGGCATGGCGGTGCTGGTCACGCCGCACTCCACCGCCGGCACGTTCGTCGTACCGCTGATCGCCGTCGGCATCGGGATGGGGGCGTCCATCGCGCCGACCACCACCGAGGCCATGCGGGAGGTGCCCGCCCGGTTGGCCGGCGCCGCCGCGGGCGTGCTCAACACCGCGCGCCAGGTCGGCGGCGCGCTCGGCGCGGCGGTCGTCGGGGCCGTGCTGCAACACCGGCTCGCCGACACCCTGCCGGAGGCGGCCCGCGCCCAGGCGGCGACGCTGCCGCCCGAGGCCCGGGCGGCCTTCCTGGACGGCTTCGGCGCCGCCCAGGAGGGCATCCGGCTGGGCGCCGGCCAGGCCGGCGGGTTCGTCGTGCCGGCGGGAACCCCGCCGGAGGTGGCCGACCGGTACCCGGCGCTGGCCGCGGACGCCTTCGCCGCCGCGTTCCTGCCCGCCGTCCGGCCGGCGCTGGCCGTGGTGGGAGGCGTCCTGCTGCTCGGCAGCCTGTTCGCGTTGTGGATGCGCGCGGCGGTACGCGCGCAGGCGCCGGCGGGAACGGGGCCCTCCGCACAGTGGGAGAAGACGATCGCACCGCCACCTGCCGATGATTGAGGCGGCGGCGCCGACGCGACCGCCGGTTCCCCGTCGACCATCGGGCGCGCAGCGCCGGCGACGTGCACCCCGACACCCGCACCGAGAGGATGAGCGCGTGACAGAACAGGATGTGTTCGCCGCCCTGGAGGCCGAGGGCGACGACGTCGACCGCATGGTCGCCGACCTGGACGACGCGGGGTGGCGGACGGCCACCCCGGCCGAGGGCTGGACGGTCGCGCACCAGATCGCCCACCTGACCGCGACGTTCCGGATGGCCGGGCTGGCCGCCGCCGACCCGGACACGTTCCGGGCCCTGACGTCGCGCCTGAGCGACAACTTCGACGCGAACGTGAACGCCGCGATGGCGCCCTACCTGGCCGAGCCGCCCGCGGGGCTGCTGAGCCGGTGGCGTACGGAGCGGGCCACCGCGGAGAAGGCGCTCGCCGCCGTGCCGCCCGCGCAGCTGGTGCCCTGGCTCGTCCGGCCGATCCCGGCGGCGGTGCTCGCCGCGGCGGGGATGATGGAGCTGTTCGGCCACGGCCAGGACATCGCCGACGCACTCGGCGTACGCCGCGAGCGCACCGACCGGCTGCGCCCCCTCGTCGAGTTCGCCGTGCGCACGTGGGACTTCGGTTACCAGGCGCGCGGCCTGAGCACGCCGGACATCGCCCTGCGCTTCGAGATCACCGCGCCGTCCGGGGCGGTCTGGCGGTTCGGTCCGTCCGACGCCGAGCAGGTCGTCACCGGTCCCGCCGCCGACTTCTGCCTGCTGGTCACCCGCCGCCGGCACCGCGACGACCTGTCGGTGACGGCGGTGGGCGCCGACGCCGAGCACTGGCTGGACATCGCCCAGGCGTACCGGGGGCCGGCCGGACCCGGGCGGGCTCCCGGGCAGTTCGCCGGCTCCTGAGCGTCCGTGCGCCCCGGCGGACTCCGCCGGGGCGCACCGCCAGGTTGCCCGCCATGACGAAGGGGCCGTCCGTCGGACGGCCCCTTCGACCGGTGGCGCGGCTGGTGTTCAGCCGACGATCTCCACCCGGGAGTGGTCGCCCACCAGCATCCGGTTGCCCCGCTCCGGCCCGCCGCTGCCGACCGTGGCGGCCCGGCCCACCAGGGAGCGCCGCAGGTCGCGTACGGCCGTGATCCGTGCGCCGTCCATCACGATCGAGTCCGCCAACTGGGTACGGCGCAGCACACAGTCGCGCCCGACGGAGGTGTGCGGGCCGACGGAGCTCTCCTCGACCAGCGTGCCGGCCCCGATGATCGCCGGTCCCTCGATCCGCGACCGGAGCACCCGGGCGCCGGGCTCGACGACGACGTCCCCGTCGAGCACGCTGGCCGCGTCGACCTCGCCGGCGACGAGGCCCCGCAGGCCGCTCAGCATGTACTGGTTGCAGTCCAGCACGTCCTCGATCTGGCCGAGGTCCTTCCAGTAGCCGGCGTACTCGCTGGCCCGCACGGCCGCGCGCCGGTCGACCAGCCACTGGATGGCGTCCGTGATCTCCAGCTCCCCGCGGGAACTGGGGCGGATGCCGTCGACGGCGGCGTGGATGGCGAGCGTGAAGAAGTAGGCGCCCACGATGGCGAGGTCGCTGCGCGGTTCCTGGGGCTTCTCCACCAGGCGGACGACTCCGCCGTCACCGTCCAGCTCCACCACGCCGGAGGCCCGGGGATCGGCGACCTTGTGGACCACGACGTCGGCGGCGGGGCGGTCGCGCCGGAAGCGCTCCGCGACGTCCGTGACGCCGTCGGCGAGCAGGCAGTCGCCGAGGAACATGGCGAAATCGTCGGCGCCCAGGAAGGGGCGTGCCACCTGGACGGCGTGCGCCAGCCCGCGCGGCTGGTCCTGTCGGATGTAGGTGAGGTCGAGGCCGAACCGCGAGCCGTCGCCGACCGCCTCGGAGATTGCCCGGGCCTGGTCACCGACGACGATGCCGACCTCGCTGACGCCGAGTGCCCGCACACCGTCGAGCACGTGTTCGAGCACCGGCCGGTTCGCCACCGGGATGAGCTGCTTGGGCATGGAGTGGCTGAAGGGCCGCAACCTGGTGCCCGTCCCGCCCGACAACACAAGAGCCTTCATGGACGTCCTCTCCTTTGCGCGGTACGCCTGCGGCCCTCGGCGCGCGTGCGCCTGGGGCGCGATCCGCCCACCCGGACGGTGGCGTGCGGGCGTCCCGCGCCACCGGCACCGACCGACCCGCTCCCGTGGCGGCGGTCGCTGGCGCCCCGCACACGATGATCGGCGTCGGCGCACTTCATTGTTGGAGCGCCCCCACGGCCGCCGCATCTCCGGGTTTGCGCTGCTGTGGCCCCGGTCCGGGGCGGCGCGGCCGGCGCCTGCGGGGCGGGAGGCGACGGCGGTACGCCAATCCCGCTCGCGGCAATCCTGAAGGTGC
The DNA here is from genome assembly GCF_043197575.1 of Micromonospora sp. NPDC049051. Taxonomy (NCBI): domain Bacteria; kingdom Bacillati; phylum Actinomycetota; class Actinomycetes; order Micromonosporales; family Micromonosporaceae; genus Micromonospora; species Micromonospora sp. NPDC049051. The sequence goes on from NZ_JBICTL010000010.1 coordinate 60,824, forward strand.
GAGCCGTCAGCGGGCGGGCAGAGGATTCCAGCAGGGCCGGCGCCTCGACACGTCCCACGACGCACGGGAGGACGGCGCGAGCGGCCCGGTCCCCATCCACGGCTGACCCACCACGCCCCGTCGCGGGCCTCGTCCCGCCGAAGGATGTGACATGACGTACGTCCGCCCCGACCGCGCGTCGCCCCCGGGCAGCCGCGTCAAGCCCGGCGTCGCACCGGCACCGATCCTGCGCGGCGAGGGGCAGTGGGCCTTCGGGCACGCCGAACCGCTCAACGACAACGAACGGATCAAGAAGGACGACGGCCCGCTGAACGTCCGCTGGCGCATCGAGAACGTCTACTCGCGGCGGGGCTTCGCGAGCATCGAGCAGAGCGACCTGCACGGCCGGTTCCGCTGGTGGGGGCTGTACACCCAGCGTCGTCCCGCCACGGCCGCCGGCGCGCGCGCCACGCTGGACCCGCACGACCTCGACGACGAGTACTTCATGATGCGCATCCGCACCGACGGCGGGCACCTGGACCTGCCGCAACTGCGGACCGTCGCCGACGTCTCCGTCCGGTACGCCCGCGACAGCGCCGACGTCACCGACCGGCAGAACATCCAGTTGCACTGGATCCGGATCGAGGACGTCCCGGAGATCTGGCGCCGGCTCCAGGCGGTCGGGCTGAGCACCGTCGAGGCCTGCGGCGACTGCCCCCGGGTCGTCCTCGGCAGCCCGGTCGCCGGGATCAGCGTGGACGAGGTCGTCGACGCCACCCCCGCCGTACGCGCGATCGTCGAACGGTTCGTGGGCGACCCGGCGCTGGCGAACCTGCCGCGCAAGTTCAAGTCCTCCGTGTCGTGGTTGCCCGACGTGCCGTACGAGGTCAACGACCTGTCCTTTCTGGGGGTCGTGCACCCCGAGCGCGGCCCCGGCTTCGACGTGTGGGTCGGTGGGGGCCTCTCCACGGCGCCGATGCTGGCGCGCCGCCTCGGCGCCTGGGTGCCCCTCGACGAGGTGCCGGACGTGTGGGCGGCGATCGTCGAGGTCTTCCGGGACTACGGCTACCGCCGCCTGCGCAACCGGGCGAGGTTGAAGTTCCTCGTCGCGGACTGGGGAGTGGAACGCTTCCGCGCCGTCGTCGAGGGCTACCTGGGCCGCCCCCTCGTCGACGGCCCGGCGCCGGCCCTGCCCGCCGCACCGGTCGACCACGTCGGGGTGCACCCGCAACGCGACGGGCGGTACTACGTCGGTGTCGCGCCGCTCGTCGGCCGGGTGTCGGGCACCCGGTTGGCGGCTCTGGCGGGCGCCGTCGAGCGGCACGGCGGCACCTGGATCCGGCTCACGCCGTACCAGAAGATCCTGGTGCCGGACGTGCGGCCGGACCGCACGGACGCGCTCGTCGCGGCGCTGCGGGACATCGGCCTGGAGGCGCAGCCGTCGCCCTGGCGCCGGTCGACCATGTCGTGCACCGGCATCGAGTTCTGCAAGCTCGCGGTCGTCGAGACCAAGGGGCGGGCCGCGGCGCTGGTGCGGGAACTGGAGAAGCGGCTGGCCGACGTGCCGGTCGACCTGACCGTCAACGTCAACGGATGCCCGAACGCGTGTGCGCGCACCCAGGTCGCCGACATCGGCCTCAAGGGACAACTCGTGCGCGGCCCGGACGGCCAGCAGGTGGAGGGGTTCCAGGTCCACCTGGGGGGCGGCCTGGCGTTGGCGGCCGGTCAGGCCGGCGCGTTCGGGCGCAAGCTGCGCGGGTTGCGGACCACGGCGGAGGACCTGCCCGACTACGTCGAGCGGCTGGTCCACCGCTATCTCGCCGGGCGTCGGAGCCCGGCGGAGACGTTCGCCCAGTGGATCGGGCGGGTCGAGGAGGGCCAACTTCGATGATCACGACAGGACGATCTGCCCGGTCCGGCGCCGGGCTGCCCGAGCTGGCGGAACAAGCCGGCCACGAACTGGAGGACGCGCCGGCCGAGGAGGTCCTGCGGTGGGCCGCCGACGCCTTCGGGCCCCGGTTCTGCGTCACCAGTTCCCTCGCCGACACGGTGCTGATCCATCTCGCCGCGCGAACCGTCCCCGGGGTGGACGTGATCTTCCTCGACACCGGCCTGCACTTCCCGGAGACCTTGGCCGTGCGGGACCGGGTGACGGCGACGCTGCCGGTCACCCTCCGGTCGGTCCGTCCCGAGCTCACGGTCGCCGAACAGGACCGGCGGTACGGCCCACGCCTGCACGAACGCGATCCCGACAGCTGCTGCGACATGCGCAAGGTCCAGCCGCTGCGCGCCGCGCTGGAGCGGTACGACGCCTGGGCGGCGGGGCTGCGCCGCGACGAGTCCCCGAGCCGGGCCGACACCCCGGTCGTCCACTACGAGCACGCGCGGAGGAAGGTCAAGGTCAATCCGCTGGCCCGGTGGACGGACGAGGACGTGGCCCGCTACCTGGCCCGCCACGACGTGCCGGTCAACGACCTACGCGCCCGGGGATACGCCTCGATCGGCTGTCAACCGTGCACCCGGCCCGTACGCGACGGCGAGGATCCCCGGGCCGGGCGCTGGGCCATGTTCGACAAGACCGAGTGCGGGCTGCACACCTGACGGCGGGGCCTCGCAGTGCCGACGACCGCCGTCGAGCGCGCCAGCGCCCCGCTCACCGCAGCGCGTCGGCGCGCTCGACGGCGGTCGTCGGCTCCTCGGCCGGCGGCCGGCGGCGCAGCAACGGCACCGGGATCAGGGACACGACCCCGGCGGCGACCGCCAGCACCACGTAGTTGGCGTGCGCCAGCACCACCCCGGCGACGACGCTGGCCACGGCCGAGGCGGCCCAGACGAGGGCGTCGACCCGGCCCTGCACCGCCCGCCGGGCGGCCGGGGTCAGCGCCTGGGTGAGCAGGGCGCTGCCGCCGACGAAGGTGAGGTTCCAGCCCCAGCCGAGCAGGAAGAGCGAGATCACCAGGCGGGTCACGCCGCTGCCGTGGGCCGTCGGCCACGACGCCACCACGACGGAGGTGACCAGCGTGCCGATGCCCATCAGGATGGCGGCCCGGCCGCCGAAGCGGTCCGAGAGGTGGCCGGAGAGCGGCGCCAGGGCGAACATGCCGATCATGTGGCCGCTGAGCACCACGCCCACCGCCGTGAGGCCGTGGTGGTTGCTGCTCATGTGCAGCGGCGTCATGGTCATCAGGGCGACCATGGCCAGCTGTCCGGCGATCATGGACACCAGCGCGACGGACACCGCGGGGTGCCGCCACACCTGCGCGGGGGTCGCGTCGGTGGCGCCCTCCCGGGCAGCGGTCCGGGACCGGGGCATGGCGGTGGAGGCGAGCACGCAGACGCCGGCCGCCAGCAGGGCCACGAGGTACGGCCCCGCCAGGTCCGGCAGGCCCAGCCGGTTGGCGGCCGTCGCGCTCGGATCCAGCAGGTTGGGCCCGAAGATCGCCCCGACGGTGCCCGCCCAGACGACGACTCCGACGGCCAGCCCCTGGCGGCGGGGCGGGTACAGGTCCGCCGCGCAGTACCGCGACAGCTGTGCCCCGCCGTTGCCCACCCCGAGCAGCACCATGCCGAGGATCAGCAGCAGCACCTGCCCGGACGCCACCGCCGCGCCGGCGACCGCCGCGCCGACGATCGCGACGAGATAACCCAGCGACAGCGCCCAGCGGGTGCCCCGGCGGGCCATCAGCGCCGCCAGCCAGAGCGTGCCGGCCGCCGTGCCCAGCACGCCGGCGGCGTTCGGCACGCCGCTCCACGTCTCGGTCAACCGCTCCGCGCCGATCAGCGTGGACGCCGTGCTGGCCCCCACCATGGCGGTGTTGGTGGCGGCCACCCCACCGAGCAGGGCCGCCATCGACCGTCGCCGGCCGGCCGTCTCCACGTCGACACTCATGATCGTCCTTCCTTGCTGAGCAGGGCCACCGGCAGGCGGCCGAACAGGTCCCCGACGCGGGGCGCCGACGTGCCCACCGGCGTGCCGGTGAGCACGTCCACCCAGCCGTCGGGGCCGCCGGGCAGGGGCAGCACGGTGTCGGCCCAGCCGCCCCGCTCGGCGAGCCGTACCGGCAGGCGGGTGGCCAGCGCCACGACGCCGTCGGGACCGCCGCGCGAGAAGCCGACCAGGTGCCGCGCCGCGACACCCTCGGCGTGGACCGGGCGGTAGCCGCGGAACAGCCGGGGGGCGTCCCGGCGCAGCCGCAGCACCCGCGAGGTCACCAGCAGCTTGGCCGCCCCCGTGTCGTCGACCGGCGGCGTCCGGCCCGCGTCGATCTCCGCCAGCAGCCGCCGGCGGACCGCGAAGTCGACGGGGCGGCGGTTGTCCGGGTCGACCAGCGAGTAGTCCCACAGCTCGGTGCCCTGGTAGACGTCGGGCACCCCGGGACCGGCGAGCTGCAACAGCTTCTGGCCCAGCGAGTTCGACCAGCCGGGCCCGGCGATCCGGTCGACGAAGGCACGGACCTCCGCCGCGAGGGGAGCGTCGGCGAGCACCCGGGCGGGCCAGCCCGTGACGCCGTCCTCGTAGGCGGGGTCGGGATCGTGCCAGTTCGTGCGTACCCGCGTCTCGCGGGCGACCTTGAGCAGGTAGGCGGAGAGCCGCTCGGGACCGATCGGCCAGGCGCCGAGCAGGGTCTGCCAGGCCAGCGGTTCGAGCAGGGGGTCGCCGAGCGGCTGCCGGGCCGACCAGCGACGGAACCGCTCGGCGTACGCCTCCGGCAGCTCGCTGAGCACCGCCAGGCGCGCCCGTACGTCCTCGGAGCGCTTGGTGTCGTGGGTGGAGAGCGTGGTCATGGTGGTGGGCCAGCCGGCCTCCCGGGCCGCGTTCGCCGCGTGCAACTCGGCCGGGGACACCCCGAACCGGCCCGGCTCGACGCCCACCTCGTTGACCGCGACCAGACTGTTGTACCGGTAGCTCGCGGTGTCCTCGACGCCCTTGGCCATGACCGGGCCGGTCGCCTGCTGCACCCGCACCGCGAGCGGGCCGGTCGGCCGGGCCAGCATCTCGTCGCGGACGGCGGCCAGGATCCCGCGCAGCCCCGGCCGGCGCCGGGCGGCCCGCTCGACCGCCTCGTCCAGCGCCCAGCGGTGCTGCGGCAGGTACGACCGGTAGACCGGGAACTCCACCAGCAGGGCCCGTACGGCCGCCGCGCGGTCGGCCGCCGGGCGGTGTGGCAGCAGCGCCGCGACGAGCGCCTCCACCCGTCGCGCCTCGGCGACGAGCATCGTCGCGACGACCTGCTCGCGCGCCTCGCGTACGACGTCGGTCAGCGCGGTGCCGGTCAGGCCGGCCGCCTCGGTCAACCGCTCCCGGCCGCCCGGGTCCACGAAGACGCCGGAGACCTCCGCCAGGGCGTCGTAGCCCGTGGTGCCGTCCACCGGCCAGCCCGCCGGCAGCTCCTCGCCGGCGCCCAGCACCTTCTCGACGACGATCCACGCCCCGGGTGCCGCCGCCCGCAGCCGGCGCAGGTATCCCGGGGGGTCGGCCAGCCCGTCGGGATGGTCGACCCGCAGCCCGGTGACCTGCCCCTCGCGCACCCAGCGCAGCGTCTCGGCGTGCAGCGCCCCGAACACCTCCGGGTCCTCCGTGCGCAGGCAGGCCAGGGTGTCGATGTTGAAGAACCGGCGGTACGTCAGGTCGGCCGCCCCCCGGCGCCAGGACACCAGCCGGTAGTGCTGGCGGGCGTGCACCTGCGCCACCGTGCCGTGCCCGGTGCCGGGCGCCAGGGGGAAGCGGTGCTCGTGGTAGACGAGCCAGTCGTCGGCGACCTTCAGCTCCCCCTCGGCCGCCGCGCCGCCGTCGCCGTCGTCGCCGAGCACGGGCAGCAACAGCGGCCCGGCCGAGAAGTCGACGTCGAAGTAGCGGGCGTAGCGCGACCCCGGCCCGTGCCGCAGCACGTCGGACCACCACGGGTTGGCCGCCGCGTCGGCGACGCCCATGTGGTTGCAGACCACGTCGACCACGAAGCCCAGCCCCGCCTCGGCGAGCCGCCGGGCGAGCGCGAGCCGCGCCGGCTCACCGCCGCGCCCCGGGTCGGTGCGGGTGGGGTCCACCAGGTCGTAGCCGTGGGTCGAGCCGGGAACCGCGGCGAGCAGCGGGGAGGCGTAGAGCGCGCCCACACCCAGGTCGGCCAGGTAGTCGGTCAGCGCGACGGCGTCGGAGAGGCCGAGATGGGGACCGAACTGGAGGCGGTACGTGGAGGTCGGTGCCGCCATCAGCCGGTGAACCCCCTGGCCCGTCGCCGCGACGCCCGCCGGTCCCGGCCGTACGTCTCGGTCAGCCGGCGCAGCCGGAACTCCAGGCCCGGCGTCAGCGCCTCCATCCGGAACCGCCACCGCCAGCTCCCCTCGGCCTGCCCCGGTACGTTCATCCGGGCCGACGCGCCCAGCTCCAGCACGTCCTGCAACGGCAGCACGGCGAGCCGGGCCACCGACGCGAAGACGGCCCGCGCCATCGACCAGCAGATGCCGTCGGAGACGTCGCCGAGGTAGCGCCCCACCCGCAGCCGCTGGTCGGCGCTCGACTCCTCCCACCAGCCGAGTGTGGTGTCGTTGTCGTGCGTTCCCGTGTAGGCCACGCAGTCGGTCGGGTAATGGTGCGGCAGGTGCTGGTTCTCGTCGCCGGCGAAGGCGAACTGGAGCAGCCGCATCCCGGGGATGCCGGCGTCGATGCGCAACTGCTGCACCTGCGCCGACGCGGGCCCCAGGTCCTCGGCCAGCATCGCCACCTCGCCGAGTTCCTTGCGTACGGCCTGGAACAGCGACGGGCCCGGACCGTCGCGCCACTGCCCGGCACTCGCCGGACGGCCCACCGGCACGGCCCAGTAGCGCAGGAAGCCCCGGAAGTGGTCGAGCCGGATCATGTCGTACAGCTGGGTCATCCGGCGGATCCGGTCGACCCACCAGGCGTAGTGGTCCTCCGCCATCAGCTCCCAGCGGTACAGCGCGTTGCCCCAGACCTGGCCGTCGGCGCTGAACTCGTCGGGCGGGAATCCGGCCACGGCCGTCGGATGGCCCGCCGCGTCGAGCTGGAACAGCTCCGGGGCCGCCCACGTCTCGCAGCTGTCCGTGCCGGTGAACATGGCCACGTCGCCGATCAGCTCGATGCCGAGGCGGTGGGCGTGGTCGCGGACGGCGGCGAAGTGCGAGGCGAACAGGTACTGCTCGAAGCGGTAGTAGTCGAGCCGGCCGCGTTCGGCGTCGTCGAGCCGGGCCAACGCGTCCGGATCCCGCCGGGCCAGCGGCGCCGGCCAGCTCGTCCACGGCCCGCCGTACCGCTCCCGCAGCGTCATGTAGCGGGCGTAGTCGTCCAGCCACCACGCCTGTTCGCGGGCGAACGCCTCGCTGGCGGCGGTCGGCGTGAAGGCCGCGTACGCCCGGGCCAGCAGGTTGGCCTTGACGGCGCTCGCCGCCGGATAGTCCGCGGTGTCCGGTGGCAGCGCCGGTACGGCCGCCAGGTCGGCGGCGGTGAGCAGGCCCTCGTCGCGCAGCCGCTCGACGCTCACGTAGAGCGGGCTGCCGGCCAGCGTGGAGCAGGTCTGGTACGGGCAGCCGTCCGCGCCCACGGGGTTGAGCGGCAGCATCTGCCACACGCTCTGCTCGGCGGCGGCGAGGAAGTCGAGCCACTCGATCGCGGCCGGCCCGAACTCACCCACCCCGAACCGACCCGGCAGTGAACTGGGATGCAGCAGGATCCCGCTACGTCGGTCGACCGGCACCCGAGTCGTCCTCCCGTCCTGTCCCGTGCGCCGGGGCGGCCGGCGCCCGCACGTACAACCGCTCGTACCGTTCGGCGGCCTCGTCCCACGAGAAGCGGGCCCGCATGCCGCGCTCCCGCAGCCGCGCCCACGCCGGCCGGTCGCCCCAGCACGCGAGCACCCGCTCGAGCAGGTCGACCAGGTCGGGCGGGCGGTAGCCGTCGAACGAGAAGCCGAGCCCCGTGGCGGCGACCGTCTCCGCCATGCCGCCGACCCGCCGGACCACGGGCACCGACCCGTAGCGCAGCGCGATCAGCGGCGCCAGCCCGCACGGCTCGAACCGGGAGGGGGCCAGGAAGGCGTCCGAGCCGGCGTACGCCAACCGGGCGGTCGCCTCGCCGCTGTCCGGGTGGTACGCGACGTGCGGGTAGTAGCGGGCGGCGCGGCGGAACGAGCGCTCGTACTCGGCCCCGACGCCGACGACGACGAGTTGCAGCCCGAGGGCGGCGATCTCGTCGATGCCCTCCAGCAGCAGGTCGACGCCCTTCTGGTCGACCAGCCGGCCGACGAAGGCGAACAGTGGCACGGCCGGGTCGGTCGCCAGGCCGCTGCGCTGCTGGAGCGTCCGCTTCGCCACCGCCTTGCCCGCGAGGTCGTGCACGTCGAAGCGGGCCGGCAGGTGCGGGTCGGTGGCGGGGTCGAAGTCGTCGTAGTCGACCCCGTTGCGGATCCCGTGGTAGTCCTCCCCCCGGGCGCGCAGCAGCCCCTGCAACCCGACCCCGTGCGCGGGCGCGAGGGTCTCGTCCCGGTAGCGGGCGCTGACGGTGGTCACGGCGTCGGCGTACCGGATGCCCTGGGCCAGCAGGTTGCCGGTGCCGTAGCGGGTCAGGTCGAGCTCGTCGGCCGTGTCGTGCGGGAACAACCCCTGGTAGGCGAGGTTGTGGATGGTCATCACGGTCCGCGGGGCCGCGTCGAGGGTACGCAGGTACGCCGGGACGTGCCCGACGTGCCAGTCGTTGCAGTGCACCGCGTCGGGCGGGACCGCCGAGCGGACGGCCAGCTCGGCGACCGCCCGGGAGAACAGCACGAAGGACGGCAGGTGCTTCTCCACGTACCCCTCCGGGCGCTGCCAGTCGGGGTGCTGCGGCGTGCGCAGGGTGAGGTAGCGGACGCCGTCGTGGTCGCCCAGGTCCTCGACGGTGAACTCGGCGCGCGCCGAGCCCGCCGCGACCGCCACGGAGCCGACCCGGCGGCCGTCCGGCAGCCCCGCGTAGCCCGGCAGGAACAGCCGGACGTCGTGGCCCCGGCCGGCCAGCGCCCGGGGCAGGGCCCGCGCGACGTCACCGAGACCGCCCACCTTGACCAGGGGCGCCACCTCCGAGGTGGCGAAGAAGACCCGCAGCGGGCGGCCGGCGCTCACGCCGGCGTCCCCGACAGCGTGGCCGGACCCGTGGCCGTGGACAGGGCCGCGACGGGGGCTCCGGCGACGCGCAGCGTGACCGCGCCCCCGGCCCGGGCGACGCTCAGCGCGGACAGGTCCGGCGCGGTCCAGGTCGCGCCGGCGGCCCGCAGGGTCGGCGCGGGACCGACGCCGACGGTCACCGCCCCGGCGGAGGAGGCCGCCCGTACGCCGCTGGGCGCGTCCTCGACGACCAGGCAGTCCGCCGGGGCCAGCCCGAGCCGGTGCGCGGCGAGCAGGTAGCAGTCCGGCGCCGGCTTGCCGCGTGCCGTCTCGCCCCAGGTGACCATGGCGTCGAAGGCCGCGGCCACACCCAGCTGCCCGACCACCCGGTGGGCCCGGCGCGCGGAGGCGCCGGTGACCAGCGCGAGCCGGACACCGGTGCCGCCGAGCGTGGCCAGGATCTCCCGGGCGCCCGGCACCTCGACGAAGGCGAGGTCGGTCTCGGCGACCCGGACCCGGCGCAGGATGCCCTCCCGCGTGTCGGGGTCGAGGTCGCCGAAGATCGCCGAGACCGAGTGTTCCGGGGAGCAGCCGAGCACGTCGTCGCGGATCGCCGACGCGGACAGCGCCCGGCCGTGCTCGCCGGCCAGGCCCCGCCACAGCGACAGGATGGCCTCGGTCGAGTCGATCAGGACGCCGTCCAGGTCGAACAGCACGCCGGAGAAGACGGGGAGCGGTCCGGCCGACATCAGCCCCCCGCCACGGCGGGCAGGATGGTCAGCGAGTCGCCGTCGCGCAGGCGGGACTCGAGCATCCCGCTGGTACGCACGTCGACGTCGTTGACGTAGAGGTTGACGAAGCGGCGCAGCTGCCCGTCCTCGCCCATCACGCGGCTGCCCAGCCCCGGATGCCGGGCCTCAAGGTCGGCCAGCACCTCGGCGACGGTCGAGCCGTCCGCGGTCACGTACTTGCTGCCGCTGGTGTAGTTGCGGAACACGGTCGGGATGCACACCTCGACGGCCATGGCCGGCTCCTCGGTCAGTAGGGGATCTCGTCGCCAGGCATGGCACCGGCGAGGTACGACAGCCGGCCGGCCGCCACGGCGTGCTGCATCGCCCGCGCCATCAGCATGGGTTCCCGGGCCTTCACGAGGGCGGTGTTGACCAGTACCGCCGCCGCCCCGAGCTCCATCGCCAGGGTGGCGTGCCGGGCGCTGCCCAGGCCGCCCTCGACGACCACGGGGATGCCGACGTTGTCGATGATCTGGCGGATCGGGCCCGGGTTCGGGATGCCGTGGCCGGAGGCGACGGGGGCGCTCATCACGCGCAGCGCCGCGCAGCCGAGCGCCGCCAGCTCCTTGGCGACGGCGAGGTCCGGCAGGATGAACGGCATGACCTCCCAGCCCTGCTCGCGCAGCTGGGCGGCGACCTCGACGGTGGCGCGGTTGTCCGGCTCGTTGGTCCGGCCACGCACGTCCAACTTGAACACGGTGATGCCGTAGGCGTCGTGCAGGATGCGTACGGTCTTCCACGCGCTCTCGGCCGACCGGGCGAACGAGGTCGTGCCGATCCACAGGTAGTCGTCGATGGCGATCTCGTCGGCGAGGTCGGACAGCAGGAGACTCGACCGGTTGTTGTCCGGGTCCACGGTGGTGATGAAGACCTGGGACCCGGTGGCCTCGAGCACCTGGCGGATCACCGACGGCGAGGTGTACTGCTCGATCCCGACGAGCAGGCGTGAGGTCAGCTCCGTGTCCCCGAGCCTGACCCACGCGTCCCGGAGGCCGGTGACCTCCATCGAATCCACGGACATGTGCACCCCTTTCTGGTCGAGGCCGGGTACGACCGGTGGTGCGCAGCGTCAGCCCGGGGCGGACGTCCTCGCAGCCCGCGAGGACCGCGCGTACCGCCGGCCGGCGGATGACCGATCGGTCCGTCGCAGCAGTCGCGAAGGAAATCTTGGTTGCCACGCCGCGGCGCGGCATCTTCCAACGTGCGGCGCTTCATGACGCGTGGGTCATTGATTCGTTACGACGACGGTGATATTTGGCGGCGGGTGGTCGCGCGGCGGTCCGGCCCCCGGGTCCGGCCCCCGGACAGCCGGGGACGGGCCGTCACCGCCGGATCAGGACCTCCGGCAGCGGCTTGCGGACCAGGTCCGGCACCGTCGCGTCGGGCGCCGGATACCCGACCGGCATGACCAGGTACGGGCGCTCCTCCGGCGGCCGTTCGCACACCTCGTTGAGGAAGCGCATCGGGCTCGGCGTGTGGGTCAGGGTGGCCAGCCCGGCGTGGTGCAGCGCCGTGATCAGCACGCCGACCGCGATGCCCACCGACTCCTTGACGTAGTAGGGCTTCGGGGAGCGGGGGCCCTGGTGCACCTCGAACACCACGATCACGACCGGCGCCACCTCCAGGAAGGGCTTGTGCCAGTCCGTACCGATCGGGGCGATCGCCTCCAGCCACTGCGCCGACGCGCGCCGGGCGTAGAACTCGCGCTCCTCGGCCTCGGCGGCCTCGCGCAGCCGGCGCTTGCGGGCGGCGTCGGTGACCACGACGAACCGCCACGGTTGCAGGTTGGCGCCGCTCGGCGCGGTGGCCGCCGCGCGGATCGCCTCCTCGATCACCTCCATCGGCACCGGCCGCGGCGAGAAGTGCCGGATGGAGCGCCTGGCCGCCATCCGGTCGGCGAAGGTGCGTGCGTTGCGCACCATGTCACCCGCCGCCAGCGGCGAGTGGGGTCCGAGGTCACCGGTCATTCGAGCCATGAGCGCCTCCCCGCGCGATCGACGGAATTAGCATCGCCCAGCGGTGCGGGGCGCGTTTACGAAACCGTGCGGACTTCGACCGGCGGGCGGCGTTCGTCGGCAACCTCGTCGGGGGCGGTGGCGAGGAGCCGGGCCGTCAGGGCGGCCAGCAGCGCGGTGCGCTCCGGCATCCTCGCGACGTCCACGTACTCGCCGCGGGCGTGCGGCAGGCCCCCGACCCCACCCAGCCCGTCCAGGGTGGGTACGCCGAGCGCGCCGGTGAAGTTGGCGTCGGAGGCGCCCGGGGCGGCGACGCCGCGTACGGTCGGCAATCCGAGTTCCGCCCCCACCGACTGCGCGATCCGCAGCAGCGGCGTCGACACGGAGGCCAGCAGCGGGTACCGGTTGATCCCGCCGCCGACCGTCAACCGCGCGTCGGGCAGCCGGGGTGTCAACGCCCGGACCAGCCGGTCCACCCGGTGCAGTTCCTCGCGCGTCCAGGCCCGCACGTCGACGCTGAGGACCGCGGACTCGGGTACCACGTTCGTCATCGTGCCCGCGGAGAGGACCGTCGGCGTCACGCTCGTCTCCCCCGCGGCGAAGGCCTGCACCGCGAGGATGTGGTGGGCGAGTTCGACCCCGGCGTTGACGCCCCGGTGCGGTTCCACGCCGGCGTGCGCCGCCCGTCCCCGCACGGTGATCCGGTAGACGGAACCGCCCTTGCGGGCGACCTTCAGGTCGCCGCCCTCGGTGCTCGGCTCGCCGACCAGCACCGCCCCGGAGCGGCGGGCCTGCTCCTCGATCAGCGGCCGGGAGGTGCCGGAGCCGCTCTCCTCGTCGCAGGTGAGCAGCAGCCCGACCCGCGACGTGTCCGGCAGCAGTTCCAGCGCGGTGAGCATCTGCACGATCCCGGCCTTCATGTCACAGACCCCGGGCCCCGTGGCGGTGGTTCCGGTGATCGTGAAGGGCCAGTCCCGGATGGTGCCCGACGGCCAGACCGTGTCGTAGTGACCGAGCAGCAGCACGCGCTGGTCGGGGGCCGCCCAGAGCAGGTGCGGCAGGCCATCCAGGACCACGCGACGCCCCCGCCGGCCCAGCGCCGCGTCACCCCACGCCTGCAGCAGATCGGCGCAGGCGGCGAGTTCCGGTCCCGCTCCCGGCGGCGACTCGCAGGTCACCAGCCGGCGCAGCCGCGCCGTCATCACCGCCGCCCGGGCCCGCGCCCCACGCCGAAACACATCGACATTCGCCATCGTTCGATGGTGGCACCGCCGCCGCGCCCATAAACGTCACGATGTCCGACAGCGCACGGAAACGGTGGTACGACCCGCGACACGGCATCCTGGAAGACAAGGATGCCGTGTCGCGGGTCGCCGAGGTGGGCGGCGCCCCGAGGCGTACGCCCGGCGGCGGGTGGCCGCCGGGGGTCACGGGGAGTTCGTCAGTGGCTGCCCTCGAGCTGGCCGCGCAGCTTGCCCAGCGCGCGAGCGAGCAGGCGGGAGACGTGCATCTGGGAGACCCCGACCCGCGCGGCGATCTCGCTCTGGGTGAGGTTGCCGTAGAAGCGGAGGGTGAGGATCTTCTGCTCGCGCTCGTCGAGGGTGGCGAGCGCGGGGCCGAGGGAGGCCCGGAGCTCGGCCAGCTCGAACTCGCCGTCCTCGGCGCCCAGGGTGTCGCCGAGCTCGGTGGCGCTGTCGCCGTCGCCGATGGGGGTGGACAGGGAGACGGCGTTGTAGGCGCGCGCGCCTTCGAGCCCCTCCAGGACCTCCTCCTCGGTGACGCCGAGGTGGGTGGCGATGTCGGCGACCGTGGGCGCGCGGTTGAGCGTCTGGGTGAGGGTGCCGTTGGCCTCGGAGATGCGCAGCCGCAGCTCCTGCAGGCGGCGCGGCACGCGGATGTTCCAGGTGCGGTCGCGGAAGTGGCGCTTGATCTCGCCGAGGATCGTCGGGATGGCGAAGCCGGCGAAGTCCACCCCCCGGGAGGCGTCGAACCGGTCCACGGCCTTGATCAGTCCGAGGGCGGCGGTCTGGGCCAGGTCCCCGTTGGGCTCGCCGCGCCCGCTGTAGCGGAAGGCGAGGTGGTGGGCCAGCGGCAGCCACGCCTCGATCACCCGCGCACGCAACGCCGGCCGGTCGGGGTGCCCCTCCGGCAGGGCCGCGAGGGCGGCGGTCAGCTCGCTCGCGCGGGTCTCGTCACCGGAGACCGTGGTGGCGGTGTCGGTGGTGGTGCTCGGCGCGGTCGTCGTGGTGATCATGTTGCCCTTCCTGTCCCACAGATGCGGCGACGCCGGGAACCGGCGACCGCAGTGCCACCACCCTAGACCAACGGCCGTCGCCATATCAACCGAACGGACGATGGACGAAAGCGACAGAGCCTCCTATCCCGGGCGCGGACGCTGTGGGACAGGCCACGGCGCCGGCGCTGACGGAGGGACTCGGGCGGGCAGACCCGCCGCGGGGCCCGGGGCCACGAGGGGGCCGAGGGGCGGCCGGTGACCACCCGCCCGGGGCCCGCGGAGGGTGCAGCCCCGGCTCAGGGGGCAGCAGTCGCCGCGTAGAGCCGGCTCACCGTCTCGGCGACGCAGACCGGCTTGCCGCCGGCGTCGCACTCCACGGTCGCGGCGGTCACCAGCTGCACCCCGCCGGGCACCGGGGACACCTCGGCGATGGTGGCGACGGCCCGGACCGCCGTGCCGACCCGCACCGGGGCGGGAAAGCGCACCCGGTTCAGCCCGTAGTTGACCCCCATCCGCACGCCCCGCACCCGGTAGAGCCGGCCCACCAGCGCCGGCAGCAGGGACAGGGTCAGGTAGCCGTGGGCGATCGTGCCGCCGTACGGGCCGGCGGCGGCCCGCTCCGCGTCGAGGTGGATCCACTGGTGGTCGTCGGTGGCGTCGGCGAAGAGGTCGACGCGCCGCTGCTCGACGCGCTGCCACGGCCCCGGGCCGAGGGTCTCCCCGACCGCCGCGGCCAGCTCGTCGACCGAGTCGAAGGTCCTCATGCCAGGTGCCCTCCCAGCCGCGTGTAGCCGCGCAGCAGGTCCCGCGCGATGATGAGCCGCTGCATCTCGTCGGTGCCCTCGAAGATCCGGTAGAGCCGGACCTGCCGGTACCACCGCTCGACGGGCAGCTCCCGGGTGTAGCCCATGCCGCCGTGGATCTGCAGCACCCGGTCGACGACCCGGTTGACCATGCCGGCGCCGTAGAGCTTCGCCATCGACGAGGCGTGCCGGGGGTCCATGCCCTGGTCCACCGTCCAGGCCGCCCGCAGGATCAGCCAGCGGGCCGCCTCCAGCTCGGTCTCGGAGTCGGCGATCATCCACTGGATCGCCTGGTTGTCGCCGATCGGCCGACCGAACGTCTGCCGCGTGGTGGCGTGGTCGATCGCCATCCGCAGGGCCCGCTCCGCGATGCCGACGGCGTGCGAGGGGATGGTGTAGCGACCCTTGCCGATCCACTCCATCGCGAGGGCGAAACCCTGGCCGGGCTCGCCGAGGATGTTGCGCTCCGGCACCCGTACGTCGTCGAAGACCAGCGCGGCCGGCCCGCCCTCGCCCATGGTCTGGATGAACTCCGAGCGCCAGCCCATCGCCCGGTCCACCAGGAAGGCCGTGGCGCCGCCGTTGCGGGCGCCCTTCTCCCGGTCGGTGACCGCGATGACGATGGCGAAGTCGGCCTCGTTGCCGCCGGTGATGAAGGTCTTCTCGCCGTTGAGCACCCAGTCGCCGCCGTCACGGCGGGCGCTGAGCCGGATGTTGGCGGCGTCGGAGCCGGCGCCCGGCTCGGTGATCGCGAAGCAGCTGCGCCGCTCCCCCTCGATCGTCGGGATCAGGAACTCCCGCTGCTGTTCCTCGTTGGCCCGGAACAGGATGTTGTCGGCCTCGCCGCCGAAGCGGAACGGCACGTACGAGCGGCCGATCTCGGTCCAGATCAGCGACTGGGTGACGGCCGGCAGGTCCATGCCGCCGTACGCCTCGGGGGTGGCCAGCCCCCAGAAGCCGAACGCCCGCGCCTTGAGCTGCAACTCGCGCAGCTCGTCGGGCTCCAGCCCGGGCCGGTGGGCGCGTTCGCGCCGCAGCAGCTCCTGCTCCAGCGGCATGACCTCCCTGGTGATGAAGTCGCGGGCCGTGTCGCGGATGGCCCGTTCGGTGTCCGAAAGCGCGAAGTCCATGTCCCCTCCGGGGTCGGTGCGGTGCTACGCGCGGCTCAGCGCGCGCCGCCGTTGACGTACAGGGTCTGGCCGCTGACGTACGAGGCGTCGTCGCTGGCCAGAAAAGCGATCACCGAGGCGATCTCGGCCGGCTGGGCGACCCGGCGCAGCGGGGTGTGCTCGGCGACCATGCGCTGGTGCTCCTCGGGGCTGCTGCCCACCCGCTCGGCGGTGGCGGCGGTCATCGCCGTGGCCACGTAGCCGGGGGCCACCGCGTTGACGGTGACGTTGAACGGGCCCAGCTCCACGGCCAGGGTGGCGGTCAGGCCCTGCACGCCGGCCTTCGCCGCCGCGTAGTTGACCTGCCCCCGGTTGCCCAGCGCGGAGCGGCTGCTGAGGTTGACGATCCGGCCGTAGCGGGCCGCCACCATGTGCTGCTGCGCCGCCTGGCAGCAGAGGAACATGCTCGTCAGGTTGGTGGTCAGCACCGCCTCCCACTCGGGCAGCGCCATCTTGAACAGCAGGTTGTCGCGGGTGATCCCGGCGTTGTTGACGAGCACGTGCAGCCCGCCGTACGCCTGGACCACCTCGTCGGTCATGGCGGCCACCGCGGCGGCGTCGGTCACGTCGCAGCCGATGCCGACGGCCCGACCACCGGCGGCGGCGATCTCGTCGGCGACGGCCCGGGCGCGTGCCGCGTCGAGGTCGACCACGGCGACCGCCGCACCCTCGGCGGCCAGCCGGTGCGCGGTGGCCGCGCCGATGCCCTGCGCGGCGCCGGTGACGACGGCGACGCGGTCGGCGAATCTGGTCACGGTTTCTCCCTGGCTTCTAGAAGGCGTTGACGCCGGTGAGCGCGCGCCCGATGAGCAGCTGCTGGATCTGGCTGGTGCCCTCGTAGAGGGTGGCGACGCGGGCGTCGCGCAGGTACTTGCCGACCGGGTACTCGTCGATGTAGCCGTAGCCGCCGAAGACCTGCACGGCGTTGTTGGCCGCGCGCACGGCGGCCTCGCTGGCGAAGAGCTTGGCCGTCGACGCCTCGGTGGCGAACGGCTCGCCCCGGTCGATCAGGTCGGCCACGCGCCAGACCAGCAGGCGCGCGGCGTCGGTGTCGACGGCGATGGCGGCGAGCAGCTGCTGCACGAGCTGGTGGGCGGCGATCGGCTTGCCGAACTGGGTGCGCTGCCCGGCGTAGCCGACGGCCGCGTCCAGGCAGCCCTGGGCGATGCCGACGCAGCCCGCCGCCACGGACATCCGGCCCTTGGCCAGGGTGGCCAGCGCCAGCCGGAAGCCGGCGCCCTCCTCGCCGAGGCGCGCCGAGTCCGGCACCCGTACGCCGTCGAGGCGCAGCTCCCCGGTGGCCTGCCCGCGCAGCCCCAGCTTGCCGTGGATCTCGCGGCGGGTCAGGCCCGGCGCGTCGGTGGGCACCAGGAACGCGCTGATACCCCGGTGACCGGGGCCGCCGGAGCGGGCGAAGACCAGCGCGACGTCGGCGGTGGTGCCGTTGGTGATGAACATCTTCGCGCCGGTGATCAGCCAGTCGGTGCCGTCGCGCACCGCCCGGGTGGTCAGCGCGGCGGCGTCGGAGCCGCTGTCCGGCTCGGTCAGCGCGAAGCAGCCGAGGGCGGCACCGGAGCAGAGCCGGGGCAGCCACTGTGCCCGTTGCTCGGCGGAGCCGTGCGCGGCGATCGACTTGGCGACCAGTCCGAGGGAGACCGAGACGATGCCGCGCACGGCGGAGTCGCCCCGGCCGAGCTCCTCCAGCACCAGGCAGTAGGAGAGGTGGTCGCCGCCGGAGCCGCCGTCGTCCTCGCCGATGGTGAGGCCCAGGAAGCCGAGGTCACCCAGCTTGCCGACGATGTCGGGGTCGACGGACTCCCGGCGGTCCCAGGCGGCCGCGTGCGGCGCCACCTCGCGGTCGACGAAGTCCGCGGCGAGCCGGCGGACCGCCGCCTGCTCGGCGGAGAGTTGCAGATCCATGAGCTTTAAACTAGCGGTGCAAGTTTAATTCCGTCCAGACCCGGGTGTGGCAGAGTCTCAGACGACCGCACCAGCGAAGGAGGACCGGAATGCCCCGGCCGCGGCAGGCCCTGCTCAGCCGGCAGCGGATCGTCGAGACCGCCGCCGCGCTGATCGACGCCGAGGGGCTGGCAGGCTTCTCCACCCGCCGCCTGGCCGCCGAGCTGGGGGTACGCGGCCCGTCCCTCTACAACCACTTCGCCACGAAGGACGAGATCCTCGACGCGGTGGCCGACACCGTCACCGGCCAGGTGGACGTGTCGTACTTCGGCAGCGTCGACTGGCGCGAGGCGCTGCGCCGGTGGGGGCGCTCCTACCGCGCGGCGCTGGCCGCGCACCCGAACATCGTGCCGTACCTGGCCCGGGGGCCGGGACGTCGACCCGCGGCCCTGGCCATGGCCGACGCCGTCTACGGCGGACTGGTCGCCGCCGGCTGGCCGCCGGCCCGGGCGACCCACATCGGCGCGCTCATGCGCTACTTCGTGACCGGCTCGGCGCTGGGCTCGTTCGCCCGGGGCTTCGTCGAGGACCCCGGGGTGTACGCGGAGCAGTACCCGCACCTGAACCATGCCCACCGGCTGGCGGAGCACCAGCAACAGGTGGACGAGGGCGCCTTCGCGCTGGGCCTCGACGCGCTGATCCACGGGCTGTCGCGCACCTACGAGGAGCACATCGGGCCGCTGCCACCCCTCCCGCCGGCCGACGACGCGTACTAGAGTCGAAACTTGCACTGCTAGTTTTGACCGATGTACGTGAGGGGCGCGATGGATCTCGCACGGACCGACTTCTACCTGGACGGCGAGTGGGTCGCCGCCGGCGCCGGGGAGACCGTCGCGGTGCGCAACCCGGCGACCGAGGAGGTCTTCGCGGCCGTCCCGGCCGGTACGGCCGCCGACGTCGACCGCGCCGTCGCGGCAGCCCGGGCCGCCTTTCCCGGCTGGGCCGACACCGCGCCCGCCGAACGGGCCGCGTGCCTGGACCGGCTGCACACCGCCCTCTCCGCCCGGGCCGACGAGATCGCCCGCACCGTCGCCCTGGAGCTGGGCACCCCGCTGAAGGTGGCCACCCGGGTCCAGGCCGGCCTGCCGCTGACCGTCCTGCGCAGCTACGTCGAGCTGGCCGCCCGTCCCCCGGCCGACGAGACCGTCGGCAACTCGCTGGTGCTCCGGGAGCCGGTCGGCGTGGTCGGGGCGATCAGCCCGTGGAACTACCCGCTGCACCAGGTCGTCGCGAAGCTGGCCCCCGCCCTGGCCGCCGGCTGCACGGTGGTGCTCAAGCCGAGCGAGCTGACCTCGCTGACGGCGTACCTGCTCTTCGACGCGATCCACGAGGCCGGCTTTCCGCCCGGGGTGGTCAACCTGGTCACCGGCACCGGCCCGGTCGTCGGCGAGGCCATCGCCGCGCACCCGGACGTCGACATGGTCTCCTTCACCGGTTCGACGGCCACTGGGCGGCGCATCTCCCACCTCGCCGCCGACCGCATCGCCCGGGTGGCGCTGGAACTCGGCGGCAAGTCGGCCAACGTGGTTCTCGACGACGCCGACCTGGCCACGGCCGTGAAGGTCGGGGTCGGCAACGCGTTCGCCAACTCCGGCCAGACCTGCACCGCCTGGACGAGGCTGCTGGTGCACCGCGACCGCTACGACGAGGCCCTCGACCTGGCCGCCCGGGCCACGGCGGGCTACCGGCTCGGCGACCCGTTCGACCCGGCCACCCGGCTCGGACCGCTGGTCTCCGCCGCGCAGCGGGAACGGGTCCGCGAGCACGTCGCGCGCGGGTTGGCCGACGGGGGCCGGCTGGTCGCCGGCGGGCCCGACGCCCCACTGCCGGAGCGGGGGTTCTTCGTCGCGCCGACGGTGATCGCCGACGTCGACCCCGACAGCGCACTGGCCCAGGAGGAGGTCTTCGGTCCGGTGCTCGCGGTCATCGGGTTCGACGACGAGGACGAGGCGGTGGCCATCGCCAACAACTCCCGCTACGGGCTGGCCGGCGCGGTCTGGTCGGCCGACGAGGAGCGGGCGCTTCGGGTCGCCCGGCGGATGCGCACCGGCGCGGTCGACGTCAACGGCGCCCCGTTCAACCCGCTCGCCCCGTTCGGCGGCTACAAGCAGTCCGGCCTCGGCCGGGAGCTGGGCCGGTACGGGCTCGAGGAGTTCCTCCAGGTGAAGGCCATCCAGCGATGAGGGCGCTGGTCGCACGCGGCGTGGGCGCCCCGCTGCGGGTGGAGGAGATCGAACTGCCCGCCCCGGGCCCGCACGAGGTACGGGTGAGCATCCGGGCCGCCGGCGTCTGCCACTCCGACCTGTCCATGGTCGACGGCACGCTCGCGCCGCCGTACCCGCTGGTGCTGGGGCACGAGGCGGCCGGTGTGGTGGTCGCGGTCGGCGACGCCGTCACGCGGGTCGCGCCCGGCGCGCACGTGGTGCTCAACTGGGCTCCGCCGTGCCGCGACTGCTGGTACTGCGGGCGGGACGAGCCGTGGCTCTGCGAACGCACCGGCGGGCCCTCCGTCCCCCGGGGACGGACACCGGCCGGCGAGCCGCTGCACGTCACGCTCGGCCTCGGCGCTCTCGCCGAGGAGGTGGTGGTGCCGCAGAACGCCGTCATCCCGGTGCCGGCCGAGCTGCCCTTCGAGGCGGCGGCGCTGCTGGGCTGCGCCGTGGTCACCGGCGTCGGCGCGGTCCGGCGTACGGCGCAGGTCGCGCCCGGCGAATCGGTGGTCGTGATCGGCCTCGGCGGGGTGGGGCTGTCGGTCGTCTCCGCCGCGCGGGCCGCCGGCGCCGACCAGGTGCTCGCCGTCGACGTCTCGGCGAGCAAGGCGGCGCTGGCCACCGCGGCCGGGGCGACCGAGTTCCTGCTCGCCGACGAGTCGCTCAACCGGGCGATCCGGGAACGCACGGCGGGGCGGGGCGTCGACCACGCGCTGGAGTGCGTCGGGCGGTCGACCACGATCCGCACCGCCTGGCGGGTGACCCGCCGGGGCGGGCAGGTGACCGTCATCGGCATGGGGGCCAAGGACGACATCGTCGGGCTGGGCGCGCTGGAGATCTTCCACTCGGCCCGGACCCTGCGCTCCTCGGTCTACGGCTCCTCCGACCCGGACCGGGAACTGCCCGAACTCGCCCGGGCCGTGCTCGACGGCACCCTCGACCTCGGCTACCTGATCACCGACCGGACCACCCTCGACGGCGCCCCCGACGCCTTCGCCCGCATGTCCCGCGGCGAGGGCGCCCGCACGATAGTCCTCCCCACCCCCTGACACCCGCCCCGCCCCTCCCCACCCACCCCGCCTCCGCTCAGGGCGGGGAGGGGAGGGCGGGGAGGCAGCGGCGGGGTCAGGGGAGGGCGCGGGCCAGCTCCGTGCGGGAGCGGATGTTGAGCCGGTGGAAGATGTTGCGCAGGTGATGGTCGACCGTACGGGTGGAGAGGAACATCCGGGCCGCGACCTCCCGGTTGGTGGCGCCCTCGGCGACCAGTTGCGCGATCCGGAGCTGCTGGCCGGTCAGCAGTCGCGCCACCGACTCCTCCGGCGGGCCGACGGACTCGCCGGCCGCCCGCAGCTCCGTGGTGGCCTGGTCGGCCCAGACGCCCGCCCCGAGCAGGGTGAACGCCTCCCGGGCGGCGTGCAGGTGCTCGCGGGCCGCGCGCGGTCGGCGGCTGCGGCGCAGTTCCCGGCCGAGGAGCAGCTCGGTGCGGGCCCGCTCGAACGCGCCGGCGGCCGTGGGGTGCAGCCGCAGCGCGGTGCGGAACTCCTGCTCCGCCTCGGCGCTGCCCCGGGGCGCGAGCAGCCCGTGGCAGCGGGCGGAGAGGGCCCGGCGCGACGGGCTCGCCGTGCTGCTGGCCCACCGGTCGAAGACGGCGAGGGCGGCGCCGGCCGCCGGCCGGTCCGCGACGGCGGCGGCCGCCTCCACGAGGTACGGGGTGGCCATCACAAGGACCAGCACCTGTCCCCGGCCGGTGCCGGGGCACGCGAGCGCGGCCAGTCGCGCGGCGGCGGCGGCCGGTCGGTTGTCGACCAGGTCGAGCACGGCCAGCGCCCACTGCGCCAGGGCACGGGGCCGGCTGTGCGCGCCCGCGTCCTCGCCGATCTCGCGGATCCGGTGCAGGGCGGTCTCGCGGTCCGCCCGGACGGCGGCCAGCACCGCCAGCATTCCCAGGTGTACGCCGGCCCAGTTGTCCTGACCCGTGTCCCGGGCGATCCGCAGCCCCTCCCGGGAACTGTCCATGGCGGCGTCGTGCCGGCCCAGCCAGTACTCGGCGGACGCCCGCAGCTCCAGCGCACGCGGCAGGGCGGACAGCTCGCCCCGCTCGCGGGCCAGCTCGACGGCCCGCGCGGCGAGCCGGTGCGCCGCCCCGTCCACCGCCACCAGCAGACCGGCCGAGGCGGCGCAGGTCAGGGCCCCCGGGGTCAGTGCCGGCCCGGTCAGCTGTCCACCGAGGACGACCGCCCGGCGCAGGGCGGGCCCGGCCTGCTCGTGGTCGCCGCGCAGGGTCGCCGCCGTCCCGGCGACGTACGCGCTCAGCAGCTCGGTCGCGGGCGGGTCACCGGGGCGGCGCAACAGCTCCGCCCTGCGGGCCACCTCGGCGTAGCGGTACTGGTCGCCGGCGAAGCAGGCGGCCTCGCCGGCCCGTACCAGCGCGCCGAGGGCCAGCGCGCGGTCGCCGGATCCCGCGCCGTCCGCGCCGGCCTGGTCCGCGCCCGCCGCCGTGGACGCCACCGTGGCGGCCCGCCCGCGGCCCATGGCGGTCCACGCGGTGTCCGGGGCGGCCCGCCCGGTGTCCGTGCCGGTCGAGGCGGTGTCCGGGGCGGTCAGCGTGTCGGCGGCGGCCAGCAGGGTGGTGAGCGCGGAGCGGGGGTGCCCGGCGCGCAGTTCCAGCTCCCCGCGCAGCAGGCCCGCCCGCCCCGCCACGGTGGCGTCCACGGCGGCGGGCAGGCCGCCCAGCAGCAGCCGGGTCCGGTGTGCCCGGCCGGCCGACCAGGCGTACCGGGCGGCGGCCACGAGCCGGGCGGCGGCGCGCGCCGGGTCGTCGCTGAGTTCGGCGGCCCGGTGCAGCGCCGCCGAGGCCGCCGTCGCCGCAGCCCCGCTCTCGGCTGCCGCCTGCTCCAGTTCGGCGGCCAGGGCCGGGTCGGGACCCTGCGCGGCGGCGGCGAGGTGCCCCGCCCGACGCAGCCGGTGCCCGGCCCCGTCGAGCACGCGGGCGAGCAGCAGGTGCGCCGCGCGCCGCTCGGCCAGTGGCGCGGCGGCCCGGACCACGGTCCGGACGAGGGGCTGCGGGAACGTGACGCGGTGCGGCTCGACGCGGACCAGGCCCGCGAGTTCGGCCGGCGCGAGCGCTTCGACGGCCGTGCCGGCGATCCGGGCGGCCCGGAGCAGGGTGCCCGGCTCCCCGTCCTCGTCGAGCGCGGCGAGCAGCAGGACGCGGCGGGTGTCGGCCGGCAACCGGTCCAGCCGGGCGCGGTAGGCGCGGCCCAGCCCGCCGTCGGGCGGCGGCGTCTCGGGTACCGGCTCCTCCCCGCGGCACTGGCCCGGGGTGAGCACCCCGGCCAGGTCGACCAGGGCCTGCGGGTTGCCGCCGGCCGCCGCGCCGAGCGCGGCGGCCACGGACGGAGCGGGTGGGCGGCCGGCCAACCGGTCGGTGAGCAGGGCGAGGCTGTCGCGGTCGTCGAGCGGACGGAGCCGGTGGCGGGCCATCCCGTCGAGCGGCACGTCCGCGGCGGTGGTGAGCAGGACGGCCACCCGCGACCGGCGCAGGCGGCGGGCGACGAACGCCAGCACGTCGGCGGTGGGCTGGTCGCCCTGGTCCACGTCGTCCATCGTGCAGAGCAGCGGGCGTTCCCGCGCGGCGGCGGTGAGCAGGCCGAGCACGGCCAGGGACAGCGCCAGGCGCCGGTGGGCGGGGCAGCCCGCACCGGTCAGCGTCCGCAGCAGTACCCGCCGCTGTTGCTCCGGGAGTTCGTCGGCCCGCTCGAGCACCGGATCCAACAACCGTTGCAGCCCGGCGTACGGCAGGCCGGCTTCCTCGCGCAGGCCCGTGCCGGCCAGGACGGTGCAGCCCTCGGCGTGCCGGTGCGCGTAGTCGACGAGGGCGGTGCGGCCGGATCCCGGCTCGCCCTGGATCAGCAGCGCTCCCCCGCCACCGGTGGGCAGTACGCCCAGCAGGTGCCGGATCGCGGCACACTCCTCGCCCCGGCCACGCAGCACGGTTAATTGCACTGACAATGCAGTAACCATGCATCGAGTGTCACCTATCGGCCGCCCGATGGAAAGACCGGTGCGCCGACCGTGTCAGCGGGGAGCGACGCCGGCCAGCAGGGCCGCCACCGTACGGGCCATCACCGCCCGGGCCTGGTCCACGCCCAGCCCCAGCCCGTCGCGCAGCATCGACCAGGCCGGCCACATGCTCGCGGCCACCAGGGCGTGCACCAACTGCTCCCGGTCCGGGCCGGCCAGTTCCAGCTCGGCGGCGAAGAGCTGCTCGACCTCGTCGCGGACCCGCTCGGTGTGCTTGAGGCGGTTGCGGCGCAGCTGCCCGGAGACCGGTTCGCGCATCTGGGCGGCGCGGGCCGACGGCGCGATGAGCTGGAGCAGCCGCGCCCGCTGCCGGCAGTACGCGTCGATCCGCCTGGCCAGCGGCAACGCCGGCGAGATCGGGCGGTGGGCGGCGTCCTGCTGCCGGAGCAGCTCCGCGCCGCTGGCCTCGAAGAGCGTCTCCATGTCCTTGAAGTTGGTCCAGAGCGTGCGCAACGAGATGCCGGCCCGCTCGGCGATGCGCTCGCCGGTCGGCCGCAGGTCGCCCTCGGAGATGAGCGCCAGGTGCGCCTCGACGATCGCCGCCCGGGTGCGCTCGGCCCGGGCGGTCCGGCCGTCGACCCGGACCGGAGCCTCGGCACCGCCCATCTGCGCCCGCCTCCTCGCCGTCACGTCGCCCGCACCGCCGCGCCGAGTCTAGCCAGGCCGGTCATCCGACGGACCGGGCGAGGCTGACCCCGCCGTCGAGGACGACGGTCTGCCCGGTGATCCAGGCCGCGTCGTCGGAGGCGAGGAAGGCGACCGCGCCGGCCACGTCGGACGGCAGCCCGAGGCGCTTCAGGGGGTACGCCCGGGCGACCTCCTCCTCGCGGCCCTCGTGCAGCGCCGCGGCGAAGCGGGTCTTCACCACGGCGGGCGCGACCGCGTTGACCCGGACCTTCGGGGCGAGCTCGACGGCCAGGCACGCGGTGAGGTGGTCGACCGCGGCCTTGCTCACCCCGTAGAAGGCGATGCCGGGCGACGGGGTGCGCCCGGCGATCGAGGACACGTTGACGACGCAGCCGCCCCGCTCGCCCATCCCCGCGGCGACCTGCTGCACCCAGCCGAGCGTGCCGACCAGGTTGACGTCGAGAATCTTGCGGGCCGCCGCCAGGTCCAGGTCGACCAGCGGCCCGTACGCCGGATTGATGCCCACGTTGTTGACCAGCACGTCGACCGGACCGAACGCCTCGGCCACGGCGTCGACCGCGGCCCGGCGGTGCCCCGCGTCGTCGGCCCGGCCGGCGACGGCCACGGCGCGGGCGGGCCCGCCGAGCGCCTCGACCGCCTCGGCCAGGGCCTGCGGGTGGCGCGCGGTCAGCCCCACGCGGGCGCCCTCGGCGACGAGTCGCCGGGCGATGGCCAGGCCGATGCCGCGACTGGCGCCCGTGACCAGGGCGACCCGGCCCACGAGTCGCCCCGTATCTGCATTCACGATGCAGATACTAGAAGTGGCTTCGATGCTCGTCAACGACGGAACATCGATGGACGCCTCACATTCCATTGACAGCGCGCTGCGGTAACCGCACTGTCGATGCACATAGTTCGCTCCCCCGAGAGGACGCTCCCATGCCCGAAGCCGTCATCGTCGCCGCCGCCAGGTCACCCATCGGCCGCGCGCACAAGGGCTCCCTGCGCGACCTGCGCGCCGACGACCTGGCCGCCACCGTCGTACGGGCCGCCCTCGACCAGGTGCCGGCGCTCGACCCGCGCGAGATCGACGACCTGATGCTCGGCTGCGGGCAGCCGGCGGGCGAGCAGGGACACAACCTCGCCCGGGTCGTCGGCACCCTGCTCGGGCTGGACCACCTGCCCGGCACGACCGTCAACCGCTACTGCTCGTCGTCGTTGCAGACCACCCGGATGGCCCTGCACGCCATCCGGGCGGGCGAGGGCCACGCCTTCCTCTCGGTCGGCGTGGAGTGCGTCTCCCGCTACGACCGGGGCCGCGCCGACGGGCACCCCGGCACCACCAGCCCGGCCTTCGCCGACGCCCTGGCGCGCACCGCGATCAGGGCGGCGGGTGAACTGCCGGGCTGGCACGACCCGCGCGAGGACGGCGAACTGCCGGACGTCTACATCGCGATGGGGCAGACCGCCGAGAACGTGGCGCACCTGCGCGGGGTGTCCCGGCTCAGCCAGGACGAGTTCGCCGTACGGTCGCAGCTGCTGGCCGAGAAGGCGATCGCCGACGGCTTCTGGGCCCGGGAGATCACCCCGGTCACCGTGCCCGGCGGAGCGGTGGTGAGCGCCGACGACGGGCCGCGTGCCGGGGTGACCCTGGAGGCGGTGGCGGCCCTGCCGCCGGTGTTCCGGCCCGACGGCACGGTGACCGCCGGCAACTGCTGCCCGCTCAACGACGGTGCCGCCGCGCTCGTCGTGATGTCCGACGTACGCGCGCGGGAGCTGGGCGTCACCCCGCTGGCCCGGATCGTCTCCACCGGCCTGAGCGCCCTCTCCCCCGAGATCATGGGGCTCGGGCCGGTGGCGGCGTCCCGGCAGGCGCTGCGGCGGGCCGGCATGTCGATCGACGACGTCGACCTCGTCGAGATCAACGAGGCGTTCGCCGCCCAGGTGCTGCCCAGCGCCCGGGAGCTGGGCGTCGACTGGGACCGGCTCAACGTCAACGGGGGCGCGATCGCGGTGGGCCACCCGTTCGGCATGACGGGCGCCCGGATCACCACCACACTGATCAACTCGCTGCGCTGGCACGACCGGGAGATCGGGCTGGAGACCATGTGCGTCGGCGGCGGGCAGGGCATGGCGATGGTTATCGAGCGGCTGAGCTGACCCGGCCCGGCCGGGCTCCCGGGACGCCGTCAGTTGCCGGCGGCCCGCGAGCCCGTCTGGCACGCCGGGTGACCGCCCCGCCCAGCCCGGACCGGGCGGGGCGGGCCGGAGGGCCGACGCGCCACGCCCGGTCCGCGCCGGGTACGACCGGTCAGGAGGCCGTCGGCACCCCGTTGGCCGGCGGCGCCACCGGCGCGGCGGTGTGCTCGCGTACCGGCCCGTCGCCCTCGTCCGTCTCGTACGTGGGCCCGAAGTAGGCCTGCGTCCCGCCGCTCACCCGGGTCAGCCGCTGCCCGCCGTAGCCGGAGTGGTCGGTGTCGGAGTAGCGCAGCGGGGCCAGCCCGGGCCCCTGGTAGCCGCCCTTGGCGACGGCCTCGGTGACCGCCTCGCGGGTGAGGTCCTTGCCGGCGGCGAGGAGCACCTGCACGAAGAGGTAACCGACCGCCATGCCGTAGACGGTGTTGCCGTCGAAGGGCGCGTCGCCGTTGTACTCCTTGTTGATCCTGGTGAAGAGCTGGACCCACGGGTCGGCGGCGTCGGTGGCCATCGGCAGGTAGTTGGCGCCCACCATGCCCTCCAGCAGCCCGGCGTTGGCGCCGAGCTGCTTGGCCAGCGTCGGGTGGTCGGCGCCCACGTTGGAGACCAGCCACTGCGGCTGGAACTTGAGCCGGGCGGCGGTACCGACGGCCAGGGCGGTGAAGCCGGGCACGGTGGCGAGGATGACGACCTGGCAGCCGGCCGCCTTGAACGCGCCGATCTGGGGCGCCACGTTGGTGTTGCTGGTGACGTACGTCTGCTTCGCCACGACGGCGTCGGCGCCGAGCACCTTCTCCACGCCGACGAGGCTGTCCCGGCCGAAGTCGTCGTCCTGGCCGAGGAAGCAGACCTTGCGCCCCGGCAGGCTGGTCTTCACGTGGTGGGCCAGGATCTTGCCCTCCACCGTGTAGTCGGGGTTGAAGCCGAACGTGCCCGGGTAGCGGTCGGGCTGGTCCCAGCTGCGGCTGCCGGAGGCGACGAAGAGGTCGGGCACCCGGTTGCTCTTGAGGAAGTCGAGCACGCCGGTGTGGGTCGGCGTGCCCAGCCCGTTGAGGATCGCGAAGACCTTGTCCTGCAGGACGAGCTGGCGTACCACCTGCTGGGTGTTCGCGGGGTTGTAGCCGTCGTCCATGATCTTGTAAGTGATCTTACGGCCGTGCACGCCCCCGTTGGCGTTGACGTGGTCGAAGTACGCCTTCGTCGCCGGGGCGATCTTGGAGTAGCCGGCGGAGGCCGGACCGGTGAGCGGCATGTGCGTGCCGACCACGATCTCGGTGTCGGTGACGCCGGGGACCGCTCCCCGGCCGCCGCCGTCGTCCCCGGTGCAGGCAGCGGAGGTGACGAGCAGGGTGATGGCGGTGGCGAGCGCGAGGCCGCGCCGTGCCGTTCGTGTCATGTCAGACACCGACCTTTCCTCGGTCCGGTTGGTGGTGGGTGCGGTGGTGGTGGGGTGCGGTGGTGGTGGGGACGGGTGTTCGGGTGGGGCGGGTGCGGGCTCCCGGACCGGGACGGCTCACGGCCGCCGTCGGCCCGCCCGGCGCGCGGAGAAGGTCCGGGCCAGCCGGGACAGCAGGCCCTGCACGCCGCCGGGAGCGGCGATCATGACGACGACGAGGGTGAGCCCGAAGATGGCCAGGGGCAGGTTGCCCTCGACCCGCTGCGCGAGCGCCGGCGACAGGGTGAGCTGCTCGGTGACGGCGTGCGTCAGGTCGGGCAGGACGACCAGCAGGACGGCGCCCCACGCGGCACCGGCGAGGCTGCCCAGCCCGCCGATGACGACCGCCATCAACAGGAACAGCGACAGCGTCAGCGAGAACGCCCCGGGCGACACGCTCTGCGCGAGGACCGCGAGCAGGGCGCCGCCGAGCCCGGCGCCGGCCGCGCTGACCACGAAGGCGAGAACCTGGGTGCGGGCGACGTGGATGCCGGCGAGGCGGGCGGCGACCTCGTCGTCGCGGACCGCCCGGAAGGTGCGGCCGTACCGGCTGCGTACGAGGTTGGCGAGCAGCAGCAGGGCCAGCAGGGTGGCCGCCGCGGTGACCCAGAGCTGCCACCGCTCGTAGGGGAAGTAGGGGCCGAGGGCCGCCGGCGGGGGCTCGACCGGCACCGCGAGCCCCTGCTCGCCGTTGAGGACGCCGTCGAAGGTGACGGCCAACGCCGGTACCACGACCGCGACGGCCAGGGTGACGCCGGCCAGGTAGGGCCCGCGCAGCCGGGCGGCGGCCACCCCGACCACGGCGCCCACCGCGAGGGCGGCGAGGACGGCCGCGCCCAGCGACACCGGCAGCAGCCAGCCGCCGGTCATCCCGGCGTCGGCGAAGGCGTTCTGGCACAGGGCCACGGTGTACGCGCCGGTCGCCATCAGCGCGCCGTGCCCCAGCGAGAGCTGCCCGTTGAGCCCGGTGAGGACGGTCAGCCCGGCGGTGGCGCACAGGTAGGCGGCCACGGTGGCGAGCTGGAAGTTGCGGAACGGCTCCAGCCCGTAGCTCGCGGCCACCAGCAGCAGCGCGGCGACGACCGCGAGAGCGAGGTGGCGCAGCAGGGTCGAGCCGCGTCGGGTCCCGGCCGGACGCGTGCCGCCGGCGCGCGCCCTCGTGCCCGGCGGGGTCGCCGCCCGGGTGGCGCTCACACCCGCCTCGCCGCGACCGGGGCGAAGAGCCCGGCGGGACGGACCAGCAGCACGGTCAGCAGCAGCACCAGCACCGCGAGCGGGGTGAGGTCGCTGCCGGCGTAGCCGCTGACGTAGGAGAGCAGCAGCCCGACCGCGAGGCCGCCGACCACGGCCCCCGGTGGGCTGTCCAGTCCGCCCACCACGGCGGCGGTGAACGCCGAGACGAAGACCAGGTCCATCGCGTGCGGGTGCAGGCCCAGCTCGGTGGGGATGACCAGCATGCCGGCCAGCGCGCCGACGACGGAGGCCAGCGCCCACCCGAGGGTGAGCATCCCGCCCACGTTCACCCCGAGCAGCCGGGACACCTCGGGGGCGAAGGCCGCCGCGCGCATCCGCAGGCCCACCGCCGTGCGGGTGAAGGTCCAGGCGAGCCCCACGACCACCACCGCGACCGCCGCGAAGACGAACAGGTCGTACGGCGACAGGACGGCGACGCCTCCCACGGTCAACGGGCTGCGGGAGAAGGGCGTCCCGGCGGGCAGGAACTCGCTGCCGTACGCCATGCCGAGGACGGCCTGGATCAGCAGCACCAGCCCGAGCGCGACGATCACCGGGTTGAGCGGCGAGGCGTGGTCGACGAAGCGCATGACGACCAGGTCGACCGCCGCGCCGAGCAGCAGCCCGGCGGCCAGCGCGGCCAGGAAGCCCAGCCAGTACGAGCCGGTCGCGGTGGAGACGCTGTAGGCCACGTACGCGGTGGCGACGGCCATCGCGCCCTGGGCGAAGTTGACGATCCTGGCCGCCCGCCAGATGAGCACCAGCGCCAGGGCGAACGCGGCGAGGACCGCGCCCCTGGACAGGCCGTCGAGGGTGAGGAAGACGAAGCGGTCCAACGGTCCTCCCTTGCGGGGACGAGGGGTTCAGAAGCCGAGGTAGGCGTGCCGGAGGTCGGCGTCGTCGCGCAGCCGGCCGGCCGGGGCGGTGGTGACGACCCGGCCCAGGGACATCACCACGCCCTCGTCGGCGATCGAGAGCGCGCTGCGCACGTTCTGCTCGACCAGCAGGACGGTGAGACCGGTGTCGTCGCGCAGCCGGCGCAGCAGGGCCATGGTCTGGGCGACCACCCGCGGCGCCAGGCCGAGCGACGGCTCGTCGAGCAGCAGCAGGCGGGGCCGGCCGACCAGCGCCCGGCCGAGGGCGAGCATCTGCCGCTCGCCGCCGGAGAGCTGGTGCCCGTGGTGGCGCCGCCGCCGGGCCAGCGGCTCGAAGAGCTGGTAGACCTCGTCGAGGGCGCGGGCGGCGTCGGCCCGGTCGCGCCGCCACAGCCCGCCGAGGCGCAGGTTCTCGTCGACCGTCAGCTCGCCGACCACCCCACGGCCCTCCGGGACGTGGGCCATGCCGCGCCGCACGAGCTGCTCCACCGCGACGCCGCGCAGGTCCTCGCCGGCCAGGAGGACCCGGCCGGCGGTCGGGCGCAGCATGCCGGAGAGGGTGCGCAGCAGGGTGGTCTTGCCGGCCCCGTTGGCGCCGACGACGGCCGCGATGGCGCCCTGCGGCACGGTGAGGTCGATGCCGTGCAGCACCG
Source organism: Micromonospora sp. NPDC049051 (assembly GCF_043197575.1). Lineage (NCBI taxonomy): Bacteria > Bacillati > Actinomycetota > Actinomycetes > Micromonosporales > Micromonosporaceae > Micromonospora > Micromonospora sp. NPDC049051. The sequence continues at coordinate 92,118 of NZ_JBICTL010000010.1, forward strand.
GCGCGCCGCCGTAGCCGGCCGCCAGGCCGCGTACCTCGAGCAGGGCCCCGCCGCTCATGCCGCGGCCTCGTCGACGGCGGCGCCGAGGTAGGCGTCGGCGACCGCCGGGTCGTCGCGTACCTGCTCGGGGGTGCCGGCGGCGATCACCCGGCCGAAGTCGAGCACCACGATCTCGTCGCAGACGGACATCACCAGGTCCATGTGGTGCTCCACCAGCAGCACCGCGCAGGGGTCGGTGTCGCGTCGGGGCAGTCCCCGGATCAGCTCCGCCAGCTCGGCGATGTCGTCGGCGCCCAGGCCGCCGGCGGGTTCGTCGAGCAGGAGCAGCCGGGGGCGTGCGGCCAGCGCGCGGGCCAGGGCGACCCGCTGGCGTACGGCGAAGGGCAGCGTGCCCGGCGCGGCGTCGGCGTGCCCGGCGATGCCCAGGGTGTCCAGGACGTCGAGGGCGTGCCGGCGCAGCCGGCGCTCGTCGCGGTCGCTGCGGGGCAGGCCCAGCAGGGCGGCGAGGAAGCCGGCGCGGGCCGTGTGGGTGGCCCCGGTCATCACGTTCTCGAGCACGGTTAGCCCGGCGAAGAGCCCGGTGCCCTGCAACGTGCGGGCGACGCCGAGCCGGTTCAACCGGTGCGGGCGCGGCCGCAGCGGCCGGCCGTCGAGGCTCAGCGAGCCCTCGTCCGGCGTGACGAAGCCGCAGACGACGTTGAACAGCGTGGTCTTGCCGGCCCCGTTGGGACCGATCACGCCGACCACCCGGCCGGGCGGCACCCGCAGCGAGACGTCGTCGAGGGCGGTGAGCCCGCCGAAGCGGACTCCGATGTGGTGCAGTGCGAGCCCTTGCTCCATCACCCGTCCCCCCGGCAGCCGCCAGTATTTACACTGGGAGTGTACGTTTCTGAGGTGGGCCGTCAATACCTTCGACGCCCTGGCCGCACACGCTCGTCGGGGGCCGCCCCGGGGGGGGGGGGGCCCCCGGGGTTTTGGGCACCCCGGGACCCGCAACGGGGGCCCCCGGGGTGGGGGCCCCCCCCGGCGGGGGGGGGGCGCGGGGCGGGGGTGGGGGGGTCCGCCG
>NZ_JBICTL010000010.1:93193-165164 GCF_043197575.1 Micromonospora sp. NPDC049051
TTACAGGGGGTGTTTCGGTTTGTGGGGGGGCCCGACAAACCCCGCCCCCCCGGGGCCCCCCCCGGGGGGGGGGCGCCGCCGGGGGGGGGCGGCCCCCGACGGTTTTGTGCACTCCCTGGCAGCCTCACGGGGCGACCGCGGATGACGGCCGCCCCGCGGAGGGTCAGGCGCTCGGGCAGGTGTTGCGGTACTCCTCGATGGCGGAGCCGCTCGGGCCGGGGCAGAGGAACTGCTCGTAGCGGGTGTCGTCGTCGACGAACCGCTTCAACCAGGCCACCGCCTGGCGGGCGGTGGGCGTGTTGACGGTCTGCGGGAAGAAGTGGCTCGCCCCGTTCAGCTCCAGGTACGCCTTCTCCGACGAGGCCGGGATGCTGTTGTAGAACGGCTCCGAGTGCGACGCGACCGGCGCGATGCTGTCGGTCTCCCCGCCGATGATCAGGGTCGGCACCCGGACGTCGGACCAGGACTTGTCCAGGTTCCAGGGCGCCAGTGGCACGGCGGCCTGCAACGACGGCCGGGCGACCGCGGCCTCCAGGCTGCCGCCGCCACCCATCGAGTGGCCGGAGACGGCGAGGCGGCTGGCGTCGATGCGGCTGCGCACCGAGCTGCGCTCGGTCAGGTAGTCGAGCGCGGCGAGCAGTTGCCGGCCACGGCTGTCCGGCTGGTCGAGGCGGGTGTTGGTCTCGATGCCGATGACCACGAACCCGTGCGAGGCGATGCGCGGGCCGAGCCAGTCGATGCTGGACCAGGACGCCGTGTAGCCGGGCGAGATGGCGACGGCGCCGAAGGTGCCCTCGGCGGTGCTGGTCGGGTAGTAGATGACGCCCCCGCCGAAGCCGGTGACACTGAGCGAGGAGACGCTCTGCGACGCGGTGGCGAACGGGCCGCGGCTGGCCTCCAGCAGCGCGACGGTCGGGGCGGGACCGCGCTCGTACGGGTTGTCGGCGGCCTGGGCGGCGGTCGGGGCGGCCAGCGCGCCCGCCGCGGCCAGGACGGCGGCCACGGCCAGTCCGGCGAGGCGGAAGGCGGGACGGGTACGGACGGTGGTGGTTGCTGATGACACGTCGGGCACTCCCTACGGGACGGGGCATATCGACATGCATCAGTCTTCGTCGAGGTCGCCGGACCCGCATCGGCGAAATCACCAGTCCACGGGGGAAAACAGAATCCGACGCGCTGCGCAAGCCGTCGGCCAGCGGCTGAGAGACCCGGACGCCGACGTACCGCGCCCGCCCGACCGGCAGCCGTCGGGCGGGCGCGGCGCGTCCGCCGTCGGTGCGATGGATGCGGTCCACCTCCGGATTGCGATACTGGGTCGCATTTCGATCGGAACACATCCGCACGCCGGGTCCCTGCCCGGGGCGCGGGAGAGGAGACACCATGACCGACACCACCGCGAAGTCCAAGGCCGTCGGCTCCACCGTCCGCCTGCTGTCCGTCCTGGTCATCGTCGCCGGACTGGTCATGCTGATCGGCGGGGCCACCACATGGTTCACCGTGCAGAGTCAGCTCGCCGACGAACGCATCACCGTCTCCGACGACGCGGACTGGTTCGCCGGCGAGAAGATCGACGGCCCGCTGACCGCGTACGCGGAGGCCGAGGTCATCGAGAAGCACTCGCTGGAGGCCAGCGGCGGCAAGACGTACGCCGAACTCGGCCGGGAGGACCCCACCCGGCAGACCGTCATGAACGGCTCGTTCCTGCGCGCCTCCCTGTTCACCTCGGTCGTCTCCTTCGGGGTCGCCGCGCTGGCGATGGGCCTCGGGGTGGTGCTCGTCCTGATCGGGTACAGCCTGCTCACCCTCTCCCGCCGGCTCGACGCCCTGCCCGCCGCGGCATCCACCACCTCCTGATCCGCCCCGCCGGCCCGGTCCCGCCCGCACGGCGTGGCCGGGCCGCCGCGGGCACGGGCCGCGTCGGGGCCTGCGTCGCCGTCGCGTAGGGTCGGCACCGCCCCCTCCGGCCGCGCCGGACGACCCCTGCCCCGCGGAGACGCCCCCATGACCGAGATAGGCGGCGCCACGAGGGTGTACGCCCTGCTCGGCGACCCGATCGCGCAGGTGCGCGCCCCCGGACTGCTCAACCCGGTGCTCGCCCGGCGCGGCACCGACGCGGTGCTCGTCCCGGTCCATGCGGCGCCGGCCGACCTGACGCAGGTGGTGCGCGGGCTGCAACGGGTGGCCAACCTGGACGGGATGCTGGTCACCGTGCCGCACAAGGCCGCCGCGCTCGACCTCGCCGACCGGGCCAGCGACCGCGCCCGGCTGGCCGGCAGCGCCAACGCCCTGCGGCGCGAGCCCGACGGGACGTGGACCGCCGACACCTTCGACGGCGACGGGTTCGTCCGCGGGCTGCTGGCGGCCGGACACCAGCTCCGGGGCCGCCGGGCCTGCGTGGTGGGCGCGGGCGGTGCGGGCAGCGCGATCGCCGTGGCCCTGCTCGACGCCGGCGTGGCGGAACTGCGCCTCAGCGACACCGACCCGGGCCGGCTGGAGACGCTGCGGCGGCGGCTGTCCGCCGCGTACCCGGGAAGGGTCGGCGCGACCGCACGGCCGCGGCTGGCCGACGCCGACCTCGCGGTCAACGCCACGCCCCTGGGGTTGCGCCCCGCCGACCCGCCGCCGTTCGCGGTGGCCGACCTGCCGGCGCACGCCGTGGTCGCCGACATCATCATGACCCCGGCGGAGACGGTCCTGCTGGCCCGGGCGCGGGCGCGGGGCCTGCGGGCGCATCCGGGCGAGCCGATGCTCGCCCACCAGATCGACGCCTACCTCGAGTTCTTCGGACTGTGACGACGGTCCGCGCCGGCAGGCCGGCAGCGCCGCCCTCCGGCACCGACCACGGGTCGCCTCCCCCGCCGACCTGCTCGATGATCGTCCTGTCGGGCGTACCTGTTACCGTCGCGCCGCCGCTGCACCAGTCGGACCGGAGGTAGGCGTGATCAGCTCGCACGTGTCGTCGTTCGTCGGATTACCGGTGGTGCCGTTCACCCCCGGCATGACACTTCCCGACGACCCCTCGGCGGTCGCCTGGCGGCTGGAGGTCGAGGACTTCGACGCGGAGCCCGAGGAGTTCGCCGGTCTCGTACGGGCCCTGCGCGAGCAGGTGCCCGCCGACGCCGTACGCGCCCTGGTGATCGGCGAGTGGGGCGAGGCCTACGAGCGGCCCCTGCCGGTCGAGGCGCTGGTCGAGGCCGCCGGGGAGTGGACCGGGCTGGGGGCGGTCTTCCTCGCCGACCTGACCTGGGAGCAGTGCGAGATCTCCTGGCTCGCGCACGGCGACATCACCGGGCTGCTCGCGGCGTACCCGTCGCTGGAGGTGCTCTGGGTGCGCGGCGCGCAGGGCCTGCGGCTGGAGCCGGTCCGCCACGCCGGGCTGCGGGAACTGCGCTTCGAGTCCGGCGGGCTGCCGGCCGAGGTGGTCCGCGCCGTCGGCGCGTGCGAACTGCCGGCCCTGCACCGGCTGGACCTGTGGCTCGGCCGGCAGGACTACGGCGGCGACGCGAGCGCCGACGACCTGGCCGGGGTGTTCTCCGGCGCCGGCCTGCCGGCCCTGCGCCACCTCGCGGTGTGCAACGCCGAGATCGCCGACGCGGTCGCGGCGGCCGTCGCCACCGCGCCGGTCGTCCCCCGGCTGGAGGTGCTCGACCTGTCGATGGGAACGCTGACCGACGAGGGCGCGAAGGCGCTGCTGGCCGGCCAGCCGCTGACCCACCTGACGCACCTCGACCTGGAGCACCACTACCTCTCCGAGGACATGGCCGCCTCGGTGGTCGCCGCGCTGCCCGGGGTGCGGGTCGAGCTGTCCGACCCGCAGGTCGCCGAGGACTACGACGGCACCATCTACCGCTACACCGCGGTCGGGGAGTGAGCGGCGATGGCCTTCGGTTCCCACGCGCGCCACTTCGCCGGCCGTCCGGTGGTGGACGTCCCCGCCGACGGGCCGCTGCCCACGGTGGACGGCCCGGTCTCGTGGCGGATCGCCCACTGGCACTTCGACGACGAGACCGCCGAGAACGCGCTCTCGGAGGAGTTCCGCGACGCGTTCGACCGGTTCGTCGCGCAGGCCGGGCCGTCCGTGGAGTCCCTGGTCGTCGGCTCCTGGGGCTACGCGGCGTTCCATCCCGCCCCGATCGCGCAACTCTGCGCGGCGGCGCCACGCCTGCCCGCCCTGCGCGCCCTGTTCCTCGGTGACATCACCTCCGAGGAGTGCGAGGTCTCCTGGATGAAGGTGGGCGACGTCAGCGCGCTGCTGACGGCGTACCCGGCGCTGGAGGTGCTGCGGGTACGCGGCGGCGAGGACTTCGACTTCTCCCCCGTACGGCACGCGCGGCTGCGCGAGCTGGCGGCGGAGAGCGGCGGGCTGTCCCGGGAGTTCGTCGGCGCGGTGCTCGACTCCGACCTGCCCGCGCTGACCGACCTGGAGCTGTGGCTCGGCACCTCCGACTACGGCGGCGACGCGCAGGTCAGCGACCTCGCCCCGCTGCTGGCCGGGGACCGGTTCCCGCAGCTGAGCCGGCTCGGCCTGTGCAACTCGGAGATCGCCGACGACCTCGCCCGGGCGCTGGCCTCCGCGCCGGTGGTGCCCCGGCTGCGACGCCTGGACCTGTCGATGGGCACGCTCGGCGACGAGGGCGCGGCGGCTCTCCTGGCCGGGCAGCCGCTGACCCACCTGGCGGAGCTGGACCTGTCCCACCACTACCTGGCGGAGGAGACGGCGGCGTCGGTGGTCGCCGCGCTGCCGGGCGTCCGGGTGGACGTCTCCGACCCGCAGGAACCCGAGGAGTACGACGGCGAGAGCTACCGCTACACGGCGGTGTCGGAGTGACATGCGCCTGACCGTCGTCGGCAACCCCGGCAACCGTCGGGTCGCCCTGTTCACCGGAGCGGTCCTCGGCGCCGGGCTGCCCCGACCGGAGGTGCTGCCCTGGGTCGACGTGCTGACCGGGGCGGCGCCACCGCCGGCGGGCGCGGTGGTGCGGGTCGACTCGCCCGGCGAGGACGCCGACGTGGACCGGCTGCTGCGCCGGGCCGCCGTACCGGCCCGCCACGGCGAGCTGGTCGGTCTGGCCGACACGTACGCCGGGCTGTTGCGGGGCCTGGACCGGGTCGCCGCCGGCGGCGCGGAACTGCTCAACGACCCGGCGGACGTCGCGGTGCTCTGCGACAAGCGGCGCTGCCACGCGCGGCTGTCGGCCGCCGGGGTGCCGGTGCCGGCCGCGCTGCCCCCCGTGCACGGGTGGGAGCAGCTACGGGCGACGATGGCGACGAGCCGCACCAGCCGGGTGTTCGTCAAGCCCGCGCACGGCTCGTCGGCCGCCGGGGTCGTCGCCCTGGCCGTGGCCGGGCGGCGGGTGCGGGCGGTCACCACGATCGAGGTGACCCCGGACGGGCTGTTCAATTCGCTGCGCCCGCGCCACTACACCGACGAGGCCCAGATCGCCGCCATCGTCGACCGGATCGCCGCGGACGGCCTGCACGTGGAGCGCTGGCTGCCCAAGGCGGGGCTCGGCGACCGGGTGGTCGACCTGCGGGTGGTGGCGGTGGCGGGCCGACCCACCCACGCCGTGGTGCGCGCCGCCCGGGGGCCGCTGACCAACCTGCACCTGGGCAACGCGCGCGGGGACCTCGCCGAACTGCGCGCGGCGGCCGGACCGGCGGCGTGGGCGGCGGCGATGGAGACCTGCGAGCGGGTCGCCGGGTGTTTCCCCCGCACCCTCCAGGTCGGCATCGACCTGATGTTCCTGGTCGGTTGGCGGCGCCACGCGGTGGCCGAGGTCAACGCCTTCGGCGACCTGCTGCCGGGGGTCCTCGCCGACGGCCGCGACACGTACGCCGAGCAGGTGCGCGCCCTCACCGACGGCCGGTGGGCGCGCTGGCGGGCGGCGGCCGGCGGGGAGCCGACGCGCCCCGCCACGACCGGTCGGGCGGCGACGGATGTCGGCGTGGCCGGGCGGGAGGTGTTCGCGTGCGCGCGCTGATCGGCAGTCACGACCTGCTCCTGCTCACCCTCGACACGCTGCGGCACGACGTGGCCGCCGACCTGGCCGCGCGCGGGCGCACGCCGCGCCTGGCGCGGGCCCTGCCCGGCGGCCGGTGGGAGCGCCGGCACTCCCCCGCCAGCTTCACCTACGCCGCGCACCACGCGTTCTTCGCCGGCTTCCTGCCCACCCCGACCACCCCGGGCCGGCACGAGCGGCTGTACGCGGCGGCGTTCCCCGGCAGCGAGACCGCCGGCGCCGACACGTGGGTGTTCGACGCCCCGGACCTGCCGACGGCGCTGGCCGACGTCGGCTACCACACGCTCTGCCTGGGCGGGGTCGGCTTCTTCAACCGGCGCAGCCCGCTCGGCGCCGTGCTGCCGGGCCTGTTCGCCGAGGCGCACTGGGAGCCGGAGTTCGGGGTCACCTCCCCCACCTGCCTCGACGCCCAACTCGACCGGCTGGCCGAGGTGCTGCCGCGGGTGCCGGCGGAACAGCCGCTGTTCACGTTCCTCAACGTCGCCGCCCTGCACCAGCCCAACCGGCACCACCTGCCCGGCGCGCGGGTCGACGACCTGGCCAGCCACGCCGCCGCCCTGGAGTACGTCGACGGCCGGATCGACCGGCTCTTCGCCCTGCTCACCGGGCGGGGCCGACCGGTGTTCGCGATCGTCTGCTCCGACCACGGCACCGCCTACGGCGAGGACGGCCACACCGGCCACCGGATCGGCCACGACGTGGTGTGGACCGTCCCGTACGCCCACTTCGTCCTGCGACCGGGGGAATGGTGACCGGCACCGACACGGGCCTCGACGGCTCGCCGTACCAGCAGTACCTGTACGCGTACCCGCACAAGACCTCCTACCGGCCGCTGCGCCCGCGCCCGCAGCTGGCGGACGTGTGGCGGGCCGAGTCGCGCGAGGCGCTCTTCCTCTACGTGCACCTGCCGTTCTGCGAGATGCGCTGCGGCTTCTGCAACCTGTTCACCCGCGCCAACGCGCCGGCCGAGCAGGTGACCGACTACCTGCGGCAGCTACGCCGGCAGGCCGAGCGGGTCGCCGACGCGCTCGGCGACGACGCCGGCCACGCCCGCGCGGCGTTCGGCGGCGGGACCCCCACCTACCTGACCGCCGACGAGCTGACCGAGCTGTTCGACATCGCCACCACCACGATGGGGGCGCGGCTGCCCGGCGTACCGCTGTCGGTGGAGACCTCGCCGGCGACCGCGACGCCGGAGCGGCTCGCGGTGCTCGCCGCACACGGCACCACCCGGGTCAGCATCGGGGTGCAGAGCTTCCTCGACGCCGAGGCCCGCGCCGCCGGCCGGCCGCAGCGGCGCGCGGAGGTGGAGGCGGCCCTGGCCGCGATCCGCGACGCCCGGATCCCCGTGCTCAACATCGACCTGATCTACGGCATCGACGGGCAGAGCGCCGACACCTGGCGGCAGAGCCTGGACGCGGCCCTGGCGTGGCGCCCCGAGGAGCTGTATCTATACCCGCTGTACGTGCGCCCGCTGACCGGGCTCGGGCGGCGGGCGCACGGCCGCGCCGACTGGGACGCCCAGCGGCTCGCCCTCTACCAGCAGGCGGTGGCGACGCTGGGCGCGGCCGGCTACCGGCAGGAGTCGATGCGGCAGTTCCGCCGGGCCGACGCGCCCGTCCCCGACGGGCCCGACTACTGCTGTCAGGACGACGGCATGGTGGGGCTGGGCTGCGGCGCCCGTTCCTACACCACGTCCCTGCACTACTCGTTCGACTACGCGGTCGGGGTGTCGCAGGTGCGGGCGGTGCTCGACGACTACCTGGCCCGCCCGGCCGACGACTTCCGCCACGCCGAGTTCGGGTTCACCCTCGACGGCGCCGAGCAGCGCCGCCGGTGGCTGCTCAAGTCGCTGCTGCGCGCCGAGGGCGTCGACGCCGCGGCCTACCGGGCCCGGTTCGGCGCGCTTCCGGGCGACGACTTCCCCGAGCTGGGCACCCTCGCCGAGCGGGGGTGGGCCGACGACGGCGGGCTGCGGCTCACCCCGGCCGGGCTGGCCCGCTCCGACGCGATCGGCCCGTGGCTGACCTCGGCGCGGGTACGCGACGCGATGACCGGGTACGTGCCGAGGTGAACCTGGCGATCCTCTACCGGGGGCCCCTGGCGAGCTGCAACTACGACTGCCCGTACTGCCCGTTCGCCAAGCGGCACGACCCGCCGGAGCTGCTGCGCGCCGACCGGGCGGCGCTGGAGCGCTTCGCCGGCTGGGTGGCGGCCACCGCCGACGTACGGCTGTCGGTGCTGTTCACCCCGTGGGGCGAGGGGCTGACCCGCAGCTGGTACCGGGACGCGATGGTGTCGCTGTCGCACCTGCCGCACGTCGAGCGGGTCGTCATCCAGACCAACCTGGCCGCCCGGGTGGACTGGCTGGCCGAGGCCGACCCGCGCGCCGCTGCCCTGTGGGCCACGTACCACCCCGGCCAGGTCGAGCGGGACCGCTTCCTGCGCCGCTGCGCCCGGCTGACCGAGCTGGGCATCCGCTACTCCGTCGGGGTGGTGGGCCTGCCGGAGCACCTGGCCGAGGCGCGGGCGCTGCGCGCCGCCCTGCCCACCGGGGTCTACCTGTGGGTCAACGCCGCCGAGGGCCGGCGCTACGACGCGGCCGAGGAGGCGACCTGGACGGAGCTGGATCCGCTGTTCGGCTACAGCGTGCGCCCGCACGTGTCGCTCGACCTCCCGTGCCACGCGGGCGAGACGGCGATCTCGGTACGCGGCGACGGCACCGTACGCCGCTGCCACTTCATCGACGAACCGATCGGCAACCTCTACGACGGGTCGTGGCGTGCGGCCCTGCGTCCGCGCCCGTGCGGCAACGCGGTCTGCGACTGCCACATCGGCTACGTCCATCTCAAGCCGCTCGGCCTACGCGACGTCTTCGCCGGCGGGGTGCTGGAGCGCATCCCGGCCGCCTGGCCGTCGGCGCGCCGGCCGGTGCCGCTCGGCGCGCCGGTGCACGGGACGGTGGCCGTCCCCGCCCCTCCCCCGGTGTAGCGGGCCGGCGAGCCGCCGGACGCGACAGGGGCGGCCCGGCGCAGGCCGGACCGCCCCTGACCGGGTGACTCAGTGCGCGCCGGGTACGACGGCAGCCGCCTCCTCGCGCGCCCGCCGCTCCTCACCGCTGAGGGTGTGCAGCGGCTTCTCGCGGATGAACAGCACCACCAGCAGGGCGAGCACCGCGAACGGGGTGGCCACCAGGAAGAGTTCACCGGTCGCGGTGCCGTACACGTCCTGGATGATCCTCAGCACCGGCTCGGGCAGGGTGGACAGGTCGGGCACCTCGGTGGAGCCGTGGCCGCCCGGGGCGCCGCCGGTCAGCGGACCGAGCTTCTCCGCGCTCAGCGTGGCGACCCGGTTGGCCAGCACCGCGCCGAGCGCGCTGACGCCGATCGTGCCGCCCATGCTGCGGAAGAAGGTCAGCACGGAGGTGGCCGCGCCCAGCTCGTGCGCCGGCACGTCGTTCTGCGCCGCGAGCACGAGGTTCTGCATGAGCATGCCGACGCCGACGCCGAGCACCGCCATGTAGACGCTGAGCAGCAGGATGCTGGTCCCGGCGTCGATGGTGGCCAGCAGCAGCATGCCGGCGACCATCACGGCGGCGCCGGCCACCAGGTAGCGCTTCCAGCGGCCGTACTTGGTGATCAGCTGGCCGGCGACCGTCGACGAGACCAGCAGGCCCAGGATCATCGGCAGGCTCATCAGTCCCGCCACCGTCGGGGACTTGCCCAGCGAGAGCTGGAAGTACTGGGACAGGAACACGGTGCCGCCGAACATCGCCACGCCGACCAGGATGCTGGCGATGGTGGTCAGCGAGACCGTCCGGTTGCGGAAGATGTCCAGCGGCACGATCGGCTCGTCCGCGCGGGACTCCACCCAGACCGCCAGCGCCAGCAGGGCGAGACCGCCGCCGACCATCAGTGCCGTCCAGCCCGAGGCCCAGGCGAACTTGTTGCCGGCCAGCGACGACCAGACCAGCACGGTGGAGACGCCGGAGGTGATGAGCAGCGCGCCGAGCCAGTCGATCTTCACCTTGCGGCGGGTCACCGGCAGGTGCAGGGTGCGCTGGAGCAGGAAGATGGAGAGCAGGGTGAACGGGACGCCGATCAGGAAGCACCAGCGCCAGCCGAGCCAGGAGGTGTCGACCAGCACGCCGCCGATCAGTGGCCCGGCGATGGTGCCGACGCCGAACACGGCGCCGAAGATGCCGGCGTAGCGGCCCAGTTCGCGGGGCGGGATCATGGCCGCCATCACGATGGTGGCCAGTGCCGTCATGCCGCCGGCGCCGATGCCCTGCACGACCCGGCTGACCAGCAGCACCTCGACGTTCGGGGTCAGCCCGGCGATCAGCGAGCCGACCACGAAGAGGCCCAGGGAGAGCTGGATCAGCAGCTTCTTGTTGTAGAGGTCGGCCATCTTGCCCCACAGCGGCACGGTCGCCGTCATGGCCAGCAGCTCGGTGGTGACGATCCAGGTGTAGACGGTCTGGGTGCCGTTCAGGTCGGCGATGATGCGCGGCAGCGCGTTCGCCACGACCGTGGAGGCGAGGATCGACACGAACATGCCGACCATCAGGCCGGAGAGCGCCTGGAGCACCTCGCGGCGGGACATGCGGCCGGCGCCGACCTCGGGGGTCTCGGCGGGCACGGTGGCGGTCATTGACTTCCTTACCGGGTACGGGTTTTCACGGCCTCCCGGGCACCTTCCCGGAAGGAGCTTGCGGGGTCAGGAGCGGCGACCCACCGGCGGGTCCGCCGCGACGACGTCGGGCTGCGGCAGTCCCGCGGCGAGGGCGGCGAACGCCTCGTCGACGAGGTCGGCCAGGTCGGGCCGGGCGGGGTGGGCGGCCCACCGGGTCATCGCGTTGCGCAGCACCGCGCCCGTCACGGCGGTGACCAGCGCCGGGTAGCCGTGGTCGGGATCGACGCCGACCCGTGCCGCGACGACCTCGACGATGGCCCGCTCCGTCTCGGCGTTGCCGGCGACCAGCCTGGGCAGGAGCGTGGGGTTGCGGTTCACGACATCCATCCGCAGGCACCACAGCTCGCGTTCGGCGCGTACCTCGTCGATCACCTCGTCGAGCGCGGTCCGCAACGCGGTCAGCACCGGCACCTCGGGCGGCACGGCGGCCAACCGGGCCACCAGGCGCGCCGCGTCGCCCGCCTGGTCGCCGACGAGGGCGTCGTCCTTGCAGGCGAAGTAGTTGAAGAACGTACGCGGGGAGACGTCCGCCGCCTCGCTGATCTCCTCCACCGTCACCTGGGCCAGGCCGCGTTCGGCGACCAGCCGCAGTGCCGCCTCGGTCAGCGCGGCCCGGGTCCGGCGCTTCTTGCGGTCGCGCCGCCCGGGGGCGGGCTCGGTGCTGGTGGAGGTCACGCGGCGACACTACAAGCGATCTTGCACAGCCTGCAATGTTTTATGAAGTGAAGTGACGCGGGCCATTCGGCCGCCCCGGAGGATGCCGGCGACACCGCCGGCATCCTGCACGCCGCGTGCCGGACGGAGCCCGTACGACAGCCGGGAAACCGACCGCCGCCGGCCGACGCGCGCTACCGCGTCCGCTCCGCCGCGTCGAGGGCCGCCACGAAGTCGGCCACGAGGTCCTCGGTGTCCTCGATGCCGGTGGAGACCCGGACGAGGCCCTCGCCGATGCCCGTGGCGGCCAACTGCTCGGCGTCGACGATCCCGGCCCACATCGAGCGCGGGTGCACCACGAGGGTGCTGACGCTACCCAGGCTGGCCGCCCGCTTGGCCAGCCGGAGGCCCTTCAGCAGCCCGGCCGCCGCCTGCCCGTCGCGCAGCTCGACGCTGAGCACGCCGCCGAAGCCGGTCATCTGCCGGACGGCCAGCTCGTGCTGGGGATGCGTCGGCAGCCCCGGGTAGCGGACCCGCCGCACGGCCGGATGACCCTCGACCGCTTGGGCCAGGGCCAGCGCGTTGGCGTTGTGCCGCTGCACCCGCAGCGACAGGGTCCGGATGCCGCGCAGCAGCAGCCAGGCGTCGATGGGGCCGAGGGTGCTGCCGGTGACGATGGCGGTCTGCCAGACCCGGTCGACCAGGTCGGCGGAACCGACGATCACCCCGGCCGAGACGTCGGAGTGCCCGCCGAGGTACTTCGTCCCGCTGTGCCACACCAGGTCGGCGCCGAAGTCCGCCGGCCGCTGGTTGACCGGGGTGGCGAAGGTGTTGTCGACCGCGACCAGCGCGTCGTTGGCGTGCGCCAGCTCCACGACCGCGGCCAGGTCGGTCAGTTCGAGCAGGGGGTTGCTCGGGGTCTCCACCAGCACCAGCCGGGTCTGCGGGCGCAGTGCCCGGACGAAGGCGTCGGTGTCGGTCTGGTCCACCTGGGTGAAGGCCACGCCGAAACGGGCCAGCAGGCCGGTGACCAGCGACGTCGTGCCGCCGTACGTGCTGCGCTGCACGATGACGTGGTCCCCGGCGGAGAGCAGCGCCAGGGCGATCGTGCTGATCGCGCCCATCCCGGAGGCGGTGACCATGCCCGCCTCGACGCCCTCCAGCTCGGCGACCACGGCGGCGACCTGCGCGTGGTTCGGGTTGCCGTAGCGCGTGTAGAAGGCGTTCCCGCGGGTCTCGGTGGCGACGGCGGTGAACTGCTCGTCGGACTCGGCGCTGAAGGTGGCGCTCTGCACGATCGGCGGCGACACCGCCCCACCCGGGCTCAGCCCGTCGTCGCCGTGGACAGCGATCGTGCCGGTGCCGGTCACAGGTTCTCTCCTCACGTGGTGGGCCGCCCGCCGGGACGGCGGGTCGGAAAAGGTGCGGGCGTCACCCCGGGCGCCCGGATGGTCCCGCCGGGCCGGTGTCACCCGGCTCGCACGGCCCGGCCGGCGGGGCGTCACCCGGCCCGGACGCTCCGGCGGACAGGGTCGCCCGAGCTGAGCGCTCCCGGCGGACGGGGGTCACCCGGCCCGGACGGGCACGGCCGCCGGGGGCGGCGCGGGCGCGGCACGGTCGGCGAGCATCCGCAGCGCGTCGCGGTGCCGGCGCAGGACGGCGTCGTCCAGGTCGGCGACGGCGAGCCCGGGGCCCCTGCCGGCGTCGGCGAGGACCCGTCCGTCGGGAGCGTACACGGCGCTGCGGCCGGCGAACTCCCAGCTGCCGTGTGATCCCGCGAAGTTGGCGAACACCACGTAGCAGGTGTTCTCCAGGGCGCGGGCCGGGAAGTACACGCCACGCCGATGGTCGGAGTCCCCGGTCTGGAACGCGCTCGGGCACAGGTAGGCGTCGGCGCCGGCGAGGGCCAGCGCGCGGGCGTGTTCGGGGAAGCTGGAGTCGTAGCAGATCCCCAGCCCGAGCCGCCAGCCGCGCACCTCGACCAGGGTGTCGGCGTGGCCCGGCACGAAGAACTCCCGCTCGTCACGGTCCAGGTGGCGCTTGTCGTACCCGGCGGCCAGCCCGCCGTCCGCGCCGAGCACCAGGGCACCGATCACCCAGCCGCCGGCCCGGCGCAGGCAGCCACCGACCACCGCCACCACCCGATGGGTGCGGCAGGCCTCGGCGACGACCTCGAGCGGTTCGCCGTCCGGCTCGACGGCGCACCGGGCGATGTCGTCGCGCAACAGGCCGACGTCGTAGCCGCAGAGCGACAGCTCGGGGAAGACGACGAGATGGACGCCGCGCGCCGCCGCCTCGGCGATGCACTCCGCCGCCATCCTCGCGTTGCCGGCGAGGTCACCGGGGACGGCGGTCACCTGGGCGGCCGCGACCCGCAGCGGGGCGCGGTCGACGGGATGCACGGTCGTCACGCGGCCCCCAGCCACCAGCGCAGGCCGAAGAAGACCACGAGCCCCACCGTCCAGACGATCATGAAGCGCTCGACGAAGAGGCCGGTCACCAACGTGACCAGACCGGCCACCAGGTACGGCACGGTGACGACGGTGATCTCGATCCGGTTGTCCACCGGCGCGATCACCGACGGGACGGCGATGGCCGCCAGCAGCGCCGGCGGGAGGTACCCGAGGAAGACCTTGACGTCGTCGGGAAGCACGCGGTCGCGGAAGACCAGCAGCGGCAGGTACCGGGGCGCGAAGGTGGCGAGCCCCATCCCGAGGATGAGCAGCAGCATGGACATTCCCGTCACCTTCCGTCCGTGTCACGGGCCGCCTCGACGGCCCGGCGTTCCCCGGCCGCCACCCGGGCGGCCTCCGGCTCCGGCTCCTCGGGTTCCTCCGCCGGCTCGTCGGTGGGCTTCGGCGGGAACCACCGCCGTTGCACCACCTCACAGGCCATCCCGACGAACGCGCCGCCGAACGCCGCCACGATCAGGCCGAGGTTGTAGGGCAACCCGAGGAAGAGCAGGGCCAGCGCCCCGGCGGAGACGGCCGTCGTCCAGACCTTCCAGCCGACCAGCGCCGAGGCCAGTACGACCAGGAAGACCGCGGTCATCGGGAAGTCCAGCCCCGAGCGCAGCCGCTCCGGCAGCAGGTGCCCGGCGATCATGCCGACCACCGTGGCGACCGCCCAGTTGACGTACATGACGGCGGAGGCGCCGAAGTAGAACATGCTCTTGCGCCGGGCCGGCTCGTCGCCCTTGATCCGGTCGAAGGCCACAAAGAACACCGCGTCGATCAGCCCGAAGCCCAGCAGCAGCCGCCAGCGCTGCGGCAACTCGCGTACGTGCGGCGCGAGCAGCGTCGAGTAGATCAGCATCCGCAGGCTGAGGATCAGCGTGGTCAGGACGATGACCGGCCACGCCGCGCCCTCCGAGATCAGCTTGAAGCCGATGAACTGGGCGGTCCCGGAGTTGACGACCATCGCCAGGCCGAACGTCTCCAGGTAGGACAGCCCGGCGGCCAGGCCGAGGGTGCCGCCGATCACGCCCAGCGGGAAGGCGGAGAGCAGGAACGGCACCATCGAGCGGGCTCCGGCGACGAACTCGCCCCGCACGGTCGGCGTACGGTCAGACATGATCCTCCCCAGGACGGCGGGCGGACGGTACGGCGGCGGCCGCCGGCGGCGTGCCCGTTCCCGTCGCGCCGACGATAGCGGCCACGTCGGCCGCGCGGGTGCGGCAGAAGTAGTGCCCGCCCCCGTCGATCTCCTTCAACTCCACGTCGGCGGCGACACGCCGCCACGCCTCGTGCGCGGCGCCGGGCCCGGCCGTCAACGGGTCGTCGGCGGCCACGACCACGGTGACCGGCACCGGCAGCGGCTCCCCCAGCCGGTCCCGCAGGTAACGGTGCGAGCCGACGGCGTCGTGGCGGAAGGCGGCGACCAGGGCCTCGACGTGCCCGGCGTCCAGGCCGTCGAGTTCGGTGAATCCGGTCTGCTCCACCAGCCAGCCCACCACGTCCGCCGGCGCCATCCCGGTGACCTCCGCGATGCTGGCGTCGATCTCCTCCGCCGCGCGCAGCAGCTTGCCGCCGAGGAACAGCCGCTCCGGTGCCCGGCCGGCGGCGGCGAGCAGCCGGGTGACCTCGATGGCCGCCGCCGCGCCGACGCAGTGGCCCCACACCAGCACCGGCCCGCCGCCCAGTTCCCCGATCTCGGCGACCACCCGGCGGGTCAGCTCCGCCAGCTCCAGCAGCGGCTCGGGGCGGCTGACGTCGTGCCCGGGCAGCGCCACGGCGTGCACCGCGATCCGGTGCGGGGCCAGCGCCTCGGCCAGCGGCCGGAAGGCGAGCGGGCTGCCCGCCGCGTACGGGAAGCAGACCAGGACCCGGTCGTACGCGCCGTCCGGCGGGGACAGCGGTTGCAGCAGCCGGTCGGGCGGCGCGGCGTCCGCCTCGACGACCCGGGCCAGCGGGCCCAGCGTGGAGGTCGTCATCAGCTGCCGCAGCGTGACCAGGGGCCGCAGCGCGGCGATCACCCGCATCGCGGCGAGCGAGGTGCCGCCCAGGTCGAAGAAGTTGTCCTCCTCGGCGATCCCGGCCACCGGCACGTCGAGCGCCGCCGCCCACGCCTCGGCGATCCGCCGGGCGACGGGCGTGCCCGGCGCGGTCCGCCCGGCCGGCTGCTCCGGCCGGCGCGTCGCCGGGGCGGCCCGGTCGAAGCGGCGCCGGGCCGGCGTGACCCGGGGCTCGGGCAGGCCGGGCCGCAGCCCGGCGTGGGCGCTCTCCGGGTCGGCCGCCAGTTCCGCCAGCACCCGCCGGTACACCTGGCCGATCCCCGCCGCCTGCTCGGGCGTGAAGGCCGCCGAGTGGTAGTGCAGGCTCAGCCGGACCCGGTCGGTGAAGAAGTCCCGCATGAACTCGGCGCGCAGCGCGAACTCCGTCTCCGTGCTCACCCGCACGTCGAGCAGGTCGAAGCCGGGCAGCTCGCGCAGCTGCTTGAGCAGGTAGAAGTGGGTGTAGTTGAAGACCGTCTCGAAGAGCAGGTCGGTGGTGGCGGCGTCCGCCTTCATCTGCGCCATCGGGTAGCGCCGGTGGGGCAGCAGGTCCGCCTCCGCGCGGTACACCGCCCGGACCAGGTCGGCCCAGGAGCCGTCGCCGAGGTCCACCCGCATCGGTACGGTGTTGAGGAAGAGTCCCAGCGCCCCGGTGGCGCCCTCGGCCTCGGGCCGTCCGCTCTGCTCGTACCCGGTGAGCACCTCGGTGTCCCCGGCGAGCGCGCCGACCACCTTGACGTGCGCGGCCAGCAGCACGGTCTTCAGCGGCACCGCCAACCGGTCGGCCACGCGCAGCAGCCGCTCGGAGAGCGCGTCGTCGATCTCCACCTCGTGGAACACCACCGGCCGCTCGGCCGGGACCTCCGGCGGCTGCCACCGGGGCAGCTCGGTCACCCCGCCGGCGGCGAGGACGCCGCGCCAGAAGTCGCGGTCCGCCGCCGACTCCAACGCCCGGCGTTCCAGGCCGATGTAGTCGCGGAAGTGGTTCTCGGCCGGCTCCTCGTCCGGCCGGTCCCCGGCCAGCAGCCGGTAGTAGGTGTCGAAGAGCTGGGTGTGCAGCAGCGTGATGCTCCAGCCGTCCAGCGCCGAGTTGTGCTGGCTGACGCTGTAGCGGTACAGCTCGTCGCCGAGGACGTGCACGTGGATGCGGACCAGGCCAGGCTCCTGCCAGCGGAACCGGTACGACTGCTCGCGGGCGTGCCAGTCGGCGTACCAGCGTTCCTGCCCGGCCGGGTCGCGGTCGCGCAGGTCCACCACCCACAGCGGGCTCGGCGCGTCGGCGTGCACGAGTTGCAGGTACTCACCGAAGCCGGTCAGGTGGTAGCTGGTCCGGAAGATCGGATGGCGCGCGACGAGGATCCGCACCGCCTCGGCGAAGGTCGCCTCGTCGAACGGCGCGTTGATCAGGAAGCTGATGATGTCGTGGTACTGGGCGGCGCCCCGGGACAGCTCGTTCTCGTAGATCAGCCCCGCCTGGAGCTGCCCGAGCGGGTACGCGTCGACCACCCCGGCGGGCAGCCGGGCCCGGTCCGCCGCGTCGAGCAGGGCGAACGGCGGGTGCGCCACCGCCCGTTGCGCGTCCGGCGGACCGGCCGCGAGCAGCGCGGCGATCGTCGGGTGGCGGAACATCTGCTGGAAGGTGAGCTCCACCCCGGCGGCGTGCGCGCGGGCCAGCACGGTGACGAAGTGGATCGAGTTGCCGCCGATGGCGAAGAAGTTGTCCTCCACGCCGACCCGGTCGACGCCCAGCACGTCGGCCCAGATGTCGGCGAGGATCCGCTCGGGCCCGGTGCGCGGCGCCACGTACGGCCGCTCGGGCGCGGCCGGCTCGGGCAGCGCCCGCCGGTCCAGCTTGCCGCTGCCGGACAGCGGGAACTCCGCCAGCTCGACCACCCGGGCGGGGACGAGGTAGCTCGGCAGCAGGGTGCCCAGGTGGGCGGTGAGCGTCGCCTCGCCCACCGGCTCGTCGGCGACCACGTAGCCGATCAGGTTGCCGTCGCGGGCCACCACCACGGCGTCCTTCACGCCCGGGTGCCCGCGCAGGGCCTCCTCCACCTCGCCCAGCTCGACGCGGTAGCCGCGTACCTTCACCTGGTGGTCGAGGCGGCCGAGGTAGTCGAGTGTGCCGTCGGGGAGCAGCCGGGCCAGGTCACCGGTGCGGTACACCCGCTCCTCGTCGACCTCCGGCGCGGCGACGAAGCGGTCCCGGGTCAGCTCCGGCCGGTTCAGGTAGCCGCGGGCGAGCTGCACCCCGGCGATGCACAGCTCCCCCGGCACCCCCAGCGGCTGGGGGCGCAGCCGCTCGTCGAGCACGTACAGGCGGGTGTTGTCCACGGGCCGGCCGATCGGCACCCGCTCCCGGCCCGGCTCGCAGCGGTGGTGGGAGACGTCGACGGTGGCCTCGGTGGGCCCGTACAGGTTGACCAGCGTCGCGCCGGGCAGCAGCTCCGCGAGGCGGTCCACCTGCCGGGGGCTCAGCGCCTCGCCGCTGGCGAAGACCTGCCGCAGGCTCGCCAGCCGGCCCGTGTCGACGGTGCCGAGGTAGTCGAGGAAGGCGCCCAGCATCGACGGTACGAAGTGCACGGTGGTGACGCCGTGCGCCTCGACCGCCCCGATGATGGCCTCCGGGTCGCGCTCCGCGCCGGGCGGCAGCAGGCAGACGGAGGCGCCCTCGCGGGCCCACCAGAACAGCTCCCACACCGACACGTCGAAGGTGGTGGGGGTCTTGTGCAGGATCACGTCGGCGAAGCCGATCGGGTACCGCCGCTGCATCCAGGCCAGCCGGTTGGCCAGCGAACGGCGCTCGATCATCGCGCCCTTCGGGGCGCCGGTCGAGCCGGAGGTGTAGATGACGTACGCGAGGTCCCGCCCGTCGCGCGTCACCTCGGGTCCGGGCGATGCGGCGGCGGGTGACGCGGCGGCGGGGACCGGGCCGGTGCTCGGCAGCGGGAGCGCCGGCACACCGTCCGGGACCCGCGCCGGGTCGGCGGCGAGCACCAGGGCCGCGCCGCTGTCCTCCAGCAGGTAGGCGACGCGCGCCGCCGGATAGCCGGGGTCGACCGGCAGGTATGCCCCGCCGGCCCGCAGGGTCGCCAGGATCGCCACCAGCTGTTCGCGGGAGCGGTCGGCGAGCACACCGACGATCGACTCCGCGCCCACCCCGGCGTCGCGCAGCCGCTCGGCGTACGCGGCCACCCACGCCTCCAGTTCGGCGTACGTCCAACTGCCCGCGCCGGTGCGGACGGCGACGGCGTCCGGCCGGGCGGCGGCCCACCGGGCGACCCACTCGTCCGGCCGGCCGGCCGGGTCCGCCTCGACGCCGGTGTCGTTGACCTCCCGGAGCACCGCCCGGTCGCCGTCGGTCAGCAGGCTCAGCTCCGCCACCGGCGCGTCCGGCTCCGCCAGCGCCCGGCCCAGCAGCAGCGCCAGGTGGGCGCCGAGGCGCTCGACCGTGGCGCGGTCGTAGCGGCGGGCGTCGTGGTGGACCGTCACTTCGGCGGCGCCGAGGGCGAAGAACACCCCGGCCCCTGCCCCGTCGGGCGCACCGCCGCCCACCGCCACGTCGACGAGCGGATGCGGGCCCGCACCACCGTCCGCCGCCAGTTCCTCGGCCAGCAACTCGACCGGGTAGTCGGCGTGGCGGGCCGCTTCGGTCACCGCCGTGCGCAACTGCCCGACCAGGTCGCGGTAGCTGGTCTCCGCCGCGCAGCGCACCCGCAACGGCAGCGTCCCGGCCAGCTGCCCCGGCTCGCCCGGGCGGCCGATGAGCATGTCGTCGGCGCCGGTGTAGCGGCGCAGCAGGGCGGCGACCGCGGCCGTCACCAGAACCTGGCGGGCGTCCTCGCCGCCCCGGCCGGCCCGGGCGAGCCGGTCCACCACCGCCTCGTCGAGCGGCACGGTGACAGCGGCCGGCTCGGGCGGGGCGCCGGGCGCCGGGGTGCGGTCGGCGGGGAACCCGACCGGGTCGGCGCCGGAGCCGAGCACGGCACGCCAGTGGCGGGCGTGCTCCGGGCGGCGCGCCGCGGCGATCTTGAGCTGGCCCCGCGTCATCAGCGACTGCATGATCTCTCCGGCTCACAACTCGATGTCGATGGTGGCGGGCGCGGCGGCGGCCACCGGGCGGGCCCCGGTCAGCTCGCCGACCGGCACCCCGGGATCGGCCAGGACGGCGTCGGCGATCTCCAGCCAGAGGTCGGCGAAGGCCCGCACCGTCGCGGGCAGGAACAGCCCGGCGTCGTACGCCCAATGCACGCTCAGCGAGTCGGCGCGCTCGTAGACCTGCATGTCCAGGTCGAACATGGCCTGGCCGGTGGGCGCGACGGCCAACTCGACCCGCCGCCCCAGGAAGTCGGCCGCCGCCACCTCGGCGTGCTGCATCGCGAACAGCGTGTCGAAGAGCGGATGCCGGTCCTCGTCGCGCACGGGCAGCACCTCGGCGACGAGCGTGTCGAACGGGTAGTCCTGGTGCGCGAAGGCGTCGACCACGTCGTGCGCCACCTCGGTGAGCAACTCCCGGAAGGTGGCCTCCGGTCGGACCCGGTGCCGCAGGCAGACGGTGTTGACGAGCATCCCCATGGTCGCGTCCAGGCCCGGGGCGCCGCGCCCCGCGACCGGGGTGCCCACCGTGACGTCGGTGCCGCCGGTCGCCGAGGCGAGGAAGGTCGCGTAGACGGCGAGCAGGACCTGGAACAGGGTGACCCCCTCGCGCCGCGCCAGGGCCCGCAGCGCGGCGGTCCGCTGCGCCCCCACGTCGAACTCGACGGTGCCGGCCCGGGCCGTCGCCGGCCGGCCGGCCAGCCGCGCCGCGTCGGTGGGCAGCCGCAGGGGCGCCGGTGGGTCGGCGAAACGCCGCCGCCAGTAGTCGCCCCCGGGCGGCTGGCCGGTCGTGGCCCACACGGCGAAGTCGGCGTACTGGGCGGGGACCGGCGGGGGTTCGCCGCCGGCGTAGACGGTGTCGACCTCGCGCAGCAGCAACGCCAGGGAGAGGCCGTCGGTGACGATGTGGTGCAGGTCCAGCGCCAGCACCGGGCCGTCGCCGGTACGCCGCAGGCCGGCCCGCAGCAGCGGCGGGGCGGCCAGGTCGAACGGCTCGACCGGGAGCGTCCCGGTGCCCTCGACCTCCGGCAGGTCGAACGGGACGGCCGGCAGCACCCGCTGCACCGGTCGACCCGCCTCGGTGCCGAAGGCGGTGCGGAGGATGTCGTGCCGGGCGATGACGGCGCGGAACGCGTCCGCCAGCCGGGCGCGGTCGACGTCCGCCGGCAGCGGCACCAGCAGCGGCAGGTTGTACGCCACCGAGGCGGGGTCGCGGGACTGGGCGAGGAAGACGCGGCGCTGCTGCGGGGAGAGCGGGTAGGCGTCCGCCGCCTCCGCGCGGGGCAGCGGCACGGCCGCCCGGGCCCGGCCGATCTCCTCGGCGAGGCCGGCCAGCGTCGGGTTGCGCAGCACCGCGACGAGGGAGACGCCCACCCCGAGGGCCCGCTGCGCCTCGACGGCCAGCCCGGTCGCGGCGAGCGAGTCGCCGCCGACGGCGTAGAAGTCGTCGAGCACGCCCAGCTTCGGCACGCCGAGCAGGCGTTCCGCGATCCGTACCAGGACACGCTCGGTCTCGTCGCGCGGCGGCAGGTACGCCCCGAACCGGTCGTCCGGCTCGACGAGGTCGGCGGGGTCGAGGGAGTCGACCTGCACGATGTGCCGGGGCAGGTCGGCGTCGGGCAGTTCCCGGGCGAGCAGGCCGCGCAGGTGCAGCGGATCGAGATAGTCGTCGGCCACCACGTACGCGCAGCCGCCCTTGACGGCCACCTCGCGTACCTGGGGCCAGAGGCGGGTCAGCGTGTCGACGTCTGTCATCGCCGCTCCGTCGCGCCGGCGCCGACCAGGGCGCGCACCGTGGGGTGCACGTACAGGTGGCGGGGGGTGAACTCGCCGAGGCCCTGCGCGCGCAGTTCACGCAGCAGCCGCAACGCGAGCAGGGAGTTGCCGCCGAGGTCGAAGAAGTTGTCCTCCGGCCCCACCTCGGCGCCGAGCACCCGCTCCCAGATCTCCCGCATCCGCTCGGCGCGGCTGTCTCCCGCCACCGTGTCGGCGGGCTCCCGCGCCGCGGGCAGGGGCCGGGCGGCCGGCGTGGGCAGGCGGGCGGCGTCGAGCTTGCCGTTGGCGGTGAGCGGCAGCGCCGGCAGCGGCGTCACCGTGGCCGGCACCATGTGCTCGGGCAGGATCCTCGCCGCGCGGCGGCGCAGGTCGGCAGCCGGGCCGGCCCCGTCGGCGAGCACCACGTACGCGTGCAGCCGGGCGTCGGCGGCCTCCGCGCCCGTGTCCACGGTGACCGCCACGGCGAGCACGTCCGGGTCGTCGAGCAGCACCTGGCGGATCTCGTCCAGCTCGATCCGGTAGCCACGGATCTTGACCTGGTCGTCGAGCCGGCCCAGGTGCTCCAGCCGCCCGTCCGGGAGCAGCCGGCCCCGGTCCCCGCTGCGGTACATCCGCCCGCCCCGCCAGGGGTCGGGCAGGAAACGCTCGGCGGTCAGCTCCTCGCGGTGCAGGTAGCCGTCGGCCACCCCGGCACCGCCGACGTGGATCTCCCCGGCGGCGCCGGGCGGCAGCAGCCGCCCCGCCGGGTCGAGCACGTGGACGTACCAGCCGGGCAGCGGGGGCCCCACGGAGCGGGTGCCGGCCAGGGCCAGACCCCGGTCGATGGTCTGCGCGGTGACGTGCACGGTGGTCTCGGTGATGCCGAACATGTTGACCGTCCGGCACTCGTGCTCCGGGTACCGGTCGAACCAGCCGGTCAACATGCCGGCGTCCAGCGGCTCGCCGCCGAACACCACCAGGCGCAACCCCAGCCGGTCGGCGGCCCGCCGGTCGGCGTCGACGAGCTGCGCGAACGCCGACGGGGTCTGGTTGAGCACGGTCACCCGCTCCGCGCGCAGCAGCGCGTGGAACTCGGCCGGGTCGCGGGCCACTAGGTGCGGGACGACGACCAGGTGCCCGCCGGTGAGCAGGCACCCCCAGATCTCCCAGACCGAGAAGTCGAACGCGCTGGAGTGGAACATCGTCCAGGTGTCCGCCGGACCGAGCCCGAGGTCGTCCCGGGTCGCCGCGAGCAGGGCCAGCACGTTGCGGTGCGGGACCTGGACCCCCTTCGGCCGGCCGGTGGAGCCGGACGTGTAGATGACGTACGCGGGGTCGTCCGGGCCGACCGTCACGGCCGGGGCACCGGTCACGTCGCCGGTGTCGTCGGCGAGCAGTTCGTCGACCTCCACGCCGTCGGCGCCGACGAGCAGGCTCACCCGGGAGTCCTCGACCGTGTACCGGATGCGCTCGGCCGGGTAGGTGGGGTCGATCGGGACGTAGGCGGCGCCGCACCTGAGCACCCCGAGCAGCGCCGCCACCAGGTCCACCGAGCGTTCCAGGCAGACGCCGACCCGCGTGCCCGGGCCGCAGCCCCGCGCCCGCAGGGCGGCCGCGATCCGCCCGGCACGGGCGTCGAGCTGGGCGTACGTGAGCCGGTCGTCGCCGTAGGACACCGCCGGGGCGTCCGGGGTGTCCCGCGCCCAGCCGGCCACCCGGTCGTGGATGCCGCCGCTCGGCTCCGGCAGCTCGACGGCCGCCCCGCCGAGCGCCGCGATCCGGTCCCGTTCGGCGTCGTCGAACAGGTCGCAGTCGGCCAGCGCGCGCTCGCCGTCGGCGAGGAGCTGGTCGAGGACGCGGGTGACGTACCGGGCCACCGTGGCGACCACCTCGGCGGACCACACGCCGGTGCGGAAGTCGCAGGTGACGGTGGTGCCGCGCAGCGTCAGGGTGAGCGGCCACGGCGGCGTCAGGCTGGGCAGGTAGGTGTCGGCGGGGCTGTCGGCGGCCAGCACGCCGACCACGACCTCCGGCGGCCCGGGGGCGGGCAGCGGCGCCGGGTCGGCGGGCCGGGCCGCGAGGTCGCGCAGGCTGCCCTCCACCGCCACGGGCACGACCGCCGGCTCCTCGTCGCGCAGTGTGCCCACCCGCACCCGGCGTACGCCGCCGAAGCGGGCCAGCACCGCGCCGACCGCGCCGGTCAGCGCCAGCCGGTCGGTCCCGGCGGGCACGGCGAAGGCGTACGACGCGCTGCGGTCGGCGCGGGGCTTCCCGCCCCGCCAGGCGGTGTCCTCCTCGGGCCCCGGATCTTCCCCGGCGACGGTCCCGGCGGACTCCCCGACCAGGGTCCCGGCGACGGTCCCGGTCCCGTCCCCGGCGGCGCCGGCTGTCGGCTCCGGTCGGCCGACCAGCTCCAGGACGGCGGGGCGGTCCCCGCACCCTGCCTCGACGGGCGGCGCGGCCCCGGCCGCCTCGACGGCCAGCTCGCCCAGCGCGCGGCCGGTGAGCGGGCCGCGCCGGGCGACGAGCACCAGGTCGGCGCCGTCGTCGTGGCGGAGCAGGACCGCCCGCACCGGCGGGCCGTCGGCGGGCAGCGGTCGCGCCAGTTCGGCGGCCCGGCGCGCGGCGGCCACCGGAGCGGGCACCCGGTCCACCCAGAGCCGGGCGGCGGCGAGGCCCCGGCGCGACAGCGCGGCGGCGAACCGGTCGGCGACCTCGCCGGGGTCGCCGACGACGGCCACCGCCGCCGCGTGGCAGGAGCGACCCGGGTCGGGCTGCTGTCTGGTGGGCTGTGGACGGCTGCTCATCGGGTGGTGAATCCTCCGTCGACGGTGATGACCGAGCCGGTGACCTGCGACGACTCGTCGGAGGCCAGCCACAGGGCGGCCTGGGCGACCGAGTCGGGCTCGATCAGCGCGTTCATCGGCTGGGCCTGCACGAACGTCTCCTCGTGCTCGGCGACCGGCACCTCCAGCGACCGGGCGATCTCGGCCAGCATCCGGCCCTCGACGTACGGGTCGTCGCGCACCGAGCCCGGGCACAGGGCGTTGACCCGTACCTTCAGCGGCGCGTAGTCCAACGCCGCGGCCCGGGTCAGGCCGACCAGGCCGTGCTTGGCGGCGACGTACCCGGCGAAGTGCCGGTAGCCGACCAGGCCGGCGGTCGACGCCACGTTGACGATGCTGCCGGCGCGCTGCCGGCACATCACCGCGCCGACCGCGCTGAGCATCCGCCACGGGCCGGAGAGGTCCACGTCGAGCATGAGCTGCCACTCCGGCTCGCTGATCTCGTGCACCGGCTTGCCGCTCGGCGCCGCGATCCCGGCGTTGTTGACCAGGACGTCGATCCGGCCGAACCGGTCCAGGCAGAGCGCGACGGCGGACCGGACGGCGTCGAGGTCCCGCACGTCGGCCTCGACGGGGTACGCGGCCACCCCCAGCTCCGCGCAGAGCTTGGCGGTGTGCGCGAGCTGGCTGGCCGAGCCGAGCGGGTACGGCACGTCGGGCAGGTCGTGGGCCACGTCCACCAGGAGCAGGTCGGCGCCCTGCGCCGCGAACGCGGTCGCGCAGGCCCTGCCCAGCCCCCGGGCGGCACCCGTGATGATCGCGGTCCGGCCGGCCAGCCGGCCCGGCGTCGGCTCAGGCACCGGCCAGCCTCCGTCGTACCAGCGCCAGCAGCTCGGCCGGGTCGTCGGCGAGGTACATGTGTCCACCGGCGACGGTCAGGGAGGCGAACCCGGCGGAGGTGACCCGGTCCCAGCCGGCCACCTCGGAGTCGGCCACCAGGGTGTCGTCGGCGCCGCGCAGCGCGGTCACCGGCACGTCGAGCCGCTTGTCGCCGCCCGGCCGGTAGCCCTCGTGCAGCGCCACGTCGGCGCGCAGGGTCGGCAGCAGCAGCTCCCGCATGTCGGGGTCGGCCAGCGCCGGGTGCGTGTAACCGGCGAACTCCTCGACCCGCGCGACGAACTCGTCGTCGGGCAGGTCGGCGGCGGTGCGGTCGCGGCCGGACCACGGGTCGGGCGAGCCGCTGACGAACAGGTGCGCCAGCCGCACCCCGTCCGCCTGGGCCAGCCGGCCCGCCATCTCGTACGCGAGCACCGCGCCCATGCTGTGGCCGAACAGCGCCACCCGGTCGCGGCCGGCGACCAGTTCGAGCACCTCGTCGAGGAGCCCCTCGACGGCCTGGTCCATCCGGCGGTACGGCTCCTCGACGAAGCGCTTCTCCCGGCCCGGCAACTGCACCGGCAGGATCTCCAGGTCGGGCGGCGCGACCCGCTGCCACGGTTGGTACACCGAGGCGCCCGCGCCGGCGTACGGGAAGCAGAGCAGTGACGTGACGGTCAAGACGGCTCCTTGCCGAGGAGGGCGGACCGGACGGCACCGAGCAGTCCGGGATCGGCACGGGCGAGCAGGTCGTGCCCGCCCGGGACGGTGGCGGTGGTGCAGCCGGCGGTGGTGAGGTCGGCCCACGCCGCCGCGCCGACGTCGTCGACGTGCGGGTCGGCGTCGCCGCGGATCGCGGTGACCGGCACGCCGATCGGGCCGGCGTCGCGGTAGCGGTAGCTGCGGCCGAGCTCGAAGTCGGCGCGGGCGGCCGGCAGCGCGGCGGCGGCCAGCTCCGGGTGCGCGGCGACGGCCGCCGGCATCGTGCCCAGCGCGACCAGCTCGGCGAGGAACGTGGCGTCGTCCGCCCCGGAGTGGTCCGGTTCGACTTCGGCGCGGTGCGGGGCGACGGCCGAGGAGACCACCAGCGCGTCGGCCGGCCGGTGCCCGCGCCGCTCCAGCCGGCGGACCAGCTCGAACGCGACGTACGCGCCGAGGCAGTCGCCGTAGACCGCGTAGGGCCGGTCCAGGTGCGGCGCCAGGGCCACCTCGAGGGCCTGCACCAGCGGCGTCATCCGCCGGGGCGCGGGATCGGCGGCCCGCTCGCGGCGGCCCGGGTACTGCACCGCGTTGACCTCGACGGCGCGCGGCAGCCCCGCCCGCCAGGTCTCGAACGCCCCGGCGTTGCCGCCCGCGTAGGGCAGACAGAACAGGCGCAGGGCGGGCCGGGCGACGGGCGCCCGGACCACCAGCCACGGGTTCTCAGCCATCGCGGGCCACCCGCCGCACCAGGTCGCCGTAACTGCCCAACGCGACGAACTCCGGCAGGGTGATGGTGCTGCCGTGACGCTGCCGCAGCGCCGTGACCAGGCGCAGGGCGCGCAACGAGTCGCCGCCCGCGGCGAGGAACTCCGCCCCCTCGCCGCGCGGCGCCACCCCGACGACCTCCTGCCAGAGCGACGCCACGCGCCCCGCCCAGCGCTCCCGGGCGTCGCCGTCGCGCGGGGCGGGGACGACGGGATCCGGCCGCCCGACGGCGGGCAGCGGCGCGGTCGGGTCGGTCGCCAGCAGCCGGCGGTACGCCTCGGCCAGCCGGTCGGCCCGCGCCTCGTCGACGTGCCGGGCGTCGTACTGCAGGGTCAGGGCGAGCTGGCCGGTCGCCGGGTCCACCTCGACGTCGACGGCGAGGCTGAACGCCACGTCCACGGTGATGCCGCGGCTGTCGACGATGCGGCTGCCGCCGCCCCCGCCGTCGTCGCCGCCGTGGAAGTGGGTCCAGTTGAAGAAGTGGTCGAACCGGGGCCCGGCCCCGCCCGCCCGGACGATCTCGGCGAGCGGGAACCGGTGGTGGCCCATCAGCGACCGCTCCGCCTGCCAGGCGTCGACGGCCAGCTCGGTCAGCGACCGGGTGCCCAGCGCGGCGCTCACCGGCAGGGTGTTGAGGAACAGCCCGAGGGTGGCGTCGCTCCCCTCGGCCTCGGGCCGGGCGCCGACGACCAGCCCGGTGACCACCTCGTCGCGGCCGGCGGCCTCCCCGATCACCCGCAGGTGGACCGCCAGCAGCCAGGACTTGGCCGGTACGCCGCCGGCGCGGGCGGCCTCGGTGACAGCGGCGGTGGTGGACGCCTCCAGCGGCACCCGCCGGGTGGTGGTGATGCGTGGCTCGGCCCCGCCGAGCAGCAGCGGCGGCACCGCCCCGGCGCCCTGGAGCCAGAACCGGCGCGACTGCGCGTCCGCCACCGCCTCGCGCTCCGCCGCCACGTACGCGCGGAAGGGCAGCGTCGGCCGGTGCGGCACCGACAGCCCGGCGCGACGCCGGTCGTACGCGGCCAGCAGCTCGCCGAGGAAGAGGTGCAGGCTCCAGCCGTCGAGGATGGCGTGGCACTCCGCCACGATCAGGGTGAAGGTGTCGGCGTCGTCGCGGACGGCGTGCAGCCGCACCAGCGGTGGCCGGTCCCAGTCGAAGGGGCGTACCCGTTCGGCCGCCACCAGCTCGTCGACGCGGGCCCGGCGGGTGGCCTCGTCGGCGTCCGCCAGCTCCGTCATTGGCACCTCGACCGGCACCTCGGCGTGCACCAGTTGCAGCGGCTCGCTGAGGGCGCCGAGGGAGAAGCCGGTACGCAGCACCGGATGCCGCGCGACCAGGTCGGCCAGCGCGGCGTGCAG
The DNA here is from genome assembly GCF_043197575.1 of Micromonospora sp. NPDC049051. Taxonomy (NCBI): domain Bacteria; kingdom Bacillati; phylum Actinomycetota; class Actinomycetes; order Micromonosporales; family Micromonosporaceae; genus Micromonospora; species Micromonospora sp. NPDC049051. Next base: position 121,393 of record NZ_JBICTL010000010.1, read on the forward strand.
CGCCTCCGCGTCCAGCGGCGCGTCGACGCGGTGCGCGGTGACGTTGTGGTACATCGCCGGGTCGCCGGTCAGCTCGCAGTGGTAGACCATGCCCTGTTGCAGCGCGGTCATCGGGTACGCGTCCACCAGCCCGGCGGGCAGGCGGTCCCGGTCGACGGCGGCGACCAGGGCGAACGGCTCCGCCAGCCCGTCCGTGCCGGCCTCCGCCGGGGTGCCGGCTTCGGGCCCGGTGAGGGTGATCTCGCCGTGCGCGACGAGTTCCCGGATCGACTGGTGCACGAAGATGTCGCCGAGCCGGAACGACAGGCCGCGCCGGTTCGCGGCGACCTGCATCTGGATGCTGCGGATCGAGTCGCCGCCGAGGGCGAAGAAGCTGTCGGTCACCCCGACCGACGGCGTGCCCAGGACCTCCCGCCACGCCTCGACGAGGATCTCCTCGGCCCGGTTGGCCGGCGCCACGGCCGGCTCCCGCCGGGCACGGTCGACGTGCGGCGCGGGCAGCGCGGCCCGGTCGAGCTTGCCGTTGCGGGTCAGCGGCAGGTCGTCGAGGAGCACCACGGCGGCGGGGACCAGGTGGGCGGGCAGCCGCTGGGCGAGCCACTCGGTCAACCGGGCCTCCAGCGGCCCGGCGGCCGGCGGGTCCGGGACCACCACCGCGGGCCGCGGGTCGGCGGCGTACTCGGGGCGCACGGCGTGCAGGGTGTGCCGGTCGGTGCCGGTGAGCAGGTCGTCCTGGCGGGTGACCACGTCGAACCCGCGGTCCTCGAAGAGGGCGATCAGCTCGTCCAGGCGCCCCTCGGTGTCGGTGCCGACGGCGTCGTGCACCTCCATGGCGACCTGCGCGATGAGCGGCCAGTGCCGCTCCTCGATGCCGGCGAGCACGTCGGCCTCGGCCCGCTGCACGTCGATCTTCAGCAGGTCGATGCGCTCCGGCGCGACCTCGTCGATGACCTCCGACAGCGGGCGCACGTCGACGGTCACCTCGGCGCCGTCGAAGCGTTCGGTCAGCAGCTCGTCGACCCGCTCCAGCAGGGTGTCCCGGTCGGCCCCGCCCTGGTCGCGCTCGTTGGCGAGGAACCGCTTGATCACGGCGACCTCGGCCGCCGGGTCGGCGTACGCGGCCTGGCCGGACATCATCGAGTAGCCCGGGTAGTAGGTGAAGGAGACCTGCCCCGTGGCGGTGGACAGGCCCACCGGGTGCACGGTGGCCGGCACGCCGAACTCCTCGACGTTGCGCCGCAGGGCCGTCACCACCGACGGCACGGGCTCGAACGCGTGGATCGTCGCGTCCGGGCAGACCGCGTGGACGAACAGCGAGAACATGCCGATGTTGGCGCCGACGTCGAAGACCGTCGCGCCCCGGCGCAGCACGATGCCGTCGCGCAGGTAGACCCGCTGCACGAAGATCTCGTCGTGCAGGTAGCGGGTCTCGTGCGGGTTGATCCCGGCGACCCGGTCCAGGTCGACGTCTACGGCCGTCGCGGTCGGACGGACGTAGCCGACGAGGCGGTCGCCGTGCCCGTCGTCGTCGCGGGCCACGACCGCCGCGTCGGCGACCTCCGGGTGCGCGCGCAGCGTCGCGGCCACCTCGCCCGGCTCCACCCGGAACCCGTGGATCTTCACCTGGTCGTCCAGGCGGCCCAGGTAGTGCAGGCGCCCCTCGGCGTCGAAGCGCACCCGGTCGCCGGTGCGGTAGATCCGCTCCGTGCGGCCCGACGGCAGGGCGGCCCGGACGAACCGGCGGCCCGTCGTCTCCGGGTCGCCGAGGTAGCCGTCGGCCAGCTGCGGCCCGCTGACGCAGAGCTCGCCGGCCACGCCGGGCGGCACCGGACGCAGCCGCTCGTCGAGGACCCACACGCCGACGCCCGGCAGCGGACGGCCGATGGTCGGCGCCGTGGCGGGCCGGATCTCGGCGGCGGTGGTGTCCACGGTGCACTCGGTCGGGCCGTACAGGTTGACCGCCCGGACGCCGGGCAGTGCGCCGAGGGTGTCCCAGAGGTCCGGCGGGATCGCCTCGCCGCCGACCAGCAGCAGCTCCGGCAGCCGGGTGTCGCCGGCCCCGGCGAGCAGGATGCGCAGCTGGGAGGGCGTCAGGTCGAGCACGTCGACCTGGTTGTCGGCGAGGGCGGCGGCCAGTTCGGCGCCGTCGCGCCGGACGTCCTCCGGCACCAGGTACAGGCTGCGGCCGTGGGCGAGCTGCACGAGCTGCTTGACCGAGGCGTCGAAGGTGAGCGGGGCGTTCACCGCCACCCGCAGCCCGGCCCGGCTGCCCGCGTACACGGTCTCCTCCAACGCGTACGCCAGGTGGGCGGCGGCGCCGTGCGGGACCTGGACCGGTCGCGGCGTGCCCGCCGAGCCGGAGGTGAAGATGACGTAGGCGGGATCGGCCGGTCCGGCCGGGGGCACGGCCGCCGTCGCGGCGCCGGCGGCCAGCTCGGCGACGGTGGCGCCGGCGATCCCCGCCGGGCCGCCCGTGCCGACGACGAGCCCGGCGTCGACCGCGCGGACCTGCGCGGCGAGCCGCTGCGCCGGCGCCGCCGGATCCAGCGGTACGTACACCGCGCCGGCGCGCAGCACGCCGAGGAACGCGGCGACGGTGTCCCGGGACCGGGTGGCGAGCACGCCCACCCGCGCGCGGTGCAGCCCCCGCGCGACGAGGCCGGCGGCGACCCGGGCCGCGACGTCGCGCAGCTCGCCGACGGTGTACGTGCCGTCGGCGGCGAGGACCGCCGGGGCGTCCTGGTCGGCGCGGGCGAGCCCGTCGTCGAGCAGCTCGACGATGGTGCGTACGACGGCGCGGGACGGCTCGCCGGCCGCGTCGGTCAGCCAGCGGGCCTCCCCGTCGCCGGTCAGCACCAGGGGCGTGCCGTCGGTCAGCGCCCCGGGCAGCGTCCCGAGGATCGCCAGCAGGCCCTCCAGCAGCCACCGGCCCCCGCCGACCCGCAGGGTCACCTCGTCGTCGCCGATGACGGCGGTCAGCTGCGGCCCGGCCGTGGCGGGCGGCGCGGAGACCTCCACGGCGGTGGCGCCCAGACCGGCCAGGGCCGCCGGGTCCCCGGCCGGTACGACGGCGAAGCCGGCGACCGCGTCGGAATGCTCGCCGACCGGGTCGAGCAGGTGGAACGTCTCCTCGGCGGTGGACTCGGCGGCGCGTACCTCGTCGAGCAGCGCCTTGGGCGCGGCCGGCAGCGGCAGGCCCAGCCGGACCGGCGCGTGGCCGCCCAGCGGGCCGACGACGCCGGCCGTCCCGGTGGCCTGCCGCCCGTCGCTCCACCGGGCCAGCACCAGGTCCGCGTCGTCGACCCCGGCGGGCGGTTCGGCCCGGCGGGACAGCGCGAGCGCCCAGGCGGCGAAGAGCAGGTTCGCGACGCCGACGCCGGCCTCGCGTGCGGCGGCGGTCAGCGCCGCGGCGGGCACGCGCGCGCTGCCGACCTCGGCCGGGTCGTCGCCGTGCGGGGTGACCAGCCGCGCGGCCGGCGCGGGCGGTGCCTCGGAGCGGTCGGCCTCCTGCCGCTGCGACAGCTGCCACTCGGTGACGTCGAGGAACTGCAGGGCGTCGGGGTCGTCGGCCAGCCGGCCGTCGGCGTACGCGCGGGCCAGGTCGGCGAGGACGAGCCGCAGGCTCGCCGGGTCGGCGATCAACGGCGTGGCGGCCAACTCCAGGGCGTCGTCGGTGACGGTCACCGACAGCTCGCCCTGGGCGCCGACGACGACGCCGCGCTCGTCGTCGACGTCCTGCAACGGCACCCGCAGCCCGGGGTGGTGCACCAGGGTCAGGCGCAGCGCCTCGTGCCGGGCGACCACCGCGTCCAGGGCGGTCTGCAACCGGGCCCGGTCCAGCGGGCGGTCGAGCAGCACCCGGGCGCGGACCAGGTCCTGCGCCCCGGACCAGGCCAGCCGCTGGATCGGGGACAGACGGTAGCCGTTCACACCACGCTCCGGTTGAGGTAGAGGTCGGACATGGCGACCAGGATCTGCCGGTCGCCGCTGAAGGGTTCGCGACCGTGGGTCGCGAGGAAGTTGTCCACCACCAGCACGTCGCCGCGCTGCCAGGGAACCGACACCGCGTGTTCCCGATACAGGTCCCGGATGCCGGCCACCACCTCGTCGGGGATCGGCTCGCCGTCGCCGTAGTAGGCGTTGCGGGGCAGCCCCTCCGGCCCGTACTCGCGCAGCAGGGCGGCCGACACCTCGGCGGGCATGTTGGAGACGTGGAACAGGTGCGCGTGGTTGAACCAGACCGTCTCGCCGGTGCGCGGGTGGGTCGCCACCGCCTGCCGGCGGGCGCGGGTCCGCAGCCCGTCGCCGTCGAGCCAGGTGTACTCGGTGGCCGAGTCGGCGCAGTACTTCTCGACCTCGGCGCGGTCGGTCGTCTGGAACGCCTCCTGCCAGGGCAGGTCCAGGTGCGGGCCGTAGTTGCGCACGTAGCTGACCCCGTGCCGCAGGAACCGCTGGCGCACCTCGGCGGGAATGCGCGGGCTCACCACCCGCTCGCTGGCCAGCGGGGTCGCGCCGCCGCTGCCGGTGGCCGGCTGGGCGCACCAGAAGTAGAGGTGGGTGGGCCAGTTGTGCGAGTACGACATCTCGTGGTGCAGCGGGATCCACTGCTCGGCGTTGAACTCGGTGGAGGTGAAGACCTTCTCGGCGACCTCGTGGCGGGGTGCGGCGCGTTCCAGGTAGCCGAGCAGGTCGGGGCTGACCGCGCGGGCGGCGCGGCTGAAGTCGTCGGCCGTGGCCACCTCGAAGCCCCGGAAGAAGACCGCCCCGTGGGCGTCGAGGTCGCGCAGCAGCTCGTCGCGGCGCCCCGCGAGCCAGCCGGCCAGGTCGAGGTCCGGCACGGCGGCCTCCACCATCAGCACGAACGTGCCGTCGACCAGCACCCGGCGGGACACCGGCGAGGTGACCGCGCCGCTGCCCCGTCGGCGCGGCGCCGGCCCGGTCACGACCGCACCCCCGTGGAGGTCACGGTGGCGGCGGTCAGCTCGGGCGCGGCGACCGGGTCGGACATCGCGGTCAGGATGCGCCGGGGCGGGGTGAACGGCTCCCGGGCGTGCGCGGCCAGCATGTTCTCCACCAGCAGCACGTCGCCGCGCCGCCACGCGAAGGAGCGGGTCTCGGCCGCGTACGCGGCGCGCAGCTCGGCCAGCACGTCGTCGCCGATGGGCGTGCCGTCGCCGTACGCGGTCTGGTAGGGCAGGTCCTCCTCGGCCAGGGACGCGCGCAGCCCGGCGCTGACCTCCTCGGGCAGCGAGGTGACGTGGAAGAACAGGGCGTGGTTGAACCAGGTCCGCTCCCCCGTCACCGGGTGCTCCCGGACGGCGGGGCGGACCTGCCGGGTACGCAGCTGCTGCGCGCCGACCCACTCGACGTCGATCAGCGCGCGGGCGCAGTACGCCTCTACCTCGGCCCGGTCGTCGGTCTGGAACGCCGTCTGCCACGGCAGGCTGATCCCCGGCAGGTAGTTGCGCCGGTAGAGCACGCCCCGGCGCTCGAACCCGGCGACGGTCTCCGGGCGCAGCCGGGCGAGCACCCGGCGGCTGTCGGCCAGCGGGGTGCGCCCACCGGCGGCGGGCTCGACCTCACAGTGGAAGACGATCCGCAGCGGCCAGTTCACCGTGTACGACTGCTCGTTGTGCAGCACGATCGGCTGGTCGGCCGGGTGTTCGGTGGAGGTGTACACCCCCTCGGTCACCTCGCTGCGCGGCGAGGAACGCTCGCCGTAGCTGAGCACGTCGTCGGAGAGGGCGGCCATCACGGTGCGGAAGTCGGCCGCGCCGTCCACCGCGAAGCCCCGCAGCAGCACGGCGCCGGCGCGGCGTGCCAACTCGTCCACCGTCGAGCGGTTGGCGGTCAGCCAGGCGGCCAGGTCCACGTCGGGCACGTTGGCCTGGACGAGGGCGGGCAGGGGCCCGCCGGGCCAGTCGGGGCGTACGTCGACCAGGGACCGTTCGCGACCGCGGCGCGGGATCACCGGCGCGACCGGAGTCTGCTCACTCATCTCTCGTTCCCCCAAGGGTGTGGGCACATCGGGCGAGGCTGCGCCGGGGATCGGCGGCCGCGCCGCGCAGGAATGCGGTGAAGCGGCGGTGCCACGTGGCGACCAGGTCCGCGTCGAAGCGGTCGGTGCGGTAGGTCCAGAGCGCCTCCAGCCCGGCGCGGCGCTCGTCGAGCCAGAGGGTCAGGTCGAGCCGGGCGGTGTCGGGGGTCAGTTCCACCCCGACGAACTCGCCACCGGAGGCGTCGACGTGCCGGGCCGCCGGGGCGTTCTGCACGCCGAACGCGACCTGGACCAGCGGGTTGCGGTCCGGCTGCCGGGCCGGGCGGAGCCGTTCGACGACGACGTCGAACGGCACGTCCTGGTGGGCGGCGGCGAAGAGGGTCGCCTGGCGGGCCTCGTCCAGCAGGTCGGCGAAGGACCGGTCGGGGCTGGGCCGCAGGCGCAGGGGCATGGTGTTGACGAAGCAGCCGACGCTCCGCTCGGCGGCCACGCTCGTGCGGCCGGCGAAGGCGACACCGATCAGCAGGTCGGCGCGCCCGCTCTCCGCGGCGACCAGCGCGGCGAAGGCGGCCAGTCCGACCATGTGCAGGCTGGCCCGGCTGGCGCGGGCGAGGTCCCGGATCACGGCGGCGGTGTCGTCGTCGATCCGGGTCCGCAGGGCGGCTCCGGCCGGGGGCCGGTCCGCGCGGGGCGGCGTGGCGGTGGGCGCCGGTGCGGCGGACGGCAGGTCGAGGACCGTCGGCGCGCCGCGCAGCGCGGCGACCACGGCGGCCGCGGCCTGCCGGCCGGCGGGGCCGGCCAGCCAGTCCCGCTGGGCCACGGCGAGTTCCGCCGGGCCGGTCGCCGGACCTTCGGGCCACGGCGGGCCCGCGTCGCCCGCCTCGGCCGCGTAGGCGCGGCCCAGGTCCCGCACGAGGACGCTGAACGACCAGTCGTCGCAGACGATGTGGTGGGCGACCAGGAGCAGCGCCGCCCGCCCGTCGTCGGCGGCGACCAGCCGGGCGCGCAGCAGCGGGCCGGCGGCGAGGTCCATCGGGGTACGCGCCTCGGCGGCGGCGAGCCGGTCGAGCTGCTCGTCCAGCGGCACCCCGGGGCGGGGCGGGGCGACGACCAGCTCGACGCCGAGGTCGTCCCGGACCCGCTGCACCGGGCCGTCCGGGGTGGACGGGAACACGGTGCGCAGTGCCGGATGCCGGGCCACGACGCGGCGCAGCGCCCGGTCGAGCGCGTCCGGTGCGGTCCCGGCCGGCAGCCGGACCGCGAACGACACCAGGTAGGAGGTGTCGTCCGGGTTCAGCTGGTGCAGGAACCACAGCCGCGTCTGCGCGGCCGAGAGCGGGGCCGTGTCCACGGGCGCGGCGGGTGGCGTACCGCCCGCGTGCGGGTGCCCCGGTCCACCGCCGGGCGCGGTCGTGGTGGTCGGGCCAGCGGCCCGGCGCAGGTCGTCGAGGTGTCCGGCGAGCGCCCGCACCGTGGCGTGCGTGAACAGCGCCGCCGGGCCCACCGGCAGGCCCGTGGCGGCGGCGAGCCGGGTGGCGCAGCGTACGGCCAGGAGGGAGTCGCCGCCGAGGGCGAGGAAGTCGGCGTCCGGCCGGTCCACCGGCAGGCCGAGCACGTCCCGCCAGACGGCGGCGACCGTGGCGGCGGAGCCCGCGAGCGGGTCGGCGTCGCCGTCGATCGTGGCGACGGCGAGCTCCGGCGCGGGTAGCGCCCCCCGGTCGACCTTGCCGTTGGGGGTGGTCGGCAGGCGGTCCAGCCAGACGACGGCGGACGGCACGAGCGGGGCGGGAACCGTCTCGCGCAGCAGTTCCCGCACGTCGTCGCGGCGCTCGCCGACGAGGTAGCCGACGAGCAGCGGGTCGCCGCTGGGCCCGGTCCGCACCGCGGCGCTCGCCTCGCGGACGCCGGGCAGGGCGGCCAGCCGGGCGGCCACCTCGCCCAGTTCGATGCGGTACCCGCGCAGCTTCACCTGGTCGTCCGTGCGGCCCAGGAAGTGCAGCTGCCCGTCCGGGCGCAGCCGGACCCGGTCGCCGGTGCGGTACATCCGCTCCCCCGGGCGGAACGGGTCGGGCAGGAAGCGCGCCCGGGTCTCCTCCGGCCGGTTGAGGTATCCCCGGGCCAGCCCCGCGCCGGCGAGGTACAGCTCCCCCGGCTCTCCGGGCGGCACCGGCCGGCCGTCGGCGTCGAGCAGGTAGACGCGGGTCTGCGGCAACGGACGACCGATCGGCGGGTCTCCCCCGTCGGCCGGCACCTCCGCCCACGTCGAGTAGGTGGTGTCCTCGGACGGCCCGTAGAGGTTGCAGAGCCGGCGTACGTGCGGCCGGGCGAGCACCCGGGCGGCGAGCGCCGCGGTCAACGGCTCGCCGGCGAGGCAGACGGTCCGGACGCTTTCCGGCAGCGCGCCGGCCGCGAGCAGCTCGCTCATCGCCGACGGCACGGTGTTGACCAGGACGACGGGGAGCCGGTCGGCGTCCGGCGCGGCCAGCGACAGCGCGTCGCGCACGAGCACCACCCGCCCGCCCGCGCAGAGCGGACCGAAGATCTCGAAGACGGACAGGTCGAAGCAGACGGACGTGGCGGCCAGTACGCCGCCCAGCTCGACGTCCGTGAAGGTCTCGCGGGTCCAGTGCATGAGCACCGAGGCCGAGCGATGCTCGATGGCCACACCCTTGGGCCGGCCGGTGGAGCCGGAGGTGTAGATGACGTACGCCAGGTCGGACGGGTCGCCGGGAAGTTGGGGCCGGGCCGCCGGCCGGGTGTCGAGGTCGGGGTCGGGGTCGTCGAGACGCAGCGCGGTGTCGCCGAACCGGTCGGCCAGCTCGGACACGGTCAGCACCAGTCGGGCCCCGGAGTCCCCGGTCATGAAGGCGGTCCGGGCGGCAGGGTAGGCCGGGTCCAGCGGCACGTAGCAGGCACCGGCCTTGAGTACGCCCAACAGCGCGACCACGAGCCGGGATTCGCGGGGCAGGCAGACGCCGACGCGGTCCCCCCGGCGCACCCCCCGGTCGGCGAGGAGCGCGGCCAACCGGTTGGCCGCCTCGTCCAGCTCGCGGTAGCTGAGCACCTGCCCGTCGCACCACACCGCGTCGGCGTCCGGAGTCCGGTCGACCTGGGCCTCGACCATCCGGTGCAGCGTGTCGACGGCGGCCGCCCGGGCGTGGCGGCGGGACGGGGTGGAACGACGGACCGGCCCGGCGGAGCGCGCGGGTGCGCTCACCGTGAACCGCGATTTGGCATGGCGTGTCCCACCGAGCACTCCCCCCACCACGAACAGTGACCGACCGTACGCCCCGTGCCAGGTCGACGACCGGGAGCATGACGCATTGTGACGATGAGCCACCAAGCCATCGCTCTCCGCAGAGAGAGTCCACGAGCGCCGATCACACTGCCAAGACGTCTCTCAGATTCCGGGACGCGGGTGGCGCCTTCGTGGAATCCCAGATCCGGCCGTTCCCGGGCATGATCGGACCGCCATCGGGGGCGCCACCACGGCAGACTGTCCGGCGCGCGGCCGACCGCGTCGATCCGGCCGCCCGGCCACTGTCAGGTATCGGCCACCTTCGGGCAGGTCGGGGACGGCCGACGCGGCCCCGGTCCGCCGCCCGCGCCGGCCGCGCGCCGCCCGCTGTCGGAGGTGCCGGTCGGCTTCAACGCGCCAACCGCCCGCCCCACCGCCCCAGAAGGCACACCCCGCGCACAGCCATTCCACGCATGGGACGACCACCGTCCGATTTTTACGCCAGCGGTGAATCGGTTCCGGTGCCGCCGGGATCGGCATTCCAGGCACGCACGGCCCGACTCGTCGCCGCCCTCAGAACAGGGTCCGGCAGGCATGGCGGAACCGGCCACGACCGGTGCGGCCGACGGAACGACGAATTCCGCGCACCGCCGCCCAGCAGCGGTGCGGCGCGTGCGACACCGACCTGACCGGCGAGGGGAATGGCGGGGACGGCGTCGCGGGGCGCGTCACCCCGAAACCGTCGTACATTGACGCCCGCCGTTACCTTATTTCCGGGCGGCCGGCGCGCCGGTCCATTCCCGGCACACACGCCGACCGCCGTCCCACTGACGCCGGAACCGGTGCGCCACGGCGACCGGGCCCGGCAGCCACGCCAGCGGGCCGGGTTGATCAGCCGCCCCGGCTGATCCGCAGGGTCAACACGTCCGTACGTACCGTGATGTGGCCGTGGAAGAGCGCCACGTCCCGGGCGCTGTAACCGATCTGGGTGGCGCTGATCAGCGGATGCCCGGCCGACACCCCGAGCCGGGCCGTCGCCACCTCGTCGGCGAGCACGGCGGCGAACTCGATCTCGGCCCGGCGCACCGGCATGCCGGTCGCGCTGGCCAGGAACTCGAACATGTCCAGGTCGATACTGACCAGGCCGGACGGGTCCAGGTCGTGCCCGGCGACGTGCAGCGGCAGGTGGTCGCAGATCCACACCGCCGGGACCTCGTCGACGGCGAAGAGCCGGTCGACCCTCCACACCGGATCGCCCGGGGCCAGGCCGAGCACCTCGGCGCAGTCGGCCGGGCAGGTGGCCCGGCTGACCTTGGCGTCGGTGAGGGCGGGACGGTGACCGGAGGCGGTGATCCGGTCCCGCAGGGCGGTGACGTCGCCGAGCGACACCGGCACCCGGCCGGCCGACTCGTGCACGAACGTGCCGATGCCCCAGGTGCGCTTCACCACGCCCTCGGCGGCGAGTTGGCCGAGGACCTCGCGGACGGTGGCCCGGCTGACCTCCAGCAGATCGGCCAGCTCACGCTCGTTGGGCAGCTTGTCCCCGGGCCGGAACTCGCTGCCGATCAGCTCCATCAGCCGACTCTGTGCGGTCTGGAGCGCGGTCTCACGCCGAGCCATCCACCTTCACCTCTTCGCTCCGCGCCGCGCCGCTGCGGCGGTACGGAGTGTAGTAGTAGTCGTCGCGCGGGCCAGGGCGAGAGGGGCGGTGCACTCCCCTCCGCGCCGCCGGCCCGGCGGCCCGGGAGCCACGGCCCCGCCCAGGTCACCAGACCTGTTCGAGCACCCGGATGGTGTTGCCCCCGATGACCTTGGCGATCTCGTCGTCGGAGTAGTCGTGCTTGACCAGCCAGCCGACGATGTTGCCGAAGGCCTCGCCCGGGTTCTCCACGCCCGCCACGTACTCCACCCGGGGGTGCTCCGGCCGGTTTCCGGCGTCGTGCGCGTAGTTGCCGGCGTACGTGTTGTGCACCCCGACGTGGTCGCCGAACATGGTGTCCGGGCCGAACGTGACGTGGTCGATCCCGACCAGGTCGACGCAGTACCGGAAGTGGTCCATGACCGACTCGATCGAGTGGTGCTTGTGCGCCTCGGAGAGGGTGGTGTGCGGCGCGGCCTCGATGCCGATCACCCCGCCCCGCTCGGCGCAGGCCCGGATCACCTCGTCCGGCTTCATCCGGGAGGTGTCCCAGACCGCGCGGGCACCGGCGTGGGTGATGAGGACCGGCACCCGGCTGGCCTCGATCACGTCGAGGCAGGTCTGGTCGCCGGAGTGCGAGATGTCGATGGCGATGCCGAGCTTGTTCATCCGGTCCACCGCGCGCCGACCGAAGTGGGTCAGCCCGCCGTCGTGCCTCTCGGAGAGGCCGCCGCCGAGCATGTTCGCCTGGCTGTACGCGATGCCGAGCTGCCGGACGCCGAAGCCGTACAGGATGTCGATCCGGTCCAGCTCGTTCTCGATCGGGCTGCTGCACTCCAGCCCGGCGACCAGGGCCAGTCGGCCGTCCCGCTTGGCCGCGTGGATGTCGGCCAGCGAGGTCGCCAGGAACACGTGGTCCTGCTTGTAGAGGTCACTCAGCCGCATGCCGAGGGCGTAGACCAGGTCGTTCCACTTCCAGCCGTTCTCGCTGGTGACGCAGGACGCCCCGGCCATGAAGTTGTCGAACACGGCGGTCAGCCCGGACCGGGCCAGCCCTTCGTAACCCGTACGCTGGCGGGCGGTGCGGTTGTAGGCGCGCAGCTCACGGACGTCCTCGGGAAGGACGACCGGGTGCTCGTGCAGCGAGACGGCGATCTGCTCGGTCAGCAGCCGGGTGACCCGCTGCCGCTGCGCGTCGGTCAGGCCGAGGTCGTGCTCCGGCACCCGGCCGATCTCCTCGGCCAGGGCGAACACCCGGTAGTCCGAGTGCGGCTCCAGGTACGAGTACGACCGGTGTCCCTGGTACCGCGGTGCGGGGTTCTGCAGCAAGGCTCACTCACTCCTCAGTGGAACGGCGTCGGGCGCGTCACGCGGCCAACGGGTAGTGACAGGCGACCGGGTGTTCCGCGCCCGCCAGCGGTGGTTCGGTGGTGGCGCAGGCGTCCGTGGCCTGCCAGCAGCGGGTGCGGAACCGGCAGCCGGACGGCGGGTCGACCGGGCTCGGCGGGTCGCCGGCGAGCAGGATCCGCTTCCGCTCGACCCGCCGGGCCGGCTCCGGCACCGGGACCGCCGACAGCAGCGCCTTCGTGTACGGGTGGCGGGGCTGGTCGTACAGCGGCGCGCCGGGGCCGGTCTCGACCAGCTTGCCGAGGTACATGACCGCGACCCGGTCGGAGATGTGCCGCACCACCGACAGGTCGTGGGCGATGAAGACGTACGCCACGCCCAACTCCTCCTGGAGCCGCTCCAGCAGGTTGACCACCTGGGCCTGGACGGAGACGTCGAGCGCGGAGACCGGTTCGTCGCAGACGATCACGTCGGGTTGCAGGGCGAGCGCCCGGGCGATGCCGATCCGCTGGCGCTGACCGCCGGAGAACTGGTGCGGGTAGCGGTCCAGGTGCAGGCTGGCGTCCAGGCCGACCAGGTCGAGCAGCTCCCGGATCCGGTCCAACCGGCGGGCCTTGGGCAGCACGTCGGGGTGGATCTCGTACGGCTGGAGCAGGATCTCCCGGACGGTGCGGCGCGGGTTGAGCGACGTGTACGGGTCCTGGAGCACGATCTGGATCCGGCGGCGCAGCGCGCGCAGCTCCCGGCCCCGGGCCTGGTGCACCACCGCGTCGCCGAAGCGCACCTCGCCGGCGGTGGGCCGCTCCAGCCCGACCAGCATCCGGGCCAGCGTGCTCTTGCCGCAGCCGGACTCGCCGACCACACCGAGGGTCTCCCCCCGGCGCAGGTCGAAGGAGACCCCGTCGACGGCCTTGACCACGCCGCCGCTGCGCAGCGGCACCCGGCCCTTGACCGGGAAGTGCTTGACCAGGTTGTCGACCCGGAGCACGACGTCATCGCTGGGTGGCATGCAGCACCTCCGCGTGGTGGTGGCAGGCGCTGGCGCGGCCGGCGGACAGCGGTTCCAGCGCGGGCCGCGCCGTCCGGCACTCGTCGGTGACCCGGTGGCAGCGCAGGTGGAAGGGGCAGCCGGCGGGCAGCCGGGCGGGGTTGGGCGGGGCGCCCGGGATGGCGTAGAGCTGCTCGTCGCGGCGGTCCACCCGGGGCATCGAGGCGAGCAGGCCCTCGGTGTACGGGTGGGCCGGGCCGTCGAAGATCTGCTCGACGGTGCCCCGCTCGACGATCCGCCCCGCGTACATCACGGCCACGTCGTCGGCCACCTCGGCCACCACACCCAGGTCGTGGGTGATCAGCAGCAGGCCCATCCCGCTGTCCCGCTGGATCTCCGCGATCAGCTCCATGACCTGTGCCTGGACGGTCACGTCCAGGGCGGTGGTGGGCTCGTCGGCGATCAGCAGGTCCGGTTCCAGCGAGATGGCCAACGCGATCATGATGCGCTGGCGCATACCGCCGGAGAACTGGTGCGGGTAGTCGCGGATCCGGTCCTTGGCGGCCGGGATGCGGACCCGGTCGACCAGTTCGATGGCCCGGCGACGGGCGTCGGCCCTGGACATGCCCCGGCGGACCCGGAGCACCTCCTCGATCTGGTGTCCGACGGTGAAGACCGGGTTGAGCGCCGCCATCGCGTCCTGGAAGACCATGCCGATCTCTTCGCCGCTGATCCGTTCACGCTGCCTGCGGGGCAGGGTGAGCAGCTCCCGGCCGCGCAGCTGGACCGAGCCAGTGATCTTGGCTGGCGGCGTCTCGAGGATGCCCATCACCGCCTGCGCGGTGACGCTCTTGCCGGAGCCGGACTCGCCGAGGATGGCCAGCGTCTGTCCGGAGTCGACCTGGAGCGACACCCCGTTGACCGCGTTGACCGGCCCGCTCGGGCCGGGGAACGCGACCCGCAGGTCGGCGATCTCCAACAGGGTCATCGCAACACTCCGGCTCTGCCGAGGAAGTCCCGGACCACCCGCTGGAACTTCTCCGGCTCCTCCAACTGCGGCGAGTGGCCGGACTCCTCGAAGACGACCAGCTCGCTGTTCGGGATCAGGTCCGCGATGACCTGCGACGCCTGCACCGGGGTACGCCAGTCGTGCCGGCCCACGGTGATCAGGGTCGGACAGGTGATCGAGGGCAGCTTCGGCTTGAGGTCGTACGTGGGCATGTTCTGCCCGAAGGCCGCGTTGTGGGTCCGGTAGTGGAACCGGGTGGCGGCCAGCTTCGCCTCGTCCTTGGCCGGGTCGTGCTGGTGGTCGTAGAGCGGCAGGATCGCCCGCCAGTACTCGCGCAGCTGCTCGTTGCTCTCGAACCGGCCGGTGCCGATCCGGTCGATGACCCACTCCGGAATCACCGAGCGGTCGGTGTTGCGGGCCCGCTCGACCGCCAGGTAGTCGTACGCGGTGTCCGCCGCGGTGTCCCGCAGCACCAGCGCGGAGACCCGGTCCGGGTGGGCGACGGCGTATTCCAGGGAGATGAACCCGCCGTACGAGCCGCCGGCCATCACGATCTTCTCGTAGCCGAAGTGCTCCCGGATCGCGTCCACGTCGGCCACCCACTGCTCGTGGGTGAACGGCTCGTCGTCGCTGGACTCGCCGGAGCCCCGGGCGTCGAAGACGATGACCCGCATCCGGTCGGAGAACGGACCGAACGAGCGCTTCGGCTCGTTGCGCGAGCCCAGGCCGGGCGCGCCGTGATGCACGATCATCGCCGGCGCGTCGGTCGGGCCGAACGCCTCGACGACCAGTTCCGCTCCGTTGATTCTCATCGGACCCCCTCGATCACGTTGGATGCCAGGTCGCGCGGGTAGCTGGTGAGCCGGCGCGGGCCGGCCTCCTGCACCAGGACCGTGTCGGAAATGCGGTAGCCGGCGTGGCCGGGCACGTAGACGCCGGGCTCGCTGGAGAGCAGCATCCCGGGGGCGAGCACGGTGTCGTCGCCGTCCTCGACCCAGGGCGCCTCGTGGTTCTGCAAGCCGATGCCGTGCCCCTGCCGGTGCCGGATGTGGTCGCCCAGCCCGTGCTCACGCAGCACGTCCAGGCAGATCTTGTTGACCTCGGCGCAGGTCCGCCCGGCGACCATCGCCTGGGTGCCCACCTCCTGCGCCTCCCGGTCGGCCTCGTAGTAGCGCACCTGCTCGGCGGTGGGCTCACCGATGATGAAGGTGCGTTCGCTCTCCACGAACCGGCTGGCCACCGCCGCGCCGAGGGAGAGGATCAGCGTGTCGCCCGGCTGGATCCGCCGGCGGGTCGGCAGGCCGTGCGGCAGGGCCGAGTTCGGGCCGGCGTAGACCAAGCCGCCGGCCAGCTTCGTGGTGTAGACGACCAGGTCGTACTCGGCGTACATCCGGTCGGTGCCGTACCCGATCACGTGCCGGGCGATCTCGTCCTCGCGCGGCAGCGGTCCCCCGCTGACCAGCGCCTCCTCGATCAGCGCCCGGCCGGCGCCGAGCATCTCGTCGCAGATCCGCGCGGCGGCCTCGTGGAACGGAATCTCCTCGGGGAACTTGCGCAGCCGCAGCTTCGCCACCGCGTCGGTGGTCTCCAGGGTCGCCCCGGCGATGGCCCGGGACAGCGCCCGGAACGCGCCGACCGACACCCCGGCGCCCACCCCGATCCGGCGGACCGCGCCGCCGGGGCGGGACAGTGCCGAGGCGAGCGTCTGCTCGGCGGTGACCACGCCCGGGAACTCGAAGTAGCTGACAAGCGGGATGGTCACGCCCTGCTGGGCGGCGTACTCCTCGTCGAGACGCGGGATGACCAGCAGCGGTTCTCCCTTGCGCGGCATCCAGAGGTACACCGGACGCTCGGTGGCGATGTAGAAGAAGCCGCTCAGGAAGGCGACGTCCGCCGGGGACGTGGCCAGGAAGCCGTCCAGGCCACGCTCGTCGAGCGTCTCGTTGAGCCGGCTCCGGACGCTGGTGTAGAAGCTTTCGGGCAGTCGCATGGTCAGCCTCCGTTGCGGCGGGGGTCACGGGTGTCGTTGAACCGCGTTCCGGCGAGGGTCGCCGCGAGCACCAGCAGCAGGATCGCCAGCGACGGGAAGAGGGTCTGCCACCAGGCGATCGCGATCGTGCCGCTGCGCTGGGCGTTGAGCAGGATGCGGCCCCAGGACCAGGCGTCCGGGTCGCCGAGGCCGAGGAAGCTGAGGCCGGCTTCGGAGATCACCGCGCGGGAGGCGGTGAGCAGCACGCTGACGATCATCAGCGAGACGACCGCGGGCAGGATCTCCCGGGTGACGATCCGCCAGCCGGTGGCACCGAGCACCCGGGCCCCGTCGATGTAGGGCATCGCGCTGATCACCAGGCCCTGGGACCGGATCAACCGGGCCACCTCGGGCCAGGCGAAGAAGCCGATGATCAGCGTCAGGGTCCCGACGCTGGGGTTGACCACCGCGGCCAACATGATCATCAGCGGCAGGGTGGGCAGCGCCAGCATCACGTCGGTGATCACCGTGGCGACCGCGTCGATCGGCCGGAAGTAGGCCGCGGCCAGGCCGATCGCGGTACCCAGCACAATCGCGATCAACGACGCCGCCAGGCCGATCACCAAACTGGTCCGGGTGCCCCAGACCACCTGGGCGAAGATGTCCTGCCCGAGGTCGTCGGTGCCGAACCAGTGCGCGCCGGACGGGGACTGCAACACGTCCGGGCCGGCGCCGCTGGGCTCGTCGGCGATCAGCGGCGCGAACAGCGCCATCAACACCATCACGACCAGCACCAGCACCGACAGCGCCGCGGTGGGCTGCCGCAGGTAGGCGTACCAGGAGGACCGCGTGGTCGCGGCCGGGGCGACCGGCGGAATCGCCTGCTCGGTCAGCACGGGGGCGCTCACGGCACCCTCCCTTCAGTGGTGGCGGTGAACGGGTCCGGGCGGCGCGCCCCGGCCGGGGCGCTCGCGGTGTCTGCCGTGTTCGCGACTGCGGGGCTCCGCTCCGCCGCGCTCCTCGCGCTCACGGTGATGTCTGTGTTCGCGACTGCGGGGCTCCGCTCCGCTGCGCTCCTCGCGCTCACGGGCGTCACAGCCGGATCCGGGGGTTGAGGACCGCGTAGAGCATGTCGGTCAGCGCGTTGGCGAAGACCACGGTGACGGCGAGCATGATGAACGCGCCCTGGATCACCGGGTAGTCCTGCTGGCCGACCGCCTCGTAGATCAGTCGCCCGACGCCGGGGTAGGCGAAGACGGTCTCGGTGAGCACCGCGCCGCCGACCAGGGTGCCCAACTGCAGACCCATCAGGGTCAGCGCGGGCAGGATCGCGTTACGCAGACCGTGCTTCCAGACCCGGCGCCGCGCCGACAGGCCACGGGCCTGGGCGGCCCGGATGTAGTCCTCACCGAGGACCTCGATCATGTTGGTCCGCAGGGTCAACGCGTACGGGCCGAGCTGCACCAGAACCAGTGACAGCACCGGCAGCACCAGGTGGTGGGCCAGGCTCAGGTAGGCCGCCGCGCCCTGGGTGTCCGGGTCGATCGCCCCACCGATCGGGAACCAGCCGAGGTTGGCCCCGAAGAAGACCAGCAGCAGGATGGCGACACTCGGCACGAAGAGCGCATTCGCGCTGATGCCGAAACCCTGGAGCATGCGGTCCATCAGCTTGCCGCGGTGCACCGCGGCGGTCACACCGACCGGGATACCGACGGCGATGGTCAGCACGAACGCCGCGCCGGCGAGCAGCAGCGTCCAGGGCAGCCGGTCGACGATGATGTCGGTTACCGGCTGGATCTGCCGGAAGGAGATGCCCAGGTTGCCCTGGAGCAACTCCCGCAGGTACGACACGTACTGCTCCCACAACGGCCGGTCCAGGCCGTACGTCTTGAGCAGTGCCGCCTGCATCTCCGGCGTCATGTCCCCTTCGACCATGAGGGTCGTGGGGTCCCCCGGCAGAAGCCGGAGCAGGAAGAAGGTCGAAGTGATCGCGATCCACACGGTCAGGACGGCCTTCAGTGCTCGGCTGAGCATGAAACGCAACACGGGGGACCCCTCCTTTCCCTCAGGTTCGGGTTACTTGACCGGAGTGACCTGGGCCAGCGAGTACGCGGTGACCATGCCGAGCAGGTCCGACGGCGACGGAACGAAGCCGGTGAACTTGCTGGCGTTGTAGGCGAACTGGAAGTTCTCCACGTACAGCGGGGTCAGGTACGCCTGCTCGTGCACGACCTTGTCAAGGTTCTTGATCTTGGTCTTGAACGCCTCCGGGTCGGTGGTGCCGGCCGCGTCGTTGATCAGCGCGTCGATCTCGTCCGACTCGAGCAGGTTGTAGTTGATGCCACCCGGGTTGCTGGACAGGTAGGTGCTGCGCAGCTGGTCCATCGGGTTGTCGAAGACACCCCACTGCGAGGCGTCGATGTCGTACTCGCCGTTCTTGGTGCGGGTGAGGAAGGTGTTCCGCTCCACGCACTCGTTCTCCAGCTTGATGCCGGCCTGGGCCGCGCTCTCGCGGAAGAGCTGCACCACGCGGGTGATGTTCGCGTTGGACTGGTCGCACGCCACGCCGAGGTTCAGGTTGTCGAAGAAGCCGTCGTTGTTGGCGTCCTTGTAGCCGGCCGCGCTCAGCTTGGCCTTCGCGCCCGCCGGGTCGAACGGGTACGGCTGGATCTCGGTGTTGTCGTACTCGGAGAAGATCGGCGAGATCGGACCGGCCATCTGCTGGCCGTCACCCTGGAGCACGGCCGAGATGATCGACTTGGTGTCGATCGACATCGACAGCGCCTGCCGGACCTCCTGCTTGGCCAGGTCCTTGTTCTTCATGTTGTAGGTCAGGTGCGCGAAGCCCAGCGCGCCGACCTTCTCCAGCTTGATCTTCTCGTCGTTCTCGAAGGTCTTCGCCGCCGAGACCGGCACCGGGGTGCCCATCATGTCGATGTCGCCGTTGCGCAGCGCCAGCATCATGGTGTTCACGTCCGGGTAGACGCGGTACTCGACCTGGCTGACCGCCGCCTTGCCCCCGGGCGCGAGCGGGTAGTTCTCGTTGCGCTTCATGACGTAGCGCTGGCCCTTGGTGATGCTCTCGAGCACGAACGGGCCGGCCCCGACCCAGTTCGAGTCGTTGGCGAACTTCGACAGGTCGCCGGCCGGCTCGAAGATGTGCTTGGGCACGATCGACATCCAGAAGCCGACGCCCTCGGCGAACGGCGCGTACGGCTGGGACAGCTTGAACTTCACCGTGGTCGCGTCCGGCGCCTCGATCGACTCGACCCAGGTCAGCTTGGCCGCGACGTTGCCCAGCTTGTACTTCATGATCATTTCGGCGCTGAACTTGACGTCCTCGGCGACCACCGGCTTGCCGTCGGTCCACTTGAAGTCGTCCCGCAGCGTGAACACGGCGGTCTTTCCGCCGTCCTCGTACTCGTACTTCTCGGCCAGCTCCGGCGCCTTCTTGGCGTTCTCGTCGATCCGCAGCAGGTGCGGGTACATCGCGTTGAGGATCCAGGAGTCGGTCTTGCTGAGCGACTGGAGCGGGTTGAAGTTGGAGACGTCGGTGGTGGTGCCGATGCGCAGCACCGAGGTGTCACCGGACGTGTTGCCGGAGGACGAGTTGCCCTCGTTGAGGCCGCAGCCGGCCAGGCTGATCGCAGCCACCGCGCCGATCGCGGCGGCGATCCGCCAGCGGCCGGGGCGGCGGGTGTTGTACGTGCTCACCAAACCTCCTGAAGAACCCGAATGATGTTGCCGCCGATGACCTTGGCGATCTCGTCGTCGGAGTAGTCGTGCTTGACCAGCCAGCCGACGATGTTGCTGAAGCACTCCGCTGGGTTCTCCATGCCGGAGACGTAAGGCACGCGGGGGTGGTCCACCACGCCGTGCGCCTGTCCGATCGCCAGGTGCTGGGTGAAACTGTCGTGCAGCCCGACGTGGTCACCGAAGTTGGTGTCGGGACCGAAAGCGACGTGGTCGATGCCGACCAGGTCGACGCAGTAGGTGAAGTGGTCCATCACCGACTCGATCGAGTGGTGCGGATGGTCGGCCGACAGGGTGGTGTGCGGGGCGGCCTCGATGCCGATCACGCCGCCGCGCTCGGCGCAGGCGCGGATCACCTCGTCCGACTTCATCCGCGGCGTGTTCCACACCGCCCGCGCCCCCGCGTGGGTGATGAAGACCGGCACCCGGCTCGCCTCGACGACCTCCAGCGACGTCCGGTCACCGGAGTGCGACACGTCGATGGCGATGCCCAGCTTGTTCATCCGGTCCACCGCCCGCCGGCCGAAGTGGGTCAGCCCACCGTCGGCCCGCTCGGACAGGCCGCTGCCGAGCATGTTCGCCTGGCTGTAGGCGATGCCCATCTGCCGGACGCCGAAGCCGTACAGGATGTCGATCCGGTCCAGCTCGTTCTCGATCATCGTGGCGGCTTCCAGGCCGGCGACCAGCGCGAGCCGCCCCTCCCGCTTGGCCGCGAAGATCTGCTCCAGGGTGGTCGCCACCACCACGTAGTCCTGCTTCGCGACGTCGGCGAAGCGCAGGCCGATGTCGTAGATGACGTCGTCCCACTTCCAGGCGTGCTCGCTCGTGACGCAGCCCGTGCCGTTCATGAAGTTGTCGAACACGGCGGTCATCCCGGAGCGGGCGAGCCCTTCGAAGCCGAAGGAGTTGCGGCCGGTCCGGTTGTAGTCGCGCAGCTGCGAGACGTCCGCCGGGAGGATCTTCGGGTGTTCGTGCAGCGAGATGGCCACGTGTTCGCGCAGCAGCCGGGAGACCCGGCCGCGCTGCTCGTCGGTCAGGCCGAGGTCGTGCTCGGGTACCCGGCCGAGCTGCGGTGCCAGCTCGAAGACCTTGTAGTCGACCCGGGGCTCCAGGTAGTCGAACGAGCGGTATCCGTCGTAGCGGGGAGAAAGTTCCTGCACGTGCCAGCTCACCTCGCAGCTCAGAGGTATGAGGATGGAGGTCTGACCTCCTGCCTCGCACAGTAGGGCGAGGTGAACCTCCGTGGGAATCCCCCGTGACCCGACCGTTACCCGCACTCCCCCGTTCGGCCGACGCCGACAGGCGACGGCCGGGTGGCCAGACCGGCACTCACCAGCCAGGACACGCCACACGCACTCCGCACGCGCAGGCCAGCCACCGGCGATCAGGACGCGAGTCAAGATCTTCCTCAGTCCTGAAGGAAAGCGCTTACCATGACCTATGGAATAGATGCGGATGGATCAGCAGGGCACGCCGAGACAGCCCGACCACGCCATCCGCCCACCGGACAGCTCTCCGAAGGAGCCCGATGACACCCACCACCACCAGACCCCTCCACCGCCGGCGGCTCCCGCTGGTGGCCACGGCCGTCCTGGCGCTCGTCGGCGCCGCCGTGGCCGTCGCCCCCCGGCCCGCCGCGGCGGCCACGGTCGACCCCGGCGCCAGCTACGTCCTCGTCAACCGGCACAGCGGCAAGGCCATGGACCTGTGGGGCTGGTCCACCGCCGACGGCGCGCCCGTCAACCAGTACGCCCGCAACGACCTGGCCGTGCAGCAGTGGCGCTTCGTCGACGTGGGCGGCGGCTACCACCAGATCCGCTCGATGCACAGCGGCAAGGTCCTGGAGCTACCCAACGCCGAGGACGGGGTCCAACTCGTCCAGAACACCGCCGCCAGCGGCAACACCCGTCAGCACTTCCGGCTCGCCGACTCCGCCGGCGGGTACGTCCGCCTCGTGAACCGGCACTCGAACAAGGCCCTCGACGTGTGGCAGTGGTCCACCGCGGACGGCGCGATGATCTCGCAGTATCAGGATCTCGACGGCGCCAACCAGCAGTGGCAGCTGATCACCGTCGGCTCCGGGGGCACCGGCTGCGGCAGCGGCGCGTTCCAGGCCGAGGCGGTGCTCAGCGGCGGCACGTGGACCGCCCGCAACGGCGGCACCACGGTGTACACCGGCAGCGACATGCGCGCCGCCGTCCAGGCCGCCGTAAACAGCCTCAGCGCCGGGCGCACCAGCAAGCAACGGGTCGTCGTACGGGGCTCCGGCTCGATGAGCGCCGGGTCGCGGATCAGCCTGCCGAGCTACACCGCGATCGACGTGTGCGGCACCATCAACGTCACCGGCTCGGGCAGCGGCGACCAGGCGCCGATCTACTCCCGCGGCACCAGCCACGTCGAGGTCGGGCACCTCACCGTCACCGGGACGCCGCTCTACGGGATCTTCCTGCGCAACGTCACGGACGTCGTCCTCGGCCGGATCGACATGCGGCTCGGCGGCGGGCTCGGGATCCGGATCGACAACCGCGGGGACACCAGCCAGTGGACCCGCAACGTCCGGATCGACACCGCGTACGTCTCCGGCGCCAGCTCCCACGCGGTCGAGACGTACGGCGTGGACGGGCTGACCATCGGCACCGTGACGGCGCGCAACGTGGGCGAGTCGGGCCTGCTGCTCAACCAGACCGTCAACGCCACGGTCACCACCGTCGACGCCGAGAACGCCGGCGCCGGCACCGGGTACGCGGCCTTCCGGATGGCCAACCGCAACGGGCGCATCGGCTCCGGCTACCCGACCAACGTCCGGGTGGGCACCGTCCGGGCGCGCGGCGGCGGCCGGGGGATCTTCTGCGTCTCCGAGTCCGGCGGCGCCGCCATCGACCGGGTGGACATCGCCGACACCGGCAACAACGCGATCCTGATCGAGAACTGCCAGAACGTGGACATCGCGGCCGGCGGGGGCACGGTCAGCGGCGGCGGTGAGGTGCGACTGGCCGAGCGCAGCGAGTTCCCCGGCAACCGGGACATCTCCCTGCGCAACTTCACGCTGGTGGACAGCCGGATCGTGGAGAACCCCTGCGCGGACAACCTGACCATCAGCAACGTGCGCCTGAGCAACTCGACGATCACCCGCTGCTGACCGGCCGGCCCCGGCACGGCCCCGCAGGGGCCCGGCAGTCCGTACGGTGTCACCCCGGCGCGCTGGAACCCGGCGCCGGATGGTCGAACGGGGCGCGGCCGCCGCGAGGGCGGGCGCGCCCCGTTCTACCGTCCGGACGGGTCCGACCCCGAGGGGGGCGGGGCCGCCTCCGCCCG
Source organism: Micromonospora sp. NPDC049051 (assembly GCF_043197575.1). NCBI lineage: Bacteria > Bacillati > Actinomycetota > Actinomycetes > Micromonosporales > Micromonosporaceae > Micromonospora > Micromonospora sp. NPDC049051. Next base: position 144,649 of record NZ_JBICTL010000010.1, read on the forward strand.
GACGGAGATCAGGTTCGGTCAGCCCGCGACGGAGCGGAAGACCGGGTAGTAGCCGCCGGACTGGCCGGCCGCGGTCGGGTGGTACGAGATGCCGAGGCTGGCGAAGTTGAGGGCGTGCAGCCACTTCGTGCCGGAGCTGCACAGCTGGTGCCCGACGAACTGCGAGCGCACGTCGGCGAACTTGAAGCCGGCGGCCACGGCGGCGGTGCGGGTGAGGTCGTCGACCAGGTTGATGCCCTCGTTGATCTTCGCCCGGGAGGTGGCGCTCAGCCCGATGCAGGTGGTGCCGAGCTGGTAGAAGACCGGGTACCCGACGACGACCACGCGGGCGTTCGGGGCCCGGGTCTTGATTCCGTTGTAGACGTTGCGCAGCAGGCCGGGCAGCTGCGCGCGGGCCTTGTCCTCGGCGGCCTGGACGGCCGCGACGCACTGGGTCGTGCCCTGGAGCACGCAGGTGGACATGATGCTGGCGAACCCGACGTCGTTGCCGCCGACGGTGACGCTGACCAGGGTGGTGGTCGAGCTGAGCGCCGACAGCTGCGTGTTGATCACGCTGGTGGTGGTGGCGCCGGAGCAGGCGACCGACACGTACGACGCCGGCTTGATGTTGGCGGCGTAGAGGGCCGGGTAGGCGTTGGTGCTGCGCTGGCAGGAGCCGCTCTCGCTGGTGTAGCTGCCGGCGCCCACACCGGAGGCGTACGAGTCGCCGAGAGCCACGTAGCGGTCGGCGGCGGCGGCCTGGGCGGGGGCTGCCATGGTGAGGCTGACGCCGAGAGCCGTGGCCAGGCTCAGGGCGAGGGAAACGAGACGGGTTCTCCGCACGTCGCACTCCGGGGGTTGAGGGAACGAGTGCGAGATTGATATCACCGAATATTTAGGAATGAAAGATCTCGCCGGGAAATTTAGGGGTGCCGGTAAAGACCTACCGGTTCCGCGTGCCGGGACCTACGGCCGGCAGGGGTCGCGCAGCACCCTACCGGGGTCCCGGCCGCACGGATGCCGCGCGGCGCGCGGTCCGCCGGACGCGACCCCGGTCGGGGCGTACGCGGACGGGGCGCGACGTCAGCGCGACGCCCCGCAGGCCCCCGTGGCCGTCGCCACGAACACCGTCTGCACCTGCTCGTCGGCGGCGAGGCCGGGCACCGCGTGCGCCCGTACGTCGACGAAGCCCGCCCGGCCAAACGCGGCCCGCCACCCGGCCACGTCGAGCAACGGGGACGCCGGCACCCGCGGCTCGTCGTCCTCGTGCCGCCACCACCCCTCGGCCAGGCCGAAGGTCAGCGTGTTGTAGTCGAGGCGGCTGGTCATCTCGTTGACCACCAGGACGCCGCCCGGCTTGAGCAACGCGTGGCAGTGCCGCAGCGCGGCGGAGATCCGCAGCGTGGCGTGCAGGACGTTGCTGGCCAGGACCACCTGCATGGAGCCGGGTTCGAAGCCCTGGTCCTCGGGCGCACCCTCCACGTTGTACCGGGCGAAGTCCACGTACGGTCGGTCGGCGCCGAAGCGCCGCCGCCCCAGCCGCAGGAACGCGGGCCCCACGTCGGTGTAGAAGTACCGCAGCCGCTCCGCCCGTTCCGCGAGGGCGTCCAGCACCGGCCCGGTGGTGCCGCCGGTCCCCGCGCCCACCTCCAGGACCTGCGCGAAGGAGCGGGGATAGCGCCGGAGGAACTGCCGGACCTGCTGCTGCACGAGCGCGGCGCAGAGCCGGTTGTAGAAGTCGAGCTGGACGTTGTCCCGGTAGATCCCGGAGACCAGCTCGTCCGAGCCGCCCGGGAAGAGCACCTCGTTCGCCGGCCGGTCGCCCCGCACCACCCCTACCAGCCCCGTCTGGCAGGCGACCAGCAGGGGCACGTACCCGGCGATGTCCGGGTGCTCCCGGCTCAACGCCGTCGCCGCCGCGTCGGTCACGTCGTCCTCGGCGAGCCCGGCCGCCTCGACGACACGGTGCGTCACGGCGAGCCGGTCGCCCTGCCGGCGCAGCAGGTCGGCGCGTTCCAGCAGGTCCAGCAGGGCGTCACCGAGCGGCTCGTAGCCGGCGGCCACCGCCAACCGGGCCAGGATCTCGTCCCGACCGGCGGCGGCGCCGGGGGCGGGGAGCACGCCCGCGGCGGCCAGCCGGGCCGCCAGCAACCGCCGCCCGAAGTCCGTCACCGCCTCGAAGGAGATGCGGAACCGCGCGTAGCGTTCCTGGTCCACGTCCACGTCCACGAGCGGCTGCGGCGCCGCCTCGACGTCCGGTGCGGTCACGATGTGCCCTCCATGGTGCTGGTCCGGCGGTGCCGGTCAGGTCGGGTGCGCGGCCAGGGACGCCACGGCACGGGTTGTGGTCGGCCGGTCGACGAGCTGCGCGGCGAGGTCCGCGAGCAGCTCCGCCCGCCCCGGCACGAGATAGAAGTGGTCGCCGGGGAACGCCCGCAGCCGGAAGCCGCCGGTGGTCAGCTCCGCCCAGGCGGAGACCGACTCCCGGTCGCAGGCCGGGTCCCCGGTGCCGAGGTACGCGGTGATCGGTGCGGACACCGTCCGCGCGGCGCGCGGCAGGTGGTCGTGGATCAGCCGCAGGTCCGCCCGGAGCGCCGGCACGACCAGCCCCCGCAGCTTCGGCGAGCGGAAGACCAGCGCATCCACCTCGCCCAGCGCGGCGATACGGGCGAGGAACTCCTCGTCGTCGAAGTCGTCGGGGTGCTGGTCGAGGCGGGTGACGTGCGGGGCGCCGTGCCCGGAGACGAACAGGATCCTCGGCACGACGCCGAGCCGGTCCTCCAGCCGGGCGGCCACCTCGTAGGCGACCGACGCGCCCATGCTGTGGCCGAACAGGGCCAGGGGGCGGTCCAGGTACGGAGTGAGTGATTCGGTGACCCGGTCGGCGAGCACGTCCATCCGGTCGACGCACGGCTCACCGAGCCGGTCCTGCCGGCCCGGGTAGCGGACGGCGAGCAGGTCGACGGAGTCCGGCAGCCCGGCCGCCCAGGGCTGGAAGAAGCCGGCCGAACCGCCGGCGTGCGGCAGGCACACCAGCCGCAGCCCCGCGTGCGCGCCGCCCCGGAACACCCGCAGCCACGGATCGCCGCCGGAGGGGTGGCGCAGGGACATCTGGGGATCTTCCTCGGTCGCGGCGGTCAGTCCGACATCGCCACCAGGACCCGGCGGTCACCCGTGTACGGGCGCCGGCCGTGCGCGGTGAGCACGTTGTCGATCAGCAGCAGGTCGCCGACCCGCCAGTCGACGTCGATCGCGGCCGCCAGGCCCCGGTCGCGGATCTGGGTGATGTACTCGTCGGGGATCGGCGAGCCGTCGGCGAAGGTCACCGACTGGGGCAGTTCGTCCGGCCCCATCACCTGGGTCATCACCTTGGCGATGTCGTCGTCGAGGCCGGCCGGGTGCCACTGGTCCGCCTGGTTGAACCACACCTCGGCCCCGGTGACCGGGTGCCGTAGCGTGGCCGGCCGGAGCTGGATCACCCGCAGCCCGTCGGCGGTCCACTCCCATGTCGCGCCGGCGCCGGCGAGGAACTCCTCGACCTCGTCGCGGCTGTCGGTCTCGAACGTCTCCCGCCAGCTCTTGCCCAGCCCCATCCCGTCGTGCAGGTTCTGCTGGTAGCGCAGCCCGCCGGCGAAGTCGGCGCGCAGCTGCGGGTCCAGCGAGTCGAGCCACAGCTCGGCGTCGACGACCGGGGTGGCGCCGCCGGTCTCGGCGGCGATCTGGCAGAAGAAGAGCAGCCGGGCCGGCCACTGGGCCGCGTACGACAGCTCGTTGTGCATCGAGATGGTGTACCGGGCCGGGTACTCGGTGGACGTGTAGACGTTGCGACCCACCTTGGTGCGCGGCGAGTTGCCGTGCACGTACGCCAGTCGCCTCGGCAGCAGCAGGTCCATCACCGGGTCCAGGGTCTCCGGCCGCACCCCGAAGCCACGGAAGACGAGCGCCTTCTCGGCCGTGAGCACCTGCGCCAGGTCCAGCTCGCGCAGGTGGCCGACCAGGCCCTCGGCGGTCGGCGCGCAGCCGGCGCTCTCCGGGGTGATCTCCAACGGCTTCCAGCTCGCGTGCTCGGTCATTCCAGGGACTCCTCACCGTCTGAGGCTCTGCGATCCGCTCCAGGCTCCGCAGCGCCGCTATATTTCGGCCATATCGCCGGCTAACCGGCCAGTCCGGCTCATCCGGACCGCGCCGCGCCCGCCGCCGGCTCGGCCTCGACCCGCTTCACCTCGCCGCGTTCGGCGTCGGCCTCCTCGGCCTCGACCCGTGCAGCCTCGCCCCGCTCAGCGTCGGCGCGTTCGGCTGCCGCACGCTCGGCGTCGGCCCGCTCCTCCTCGGCGCGGGCGCGACCGCCGAAGGCGAGCACCGCGAGGACCGCGATCACCCCCATCGACCCGCCGACGATCAGAATGGCCGTCGTGATGCTCGTCGAGTCGAGCAGGAAGCCCGCGAACAGCGCCCCCAGCGAGTTGGCTCCCGAGGTGAGCAGCATGACGATCGAACCGGCCCGGCCGCGCAGGTGGTCGGGTGCGCTCTGGAGCACATACAGCATCCCGGCCACGTTGCCGATGCCGGCGGCATAGTGGATCAGTGCGAAGATCGCGCCGAGGACGACCAGCCCCGGAGCCACCGCGATCAGCGGCATCAGCACCGCCCAGGCGATGTTGACCCCCATGATGATCCGGCGGATCCCCCACCGGCTCAGGAAGAAGTTGCTGGTCATCGCGCCGGCCATGCCGAGGACGCTGTTCACCACCAGCAGCATCCCGACCGTGGGCGGCGACCCGCCCTGATCCTTCACGATCACCACGAGGCCCAGGCCCAGCACCTGGAACAGGATGTTGCTCGCCGCGTAGAGGCCGAGGGCGCGGCGCAGGTAGAGCTGGCCCCAGACGAAGGTGAACCCCTCCCTCATCCGGGCCAGCAGGCCACCCGGCTCGTCCGCGCGGGCCTTCGGCGCCTGGAGGTCCCGCCGGATGAACAGCAGGGTGACCAGCGAGATCAGGTGCACCAGCACGGCGAAGCCGAACGGGGCCCAGCGGGTCACCGTGTAGAGCAGGGTGCCGGCCGGCTGGCCGAGGATGCTGGCCGCGTTGGCCCGCGACTCGTTGGCCGCCGTCGCGGCGCCGTAGCGGTCGGCCGGCACGACGTTGAACACCGCGGCGCGTTCGGCCAGGGCGTAGCAGATGCCCAGGCTGGCCTCCACGAACGCGACCACCATCAGGTGCGGCAACCAGACCGCGTCCCGGGCGACGGCGACCGCGACGCTGCCGATCGCGACGATCCGCCCCACGTTGCAGAGCACCATGGTCCGGCGGCGGTCCCAGCGGTCCACCAGCGCGCCGGCCGGCAACTGGGTGACCAGGTTGGGCAGCAGCGCGGCGAAGGTCACCAGGCTGGCCGCGGTGGCCGATCCGGTGGACCAGAAGACCAGCAGGGTGTAGCTGATGGAGGTGGCCCGGGAGCCCAGCGCGGAGACCCCGGAGCCGATCCAGAGCAGCAGGAAGTCGCGGTTGCCGGTCAGGCGGCCCGGCTGCCGGGACGTGGCCGCCGGACGCCCGACCGCGCTCACGACGGCTGCCCGACGGGGGTCGCCCGGCACCAGTCGAGCACGGCCATCGCGCTGTAGAGCTTGTTCTCCGCCTGCTGGAAGGCGATGCTGGCCGGCCCGTCGAGGACCTCGGCGGTCACCTCCTCCCCCCGGTGCGCCGGGAGGTCGTGCATGAAGACCGCGTGCGGGCTGCGCCGCCACAGTTCCCGGTCCACCTGGAACGGGGCGAAGTGCGTACGCCAGTCGGGGTCGGGCTTGCTGGTGCCGGTGGTCTGCCAGCGGGTGGTGTAGATGACGTCCAGGTCGCCCGGCAGGTCGTCCATGTGGTGCCGTTCGACGAGGTGGGCGCCGCACCGCTGCGCCTGCTCCCGCGCGAGGGCCGCGATCCCGGCCGGCAGGCCGTACCCCGCCGGGGTGCGAAGTTCCAGCTCGACGCCGGGGAAGCGGGTCAGCGCCAGGGCCAGGGCCGTCGCGGTGTTGTTCGCCTCGCCCAGGTAGAGCAGCCGCAGGTGCTCGATGCGGCCGAAGCGCCGCAGCAGGGTGGTCAGGTCGGCCAGCGCCTGCGTGGGGTGCTCCTCGGCGCTCATCGCGTTGACCACCGCCATCCGGTGCTGCCGCGACCAGTCGCGCATCTCCTGCGGGTCGGCGGCGGTCCGCGCCACCAGCACGTCGAGCATGCCCGACAGCACCCGCCCGGTGTCCGCACTGGACTCGCCGGTGTTGACCTGGAGGTCGTTCGGCCCGTACTGGATGGTCTTCGCCCCGAGCCGCAGCGCGGCGACGGTGAACGCGGTCCGCGTCCGGGTCGACGTCTTCACGAAGTACGTGCCGACCACCCGGTCGGCCAGCGAGGCGGCGGCCTCGCCGGCGGCGAACCTCGCCCCCCGCGCCACGATCGAGTAGAGGTCGTCGTCGGTCAGGTCGCGGATCGACACCAGGTGCCGCACCTGCCGCGCCGGTGCATCGGTGACCGCCGCGGGGACGCTCGGTACGGTCGTCATCACATTTCCTCCGTGAGTGCGGTGTCGGACGCCAGCAGCGACACGACCTCGTGGCCCTGGTCGCCGTTGGTCAGCAGCACCAGGCCGGAGCCGTCGGGCACCCGGCCGGCGGTGAGCGCGTGGTAGCCGGCGATGCGGCCCCGGTGGGTGAACTCCACCCGCGCTCCGGCGGGCCCCTCGACGCGGTCCACCATGCAGCCGAGGCCGAAGATCCCGCCCGGTCCGGCCGTCAGCTGCGCCACCGCCAACTCCTGGCTCAGCAGGGCCGGGCCGCCCCGGTACGCGACGTGGATCTCCCGTACGAGCTGGGCCAGGTCGGTCGCGGTGCTCCACAGCCCGGCGGCCGCCAGGTCGGCACGCACCTGCCAGCCGCCCGGTAGCGGCTCGCCCCGCTCGTCGTGCCCGACGGCCACCGGCCGGCCGGACCTCTCGGGGAAGCTCTGGTCGAAGCTGCTGCCCGTCATCCCCACCGGCCCGAACACCAGCTCGGCCATCAGGTCGGCGAAGGGTGTCGCGGTGACGTCCTCCATGAGCTGCTGCACCACCACGAAGTGGCTGTTGCGCTCCACCGCGACCGGGTCGGGCGCGTCGAGCGCCCGGACCGGGCCGGTGGGCACGCCCTGCCCGCGCAGCACGTCCGACAGGGTCGGTACGGGGCCGCCGCGCCGATGTCCGGTGCTGCCCGTCGCGGTCAGCCCGGCGACGTGGCACAGCAGCTGCCGCAGGCTGACCGGCCGGCCGGCGGGCAGCTGCCAGCTCTTCAGGTACGCGTTGACGTCGGTGTCGAGCTGGAGCTGTCCCCGACCGACCAGGACCAGCGCGCCGACCGCGGTGACGAGCTTGCTCACGGAGCCGACCTGGAAGACGGTCGCCGGGGTCACCGGCGCGTCGCCGCCGGCCGTGCGGTGCCCGAGGGCGCGGACCTCCACCACCTCGCCGCCGGCGAGCAGGGCCAGCGACGCGCCGGGCACCCGGTGGGCGGCGAGCAGCGGCTCGACGGGCGGCAGCACCGCGGCGGCCCGCGCCGCGCCCGGGCGCGGGCTCCGATCCGTCGGGCCGGCGGCCGCCGCCGGCGTGGCCTGGGCGAGCGAGGCGGCCAGCTCGGCCAGGGTCCGGTCGGCCATCGCCGCCCGCAGGGTCAGCGCGACACCGGCCTGCCGGGCCGCCGTGACCACCGGCACCACCAGCAGCGAGTGCCCGCCGAGGGCGAAAAACCGGTCGTGCCGGTCCACCCGGTCGATCTCCAGGACCCGGGCCCAGATGTCGGCGATCAGCTCCTCCAGCCCGGGGCGGGGCGGGGTGTGCCCGACCGTCCCGGCCGGGTCCACCGGGGGCAGCGCCCGGCGGTCGACCTTGCCGTTGGCGTTGAGCGGGATGGCCGGCACCGGGACGAAGACGCTCGGGACCAGTTGGCTCGGCAGCCACCGGGCGCAGTGCGCGGCCAGGTCCGGCGCGTCACCGACGTGGTAGGCCACCAGCCGGGGCCCGCCGGCGGCCGTCGAGTCGACGGTCACGACCGCGTCCCGTACGCCCGGATGCGCGACCAGCACCGCCTGGACCTCGCCGGGCTCCACCCGGTGGCCGCGGATCTTCACCTGGTCGTCGACCCGGCCGAGCAGGTCCAGCTGCCCGTCGGGCAGCCAGCGGCCGAGGTCGCCGGTGCGGTACAGCCGCCCGCCGTGGCCGTCGAACGGGTCGGGCACGAACCGGTCGGCGGTCAGCTCCGGCCGGCCGGCGTAGCCGCGGGCGAGGCCCGGGCCGCCGAGGTGGACGTGGCCGACCACGCCCACCGGCACCGGTTGCAGGTCGGCGTCGAGCACGTACGTGCGCATCCCGCCCAGCGGCCGGCCGATCGGGGCCACGTCGCCCGGCAGCGGCCCGGTGACCGGGTACCGGCTGACGGCCACGGTCGCCTCCGTCGGCCCGTACTCGTTGAGCAGCACGGTGTCCGGCGCGAGGGCGTGCCAGCGGTCGCAGACCTGCCGGGTGAGCGCCTCACCGCCCAGGACCAGCAGCGGCGTCAGGGCCGCCGCCTGCGCCGCGTCGAGCTGGCGGGTCAACAGGTCGAGGTGGCCGGGGGTCAGCTTGACGAAGCTGAACGGGCCGGCCTCGGCCAGTCTCGGGCCCAGCTCGTCGAGGCCGGCGTCGGGCGGCAGCAGCCACAGCCGCTGCCCGGTGGCCAGCGGCGCCCAGATGCTGGTCACCACCATGTCGTACGCGACCGACGAGAAGAGCGCGGCGCCGCCGGTGCGGTCGGCGACCAGTTCTCCGGCCGCCCAGCCGAGGTAGTTGGCGAGGCTGCGGTGGCTGATCTGCACCCCGTTCGGCCGGCCGGTGGAGCCGGAGGTGAAGATGACGTACGCGAGGTGGTCCGGGTCGGGCACGCCGGCCGGCGCCTCGGCGGGCAGCGCGGCGATCCGCCCGGCGTCGCGGTCGAGCAGCACCAGCTCCACGCCGGTCTGGCCCGACGTCGGCACCGGGCTGGCGGAGGATCCGGTGAACCGGTCGGCGTGCCCGGAGGAGGTCACCACCACCGTCGCCCCGGCGTCGGCGAGCATCGCGGCGACCCGCTCGGCCGGGTGCGCCGGGTCGATCGGCAGGTACGCGCCGCCGGCCCGCCACACTCCGAGCAGGGTGGCGACGAGGTCGACGCCCCGCTCCAGCAGCACCCCGACGACCCGCTCCGGGCCGACCCCCATCCCGCGCAGGTGGTGGCCGATCCGGTTGGCCGCCGCGTCCAGCCGCGCGTAGGTCGTACCGTCGACGGCCTCCGCGTCGGGGGTCGCCGCGGCCCACGCCGCCACCCGCTGCGGCACCAGGTCCGTGCCGGGCGGCGCGGTCGAGGCGTTCCAGCCCACGAGCACGTCGTGCCGTTCCCCGGCGGGCAGGTACGCCTGCCGGGGGTCGCCGTCGGGGTCGGCCACCATGGCCTCCAGCACCAGCCGGTACATGCCGGCCAGCCGCACCGCGTCCGCCCGGCCCATGGCGTGGCTGTCGGTGCTCAGCTCGATCCGGCCGGCGCCCGCGGCGACGGCCAGCGCGAACTCCGAGGTGCTCGCGCCGATGCGCGCCACGGGCGCGGTACGTCCGCCGGCCACCTCCGTGAAGTCGAGGTAGCTGAAGTAGACGTCGGTGAGGCGGGCGCCGGAGCCGGGGGTGCGGATGGCCGGTGCCGGGTAGCGCCGGTGCGGCCACAGGTCGGCCTCGCGGGCGTGCACCCGCTGCACGAGGTCCCGCCAGCTCGTCGCCCGCCGGTCGTGCGGGAACGGCAGGGTGTTCAGCGACATCGCGTAGACCCGCTCGCTGCCCACCACGTCGGGGCGGGTGTTGCAGACCAGTCCGCTGTAGAAGGTCGGCTCGTCGGTGAGCTGGCTGAGCACCTTCAGGTGCGCGGCGTGCAGCACCGCCTTGAGCGACACCCGGGCCGCCGAGGCCAGGGCCCGCAGTCGCGGCTCCAGGTCCGCGTAGGACACCACCTCGGTGTACGGCTCCAGCTCGGCCGGCGTCGTCGGCGCCCACGCGGCGGGGAGCCGGAACCTCGGGTGCCGCTCGACCACGTCCTGCCAGTACCGGCGGTCGGCCTCGGAGGCCAGGGCGCGCAGCTCGCCGGCGACGAAGTCGGCGAACCGTACGCCGGGCGGCGTGTGGTCGGAGTCGTCTCCGGCGGTGCCCGAGCGCCGCGCGTGGTAGCGGTCGAGGATCTCCATCACCAGGGCGTGCAGGCTCCAGCCCTCGATGATCACGTGGCAGATGGTGAGCACCAGCCGCCAGCTCCGGTCGGTCTCCAGACACACGGTGAACCGCAGCAGCGGCGCCCGCTCGACGTCGAACAGCTCCTGGTACTCCTCGCCGACGAGCTGGCGCACCCGGGCCAGCCGCTCCGCCTCGGCAAGCCCGCGCAGGTCGCGCGTGCCGACCGGGACGCGCACCGCGCGGTGCACGAGCTGCATGGGCACCGAGTAGCCGGCCGTGTCCACCGAGGTACGCAGCACGTCGTGGCGGGCCACCACCTCGTCGACGGCGGCGCGCAGCGTCGCCAGGTCGAACGGCTCGTCGTCGGGGACGAGGAACGAGGCGACGTTGTGGTAGTGGTTCTGGCCGTTGTCGGCCAGCATCTCCAGCAGCATCCCCAGCTGCACCCGCGACAGCGGGTACGCGTCGTCCAGCCCGGCCGGCAGCAGCGGCAGGTCGGCGGGGGCGACCAGCTCGAAGGGTTCGACGGGGCGGGCGGCCGGCTCCGGCGCGTCCCGGCTCGCCAGCACCTCGCACAGCGCCCGCACGCTCGGGTGCCGGAAGATGTCCGCGACCGTCACGTCCAGCCCGGCCGCGCGCATCGTGCCGGCCAGCACCAGCGCCGTGATGGAGTGCCCGCCGAGGTCGAAGAAGCCGTCGACGACGCTGACCGCCGGCAGGCCCAGCACCTCGGCCCAGGTGGCGGCCACCCGCTCCTCCAGCGGTCCCGCCGGGGCGACGAAGTCCCGACCCGCCAGCGTCGCGCCGGTGGGCGCGGGCAGTGCCCGCCGGTCGAGCTTGCCACTGTTGTTGCGCGGCAACTGCTCGAGCAGCACGAACGCCGACGGGACCATGTACTCCGGCAGGGCGCGCGCCAGCGAGGCACGCAGCGCGGCGGCCTCCGGCGCGGGCCCGTCGCCGGCCACCAGGTACGCGGTCAGCCGGGGGTCGGCCGGGTCGTCCGCGCGGAGCACGACGACCGCCTCCGCGACACCGGGCAGCGCGGTAAGCGCCGCCTCGATCTCGCCCGGCTCGATCCGGTAGCCCCGCAGCTTCACCTGGTCGTCGAGGCGGCCGAGGAACTCCACGCTGCCGTCGGGCAGCCGGGTCGCCAGGTCGCCGGTGCGGTACATCCGGCTGCCCGGCGGGCCGTACGGGTCCGGCAGGAAGCGCCGGGCGGTCAGCTCGGGCTGGTTGAGGTAGCCGCGGGCCACCCCGTGCCCGGCCAGGTACACCTCGCCGGGCACCCCGATGGGGGCCGGGTGGCCGTACTGGTCGAGCACGTACATCCGCACGCCGGACAGCGGGCGGCCGATCCGGCTGCCCACGCCGGGCGCGAGGTCGGCCCGGGTGATCCGGTGGTAGGTGGAGTAGACGGTGGTCTCGGTGATCCCGTACATGTTGACCAGCGCCGTACGGGCCAGCCCGAGGCGGGACGCCCACGGCGCGAGGTCGGCGAAGTCGAGCTTCTCCCCCGCGACGACCACCGCGCGCAGCGACAGCTCCCGGATCCCGGGGGCGTCCTCGGCGGCGAGCCGGACGAGCCCGCGCAGCGCCGTCGGGGTCTGCGCCAGCATGGTGACCCGCTGGCGCACCAGCAGCTCCAGCAGGTCCTGCGGCACCCGGGCCACCTCGCGGGGCACCAGCACCAGCCGGCTGCCGTGCAGCAGCGCGCCCCACAGCTCCCAGACGGAGACGTCGAAGGCGTACGAGTGGAACAGCGCCCACACGTCGGTCTCGTCCACCGCGTAGTGCTCCTGCGCGGCGTCGAGCAGGCGCAGCACGTTGGCGTCGCTCACGCAGACGCCCTTGGGCCGGCCGGTGGAGCCGGAGGTGTAGATGACGTAGAGGAGGTCGTCCGGGTCGCGGGCGACGCCCGGATCGGTCTCCGGCCGCCCGGCCAGGTCGTCCGCGTCCAACAGGACCCGCCGCCCGTCGAAGCCGGCGAGCAGGTCGGCCTGCGCGGAGGTGGTCACCACGGTCCGCGCCCCGGCGTCGGCCAGCATGTAGCCGATCCGCTCGGCGGGCTGGGCCGGGTCCAGCGGCAGGTACGCCGCCCCCGCCTTCAGCACGCCGAGCAGCGCGGGCACCAGGTCGGCGTCGCGGTCGAGGCAGACCCCGACGACGGTCTCCCGGCCGGCGCCGGCCGCGCGCAGGTGGTGCGCCAGCCGGTTGGCGGCGGCGTCGACCTGGGCGTACGTCAGCTCGACGGCGCCGGCCACCACCGCCACGGCCTGCGGGTCGCGGGCCAGCTGGGCCTGGAACAGCTCGACCACGGTGCCGGTGACCGGCTCGTCGGCGCTCACGTCGGTGACGCCGAGCAGGCGGTCCCGCTCGCCCCCGGGCACGCAGACGGCCTGGCAGTCGCCGTCGGGGTCGGCGACCATCGCCTCCAGCACCGCCCGGTACATGCCGGCGATCCGGTCCAGGTTGGCCTGGCTGACCAGCCCCGCCCGGGCGGTGAGCGCGTAGCGGCCCCGCTGCGCGAAGCAGGACAGGTCGAACTCGGTGGCGCCCTCGCCGGCGTTGCCGGTGACCACCGGCCCGGTCCCGTCGCCGCCGTGCGTCGCGCGGCTGAAGTCCTGGTAGTTGAACAGGACGTGCAGCAGCCGGTGGCCGGCCTCGCGCTGCATCTCCGCCAGCGGGAACCGCCGGTGCGGCCAGAGCGCGACCTCCCGGTCGAAGACGGCGGTGACGAGGTCCCGCCAGCTGCGGGCGGACCGGTCGTACGGGAACGGCACGGTGTTGAGGTACATGCCCTGCACCTCGTCGGCGCCGAGCACCTCGGGCCGGGCGTCGCAGACGAGGCCGGCGTGGAAGCCCGGCTCGCCGGTGAGCTGGGCGAGCACCTTCAGGTGCGCGGCGTGCAGCACCGCCTTCACCGACACGTCGGCGTCGCGGGCCAGGGCGCGCAGCGCCTCGTCCAGGTCGCTGAAGTCGACCGTGGCGTCGACCATGTCGTCCTGCGCGTCCGGCTCGCCCCAGCCGGCGGGCAGGGCGAACGGGGCGCGCCCGTCCCACACCGAGCGCCAGTGCTCCCGGTCGGCGGTCGACTCCAGCGCGGCGAGCTCGGCGGCGATGAAGTCGGCGTAGCGCACCGCGGGCGGGGGCACCGGGCGTGGGGTGCGGCCGCCGGCCAGCTCGGCGTAGGCGTCGAGCACCTCGGTGACCAGTCGCGCGCTGCTCCAGCCCTCGGTGACCACGTGGCTGATGGTGAAGGTGAACCACCAGCTCTCGTCGCTGTCCACGTGCGCGGTGACGCGCAGCAGCGGCGCGGTGGCGACGTCGAACGGGCGGGCCCGCTCGGCGGCGATGAACTCCGCGAAGAGCGCGGCGTGCCGCTCGGCCGGCACGCCCCGGCCGTCCTCGACGCGCACGTCGGGTTCGGCGTCGGCGTGCACGAGCTGCATCGGCACCGAGTAGCCGACCAGGTCGAACGACGTACGCAGGATCTCGTGCCGGGCCACCACGGTCCGCACCGCGCCGCGCAGCGCCCCGGCGTCGAACGGCCGCCCGTCGCGGACCTGGTGGGCCAGGACGCTGTGGTAGACGGCGCGGTCGCCGCTGACGGCCGACTCCATCAGCATGCCGAGCTGGGTGCGCGACGCCGGGTACGCGTCGACGAGGCCGCCGGGCAGCCTGGCCCGGTCGGCGGCGCCGATCAGCGCGTACGGCGCGACCGGGCGGAACTCGTCGGTGTCGGCGTCGCCCAGCGCGGCGGCCAGCCGGCGTACGGTGCGGTGGGCGAAGACGTCCCGCACGCTCGTGCGGTACCCGGCGGCGCGCAGCGTGCCGACGAGGGTGACCGCGAGCATCGAGTCGCCGCCGAGGTCGAAGAAGCTGTCGGTCACGCCGACGCGGGCCACGCCGAGCACCCGCGCCCAGATCCCGGCGATCTCCTCCTCCACGTCGCCGGTCGGGGCCTGGTAGTCCCCGGTGCCGTACGCGCCGGTGTCCGGGGCCGGGAGCTGCCGCCGGTCGACCTTGCCGTTCGGGTCCTTCGGCACGGCGTCGAGGGTGACGTAGGCGGCCGGCACCATCGCCTCCGGCAGCGCGGCGAGCAGCCGCTCCCGCAGCCGGGCCGGGGCCGGCGCGTCGCCGGGGGCCGGCAGCACGTACCCGACGAGGGTGCGGCGGCCGTCGTGCTCGCGGACGGCGGCGACGGCGTCGGCCACGCCGGGGCAGGCCCGCAGGGCCGTCTCGATCTCCCCCAGTTCGATGCGTACGCCGTGCAGCTTCACCTGCGAGTCGAGCCGTCCCAGGAAGTCGACGGTGCCGTCGGGCCGCCACGCCGCCGCGTCGCCGGTGCGGTACAGCCGCGCTCCGGGCGGGCCGTACGGGTCCGGCACGAACCGCTCGGCGGTCAGTCCGGGCCGCCCCAGGTAGCCCCGGGCCAGCCCCGTCCCGCCGATGCACAGCTCGCCGGGCACGCCCAGCGGCACGAGGTCCAGCCGCTGGTCGAGCACGTACAGCCGCAGGTTCGGGTGCGGGGTGCCGAGCGGCACCCGGGACAGCCCGGCCAGGGCGTCGGCGGTGCACGCCCAACTGCTCACGTCGACGGTGGCCTCGGCCGGCCCGTACGTGTTGTGCAGCTCGCAGCCGGGCAGCGCGGCCAGGAACGCCCGCGCCACGTCGACGGCGATCTCCTCGCCGCCGACCGCCACCGACCGCAGCGACCGGCACCCGGCCAGGCCCTCGGCGAGCAGCGCCGGCAGCATCGACGGCACGAAGTGGACGGTCGTGACGCCCTCGCGGGTCATCAGCTCGCACAGGTACGCGGGGTCGCGGTGCCCGCCGGGGCGGGCCACCACGATCCGGGCCCCCGCCGACAGGGCCGCGTAGACCTCGGCCGGCGAGACGTCGAAGCCGATCTCGGTCTTCTGGAGCACGACGGCGTCGGCGTCCAGCAGGTAGACCCGCGCGCCGACGTGGTCGGTGCGGTTGACCAGCGCCCGGTGCGACAGCAGGGATCCCTTGGGCCGGCCGGTGGAGCCGGAGGTGTAGATGACGACGCTGCCGTTGTCGGGGTCGGTGAGCGGCTCCGGGTCGGTCGGCGGGTGGTCGGCCCAGGCGTCCGGCTCGTCGAGCAGCACCACGGTGGCGTCGACCGGCGGCAGTTGCGCCCGCAGCTCGGCGGTGGTCAGCAGCACCGGGGCCGCCGCGTCGGCGAGCATGAACGCCAACCGCTCCGCCGGGTACGACGGATCCAACGGCAGGTACACCCCACCCGCCTTGTGCACCGCCAGCATCCCCACGACCTGCTCCACCGACCGGTGCGCACACACCCCGACCAGGCTCTCCGGCCCCACCCCCAGCTCCCGCAGGTGGTGCGCCAACCGGTTCGCCCGGCCGTTGAGCTGCCCGTACGAGAACGACACGCCCTCGGCCGTGATCGCCACCGCCTCCGGCCGCCGCGCGGCCTGCGCCTCGAACGCCGCCGGCACGTATCCGCCGACCTCGACCGTGCGGCCCGGGGTGAACCGGGTGAGTTCCGCCCGCTCCCCCGCCGGCAGGCGCGGCACCGCCGCGTCCCCGTCCGGGTCGGCCGCCATCGCCGTGAGCACCTCGCGGAACATCGCCCCGATCCGCACCAGGGCGGCCGGGTCGGCGCTGCGGCTGTCGCTGACCAGGCGGATGGTCCCGCCGCCCGCGCCGACCGACAGGCCGAACTCGGTGGCCCCGGGCCCGCCGACCTCGACGAGGTCGCTGCCGGCGCCGGGCGCCTCGACCGTCCCGCCGCCGTCCTGCCGGCTCTCGACGTAGCCGAAGACGACGTCGATCGGCCGGGACCCGGCACCGGTCAGCCGCGCCACGGCCGGCAGCGGGTAGCGCCGGTGCGGCCACAGCTCCACCTCGCGGTCGAACACCGACCGCACCAGCTCCCGCCAGGTGCCCGCGCCCCGGGCGTACGCGAACGGCAACACGTTGATGTACATGCCGTGCACCCGCTCGGCGCCCCGCACCTCCGGGCGCGCGTCGCACACCAGTCCGGTGTAGAACGCGGGCTCGGTGGTGAGCTGGCTCATCACCTTCAGGTGCGCGGCGTGCAGCACCGCCTTGACCGACGTGCCGGTGTCGCTGGCGAGGCGGCGCAGGGCCGCGTCCAGGTCGTGCACGTCCACGGTGTACCGGCAGACCGTCGCGGCGGACCGGTCGCCGAAGGAGTCCGGGAGGGTCAGCTTCGGCCGGCCGGTCACCACCGCCCGCCAGTGCGCGGCGGTCTCCGGCGAACGCAGCGCCGCCAGCTCGCCGGCGACGTGGTCGGCGTACCGGACGGCGGGCGGCTCGCCCTGCTCCGGCGTCTCGCCGCGGCTGCGCCGGGCGTACTCGCCGAGCAGCTCGGCGAGCAGGGCGTTGAGGTCCCAGCCGCCGGTGACCAGGTGGCTCACCGCGAGGGTCAGCCACCAGGCCCCGGCGGCGTCGGCGTGCGCGGCGACGCGCAGCAGCGGGGCGTCCGAGTCCAGGTCGAAGGGGGTACGCCGCTCCGCCGCAAGGTGCGCGGAGTGACCGGCGGCCGGGTGCACGGCGACCGGTACGGCGACGCTCGCGCGTACCAGCTGCATCGGCACCGAGTAGCCGGTCAGGTCGACCGAGGTGCGCAGCGTCTCGTGGCGGGCCACCAGCGCGTCGACGGTCGCCTGGAGCGCGGCGGCGGCGAACGGGCGCCCGTCGTCGACCCGGATCGACTGCACGACGTGGTACAGCGACCGCTCCGGGTCCTTCTGGATCTCCACGGCCATGCCGACCTGCGCCTGCGTCGCCGGGTACGCGTCGACCAGCCCGGCCGGCAGCTTGGCCCGGTCGGCGGCCTCGATCAGCGCGTACGGCTCGACGGGGCGAAAGGCCCCCTCCTTGGCGGTGTCGGCCTCGGCGAGGGCGGTGACCAGGCGGCGGATCGTGCGGTGCGCGAAGATGTCCCGCACGGTGACGTCGTGGCCGGCGGCGCGCAGCGACCCGACCAGGGTCACCGCCGTCATCGAGTCGCCGCCCAGGTCGAAGAAGCTCTCGGTGACGCTGACCCGGTCGAGGTCGAGCACCCACGACCAGACGCCGGCCATCGCCGACTCCACCGGGCCGTTCGGCCGCTCGTAGCGGCCCCGGGCGTAGGACCTGGCGTCCGGCGCCGGCAGTTGCCGCCGGTCGACCTTGCCGTGCGGGTCCACGGGCACGGCGTCGACGGTGACGTAGGCGGCCGGGACCATCGCCTCCGGCAGCTCGGTGAGCAGTCGTTCCCGCAGCTCGCCGGGGCTGGGAGCGGAGCCGTCGTCGGTGACGAGGTAGCCGACGAGCGTGCGCCGGCCGTCCTGCTCGCGGACGGCGGCGACCGCGTCGGTCACCCCGGGGCAGGCCCGCAGGGCCGTCTCGATCTCCCCCAGTTCGATCCGTACGCCGTGCAGCTTGACCTGCGAGTCGATGCGGCCCAGGAAGTCGACGGTGCCGTCGGGGCGCCACGCCGCCGCGTCCCCGGTGCGGTACAGCCGCGCCCCGGGCGGGCCGTACGGGTCCGGCACGAACCGCTGCGCGGTCGCCACGGGCGCGCCGAGGTAGCCCCGGGCCAGTCCCGTCCCGCCGATGCACAGCTCGCCGCGCACCCCGACCGGCACCGGTTGCAGGTGCTCGTCGAGCACCCGGACGGTGAGGTTGGTGAACGGGGTGCCGAGCGGCACCCGGGTCAGCCCGGCCAGGGCGTCGGCGGTGCAGAGCCAGCTCGTGACGTCCACGGTGGTCTCGGCGGGCCCGTACGTGTTGTGCAGCTCGCAGCCGGGCAGCGCGGCCAGGAACGCCCGCGCCACGTCGACGGCGATCTCCTCGCCGCCGACGGCCACCGACCGCAGCGACCGGCAGCCGCCGATGCCCTCGGCGAGCAGCGCCGACAGCATGCTCGGCACCAGCTCGACGGCGGTGACGCCCTCGCGGACGATCAGCTCCCGCAGGTACGCGGGGTCGCGGTGCCCGCCGGGGCGGGCCACCACGATCCGGGCCCCCGCCGACAGGGCCGCGTAGACCTCGGCCGGCGAGACGTCGAAGCCGATCTCGGTCTTCTGGAGCAGCACCGCCTGCTCGTCGAGGCGGTTGATCCGCCGGCCGGCGTGCGCCGAGCGGTTGACCAGGGCCCGGTGCGGCACGAGGACGCCCTTGGGCTGGCCCGTCGAGCCGGAGGTGTAGATGACGTAGCAGCCGCTGTCCGCCTGGGTGGCCGGCTCGGGGTCGGTGTCCGGCTGGCCCGCCCACTCGTGCGGGGCGTCCAGCAGCAGGGTGACCGCCTCGGCCGCCGCAAGCTGACCGCGCAGCTCGGCGGTGGTCAGCAGCACCGGGGCCGCCGCGTCGGCGAGCATGAACGCCAACCGCTCCGCCGGGTACGACGGATCCAACGGCAGGTACACCCCACCCGCCTTGTGCACCGCCAGCATCCCCACGACCTGCTCCACCGACCGGTGCGCACACACCCCGACCAGCATGTCCGGCCCCACCCCCAGCTCCCGCAGGTGGTGCGCCAACCGGTTCGCCCGGGCGTTGAGGTCGCGGTAGCTGACCCGGGTGCCTTCGCAGGTGAGGGCGACGGCGTCCGGCCGCCGCGCGGCCTGCGCCTCGAACGCCGCCGGGGCGTACCCGCCGACCTCGGCGGTGTCGCCGGACGACCAGCGTCCGATCTCGTCGCGCTCCGTCGCCGGCAGCCGGACGGCGATCGCGTCGCCGTCGGGGTCGGCCACCATGGCCGTCAGCACCTCGCGGAACATCGCCCCCACCCGGGCCAGTGCGGCGGGGCCGAAGGCGCGGCTGTCGCCGACCAGGTCGAGGAAGCCGCCGGCGGCGGTCACCTGGAGGGCGAACTCGGTGCCGCCCTCCCCGGCGATGGCCTCGAAGTCGACGGACTCGTCGGCGACCGCCCCGGCGCGGCGGAACTCGGTGTAGTCGAAGACGACGTCGATCGGGCGGGACCCGGCACCGGCCATCCGCTGCACGGCCGGCAGCGGGTAGCGCCGGTGCGGCCACAGCTCCACCTCGCGGTCGAACACCGACCGCACCAGCTCCCGCCAGGTGCCCGCGCCCCGGGCGTACGCGAACGGCAGCACGTTGATGTACATGCCGTGCACCCGCTCGGCGCCCCGCACCTCCGGGCGCGCGTCGCACACCAGGCCCGTGTAGAACCGCCCCTGGTCGGTGAGCTGGCTCATCACCTTCAGGTGCGCGGCGTGCAGCACCGACTTGGGCGACACGTCGAGGGTCGACGCGAGCGCGCGCAGCTTCGGCTCCAGGTCCTGGTAGCTGACCCGGGTACGCAGGCTCTCCCGCGGCCCGTCCGTGCGGCCCCAGCCGTCCGGCGGGGTGAAGCCGGCGTAGGTGTCGACGACGCCCCGCCAGTACGCCTCGTCCTCGCCGTCCTTGAGCGCGGCCAGCTCGGCGGCGACGAAGTCGGCGTAGCGGACGGCGCTCGGCTCCGGCGACTCGGGCACCATGCCGGCGCTGCGCCGCTCGTAGCAGCCGATCAGCTCGACCAGCAGGGTGTTCAGGTCCCAGCCGCCGGTGACGAGGTGGCTGACGGCGACGGTGAGCCACCAGCCCCGCTCGTCGGTGCGGTGCGCGGCGACGCGCAGCAGCGGCGCCGGCTGGTCCAGCTCGAAGGGGCGGGCCCGCTCCGCGTCCACGTACGCCCGCAGCCGCGCCTCGACGTCGTCGCCGGTCAGCTCCGTCACCCGTACGTCGACGGGTGCCTCGGCGTGCACGAGCTGCATCGGCACCGAGAAACCGGTCAGGTCGAACGAGGTGCGCAGCGTCTCGTGCCGGCCGACCACGTCCCGTACGGCGGCCCGCAGCGCGTCGGCCGAGAACGGCCGGCCACTGTGCACCCGGAAGCAGCGGACGATGTGGTAGAGCGACTTGCCGGGGTCCTTCTGGATCTCCACGGCCATCCCGACCTGCGCCTGCACGGCCGGGTAGGCGTCCACGAGGCCGGCGGGCAGGGCGGCCCGGTCGGCGGCGGTCAGCAGGGCGAAGGGCGCGACGGCCTGGAAGGCCGGAGCCGGCGGCGTCGCGTCCTTGGCGGAGAGGTGCCCGGCGAGGGCGGCGACCGTACGGTGCACGAAGACGTCCCGGACGGCCACCCCGAAGCCGGCCGCCCGCAGCGCGCCGACCAGCGCGACGGCGCGCAGCGAGTCGCCGCCCAGGTCGAAGAAGCTGTCCTGGGTGCTGACCTGCTCCAGGTTGAGCACCTGGCCCCAGATGCCGGCCAGCTGCGCCTCCAGCTCGGTGGCGGGGGC
>NZ_JBICTL010000011.1:0-102836 GCF_043197575.1 Micromonospora sp. NPDC049051
ATGGTACTGCACTCGGGAGGGTGTGGGAGAGTAGGACACCGCCGGACAATCTTCCAGTTCAGGGTCACCCTTCGGGGTGACCCTGAACTGCGTTATCAGCCGTATTCGCTCGGCCGTTCGCCGGGTGGATCGGCTAGGTCGTGGCCAGCGAGGCAGGGTCTCGGCGTCGAGCTGGCGTGCCGGCGAAGCACTGAAGGCGCTTGACGTCCGTCCGGCCAGCTGACGGACGTCGACGGCGGGCGACTGGTGCGCTGGGACAGCCGGCTTTCGCCGGGCCGGGTAGCTCGCGCACCAGAGGCTGCGCGACGCCGCCCTCGCCGGCGTGTCGCTGACCGTGTGGCGCCCCGCTGACCGTGTGGCGTACCGCTCAATCGCGGGTCTGCATCTCCTCGCGCATGGCGCGGAACAGCCCGCCGGCGTCGTCGATCGAGCGGCCCGGAAACATCGCCATCACCACGCTGCCGTGGTCGGCCCAGCCACAGACCGCGAAGTCGCCACCGTCGCCGCTGGTGGTGCCGCACTTCATCACGCCGCCGAACCGGCCGGCGGGCACCTCGCGCAGTCCCGTCACCTTGCCGGTCTCGTCGGTGAGCAGCTTGAAGAGACTGTCCAGGTCACGTTCCGGCTGCCAGAGCAGAGTCGTACCGCCGAAGATGAGCACCGAGCGCTTCTCGTCGGCCGGGTCGCGGTAGACGGTACCGAAGCTGCTGTCCAGGTCGATGTCTGCGGCGAAGCCGCTACGCAGGTAGTCGGAGGTGCTGCGGGCCCGCTCGCTGTCGTCGCGTAGGAGGCTCGCCACCCGGTCCGGGGTGGCCAGGTCGGCGTCCTTCTGCTCGGCCACCCGCCAGCCGGCCGTGCCGAGCACCGCCGCTCCCGCGAGCCCGACCAGCGCCGCCAGGGTCCACGCCACCTGCCGCCGCCTCGACCGTCCCGCCCGCCGCTCCGGGGAGCGTCCGGGGTCCCGGTTGCTGAGCTGGATGGGCTCGTCGGTCAGGTCGATCGGTGCAGGCCCGTCGACGGCCGGGCGATCGGTGAGATGTGCGTCGGACATAGCCGACACCGTACGCGAAGGGCAGGTGGCGCACGTCGGGTCCCGGGAAGCGCTCCGTAGACTTTCAGGGTGACCGAGAGACTGGATGCCCGACGCCCCGACGCCCCGACCCTTGCCGGCCAGTACCAGCCCGGCGAGGTAGAGCAGCGGCGGTACGAGCAGTGGGTAGCCGCCGGCCACTTCCGGGCGTCGGCGGACAGCGACAAGCCCCCCTTCACGATCGTCATCCCCCCGCCCAACGTCACCGGCTCTCTGCACATGGGCCACGCGTTCGAGCACACGCTCATGGACGCGCTGACCCGCCGCAAGCGGATGCAGGGCCATGAGGCGCTGTGGCTGCCCGGCATGGACCACGCCGGCATCGCGACCCAGAACCTGGTCGAGCGGCAGCTCGCCGGCGAGGGCCTCTCCCGGCACGACCTGGGGCGCGAGAAGTTCGTCGAGCGGGTGTGGCAGTGGAAGGCCGAGTCCGGTGGCGCGATCCTCGGCCAGATGCGGCGCCTCGGCGACTCCGTCGACTGGGACCGCGAGCGTTTCACCATGGACGAGGGCCTGTCCCGGGCCGTCCAGACCATGTTCAAGAAGCTCTTCGACGACGGGCTGATCTACCGGGCCAACCGGATCATCAACTGGTGCCCGCGCTGCCTGACCGCGCTCTCGGACATCGAGGTGGAGCACACCGACGACGACGGCGAGCTCGTGTCGATCCGCTACAGCGACGACGTCGTGGTGGCCACCACCCGGGCCGAGACGATGCTCGGTGACACCGCGGTCGCCGTACACCCCGACGACGAGCGCTACCGGCACCTGATCGGCACCGAGGTCGCCGTGCCGCTGACCGACCGGCGGATCCCGATCGTGGGCGACGAGCACGTCGACCCGAGCTTCGGCACGGGCATGGTCAAGGTGACCCCCGCGCACGACCCGAACGACTTCGAGATCGGCCAGCGGCACGGCCTGCCGTCGCTGACGATCATGGACGAGCGGGGCGTCATCACCGCGCCCGGCCCGTTCGAGGGCCTGGACCGCTACGAGGCCCGCCCCGCGATCGTCGCGGCCCTGCGTGAGCAGGGCCGGATCGTGGCCGAGAAGCGGCCGTACGTGCACGCGGTGGGGCACTGCTCCCGGTGCAAGACGACCGTCGAGCCGCGGCTGTCGCTCCAGTGGTTCGTCAACACCACCCCGCTGGCGAAGGCGGCCGGCGACGCGGTGCGCGACGGGCGGGTGAAGATCGAGCCGGCCGAGCTGGCAAAGCGGTACTTCGCCTGGGTCGACAACATGCACGACTGGTGCATCTCCCGGCAGCTCTGGTGGGGCCACCGCATCCCCGTCTGGTACGGCCCGGACGGCGAGATCGTCTGCGTCGGCCCGGACGAGCAGCCGCCGAGCGGCGCGGGCTGGCACCAGGAGGAGGACGTGCTGGACACCTGGTTCTCCAGCGGCCTGTGGCCGTTCTCCACCCTCGGCTGGCCGGAGCAGACCCCGGACCTGGCGAAGTTCTACCCGACCAGCGTCCTGGTGACCGGCTACGACATCCTCTTCTTCTGGGTCGCCCGGATGATGATGTTCGGCCTGTACGCGATGGACGGCCGGCAGCCGTTCGACACGGTGGCCCTGCACGGCATGGTCCGCGACCAGTACGGCAAGAAGATGTCGAAGTCGTTCGGCAACGTCGTCGACCCGCTGGACTGGATCGACCGCTACGGCGCCGACGCCACCCGGTTCACCCTCGCCCGGGGCGCCAACCCGGGTGGGGACGTGCCCGTCAGCGAGGAGTGGTGCCAGGGCTCGCGCAACTTCTGCAACAAGCTCTGGAACGCCACCCGTTTCGCGCTGCTCAACGGCGCGCACACCGAGGGTCCGTTGCCGGCAGCCGACACGCTGTCGACGGTCGACCGGTGGATCCTGTCCCGGCTGGCGCACGTCACCGCCGAGGTGGACGAGCAGTTCGAGGCGTACGAGTTCGCGAAGGTCTGTGACCTGCTCTACCACTTCGCCTGGGACGACGTCTGCGACTGGTACGTGGAGCTGACCAAGCCGGTGCTCGCCGAGGGGGGCCCGGCCGCTGAGGCCACCCGCCGGGTGCTCGGTCACGTGCTCGACCAGATCCTGCGCTTGCTGCACCCGGTCATCCCGTTCGTCACCGAGGAGCTGTGGACCGCGCTGACCGGCGGCGAGACGGTGATGACGGCCGCGTGGCCGGTGGCCGACCGTAGCGGCATCGACGACGCCGCGGAGGTCGAGGTCGGCACCCTCCAGCGGGTGGTGACCGAGATCCGGCGGTTCCGTTCGGACCAGGGGCTGCGCCCGACGCAGCGGGTCGCCGCGCGGCTCGACGGCCTGGCCGCCGCCGGCATCGCCGCGCACGAGCCGCTGATCCGGTCGCTGGTGCGCCTCGACGCGGCCGGCGACGGCTTCCAGGCCAGCGCGACGCTCGCCATGCCCGGTGAGGTGAGCGTGGCCCTGGACACCCGGGGGACGATCGACGTGGCCGCCGAGCGGGCCCGGCTGACCAAGGACCGGGCCGCCGCCGAGAAGGAGGCCGCGCAGGCGCGGGCGAAGCTCGGCAACCCGGCGTTCGTCGACAAGGCGCCGGAGCCGGTGGTCGCCAAGATCCGCGACCGGCTCGCCGTCGCCGAGGCCGACCTCGTCCGCATCGACGCCGCTCTGGAGGCGCTGCCCTCGTGACCGACCGCACCGATTTCGCCGCCGTCGAGGCCGAGCTGGCCGGCCGTGGGTTCACCCGCATGGCCTTCGAGCTGGACAAGATCGAGTCGCTGCTGGACCTGCTCGGCAGCCCGCAGCGGGCGTACCCGTCGATCCACCTGACCGGCACCAACGGCAAGACCTCGACGGCCCGGATGATCGACTCGCTGCTGCGGGCGTTCGGGCTGCACACCGGCCGCTACACCAGCCCGCACCTGGAGACCGTCCGGGAGCGGATCAGCCTGGACGGCGAGCCGGTGGACGAGGCGCGCTTCGTCGCCACGTACCGGGAGGTCGAGCCGCTGGCCCGGCTGGTCGACGAGCGCTCGGCGGAGCCGCTGACGTACTTCGACATGACCACCGCGCTGGCCTTCGCCACGTTCGCCGACGCCCCGGTGGACGTGGCGGTGGTCGAGGTGGGCCTGGGCGGGGCCGAGGACGCGACGAACGTGATCCAGGCCGGGGTGTGCGTACTCACCCCGGTCGGGCTCGACCACACCGAGTGGCTCGGCGACACGATCCAGGACATTGCGCTGGCCAAGGCGGGGATCATCCACAAGGGCGCGACGGTGATCTCCGCGGCGCAGGAGGAGGAGGCCGCGGGGCCGATCCTGGAGCGCTGCGCCGAGGTCGGCGCGACCATCGCCCGGGAGGGTGCCGAGTTCGGGGTGCTCCGGCGGGCCGTCGCGGTCGGCGGGCAGGTGCTCACCCTCCAGGGCCTCGGCGGGGTCTACGAGGAGGTCTTCATCCCGCTGCACGGCGCCCACCAGGCGCAGAACGCCGCGATGGCGTTGGCGGCGGTCGAGGCGTTCCTCGGCGCCGGGGCCAAGCGGCAGCTCGACGTCGAGGCGGTCCGGGAGGGCTTCGCCACCGCCAGCTCGCCCGGGCGGCTGGAGCGCGTACGCAGTGCGCCGACGATCCTGCTCGACGGGGCGCACAACCCGCACGGGATGGCCGCCACGGTGGCGGCGCTCCAGGAGGAGTTCGCCTTCAGCCGGCTGGTGGCGGTGGTCGGCGTCCTCGCCGACAAGGACGCGGCCAGCCTGTTGGAGCTGTTGGAGCCGGTGGTCGATCAGGTCGTGGTGACCCGCAACAGCTCGCCGCGGGCGCTGCCGGCCCGGGAACTGGCCACGCTGGCGGCCGAGGTCTTCGGACCGGAGCGGGTGGAGATGGCCGAGGAGATGCCGGACGCGATCGAGGCGGCGGTGGCGCTGGCCGAGGAGGACGTACCGGGGGAGCTGAGCGGGGTCGGGGTACTGGTCACGGGGTCGGTGGTGACCGTGGCCGACGCCCGCCGGCTGCTGAAGCGATGACGGGGCCGCAGCGCGTCCCCGCGGACGACGACCGCCCGGCCGGCGACCCTCCCGCCGGTACGGCGGACGGTACTTCTGACGACGGCGCGGCCCGGACGGCGGACGGCAGTCCCGCAGGTCGGCCGCCGCGCCGCTCCGGCCTGCGGAACCCGGAGCGGGCGGTCCGTGGTCTCGGCGCCGGCACCCTCAGCCTGGAGGCGCTGGTGCTGGTGCTGGCCATCCAGCCGATCCGGGTGGTCGGCGGCGACCTCGGCGGCGCGGCGATCGGGGCGGTCGTGGCGCTGGCCGTGGCGGCGGTGCTGCTGGCCGGCATGATGCGCCGGCCGTGGGCCTGGCACGCCGGCACCGCCCTCCAGGGGCTGTTGATGCTGGCCGGCCTGCTGCACTGGTCGCTGCTCGTGCTGGGCGTCGTCTTCGCCCTGGTGTGGGCCTACGCCCTGCACGTGCGCAGGGTCATCCTGGGCTGACGCCTCACGCCTCGGCGCGTTCGCGCCACTGGGTCAGGGCGATGCCGTGGCCGTCCGGGTCGCGGAACGCCGCCGCCCAGACCTCCAGCTTGGTGCCCCGGTTGACCACCCGGGGGGCGTACGTGAAGCGGACGCCCGTCCCGCGCAGCCGCTCGTACGCGGAGCCGATGTCGTCGACCTCGAGGTTGACGTGCACCAGGCGGCGGCTGATGGGTGCCGCCTCGGTGACCTCCCGCAGCACGAGGCGGGTCGTCCCGGAGGCGAGGACCGCGTTGCCGGAGCCCCGGTCGACCTCGGTGAAGCCCAGGTCCCGGTAGAAGGCCAGCGAGCGGGGCAGGTCGGTGACCAGCAGGGTCAGGCCCACCCCGGCGATCGGGGCGCCGAACTCGTCGCCGGCCGTGGCGCTCTCCGCGTCCCGATCGTCGGCACCGGCCGCCGGCCCGGGACCGAAGATCGCCTCGTCCAGTTCCTCTGGGCTGATCCGTTCCTCGCGGATCCGGTCACGGGGCGGCGCGGGGTCGTCCAGGGGCAGGTCGAGCGGGTCCGCAGGCGCGGGCGGATCGAGGCGTTCGCCAGGCGCGTCGAACCGCTCCTCGGCGGGCGGGCGGGGCGTCGGGGTGGCCCGGCGCGGCAGGGTGGCGGCGGCGGGCTGCTCGACGAGCGTGCCCTCCAGCACGACGGGCCCACCCGGTCGCTGGTGCACCACGACGGGCTCGCGCTTCTCGATCGGCGTGACCTGGTCCTCACGGAGCGGATCGCCCAGCGGGTCGCCGACGGGGTCACCCAGCGGGTCGCCGACCGGCGCCCGCAGGTCGTCGCGGAAGTCGTCCCGGAAGTCGTCGTCCGGCGTCCGGTCCGCCCACGGCGGGGCCTCCTGCTGGATCAGTACGTCGTCCATCGGCTCGGCGCCCGCGTACTCGGGTGGCAGGTCGGCCGCGACGGCGGCGGCGGTCTCCGCGTGGGTGGGCACGTCCTCCCAGAGCACGCGGACGTGCCGCTGGTCGTCGAGGGCCACCCGGATCGGCAGCGTCTGGCCCAGCGACGGCCACTTCGCCACCGGCACCCGCGGCTCGATGATCTTCTTGGAGCGGGGCGGCAGCCCCGGGGCGTCGATCACCAGCTGGAGTTCGCAGCGGCCGAAGGCGTACTGGGTGGGCGGCTCGGAGGCGCTGTGCACGTGCCCGACGCCGACCACCCAGGTGCGACCGCCCCCGCGCACCGTGGCCAGCGCGATGGCCAGCACCAGCAGTGCCACCCCGAGCGCCACGATCGCCCAGCTCGTCATGCCGAGGCCGAAGAGGACGACGAAGGTGGCCACGGTGCCCAGCACCGCGGCGATCAGCTTGCGTACCGGTGCGATGGGTCGGTTCCCGCCATTCGCCACAGTGGACCTCCCGAGGGTCAAGGGCCAGGCTAGGCCGGATCGGCCGCCGGAGGAAGAACCGGCCGCCGCGCCGGCGCCGGGACCGGGTCGCTAGGCTGACCGTACCGACCCCGACCGCATTGTGCGTACAGGAGGAACCCAGCGTGTCCAGCAGCAGCCCCGATGAGCGCACCCTCGTACTGATCAAGCCCGACGCGGTCCGTCGCGGGCTGGTCGGCGAGGTGATCTCCCGCTTCGAGCGCAAGGGGCTGCGGATCGACGCCATGGTGCTCCGGACGATGGACGCCGCGCTGGCCGACGAGCACTACGCCGAGCACGTCGAGAAGCCGTTCTACCCGCCGCTGAAGGACTTCATGACCGGCGGCCCGCTGATGGCGCTGGTGCTCTCCGGCGACCAGGTCATCGACGTGGTACGCGGGCTCGTGGGGTCGACCGACGGGCGCGCGGCGGCGGCCGGCACCATCCGCGGCGACCTCTCCCTGTCCAACCGGGAGAACCTGGTGCACGCCTCCGACTCGCCGGACAGCGCGAAGCGCGAGATCGGGCTCTGGTTCCCCGAGTTGAGCTGATCCGCCCAGGTGTGCCAGCGGCCGGTGCGCGTCGAGCGCACCGGCCGCCTTGCGTCGTGGCGGGGGCCGTCACACCTCCGTGGGCAGGTCGTTGCGGCAGGTCACGGCGATGCGGTTCCACACGTTGATGGTGGCGATCGCCATCAGCAGGTCGGCGAGTTCCTTCTCCGACCACACCTTGGCCGCCGCGTCCCAGACGTCGTCGGGCACGCCGTGCTCGCCGAGCCGGGTCACCGCGTCGGTGAGCGCCAGCGCGGCCCGTTCCCGCTCGTCGAAGAAGGGCACCTCCCGCCAGGCGGCGACGGCGAAGAGCCGCCGGTCGGACTCGCCGGCCGCCAGCGCGTCCCGGCTGTGCATGTCGACGCAGAACGCGCAGCCGTTCAGCATCGACGCCCGCAGCTTCACCAGCGCCAGTACGGTGTGCCCCACGTTCGCCCGCACGTACTTCTCCAGCCCCAGCACGGCCTGGTACGCCTGCGGCGCCACCTCGGCCACGTTCATCCGCTGCATGACGATCTCCTCGGTCCGGTCGGTGTCGACACCCACCCGACGGCGTACGGAGGGCGCGGCGTGACACGAGCCGGACGTGACCCCGGTCACGGAGTCCGCCCGCGCCCTTTTCACGCCAGCTCACCAGGCGGTCGACCCGCCACCCGGGCGACACCTCGTGGACCCGTCGGTTACGGTGACACCGCCTGCTCGCACACACTTCGCCGGAGGACCAGTGCCGCTGCTCTACACCATCGGCAAGCTCACCGTGGCGCCCGCGCTCCGGCTGGCCTTCCGTCCGACCGTGGAGGGGTTGGAGCACATTCCGGAGACCGGTGGAGCGATCTTCGCGGGTAACCATCTCTCGGTCGCCGACGAGCTCTTCCTCGGCACCGTGGTGCCCCGGCACCTGGCGTTCTGGGCGAAGTCGGAGTACTTCACCGGCACCGGCCCGAAGGGCGCCTTCTCCAAGTTCGTGCTCACCGGCCTGGGCGCCATTCCGGTCGAGCGGGCCGGCGGGCGCGCGGCGCTGTCGGCGTTCGACGCCGCCATTCCGGTGCTCAAGGCCGGCGACCTGGTCGCGGTCTATCCGGAGGGGACCCGGTCGCCGGACGGCCGGCTCTACCGGGGGCGCACCGGGGCGACCCGGCTGGCGGTGGCGGCCGGCGTGCCGATCATCCCGGTCGGCATGACCGGCACCGACAAGGCCCAGCCCATCGGGACCCGGGTGCCCCGCCCCGGCCGCGCCAAGATCACTATCCGGTTCGGCAAGCCGCTGGACTTCACGGGCCGGCCGGACGACCGCACGTCGCTGCGCGAGATGACCGACGAGGTCATGGCCGAGATCCAGAAGCTCACCGGCCAGGAGTACGTGCCCCGCTACGCCCCGCCGCGCGCGCACTCCGCCACCTCAGGCGACGCCCCGGCCTGAGCCGCCACGGGTGAGGCTGCCCGCCGCGCAGCTTGTCCCGCCGCGCAGCTTCTCCCACCGACGTCGCGGCCCGACGTGACGCCCCGCGGCAGGCCGCGATCAGCCGGCGACAGCCACCGCCCTGCTCGCGTGGCGTCGGTCGGGCGGCGAGAGCCTACTTCTGGTTGGTCGTGACCGTCTGATCCCGCAGGGTGCCGAGCAGGGTGGCGCTGTCGTCGAGGGAGAGGCGGGTGAAGACCGCGGTGGTGATGCTGCCGTGGTCGACCGAGGTGCACACCACCACGTCCTGACCGTCGGCGCGGCCCACGGCGCAGCGTTGGTGCCGGCCGCGTACGCCGGTGTCGACCACCTGGGCCTCGCCGAGGGAGTACTGCTCGGTGAGCCGGACCATCTCGTCCTCCGCGTCCGACTCCGGCGTGAACCGGAACCCGGTGCCGCCGAAGACCGTCACCCGCTTCCCGGCGGGCGTGCCGTAGACGCCCGCGAAGGTGTCCTCGGCCAGCCAGTGCGCCTTGCGTACCTCGGCCTCCAGCTGCTTGGCGGTCGCCTTGCTGGTGTTGTCGTCGCGCAGCCGCAGGTCGGCCACCTCGGCGGGCAGGGCGGCGTCGGCCGGGTACTGCGACGCCATCGGCACGCCGTAGTAGGCCGGGCAGCCGCAGCAGCAGGCCACCATGAACAGCAGGAACCACGGCCAGCGGCGTCGCCGGCGGGCGGGCTTCGGGGCGTACCCCTTGGGGGCCTGCTGCTGTGGTGGTGGCCCGGCCGGGGGCGTTGTCGCCCGGCGCTGCCTCGGCGGCGCGGGCGGGGGTGGCGCGGGCGGGGGTGGCGCCGGCCGGGAAGGCACGGGCGTCCGGGACGCCGGCGGCGGCGAGACCGGGTAGGCCGAGGGCGGCGGGGAGACGGGGTACGCGGGCGGTGGGGCGGCCGGGTACCCGACCCGGGGCGGCTCGGGGCGCGGCGGCTCCGGCGCCGCGGGGGAGTGGACGGGCGGCGCCGGTGGCCCGGAGTACGGCCTGGCCGCCGGCGCCGTGGGGTACGGCAGCGTCGGTGTCGGCGGGGGCGGCGGTGCGGCCGGCGGGAGGTCCCACCCGCCGGTGTCGGCGCCCGCCCACGGATCGACCGGGGTGAGATGCTCGGGCGGCTCCGGCGGGAGTTCCGGCGCCGGGACCGGGACCGGGGGAATCTCGGCGGACTCGCCCCAGGCCCGCTTGCGCGGCTTCGGCGGGGGAACCGCCGCGGAACCGCTCCACCGGGGCGTGGGCGGCTCGGCCGGTTGCTCGTCGGCGCGGAACATCCGGGTGCCCTGCGGCCCGACGGCCGGCACGTCGTCGTCGGGCAGCAGACGGGTGCCCTCGGGACCGGCGGCCGGCAGGTCGTCCCCGGGCAGCAGACGGGTGCCCCCGGGACCGGTGTCGGCCGTGCGCTCGGCTGCCGGGTGCCGCGGCTCCTCCGGCCCGGCGTCCCGCGCCCCGGCCCCGCCCGGATCCTGCCGTGCGGTGGCGTCGGCGCGGCCCTGCGGCCCGACGTGGCCCCCGTCCTGTCCGAGGTCGGCCGTCGCGGCTGGCCCGGTCTCGTCGGTGGGCAGCTCACGAGTGCCCTCCGGGCCCGGGCCGCCGTCGGCGGCGGGCGCTGCGGGGGAGGTCGGGGTTTCCTCGGTGACCGCCGGATCCTGACCCTGGTCCCGACCCGGGGGGCTCCCGTCGGCCGGCCGGTCCGTGCCCGGCTGCGGCTGCGGCATCGCGGCAATCTCCTCTCGCGCCGGTCCGAGGTTAGTACCGACGCGCCAGCGGGGCGATCCGGGTCACCACCCGTCGCCTGCCGGTGGCGTCCGACCCGACCGGCGAGCTGGCATCCCGCGCGGGGTCACGGGGCCGCCGCGCCCGCCCGTGGCGTGGCGCAAGGCGTGCGCGCGGTGGCCGCCGTCGGGCCGCGTACCCTTGGGCATCATGAGCGTCCCGTCCACCACGCCGCGCCCCGCCGCGGCCAATTCCGGCGACGGCACCAGCGTGGCGCCGCGCCGCGACCACGAGCCGTCGGTCTGGCCACGGCTGGAGCCGTTGCTGCCCCAGGTGACCAAGCCCATCCAGTACGTCGGTGGCGAGCTGGGCGCGGTGGTCAAGGACTGGGACGCGGCGACCGTGCGCTGGGCGCTGATGTACCCCGACGCATACGAGGTCGGCCTGCCCAACCAGGGCGTGCAGATCCTCTACGAGGTGCTCAACGAGCTGCCCGACGTGCTCGCCGAGCGGACCTACGCGGTCTGGCCGGACCTGGAGAAGCTGATGCGCGCGCACGCCGTGCCGCAGTTCACCGTCGACGCGCACCGCTCGGTGCGCGACTTCGACGTCTTCGGCGTCTCGTTCTCCACCGAGCTGGGCTACACGAACCTGCTCACCGCGATCGACCTGGCCGGCATCCCGCTGCTGGCCGCCGACCGTACCGACGCCGATCCGGTGATCGTGGCCGGCGGCCACGCCGCGTTCAACCCGGAGCCGATCGCCGACTTCGTCGACGCCGCCGTGCTCGGCGACGGCGAGGAGGCGGTTCTGGAGATCACCGGGATCGTGCGGGAGTGGAAGGCCGAGGGCTCCCCGGGCGGGCGTGACGAGCTGCTGCTGCGCCTGGCGCGCACCGAGAGCGTCTACGTGCCGCGCTTCTACGACGTGGACTACCTCCCCGACGGCCGCATCCAGCGGGTCGTGCCGAACCGGGCGGACGTGCCGTTCCGGGTGCACAAGCGCACGACCATGGACCTGGACGCCTGGCCGTACCCGAAGAAGCCGCTGGTGCCGCTCGCGGAGACGGTGCACGAGCGGTACGCGGTGGAGATCTTCCGGGGCTGCACCCGGGGCTGCCGGTTCTGCCAGGCCGGCATGATCACCCGGCCGGTGCGCGAGCGCAGCATCACCACGGTCGGGCAGATGGTGCGCGAAGGGCTGGAGTTCTCCGGCTTCCACGAGGTGGGCCTGCTGTCGTTGTCGTCGGCCGACCACTCCGAGATCGGCGACATGTGCTCGGGCCTGGCCCAGCAGTACGAGGGCACCAACGTCTCGCTCTCGCTGCCGTCGACCCGGGTCGACGCGTTCAACATCGACCTCGCGCAGGAGCTGTCGCGCAACGGCCGGCGCACCGGTCTGACCTTCGCCCCCGAGGGCGGGTCGGAGCGGATCCGCAAGGTCATCAACAAGATGGTGTCGAAGGAAGACCTGATCCGCACCGTCGTGACCGCGTACACGAACGGCTGGCGGCAGGTGAAGCTGTACTTCATGTGCGGCCTGCCCACCGAGACCGACGAGGACGTCCTCGAGATCGCGGACATGGCCCACGAGGTGATCCGGGCCGGACGGGCCGCCACCGGCTCGAAGGACATCCGCTGCACGGTCTCCATCGGCGGGTTCGTGCCGAAGCCGCACACCCCGTTCCAGTGGGCGCCGATGGAGCGGCCGGAGGTCATCGACGGCCGGCTCAGGATGCTCAAGCAGGCGATCAACGCGGACCGGTCGCTCGGGCGGGCGATCGGCTTCCGCTACCACGACGGCGAGCCGTCGCTGATCGAGGGCCTGCTCAGCCGGGGCGACCGCCGCGTCGGCGCGGTGATCCGCCGGGTCTGGGAGGACGGCGGCCGGTTCGACGGCTGGAGCGAGCACTTCTCCTACCAGCGCTGGGTGACCGCGGCGGCCGAGGTGCTGCCCACCTTCGGGATCGACCTTGACTGGTACACCACCCGGCAGCGCGACGAGCTGGAGGTCCTGCCGTGGGACCACCTGGACTCGGGCCTGGACAAGGACTGGCTCTGGCAGGACTGGCAGGACGCGCTCAGCGAGTACGAGCAGGACGACTGCCGGTGGACCCCGTGCTTCGACTGCGGCGTCTGCCCGTCGATGGACACCGAGATCCAGATCGGTCCGACCGGCAGGAAGCTGCTCCCGCTGACCCCGGTCAACGGCTTGAAGCTCCCCACCCCCGCCCAGCACTGATCCCCCCCCCACCCGGGCCCCATCTCCGTTGGTCATGACGTTGTCGTCACCGCCACGGCGGGTCGTCGACGACAACGTCATGACCAACGAGCACTGACCGAACGAGGAGCACGACGATCAGCAGGAAACCACAGCCAGAGGGCGGTCAGGCACCCGTCGTGCAGCGGGTCCGGATCCGGTACGCCAAGCGCGGCCCGCTGCGCTTCACCTCGCACCGGGACTTCGCCCGGGCGTTCGAGCGGGCGCTGCGCCGGGCGGGCGTGCCGATCGCCTTCTCCCAGGGCTTCACCCCGCACCCCAAGATCTCGTACGCCAGCGCGGCCCCGACGGGCGTGGCGAGCGAGGCCGAGTACCTGGAGATCGGCCTGCGCGAGCAGGTCGACCCGGGGGAGCTGCGCGCGGCACTGGACGCCGCCCTCTCGCCGGGGCTCGACGTGCTCGACGCCGTCGTGGCCACCGGGGGAAGTCTTGCCGACCGGATCGAGGCGTCACACTGGCGTATCGAGCTGCCCGAGGTCGACCCGTCGGTCCTGCAACGGGCGGTTTCCGCCTTCACGGCCGCCGAAGAGGTGCTGGTCGAGCGGATGACCAAGCAGGGTCGGCGCACCTTCGACGCGCGGGCGGCGGTGATCCGCATCGATGTGATCGCGTCGCCGGAGACGCCTTCCGGGGCCGCAGCCGTACCGTGTGCGATACTCGAACTGGTCGTGCGGCAGGTCACCCCCTCCGTACGGCCCGATGACGTCCTTTCCGGCCTCCGCGTGGTGGCCGACCTGGAGCCGCCGGTCTCGCCGAGGGTGATCCGGCTGGCACAGGGCACGCTGACCGCGCAGGATGCGATCGCGGATCCGTTGGACGCGGACCGCGACGGGGCAACCATCGGTGAACGCTGACCGTCGGTCGGCGTTCAGGTAGGCAGACTTCGGCGGTCGCGCACCGTGCGCGCCCGGCGGAAACACTTTTGCGGCAACCCTGCGTGGCAGCGCTCACCCGCGCCCGGGGCAGCCAGAACTGGAGAACGTCCATGCTCGAGAACGAGCCCGAGGGCGGCGAACGGACCGGTTCACAGCCGGCCGGTGAGACCGCCGACAGCAGCACCGTCGAGAACCCCGCCGGGGGGCCGGACGCGGCCGACGCCGCGACCGGCGAGGCCGAGCAGGCTCCCGCCGCGCCGGTGCGGCGGCGTACCACCCGGCGGCGGACCGCACCGCTGAACCAGCCTGAGCAGACCGAGGCGCCGGTCGAGGCGTCGACGACGCCCGTGCCGGGCAGCGGCGAGGCCCCGCAGGCCGAGGTGCTGGCCCCCGTCTCCGGCGACCTCGACGCCGCCCCGAAGGCGACGCGCCGCCGCCGTAAGGCCACCACCGCGAAGGCCGCCGAGGCCACCGCGGCGCAGCCCGCCGACGCCGCCGGACAGGCCGCCGACACCGCCGCGCCAGCCGCCGGGGAGGCGCCGGCCGTAGCGGACCAGGCGCCCGCCGAGCCGGCCGCGCCGCCGGTCAAGGCGACGCGTACCCGCCGGAAGAAGGCCGCCCCCGCGGCGGCCGAGCCGGCCGCGGAGGCCCCGACCGACGCCGCCGGGCAGCCGCCGGTCGACACCGGGGTCGCGCCGGAGGCCGGCACCGGGTTCGGCGCCGCCGCGCCGCCCGTCGCCGCCAGCGGCGCCGAGGCCCGCGCCGGCGAGGTTCCCCCGGGCGTGACGGTCACCCCGCCCGTCGAGGAGGAGCCGACCGAGGCGACCGAGCCGGTCGTCGAGCCTGAGCCCGAGCCCCGCACCCGCCGCCGGCGGGCCGCGCTCTCCGCGCCCACCGTCCTCTTCATGGCGCCGCAGCCGGAGGACGTCCCGGTCGTCCGGGTCGTGGCCCCGGCCCCCGTTGCGGAGCCCGAGCCCGAGCCGGAGGAGCCCGCCGCCGAGGAGCCGGCCGAGCCCGCGCGCCGTCGCCGGCGTGGCCGCCGTGACGTCGAGGCGGCCGAGGTCGTCGAGCCCGAGGAAGCTGCCGAGGAGACCGACGAGGCCGCCGAGGAGGACGAGGACGAGGACGAGAGCGCCGCGGCCCGCCGCCGGCGCCGGCGCGGTCGCCGTGGCCGGGGCCGGGGCAAGGGCGGCGCGGACGAGGCCGAGGACGAGGAGGCCGAGGAGACCGCGCAGGCCGAGGCGGAGGAGGCCGAGGGCGACGAGGACGAGGAGGCCGACGGCGACGCGCTGACGCGCCGCCGTCGCCGTCGCCGCCGCCGGGGCGCCGGTGACGTCGAGGCGGGCGCCGACGACGGCGTGCCGACCGTCGTCAAGATCCGCGAGCCGCGCAAGACCGTCGACGAGGTGCAGGGCGTCTCCGGCTCCACCCGGTTGGAGGCCAAGCGGCAGCGCCGCCGCGACGGCCGCGAGCAGCGCCGTACGCGGCCGCCGATCCTCAGCGAGTCGGAGTTCCTGGCCCGCCGCGAGGCGGTCGACCGGGTGATGGCCGTACGCCAGCGCGGCGACCGGACCCAGATCGCCGTCCTGGAGGACGGGGTGCTCGTCGAGCACTACGTCACCCGCAGCTCCTCGGGCACGATGGCCGGCAACGTCTACCTCGGCAAGGTGCAGAACGTCCTGCCCAGTATGGAGGCGGCCTTCGTCGACATCGGGCGCGGGCGCAACGCCGTCCTGTACGCCGGCGAGGTCAACTGGGACACCACCGGGCTGGAGGGGCGGGCCCGCTCCATCGAGCAGGCGCTGCGCTCCGGCGACTCGGTGCTCGTGCAGGTCACCAAGGACCCGATCGGGCACAAGGGCGCCCGACTGACCAGCCACATCGCGCTCTCCGGCCGGCACCTGGTCTACGTGCCCCACGGCAACGCCTCCGGGATCAGCCGCAAGCTGCCCGACAACGAGCGCAAGCGGCTGCGGGACGTGCTGAAGAAGCTCGTGCCGGACGGCGCGGGCGTGATCGTCCGGACCGCCGCCGAGGGCGCCAGCGAGGACGAGCTGGCGCGCGACGTCAAGCGGCTCCAGGCGCAGTGGGAGGACATCCAGGCCAAGGCGGCCGAGGGCGGCGCCCCGGTCCTGCTCTACGAGGAGCCGGACCTGGTCATCCGGGTCGTCCGGGACCTGTTCAACGAGGACTTCCGCGAGCTGGTGATCGAGGGCGAGCAGTCGTACGACATCGTCGAGTCGTACCTGTCGCACGTCTCGCCCGACCTGGTTCCCCGGCTGCGTCGGCACGTCGGCACCACCGACGTCTTCGCCGAGTACCGGATCGACGAGCAGATCATCAAGGCGCTGGACCGCAAGGTCTTCCTGCCCTCCGGCGGCTCGCTGGTGATCGACCGCACCGAGGCGATGACGGTCGTCGACGTCAACACCGGCAAGTACACCGGTTCCGGGGGCAACCTGGAGGAGACGGTCACCCGGAACAACCTGGAGGCGGCCGAGGAGATCGTCCGCCAGCTCCGGCTGCGCGACCTCGGCGGCATCGTGGTGATCGACTTCATCGACATGGTGCTGGAGTCCAACCGTGAGCTGGTGCTGCGCCGGCTGACCGAGTGCCTGGGCCGGGACCGCACCAAGCACCAGGTCACCGAGATCACCTCGCTCGGGCTGGTGCAGATGACCCGCAAGCGGA
The DNA here is from genome assembly GCF_043197575.1 of Micromonospora sp. NPDC049051. NCBI lineage: Bacteria > Bacillati > Actinomycetota > Actinomycetes > Micromonosporales > Micromonosporaceae > Micromonospora > Micromonospora sp. NPDC049051. The sequence goes on from NZ_JBICTL010000011.1 coordinate 16,493, forward strand.
TCGGCGCGGGCCTGCTGGAGGCGTTCAGCGAGACCTGCGAGTGCTGCAAGGGCCGGGGCCTGATCATCCACACCGAGCCGGTGCCGGAGAAGCCGCGTACGGGCGGTGGCGGCGCGGGGGAGAAGGTCAAGGCGGTCGCCTCGGCGGTGGCCGCCCCGGCGGCGGAGCCGGCCGCCGGCTCGTCCCGGCGCCGGGCGCGCAAGAGTGCGCCGGCCGAGCGCACCGTGGCCGAGGTGACCGAGCCCGTCGCCGACGCCACCCCGGACACCGACTACCACGACACCATGGGCTACGACCTGTCCCGCTACGAGGCGGACACCACCGCCGCTGCCGGGGTCGCCGACAGCCAGACGGGCGAGTCGGCCCGGCTGGCCGCCCCGGACGACCCGGACGCGCTCTCCGACGCCGACGGCGACGAGTCGGAGGGCGGCACCGGCCGGCGTCGTTCGCGCCGTAGCGGCGCGCGGCGGCGTACCCGGCCGTGACCGGCTGACCGACCCGGCGTGTGACAGGGCCCCTTCCCGGTGATATCCGGCGGGAGGGGCCCTGTCGTATGGTCGATCTCCGGCCAATGATCGGCCGCCTGCGGTCAGGAGAAGAACCATGCGCCGTCTGCTCGCCGTCACCGCGCTCACCGCTGTCCTGCTCGCCGGCGGCGGGTGCGCGGCCGAGCGACCGGAACGGGCCGCCCCACCCGGCGGCACCTCGGCCGGCGGCGCCGTCCCGGACGGGTCCACCGGCGGCGGGGCCCCGGGAGCCGGCAGCGGGGCGGCCGGCGGCAACGCCCCCGAGGTGTGCGCCTCGGCACAGCGGGCCGGCGAGACCGCCGTGCGGACGTACGTCGAGGAACTCGGCAAGATGGTCGCGGCGGTCGGGGCGGACGACGCGGCGGAGGCGCGGACCGCCCGCGAGCGCATCTCCACCGCGCTGACCGAGTGGCGCAGCGCGCTGCGGCGCGAGTCGACCCGGGCCGAGGACGCGCAGCTCAAGACGCTTCTCGCGGACATGGCGGCGGAGGTCGGCACGCTGGGCACCGACGTCGACTCGATCGACGAGACCGAGCTGGACCGGCTCCGGCAGCGCCTCGACCAGCTCTGCGCCCGCTGACGGGCGGGCCCGGTTTGGGCGTCGGCCCTCCCATGGCGTACGCTGACCTGCGGCGCACTTTGGTGTGCCGAGTTCTCGCGTGCCCGCGCCGCCGTGCCTCTGCTACCCGGCGAGCCGCCGCGGGAACGACCGACCGGCAACGGTGGGAAAAGACGCTAGCAGCCTCAACGACAGGGAGTCCGCCTCCGATGTACGCGATCGTCAAGACCGGCGGCAAGCAGTACAAGGTCGCCGAGGGCGACGTGATCGAGGTCGAGAAGCTCGTCGGTGCCCCCGGCGACGCGGTGAAGCTCACCGCGGTGCTCCTCGTCGACGGTGACGACCTGGTGACCGACGCGGCGAAGCTTGCCAAGGTCGCGGTGTCCGGCGAGATCGCCGCGCACACCAAGGGCCCGAAGATCCGGATCCACAAGTTCAAGAACAAGACCGGCTACCACAAGCGCCAGGGTCACCGCCAGCCGTTGACCCAGGTCAAGGTGACCGGCATCTCCAGCGGGAAGTAGGTCGTCCTCAGATGGCTCACAAAAAGGGTGCGTCCAGCTCGCGCAACGGCCGTGACTCCGCGGCGCAGCGGCTCGGCGTGAAGCGCTTCGGTGGTCAGGTCGTCAGCGCGGGTGAGATCCTCATCCGTCAGCGTGGCACCAAGTTCCACCCCGGTGACCTGGTCGGCCGCGGCGGAGACGACACGCTCTTCGCGCTGGCCGCCGGTTCGGTCCAGTTCGGCACCAAGCGCGGTCGCAAGACCGTCAGCATCGTGCCGCAGCAGTAGTTCGAAGGCGTTGCGGGCCGCGGACCTCGTGTCCCGGCCCGCTTTGCTTTTTTCGTGCGGGGCGTGAACCTCGCTGGAAGGATTGACGTCCGTGGCGACGTTCGTTGACCGGGTCGTCCTGCACCTGCAGGCCGGCGATGGTGGGCACGGTTGTGTCTCGATCCACCGGGAGAAGTTCAAGCCGTTCGGCGGCCCCGACGGCGGCAACGGCGGGCACGGCGGCAGCGTGTCCCTGGTGGTCGACCCGCAGGTGACGACGCTGCTGGACTTCCACTTCCGTCCGCACGTGAAGGCCGAGAACGGCAAGGGCGGCGCCGGATCGAACCGGGACGGCGCCAACGGCCGCAACCTCGTACTCAAGGTGCCGAACGGCACGGTCGTGCAGGCCACCGACGGCACGGTCCTGGCCGACATGGTCGGCGCCGGCACGACCTTCGAGGTCGCCCGGGGCGGGCGCGGCGGCCGGGGCAACGCGTCGCTGGCGAACGCCCGGCGCAAGGCCCCCGGCTTCGCCGAGCTGGGCGAGCCCGGCGAGCAGCTCGACGTGGTGCTGGAGCTCAAGAGCGTCGCCGACGTCGGGCTGGTGGGCTTCCCGTCGGCCGGCAAGTCGTCGCTGATCTCGGTCATCTCCGCGGCCAAGCCGAAGATCGCCGACTATCCGTTCACCACGCTGGTGCCCAACCTGGGCGTGGTGCGGCTGGACAACCACACCTTCACCGTCGCCGACGTGCCCGGCCTGATCCCCGGTGCGGCCACCGGCAAGGGGCTGGGCCTGGAGTTCCTCCGGCACATCGAGCGCTGCGCGGTGCTGGTGCACGTCATCGACACCGCCACGCTGGAGCCCGGCCGGGACCCCGTCGCCGACATCGACACCATCGAGGCCGAGCTGACCGAGTACGGCGGCCTGGCCGACCGTCCCCGGCTGGTGGCGCTCAACAAGGTCGACGTGCCGGACGGCCGGGACCTGGCCGAGATCGTCCGCCCCGACCTGGAGGAGCGCGGTTTCCGCGTGTTCGAGGTCTCCGCGGCGACCCGGGAAGGGCTGAAGGAACTCATGTACGCCATGGCGGAGCTGGTGGAGCAGGGACGCACCGCGGCCCCGCCGGCCGAGCCGACGCGGATCGTGATCCGGCCCCGGGCGGTCGACGACGCCGGTTTCACCATCGAGGCCGCGCCGGACGGCGCCTGGGTCGTACGCGGCGTCCGTCCCGAGCGGTGGGTGCGGCAGACCAACTTCGACAACGACGAGGCCGTCGGCTACCTGGCCGACCGGCTGGCCCGCCTGGGCGTCGAGGAGAAGCTGGGCAAGGCCGGTGCGGAGCCGGGCGACCTGGTCCGCATCGGCGAGCGGGAGTTCGACTGGCAGCCCACCCTCTACGCGGGTGCCGACTTCATCCCCGGCAACCGGGGCACCGACGTCCGGCTCGAGGAGAAGTCCAGCCGGGCCTCGGCCGCCGAGCGGCTGGCGGCCCGCAAGGCCCGCCGGCAGCGCCCGGAGGACGAGTTCGAGGGCACCGACGCCGACGTCTCGGACGACCTCGACCCGGCGCCGGGGGACGCCTTCGACGAGGCCGGCCCCACCCGGGAGGCCGGCGGCTCCGGCGACGCGGGCCCGACGCAGGGGTATGGCCTGTCCCGCACCGCCGCGCAGGACGACGCCGAATAGCTCGGCGCGCTCCGCGAGCGGGTCGACTGCCGGAAACCTGCCCGAAATCCCCGCCACCTAGCGTGGCCTGATGCTGATCGAGTCACGCCCCGCCACCGACCCGGAGATCGACGCCCTGGTCACCGCCCAGCAGCGCGAACTGCGGGTGGCCGACGGCGGGCTGGAAGGCCAGGCGACCGCCACCCACGACGACATCCGCTACCTGGTGGTGGTCGCCGACGGGCGGGCGGTCGCCTGCGGCGGGATCCAGGCGCTCGACGCCGACGCCGCCGAGGTGAAGCGGATGTACGTCCGCCCGGCGTACCGGGGGCGGGGCATCGCCCGGCAGCTGTTGACCGCGTTGGAGGAGTTGGCCTTCCAGCAGGGGTACGGGGTGCTCCGCCTGGAGACTGCCACGTACCTGCCGGCCGCGATCGGGCTCTACACCTCCAGCGGGTACGAGCCGATCCCGGTCTACGGCGAGTACGTCAGCAACCCGTACAGCCTCTGTTTCGCCAAGCGGCTGCGCGTGCCGGCCTGACGGCGCCCGGTCCGGCGGGTCAGTCGCCGGTGTGCGCGTGCGCGGCGGTGACCGGCTTCGACTCCGGCGAGGCGTGCTGACGGAGGAAGACACTCAGCACGATCAGCGTGCCGACCGCGAGGAACTCGCTCTGCCAGTTCTGCATCGACTGGAACCAGAACTCGCTGGTGCCGAGGAACTCCCACACGCCGACCGGCGGCGCCCCGCTCTGCATCGCCTGCTCCTCGTTGTAGTGGGCGGTCCCGCCGAGCAGGTGGCCGACGAACGAACCGAGGAAGATCAACAGCAGCGCGATGGAGAGGCTGTTGCGGTAGACCACCAGGGGCAGCCCGCCGGCGCGTACCGGCCAGGGCGAGTCGACGGTGGCGCGCCGCTCGTCGTCCTCGGGCCGGTCGGTCTGCCCCACCGGCTTCGACTCCGCCGACCCGCGCTGCACCAGGTAGGCGGTGAGCAGGACGTAGCCGCCCATCTGGAGGAACTCCGACTCCCAGTTCTCGAAGACCGACTCCACGAAGTGCCCGCTGCCGAGGTACGCCAGCCAACTCGTCGGCGCGGCCCCGAGTTCCGCCAGCTCCTCGTTGCGGGTCTGCCAGCCGAACACGCTCTGGAGCACCAGGAAGACCAGGAACGCCCCGAACATCGCCACGGTCAATGCGTTGTCACGCAGCCACCTCGGCATGACGACCTCCCAGTTGACGGGCCTCCGACCTCCCTGCCCGGACGCGGTGCCGGGCAAACGTCCTTTCTGCCCGGATTCGGCACCGGGTGAACGCCGCGGTGCGGCGAGGAGTCAGGGGCGGTCGAAGGGGTCGTCCAGCCGGGTGCCCGTGCCGAACTGGTTGGAGAGCAGCAGCCCGAGGGCGAGCATGCCGAAGCCGAGGACCAGGTGCAGGTAGTTGTCGGCGTCGTTGACCGGGATGAAGTTCGCCGCGCTCTCCCGGTCGATCGCGAAGCCGTACAGCCAGAGCCCGAGGTAGAGGGCGCCGCCGCCGGCCAGGAAGAGCCGGGCCCCGGCGATGCTGCGGGCCAGCACCAGGCCGGCCAGCCCGAAGCCCAGGTGCAGCGCGTTGTGCAGGATCGACACCTGGAACAGGCCGAGCAGCCGGGCCTCGGAGTGGTGACCCGCGAACGTCATGTCGTCGTAGCCGGTCGTGACGCCCGGGATGAACCCGAGCACCCCGACCAGGATGAAGATCCCGGCCGCGGCCACGGCGGCCAGTTGCACCCGCGGCTTGCGTCCCCGGGGGCCGCCGCGTGCGTTCCGTGCCATCGATTCACCTCCGTGGACCCGCGGAACGCCCTGTTCGCGGCACCGGCAGCGAGGGGGATCCGTCACTCTGCGCGACGGATTCGACGCGCAATCCGGCGATCCTCCATTTTGTAGCGGCCCGGCGGCGGCTCCGCAGGGAAAGTCACGAAGGAGGTATGGAACTGGATACGCAGGGTAGGTCAACAGTTGCGACGGCAGGAACCGGCCGGCGCATCCCCCCAGCACAGAACCGCGAAGACTTTCCGAGCGGAAGGGAAATCATGACCTACGATCTGTCACCCACGACCTCCACGTACGGGCAGGAGTCGACCAACGGCAGCGGTGTCCGCGAGCAGGCCCGTCAGGTCGGCTCGGAGGCCAAGCACGCCGGCGGCGCCGTCGCCGAGACCGCCAAGGAGCAGGGCAGGGAGGTCGTCGGCGAGGCGAAGCGCCAGGCGCGCGACCTCTACGGCGAGGCCCGCAGCCAGCTCGCCAGCCAGACCGGTGAGCAGCAGCGGCGGGCCGCCGGTGGGCTCCGCTCGCTGGCCGACGAGATGCGCTCGATGGCCGAGCAGGGCGGCCAGGGTGGCCCGGTGAGCGAGATCGCCCGCCAGGCCGCCGACCGCGTGCACGGCGTGGCCGGCTGGCTGGAGCAGCGCGAACCCGGCGACATCATCGCCGAGGTGCGTGGCTACGCGCGTCGCAACCCGGGCACCTTCCTGGTCGGCGCCGCCGTGCTCGGCGTACTCGCCGGCCGGCTGACCAAGAACATCTCCGCCGGCGACGGCCAGGACGGCAACGGCTACCCCGCGTACGACCCGGAGCGCACCGCGGTCATCCCCACCCCGCCGGCCCCGCGCGCCGTGCCGGACGCCGTGCCGCCGGGCGGCTACCTCGACCCGACCCCGGGCGCGTACGCCGACCCGCAGACGACGACCAGCTACGCCGACCCCGCCGGTGGCGTCGGCCAGCCGCTGCCGCCGGTGAGCCAGACCGACCCGCTGCCGGGCGTCCCGTCGACCGGTACCACCCGTCCGTGAGCCCACGAACCACCCGAAGGGAGGCGGCGGCATGAGCATGCCGACGCAGGGGGCGGGGCTGAACTCCGGTCACCACCCCCATGACGCGGACGAGGTCAGGGGCAGCTCGATCGGTGAGCTGATGCGCCAGGTCACCAGTGACCTGTCCACCCTGATGCGGCAGGAGGTCGAGCTGGCCAAGGCCGAGATCCGCCAGGAGGGCAAGAAGGCGGGCAAGACCGCCGGCTTCTTCGGCGGCGCCGGCTTCGGCGGCTACATGGTGGCCCTCTTCCTCTCGCTGGCCCTCTGGGCCGGGCTGTCCAACGTGATGGACGCCGGCTGGGCGGCCCTGATCGTGGCCGTCATCTGGGGCGCGATCGCCGCGGTCCTCTACACCAAGGCCAAGAGGAGCGCCGAGCAGATCCGCGGCCTCAAGCAGACCAACGACAGCGTGCAGCGGATTCCCGACGCGCTCAAGCCCCACCCGCAGGAGGTCACCCGATGAGCACCGACCCGGACCAGATCCGCCGGGAGATCGAAGCCACCCGGAGCAACCTGAGCTCCGACGTGGACGCGCTGGCGTACAAGGTCAGCCCCGCCCGCATCGTCGACGACCGTAAGCAGCGGGCCCGCAACGCACTGCAGAATGTGAGGGACAAGGTGATGGGAACCGCTTCCGACCTGGGTCACAGCACCAAGCACGGCGCCCACACGGTGGGTGACCACGCCTCCTCGGCGGCATCCACCGTGAGCGACAAGGCGCACTCGGCGGCCTCGACGGTCAGCGACGCCGCGCACCGCGCGCCGCACGTGATCCGGCAGAAGTCCGAGGGCAACCCGCTGGCCGCCGGCCTGATCGCCTTCGGCGTCGGCTGGCTCGCCTCCTCGCTGATCCCGGCGACCCGCCGCGAGCAGCAGGTGGCGTCGCAGGTCAAGGAGCGGGCGGGCGAGCACGCCGGGGTGGTGAAGGAGAAGCTCGGTGAGGTCGCCAACGAGCTGAAGGAGGAGCTGCGCGAGCCGGCGCAGCACGCCACCGAGGCGGTCCGGTCCACCGCCCAGGACGCGGTGCACGCCGTCAAGGACGACACCCGTTCGGCCGCGCACGACGTGAGGGACCAGGCGCAGCAGTCCCGCGAACAGGTGCGGTACTGACCGGCCGGTCACCGTACGCCGCAGCTCGCGGCCACTCCCGGAACACCGTCCCGGGTAGTGGCCGCGAGCTGTCGTGTGCGTCCCGGCCGTGTCTCCGGCACGCGCGGCGTGCGGGCGCGGGGTCGGCGGTGTGCCGGGTCGCGCGGGGTCAGCGGTGGTGGCGGCGGAGGGTGCGCTCGAAGTGGGCGGCGCGGCGTACCCGGCCGCCGGCGTAGCGGACCCCGCCGAAGAGCAGCCGCCGGCCGACGGCGAGCCAGCCACACACGCCGCGTTCCAGCACCCAGAGCGGGGCGGCGAGAGCGGTCCGCGGCGGGAACACCGCGCCGCCCCCGCCCCGGCGCCGGCCCACCTCGGCCAGCGCCACCGTGGTCGCGGCCGCCCCGAACACCAGCCCCGGTCGCCGGCGCGCGACCGCCGTCGCCAGCGCCGGCAGGACCGCGAGCGAGGCCACCAGGCGGACCGGCTGGGCCAGGTCGTCGTACGCCTGGCGGACCCGCTGACCCAGGAAGTGGGCGGTGTCGGGCGGCAGCCGGCGTACGTGCAGCCAGGCGGGTGCCGCCTCCGTCCCCCCGTACGCGCGCACGGTGCGGATCAGCTCCAGGTTCTCGAAGAGCACGTCCGGGTCGTACCCGCCCATGGCGAGGAAGGTGCTCCGGCGTACCGCCAGGGTGCCGGGATAGTCGGCGCCGAGCGCCCGGTTGAGCAGGGTACGCCCGGTGTCCCACCAGGCGTGCCAGGGCAGCGGGTCGAAGTAGTTCTGCGGCCGGACCAGGTCCACCCGGTCCAGCAGCAGGTGCACGGCGCGCAGCCCCGCGTCGTCGTACCGGACGTCGTCGTCGGCGATCACCACGTGCTCGTGCCGGGCCGCGCTGACGCCGGTGAGCACCCCGGTCACCTTGCCGTTGACGCCGCGCAGGGCGGGATCCGGCCGCAGGTGCCGGACCAGGCCACGCCAGGCCCGGGCGTGCCGGGCGAACCGCTCCGGGGGTGACCCGTCGACCACGGTCACGTCGACCCGGGTGGCCAACCAGCGCAGGTACCCGGTCAGCCCGGCCAGGCCGGCGTCGTCGGTCCAGCGCAGCGGCAGGACGTACGCCATGGGGAGCCGGTCGACGCCCGGCGCCGGGACGGCACCGCCCTCGACGCCGGCGGCGCCATCCCGGCGAGCGGCACCGGGCGCGCCGCGGGCGGCATCGGCGGTGCCGCCGTCGTGCGGGGGACCGGTCGGGCGGGCCGGCGCGCTCACGCCGACTCCGGCAGCCGGTAGACGGAGACGTGCTCGCGGCTGTGGTCGGTGAACGGCCGGCCGGTCCAGTCCTCCCACCGGTGCTCCCGGCGCATCCCGGCCAGCTCGGCCATCAGGTCCAGCTCTGCCGGCCAGGCGTAGCGGTGGTTGGCCGGCAGCAGTTGCACGCCGTCGTTGCTGAAGCGGATCTTCGTGGTGGTCATCCGCTGCTCGGCGGGGTGCAACAGGGCCGCCTCCAGCAGTACGGCGTCCTCGGCCACCCGCACCGGCCGCAGGGCGGCACCGGCGTGGAACGCGCCGGGATCGGGCGTCCAGGCCTCGACCACGAACCGACCACCGGGACGAAGGTGGGCGGCGGCGTTGCGGAAGCAGGCCACCTGGGCGGCCTGGTCCGGCAGCGCGAAGATCGTGTTGAACGCGAGCAGCACCAGGGCGAACTCGCCGGGCACCCGGGTCGTGGAGAAGTCGCCGACGACCACCTCGATCGCGTCCCCGCCGGGTTTGGCGCGCAGCCCGGCGGCCATCTCCGGGGAACCCTCGACCCCGGCGACGGTCAGCCCCCGGGCGGCCAGCGGCAGGGCCAGCCGACCGGTGCCGATGCCGAACTCGCACACCGGCCCGCCGTCGGCCAGCTCGGCGAGCCGCGCCACCGCCGCGTCCGGCGTCAGGTGCGCGTACGTCTCGTCGTAGACGTCCGCGACCTGCCGGCCGTACGCGCTGGCGTCGAAGGACACGGTGCCTCCCGATGGCGGTGGGTGCCCGCAGCAGGTGCCCGGTTATGCGGCGACCAAACCGGCGTGTCGTTTCGGTCGGGCGGCGCCGGGTAGCGCAATCGGTGCGGGTGGTCCCACCCCGGGGCACCCGGGTGGAGGAGACGTGATGACGAGCAACGGAACGAGGTGGGCGCTGCTCGGTGCCACCACGGTGGCCGTGGCCGGCGTCGGCCGGGCGGTGGCCCGTCGGCGGCGCCGGCACCAGCCCGAGCGCCGCGACGGCTGGTACGTGGTGCGGCGCGGGGTGACGATCGACCGGCCGGTGGAGGCGGTGATCGGCTTCTGGACCGACCGGGAGCGGATGGACCGGGCGCTGGCCGAGTGGGCCACGCTGGAGCAGCTCGACGGCGACCGGTGGCGTTGCGTGGCGCGGGACCAGGCCGGTGGGGGCACCGGATGGCGGGCCGAGATCACCGTCGAGGGCCCCGGGCGGCTGCGCTGGCGGGTCACCGACGGGCCCGAGCAGGAGGGCACCGTCCGGCTGGCCCCGGCACCCCGGGACCGGGGTACGGAGGTCCGCGCCGAACTCCGGTGGCGCTCCGGACCGCTGCGCCGGACCCTCGGAATCCTCGGCGGCGACGATCCCGACCAGGGGCTGCGGGACGCGCTGCGCCGGGTGAAGGCGCTGGTGGAGTGCGGGCAGGTGATCGACACCCGGCGCGACCCGTCCGGGCGGAGCGCGGCCCAGGAGAAGGCGACCGACAAGCTCCGCGAGAAGCTGACGACGGGAGGACGGGCGTGAGGGCGCTCTGCTGGGAAGGCGTCGGCAAACTGGCCGTACGCGACGTGCCGGAGCCGCGGATCCGCGCCGAGGGCGACATCGTCGTCAAGGTCGGCGCCAGCAGCGTCTGCGGCTCCGACCTGCACCTGATCAACGGCTTCCTGCCGGCGATGCGGGAGGGCGACATCCTCGGCCACGAGTTCATGGGCGAGGTCGTGGAGACCGGGCCTGGCGTACGACGGCTGCGCGTCGGCGACCGCGTCGTGGTCGGTTCGGTGGTGGCCTGCGGCGGCTGCTGGTACTGCCGCACCGAGCAGTACTCGCTCTGCGACAACTCCAACCCGCAGCCGGTCTTCACCGAGAAGCTCTGGGGCCACTCGCCGGCCGGCATCATCGGCTACTCGCACGCCGCCGGGGGCTACTCCGGCAGCCACGCCGAGTACGTCCGGGTGCCGTTCGGCGACGTCGGGGCGTTCACGGTGCCCGACGGGGTGCCCGACGACTCGGTGGTGTTCGCCTCCGACGCGATGCCCACCGGTTGGATGGCCGCCGACTTCTGCGCCCTGAAGGGCGGCGAGGTGGTCGCGGTCTGGGGCGCGGGCGGGGTCGGACAGATGGCGGCGCGCTCGGCGCAGCTCCTCGGCGCCGAGCGGGTGATCGTGATCGACCGGCTGCCGGAGCGGCTCGCCACCGCCGCCGACCGGCTCGGTGTGGAGACGGTCAACTACGCCGAGACCGACGTGCTGGAGGCGCTGCGGGAGATGACCGCCGGGCGGGGCCCGGACGCGTGCATCGAGGCGGTCGGCATGGAGTCGCACGACGTCGGCCCGGCGTACGCGTACGACAGGGCGAAGCAGAGCGCCCGCCTGCAGACCGACCGCCCCACCTCGGTCCGGCAGGCGGTCATGGCGTGCCGCAAGGGCGGGACGGTGAGCATCGTCGGCGTCTACGCCGGTCTGGTGGACAAGTTCCCGCTCGGCGCGGCGATGAACAAGGCGCTGGTGCTGCGGATGGGGCAGATGCACGCCCAGCGCTACATCCCGATGCTGCTGGACCGGATCGCGGCCGGCGAGATCGATCCCGGCTACCTGGCCACCCACCCGATGCCGCTGGAGCAGGGGGCGCGGGGCTACGAGATGTTCGAGAAGAAGGAGGACGGCTGCCTGCGTACGGTCCTGCACCCCGCCTGAGCGGCGCCGCACCGTGCCCGGGGGCCCGACCGGGAACCCGGGCGCGGTGTGTCGTGTCGCTCAGGCCGTGCGGCGCACGTTGGTGATCACGAACCGGCTCGGGGGCAGCGCCGGCAGCCGGCGCAGGCTCAGCGCCAGGTCCTGCGGTGGCACGTCGTAGCGCATCGTGGTGGTCAGGTTCGTCACCGCCCGCTTCATCAGCTCGATCGTGATCCACTCCCCGGCGCAGCGGTGACCGGCCAGGTGCTCGCCGCCGCCCTGCGGCACGAGCGCGAACGGGTCGCCCCGCCAACCGGTGAACCGCTCCGGGAGGAACCGCTCCGGTTCGGGCCAGAGGGTGGGGTGGTGGTTGGTGCCGTACAGGTCGAGCAGCACCCGCCGGCCGCGCGGGAAGTGGTGGCCCTGCCAGTCGAACGAGCGGCGGACCCGGGCGGCGGCCACCGGGAAGAAGGGGTAGTAGCGCCGCACCTCCTGCACGAAGCTCTCGGTGGCCTCGTCGTTCCCGCGGACGCGCCGCCGCCAGGCGGGGTGGTCGTGCAGGGCCAGCGCGGCGAAGACGACGAAGCGGTCGACGGCGACCGTGGGGCGCAGCACGTTGAGCAGTTCGACGGCCGCGGTCCGGCGCGGGAGCAGCCGCCCCCGGGCGTCCCGGTGCTCGGCGATGACCCGCAGCGCGCTGCCGTCGGGGGCGGGAAGCGTGCCGACCCGCTCCCGGTCGACGACCTGGCCGATCCAGCGCTCGCTCCGGCGGCGGCCCCGCCGGCCCCGCCAGTGCCGGGGTCCGAGGGCCGGGGCCGCCTCGATCATCGCGTGCAGGTCGGCGGTGCGCCGGTCCACCTCGGAGTTCGCGAGCGGTACGCCGGCCCAGGCGCAGACCGCGCGCGTCAGCATCCGGCCGACCTCGTCGTACAGCACCACCGGCCCGCCCGACTCCCAGGCCGGTACGCGGGAGCGACACTCGTCGTCGAAGAGCTGGGCGAGGTGCCGGATCGCGACCGGCGTCATGAGCGACATGAGCATGGCCTTGCGGTCGGCGTGCTCGGCCCCGTCGAGGCCCTGCACGCCACCGCGCCCGGTGAGGGTGTGCTGGCCCCGCTTCGGCATCGCGCCGGCCCGCACGAAACGCTCGGTGTCGTAGAAGAGTTCCGCCGCGGGCCGGCCGCGCAGGCAGATGGTGGGCTCCAGCAGCAGCCGGGCCTGGAAGATGTCGCTGCCGTGGTGGTCGCAGCGTCGACCGATGAAGCGGTAGCCCTCGCGCAGGAACGCCAGTGAACTGTCCGGGCTGCGCTCCGTCGGGATGGTCGCCATCGGGCCTCCTGACCGAGGGGTGGCGGCCGTCGCCGGCCTGGTCCTGTCCGTGTCTACCCAGGCCACCGTGACGCAATCCCGCCGTCGTCGTGCCCCCTGTGGCGGGGCGGGGGAGGGGCCAGCGGGCGAGGTGCCTGCTGGCCCCTCCCAGGGACGCGCAGAGCTGGTTGTCTCGCAGGGAGCGGTTCGCCGGTCCGCCGGCGGGAGCCGGGACGGATCGGCAACCCACCGGAGGGCGGGGGCCGCCCACGATCGCCACGGGGAGGACGTATGCGCGACAACAGGCCGGCGTACTGGCGGCAACGGCAGGCGTTGGAGGCGCTCGGCGGGGCCCGGAAGGCCGCCGAAGCCTCGTTGATCACGCCGGCACGCCGTGCGGCCCGGCCGGACCGGTTCTTCACCGTGCACCTCGGCTTCACCGCCCCCGACCTGGCGTCGGCCCGGGAGCTGGCCGTCGGGTACGCGGAGGCGCTGAGCCTGCTACGACCCGAGTTGGCCCTGGGCGCGTCGGCGCTGTCGCCGGCCGAGTCGTGGTGGCAGGCCGAGCGGTTGTTCTGCGGCGCGGCCGGCCCGGACGGGGAGCGCTGCGCCGACGTCGCCGGGCATCCCGGCTTCCATCACGCCCCGGGTCCGGGTGGGCTCGGCTGGGGCGACGGCGACTGACCCGCCATTCTTCGATCGGCCCGGCGCGCCAACTGCCTGCGCGAATCCGCAGGGGCCTCAAATGGGAAACGGATTCAATGGGAATCCCATGCGAGATTCGACGGGGACGTCCGGCCGAGGAATTGATCTCAATTTCCGCCTCGGGGCAACCCTTTCCTCACGCGCCCGTTTCGGTGTCATTTGTGGGCTTATTCTCCGCCGCTTTCGCCGCCGAAAGGTCGTCCGGAATCACCAATGCCGGAAGTGCTTCGTTTGGTCACCAGGCACCCGCGCCGGAGGGCGGAGAGGTTCAATCCCTCTGGCGGACGATCCGTTCCTGCGCTTTCCGGGGGGAATCGCACATGCACGTGATGCTGGCCTGGTTCGCTGACGACAATCTGTCGGACAGCGCCCGGCACGCCGCGAGGCGACGTTTCGAAACGGCCGTCGCCGACGTGGTGCCGGACAGTTTCGTACGCCACGAGTTCGGGGCCGACGACTGGGGCGTCACGGTCCTGCACCGCAGCGACCCCGGCCACTACCGATGGCCGACCGTCGACACCGTCGGGCCGGTCACAGCCGTGTCCCTCGGGCTGCCCGTGGGGCTGGACGTGACGGGGGGCCCAGCGGCGCTGGCCGGCCGCCTGCTGGCCGGCGAGGAGGTGCACCGGCAGGTGGTGCCGCCGTTCGGCCTGCTGGCTCTCGACGCGGGCGGGGCCTTCGCCCTGCAACAGGACTGGATCGGCATGTGCCGGATCTTCACGGGCCGGCACGGCGGCGTCACGGCCCTCTGCACCCGGCCCAGCCTGCTGGCCACGTTCCTGCACGGCGACCTGCGGCCGGACCTGGACGGCTGGACGTCGTACACCCTCTGCGGGCACTTCGGCGGCGACAGTTCCCCCGTGCGGGGCGCCCGACTGCTCCGCGCGGGCGAGCGGGTGACCGGCCGCCGGCGCGCCGGCGGCGGGTGGGAACTCGCCACCACGACCGGGTACGCCACCGACGACGTGGTGCGGGACGGGCTGGCGGCACAGGGCCGGCCGGTGGGCGAACTGCTGGACCGGGCCGCCGACGCCATCACGACCACCGCCGCCAGCATCCACGGCCTCTACGACGACGACATCACGCTCGGGCTGTCCGGCGGGAAGGACTCGCGGCTCATCGCCGCCGCACTGATCGCGGCCGGCCGGACCCCCCGGTTCCTCACCAACGAGGACACCCGGGCCGAGGGCGAGGTCGCCCGGGAGTTGGTGCGGATCCTGCGCGACAAGCGGGGACTGCACCCCGAGCACACGCTGCGCCTCGCCGGGGCGCCGGCCAACGTGCTCGGGACGGGCCTGCACGAGCGGGCCCGGCGCCTGCAACGGCTGACCGACCACCAGTTCCCCTCCAGCTACCTGGTGCGCCCCGCCGGCCCGGGCCGCCTGGTCGACCAGGCCGGACCGGCGACCTTCACCGGCGCCGCCGGTGAACTCGCCACCGAATACTGGTATCCCCCCACCGACGACGACGGCGAACCGTCGCCACGGGAGACGGCCCTGACCCGGCTGCTGAACGCCGTGCCGACGGGCGTGGCCGACGCGGCCGTCGTCACCGCCGAGCGGGAACGGATCGGCGCCCTGCTCGACCACGGCAGCGGGCTCGGCCTGCACGACCTGCGCCTGGTCGACTACATCTACCTGGTGGAACGGGTCCGCCGCTGGTACACCTCGGCCTACGCGATCGGGATGGTCACCCCGTTCCTCTCCCCGGGCTTCGTCGCCGCCACCTTCGCGCTGACCCCACCGCAGAAGCGCGAGCGGCTGATGCACACCGGGCTGATCGCGCGCCTGGTGCCCGAATGGGCGCAGGTCCCGTTCGTCAGCGTCTCCACCGGCCCGTCCACCGCCGTCCGCGTGTGGGAGGGCGACGGTCTCCAGGCCATCGCCGGCCTGCTGGACACCGCGCACGGGCCGCTGACCCACCTCGTCCGCCGGCCCGCCGTGGAGAAGGCGTTACGGACGGCGGCCCGCGGCGGCCGACCCGACCAGCGGACGCTGCAACAGTTCACCTGGTTGGCGCTCGCCTCCGAGCGGCTCGAACCGGGCACCACCCGGCCCGCCACCGGCGCCGCGTACGCCCGGATCACCGCGCCCCCGCAGCAACGTCAGCCGGCCGGCGGCGCGATCGCCCGACTGCGGTGGATCAAACGGACCCGGCTCGGCGGCCCGCTCTGGTCGGCCATGGCCAAGCGGGTACGGCCACGGCTGCCGGGCGAGTGAGCGGGGCGCACCCGCGCCGCCCCGCACCCCACCCCTCGTCGCCCGGTCGGGTCGATCCCTCCGGCCGGCGGCGGTCAGTCCAGGTCGAACTCGCCGTCCTGGGCACCCGCGACGAAGGCGTCCCACTCGGCCTGGGTGAAGACCAGGACCGGGCCGTCCGGCTCGGCGGAGTTGCGCATGCCGATGAGGTCGTCGACGAAGGCGACCTCCACCGCGCTCTCGGAGGTGTCGCCCTCGGCCCGCTGCCAGACCGCCCGCGAGAGGTCGAAGTCGCCCTTGGGGTGCGAAGCCATCGTTGATTCCTCCAGTGCCACCGGGTCATGGGGGAGACACGTACGGTTCCCCATCGGGCAGGATAAGCGGATGCCGAGCCTGACCCGTGTAGAGGCGACCGCGCGTGGCGCGGCGATCACCGTCGAGTCCTATCAGGTGGACCTCGACCTGACCGGCGACGGCGAGTGGTTCCGCTCCGACGTCACCATCCGGTTCCGGGCGACCCCCGGCGCGGAGACCTTCGTCGAGGTCCAGCCCGCGAAACTGCTGGCCGTACGCCTCGACGACCGCGACGTCGATCCGTCCACGCTGGACGACAACCGGCTGCCCCTGACCGGCCTCGCCGCGACCAACACGCTCACCGTCTCCGCCGAGATGGCGTACTCGAACACCGGCGAGGGGATGCACCGCTTCGTCGACCCGGCCGACGGCGAGACCTACCTCTACGCCATGTCCTTCCTGGACAACGTGCAGCGCCTCTTCGCCGCCTTCGACCAGCCCGACCTGAAGGCCCCGGTCACCCTGTCGGTCACCGCCCCGGAGCACTGGACCGTCGCGGCCAACGGCCAGCTCGCCGCCACCCCGCGCCCCGGGCGCTGGGAGTTCGCCCCGACGCAGCCGCTGGCCACGTACCTCGTCTCGCTCATCGCCGGTCCCTGGCACGTCCGCCGCGACGAGCACGACGGCATCCCGCTCGGCCTCTACTGCCGGCGTTCCCTCGCCCCGCACCTGGACGCCGACGCCGAGGAGATCCTCACCGTCACGAAGCAGTGCCTCGACCGGTTCCACCAGCTCTTCGCCGAGCGCTACCCGTTCGGCAAGTACGACCAGGCGTTCGTGCCGGAGTTCAACCTCGGCGCGATGGAGAACCCGGGCCTCGTCGCCCACCGCGACGACTACGTCTTCCGCTCCGCGGTCACCGACACCCAGCGGGAGCAGCGCGCCACCACCATCGCCCACGAGATGGCGCACATGTGGTTCGGCGACCTGGTCACCATGCGCTGGTGGGACGACCTGTGGCTCAACGAGTCCTTCGCGGAGTACCTCGGCACCCGGGTCACCGCCGAGGCGACCCGTTTCGACCGGGCCTGGACGACCTTCGCCCTGCGCCGCAAGGCCTGGGGCTACGCGGCGGACCAGCGCCCCTCCACCCACCCCGTGGCGCCCGAGCAGGTCGCCGACGCCGCCGAGGGCCTGCTCAACTTCGACGGCATCTCGTACGCCAAGGGAGCCAGCGTGCTGCGGCAGCTGGTCGCCTGGCTGGGCGACGACGCCTTCCTCGTCGGCCTCAACGCCCACTTCGCCAAGCACCGCTTCGGCAACGCCACCCTCGCCGACCTGCTCGACAGTCTCGCCACGGCGAGCGGGCGTGACCTGTCCGGCTGGGCGCGGCGCTGGCTGCGTACGGCGCAGGTCAACACGCTGCGCGCCGAGGTCACCGTCGACGCGGACGGCCGCTACGCCGAGGTGGCGATCGCGCAGACCGCCCCCGCCTCGCACCCGGTCCTGCGCCCGCACCGCATCGGCGTGGGCCGGTACGCCGCCGACGGGACGGTCGTCCGGACGGAGGTGGACCTGGACCCGGACGCCGACGGCGGCCGGACGGTGCTCACCGCGCTGGCCGGCGGGCCGGCGGCCCGGCTCCTGCTGCCCAACGACGGCGACCTGACGTTCGCCAAGATCCGGCTCGACCCCGCCTCGGCGGACGCCGTGCCGCTGGTGCTGCCCGGCCTGGCCGACCCGCTGGCCCGGGCGTTGCTCTGGGGCGAGGCGTTGGACGCCGCCACCGACGGGGAGCGGCCGGTCGCCGGCCTCGTCGCCCTGCTCGCCGCCGCCCTCCCCGCCGAGACCGAGGTGATCATCGCCGAGGACGTGCTCGCGCTCAGCCGCTCGCTGATCGACCGCTACCTCGAACCGCTCGCCCGCGCGGCCGCCCTGGCGCAGGTGGCCGGCGCCTGCCGGAAGCTGCTCGACGACGCGCCGGCCGGCGGGTCGCTCCAGCTCGCGGCGGCCCGGGGCTGGATCGCCGCCAGCACCGACACCGACCGGCTGGCCGGCTGGCTCGCGGGCCGGGACGTCCCGCCGGGGCTGGCGGTCGACGCCGAGCTGCGCTGGGCGCTGCTGCTCCGGCTCGTGGTGCTCGGGGCGGCCGGCGCGGCGGAGATCGCCGCCGAGGCCGCGGCCGATCCGAGCGCCAGCGGCGCCGAGCGGGCCGCCCGTTGCCGCGCCGCGCTGCCCGACCCGGCCGCCAAGCGGGCCGCGTGGGAGATCGTCGTGTCGAACACCGAGCTGTCCAACCGGCTCGTGGAGGCGACCGCGCAGGGGTTCTGGCAGCCCGAGCAGGCCGAGCTGACCGCCGGCTACGTCGAGCGCTACTTCGCCGACATGCCGGCCGCCGCGCGGTCGCGTACGCCGTGGGTGGCCGACCAGGTGGCGAAGCTGGCCTTCCCCCGTCACGCCGTGGCGCAGCCCACCCGGGAGGCGGCCGCGGCACTGCTGGCCCGCGACGACGTCACCCCCGGCCTGCGCCGGGTCGTGACCGACGCCGACGACGACCTGCGCCGCGCCCTGGTCGCCCGGACGGCGGTCGCCGCGGCGGCGGCCTGACGCCGCACGCCGAGCGGGACGGTCCGGCGACCCCGAGAAAACGTCGGTTCCGCCCGGCCTACGATCGCGGGGTGGAGGAAGACACCCGGCGGGTCGGCATCATGGGCGGCACCTTCGACCCGATCCACCACGGCCACCTCGTCGCGGCCAGCGAGGTGGCGGACCGGTTCGGTCTGGACGAGGTGGTCTTCGTCCCCACCGGCCAGCCGTGGCAGAAGGCGGACGAGCCGGTCAGCCCGGCCGAGGACCGTTACCTGATGACGGTCATCGCCACCGCCTCCAACCCGCGCTTCCAGGTCAGCCGGGTCGACATCGACCGGGGCGGGCCCACCTACACCGTCGACACGCTGCGCGACCTGCACGCCGAGTACGGCCCGAAGGTGCAGCTGTACTTCATCACCGGGGCCGACGCGCTGGAGCGGATCCTCTCCTGGAAGGACCTGGACGAGATCTTCGAGCTGGCCCACTTCATCGGGGTGACCCGGCCGGGCTTCGAGCTGACCGACGCGCACCTGCCGGCCGACACGGTGAGCCTGGTGCAGGTTCCGGCCATGGCCATCTCGTCCACGGACTGCCGGGCGCGGGTCGCCCGGGGGGAGCCGGTCTGGTATCTGGTGCCGGACGGTGTGGTGCAGTACATCGCCAAGCGGCGCCTCTACCAGCCGTGATTCGTCCCGTTCCGGGCTGGTTCGGGTGGGTAACGCGCCAGAACTGACGAGTCGGGATTCCGCCGGGTGTGAGACGCTTGGAGCATCGCACGGTTGATCGAAGGAGAACGGTGACAGTTTCCGAACGCGCCCACGAGTTGGCTCTCGCCGCCGCCCAGGCCGCGGCCGACAAGAAGGCGCAGGACATCGTCATCATCGACGTGGGCGACCAGCTCGCCATCACCGACGCGTTCCTGCTCGCCGCGGCTCCCAACGAGCGTCAGGTGCTCGCCATCGTCGATGCCATCGAGGAGCGGCTGCTCGAACTGCCGGAGAAGGCCAAGCCCGTCCGGCGCGAGGGCGAGCGCGGCGGCCGGTGGGTGCTGCTCGACTACGTCGACATCGTGGTGCACGTCCAGCACACCGAGGAGCGCGAGTTCTACGCCCTCGACCGGCTGTGGAAGGACTGCCCGACGATCCCGTTCGTCGACCGCGACCTCGTCGACGCCGAGTCCGGCACCGGCTCCGCCACGGCCGAATGACCCGCCTGATCATCTGGCGGCACGGCAACACCGACTGGAACGCCGCCAACCGGATCCAGGGGCAGACCGACGTACCGCTGAACGACCTCGGCCGCGAGCAGGCCCGCAGCGCCGCACCCCTGCTCGCGGGGCTGCGGCCCGACGCCATCGTGGCCAGCGACCTGAGCCGCGCGGCCGACACCGCCGCCGCGCTGGCCGCGCTGACCGGGCTGCCGGTGCGCACCGACCCGCGGCTGCGGGAGCGACACTTCGGATCCTGGCAGGGGCTGGCCATCACCGAGGCCGCCGAACGCCACCCCGACGAGTTCGCCCGGTGGCGGGCCGGCGACCCGGACCCGGGTGCCGGCATCGAGACCCTCGACGACCTCGGCAAGCGGGTCGGCGCGGCCCTCTCCGACGCCGCCGACGCCGTGCCCGGCGGCACCGTGGTGGTGGCCACCCACGGCGGCGCGGCCCGGCAGGGCTGCGGGCACCTGCTCGGCTGGGAGCCCGCCGTGCTGCGCACCGTCGGCGCGCTGCAGAACTGCCACTGGACGGAGCTGCGTCACGACGACGTCCGGGGCTGGCACCTGCGGGCCCACAACGTCGGCCTGGTCACCGTCCCGGCCGCCGAGGCCGTCTGACCCCGGCGTTCCTCAGCGACATCGGCTAGCGTGCCGGGCATGCCCGTCGCGGTCGTCACCGACTCCACCGCCTACCTCCCGCCCGAGTTGCTGCGCGTCCACCGGCTGACGGTGGTGCCGCTGACCGTCGTACTCAACGGCGCCGAAGGGCTGGAGGGGGTGGAGACCACCCCGGCCGACGCCACCCGGGCGCTCGGCGGCCGACGCGTCTCGGTGAGCACCTCCCGCCCCGCGCCGGAGCAGTTCGCCCGGACGTACCGCGAGTTGTTCGACGCCGGCGCCGACGGGATCGTCTCGGTGCACCTGTCGGCCGAGCTCTCCGGCACGGTGGAGGCCGCCCGGCTGGCCGCCGCCGGCTTCGACGACCGGGTCGCCGTCGTCGACAGCCGCTCGACCGGCATGGGCCTCGGCTTTCCCGCCGTCGCCGCCGCCACGGCCGCCGAGCGGGGGGAGGACCTGGCAGGCGTACGCGACGCCGCGCGGGACGACATCGCCCGCACCAGCATCTGGTTCTACGTGGACACGCTGGAGTTCCTCCGCCGGGGTGGCCGAATCGGCGCCGCCGAGGCGCTGCTCGGCACCGCCCTGTCCGTGAAGCCGATCATGCACATGCCGGACGGCGCGATCGTGCTCAGAGACAAGGTGCGTACCGCCAGCCGGGGCGTGGCGCGGCTGGTCGACCTGGCCGTCGAGGCGGCCGGCGACGCCGAGGTCGACCTGGCCGTGCACCATCTCGCCGCGGCGCAGCGGGCCGAGGCGTTGCTGGAGACGCTCCGGGTCCGGCTGGGCGACCGCCTGCGCGACTCGTACGTCTCGGAGGCCGGCGCGGTGGTCGCCGCGCACGCCGGGCCCGGCCTGGCCTGCGTCGTCGTGCACCGCCGGCCCTAGGACCGCCGGCCAGGGTCTGTCCTCCCGGTCATGATCTCTGTCCATCGCGCGGGGCAGCGCCGACATCCGTCCGGCTGACATCGTGACCCGATGAAGGACGACCTGCACAGTTACCTGAAGGGCGGCCGTGACGCGCTGCTGTGGAAGCTCGACGGGCTCGGCGAGTACGACGCCCGGCGCCCGCTGACCCGGACCGCGACCAACCTGCTCGGCCTGGTGAAGCACGCGGCGGCCATGGAGATCCTCTACTTCGGCGTCGTGTTCGGCCGGCCGTTCGGCCAGGAGCTGCCGTACACCGGCGACGCCGCCGAGACCAATGCCGACATGTGGGCGACCGCGGACGAGACCCGTGAAGAGATCGTCGCCCTGTACCGTCGCGCCAGCTCCCACGCCGACACCACCATCGAAGCCCTCGCGCTCGACGACGTCGGCCGGGTGCCGTGGTGGGGCGATGCGGCGGTCACACTGCACCGCGTCCTGGTCCACGTCGTCGCGGAGACACAACGGCACGCCGGCCACGCGGACATCGTGCGCGAGCTCATCGACGGCGCGGCCGGGCTGCTGCCCGGGAACGACAACCTGCCACCCGCCGACGAGCCGTGGTGGCGGGAGCACCGCCAGCGGGTGGAGCAGGCTGCCCGCGATGCTGGCGACCGTTAGGTTTCCGTCGTCCTGAAAGCCACACGATGGCGGTGAGAGGACCGGGGCCGGCGCGGAGCAGCGAGCGCGTCGCGTGACGGATGCCGCGGACGGGGCAGGTTGGCGGTCCCGGTCCCGATGCGCGCTGAACTGCGGTTCGTCGCCGCCCTAGCACATCGCCCGCATGATCAGGGGGTTGTCCACAGGCGGTGCCGTCATCCACAGCCGGCCCCCGGCCGGCCGCGCGCCCCGGGCTCGCGGACCTAGCTTCGCGTCGTGTCAGAAGACGAGGAGACGGTGGTCCGGGAACGACTGCGCCGGCTGGTGGCGGGCCGGTCGTCGCGCGCCGTACGGGCGCAGCCCGGTGGGCCCGCCGATCCCCTGGAATGGCCCGGCGGACCCACCGGGCCGTCCGACGGCCGTCAGGGGACGGCCGATCTGTCTGACGATGATCGCAGGCCCGCTGGGCTGTCCGGTGACCGTCGCAGGCCCGCCGGGCTGCCCGGAGACCGTCCGGGCTCGGTCGGGGTGCCGGAGCCGGTCGTGACGCTGCCGCCCCGCGCATCGGCGTCGCCGGCCGGCGCGGTGGCGCTGCCGGAGCCCGAACCGCCGACCCGCGTCCCGGGCGCGGCGTCCCGGCTGCCGGGGCCAGGAGCGTTCGACCCCGGCCGGCGAGGGGTGCGGGCGCTGGCCGCCGTCGCGGTGCTGGTGGTGGCCGGGGCCGGCTTCTGGGCCTGGCGGTCCCGGCCGCAGACCGAGCCGGTAAGCCCGATGGTCACCGTGGAGGCGTCCGGGGCGGCGGTGTCCGGCCTCGCGGAACCGGCCGCGACTCCCGCCGGCGAGCTGGTGGTCGCGGTCGCCGGCAAGGTACGCCGTCCCGGGTTGGTCCGGGTGCCCGCCGGCGCGCGGGTCGCCGACGCCGTGGAGGCGGCGGGCGGGGCACTGCCGGGGGTGGACGTGGCCCTGCTGAACCCGGCCCGCAAGGTCACCGACGGGGAGCTGATCCTGGTCGGCGTCGCGGCACCACCGGGCGCGGCAGCCCCGCCCGGGGCGGCTGCCGGAGCCGCACCGGGCGCTCCCGGCGCTCCCGGCGCGGGGGGCCGGGTCAACCTGAACACCGCGACGCTGGCGCAGCTCGACGCGCTGCCCGGCGTCGGACCGGTGCTCGCCCAGCGCATCCTCACCCACCGCGACCAGCAGGGCGGCTTCCGCTCGGTCGGCGACCTGCGCCAGGTCGACGGCATCGGCGACGCCCGCTACGAGCAGCTCAAGGACCTGGTGACGGTGTGACGGCCGGCGGTGTGCCCGGCGCGTCCGGCCTCGGGACGTCCGGCGTCGGGACGGTTGGCCCCGGGACGTCCGGCGTCGGTACGTCCGGGCTCGCAACGGTTGGCCCCGGGACGTCCGGCGTCGACGGCGGGGACGAGCGGGCCGCGGCGACCGTGGACCTGCGGCTGGCCGGCCTCGCGGTGGCCACCTGGCTCGCCGCGCTGGCCGGGCTGCACCTGACGGTGGGCGGGACCCTGCTCCTGGCGGCGGTGGCGGCCGGGGCGGCCGGGCTGGGCGCGCTGCACCTGTCGGGCGTCCTCGGGCGGCCGTCCGGCCCCGTCCGGCGGTACGGCTGGATCGCCGTCGCCGTGTTGCTCGGCGTGGTCTGCGGTGCGACGGCGACCGCCGCGCGGCTGTCCGTCCGCGACGCCGCACCGGTCCGCGCCCTGGTCGAGGAGCGGGCCCTCGTCACCGCCGAACTGGTCGTCCGCGACGATCCCCGTCCCGTACGCGGCGTCGCCGGGCGCCCGGCCACCCTGCTCGTACCGGCCGAGTCGACGGGATTCACCGGCCCGGACGGGCGACGGGTCGCCACGCCCGCCCGCGTGCTGGTCCTCGCCACCGATCCCGGCTGGCGGGGGCTGCTGCCCGGCCAGCGACTGACCGCCGAAGGACGGCTCGCCGCGCCACGCGGTGGCGACCTGACCGCGGCGGTGCTGAGCGCGGCCGGGCCGCCGGTGCCGCAGGGAGCCGCCCCGTCGCCGCAGCGGGCCGCCGGGTCGCTGCGCGCCGGTCTGCAACGCGCCTGCGCCCCGCTCCCCGACGAGCAGGGCGGTCTGCTGCCCGGCCTGGTGGTCGGCGACACGAGCCGGCTGCCGCCCACCGTCGAGGAGGACTTCCTCGCCACCGGCATGACACATTTGAACGCGGTCTCCGGCTCCAACGTGGCGATCGTCGTCGGCGCGGTGCTGCTGCTGGCCCGCTGGGCGCGGGCCGGCCCCTGGTTGGCCGTCGGGCTCTGCGGGCTGGCCCTGGTGGGCTTCGTCATCCTGGTGCGCCCCTCGCCGAGCGTGGTACGGGCCGCCACCATGGGCGCCATCGGGCTGGCCGCGTTGGCGGCCGGGCGTCCCCGGGCGGCGTTGCCCGCCCTCTCCGCCGGGGTCGTCGTGCTGGTGCTGGTGGACCCGGAGCTGGCCGGCGACGCCGGTTTCGCGCTCTCCGTGCTGGCCACCGGTGGCCTGTTGCTGCTCGCCCCGAGGTGGCGCGACGGGCTGCGTCGGCGCGGGGTGCCGGCCGGGCTCGCCGAGGCGTTGGCCGTGCCGGCGGCCGCGCAGCTCGCCTGCGCCCCGGTGGTGGCCGGGATCTCGGGCACGGTGAGCCTGGTGGCCGTGCCGGCGAACCTGCTCGCGGTGCCGGCCATCGCGCCCGCCACGGTGCTCGGCGTGCTGGCAGCAGCGGTGTCGCCGGTCTGGCCGGCCGGGGCGGAGTTCGTCGCGTGGCTGGCCAGCTGGCCGGCCTGGTGGCTGGTCATGGTGGCGCGGCACGGGGCGCGGCTGCCGGCGGGCACGCTGCCGTGGCCGGGTGGGGTGACGGGGGCGTTGCTGCTGGCCGGGCTGACCGTCGCGCTGCTGGTCGCCACCCGGCACCCGGTGGTCCGCCGGCTGGTGGCGGTGGTCGTCGTCGCGGTGGTGGCGGGGACGCTACCCGTACGGCTGGCGGCCCCCGGCTGGCCTCCGGCGGGCTGGGTGGTCGCCGCCTGCGCGGTCGGCCAGGGCGACACCGTGGTGCTGCCGGTGGCGGCCGGCCGGGCGGTGGTGGTCGACGCCGGACCCGACCCGGGGGCGGCCGACGGCTGCCTGCGCCGGCTGGGCGTACGGGAGGTCGCGTTGCTGGTGGTCAGCCACTTCCACGTCGACCACACCGGTGGCGTGGCGGGCGTGTTCCGGAACCGGGCCGTCGGCGCGGTGCTCGTCCCGCAGTGGTCGGAGCCCGCCGCCGGGCGGGATCTGGTCCACACCGAGGCCGCGGCGCACTCCGTCGACGTGGTGGCGGGTGCGGCCGGCTGGCGCTACCGGGAGGGTGCCGTCGAGTTCACCGTCATCGGTCCGCCCCGCCCGCTGCGGGGCACCCGGTCGGACCCCAACAACAACTCGTTGATGCTGCTCGCCACCGTCTCCGGCGTACGGATCCTGCTCGCCGGGGACGCCGAGACCGAGGAGCAGCGGGCGCTGCTGGACGACACAGCGCCGGGCGGGCTGCGGGCGGAGGTGCTCAAGGTCGCGCACCACGGGTCGGCCTACCAGGACCCGGCATTCCTGGACGCGGTCCGTCCCCGGATCGCCCTCGTGCCGGTGGGGACGGGCAACACCTACGGGCACCCCAATCCCGCCGTGCTCGGGCGGCTGGCCCGCGGCGGGGCGCGGGTGCTGCGTACCGACACGGAGGGGGACGTGGCGGCGGTGTGGGGTCGGGCCGGTCTCGGGGTGGTGACGCGGGGCACGTCACCGGGGCGACAACCCTAGAGATCGATGCGGATTCTCCGCTTTAGCGGTGGACTATGGTAAATGTCTGGATTTGCACTGAGTGCGGGCTCCGCAGTCGGAGTGGTCACGAGCAGACTGGATCCGGTCGCCGGCCGTGCGAATATGGGCGGCGTGACCGCCAGCCTCGCTCCTATTCTGCTCGTCCTCGGCGACGAGGAGTTGCTCGCCACGCGCGCGGTCACCGAAGCCGTGGCGAAGGCCCGCAGCGTCGACCCCGACGTGGACGTCCGCGAATACCAGGCCGGTGCCCTCGTGGTCGGCGAGCTCGCCGAGATGCTCAGCCCCTCCCTCTTCGGCGGGCGCCGGGTGCTGGTGCTGCGCGCCGGCCAGGACGCCCGCAAGGACCTGGTGGCGGCCCTGCTGGCGTACGCGAAGAACCCCGACCCGGACGTGCAGCTGGTCGTGCTGCACCTCGGCGCGGCCAAGGGCAAGGCGTTCGCCGACGGGCTGAAGGCGGCCGGCGCCACGGTGGTGCCGGCGGCCAAGCTCAAGGGGCACCGGGAGCGGGTGGCCTTCGTCCGGGACGAGATCCGCCGGGCCGGCGGGAAGTGCACCGACGACGCCGCCGAGGCGCTGATCGCGGCGGTCGGCAACGACCTGCGCGAGCTGGCCGCCGCCTGCTCGCAGCTGATGGCGGACACCGACGGCCGGATCGGCGCCGACACGGTCGCCCGCTACTACCGGGGGCGGGTCGAGGTGACCGGCTTCACCGTCGCGGACGCCGCCATGGTGGGCGACGTGCCGGCGGCGCTGGAGGCGCTGCGCTGGGCGCTGCACGTGGGCGTCGACCCGGTGCCGATCGCCGACGCGATCGCCGACGGCGTACGCACCGTGGCCCGGGTCGCGTCCGCCGGGCGGGGCGACCCCTTCCAGCTGGCGAGCACCCTCGGCATGCCGGCGTGGAAGATCAGGTCCGCCCAGCAGCGGGCCCGGGGCTGGACGCCCGAGGGCCTGGTCCAGGCGATGCGGGCGGCCGCCGAGTGCAACGCGGCCGTCAAGGGCGGCTCGGACGACCGCGCGTACGCGCTGGAGCGGGCCGTCTTCTCGGTCGCCGCCGCCCGGCAGGGCGGGGCGCGGTGAGCGGATCGCCCCGCGGCTCGTGGGCCACGATCCCCGCCGACGAGGAGCGTTACCGTCCGCTCTACGCGCGCGTGCTCGGGCTGCGCTTCGTCAACCCGGGCGGGGTGCTCTGCTTCCTCTTCTTCGAGGGCGCCGTCGCGCTCGCCGCGCTGCTGGCCCTCGCCGAGCTGGTCACCTGGTGGGCGGTGCTCGTCCTGCCCGCCACGGTCGCGGCGATGGTGAAGCTCAACGACATGGTGGCCGCGATGGTGATCCGGTCGGCCGCCCTCGTGCCCGAGCAGGAACGGGACCGCTTCCGCCAGCAGATGGAGCCCGTGGTCGGGCGGGCCAGGGTCGACTGGATCACACACGGCGTGTCCGCCCGGCAGACCGGCGACCTGCATGGCGTCGGTCCAGATCCTGGTGGGAAACGGCCCCGCTGAGGGCCCGTTCCTACCAAGACCGGGCGCGCAGCCGAGATCGGACGTCGGGCATGCCTCTGCGGACGCCGGGGCGACGCGTGCGGCCGGCACCGCTGGGCGGCCATCGCGCACATCCCGTACGCGGACACGCAGACAGCCGGAAGCCCCGGGTGCTACCCGGGGCTTCCGGTCAGGTCTGAGGTCGCCTCGTCAGGCGGAGAGCGACACCACGCGCTTGGCGATCGCCGACTTGCGGTTCGCAGCCTGGTTCGAGTGGATGACGCCCTTGCTGACCGCCTTGTCCAGCTTGCGCGAGGCCTCCCGCATGAGGACGGTGGCCTTCTCGACGTCACCGGCCTCAGCGGCCTCGTGGAACTTCCGGACGGCGGTCTTCAGCGACGACTTGACCGACTTGTTACGCAGCCGGCGCTTCTCGTTCTGCCGGTTGCGCTTGATCTGGGACTTGATGTTCGCCACGCGACAGCCTCGTCTTGATAGCTCGGGTTGGTCTGCTTCCGCGCGCGACGAGCATGCGTCATCGCTGCGCGAAGAGCCAGGTTACCAGGTCGCCCGGGACGAGCCAAAACGGCTCGGTCCCCGCCCTCGCCGACGGGCGGCCCGGTCAGGCCCAGCCCTGCCGAGGCAGGCGACGACCCTGCCCGGTGCCGGGGCGACACCCGGGCCGCACGGGTCCGGTCAGGTCCAGCCCTGCCGGCGGGCGAGCCAGCCGAGGGACTGCTCGCCGCTCCACCGCTGATGTGCCGGTAGGTGCGGCGACGCGGTCGAGGGCGTCGAGGCGGCGGTGGTGAGAAAGTAGCCGGACAGGGCGGCGAGGGTGGCGTCCAGCGCGTCGGGGGGCGCGCCCGCCGACGCCGGGTGCCGCGCGAAGAGCGCGTCGGCGTCCAGGCCGTCGGCGTACGCGGTGAGCAGCAGGGTCACCAGGTCGAACCAGGGCGGCCCCTGGCAGAGCCACGTCCAGTCGCAGAACCACGCCCGCCCCGCCCCGTCGATCAGCACGTTGTCCAGCCGCAGGTCGCCGTGGATCAGGCCGGTCGCGCCGGCGGCGTACGCCGGGAGGCGGGACTCCAACGCGACCAGCTCGGGCAGGCGGTCCCGGACCGGCGTGGGCAGCGGCGGTGCCGGCTCCCGGCCGGCGGCCACCTCGCCCCACCAGAGGATGTCGTCGCGGGCCAGGTCGGCGAGGTGGGGCGGCCCGAGCCCGAGCAGCCCCGCCGGGGCGGCGGCCAGCGCGGCGGCGACGTCGGCGTACCCGGTCAGGGTCGCGGTCAGCTCGGCAGGATCCCAGGGCAGCCGGGGCGTGTGCCCGTCGACGGCGTCCAGGCAGAGCGCGAACCAACCGGCCTCGTGCAGCGTCCACCGGGGGCGGGGCACCGGCAGCCCCGCCGGCAGCCGGTCGAGGATCGCGGCCTCCCGGGCGTACCAGTCGACCAGTCGCGGCTGCTCGGCGGTGGCCGCGGCCTTCACGAAGGCCCGGCCCCCGGCGGCGGTGTGGAGCACGGCGGCGAAGCCCCGGGTGAAGCCGGCCGCGGCGACCCGGGCCTCGACCACCGGCGCGCCCAGCCGGTCGCCGATGGCGGTACGCAGCGCCGCCGGCAGCGTCGCCCACCCCGGCCGGCGGGCGGTCGCGTGGTACGGCACGGGAGGCGGGGACGTCGAGGTCACGCCACCATGCTGCCGCTTCGCTGGGCCTGCCGTCGCGGCGATCTGCTCTCGCGCGTCGGAGCATGCCACCGGGGGTCGTCCGGCGGCCGTCGCGCCGCCGCCCGCGACCCGCCGGGGTGGTGCCGTGGCGGGGCGAGGTGGCGGCGCGGTCTGCCAGACTCCCAGGCCATGAGGACCGACGACTTCTGGCAGTTGATCGACCGGGCCCGGGCCGGCGGCGGGGGAGAGCCGCACGCGGTCGCCGCGCGGGCCGTCGCCCTGCTCGCCGAGCGCGACCCGGAGGACATCGTCGGGTACGCCCGCCACCAGGCGCGGGTGCTCTCCGCCTCGCACAAGGTCGACCTCTGGGGCGCCGCCTACCTGATCAACGGTGGCGTCTCCGACGAGGGCTTCCACCACTTCCGGGGCTGGCTGATGACCCAGGGCCGCGAGGTCTTCGCACGCGCCGTCGCCGACCCGGACTCGCTGGCCGGGCTGCCGCGGGTCAGGGCGGCCTCGCTCAGCGGCGAGGAGTTCTCGGCCGCCGAGATGCTGGCGGTGCCGTGGGACGCGTACCGCCTGGCCACCGCCGCCGAACTGCCGGCGGACCGCGAGCCGGCGCCGGTGCCCGACCTCAACGACTTCTGGGACTTCGACGACGAGGAGGAGGCGAAGCGGCGGCTGCCGAAGCTCGCCGCCCTCTTCGTCGAGCCCCCGGCCGAGTAGACCCGGCTGGGCCTCCGCCATCGGCGCGGTCCGGGGCTGGGCGGCTCCGCCAGGGTGGTCGCGGCGGTGGGGATCGCCCGCACAGCGGACGCGCGGCGGCGACGTGGGAGCATAGAGGGGGCCGGCGTCGTGCCGGCCCGCTCACGTCAGCCGACCAGAACGGACCGCTGTGCCACCGACGCTCGATTCCGGCGCGAACGCTCCTGGTGCCACCGACCCGGCGCGCATCAGGAACTTCTGCATCATCGCCCACATCGACCACGGGAAGTCGACCCTGGCCGACCGGATGTTGCAGCTCACCGGCGTGGTCGACCCCCGGCAGATGCGTGCGCAGTACCTCGACCGGATGGACATCGAGCGCGAGCGCGGCATCACGATCAAGAGCCAGGCGGTCCGGATGCCCTGGACCGTCCGCGAGGGCGACCGGGCCGGCGAGACCGCCGTGCTCAACATGATCGACACTCCGGGTCACGTCGACTTCACCTACGAGGTGTCCCGGTCGCTGGCCGCCTGCGAGGGCGCGATCCTGCTGGTCGACGCCGCGCAGGGCATCGAGGCGCAGACCCTGGCGAACCTCTACCTGGCGCTCGAGAACGACCTGCACATCATCCCGGTGCTCAACAAGATCGACCTGCCGGCCGCCCAGCCGGAGAAGTACGCCGAGGAGCTCGCGCACCTCATCGGTGGCGACCCGGCGGACTGCATCCGGGTCTCCGGCAAGACCGGCGAGGGGGTGCCGTACCTGCTCGACGAGATCGTCCGGCAGTTCAAGCCCCCGGTCGGCGACGCGGAGGCGCCCGCCCGCGCCATGATCTTCGACTCGGTCTACGACGTCTACCGGGGCGTCGTCACCTACGTCCGGGTCATCGACGGGCGGATCAGCGCCCGCGACCGGATCAAGATGATGTCCACGGCCGCCGTGCACGAGCTGCTGGAGATCGGCGTCATCTCGCCGGAGATGGTGAAGGCCGACGCGCTCGGCGTCGGCGAGGTGGGTTACCTGATCACCGGGGTGAAGGACGTCCGCCAGTCCCGGGTCGGTGACACGATCACCATCAACTCCCGGCCGGCGAAGGAGGCCCTGGGCGGCTACAAGGACCCGAAGCCGATGGTCTACTCGGGCCTCTACCCGATCGACGGCTCCGACTACCCCAACCTGCGCGAGGCACTCGACAAGCTCAAGCTCAACGACGCCGCGCTCGACTACGAGCCGGAGACGTCGGGCGCGCTCGGCTTCGGCTTCCGCTGCGGCTTCCTCGGCCTGCTGCACCTGGAGATCATCCGGGAGCGGCTGGAACGGGAGTACAACCTCGACCTCATCTCCACCGCCCCGAACGTGGTCTACCGGGCCATCACCGAGGACGGCCAGGAGATCGTCGTGACGAACCCCAGCGAGTATCCGACGGGCAAGATCGCCGAGGTGTTCGAGCCGGTCGTGCGCGCCACGGTGCTCACCCCGAACGACTACGTCGGCGCGGTGATGGAGCTGTGCCAGGGTCGCCGGGGCAGCCTGCTCGGCATGGACTACCTCTCGGCGGACCGGGTGGAGCTGCGCTACACGCTGCCCCTCGCGGAGATCATCTTCGACTTCTTCGACCAGTTGAAGAGCCGCACCAAGGGCTACGCCTCGCTGGACTACGAGCCCTCCGGGGAGCAGGCGTCCGACCTGGTGAAGGTCGACATCCTGCTGCACGGCGAGCCCGTCGACGCGTTCAGCGCGATCGTGCACAAGGACAAGGCCTACAACTACGGCGTCACGATCGCGGCGAAGCTGCGCAACCTGATCCCGCGCCAGCAGTTCGAGGTGCCGATCCAGGCGGCGATCGGCAGCCGGGTGATCGCCCGGGAGACCATCCGGGCGATCCGCAAGGACGTGCTCGCCAAGTGCTACGGCGGTGACATCAGCCGTAAGCGCAAGCTGCTGGAGAAGCAGAAGGAGGGCAAGAAGCGGATGAAGATGGTGGGCCGGGTGGAGGTTCCCCAGGAGGCCTTCATCGCCGCGCTCTCCTCCGACTCCGGCGACGCCAAGGCGCCCGGCAAGAAGTGATGCGCCGCCGGTGCGCCGGCGGCTGACGGCGTACGACGGCCGGCGCCCCGGCCGGGCTGCGGACCCCTCGACGGTCCCCGCCCGGCCCAGGGCGCCGGCCGTTCGCGTCGGGGATTTTTCCGGCCCGTCCGCTCCCGGACCCCGGCCGCCGATCGAAGGGCGCCACCTGCGGTGATGATCGCCCGGGGTGGTCGGCGCGCGGCCAACCATTGATGTGCGACGTCGTCTCTCGTCGGTCCAGCCGGTTTGGTTTTTCGGTGGGTCGGGAACTTAGCGGTCACGACAGGAACACCACAGACCGTGGATCTGATTGTTTTTGAAGGAGGAGGGCGACGTGGAGCTCACCGTTTGGGGCATCATCACTGCGCTCGTCGTTGGTCTTATCGTCGGTGCTCTGGGTCGCCTGGTCGTGCCGGGCCGCCAGAACATGCCGATGTGGCTGCACATGCTGATCGGTGTGGGCGCCGCGTTGCTGGGTACCGTGCTGGCTCGGGCGATGGGTATCGCGACCGAGACCGCCGGTATCGACTGGGGCGAGCTGCTGGTGCAGGTCGTGCTGGCTGCGATCGCCGTGGCGCTGGTCGCCGGTGTGGGTCGTCGCCGCAGCGTCACCCACCGGTAATCGTCGTACCGCTTCGACGGGCGTCCGACCGACAGGTCGGGCGCCCGTTCGCGTACGCGGGGTCGGGGGAGACCTCCGGTGTCCGATGTGGTGGGCCGGCGGGTGCCGAGGTGTCCCGGACATCCCGTCGTTGCGGGGGCGTCGCGTCGGCGCACCCCGGGCGAAAGGGCCTCCGCTGCCGGGAGTCCGCGACTCGAAAGGGTGTCCCGGAAAGTCGGTTTGGTTTTTCGGTGGGTCGGGAACTTAGCGGTCACGACAGGAACACCACAGACCGTGGATCTGATTGTTTTTGAAGGAGGAGGGCGACGTGGAGCTCACCGTTTGGGGCATCATCACTGCGCTCGTCGTTGGTCTTATCGTCGGTGCTCTGGGTCGCCTGGTCGTGCCGGGCCGCCAGAACATGCCGATGTGGCTGCACATGCTGATCGGTGTGGGCGCCGCGTTGCTGGGTACCGTGCTGGCTCGGGCGATGGGTATCGCGACCGAGACCGCCGGTATCGACTGGGGCGAGCTGCTGGTGCAGGTCGTGCTGGCTGCGATCGCCGTGGCGCTGGTCGCCGGTGTGGGTCGTCGCCGCAGCGTCACCCACCGGTAATCGTCGTACCGCTTCGACGGGCGTCCGACCGACAGGTCGGGCGCCCGTTCGCGTACGCCGGGATGGTCCTGGTCTGAGTGGTTCCACCCTCGCGTCGACCGGCGCGTGATCAATCCGTTGCGGTACCGTCGCCTCTCCTTGGCCGGCCACCACTGTCGTAAAGGAAATTTACGTACTAGGGTGCGGCGGAGAAGGTTAGTGCCAAGCGGCGCGAGGGAGATGTGGCGTGAACAGGTGGAAGCGGCTGGCCCCGGTCACCGCCGTCGTGGCCTCGGCCGCGATGGTCCTGGCCGGTTGCGGTGGCTCCGATGACGACAAGGCTGCCGACAACAGCAAGCTCACGGTCTGGATGATGGGCGAGGGTAGCGAGGCGCAGACCAAGTTCCTCGACGGCGTCGAGGCCGAGTTCCGGCAGAAGCACCCGAACACGGACGTGGTGGTCCAGTACATCCCCTGGCTCGAGGCGCCGAAGAAGTTCCAGGCCGCCCTCGCCGGCGGTGAGGGGCCGGACATCACGGAACTGGGCAACACCGAGACCCAGGGCTGGGCGGCGCAGGAGGCCCTGGCCGACGTGACCGACCGGATGAACGGCTGGACCGAGGGCAAGGACCTCCTCCCCGACCTGGTCAAGAACGCCCAGCTCGACGGCAAGCAGTACGGCGTGCCGTGGTACGCCGGTGTGCGCGGGATGTACTACCGCACCGACTGGTTCGCCGAGGCGGGCGTGAAGCCGCCGACCAACTGGGAGGAACTGGTCGCGGCCGCCAAGACCGTGCAGGCCAAGAAGCCCGGCACCTACGGCCTCGCGCTGCCCGGCAACTCCGAGCTGCCCTTCTACTCGTTCCTCTGGGGCGCCGGCGCGGAGATCGCGACGCAGCAGGGCGACTCGTGGAAGTCCGGCTACAACACGCCCGAGGCGCAGAAGGCCGTCAAGTTCTGGACCGACCTGGTGACCGTGCACAAGGTGGCCCCGCCGGCCGCCGCGGGCTGGAACGAGATCGACGCCCGGACCCAGTTCGCCACCGGCAAGGCGGCGATGGCCTTCGGCGGTAGCTGGCAGCAGGGCGCCATCAAGAAGGACAACCCCGAGATCGAGAAGGTCTGGGGCACGTTCCCGATCCCCGGCCCGGACGGCAAGCCGGCGCCCGCCTTCGCCGGCGGCTCCGACATCGCCCTCTGGAAGGACAGCGAGCGGCAGGACCTCGCCTGGGACTACCTGACCGTGCTGCTGAGCAAGAAGAACGACCAGGCCTTCGCCGACAGCCTCGGCTTCTTCCCGGTCTACAAGGACCTGGTCGGTGGCGACAAGTACGCCAACGACAAGATCATGTCGGCGTTCGCCACGACGATGCAGAACACCAAGCTCACGCCGCTCACCCCGAAGTGGGTGGAGGTCAGCCGTACCAAGACGGTGACCCAGGCGATGAACAGCTCGGTCATCAAGGGTCAGAAGACGGTCGAGAAGGCTACCGCCGACGCGGCCGCGGAGATGGAAAGCATCCTCAACTCCAAGTGACCACGCTGACCGAGGCGCCGGAGACGGCCGCCGCGCGGAAGACCTCCGCGCGGCGGCGTCGCCGGGTCGACCGCCTGCCGTACCTGCTGCTCCTGCCCTGCCTGGTGATCATCGGCGTGCTGCTGCTCTGGCCGCTCGGCCAGGTGGTGGTGATGTCCTTCCACCAGCTCAACAACGTCCGCCAGTTGCGCGGCGACCGCGAGTGGCCGTGGGTGGGCTTCGGCAACTACGCCGAGATCCTCAGCGATCCGTTCTTCCTGACGGTGCTGCGCAACACCGTCCTCTTCGCCGTGGCCAACGTCGTGCTCACGATGGTCCTGGGCACCCTGGTCGGGCTGCTGCTCAACCGGCTCGGCAAGCGGATGGCCGCCTTCGTGGCCAGTTGCGTGATGCTCGCCTGGGCCACCCCGGCGCTGACCGGCACGATCGTCTGGAAGTGGATCTTCGACGACACCAGCGGCCTGGTCACCTGGTTGTTCAACGCGCTGCCCGACGGGCTGTCGCAGAGCCTCTTCGGGCGCAGCGACTGGACGGGCTACGGCTGGTTCAACTCGCCGCTGCTGTTCTTCACGATCCTGACGCTGGTGGTGGTCTGGCACTCGTTCCCGTTCATCGCGGTCAGCGTGCTCGCCGGCCTGAAGAGCGTGCCGAGCGAGCTGCACGAGGCGGCCCGCGTCGACGGGGCCGGGCCGTGGAAGGTGTTCTGGAAGATCACCTTCCCGCTGCTGCGGCCGGTCTTCGGCATCCTGATCGTGCTCTCCACCATCTGGGACTTCAAGGTCTTCACCCAGCAGTTCGTGCTGGCCGGCGGTACGCAGGACCGGCCGACGTTCATGCTCTCCATCTACTCGTACGCGGAGGCGTTCTCGCCCCCACCCAAGTACGGTCTCGGCGCCGCGATCGCGGTGATCCTCACCCTGATCCTGCTGGTGGTGACCGGCCTCTACGTCCGCATGGTGCTCAAGCAGGAGGAGGACGCGTGACGCGACGCGGAGGCGGCGGGGGCGCGAAGCGGCTCGCCCTCAACGGCGCGGGGCTGCTGGTGGCGCTCTTCGCCGCGTTCCCGGTCTACTGGATGATCGCGACCTCGCTGAAGCCGAGCTCGGAGATCTTCTCGTCGACCCCCCGGCCGGTGCCCGCCGAGCCGACCCTGGAGCACTACCGGCAGATCCTCACCGGGAACCTGATCCCGGGCGTCACCTTCGCCGACTTCTTCCTCAACAGCGCGCTGGTGGCGGTCTCCACGGTGGTGCTCAGCGGCCTCGTGGCCCTGCTGGCCGCCACCGCGGTGGCCCGGTTCCGGTTCAAGCTGCGCACCACCTTCCTGATCATGCTGCTGGTGGTGCAGATGATCCCGCTGGAGGCGCTGGTCATCCCGCTGTTCCTGATGATCCAGCGGCTCGGGCTCTACAACACCCTGCCCAGCCTGATCCTCACCTACCTCGGCTTCTCGCTGCCCTTCGCGGTCTGGATGCTGCGCGGCTTCGTCGCCGCCGTACCCAAGGAGCTGGAGGAGGCCGCCGCGATCGACGGGGCCAGCCGGGCGCAGACCTTCCGGAAGGTCCTCTTCCCGCTGGTGGCACCCGGACTGGTCGCCACCAGCATCTTCTCCTTCATCACCGCCTGGAACGAGCTGATCTTCGCGCTCACCTTCATCAACGACCAGGAGAGCTACACCCTGCCGGTCGCGATGACGTTCTTCTTCGGCCGTGACGACACCGCCTGGGGCCCGGTGATGGCCGCCTCCACGCTGTTCACGTTGCCGGTGATCGTCTTCTTCCTGCTGGTGCAGCGGCGGATGGTCTCCGGGCTCGTGGCCGGAGCCGTCAAGGGCTGAGGACCGGGCTCACGCCGGCGGCGCGGCGGAGGTGTCCGTCGGGCCGGCTAGGCTGACCGCCATGACGGGCAGGCTGGCTGCGGTGAACATCGGCGTCGTGACCGAGGCGGAGTGGGCGGGCGACGCGAGCGGTCGCAGCGGCATCGACAAACGGCCGGTCGACGGCCCGGTGCTGCTGCGCGTGGACGGCGTGGCCGGCGACTTCATCGGCGAGCGCGCCCACCACGGCGGCCCGGAGCAGGCGGTCTACGCGTACGCCGAGGAGGACGCGTCCTGGTGGGCCGGGGAGATCGGCCGCAGCATCCGCCCCGGCGGCTTCGGCGAGAACCTGACCACGTACGCGGTGGACGTGACGGGCGCCGTGATCGGCGAGCGGTGGGCGGTCGGGTCGGCGCTGCTCCAGGTGACCAAGCCGCGCACGCCGTGCACCACCTTCGCCGGTTTCTGGGGCATGCCCGACCTGATCAGGCGGTTCACGGCGCGGGCGACCCCCGGGGCCTACCTGCGGGTGCTGCGCGAGGGCGAGGTCGGCGCGGGAGATCCGGTCGAGGTGGTGGACCGGCCCGCGCACGGGGTGACGATCGGCGAGGTGTTCCGCGCCATGAGCCTGGAGCCGGAGCTGCTGCCCCGGCTGGTCGACGTGCCGGACCTGCCGGAGAAGATCCGCGACAAGGCGCGCCGCCGCCTCGCCGGCGGGAGCTGACCACCGCCGCCTCGCCTTCCCCGGGCCGACTGCTGCCGTCTCCCCGGGTCGGGCTGGCCGCCGCCTACGGGAACGGGCCCCGTCCCGTGGGGGAAGGGGCCCGTTCGGCGCGCGCCGGATTCGGCTCAGCGCAGCCAGGGCACGCTGCGGTCGAGCAGGCCGCGCTCCTTGAGCTCCTTGCGCAGCGGGATCTCGTCGTCGACGTACCCGTTCCAGTTGATGCCCCAGTAGTTGGCGGTGTGGGTGCCCTCACCGCAGAGCTGGCGCTGCACCGGCGTGCGGTTGGCCCACCACTCGCCGTCCTTGTCGATGTGCAGCTCGTCCAGCGGCCGGATCCACCGGTAGGTGTAGCCGATGAAGAGCATCTTGCGGGTGATGGTCGACAGGTTGGTCGAACGCGAGTGCCACTGGCGGCGGTCGAAGATGAAGGCGTCACCGGGGTTGGCGGTGATCTCCACCGTGCCCTCCGGGTCCGGGTTGTGCACGGAGGTGTCCTCCGGGCGGGGCAGCGAGTTCCACAGGTGGCTGCCCGGGATCACCTTGGTGGCGCCCCGGCCCTTCTCCGACAGGTCGGACAGGACGTAGGCCACCTTGAGCGAGAACATCGGCCGCGGCAGGTTCGGGTCCATCGTCTCCGGGTCGGAGTTCTGCCGGTACCCGTCCTGGTGCCACCCCCAGTAGGGCTTCTCCGGCTCCGCCGCCGGCGGGGTGACGTCCAGGTGGTTGTGGTGCGTGTAGATGTTCCAGCCGGCCAGGCCCCACATGTACGGGAACGCGATCGGGTGGGTCAGCAGGTCGCCGAAGAGCTCGTCGCGCTCCAGGAAGCCCAGCAGGTGCAGGGTGCCGTCCTTGGTGGTGGTGCCCTTCGCCTGCTCCTCGGCGTAGACGCGGTCCACCGCAGCCTCCAGCGCCGCCCGGTGGTCCTCCGTCAGGACGTTGCGCAGCAGGAGGAAGCCCTGCTCGTGGAACTCCTTGCGGTCGGTGTCACTGATCGGTTCGTAACCGGTCCGGTCGCCGTAGTCGAACACCTCGACGTACCCCTCCCCATGAGGCGAATGCATTCCTGGCACAGGCCGCCGATCGTAACGCGCTCATTCCGGGCCGGGACACTGCCGGGCCCGATATGCGACTGCTGTCGGGACCGTGGGGAGCAGTCCGGTGACGCGGAGTCGCGCGCCTGCGCTGCGGCGAGCCTTATCGACTGGAATGCCGGTTTACGCGGTGACTGCCGGTAAAGAGATCAGAGCCACTACGCCTCGGCGAAGACCTCGGCGACCACCCGACCGTCGGCCTGGGCGTCGTCGATGCGGTTCCAGGTGCCACCCCGCGCCGTCCACTCCAGGCCGCCGAAGCGCACCCGCTTCACGCCGTGGTCCTGGGCGTGGGAGACCAGCCAGTGCGCGTACCGCCAGCCCCGGCGCTCGTCGGCGGCCGGGACCGTCAGGCCCGTCAGGTCCGCCGCCGTGCTCGCGCCGGCCAGCCCCCAGTCCAGCGCCAGGCCGCGGGTCAGCGCGTTCGCCGCGGCCTCGCCGCGCATCGCCGGGTCGCGGCCCACCGTGCAGGCGACGGCGCCGGTGGCGTGCCCCACGAGGGCCCGGGTCAGCACCTCGGACTCGTCCGCCCATTTCTGGTACGCCTCGGGGAAGGCCGACCGCTGCACCTTCTGCGCCGCGTCGGTGACCCGCATCTGCTCCCAGCCGCGCACCTTCTTGAGCGCGGCGTAGAACTTGCGGGCCGCGTAGCGGGGGTCGCGGATCTGCTCCGGGGTGCCCCAACCCTGGCTCGGGCGCTGCTGGAACAGCCCGACCGAGTCGCGGTCGCCGCCGGTCAGGTTGCGCAGGCCGGACTCCTGGTAGGCGGTGGCCAGCGCGACGACGACGGCCCGCTCGGGCATCTTGCGCTGGATGCCGATGGCCGCGATCGTGGCCGCGTTGGCCATCTGGTCGGCGTCCAGGGTCACCCGGCCGTCCGCCTGCACCGTGCACGTCCGGCTGGCCAGGGGGAGACGCAGCTCTCCGCCCACCTGCCGGATGACGACCCAGATCCCGACCGCGGCGAGGACGACGAGGACGACGCCGCCCGCCACGACTGCGCGAGTACGCACCCACACCCCCTGATCGACAGTCCGCCAAGCGTACGTCCCCCGTGGCGCCTTCCGGGGCGTCCGACCGGTTCTCCGGGAGCATCGGGCGTGGCACCGGCCGCCCGGCGGGGCGCCGGGGCGGAGTCCGGACGTTCCCGTTTCCCGCCTGGCCTCACCCCGCCCCCGCCCGCCAGCCGTGACCCGCGCAGCCGCCCCGCCGCGTTGTGGCCCCGCGCCGCCCGCTGCCCGCCCTACCGGTCGTCGCGCGCCCTACCGGTCGTCGCCCGCCGTGGCGTCGCCGTCGGCCGGCACCCAGCGCGCCGGCCGCTTCTCCCGGAACGCCAGGACGCCCTCGCGTCCCTCCTCCGACAGGAAGTACCCCGTCGAGAGGGCGGACAGCTCGGCGATCTCCGCCCGCAGGTCCGTGGCGGGCGGTCGGCGCAGCAACTGCTTTGCCCCGGCCAGCGCGTTCGGTGCCCCCCGCACCAGAGAGTCGCAGTACCCCGCAACCGCCGCGTCCAGCCCGGCCGCCGGCACCGCGGCGGTGACCAGGCCGATCTCGGCGGCCCGCCGGCCGTCGAAGGTGTCGCCGGTCAGGTAGAGCTCGGCCGCCGCGCGGGGGTGCAGCCGGGGCAGCACGGTCGCGGAGATCACCGCCGGCACCACGCCGATCCGCACCTCGGTGAAGGCGAACGTGGCCTCCTGCGCGCACACCGCCAGGTCGGCCGCCGCGACGAGGCCGAGACCGCCGGCCCGGGCGGGGCCGGCCACCTTCGCCACCACCGGCTTCGGGCAGTCCCAGACCGCCGCGAGCACGTCGCCGAGCATCCCGGCCGGCACGGTCCCGCTGGCGTAGGCGGCGGCGGTCTCCTTCAGGTCCGCCCCCGAGCAGAAGACCGGGCCCGCGTGGTCGAGCACGATCACCCGTACGGCGTCGTCGGCGACCGCCTCGGCGAGGCCGGCCAGCAGCTGGGTCATCAGCGGCGTGGAGAGCGCGTTGCGGTTGTGCGGGCTGTCCAGGGTGAGCGTGGTCACGCCGCGGGCCGTGGCGGCCCGTACGAGCACGTCGGGAGAGGTCATGGAAGGGCACACTAGTGGCCATGCCCGGCGTCCTTCCAGAAGGCGAAACCGTCCCCGTCGACGGGTCGCTGCCCGCCACCGCCACCCGTGCCGTCGGCGCGCGCGGCTTCGGCGTGTACGTCCACGTGCCGTTCTGCGCCAGCCGCTGCGGCTACTGCGACTTCAACACGTACACCTCAGCCGAGCTGGGCGGCGGAGCCGACCGGGACGCGTACGCCGACACCGTGCTGGCCGAGCTGGCGCTCGCCCGCCGGGTGCTGGGCGACGCCCCACCGCCCCGGGTCGACACGGTCTTCGTCGGTGGCGGCACCCCGACCCTGCTCCCCGCCGACGACCTGGCGCGGATCCTCGACGGCATCGACCGCACCTGGGGGCTCGCGCCCGACGCCGAGGTGACCACCGAGGCCAACCCGGAGTCGGTCACGCCGGAGTCGCTGAAGGCGCTGCGGGCCGCCGGCTACACCCGGATCTCGCTGGGCATGCAGTCCGCCGCGCCGGGGGTGCTGGCGATCCTCGACCGTACGCACAGCGCCGGCCGGGCCGTCGCCGCCGCCCGGGAGGCGCGCGACGCCGGGTTCGACCACGTCAACCTCGACCTGATCTACGGCACGCCGGGGGAGAGCGAGGCCGACTTCGCCGCCTCCCTCGACCAGGTCGTCGCCGCCGGGGTGGACCACGTCAGCGCGTACGCCCTGATCGTGGAGGACGGCACCCGGCTGGCCGGCCGGATGCGGCGCGGCGAGCTGCCGTACCCCTCCGACGACGTCGCCGCGGACCGCTACCTCGCCGCGGAGGCCGCTCTCGGCGCGGCCGGTCTCTCCTGGTACGAGGTGTCCAACTGGGCCCGCGACGAGGCGGCCCGGTGCCGGCACAACCTGCTCTACTGGACGGGCGCCGACTGGTGGGGCCTCGGCCCGGGGGCGCACAGCCACGTCGGCGGCGTGCGCTGGTGGAACGTCAAGCACCCCACGACGTACGCGAAGCGGCTGGCCGGCGGCGGGTCGCCCGGCCTGGCCCGCGAGGTGCTCACCGCCGACGAGGCGCACATGGAGGACGTCATGCTCCGGCTGCGCCTCGCCTCGGGGCTGCCGCTGGACGCCCTCGACGACGCCGGCCGGGCGGGTGCCGCGCGGGCCCTTGACGCCGGGCTGCTGGCGGCCGACGAGCACGCGGCCGGCCGGGCCGTGCTGACCCTGCGGGGCAGGCTGCTCGCCGACGCGGTCGTGCGCGACCTGCTGCCCTGAACCGCGTGCCGGGGCCGGCCGGGGGAGCGGCCGGCCCGGGTCACTTGGTGAAGGCGTAGGTCATCGGGTAGCGGTAGAGCACGCCCTCGTTGGCCTTGACGCCGCCGATGATGCCGAAGATCAGCGGCACCAGCCAGACGAGCATCGGAACGAAGAACAGCACCCCGCAGGTGATCAGCGCGACCACCCAGCTCAGCACCCCGACGATCGCCCAGGTGAGCTGGAAGTTCAGCGCCGCGACGGCGTGCGCCCGGGCCGTCGGCGACTGCTGCCCCCGGACCATCAGCGCGATGAGCGGCGCCACCCAGCCGAGCAGGCCGCCGCCGACGATCACGCCGAGCGGGCCGCCGAAGTGGGCGATCAGGGCCCAGGTCTTGTCGTCGTTGTTGGCGTAGCCGCCCGTCGGCTGGCCGTAGCCGCCAGCGCCCGGGTAGCCGGCCCCGGGCGGGGGGAAGCCGCCGGGCGGGGGGTAACCGCCCGACGGCGGCTGGTCACCGGTGGGCGGCGGATAGCCACCGGGCGGGGGATAGCTTCCCGGGCCGGGGGCCCCGGACAGTGGTGCGGTGGGTTCGGCGAAGCCGGAGGGGCCGGGAAACCCGGACGGGGCGGTCGGGTCCGGCGGAAGGCCAGGATCCCCTGCTCCGGGAGGGCGAGGTGGTTCGGTCATGGAGGTCACGGTAGGGGCAGCCGGCAACTCGGCACCAGCCTGACGTCGTCGACATGTCCGAAAGACCGGGTTCCCGACCACTGGCGGCCGGACCCACGGTCGCTGATCGGACTGGTCGCCCCAGGTCGATCATCGCGCGGGCGGCCCCGCCGACGTAGACTGGCACTCGCTACAGTCGAGTGCCAGCAGCCCGCCCGGCCCCCGCCTGCGGGGGCCGACGAGCGACAGGAGGTGGGGAGGATGGGTCTCGACGACCGCAAGCTCGCCGTGCTGCGCGCGATCGTCGAGGACTACGTCGCCACGCAGGAGCCCGTCGGCAGCAGGGCGCTGGTCGAGCGACACCAGCTGGGCGTCTCGCCGGCGACCGTCCGCAACGACATGGCCGTGCTGGAGGAGGAGGGCTACATCCGCCAGCCGCACACCAGCGCCGGCCGGGTGCCCACCGACCGGGGCTACCGGCTCTTCGTGGACCGGCTGTCCCGGGTGAAGCCGCTCAGTCCGGCCGAGCGCCGGGCGATCGAGCGCTTCCTGGTTGGCGCCGTCGACCTCGACGACGTGGTGCACCGCACCGTCCGGCTGCTGGCGCAACTCACCCGGCAGGTCGCCGTCGTGCAGTACCCGAGCCTGGCCCGCTCCTCGGTGCGTCACCTGGAACTGGTG
This sequence comes from Micromonospora sp. NPDC049051, assembly GCF_043197575.1. Classification (NCBI taxonomy): domain Bacteria; kingdom Bacillati; phylum Actinomycetota; class Actinomycetes; order Micromonosporales; family Micromonosporaceae; genus Micromonospora; species Micromonospora sp. NPDC049051. The sequence goes on from NZ_JBICTL010000011.1 coordinate 59,070, forward strand.
CCGATCTCCACCACCCGGCTGATGCTGGTCATGATCGCCGACACCGGCCGGGTCGAGCAGCGGCTGGTCGAGCTGCCCGCGCCGATCCCGCCCGACGACGTCACGGACCTGCGCCGGCTGGTCAACGAGAAGCTGGTCGGCACCCGGCTGTCGGAGACCCCGCCGCTGGTGCAGGCGCTGGTCGAGGAGTCGACGCCGCACCTGCGGCCGGCCATGACCACCCTCTCCAGCGTGCTGCTCGAGACGTTGATCGAGCGGCACGAGGAGCGGATCGCGCTGGCCGGCACGGCCAACCTGACCCGAGGCGGGCTGCTCGACTTCCAGGGCTCCCTGCGCCCCATCCTGGAGGCGCTGGAGGAGGAGGTCGTCATGCTCAAGCTCATCGGCGAGGCCGAGCCGAGCACGACCCGGGTGCTCATCGGTGACGAGAACGAGGTCGACAACCTGCGCGCCGCCTCGGTGGTCAGCACCGGCTACGGGCCGGGTACGACCAGCGTCGGCGGCCTCGGCGTGCTCGGGCCGACCCGGATGGACTACCCCGGCACCATCGCCACGGTGCGGGCCGTGGCACGCTACGTGGGCGAGCTGCTGGCCCAGAACTGACCAGTCAGGGCCGACGGCCGGCTCCGGCCGCCGACCGGCGCAACGCGAGACGAACATGAGGACACGGAACGCAGTGGCCAGGGACTACTACGGCATTCTCGGCGTGAGCCGGGAAGCCTCCGACGACGAGATCAAGCGCGCCTACCGCAAGTTGGCGCGACAGTTCCACCCGGACGTGAATCCGGATCCGGAGGCACAGGAGAAGTTCAAGGACATCAACGCCGCGTACGAGGTCCTCTCGGACGACCGGAAACGGCAGATCGTCGACCTGGGCGGCGACCCGCTCGCCCCCGGCGGCGGGGGCGCGGGCGGCCCCGGCGGCCCGGGCGGCGCGGGGCCGTTCGTCGGCTTCCAGGACATCATGGACGCGTTCTTCGGCGGCGCGGCCGGCGGCTCGCGTGGCCCCCGGCCCCGGACCCGGCCCGGCGCCGACGCGATCCTGCGGCTGGAACTGGACCTGCACGAGACCGCGTTCGGCGTCGAGGCACCGATCACCGTCGACACCGCCGTGCTCTGCACCACCTGCTCCGGCGCCGGCACGGCGGCCGGCACCCACCTGGCCACCTGCGAGGCGTGCGCCGGCCGGGGCGAGGTGCAGTCCGTGCAGCGCACCTTCCTCGGTCAGGTGGTCTCCGCCCGGCCGTGCACGGTCTGCCAGGGCTACGGCACCACCATCCCGCACCCGTGCCCGACCTGTGCCGGGGACGGCCGCGTCCGCACCCGGCGTTCGCTGACCGTCAAGATCCCGGCCGGTGTCGAGGACGGGATGCGCATCCGGCTCGCCCAGCAGGGCGAGGTCGGTCCCGGCGGCGGCACGGCCGGCGACCTCTACGTGGAGATCCACGAGCGGCCGCACGACGTCTACTCCCGCAAGGGCGACGACCTGCACTGCCGCGTCACCGTGCCGATGACGGCGGCGGCGCTCGGCACCCGGCTCACCATCAAGACGCTGGACAGCGAGGAGACGGTCGACGTCAAGGCCGGCACCCAGCCGGGCAGCACGCTGCGGCTGCGCGCCCGGGGTGTGCCGCACCTGCGCGGCACCGGCCGGGGCGACCTCTACGTCCACCTCGACGTGCGCACCCCCACCAAGCTCGACGCCGACCAGGAGCGGATGCTGCGCGACTTCGCCAAGACCCGGGGCGAAGAGGTGGCCGAGCTGACCAAGCAGGGCGGCTTCTTCTCCCGGATGCGCGACGCCTTCAACGGCCACGCCTGACGGAGTTCGGGTCGCCGCCCACAGTCGCGGCGGCCCGCCCGTTCACCGTGCCGGCCTGCCCGTTCACCGGGACGGCCCGCCCGCCTGTGCCAGCGCCCGCCTGCTCGCACCTGGCGGCTCGCCTGCCTGTCGGCCCCTCCCGGGCTCACCGCCCCGGCGCCCGCCGGGGCGGCTAGCCTGATCGTCGTGTCCGCGCCGCTGTTCCTGGTCGACCCGCTGCCCACCGACGACCGGCTGACCCTCGACGGTCCCGAGGGGCACCACGCCGCCACCGTGCAACGGCTGCGCGTCGGCGAGCGGCTGCTGCTCGCCGACGGCCGGGGCGGCACGGCCGCCGCGGTGGTCACCGCCGTCGGCCGGGGCACCCTCGATGTCGAGATCACCTCGCGGGGGTACGTCGACGCGTCCGTCCCGCGCCTGGTGGTGGTGCAGGGCATCGCCAAGGGCGACCGGGGCGAGCTGGCCGTGCAGGCGATGACCGAGGTCGGCGTGGACGAGATCGTGCCCTGGGCGGCCGCCCGTTCGGTGACCCAGTGGCGCGGCGACCGGGGCGTACGGGCGCGGGAGAAGTGGGCGGCGACCGCCCGGGAGGCGGCCAAGCAGGCCCGCCGTGCCTGGCTGCCCGTGGTCGCCGGGACGCCGGACGAGTCGACGACCCGGGTGGCCCGCCGCATCTCGGGCGCCGCCGCCGCGTTCGTGCTGCACGAGGAGGCGCAGGAGCGGCTGACGAGCGTCGAGCTGCCCACCGCCGGGGAGATCGTGCTGGTCGTCGGCCCGGAGGGCGGCATCGCCGACGCGGAGCTGGACGCGTTCCGCGCCGCCGGCGCCCGCCCGGTCCGCCTGGGCCCCTCGGTGCTACGCACCTCCACCGCCGGCGTGGCGGCCCTAACGGTCCTCGCCACCCGCCTGAACCACTGGTAGCCCCCGCGCCGCCCGCCCCGTCCGCGCGCCTCCGTCCGGGCTGCCCGCGCCCCCTGTCAGCGGGCCTCGCGCCGCCGCCCGCCGCGTCGATCATGCAGTTCTGGTGGGCAGGAAACCCCTTTTCGGCCTTTTTTTCGGGCACCACAACTGCATGATCGCGGGGGACAGGGCAGGGAAGGCCGGCGGGGGTGGGGTGGGGTGAGGGCTGTCAGCTGCGGAGGTAGGAGGCGCCGTTGAGGTCGACGATGGTGCCGGAGGCCCACTCCGCCTGCGGGGAGGCGAGCCAGTGCACGGCGGCGGCGATCTCCTCTGGGCGGGCCACCCGGTTGAACGGGCTCTGCGCCCGGATCGCGGCACCTCGTTCTCCGCTCAGGTGTTCGGTCGTCATGTCGGTCTCCACGAAGCCCGGCGCGACCGTCGCGATCGTGATGCCGTACGGAGCGAGGGCCACCGCGAGCGACTGCCCCAGCGCGTTCAGCCCCGCCTTGCTCGCCCCGTACGCCGGCTGCTCCGGCTCGCCCCGGAAGGCTCCCCGGGAGGAGACGTTGACGATCCGCCCGCCCCGCGCGCGCATGTGCTGCGCGGCGCACCAGATGACGTTGCCGGCGCCGGTCAGGTTGGTCTCCAGCACCTGCCGCCACTGCGCGCGCCACTGCTCGTAGGAAGCGCCGAAGACCGGGTGCGGGGCATCCCGTTCGCCGTACACGCCGGCGTTGTTGACCAGCACGTCCAGCCCGCCGAGCAGGTCGGCCGCCTCGTCCACCATGGCCCGTACGGCCTCCGGGTCGGTCAGGTCGGCGCGGACCACCACGTGTCCCTCACCGGGCAGTTCGGCGCGCAGCCCCTCGGCCAGTTCCGCGGAGTCCCGGTGGTGGATCGCCACCCGGTCGCCGCCGGCCGCGAACGCGGTCGCCACCGCCCGCCCGATGCCGCGCGAGGCCCCCGTCACCAGTACCGCCCGTGAAGTCACGCCGGCCATCATGCCTGGCCGGCCCCCGCCTCGTGCGTCGGCCCCCGCCTCGTGCGTCGGCCCCGCCTCGTGCGCCGGCCTGTCCGCCGCGTGCCGGCCCCCGCCCCGGCCCGAGCCCGGCCTGTCCGGCGTGCGCCGGTTCCGCGCGGGCGCGCCGGCCTGTCCGTCGTCAGCAAGGAACCGCCCTCCGCCGGAGGCGTCGACAGGGGGCCCTTCCTTACACTGCCCCGATGGGAACCGACTGCCTCTTCTGCCGCATCGTCGCCGGGGAGATCCCGGCCACGATCGTCCGGGAAACCGCCACCACGCTCGCCTTCCGCGACATCGACCCGAAGGCGCCCGTGCACGTCCTGGTCATCCCGAAGGAGCACTACGCCGACGTGGCGACGCTCGGCCAGGGCGATCCGGGGCTGGCCGGGGAGGTGCTCGCCACCGCCGCCGCCGTGGCCGAGGACGAGGGGCTGCTCGGTGACGGCTTCCGGCTGATGTTCAACACCGGCGCGTACGGCGGCCAGGAGGTCTTCCACGCGCACGCGCACGTGCTCGGCGGGGCGCCGCTGGGCCCGATGCTGGCCCGGAACCTCGCGTGACGGTGGTCGCCGACCGGCTGTCGCGGATGGTCCGTACGGTCCAGGCGCAGGCCCGGGTGCCGGCGGTGTCGGCGGCCCTGCACCGGGCGGACCGGCCGCTCTGGACGTGCGCCGTCGGCGGCACCGGCAACGACACCGAGCTGGGGCCGGGCACCCGCTTCCGGATCGGCTCGGTCACGAAGACGTTCACGGCCGTGTTGACGCTCCAGTGCCGTGATGACGGCCTGCTCGACCTCGACGACCCGCTGGGCCGGCACCTGGACCTGCCGGCCCACGGCGAACTGACGGTGCGCCGGCTGCTGTCGCACACCGCCGGCCTGCAACGGGAACCGTACGGCGACATCTGGGACACCCTGCGCGCGCCGGACATCGACGGGCTGGTCGCCGACCTGGCCCGGGCCGAGCGGGTGCTGCCCCCGGGCCGCCGCTACCACTACTCGAACCTGGGCATGGCGCTGCTCGGCCGGCTCGTCGGTCACCTGCGGGGCGGCACCTGGGCGGACGTGCTCGGCGAGCGGGTGCTCACCCCGCTGGGGCTGGCCGCGACCTCGGCGGTGCCCGGGCCGCACGCCGCGACGGGCTTCCTGGTGGACGCCTACTCCGACGAGGCGCGCCCCGAGCCGCCGACCGACTTCGGGGCGGTCGGCCCGGCGGCGCAGCTCTGGAGCACCGCCTCCGACATGGCCCGCTGGGCGGCCTTCCTCGCCGATCCGGCGGCGCTGGACCCGGCCGGTGCCGTACTCGCCCCGGCGACGCTCGACGAGATGCGCTGGCCGGCGACGGTCACCGACGAGACGCTCTGGGCCGGAGGGTTCGGGCTGGGGCTGATCCTGGTGCCGCAGGGTGAGCGGATCATGCATGTCGGCCACGACGGCGCGATGCCCGGCTTCCTGGCCGGCGTCTACGGCCGGCGGGGCGGGGAGGGCACCCCCGGCGCGATGGGGGTCGCGGTGCTCGGCTCCTCCGGCACCGCCGGCGAGGTCCTCGAACTGCCGCACCGGCTGCTGGCCGCCGCCGTCGAGCACGACCCGGCCGACATCACGCCGTGGCGGCCGGGCCCGCCCGCCCCCGAGGGCGTACGCGGGCTGCTCGGCCGCTGGTGGGGGGAGGGCTTCGAGTACGTCTTCTCCTGGCACGACGGCGAGCTGCGGGCGCGGGGCGCCGACGATCCGGCGGGCCGGCCGCCCTCGGTGTTCGTCCCGCTGCCGGAGCGGCCGGACGTGTTCCGTACCGTCTCCGGCCGGGAGGCCGGCGAACTGCTCCGGCTGACCCGGGACGAGCAGGGCACGGTGGTACGGATGCACTGGGCGACCTACCGGTTCACCCGCCACCAGGAGACCTTCGAGCGGTACGACTTCCGATCCGGCGCCTGACGCTGAAATGGGCAGGGTGCCACCGCTTTTGGAAAGATAAGATGGCAGTAACGTCAGCGCGCCGCGCCAGCAGGCCGGTGCCGAGATCGAGAGCAGGTGGCGCAGGGCCCCTCGGCCCGACCTATGACCGGCACCCCACCTCCTGGCCAGCCCGGCGTGCAGACCAGGATCACCGTCCCGGATTCCAAGATCATGGTCAACCTGCTCGGCGCGGGTGACGAGATCCTGCGGCTGGTCGAGCGCTCCGTGAACAGCGACGTGCACGTCCGGGGCAACGAGATCACCATCACCGGCGCCCCCGCCGACAACGCCCTCGCCGAGCGGATCTTCAGCGAGCTGCTCGAACTCATCGAGAAAGGCGAGACCCTGACCACTGACGCCGTCCGGCGTACCGTCGGCATGCTCGAGCAGGGCGGCGCCGAGCGACCCGCCGAGGTCCTGACGCTCAACATCCTCTCGCGGCGCGGTCGCACCATCCGTCCCAAGACGTTGGGGCAGAAGCGCTACGTCGACGCGATCGACGCGCACACGATCGTCTTCGGCATCGGCCCCGCCGGCACCGGCAAGACCTACCTGGCCATGGCGAAGGCCGTCCAGGCGTTGCAGGCCAAGCAGGTCAACCGGATCATCCTGACCCGGCCGGCGGTCGAGGCGGGGGAGCGGCTGGGTTTCCTGCCCGGCACGCTCAACGAGAAGATCGACCCCTACCTGCGCCCGCTCTACGACGCGCTGCACGACATGCTCGACCCCGACACCATCCCCAAGCTGATGGCGGCGGGCACGATCGAGGTCGCGCCGCTGGCATACATGCGGGGCAGGACCTTGAACGACGCGTTCATCATCCTCGACGAGGCGCAGAACACGACGCCCGAGCAGATGAAGATGTTCCTCACCCGGCTCGGCTTCGGTTCCAAGATCGTGGTCACCGGTGACGTCACCCAGGTCGACCTTCCCGGCGGCACGACCAGTGGCCTGCGGGTGGTCCGGGAGATCCTGGCGAACGTCGAGGACGTGCACTTCGCCCAGCTCTCCAGCTCCGACGTGGTCCGCCACCGGCTGGTCGGGGAGATCGTCGACGCCTACGCCCGCTGGGACGAGCGGGAGAACCAGCAGGCGCAGAGCGTGCACGCCGTGCCGGGGCGCTCCGCCCAGGGCGGCCGGGCCGGCCGGCGCCGCTAAGACCGAGGGAAGACAGTTGTCCATCGAGATCGCCAACGAGTCGGGTGTCGAGGTCGACACCGACGCCGTGCTCGCCGTCGCCCGGCACGCCCTCGACGAGATGGGGGTCAACCCCCTCGCCGAGTTGTCCGTGCTGCTGGTCGACATCGACTACATGACCGAGCTCAACCACCGGTGGATGGGCGGCGACGGCCCGACCGACGTGCTCGCCTTCCCCATGGACGAGGGCAGCGTCGACCACGGGCCCGGCGAGACGTCCACCGCCGGCGGCGAGCCCGCGCTGCTCGGCGACATCGTGCTCTGCCCGGAGGTGGCGGCCAAGCAGGCGGCCACCGCCGGCCACACCTCCGCCGACGAGCTGCACCTGCTCACCGTGCACGGCGTGCTGCACCTGCTCGGCTACGACCACGCCGAGCCGGAGGAGGAGCGGGAGATGTTCGCCCTCCAGGCTCGGCTGCTGGCCAGCTGGCGGTCGACGCGGTCCCGGTGATGACCACCCCGACACTGGCGGCCGGCGCGACCGGCCTGCCCGACCTGCAACTGCTGGTCTTCGCCGCCGGCCTCGTGGTGCTGGCCGGCCTGATCGCCATGACCGAGGCGGCGCTCGCCGCGGTCTCGCCCGCCCGCGCCGCCGAGCTGGCCCGCGACGGCGCGCGGGGCGCGCGCACGCTCCAGGCCGTCGCCGGGGACGTGGTCCGCCACCTCAACCTGCTCCTGCTGCTGCGGCTGCTCGCCGAGCTGACCGCCACCACCCTGGTGGCGCTGGTCGCGGTGGACACCTTCGGCGCGGGCTGGCGTGCGGCGCTGGTCACCGCCGGCGCGATGACCGTGATCAGCTTCGTGGTGGTCGGCGTCGGCCCCCGGACCATCGGCCGGCAGCACGCGTACGTGGTCGGGCGTTCGGTCGCCCCGCTGGTGCGCTGGCTGGGCCGGGCGCTCAATCCGCTCGCCTCGCTGCTGATCCTGATCGGCAACGCGGTCACGCCGGGCCGGGGCTTCCGGGAGGGGCCGTTCGCCACCCAGGTGGAGCTGCGCGAGCTGGTCGACCTGGCCGAGCAGCGCGGTGTCGTGGAGCACGGCGAGCGGCAGATGATCCACTCGGTCTTCGCGCTCGGCGACACCATCGCGCGCGAGGTGATGGTGCCGCGTACCGAGATGGTGTGGATCGAGGAGCGCAAGACGCTCTCCCAGGCGCTGGCGCTCTTCCTGCGCTCCGGCTTCTCGCGGATCCCGGTCATCGGCGAGAGCGTCGACGACGTGCTCGGCGTGCTCTACCTCAAGGACCTGATCCGGCGTACGCAGGGCGGCGCGGCGGAGGACCGGCAGCTTCCGGTCGCGGAGCTGATGCGCCCCGCGACCTTCGTGCCCGAGTCGAAGCCGGTCGACGACCTGCTCTCGGAGATGCAGGCCGCCCGCAACCACCTGGTCATCGTCGTCGACGAGTACGGCGGCACCGGCGGGCTGGTCACCATCGAGGACATCCTGGAGGAGATCGTCGGGGAGATCACCGACGAGTACGATGTCGAGCGCCCGCCGGTCGAGCACCTCGACGACGGGGCGGTGCGGGTCACCGCGCGGCTTCCGGTGGAGGACCTGGGCGAGTTGTTCGACACCGAGCTCCCCACCGACGAGGTGGAGACCGTCGGCGGCCTGCTCGCCCAGTCCCTGGGCCGGGTCCCGATCCCCGGGGCGCAGGTCGAGGTCGCCGGGCTCCGACTGATCGCCGAGGGGACCACCGGCCGACGCAACCGGATCGACACCGTGCTGGTGAGCCGGGCGGAGTCGACCGACACACACAACGGCCCGGGCCGTGGCGAGTCCGCCGAACCCCGGGACGACACGAACCGATCCGAGGAGAGGCAACCCGCCGATGCCTGAGTCACCCGCCGTACCGGCCGCCCGGCCCACCCCGTCCGACCCGGTCGAGCTGAGCGCCGAGGACGGCAAGCTGGTCGTCCTGGCGCGGGGCGCGCGTGGCCGGGTGGGCGCCGTGGAGGGCGCGGCGGTCCGCGACCAGGACGGCCGGACGTACGCCGCGGCCAGCGTCTCGCTGCCCTCGCTGACGATCACCGCGCTCCAGCTCGCGGTGGCCTCGGCGGTGGCGGCCGGCGCGACCCGGCTGGAGGCGGCCGTGGTGGTCACCGAGGCGTCGACGCTGGACGGCGCCGGGCACGCGGCGGTACGCGACCTCGCCGCGGACGCGCCGGTCCACGTAGCCGCCCCGGACGGGACCGTCCTGGGCACGGTGGTCGAGTGAGCGGGCGGGGCCTCGTGGCACCTCGGGCCACGTGGAGCGGGGCGGCGGCGTGAGTGATCTCCAGCCGCGTCCCTACCGGGCCGGGTTCGCCTGTTTCGTCGGCCGGCCGAACGCCGGCAAGTCGACGCTGACCAACGCGATCGTCGGGCAGAAGATCGCCATCACCTCGAACAAGCCGCAGACGACCCGGCACATCATCCGGGCCGTCCTGCACCGCCCGGAGTCCCAGCTCGTGCTGGTCGACACCCCTGGCCTGCACCGGCCCCGCACCCTGCTCGGCGAGCGCCTCAACGACCTGGTCCGGCAGACCTGGAGCGAGGTCGACGTGATCGGCCTCTGCATCCCGGCGGACGAGCCGATCGGGCGGGGCGACCGGTTCATCACCGGCGAGCTGGCCGAGCTGAAGGCCACCGTCCTGGCGGTGGTCACGAAGACCGACCTGGTGGACCGCAAGCGGCTGGCCGAGCAACTGCTCGCGGTCAGCGAGCTGGGCGAGTTCGCCGAGGTGGTGCCGGTCAGTGCCGTCTCCGGGCACCAGGTGGACACGCTGGTCGACGTGATGACCGGTTACCTGCCCGAGTCGCCGCAGCTCTATCCGGACGACATGCTCACCGACGACCCGGAGCAGGTGCTGGTCGCCGAGCTGATCCGGGAGGCCGCCCTGGAGGGTGTCCGCGACGAGCTGCCGCACTCCATCGCGGTGGTCGTCGAGGAGATGGTCCCCGAGGGGCAGCTCATGAGGATCTACGCCGATGTCTACGTCGAGCGGCCGAGCCAGAAGGCGATCGTGATCGGCCACCGGGCCAGCCGGCTCAAGCACGTCGGCACCACGGCCCGCCGGCAGATCGAGGAGCTGCTCGGCACCCGGGTCTACCTCGACCTGCACGTGCGGGTGGCGAAGGACTGGCAGCGGGACCCGAAACAGCTGCGCAAGCTGGGGTTCTGACGCCGGCGCCGGGGCTGACGGGTCCCGGCGCCGGTGTCCGTCCGGCGCGTGGCCGCCCCCTTTGACCCGTCGCATGCCGCCTGATCGGTAACGGTCAGGAATATGGGAGATGTCACCTTCTGGCGGGTTCCCTTTTGTTTGCCGTACGCGGCCCGGAGGGTAGGGGTAGGACAGCACCCCCGTATCCCCGGACATAGATGCAGGCTGATGCGAAACCGATACCTGGACCTGCTCCGCTTCCTGGCCATCGTTCGAGTCGTCGTCTACCACGTCACCGGTTGGGCAACGCTGACCCTCGTCTTCCCGGCGATGTCGGTGATGTTCGCGCTCGCCGGTTCGCTGATGGCGGCCTCGCTGCACAGATGGGGGCCGGGTGCGGTCGTACGCCGGTTACGGCGCCTGCTGCCGTCGCTCTGGGTGCTCGCCGCCGTGTTCGTGCCCGCCATGCTGCTCACCGGGTTGCCGTTGACCCCCAAGGTGCTGCTCTGGCTCTTCCCCATCGCCGATCCGCCGGCCAACGGCTGGGGGGCGATCGCGCTCAGCGTGATCTGGTACCTGCGTGACTACCTCTGGTTCGTGCTCGCCTCGCCGGTGGCCCTCTGGCTGTTCCGGCGCGCCCCGGTGCCCACCCTGATCGCCCCGTACGCGCTGCTCGTGGCGGCCGAACTGGGCCTGCTCCCGGCGCTGCCGGTGGCCCTGCACCAGTTCGGGCTCTACTTCGGGGCCTGGCTGCTCGGCTTCGCCCACCAGGCCGGCATGCTGCGCCGCATGGCCAACCGGGTGCTGGTGCCGGTCGTGCTGGCCCTCGCCGCCGCCGGCGCCGCCTGGATCTTCACCCACCCCGGGCCGCGCGGGTACGACCTGAACGACAACCCCCTCGGCAACGCCCTCTGGTCGGCGGCCTTCGTCCTCGTGCTGCTCGGTCGGGGGCCGGCCAGCGCGGCCTGGGTCGACCGCAACGCCGCGTTCAGCCGCGTGGTGACCGTGTTCAACCGGCGGGCGCTCACCGTCTACCTGTGGCACATGCCCTTCGTGGTGGTGCTCACGCCGTTGGTCGACGTGGTGGGCTGGTCGCACCAGGACCCGGTCGGCCTGGCGATCCGGGTGGTGCTGGTCTTCGCGCTGGTCGCGGCGGTGACCGCCATGGTCGGCTGGGTGGAGGACGTGGCGGCCCACAGGCCGCCGGAACTGCTCCCCGGCCGCGCCCGCCCCGCCCCCGACCGTGCCCGCGCCCGCGCCCGCCCCGCCCCTGTCCACGCGGGCGACACCGGCAGCGGCGACGCCCCGGTCACCGGGCGGGCGCCCGTGCCGTCGCCCCGGTCCGCCCGGGAACCGGAGACCGTCGAGATCAACGCTGGGTGACCGTGATGTCGCCGCTGCCGGTGGAGAGGTCGAGCAGCAGCGCGGCGGACGGGTCGTCGGTGACGCCCAGTTCGGCGTCACCGCCGTCGGTGCTGGAGCGCACCCGGTAGCGGCCCGTCGGCACGACCAGCTCGACGCTCCCGCTGGAGGCGTGCACCCGCGCCGAGGCGGGCGTCGTGAGGTCGATGGTGATGTCTCCGGAGCCCGTCTCCGCGTCCACCCCACCGTCGAGGCGGTGCCCCGTGATGTCGCCGGACGAGGTGCGTAGCGTGGCCGCGGCCGAGAGTTCGTTGACCTCGACGTTGCCGGAACCGGTCTCCGCGCGTACGGGGCCGCCGGCGCCGGACACCTGGACGTTGCCCGAGCCGGTCTCGGCGCGTACGGGGCCGGTCGAGGAGGTCACCCGGATGTTGCCCGAGCCGAGCCGCATCTCGACCGGGCCCACCCTGCTCAGGTCGACGTCACCGGAGCCCGTCTCGCCCTTCACGCTCACCCCGTCCGGGGCGGTGACCTCGTAGGAGACGCTGCACCGGGAGCCGCAGTCGGTGTCGAGCACCAGCTCGGTGCCCTTGATCTCGTACGTCGCGTCGGGCTGGCCGCCCTGGTAGCGCACGACCCGCTTGATCCGCACCTCGTCCTGCGCGCCGGTGGCGCGGACGGTCACGTCGCCGGTCCCCGGCAGCACCCGGATGCTGCTGATCCGGACCGCCTCGGTGTTGTCGTAGTCGAGCCGGCGGAAGGACAGGTTGTCGCACCCGGCGGAGACGATCAGGGCGGTGGCCGCGGCGAGCGCTGCGGCGGTGCGGTGCAGAGCCATGGGAAGCACGCTACGAGGCGGGCCGCGCCGCGCGCATCGGGGTTCGCCGCGCCGACACCCCGAGCTGACCCTGATTCCGCACCCCGAGAGAGAATGGTCCGATGGCCGGGTACCGCCGACAGCTCTACCGCGACGACGCGGTGGTCCTGCGCGTGCAGAAGCTCGGCGAGTCCGACCGGATCATCACCCTGCTCACCCGCCGGCACGGCCGGCTGCGCGCGGTGGCCCGGGGGATCCGCCGCACCAGCAGCAAGTTCGGCGCCCGGCTGGAGCCGTTCGGTCACGTCGACCTCCAGCTCGCCGGCGACCCGAAGGGCAACCACGGCAGCTCGCTGCACACCGTCAGCCAGGTCGAGGGCATCGACCTCTACGGCAAGCGGTTCCTCGGCGACTACTCCCGCTACACGGCCGCCAGCGCGATCGCCGAGACCGCCGAACGGCTCACCCCCGTCGAACGGGAGCCGTCGCTGCGGCTGTTCCAGCTCACCCTGGGCGCGCTGCGGGCGCTCGCCGAGGGCAGCCACGCCACGACCCTGGTGCTCGACGCGTACCTGCTGCGGGGCATGGCGCTCGCCGGCTGGGCGCCGGCGCTGACCGCCTGCGCCGTCTGCGGCACGCCGGGCCGGCACCGGGCGTTCTCCGTACCGGCCGGGGGCGCGGTCTGCCCGGACTGCCGGCCGCCCGGCGCGGCCCATCCCGCCCCGGCCACCGTCGACCTGATGTCCGCGCTGACCACCGGCGACTGGCGGGTCGCCGACGCCACCGAGGCAGGCGTACGCCGGGAGTGCAGCGGGCTGGTCGCGGCGCACCTGCAGTGGCACCTGGAGCGCGCGCTACGCTCGCTGCCGCTGGTCGACCGGGGCGCCCCGGCGGCCGGTCCGGTCCCGCCGCCGCCCGGCGTCGGCTCCGGTGCAGACGGTGTGAACAGGGGGAACTGAGTGATCCGATCGTTGAGGGCCGGGCGTCGTGAGCCGGTGCCGCCGACACCGCACCCGTCGGGCGCCCGACCGCCGGCGCTGCCCGCCGACGCGGTGCCCAAGCACGTCGCCGTGGTCATGGACGGCAACGGCCGGTGGGCCAAGGATCGCGGGCTGCCCCGCACCAAGGGCCACGAGGCGGGGGAGTTCTCCCTCTTCGACACGGTCGAGGGCGCCATCGAGATGGGCATCCCCTACCTCTCGGCGTACGCCTTCTCCACGGAGAACTGGCGGCGCTCGCCGGAGGAGGTCCGGTTCCTGATGGGCTTCAACCGCGACGTCATCCGCCGCCGCCGCGACCAGCTGGTCGACCTGGGGGTGCGGGTGGTCTGGTCCGGTCGGGCCGGGCGGCTGTGGAAGAGCGTCATCTCCGAGTTGCAGACGGCCGAGGAGATGTCCCGGGACAACTCGACGCTGACCCTCCAGTTCTGCGTCAACTACGGCGGCCAGGCCGAGATCGCCGACGCCGCCGCCGCGATCGCCCGCGACGTCGCGGCGGGCCGGCTGGACCCGGAGAAGGTCAACGAGAAGACCGTCGCGAAGTACCTCTACCACCCGGAGATCCCGGAGGTGGACCTGTTCCTGCGCCCGTCCGGCGAGGAACGGATCTCGAACTTCCTGCTCTGGCAGACCGCGTACGCCGAGCTGATCTTCCTGGACACGCTCTGGCCCGACTTCGACCGCCGCCACCTCTGGTACGCCTGCGAGCTGTACGCGCAGCGCGACCGGCGCTTCGGCGGCGCGTTGCCCAACCCCGTCGCCCCGCCGGTCTGAGGCTTACCGCTCGCCGGTACGGGGTACCACGGTGACCAGCAGCCACCGACGGAGGTGAACCCACATGATCCAGAAGCGTATTGCCCAGTGGGCGATGATGGCCGTCGCCGTGCCGTTGGCGGCGGCGGGCGCGCGCCGGCTCAGCCACACGCTGGAGGCCCGTCGTGGCCCGTCCGGCATGAGCCGCCTGCTCACCAAGGGCGCCGACATGCTCCGCCCCCAGAAGGCCAAGCGCCGCCGCTTCTTCTAAGCCTGCCACCCACCCCACCCCGACCCGGCCCCGCCCCGCGCGGCCGATCATGCAGTTGTGGTGCCCCGCGAAAGCCCCGTATCGGGCCTTCCGCCCACCAGAAGTGCATGATCGACCGCTGGGCGGGCGGGGAGGGTGGGGTGGGGTGGGTCAGGTCTTGGTTTCGGTGCGGTCGGTGGGCCACTCGGTGTGGAAGGTGCCCTCGCGGTCCACGCGCTGGTAGGTGTGCGCGCCGAAGTTGTCCCGTAGTCCCTGGATCAGGGCGGCGGGGAGCCGCTGGGCGCGCAGCGCGTCGAAGTACGCCAGCGACGAGGCGAACGCCGGAGCCGGCACCCCGGCCTGGGCCGCCTCGGCCACCACCCGCCGCCAGCTCGGCACGCCGTCGTTGACGGTGTCGGCGAACCACGGCGCCACCAGCAGCGTCGGCAGGTCGGGCCGCTCGTCGTACGCCTGCCGGATGCGGTCGAGGAAGCGGGCCCGGATGATGCACCCGCCCCGCCAGATCGTCGCGGTGCCGCCCAGGTCGATCCCCCAGTCGTACTCCCGCGAGCCGGCCCGGATGTGGTCGAAGCCCTGCGCGTACGCGACGATCTTCGAGGCGAGCAGCGCCCGGCGGACGTCCTCGACGAAGGCGTCGGAGTCCTCCACCCGCCAGGTCGTGCCCGCGTCCGGGAACGCCCGGCGGGCCGCCTCGCGCTGGTCGGCGTGCCCGGACAGCGAGCGGGCGAAGGTCGCCTCGGCGATGCCGGTGATGGGGATGCCCAGGTCCAGCGCGCTCTGCACCGTCCAGCGGCCGGTGCCCTTCTGCTCGACGCGGTCCAGTACGACGTCCACGAACGGCCGTCCGGTGGCCGCGTCGGTGTGCGCCAGCACGTCCGCGGTGATCTCGATCAGGAAGGACTCCAGCTCGCCGGAGTTCCACCCGCGGAAGATCTCCGCGAGCTGTGCCGGCTGCGCGTCCAGCCCGGCCCGCAGCAGGTCGTACGCCTCGGCGATGAGCTGCATGTCGGCGTACTCGATGCCGTTGTGCACCATCTTGACGAAGTGTCCGGCGCCGTCCGGCCCGATGTGCCGGCAGCACGGCACCCCGTCCACCTGGGCGGCGATCCGCTCGAAGATCGGCCCGAGCGTGCGGTACGACTCCGCGGACCCGCCCGGCATGATGCTGGGGCCGCGCAGGGCGCCCTCCTCGCCACCGGAGACGCCGGTGCCGACGAAATGCAGGCCGTGGGCGCGCAGCGCCTCCTCCCGCCGGCGGGTGTCGGCGAAGTGCGCGTTGCCGCAGTCCACGACGATGTCGCCGGCGTCGAGCAGCGGGACCAGTTCGTCGACCACGGCGTCGGTGGGACGGCCCGCCTTGACCATCACGATGACCGCCCGGGGTCGCTCCAGCGACGCGACGAAGTCGGCCATCGACTCGGCGGGTAGGAAGGTCCCCTCGTCGCCGTGCTCCGCGACGAGGCTGCGGGTGCGCTCCGGCGAGCGGTTGTGCACCGCCACGACGAAGCCGTTGCGGGCCAGGTTGCGGGCCAGGTTCCGGCCCATCACCGCCAGTCCCGTCACGCCGATCCGCGCCGCCGCCCGCCCGGCCATCCGCACACCTTCCACCGTCGACACCGCCGCTGCGACCGTATCGCGGGCGCGACGGCCCGGAGGCCGTCTCGGGCAGCCCGCTGACCGTGCCGCTAATTCGGGTGCGCGGTGCCGGCCGGGCGGCTAGCGTGTGGGCATGCGTAACTGACGCCCCACCTCCGAGCCGACCCGCCGCATCGCCGCGGGTCCGCGTGCTCCCGGGCGTCCGCATTCCGCACCTGCCGTCGAGACGGTGGTGTCTTCCGTGGTCGGTCCCGGGCAGCAGTCCGTCCCGCCCCGACCGTCGCGTGACGGTCGCCTAACGAGTCGGGCCCCGCTCACCGGACGTCGCTCCGGTACGGGAGGTCCCGCAGACCGAGGAGGCACCGGATGCCCGCCAGGCGTAACCCGAAGAAGTCCCGTACCACCGTCGCCACGCCGTTCGGCGCGGACCTGAAGCCCGCCAACCTCGACGAGGTGGCGGTCGCGCCGGTCGTGCCGGTGCTGCCGGTCGACCGGCCGGCGCCGCCGAAGGCAGGTCCGCCGGTCTCCGGCGCCGGCCGTGCCGGCGCGCTGCGCGGCCAGAAGGCCGGGCAGACCCGCCGGTACGCCTTCCGGCGCAGCTGACGGTGCCGGCCCGGGCGGAGTCTTCGTCACCGGCGGCTCCGCCCGGCCCGTCGGCGGATCGGACGGGCGACGGCTCCCCGGTTCGTGCCTCGCCGACCCGACCCGTCCGCAATTCGCCCGCCGACCCCGATCAGCGGATCGCGATCGTGGACCTGGCCTGCCGTGGCGGGTCAGCCGATCAGCGGGCGGAAGGTGCCGAGCAGCACGCTGACGGTCAGCGCGGCCCCGGCGAGCACCGCCGCGCCGACGATCAGCAGCCCGTCGGCGGCGACGAAGCGTTGCCGGCGGGCGACGGTGCGGGGGACTCCGGCGTCGAAGCCCCGGGCGTCCATCGCCACGGCCAGCCGGGTGCCCCGCCGGATCGCCCCGACCAGCAGCGCGAAGGCCGTCGACACGAACAGCCGCAGCTTCGCCAGCGGGTTGCGGCCGGCCTCGACCCCCCGGGCGCGGCGCGCCACGGAGATCATCTGCCACTCCTGGCCCAGCAGCGGCACGAGCCGGAACGCGGCCAGCGCCCCGATGGCGAACCGGGCCGGCGCCTTCGCGTTCTGGATGAGCGCGTCCGCCAGGTCGGTCGGGTCGGTGGTGGCGAAGACGATCACGCCGGGCAGCGCCACCGCGAACATGCGCAGCACCAGGCCCAGCGCGGTGAGCAGCACACCGGAGGTGACCACCACCGGGCCGGCCTCGACCAGTACGCGGCCGGAGCGCTCGGCCGCGAAGAGCACCAGCGTCACCACCACGCCGACCGCGCCGACGAGCAGCGGCCAGGCCCGCCGCGCCAACACCCGCAGCCGTACCCCGAACAGCGGCAGCAGGGCCAGCTCGACGGCGATCGCGATGGCCGGGGCCACCGGGTCCACGGTGGCGATCAGGATGAACGAGAACACCAGCGCCGCAACGAGCTTCGCCACCGGATTGCGCCGGGCCAGCGGCGCCTCCGGCGCGGCGACCGCCTCGAAACTGATCACGGGCGTTCCAGGGTGACGCGGCGATCTGGGTGGGTGACCGGTGCGGCGGTCCTGTCGCTGGTCACGGGCGTTCCAGGGTGACGCGGCGATCTGGGTGGGTGACCGGTGCGGCGGTCCTGTCGCTGATCACGGGCGCTCCAGGGTGAGGCGGCGATCCGCCAGGGCGGCGACGAACTCCGAATCGTGGGTGACGGCGACCAGGCCGTGCCCGGCGTCGCGCAGCTCGGCGAAGAGATCCACCAGCTCCAGCCAGGTGCGCCGGTCCTGGCCGAAGGTCGGTTCGTCGCAGACGAGCAGGCGGGGCGCGGTGGCCAGGGCGGTCGCCACGCTCAGCCGCCGCGCCTCCCCGCCGGAGAGGGTGTACGGGTTGGCCGCCGCGAGCTTCGCCAACCGCAGCCGGCCCAGCAGGTCGTCGACAGTGGAGCGTACGGCCGCCTCGGGCTGGCCGGTGCGGCGCGGGCCGAGAGCCAGCTCGTCGAAGACGGTGTTGGTGACGAACTGGTGCTCGGGGTCCTGGAAGACCGACCCGATCCGGCGGGCCAGCGCGGGCGCGCGCCAGCGGTGCGGGGGAGTGCGGGCGTCGCCGCCGGCCAGTGCCGTGGTCGCCGTGACCCGGCCGGCTCCGGGTCTGAGCAGGCCACCGAGCAGCAGGGCGAGGGTCGACTTGCCGGCCCCGTTGGGACCGACGACGGCGAGCGCCTCGCCGGCGCGTACCGTCAGATCGACGGCGGCCAGCCGGGGCGGCAGGCCGAGCCGGTCGGCGGTGAGCAACACGTCGCCGGCCGGCGCGGTGGCGTGGCGGGGCGGCACGGGCCGCCCGGGCACCCAGACGCCCTCGGCGGCGAGCGCGTCGCCGTGCGTGCCGAAGACGGCCTCGGGCGTGCCGTCGGCGCGGACGCCGCCGCCGGGTTCGAGCACGACCACCCGGTCGACCAGGGGCAGCGCCTCGGCGACCCGGTGCTCGACCAGGATCAGCGTGGTCTCGGCGTCCAGCGCGCCGGCCACCGCCGCCCGGATCAGCGCCGCGCCGGTGGGGTCGAGGTTGGCGGTGGGCTCGTCGAGCAGCAGCAACCCGGGGCGCAGGGCCAGCACCCCGGCCAGGGCGAGCCGCTGCTGCTCGCCGCCGGAGAGGGCGGCGGTGGGGCGGTCCCGGGGGTACGGGAAGCCGACGCGCGTGAGCGCCTCGTCGACGCGGGGCCAGATCTCCCCTGCGGGGGTGCCGCGGTTCTCCAGCCCGAACGCCACGTCGTCGCCGCTGCGGGCCATCACGAGCTGGGTCTCCGGGTCCTGGAAGACGATGCCCACCCGCTCCCGGGCCTTGCGGGGGTCGAGCCCGTCGATCTCGACGCTGCCCTCCTGCTCGCCCGAGTCCTCGGGCAGCAGCCCGGCCAGCGCGGCGAGCAGCGTGCTCTTGCCGGCCCCGGAGGGCCCGAGCAGCAGCACCCGCTCGCCGGCCTCGACGCGCAGATCGACCCCGCGCAGGGCCCACGCCCGACGTCCGGCGTGCCGCCACCCGAACCCTCGCAGCGTCACCGCCCCCACGCCGTCCTCCTTCCTGCCCGCCCGCAGGCGTTGATCATGAAGTTGTTGTCCTTCGGCGCGGCGTGTCGTGGCAACAACTTCATGATCAACGCGGCCGGTGCGGGTGGGTGGGGGTTAGATCGGGGTGCGGTCGCGGGCGGCGGGGAAGCGGTCCAGGGCGCCTGTGGTGGCCAGGGAACGGGTCAGGGCCCAGCCCCCGGCGCCCGCCACGATCGTGGCGCTGACGACGGTGAGCAGGGCGTACGGGATGCGGTAGCTGGCCAGGGCGGTCTCGCTGTTCCAGACGACGAAGTCGAACAGCGCCGCGCCGAGGCCGGTCAGCGCGCCCGCGATCAGCGCGGTGGGCAGCCGGAACGAGCGGTACCGGAACGCGGCGAAGGCCAGTTCGGCGCCGAGCCCCTGGATCAGGCCCTGCACGATGGTGACGCCGCCCCACTCCGAGCCGAGCAGCGCGGAGACCGTCGCGGCCACCGCCTCGCAGAAGAGGGCCGCCCCGGGCTTGCGGATCACCAGGCCGCCGAGGACGGCCGGGACCAGCCACACGCCGTACATGATCGCCTGACCGGCGGGGAAGAACGCGAACGCCGGGTCGACGGCCCGCCACAGCAGGCCCCACGCCCAGAAGATGACGCCGAAGGCGACCGCGATCACCGCGGCGACGACGACGTCGACGGTACGCCACCGGGTGGCGGTGTTGTTGTCTCGCATGATTGCTCCCAGTCCCGAACGAGAACCAGGAGAAGACGCACGCCGCGCCCGGAACGTGCCGGACGTCGACGCGGCTGGAGGTCGACCGAACTCCCTGCGCTGGCATTACCCAGATCAGGTTCGAGGGTCTGCGGGCGGTGCCCGCACTCTCAGCGCTGTGCGCTCCCCTGTCGGATGTGAAGTTGTGGCCCGACGCTAACACCTTCGAAGATCATCCAGCAAAGGTGATCTCTGCGCTGCTCACCACGCGGGGGAACCGACGCTGTCGGTTCCCCCGGTACTCTCGGGCGGCCACTGGGAACCCGGCAGAGGGACACGTACGTGACATCCGAGGCTGACCGCCGCGCGCCGGACGGGGTGGGTGCCCCGGGCGTACGCGGGGAGACGCCGGCGGCTCCGCGCGGCCCGGACCGGCGGATCGGGTCGGTGGAGGTGCTCGCCGGCCTGCTGATCCTGCTGTTCGTCTTCCGCGAGCCGGTCGCCCGGGCCCTGTCCGCGCCCCGGTTGCAGACCTGGACCACCGTCTTCGTCTCGGTCCTGGTGCAGGCGGTGCCATTCCTCGTCTTCGGCGTGCTGCTCTCCGCGGTGATCGCGGTCTTCGTACCCCGGTCGTTCTGGGCCCGGGCGCTGCCGCGCCACCCCGCGCTCGCGGTGCCGGTGGCCAGCGCGGCCGGCGTGGTGCTACCGGGCTGCGAGTGCGGCGCGGTGCCGATCGCCGGGTCGCTGATCCGGCGCGGGGTCACCCCGGCCGCCGCGTTGGCGTTCCTGCTCGCGGCCCCGGCGATCAACCCGATCGTGCTCACCGCCACCGCCGTTGCCTTCCCCGACGACCCGGCGATGGTCCTCGGCCGGGCCGTCGCCAGCCTGCTCGTCGCCATGGTCATGGGTTGGCTGTGGCTGCGTCTCGGCCGGGCCGACTGGATCCGGCTGCCGCGCCGGCCGGAACTCGACGGCGGCTCGCGCGGGCGGGCGTTCTGGGGGGCCGTCCGGCACGACGTCACGCACGCCGGCGGGTTCCTGGTGATCGGCGCTGCGGCCGCCGCCACGATCAACGTCGTGGTGCCCGAGCGCTGGTTGCAGACCCTCGCCGACGAGCCGGTGCTGTCGGTGCTCGCGCTGGCCGCGCTCGCCGTGCTGCTCTCCCTCTGCTCCGAGGCGGACGCCTTCGTCGCCGCGTCGCTGTCGCAGTTCTCGCTGACCTCCCGACTGGTCTTCCTGGTGGTGGGGCCGATGGTCGACCTCAAGCTCATCTCGATGCAGGCCGGGGTCTTCGGCCGGCGGTTCGCGCTGCGGTTCGCCCCGACCACCTTCGCGGTGGCCGTCGTGGTGGCCGCCGCGGCCGGGGCGGTGCTGCTGTGAACCGGCAGGCGCAGGCGGTCGTCCTGCTGCTGCTCGGCGGCGCGGTGATCCGGGCCAGCCTCACCGACCTGCACCTGCGCTACGTCAAGGAAGGGCTGCGACCCTTCCTGGTCGCCGCCGGCCTGCTGCTGGTGGCCGCCGCGGTCATGACCCTCTGGTACGAGCTGAGCCCGCTCCTGCGGCGCACGCCCGTCGACCACGACGCTCGTGGTGACCATGACGGGCACGACGGCGACGGGCACGACGGGCACGGGCATCGCGAGCCGTGGGCCGGCTGGCTGCTGATCCTGCCCGTGCTGGGCCTGCTGCTGGTGGCCCCGCCGGCCCTGGGCTCGTACGCGGCCGGGCAGGCCGGCACCGTCGTCGCCACCCGGCAGCAGCCGTCGGACTACCCGCCGCTGCCCGACGGCGACCCGGTGCGCGTCGCCGTACTCGACTACGCCTCCCGGGCCCTGTTCGACCGGGGCACCTCGATCGGCGACCGCCGGGTCCAACTGACCGGCTTCGTGACCACCGGCCCCGACGGCCGGCCGCTGCTGGCCCGGATGGTGCTCTCCTGCTGCGCCGCCGACGGGCGACCGGTCAAGCTGGGCCTCACCGGCGCGGTCCCCGACGGGCTCGCCGACGACACCTGGATCGAGGCCACCGGCCGCTACAGCGACCGCGTCGCCCGGGACCCGGTCAACGACGCGGAGATCCCCTACCTGGACGTGGAGTCCTGGCGGCAGGTGCCCGTACCCCGGCAACAGTACGAGTGACGGCGGCCCTCGGTCCCGGGCGGCCGGGTGCGGCCGTGGGTAGGCTCACGATCATGCGGATCGAGGCCCGGGGATGCACGTTCGACGTCCGCGTCGGCGGACCGGAGGGCGGCACGCCCGTCCTGCTGCTGCACGGCTTCCCCCAGCACGGCGGGGAGTTCGACGACGTGGTGCCCGCGCTGCACGCCGCCGGGCTGCGCACGTACGCGCCGGACCAGCGCGGCTACTCGCCGGGCGCGCGGCCCGAGGCGGTCGGAGCGTACCGGCTGCCGGAACTGGTCGCCGACGCGGTGGGCGTACTCGACGCGCTGGGCGTCGACGCGGCGCACCTGGTGGGACACGACTGGGGCGCGATCGTGGCCTGGGCCGTCGCGGCGCAGCACCCCGAGCGGGTCCGTACGCTGACCGCCGTCTCCGTGCCGCACCCCGCCGCGATGGCCTGGGCGCTGGCCGAGGACGCGGGGCAGAAGGCGCGCTCGGTGTACATGACGGTGTTCCGCAAGCCGGGCACGGCGGAGAGGGCGCTGCTGGCGCTGAACGCGACCGGGCTGCGCCGGATGCTGCACGGGGTCGGTGACGACGCGCGGGTGGCCGCGTACGCGGACCCGATGCGTGAGCCGGGCGCGCTGACCGCCGCCCTGAACTGGTACCGCGCCATGTCCCGCCGGGACCTGGCGGCCACGGGCCCGGTGACGGTGCCGACCACGTACGTGTGGAGCGGTCGCGACATCGCGATCGGCCGGACCGCCGCCGAGGCGTGCGGCGAGCACGTACGGGCCGACTACCGCTTCGTCGAGCTGCCCCGGGTGAGTCACTGGATCCCCGACGAGGCGCCCGCCCCACTGGCCGAGGCGATCCTCGCCCGGGTGCACGACCCGGTCTGACCGCCCCGAGGCGATCCCGCCCGGGTTTACGACCCGGTCCGAGCGCCCCCGACACCGCCCGGTGGACGCCGGGCCCCCACCTTCGACGGAGCTACGAATGGACGCAGCGAACATGCCGGTGAGCGCCGAGGAATTCCTGGCCGTGGTGACCGCCACGATGAACCGGGTGGCCGAGAGCCAGCGCGAGGCGGTGGGGCAGGCCGCTGACCTGATCGCCGACGCGGTACGCGCCGACGGCGTGGTCCACGCGTTCGGCACGGGCCACTCCGAGGCGCTGGCGATGGAGATCGCCGGGCGGGCCGGCGGGCTGGTCCCGACGAACCGCATCGCCCTGCGGGACCTGGTGCTGCTCGGCGGCGCCCCGGCGGACGTGCTCGGGCCGCTGCTGGAGCGCGACCCGTCGGTGGCGCACCGCCTCTACGAGCTGGCCCCCGTCAGCGCACGCGACGTCTTCGTGCTCGCCTCCAACTCCGGCGTGAACGGCGCGATGGTGGAGTTCGCGTCGCTGGTCAAGGAGAAGGGCCACGGCCTGATCGCGATCACCTCGGCGCAGCACTCCGGGCAGATGACCTCGCGCCACCCGTCGGGGCGCAAGCTCGCCGACTTCGCCGACGTGGTGCTCGACAACGGCGCCCCGTACGGCGACGCGACGCTGCCGCTGCCCGGTGGCGGCGCGGTCGGCGCGGTCTCGTCGATCACCGCCGCGCTGCTGGCCCAGCAGATCACGGTCGAGGTGGTGGCCCGGCTGCTGGCGGCGGGGGAGAAGCCCCCGGTCTACCTGTCGGCCAACATCGCCGGCGGCGACGAGCACAACAACGCCCTGGAGGCCCGGTACGCCGGCCGGATCCGGCGGGGCTCCTGACGGCGTCCGGCCGGATCCGGCGGGGCTCCTGACGGCGCGAGCCGGGGGTGCCAGTTGCCGTGCTCGCGGTTCGCCGACGCTGGGAGCCGAGGCACAGTTCGCCGTGCTCACGGTTCGTCGACGCCGGAAGCCGGGTCACAGTTCGCCGTGCTCGCGGTTCGCCGACGCCGGGAGCCCGCGCGGCAGACAGCGACGCGAGTCGGTTTCGTGCGTCGACGGGTGGGGCATCAGCGATGCTGCCGCCGGCCGCCCCCGCCGGCAGTACCGTCTGACCGGAGGTAGCGCGTGTCCAAGGAAACCGAGAAGCAGCGCTGGCAGCGCAATTTCGCCGACCTGCTCCAGGAACTCCGGGTCGCCCAGACCGGCGTGCAGATTCTCTTCGCCTTCCTGCTCACCCTGCCGTTCAGCAACGGCTTCACCCGTACCAGCGGTTTCCAGAAGGACGTCTACATCGTCGCGTTGCTGGCGGCGGCCGCCGCCACCGCGATGATCATCTCGCCGGTGGCGTTCCACCGGGCGCTGTTCCGGCAGGGCCGCAAGCCGGAGCTGGTCCGCTTCGCCCACCGGATGGCCACCGGCGGCCTCGCCTTCATGCTGATCTCGATGGTCAGCGCGGTGCTGCTGATCACCGACTTCGTGCTGGACCGGAGCGTCGCCCTGGTGCTCAGCGGTTTCATCGGGCTCTGGTTCCTCACCTTCTGGGCGTTCCTGCCGTTCGCCCGGCGCAACTGGGGCGACGACGACGAGGACGACGACGACAACGATCCGTCCTCCCTGTCCGACTGACCGAAGTCGATCAGACTCGATATTTACCGAGCGCTACCTCTGGGTAACACCCGGGGGTAGCGTGCTGTTTGTCGAGCACGCCGCTCTGGTCGACGTGGCGCAGCCAGGACCAGACGTTGACGCAGCCGGACCGAGGTTTCGAGGGGGCCGCCGTGACCACGACAGAGAACAGCCGACCCGCGCCCGACGGATCAGGCGCCGAGCAGCCGGCCACGACCGCTGCCGACAGCCCGCCGACCACCGGCGCGGCCGGGCCACTGCCGACGGAAGCCGGTCAGGTCTCCGAGAAGGAGGCCCGCCAGGTCGCCGAGGCGGCCCGGGAGTCCTCCTGGGACCGTCCCAGCTTCGGCAAGGAACTCTTCCTCGGCCGCTTCCGGCTCGACCTGATCAACCCCTGGCCGCGCTCCGACCCGGCGGACGTGGCCCGCGCCGACGAGTTCCTCGGCCGGTTCCGCGAGTTCCTCGCCTCCGAGGTGGACGGCGCCGCCATCGAGCGGGACGCGTCCATCCCCGACGAGGTGTTCCAGGGCCTGGCCCGGCTCGGCGCGTTCGGCATGAAGATCGACAGATCGTACGGCGGGCTCGGGCTGAGCAACCTGCACTACTGCCGGGCGCTCATGCTCGCCGGCTCGGTCAGCCCGGCGATCGGCGCGCTGCTCTCGGCGCACCAGTCGATCGGGGTGCCGCAGCCGCTGAAGATGTTCGGCACCGCCGAGCAGAAGCAGCGTTTCCTGCCCCGGCTCGCCGGCGGTGAGGTCTCCGCGTTCCTGCTCACCGAGCCCGACGTCGGCTCCGACCCGGCCCGGCTGGCCACCACCGCCGAGCCCACGCCCGACGGCACCGGCTACCGGCTCAACGGCGTGAAGCTGTGGGCCACCAACGGCACCGTCGCCACCCTGCTCGTGGTGATGGCCCGGGTGCCCGCCGCAGAGGGCCGGCGCGGCGGGATCACCGCCTTCGTCGTCGAGGGCGACACCGAGGGCATCACGGTCGAACGGCGCAACGCCTTCATCGGCCTGCGTGGGCTGGAGAACAGCCTCACCCGCTTCCACGACGTCTTCGTGCCGAAGGAGAACGTCATCGGCGGCGAGGGCAAGGGCCTGAAGATCGCGCTGACCACCCTGAACACGGGGCGGCTGTCGCTGCCGGCCATGTGCGTCGGCGCCGGTAAGTGGGCGTTTAACGTGGCCCGGGAGTGGGCCGCCGACCGGGTGCAGTGGGGGCGGCCCGTGGGCGAGCACGAGGCGGTGGCCCAGAAGCTCTCCTTCATCGCCGCGACGACGTACGGCATGGAGACGATGCTCGACCTCTGCTGCCTGCTCGCCGACGACGACCGCAACGACATCCGGATCGAGGCCGCGCTGGTCAAGCTCTACGCCAGCGAGATGGCCTGGAAGATCGCCGACGAGCTGGTGCAGATCCGCGGCGGTCGCGGCTACGAGACGGCCGACTCGCTCGCCGCTCGGGGCGAGCGCCCCGCCGCCGTCGAGCAGCTGCTGCGCGACCTGCGGATCAACCGCATCTTCGAGGGCTCCACCGAGATCATGCACCTGCTCATCGCCCGGGAGGCGGTCGACGCGCACCTGTCGGTCGCCGGCGACATCATCGACCCGGACGCCGGGCTGGGCCGCAAGGCGAAGGCCGGGGCGCGGGCGGGCGCGTTCTACGCGAGGTGGCTGCCCACCCTCGCCGTCGGCCGGGGACAGCGTCCCTCGGCGTACGCCGAGTTCGGTCCCCTCGCCGGTCACCTGCGGCAGGTGGAGCGCTCGTCGCGCAAGCTCGCCCGGTCGACGTTCTACGCGATGTCCCGCTGGCAGGGCAAGATGGAGCGCAAGCAGGCGTTCCTCGGCCGGGTGGTGGACATCGGCGCGGAGCTGTTCGCCATGTCCGCCGTGTGCGTACGCGCCTACGCCGAGCGGGACACCCGCCCCGAGAACGTCGAGCTGGCCGACCTGTTCTGCCGGCAGGCCCGGGTACGGGTCGACGCCCTCTTCGCCGCCCTCTGGGACAACACCGACTCCGTCGACACGGCGGCCGCGAAGCGGATCCTGGCCGGGCGCTACGCCGCGCTGGAGGACGGCGTCCTCACTCCCGCCGACGACCTGCCGTGGGTGGCCCGCTGGTCGCCGGGCCCGTCCGCCGCCGACGACGTCCGCCGCCGCGTCCCGCCCCCACCCACCTCCTGACCCACCCCGTCACTCCACCCCGTCACCCCACCCCCTCACCCGGGCGTCGATCATGCAGTTGTGGTGCCCCGCGAAAGGGGCGGAAACGGGCGCTCCGGGCACCAGAACTGCATGATCGCCGGGGCTGGGCTGGGCTGGGCTGGGCTGGGCTGGGGCGGGCCGGGGCGAGGCGGGGCGGGGCGGGGCTGCGCCGGGCCGGGTGGGGGTGGGGTGGGGTTGGGTGGGTCAGCGGGGGCGTAGGCCCAGGTGGCGTAGTTCCAGGGTGGCCAGGGCGTCGATGGTGTCGTCGTCGCCGCGTCGCCACGCCTCGGCCACGTCCGGCGCGATGCGGGTCAGCCGCCCCAACGGCTGGGTGGCCAGCGCGCGCAGCGCGAGCAGGTCCCGGCCGGCGGGGGCGGCGGCCAGCCTCACGGCGGAGCCGGCCCGGCGCATCCAGCGCACCCGCAGCGGCAGCCAGCCGAAGAGCACCAGGCCGAGGGGGAAGACCAGCACGGCCACGGCCAGCGCGAGGGCGAGCTGGTCCACCAGCTCCTGCTGGTCACGGCCCGCGTCGGCGAGTGACCGGGCGGCGGTGGCGGCCCGCTCGAACGGCGCGGTCAGCTCGTCGCCGACCAGCGGCACCCGGCCCACCTTGCCGCCCGCCTCGGCCAGGTTGTCGGCCAGGCCGCCACCGGCACCCTCCAGCTTCTGCCCGGGTACGGCGAGCTTCTGCACCAGGTCGTGCAGCCACAGCGCGCCACGGATCGCTCCGTACACCCAGGCGACGACGAGCAGGTCGGTGATCAACTGTCGGACGGCGGTCGGGAAACGATCAGCGTAGATCTTCACGCCGGACAGCGTGTCACGTCCGGCGCCGCCCGGCACGCGCCGCGATCGTGGGCTCGTAGCGGTCAGCCCGTGCAGGTTGGGCAGGTGCCGAAGATCTCCAGGGTGTGGCTGACGTCGGCGTAGCCGTGCTTCGCCGCCACCCGCTCGGCCCAGTTCTCCACCGTCGGCCCCGCCACCTCCACGGTGCGGCCGCAGGATCGGCAGACGAGGTGGTGGTGGTGGCCCTCGCTGCACCGGCGGTAGAGGTGCTCGCCGCCCGGCGGGCGCATCACGTCGATCTCGCCGGTGTCGGCGAGCCCCTGGAGGGTGCGGTAGACGGTGGTGAGCCCGACCCGCTCGCCGCGCTCGCGCAGCATCGCGTGCAGCTCCTGCGCGCTGTGGAAGCCCTCCAGCTCGCCGAGCAGCGCGCTCACCGCCGAGCGCTGCCGGGTGTTGCGGATCGTGGCACCCGTCATGACGATGATCCCTCCCCGGCGTGGCTCACCGCGTCGGCCACGATGTGTGCGACGTGCTCGTCGACCAGCGCGTACGCGATCTCGCGACCCCGCCGGGAGCCGCGTACCACGCCGGCGCCCCGCAGCACCCGCAGGTGCTGGGAGACCAGCGGCTGCGCCGCGCCGAGCTTGTCGACCAGCTCGTGCACGCAGCGCTCGCCGTCGGCGAGCTCGCTGACGATGGCCAGCCGGATCGGCGCCGAGAGGGCACGCAACAGCTCGCTCGCGCCCTCGAAGGCGTCGTAGCCTGATCCGTCGGTCACCCCGTAACGGTAACCAATCCCACCGACACGCCCCTGACCAGGATCACTGGAGCACGACCTCGTGCGGCTCGGGCGCGGGCGCGGCATCGGGGGTACGTCGCCGGCGCAGCATCCGCCATCCGGCGCCGCCGATCGCGACCACCCCGAACGAGGCGATCGCCATCAGCACCACCGAGGCGCCCGGGGCGGTGTCGGCGTTCGCCGCCACCCAGACCCCGGAGCCGGCGGCGAAGAGCCCGAGCGCCATCGCCGCCGTCATCGTGCTGCGGAACCCCCGGGTCACCTGCTGCGCGGTGGCCACCGGCACCACCATCAGCGCGCTGATCAGCAGCACCCCGACGGCCCGCATGGCGATCGTCACGGTGACCGCGGTGGCCACGGCCAGCAGCAGGTTGAGCGTACGCACCGGCAGGCCGGAGACGCGGGCGTACTCCTCGTCGTGGCAGACCGCGAACAGCGCCGGGCGCAGCGCCAGCATGGTCACCGCGATCGCCGCGCCGAGCACCGCGATGGTGGTCAGGTCGGCCGGCCTGATGGTGCTCAGCGACCCGAAGAGGTAGGCGTTGAGGCTGGCGCTGGTGCTGTCGGAGAGCCCGACCAGCGTCACGCCGCCGGCGATACCGCCGTAGAAGAGCAGGGCCAGGGCCAGGTCGCCGGAGGTGCGCCCGCGCGCGCGGACCAGCTCGATGGTGATCGCGCCGGCGGTCGCCACGAGCACCGCGACGAGCACCGGCGAGCGGTTGAGCAGCAGGCCCGCGCCGACGCCGGTGAGCGCCACGTGCCCCACCCCGTCGCCGATCAGGGCGAGCCGCCGCTGCACCAGGTAGATGCCGAGCGCGGGGGCCGCCAGGCCGATGATCAGCGCGCCGACCAGGGCGCGCTGCATGTAGGGGTACTGGAAGAGTTCCATGCTCAGTTGCTCCACAGCCCGGCGGGCTCGTCGGGACCGTGCGGGTGCACGTGGTCGTGGTCGGGCTCCGCGTGGTGGCCGGCGGGCTCGGGCACCGCGCCGTCGTGGCAGATCCCACCCTGGTGTACGACGACCGCCCGGCTGATCAGCGGCCGTAGCGGCCCGAGTTCGTGGGCCACGAGCAGCACCGTGCCGCCGTCGGCGACGAAACCGTGCAGCGCCTTGGCGAACGCCTCCTGGCTGGCCGCGTCCACCCCGGCGGTCGGCTCGTCGAGGACGAGCAGCTCCGGCTGCCCGGCCAGCGCGCGCGCGATCAGGGTGCGCTGC
The DNA here is from genome assembly GCF_043197575.1 of Micromonospora sp. NPDC049051. Taxonomy (NCBI): domain Bacteria; kingdom Bacillati; phylum Actinomycetota; class Actinomycetes; order Micromonosporales; family Micromonosporaceae; genus Micromonospora; species Micromonospora sp. NPDC049051. The sequence goes on from NZ_JBICTL010000011.1 coordinate 88,385, forward strand.
TGCTGCCCGCCGGAAAGCGTCGCGACCGGTTCACGGGCCCGGTCGGCGAGCCCGACGGCCTCCAGCGCGGCGGCCACCGCGGCCCGGTCCGCCGCTCCGGGCGGTCGCAGCACCCCGCGCCGGGCGAGCCGGCCGGAGGCCACCACCTCGCGGACGGTGGCCGGCACGCCGCTGCCGGCGCCGAGGCGCTGCGGGACGTACCCGATGCGGTGCCACTGCCGGAAGCGGCGCAACGGGCGGTCGAAGAGGGTGACCGACCCGGAGCTGAGCGGCACCAGGCCGAGCGCGGCGCGGACCAGGGTGGACTTGCCGGAGCCGTTGGCGCCGAGCACCGCGACGACCTCGCCGGCGGTCACGGTCAGGGAGACGTCGCGCAGCACGGGGCGGCCGTCGTAGCCGACCACCCCGTTCGCGACGGTGATGACTGGGGTTGTCACGAGCAGCTCAACGCCGTCCTCAGGGTCGCAAGGTTGGTACGCATCACCGAAAGGTAGTCGCCGGCGCCGGGCGTCAGCCCCTCCAGGGGGTCCAGCACGGCGGTCCTGGCGCCGACCTCCCTGGCGATGGTCTCGGCCACCTTCGGGCTGACCAACGTCTCGAAGAAGATCGTGGTGGCCTGGTGCTTCCGGGCCTCCTCGATCACCTCGGCGAGGCGCTGCGGGGAGGGCTCGTTCTCCGGGCTCAGCCCGGAGATGCCGATCTGCGCCAGCTGGTAGCGCGAGGTGAGGTAGCCGAAGGCGGTGTGGCTGACCACGATCTCCCGCCGCTGGCAGGTCCTCAACCCGGCCCTGAACTCGGCGTCGAGCTTCTCCAGTTCGGCGCGCAGCGCCCGGGCGCGGCCGGTGTAGTCGGCGGCGCGGTCCGGGTCGACCTGGCCGAGCCGCTCGGCGAGCTTGTCGCCGACCGTGGCCAGGCGGGTCGGGTCGAGCCAGAGGTGGGGGTCCTTGGCGGCGCCCTCGTCGCGGCCGGGCTCCTCGGCCCCGCCCGACTCCTCGGGGTGGCCGTGCTCCCCGCCCTCGTGGTCGTGGTCGTGGCCGCCCGCCGCCGCGTCCAGCAGCGGCTGCACGGTCGACACGTCGAACGCGCGGTCTCCGGCGTTCTGCTCGACGGCCTCGTCCAGCGCGGGCTGGAAGCCCTTGAGGAGCACGACCAGCTCCGCCTCGACGACCTGGCCGACCTGGCCCGGGTTCAGCTCCAGGTCGTGCGGCTCCGCCCCGGGCTTGACGAGGTTGCTGACCTTCACCGCGTCACCGCCGACGCGCTCGGCGACGAACTGCAGGGGGTAGAAGGCGGCCACCACGTCGACCCGCTGCGGGTCGGCGCCGGCCGCGCCGTCGTCCGAGCAGGCCGTGACGCCGCCCAGAGCGAGCAGGGCGGTGGTGGCCGCGGCCAGGGTGCGCGGGGCGGAGCGGATGTTCATGCCATGAACTGTCCGCGACAACGATAATGATTGTCAAAAACGCATGCTTGCATGTCAGAACAGCTTCACCAGGCCCGCGGTGACCATCAGGGTGAGCGCCACGAGCCGGATCACCCGGGTCGGCACGGTCTGCACCGACCAGGTGGTGACGAACAGCGCGGCCACGGCCGCGGCGAGCAGCAGGGTGAGCAGCCCGCCGACCACGCCGGGGGTGAAGAAGGCGACCAGCACCAGCACCAGGGTGACCAGGAACACCGTCGTCGGGTTCGCCCGGGCCAGCCGGGCCGGCAGGGGGCTCTGCGTACGCTGCATGCCACAGACTCTACGAGGAGGAACCCCGTGCTGGTGACGAACCGGTTCGTGGTCGACGTCGATGTCGCCGACGAGTTCACCGAGCGGGCGCACGCCGCCCTCGCCGCGCTGGCGGCCCGCCCCGGTTACCTGCGCGGTCAGCTCGTCCGGGCGTTCGACGACCCGCGGCACTGGTGCCTGGTCACCGAGTGGGAGTCGGTCGGCACCTACCGGCGGGCCCTCGGCGGCTTCGACGTCAAGATCACGGCGGTGCCGCTGCTCGCCGAGTCGATCGACGAGCCGTCGGCGTACGAGGCGCTCGCCAGCGCCGCCCCGGGCGGGGCCGTCGTTCCGACCGCCAGCGATCGGGCCGCTGGTCCTTACCGCTGAGCCCGTGGGCACTACATTGCTTGCATGAGCGCTCCCGGACCGGCGAACCCACCGCCGTACCCTCCGTCGCCCGGCCACCAGGGGGCGTCGCCGCCCGCCGTGCCCGGCCCGCCGGCGGACCCGGGCGTGCCCGCCCCGCCGGCCGGACCGGGCGTCGCCCCGCCCTTCGCGGCGCCACCCACCGAGGGGCGCAACACCCGGCTGTGGCTCGGGCTGGGCGCCGGGGCGCTCGCCGTGCTGATCTGCTGCGGCGGGGGCGGCGCGGCCGTGGTCGGCCTGGTCGTGACCGGGGTGCAGGCCGTACGTGAGCAGGGTCGCACCGTCTCCACCGACTACTACCAGGCGCTCGTCGACCGGAAGTACGGCGCGGCGTACGACCAGCTCTGCGACGACGCGCAGCGGCGCGAGTCACGCCGGGAGTTCGAGCGCCGGGTGGCCGCCGAGCCGCAGATCGCGACCTTCCGGGTGGGCGAGGTGGACGCCGTCTCCCTCACCGTGCCGGTCGACGTCACCTACCGGGGCGGCCAGCAGGACCGGCAGCAGGTCACCCTCGGGCAGGACCAGCAGACCGGCGGCATGGAGGTGTGCGGCGTGAGCTGACCCGCCGGTATCCTGCTGGGTCCGGGACGGCGCGCGTCATACGGTTGTCCGAACTGTTCCTTCCGTCCTAACCGCGTCCCCGCCGACCGCCAGTCGGTGTAGGAGGTCAACATGCCAGCCGACCGCATCGACGCCGTCGTCAGCCTCGCCAAGCGCCGAGGCTTCGTCTTCGCCTCCAGCGAGATCTACGGCGGCGGCCGGTCGGCGTGGGACTACGGTCCGCTCGGCGTGGAGCTGAAGGAGAACATCCGCCGGCAGTGGTGGAAGACGATGGTCCAGCAGCGCGACGACGTGGTAGGCCTCGACTCCGCCGTGATCCTGGCCCGCGACGTCTGGGCCGCCTCCGGCCACCTGGACGCCTTCGTCGACCCGCTGACCGAGTGCCAGTCGTGCCACAGCCGGTTCCGGGCCGACCACCTGAAGGAGGCGTACGAGGCCAGGCACGGCAGGCCGCCAACCGCGCTGACCGAGCTGAACTGCCCCACCTGCGGCACCAGGGGCGCCTTCACCGAGCCGGAGATGTTCAACGGCCTGATGAAGACCTTCCTCGGCCCGGTCGAGGGCCCGGAGGGCGTGCACTACCTGCGACCCGAGGCCGCGCAGGGCATCTTCGTCAACTACCGGAACGTGGAGACCGTCGCCCGCAAGAAGCCGCCGTTCGGTATCGCCCAGACCGGCAAGTCGTTCCGCAACGAGATCGCCCCGGGCGACTTCATCTTCCGCACCAGCGAGTTCGAGCAGATGGAGATGGAGTTCTTCGTCGAGCCGGGCTCCGACGAGCAGTGGCACGAGTACTGGCTCGCCGAGCGCTGGAACTGGTACGTCGACCTGGGCCTGTCGGAGGGCAACCTGCGCTTCCGCGAGCGCCCGAAGGAGAAGCTCGCGCACTACTCGAAGCGCACGGTCGACATCGAGTACCGCTTCCAGTTCGACGGCACCGAGTTCGCGGAGTTGGAGGGCATCGCCAACCGCACCGACTTCGACCTGACCGCACACAGCAGGCACTCCGGCGTCGACCTGTCCTACTTCGACCAGGCCAGGGGCGAGCGCTGGGTGCCGTACGCCATCGAGCCGGCCGCCGCGCTGACCCGCGCGGTGCTCGCGTTCCTGCTGGAGGCGTACGACGAGGACGAGGCGCCGAACACCAAGGGCGGCGTGGACAAACGCACGGTGCTGCGCTTCGACCCGCGGCTGGCCCCGGTCAAGGTGGCGGTGCTGCCGCTGTCGCGTAACGAGGCGCTCTCGCCGAAGGCGAAGCGCCTCGCCGCCGATCTGCGCAAGCGTTGGGTGGTGGAGTTCGACGACTCCCAGGCGATCGGTCGCCGCTACCGCCGCCAGGACGAGATCGGCACCCCGTTCTGCGTGACGGTCGACTTCGACTCGCTGAACGACGACGCGGTGACCGTGCGGCACCGGGACACCATGGCCCAGGAGCGCATCGCGCTGGACCAGGTCGAGCGTTACCTCATGGAGCGGCTGCCCGGCTGCTGAGCTGGATCGGGAGGGCATTTCCGCCGCGGGTGGTGTCCCTTTTCCGACTGCACCCGGTTCCGCCCGAACACTCTATGCTGTCCACAATCGACTGACGGTGCGGCGGGCGATGTGGGGTGATGCGACATGGTGACCGGTGGTGTGGCCGCCTTCGGCGCGGTGCTCGGGTGGTGGGCCGCGTGGCTGCGGCCCGGGCGCTCGCAGCGGTGGGCCGTCCCCGCGCTCGTCGTCGTGGCGGCCGTGCTCGTCGATCTCAACGAGGGGCGTGCGGCGGTGCCGGTCGTCATCGCCGGAGTGCTCGCGGGCGCCGCCGCGCACCTGCTGATGCGCGCCGCCGTGCGGACCGGGGCGGGGGCGGCACGATGACGTTCCTGCAGTGGGGCGCCTTCGCCTTCGGGGCGGTCATCGGCTGGTTCACCTACCAGGTCACCCGCTACCGCACGGACATCAAGCTGGCCGATGTGCTGACCATCATCGGCGCGCTGGGCGGAGGCGCGGTCCTGACGCTCTTCCCCGAGGAGACGGATTCCTTCGCGGCGTACGGGATCGGCCTCGCCACCGGCTACTTCGCCTACTTCCTCGTGCTGCTGATCCTGGTGCGGACGTCGAAGGGCTGGACGATGGAGTGGTTCCTCGACGGGCGCCGGCCACCGCTCGAGGACAAGGTCGAGGCTGTCGCGAGGGCCGGGCGGGGGATGGGCGTCGTGACCGAGGCGCCTCCCCGGGCCCGTGAGGCTGCGGACGGCGCCATCCGGACGAGCGAATTCGACTGATCCCGCGACGGATCACCCCGCCGGCGTGCCGACCAGGCGGAGGTGCGGGGACGCGTACGGCACGTAGATCAGGCCGAGCGGGTTGCCTCGGGAGAGAAGCTGGAGCCGGGCGCCGCGGATCGCCGCCGCCAGGCTCAGCCGCCGGGTGACGAAGCGGTCGAGAACGGCCCTCCCGAATTCGACGGCGAGTGAGTCGTACGTCTCGATCTCCGTGCCGACCAGCCCGGACGCCCTGGCCCGCCGGACGAACGCCTCGACGAAGCTCATCGCGTACCGGGGCTCGGTCGCGGCGGTCCGGCACCCGTTGAGGAAGACCAGGGGTCGACCCTGCGGCCACCACATCCCGCCGTCGCTGATCTGTGGATATCCGATGCCGTTCGCCGTCGGCGGGCCGACCAGCAGGACGGGCTGCCCGTCGACGATCGCGCCGTGGCCGAAGAAATAGATCAGATGGGTGGGCGGGCGGTCCGACTCGAGCGCCACCAGCGCCTCACCGCGGTCCCGGAGCACCTTGGAGTCGTGGTCGCCGAGATTCTTCACCCAGTTCACGTGGTCGCCGTCGAACTCAGTGGAGATGGGCACCAGGCAGCGCGGGCGGGGCCCGCAGTCGATCTCGTGGCTGTGGCTCACGAGCGGGTTCGACAGTCCCTGGGTGGCTGGCAGCACGGACTGGGGCAGGCCGATCTCGTGGCGGAAGCCCCAGAACCCCGCCGGGCAGACGACGGTCCTGTCGTCGTAGTGGGGGCAGTCGCCGAGGAAGCACGGCTCGCTGGCGAGGTCGGCCCCGTGGGCGATGGCTCGCGCCGCGTCGGGGCAGAGCCGGAGCCCGTCGGCCCCCTGGTCGAGCGGATGGTCGTAGAACAGGGCGGCCGGCACGACGAGGCGGGAGGTCACCTTGCTCGCCATCTCGACGATCCCCGGACGGCGCATCCTGTCCCGTAGCCAACGGATCGGTGCCTCGTCCGGCGAATCGGCGCCGATCGTCTCCGCCACCTCTCCGGCGAGCTTCGTCCAGAGCAGGCAACCCCGTACGGCAAGACGTATCAGGTCCCGGTCGAAGTCGGCGGGGACCTTGTCGTGGTAGCGGAAAACGGTGTCCCCGCGCATCGGATGCTCGTCTCCCCAACTGGTGCGGCGCAGCGCCCGGCGGGCGCCGTCGACGAGCCCCTGGAGTTCGTCGCCCAGCACGACGTCGCCCTTGAGGTTGTCCGTACCGCTGAGGAACCGGAATCCGTGGGTGCCGCCGCCGTTGTCGTTGACGAACACCGACAGGGTGGTCGCCGGCATCCGGCTCAACCTGTCCGCTCCCAGCCGGGTCTCCACGGCGTAGTCCAGCACCGAGGACCACCGTGCGGGCCCGCCGGGCGCGGTGGAGACCGTGACCACCCGGGACTGCAGCAGCGTCCCGTTGCAGTAGATGTTGCAGCGCAGCCGCTGGTCGCCGGCGCCGGCACCGGTCCTGACCGGGAAGTACAGGCGGCTTCCCGTTGCCGGGCGGCCGTCGGGCTGGCGGTGCACCGCCAGCGTGCCGTCCTCGCGGAGGACCAGGCTGCCGACGTCCGCGCCGGCCCGGGGCCGCAGCCCGCCGGGGTAGCCGAAGACCGCCACGGTGAGCAGGGATCCCGGGCCGGCGTCGGGTGGCATCACCAGGCTGCGGGGTTCCTCGACCGGAATGGCGCCGTCCACCGGTTCGCCGACCTGGAGCCAGAACACGTACGCGGTGTCGGGGGCGAGACTGGTCGTCGGGTCGACGGGGATCCCCGGTGTCGCCACGTCGGCGATTCCCGTGCTGACCCACCTCGCTGGCGCTTCGGCCGCCGTGTCTTCGAGCCAGACCCCCGGAAGCCGGTCCGGCGTGAGCCTGGGCCTCGTCGTTCTGCTGGGCGGGCTGTCCTCCAACGGCATGGCCTGGATGGGCGCGGCATCGGTCACGGGCCAGGCGACCGCGGCATCGGTCACGGGCCCGGTGGACGCGCGCTGGTGGATGGCCTCGATCGCACTGAGACAGAGCGCGGCCAGTGGCGCCGCCGGCAGGCGGGCCGCGATCTCGTCGAGCCGCGCCGTCGCCGGGTGACTCGCGGCGATCTCCTCCCGGGCCGACGACCAGAGTGCCTGGCGCCGGATCGTGCCGTCGAGGCGACGGGTCCAGGAGCGCGGCAGGCCCTCGGCGACCGCGAGCAACCTGTTGCGGTCCCTGCTCGCAAGGAACGGGGCGATCCGGGCGCACAGCGCGCTGACGTACCAGGGTTCCCGGCGGCGGGCGTTCCGGACGGCGGAAACAGCGAGGTCCGCGCCCGCCGCGCGGACGGCGGGCGACAAGCGGGGAAACAGGTACGCGATCTCCGTGAGCGACAGCCGGTCCAGCGACGCGGGGTCGGCCGGGTCGAACCCGGCGGGCGGAAGGTAGGCGGAGGCGACCGCTCGTTCGGCAAGGAGCTCGGCTGTCGCGTCGGAGACGACCGGCCAGCCCGGGGCAGTGGCCAGGTCGCCGCACCGCGCTGCCGCCTCGGAGATCAGCCGAACCGCGTGGTCGTCGAGCGGCGTGTGCGCCGCCAGCCAGGGCAGCAGAGTCGGCTCGGGTGCGTCGGGGCGCTCCGGGTCGCCGTCCGCCCACACCAACCGCCGGAACTCGTCCTGTGCCGCCGTCATCCTCGCGTCCTCCGTCCCGGGTCGTCGTCAGTCCACGACCGTGCGCCGCAGGCCGTCGAGATACTCACCGGCCGCGAGCGAGTCGTCCATGCTCCGGGCGGAAAGCGCGGCGAGCTGGTGCGTCTGCTGGTACTCGTGACCCTCGTGACGACCGGCGACGAGGAACTCGCCGCGGTCGGCGCGCACCACGTGCGGCAGCGCTCCGGCCAGCGTGTCGAGATGCGCTGCCCAGGCGTCACGCAGCGCACTCGTGGCACCTGTCCCGCGGCTGGCGGGGCGGTTGTGCAGGAGGTGGTCGAGTCGCTCGCAGGAGGCCTCCCAGGCGGGCCAGCGGTCGTCGTCGGCCACCAGCTCCCAGTACGCCGCGAAGACCTGCCGCAAGGGCCGCACCGGCAGGTTCGGCAGGGTCTCGGCGGCCGAGAACGCGCCCGACATGGTGGGCTCGCTCTGCGCCTCGTCGTCGCGGCGGAGCCGTACCAGCGCCAGGGCGAACGCGTTGACCTCCTTCAGCTCGTCGCGTCCGTCCGAGCGGGGCACCGAGGACATGTACCCCCACTGGGCCCGGCCGGAGTAGGCCAGCACCGCGTTGTAGAGGGTGTCGACGAGTTCCCGTACGAGTTCCCGGCGCAGCAGTTCGTCGGCGTCCGCGCCGGCGTCGGTGCCGCGCGCCGCCGTGAGCTCGGTGATGGCGTCATGGGCCCAGGCCCGGCTGTTGAACGCCTTCTTCGCGTCGTTCCTGTGCCTGGCCAACTGGGCCTTGACGCGGTCGCGCAGATCGATGGCCGTGTCGACCGGGCAGCGTCCCCGGGCGAGGACGCCCAGGCCGGCGTCGTCCAGCCCGGCCAGGCGGCTCAGGTAGTCGACGAGGCTGACCTCGGGCAACTCAGCCTCGGCGTCCCGCTGCGGACCGGTGAAGTACTCGTCGAGCCGGATCACCGTCTCCCAGTGCTCGGCGAGCCCGGGGTAGTGACGCGTCAGCAACGACGGCACCCCGCCCGTCGGCCCGCCGCCCGCGTCGGCCGTCCTGAGGACGCGGGCCAGTTCGGTGCGGGCCGAGTCGTCGTAGTCGATGGGTTGCCAGGCCGACAGCCGCAGCCCTTCCCCCTCGGCCTTGTCCCGGAGGTTGGCGAGCATGCTGGCGCAGGCGGCCAGATAGCTCGGTTGCCGGAAACGGTGCAGCGCGAAGGGCCGCTGGGCGCGCATGCGCTCCGCCGCACTCGCGCTGGCCTCCCGTCGTGCTTCGTCGTAGGTCCCGAGCACCGCCTCGGCCAGGACCAGGAAGCTGCGCGAGTCGAAGGCGTACGTCTGACTGACCGAGATCGTGCGACCGAGCAGGAGGCTGATGACCGCCTCGGCCTGGGCCTGGGCGAGGTTGGGATGGTCGGCCTGGTTCTCGGCGGTCGCCCGGGTGGAGTCGAACGACTCGTGGAAGACCATGTTCATGACACTCCCTCAGGACGCGGGAAGAGCACGCCGGTGGAGCCGGCGGCCAGATGCAACAGGGGTACGGCCGCCGCGCCGGGCTGCCCGGTCAGGACGTAGCGACGCAGCGCGGCGGCGAAGGCGACGTCGACGGGCTCGCCGGCCAGCGCCCGGACGGTGACGTCCTCGGCGAGCGGCTGCACCGTCTCCTGGAACACGGCGGTCCGCATCGCGATCACCGCTTCGACTCCGTGCCGGAGCAGCTCCCGTGCGAGCGCGGCCGAGGTGCAGCCGAGCAGGATCACGAGGCGGGGGCGCAGCATGGCGAGGGCCTGACCGCACTCCGCCGTCGTCATGGCGAAGTCGTCGGTGAACCTCACTCTGGCCGCTCCGCTGTGCGCCCACAGGTGCACGATGTGGGCGGTGGTCCCCCCGTCGGGAAGATCCCCACGCTGGCGTACGACCCGCGGCATGCCGTCCAGCAGCCGGACACCGATGCGTCGGGTCCGTCGCCGTAGCTGCTCGAAGGCCACATCGACCGGGCGGAGCCGGTCCTGGCCCCGCCGCATGTCCTCACCGCGCAGGACCAGCATGTGGGGCCGCAGCGGGGCGTCCTCGGGGCGCTCGGCGGGTGGTGCGCCCGGCACGCGCCGCACGGAGGTCACCAGGGGGTCGCCGAACCAGCCGAGCGGCTCGGCGGAGGGGTGCAGGAGTTCCCAGGGCACCTCGGAGCCCTGCCCGTCGCGGGCCGACCAGGCGATCCGTACCGGACGGTGCGGCCATCGGCCACGGGCGCGGTCGACGGCGCGGTCCAGTCCGCCCGACCACAGCCGGTCGCCCAGGATCCCCGACAGCCGGACGCCCTCGGAGAGCCTCCTGATCTCCTGGCTGTCGGCCAGGCTCCGCAGCTCCTGCACCACGTCGGCCTCCAGGTCGACGGACCCGTCGTCGTGGGGCAGCCGTAGCCGCCATTTCAGGCCGACGTCGACCTTCACCTCGACCTCCGCGGGGACTGTCGTCTCCGCCGGGTCCCCGTCGGGGGTGTCCATGAGGTCGTAGGCCGCGAGCCGTACGCCGCCTGCGACGACCACCCGACGGTCGGCCGTGGCGATCAGCTCCAGCCGGCCGGTCGCCTCCAGGCTGCGGGCACCGTCGGGCGTCAGGATGGCGAGGCCCCGACCGGCGTCGGCGATGGCCAGCCGCCCGTCCGGCAGCAGCGCGGCGTGCCGGGCGCGGGCCGTGGCGGCCGGGACGATCGCCCGGCGTGCGAGGTACGGATCGTGGGCGTCGAGCCGTTCCACGGAGCCGTCCGGCAGGAACAGGACGACCTCGTCGGCGTTCAGCTCGAGCAACCGGGCCGCCATGTCGACCCGTGCCACGTGCTCGGAGCCGTCCGTCCGGACGACCCTCAGCTGCCCGTCCTCGGCCAGGGCGGCGAGTGACCCGTCGGGGCCGTACCTGATGTCCCTGACCGTGGCCCGCATCTGGAATCTCGTGCCGGTCGACTCCCGCACCTCGCTGGCTGCCGCGTAGGCGTAGCGGTCACCGAGAACCGCGACGGCGAGGCACAGGGTCCTGACGGAGCCCTTCAGCGAGACCTCGTCGGTCGACGGTTGCCAGAAATGCAGGCCGTGCTGCGCGGCGACCAGCCAACCGTCGTCGTAGGGCACCACCTGATGGACGCGCCCCAGACGGCGCCAGGTCTGCCGGACGACCGCACCGTAGCGGTCGAACTCCCGTAGTGTCCCGAGCCGGCTGCCGGCGACCGTCCGTCCCCGGTCGGCGGGATCCGTGGCGACGGCCGTGATGGCGTCGGACGCCGAGAAGCTCGGGTCGTCGTTGCCCGTCCGGTGCAGGTCCCAGTGGACGATCTCGTCACCGTGGGCGCTGACCAGCAGGTGATCGCCCGCGAAGGCGAGGGCGTCCACGGCACCCTCGGTGCTGATGTGCTCCTGTTCGGCCTCCGGTACGGCGGCCCCGAACCGGATCCGTTCGTCGGCCCCTCCTGAGGCGAGCAGGCCGTCGCCGGACCACGCGAGGCAGGTGCCACCGCGGTGTTCCCAGAGCTGGTGAGTTGTCCCGTCGTGCCAGACACCGATCTCCGACCCGCAGATCCAGCCGAGGCGGGTGCCCGTGCTGTCCCAGGCGGCGGTCGCCAACGGCCGGTCGAGCTGCCCGACCGATCGCCAGCCTGCCTCAGTCGCGGCCTTGTCGATCTCCGTCACCAGGCCGTCAGCCCAGGCGACCCGCAGGACACTCTCGTGGAAGGCCATGGCCCGCACCACGACACCGGGGCGCACGGGTGTCGTCACCCACGGGTGGCCGGGCGGCTGCACGAAGACGTGCCCTTCCTCGTCGCCGCACGCCAGGCTGCCGTCCGCGCCCAGGGCGAGGGCCCGGATGCCGGCCCGCCGCGGGGGCGGGCCGGACAGTGACGATCCGACCGAGACGAGGCGTCCGTGGGGCCCCGCCCCGACGACGCGCCCGGCGTCGGCCGCGATCACCCAGACCGGGCTTCCCAGGTCACCCACATGCGTGACGCCCTCCTCGCCGGCCCACCTGTCGAGCGAGCCGTCCCGGCCGCCGAGCACCACACCGCCCGGCGCGGCGCTGAGCGTGTTGACCAGCTGCGGTGCCCGGCCCGTGCGGCGGAACCGGCCGTCGTGGGAACGGGACGACCAGCGCAGCCGCAGATGGGGAACGGCCAGGGCCGCCAGCCAGGAGACGGCCCACGACTCCACGTGCGGCAGCTGCCACTCGACGGCGAGCTCGACCAGCGCCTGGGCGTGCTGGACGCTGCCATCCGTCGCCGAGCCCGGGTCCGGCCCGCCCACCCGCTGCTGCGCGTAGGTCAGCGCGCTGGCCAGATCGAGGGACTCCGGGCTGCCCTGCTGGCGCAGTTCGCTGGTGAACGCGGCGAGGTCGAAGGCGGCGTCGGTCGCGGACCACGGCACGGGGAGCCGGTTCCCTGTCATCCGCATCCGCCCTTCGCCTCGCCGAGGGCATCAACGAGATCACAGGCAGTGGCGCTTGTTCTGTCGGACGTACGACTGAACGCCGGATCCACCATCCAAAATGGATCGTACGGCCGGCCTCACCCGCCCAGGTGACCCTGGGCCGTGGCGAACGCGAAGGCGGCGAGCAGATAGCAGTCGGACACCTCGCCCGCGGCGATCATCCGCGCCAGCTCCATCGGGGTCACCAGGCGGAACTCGTCGATGCCCTCCTCGGTGGCGCCGGCCGGCCCCGTCTCCGGCAGCGCCCGCGCGTCGAGGCGGGCCAGGTACACCTCGTCCCTGCCGCCGTCGCCCGTCAGGCTGCCGAGCAGTTCCACCTTGTCCGACTGGAGGCCGACCTCCTCCTCGAGTTCGCGGGCGGCGGTGGTGGCACCGTCGGATCCGGGCTCGGCGAAGCCCCGGGGGATCTCCCACTGCCAGGTCCGCAACTCGTGCCGGAAGTGGCGGACCAGCACCAGGCGGCCGTCCGCCAGCACCGGCAGGACCGCGGCGCCCGTGCCCGGATGCGCCGGCAGGACGCGGATGTACGGCCCGAACCGTCCGTTACGGAAGCGCACGGCGTCGCGCAGGGCGATCACGAAGGCGTCCTCGTAGACGACACCGATGTCGCCGTGCTCCTCGGGCTTACCGCGCTCGCGCAGCATCGCCGCCGAGTTGTCCGCCACGAGGGTCTGGACGTCCGGGTCGAACATGATCTCGTAGGCCGCGCCGGCCGGGTTCACGAACAGCTCCGGTCGTTCGACACGGAGTTCGTCGTAGCGTGCGAGCCGCTGCGCACGGCGCCGATCTTGTTCTGAAGTAGCTGAGGTCATGGGTCCTCCCGCGCTCGCGTCGCATCGACTCGTTCGACGTCAGTCTGCTCTGCCGTGACGAAGGACGCACCGACCGACAGGGCACCCCGGCGGTACGGGCGCTCCGCGCCGGTGCGCGGGACGTCGGGCAGGAACCCCTCCCTACACTTGTCCTCGTGACTGGGAGCGGGGCGGGCGAGGGGCGTGGGCTGCGCATCGGGCGGCACGAGGTGTGGCCGCCGGTGGTGCTCGCGCCGATGGCCGGCATCACCAACGTCGGCTTCCGGCAGCTCTGTCGGGAACAGGGCGGCGGCATCTACGTCTGCGAGATGATCACCACGGTCGCGTTGGTCGAGCGGAACCCGAAGACGCTGCGCATGATCGCCTTCGGTGACGACGAGCGCCCCCGCAGCCTCCAGCTATACGGCACGGACCCCGAGATCACCGCCGCCGCCGTGCGGATCGTGGTGGAGAAGGACCTCGCCGATCACATCGACCTCAACTTCGGCTGCCCGGTGCCCAAGGTCACCCGCAAGGGCGGCGGCTCGGCGCTGCCGTGGCGACGCCGGCTCTTCGCGCGGCTGGTCAGGGCCGCGGTGGACGCCGCGTCACCCGCCGGGGTGCCGGTCACGGTCAAGATGCGCAAGGGCATCGACGACGACCACCTGACGTACGTCGAGGCGGGCCTCGCCGCCCAGGACGCCGGCGTGGCGGCGGTCGCCCTGCACGGGCGTACGGCCGCGCAGCGCTACTCCGGCACGGCGGACTGGGACGCCATCGCCACGCTCAAGCAGGCCCTCGACGTGCCGGTGCTCGGTAACGGCGACATCTGGGAGGCCGACGACGCGCTGCGGATGGTGGCGCACACGGGCGTCGACGGAGTGGTGATCGGCCGGGGCTGTCTCGGCCGGCCGTGGCTCTTCGCCGACCTGGAGGCCGCGTTCGACGGCCGCCCGGAGCGGCGGCTGCCCACCCTCGGCGAGGTCGCCAGGACGATGCGCCGCCACGCCGAACTGCTGGTCGACCAGTTCACCGCAGGCTCCCGCACACCCAGTCGCGGCGAGCGGGACGGCTGCACCGACTTCCGCAAGCACGTCGCCTGGTACCTCAAGGGTTTCCCCGTCGGCAGCGAACTGCGCCGTGAGCTGGCGATGATCGAGAGCCTGGCCCAGCTCGACGACCTGCTCGGCAAGCTGGAACCGACCGAGCCCTTTCCGGTGGCCACGCTGGGCCAGCCGCGAGGCCGTACCAACTCGCCCGGCAAGGTCTTCCTGCCGGACGGGTGGCTGGCCAGCCGCGACGACGACACGGTCCCCGAGGGCGCGGAACTGGCCGACTCGGGCGGCTGAGGGACGCGCGATGCGTGCGCGGCACGCGTAGACGCCGAAAGGGCCGGTCCCCGTGGTCGGGGGCCGGCCCTTTCGTTCGTTCGTGGTGGGTGTCAGGAGGTGTAGCCGCGGGTGGCGATCCAGTCGGCGAGGTTGTCGATGTTCATGCGGTAGGAGGCCTGGTCGGGGTTGGCGGAGTCGGCGATGGTGACGGTGTTGCCGTTGTCGCGGTAGCCGACGACGCTGATGTAGTGGCCGCCTTCGAAGGAGTGGGTGGTGC
>NZ_JBICTL010000012.1:0-89647 GCF_043197575.1 Micromonospora sp. NPDC049051
CGCCTGTACCCGCTCATCAACACCGACAAGCGGATCGCCAAGTACCGCGACGGCTTCGGGCTGTTCGGGTCCGTGTACACGACCCTGTTCAAGAAGTCCTCCGACGAGGAGAGGAAGGAACGGCTGGGCGAGCTGGGGCCGATGGTCCTGGAGATCATCAACGCCCACGTCCACTCCTTCACCGTGGTCGCCTCCCAGGAGGAAGCCCTCGTCCTGGACGCCCAGGGCATCGCCGTCCTCAAGGAGCTGATGGCCCTCGTCCGCCCCAAGCCCGACAAGGACGACGGCGAGGACAAGACGCCCCCGTCCGCGGCGGAGATCCTGGACCACATCAAGGCCGCCCTCGACAAGGGCGTCGAACCAGGGTCTGCCAAGTACACCGCCCTCGCGGAACGGATCAGGCTGCTGCGGGACCGGATCATCCAGGACGCCCAGGACGCCCTGGAGTTCCTGTCCGAAGCACTCCGGGTCGCCCGCGCCATCGTCAACGCCGAGAAGCACCCCGACGAAGCCGTCGTCGTGCTGGACGACGACCGCGTGGGCGTCCTGTCGCGGATCATCCACGACCACGCACCGTCCGGCCTCACTGTCACGGAGAGGAACCTGGCCGAGGAGATCGACCAGGTGGTCACCCGGACCCTCGCCCGGTCATGGGACAACGCAGACGCTCGCAACCGAGGCGTCCGCCGCGCCACCGCTGCGGTCTTCCGCCGGTACATGTTGAAGCCGGTCGGGGAGCCGTACGACTCCACCGTCGCGTACATCGAAGCCCACTACCTTGTCGACTGACGAATGCGCGGACTCCCGGCAACCTGCGGGCGGTCGTCCGGGACTCGTTGCGCTGCTCGGGCCTCGATACCCGTACCACCGCCACCTGCGGGAGGCTAGGCCCGTCGGACCGGCGTGGCATGCAGCTGAACTGGTGGTGTGCTGCGCTGCAGGAGCGAAGCCGGCGGTGCGGCAGTACGACTAGCCGTGGTTGTTGGGTGAGTAATGGGGCACCTCGGTGCCGTGTCGATTGTCGAGGATGCGCTGCCGTCGGGTGGCGTGGGAGACGGACCGTTGGCCCCAACCCGGATCCGCTGCTGCTGGTCGACCTGGTCGTCACGTCGTGCTCGCCGATGAGCTTGGACAGTTCCTCCAGCCAGTCGGGGTCGGCGACGCCGCCGCCGTAGGTGCGGGCTGTCACCCGCTTCGGCGAGTTTCTCGCCTCATCTGCCGCGGGCGTGGACCGCCTGGATCAGGTCTACCGGGAAGTCCTTGAGCGCTACCTGGCCCATCTGCATACCAAGCTCGGTGGGCGAGTGACGCATCGGCACACGATCGGCCAGCTCCGAGCCACGGCAGCGTGCACAGCTGAACCGCCACACCCAGCACGTTGCAGCCCGTACGGAACTGGCGCACGAACGCCCCGTCCGCACCGGTCAACGTGAAGTACCGGATCAGCTCGGCCCGGTTGATCTCCGGAAAGCCCCGAAGCCGCGCCAGTTCCTCTGCCGAGAACACGTCCTGAGTCGCCACGAACCACCACCCGAGCATCGACCGTCACCGAACGGGACGGCACGCTACGGTCACGTCCGCGCTGGTGGTGTAAGAGACGGCCATCGCGTGATCCGGTCTGATGTTATGCGGCGATCGGTGCTGTGTCGGGCTGGTCGGTGTCGTGTTGGCTGGTGTCGACGGTGATCAGGCGGGCTTTGGTCAGTAGTTCCAGGCCCATGTAGCGGCGTCCTTCGGTCCATTCGTCGGTCTGTTCGGCCAGGACTGCCCCGACGAGACGGATGGTCGCCGCCCGGTTCGGGAAGATCCCGACGACGTCGGTGCGGCGGCGGATCTCCTTGTTCAAGCGTTCCTGGGGGTTGTTCGACCAGATCTGGCGCCAGATCTCGCGCGGGAAATCGGTGAAGGCGAGCAGGTCGTCGCGGGCGGCGTCGAGATGTTCGGCCGCGGCCGGGAACTTCGCCTCGATTGTGGCCACGACGCGGTCGAACTGGGCGCGGACGGCGTCGGCGTCAGGCTGGTCGAAGATTGTGCGCACGAGGGTGGCGATCCACGGCTGCGCGGACTTCGGCACCTTCGTCAGCAGGTTGCGCAGATAGTGGGTGCGGCACCGCTGCCAGGACGCGCCGGGCAGGGCCGCCCCGATGGCCTGCACCAGACCGGCGTGCGCGTCGGAGATGACCAGACGGACACCGGACAGGCCTCGGGCGGTCAGGCTGCGTAGGAACGCCAACCAACCGGCGCCATCTTCGTCGGAGGTTACGTCCAGACCCAACACTTCGCGGCCACCGTCGGCGTTGACCCCGACCGCAATCAGCGCGTGGACGTTGACGGTCCGGCCGGCCTCGCGGACCTTCATCGTCAGCGCGTCCATCCACACGAACGTGTAATGGCCCGAGTCGAGGGGCCGGTTGCGGAACGCTTCCACCTGCGCGTCGAGGTGGGCGGCCATCTCCGAGACCTGCGACTTCGACAGCTGCCGGATGCCGAGCTGCTCGACCAGCTTTTCCACTCGCCGCGTTGGACACCCCGAGCAGATAGCTCGTGGCCACGACCGAGACCAGGGCCTGCTCGGCCCGCCGCCGGTGGGTGAGCAGCCAGTCCGGGAAGTAGCTGCCGTGGCGCAGTTTCGGGATCGCCAGGTCGATCGTGCCGGCGCGGGTGTCCCATTCGCGTGTCCGGTAGCCGTTGCGGGAGTTGACCCGCTCATCGCTGCGCTGCCCGTAGCCGGCGCCGCAGATCGCGTCGGCCTCGGCGGACATCACCGCCTGCGCGAACGTGCGGATCATCGCCTGCAACATGTCCGGCGACGCGCTCTCGATCTGCTCGCGCAGCAGGTCAACAGGGTTCACACTCTCAGATGCGGCCATCGCGTTCTCTCTTCCTTCTCTGACTTGGTCGTCTTGAAGGATCGACGCGATGGCCGTCTCTCATCTACGCAACACGCCCATCACGGGGCAAGTCGTACACCACTCCCGCGGACGCAACCCACGCTTACGGGCCGGATCAGAGCTTGATCAACCCTCAGTTCTTAGCGATGCTTCTATGGGTCAAGTCCGTTCTGCGGCTGCCGATGACGTACTTCCGGACGTGCGGCATGGTCGTACTCTCGAGCACCCGATCGCAGGAGGCACCGATGGGCTTGTCAGGCCGGGATTGTCCTGACTGCGGTCGCAGTGTCCGCGAGCCGTTCGAGAAGACCGTCACCGGCCGGGAGGTTTGCCCGGACTGCGCGAACGCCCTGTTCATGGGCTCCGCCGCAGGCGCGATCACCGGGGATGTCGGGTCCGGGTACGGGGTCTGGGCGATGCTCATGCGCAAGGTTCGACGCTCCGGCTGAACGCATGGAGGTCTGCCTGTCGGCGGTGAGGGGCTCGGAAGATCTCGCGGGCGAGGTAACGCTTGATGCAGCGGATGATCTCGCGTCTGCTCTTGCCCTCGGCCGTGCGCCGGGCCGCGTAGGCGCGGGTGCGTTCGTCGTAGCTGAGCCGGCCCAGCGCCAGGACGTAGAGGGCGCGGTTGCCGCCGCGGTTGAGCCGGTACCGGTTGGTCTTGCCCGACGAGGCCGGGATCGGCGCGACTGCGCACAGGTGCGCGAACGCGGACTCGGTGCGCAACCGCTCGGGGTTGTTACCGGCTGCGGCCAGCAGCGCCCCGGCGGTGTCGGCCCCGACGCCCTTGATCGCCATGAGCTGCGGCGCCGCCTGGTGAGCGAGCTGTTCGATCTCGGCGTCAAGCGTGGTGATCTCCGCCGTGAGCTGCTGGTACCGGGTGGCGAGGGACTTGAGCGCCAGCTTGCTGGCCGCCTCGATCCCGGCGAGCTGGCCAGGCCGGCACCGCGCCGCAGCGTCGACGAGCTGCGGCAACGACAACGCGCGCAGCCGGTCGCGCAAGGTCTGCGGGGCGGTGACCAGCACGGCGCGCAGCTGGTTGGCCGCCTGGGTGCGGGCCTTCATCGCCGAGCGGCGTACCAGTCGCAGCGTGCGGATCATCTCCACGGTGCCGTCGGCAGTCTTGGGCATGCCCAGCGCGGTGCCTGCCAGCACCGACCGCGCGGCGGTCTCGGCGTCGATCGCGTCGGTCTTGCCGCGTCGGCGGCGGGTCTGCCGGTTCGGCCGGACGACCTCCACCACCGAGATTCCCTGGTCCAGCAGGTGCCGCGTCAGCCCGGCACCGTAGCTGCCGGTGCCCTCGACGCCGACCTGGTCGACGCCTCCGAACTCCTGCGCCCAGGCCGTCAACCGGGCGTGCCCGGTCGCGGTGCTCAGCACGCTAGTCGTGCCGAGCAGCCGCCCGTGCTGGTCGATCGCCGCCGCCACGTGCACGTCGGCGTGGGTGTCCACGCCGACGGTGACCCGCACCTCGGCCAGCTCGATCGCCGCTGCCACGCCCACCTCGGACCTCCGTCGCGTCGCCTCATCCTGTGCGGCGCCGCCGCCAGCGGGAACGCGGGCAGAACTCCAGTGGGACGCTTCGGGCTCCTATCAGGCCACATCGACCCCGGCCAGGCGGCGGCACAGCGACGTCCTCCCGCCGGCCGACGTATCGCTAACAAGGCACCGCGGCCCGTTGTTTTTCGGGTCAGACCGCCGGGAAGACGTCGGCGATCATGATGCCTGGAGTTGTTTTTGGTCTGGAAACTACGGACGGGCCTTGTAACCGTGCCCGTTGCTGGGTTTCCCCGGGGCCCTGCAGGTGGAGGCCCCTGCATGCCGGTATCAGCGCAGGTGTACCGCCGGCATTACACTGCGGCGATGCAGATCCGGCGGGTCACCGTGAGCAACTTCCGAGGAATCCGTGAGGCGGAGTGGCGGCTGCCATCGCAGCGCTTCTTGTGTCTCGTTGGTCCTGGTGACAGCACAAAGACAACTCTGCTCGACGCGGTCGCGCTAGTGCTTACGGGACGCTTCAACGTGACCTTCAGTGACGCCGATTTCTATCAGTGCGACACGTCCAAGCCGATAACACTCCGGGTTCTCCTCGGCGACCTCACCGACGAGATGCTCGCCGATACGGCATTCGGAATGCATTTGACCGGCTTGACGGCCACGGGGGAGCTCGAGCATGACCCGATATCCGGCTCCGAGCCCTGCCTGTTGCTGCAGTTGACCGTCGACCAGGATCTTGAACCGTCCTGGTCAGTTGTACGGCACGGGGAGTATGAGGACGGCTTCCCCCTGACCAGCGGGAAGCGGAAGTCAATCGGTCTCTTCCGCGTAGACGAGCGGGTCGATACCCATCTGCGGTGGGGCCGT
Source organism: Micromonospora sp. NPDC049051 (assembly GCF_043197575.1). Taxonomy (NCBI): domain Bacteria; kingdom Bacillati; phylum Actinomycetota; class Actinomycetes; order Micromonosporales; family Micromonosporaceae; genus Micromonospora; species Micromonospora sp. NPDC049051. The sequence continues at coordinate 5,256 of NZ_JBICTL010000012.1, forward strand.
GGATCTGCCCTCTCGCGCCTGACGGACGACGGTGCGAGCCAGGCGGTGACCGCAGCGCAACGCGCCTCCCGCGACGCCGTGTTCGACCAACCCCTTCCGGCGCTCAAGGCAGCGGCGAGCCGGGTTGCTGAAGCAGCTGGTGCGATCGGAGGCGGACGGTTCGATCTGCGTCCGGGCTGGGATCCCGTGGCAAGCGCTTCGCCCAGCTCGCTGCTGCTACACGATGGGACGGTGCCCCTGACGAACGCGGGACTGGGGACACGGCGCTTGACCAGTATCGCCGCTCAAGAGCAAGCGGCGATCAAGGGTGACATCCTTCTCATCGACGAGATTGAGCATGGCCTAGACCCCCATCGGCTCCTGCACGTGCTTCACCGGATCAAACAGCGTTCGGCAGGGAGCCGAGGACAGGTCATCATCAGTACCCACTCGCCACTCGCCGTGCAGGCAATGGCCGCCACTGACATCTGTGTCGTGAGGAGCGACGCGGGCAGGACCGAAGTTCGTGCTGTGCCGGCGGACATCGCCGAGGCCCAGGGCACACTGCGTGCCTGCCCGTCTGCGATCCTTGCCCGGATGGTTATCGTCGGCGAGGGTAAGACCGAGACCGGGATCCTCCGGCAGATGATCCGTACCTGGAATGACGAACGCGCTCGCGACGGCAAGCCATCACACGCCGCGTTGGGCGTGGCGTTTCTCGATGGCGGAGGCAACCCCGCAGCCACTAGAGCCACGATCTTCCAAAATCTCGGAGTCGACGCTGTGCTCGTGGTCGACAACGATGACCGAAGTGTCGACGAGCCCATCGCCGTTGCCGAGAAGGCAGGCGTGGATGTCGTCCGTTGGCAGGCGGACAACTCAACCGAAGTCGAGGTCATCCATACCTTGGACGAGCTAGCGCTCGTCGCGCTGTTGGAACTCGCCGCAGATCTGAAAGGGCCGGATGCGGTCGTCGACCATGTGAGGGCAGCGCTGCCCGCGTTGCCCAAGAGCGAAGACGCTTTGATGTCGTCGGCCTGGTCGGAGGCGGGTTACACCACTGAAGTGGTTCGCGATGCGATCTGTAGGGTTGCGGGTGGCACCGGAAAAAACGCCTCCAGCAAGGCATGGTTCAAGCGGGAAGATGCCGGGGAGAGGCTCGGAGAGTTCATCCTTCAACGCTGGTCCCACTATCAGGACCAGCACCTAGGCAGGGAGCTGATAAGGCTGCGCCACCGCATCTACGGCGACGAGGAGCAGCGAGGCTCCGATGAATGACACCATCCGCAGGAGCGCCGAGCGCCTCCGAGAAGCCATGCCATGCTCAGTCACGATGCCTGCCGGTACCGGCAAGACCGAGATCGTTGCCACTCTCGCCTTTGTCGCGGCCGAGGCGGGGCAGCGCGCCCTCATCCTGACCCACACCAATGCCGGTGTAGAGGCCCTCCGGCGGCGGACGCGCCGGCTGGGCGTCGCTGCTAATGCCGTCCGGATCGAGACGATCGCCAGCTGGGCACACCACCTTGTACGCCAATACCCCCAGCTCGCAGGAGTATCTGTTCCCACTCACGCCAACTGGAGTGAATCAAAGATTTACTACGACGGGGCGCTCAAGGTCTTGAGCAGTGCCGTCATGCGTCGAGTGCTTCCGGCCAGCTACGGCTTCGTCATCGTCGATGAGTATCAGGACTGTAATATTCGTCAGCACGCGCTGGTGATGGCCATTGCTGAGGTGTTGCCGCTGAGCGTATTCGGCGATCCGATGCAGGCAATTTTTGATTTCGACGCTGACCCCCTGGTCAGTTGGTCTACCGACGTTGCCGCCCGGTGGCCCGCGTTGGCCCAGCCGTTCGTCCCTTGGCGCTGGAGGGGCCATAACGACGACCTCGGACAATGGCTGATTGACATCCGGGAGGATTTCGCGCTGGAGCGGCCTATCAGCATCACCGCGACGACGTCCGTGAGGTGGATCAAAGCCAACGCGAACGATTTTTCAAGCGCGGTAAGAGCATGTCGGGATTTGCGGAATGAATACGGCACCGAGACCATTGTTGCGATCGGTCGATGGGCCCGAGACTGCAACGGTGCGGCCAGTCGACTTAACGGCACCTATACAGTCATGGAGACTATCGAAGGTGAAGACATGATTGCCTTCGCGCGCATGGTCGATCAAGGGCATCCGAATGAAATCGCCGCTGCAACGGCGCAGATTGGCAAGGATTGCGCCAGTGGTGTCGCCGGTTATCTTACAAGCGACGATGTCAAGAAGCTCCGGGCCGGTAAGACCATTACTCACCTCAAGCGACCTGGTGCCGAGGATGCGCAGCGTCACCTTTCAGCGCTTCTTGATGATCCGGCACCACGGAGGATAATGGAGGCCCTCACCGCGATAGCCGCGCTTCCCGGTATCCGCCGCTACCGGCATGACGCCTGGTCAACTATCACCCGAGCCTTGGCTTTGGCGTGTACGAACAATACAACGGTCGAAGACGCAGTAGTGCGCCTGCGGAATCAGACCAGAGTAACTGGGCGGACCGCCGTGCCTCACGTCCTTGCTCGACCCACCCTGATCAAGGGGTTGGAGTACGACCACGCGATCATCCTCAACGCGGACGGGCACACACCTACGAGCCTCTATGTGGCGCTGACTCGACCGAGGAAGACGCTGACAATCATCAGTGCGAGCCCGTACCTGTCAACCGTCGCTCGCGCCAGGGAACGGAGAACCCCGCGCGTGCGGGGATGAGAGTGTGACCCGACCGGTTACGGCCACGTCAGCCTGTGGCGGTTGCTGGACGTAGGTAGCTGTAGACGGTTTCGCGGCTGATGCCGTACTCCTTGGCCAGTACGGATTTGCGTTCGCCAGCGGCGGCGCGTTCGCGGAGCTGCTGGGCCTGAGCGGGGGTCAGAGCGGGTTTGCGGCCGGTATAGACGCCGCGCTGTTTCGCTGCGGCGATGCCCTCGCGCTGGCGTTCGAGGATCAGGGCGCGTTCGAACTCGGCGAAGGCGCCCATGACGCTCAGCAGCAGGGTGGCCATCGGAGAGTCCTCGCCGGTGAAGGTGAGGTTCTCCTTGATGAACTCCACCCGTACGCCCTTGCCGGTAAGGGTCCGCACGAGCCGGCGCAGGTCGTCGAGGTTGCGGGCGAGCCGGTCCATTGAATGCACGATCACAGTGTCGCCGTCGCGGACGAACGCGATCAGCTCGTCGAGCTTCGGCCGGGCGGTGTCCTTGCCGGACGCCTTGTCGGTGAACGTCCGCTCGACGGCGATCCCGTCGAGTTGCCGGACGGTGTTCTGGTCCACTGTGCTGACCCTGACGTAGCCAACCCGCATCGTCCGACCCCTTCCAGCCGAAATGCCAAGCTGGACTCTAAGACCCTGTCGGACAAGCGTCAAGAAATGCCGCGAGGAACCCTATCCTGACGCGGTTTGTCGGGGCCGACGGGTGTGGTATTGGGGTGTACCTCAAATGGACATGACCTAAAGAGCGCCCGCCTCAGATTTAAAACTTGAAATTGACTAAACTGAAGTTTTACTGCAACATGACTGTGTAAGTAAACAAACCGAGGTAAGGATGCAAGGGTGACGCAGTCTGAGACAGAAGAAGAGTATGAAGCCGCTTACGAGACGTGGCAGGAGCTTGACGCCGACGTACGTGCCAATGGCGGGGTACGCCGCGTCTCTATGTGGGACCTCCGGTACCTCAGCGGCTACCAGCGGCTCAAGGTCAACGTCGTAGCGACGATCAGCGCCGAACTGGCAAACATGGGGCTCGGTCACCTGCCCGCCGAGCTTCCCCGCAACCAGAACCACTACGTGGTGGTGTACAAGATCGGGAGCGAGGCCGGTGCGGTCATCAACGCCGTACGCAATGGAGCTAGCAGCGAGGAAGCTGAGCGGGCGCTGCGCAAGCTCAATACCTCCGACACCATCCAGGTCGACAGGGAAAACGAAGCGAAGCTCGAAGAACTCGCTGCCAAGGTTGACGAGCTGGAGGCTTTGCTCAAGGGATTCCGCGAGGTACTGCAAGCCTGATGCTCAACCCGACGCCGCAGTGCGAACGTGAACCCGCCATCTGATGTCAAGAGGCGCGCTCACGTTCCCACTGCGACGTCGCTCGTCAAGGGCGGACCGTTCGCCCCGCAGTGCAGAGAGGCGCGGTCACCTGTGCAGACGACCGCGAACATCGACAGCTACGGGCGGGTCTCCACCCGAGAGCAGAACCTCGCCCGCCAGCAGGCCGCACTGACTGCCGCCGGCTGCGCCAAGTGCTTCTTCGACAAGGCCTCCGGCAAGAACACCGACTGGCCCGAGCTAGCCTGCGCCGCCTCGCCACCACGGCGAAGATCCCGGTGAAGATGAGCCCCCACGTGCTGCGCCACACCTGCGCCACCCTCGCCCGCGACGCCGGCGCCCGCCTAGAAGTCCAAGAGCAACTCGGGCATGCCGACGCCCGCACCACCCGCCGCTACGACCACGGCGGGCAGCGCCTCGACCGGCGCCGGCCTACCCCTTTCCGCGTACCTCACCGCCGCCGGCGACGAGCATTCCGCGGAATCAGCAGAGGGAGACCGGCAGCCCCGGCCGGAGCTACGGTCCGGGTCTACTGCGTGGGCGGGAGCATCCCCGTGAGGCGATCATGACGCTGGACGACCTCCTGGACCGCGGACTGCAGCGTCTCCAGCTGGAGGCGGAAGTCCCGCTCGGTCATCCCGTACTGATTGTGCTCAATCGCGGTGAGGTGCAGCGTGGTAACGGTGCTCGCCACGTGCGCGGCCTCCGCCGCGAGAGACAGGAACGGGTGGTCCGGCTGCCCGGAATCTTCCAGGAGTTGCCCCAGCTCCCTCCAGGTTCTGGTGAGCCGCATCGCGGTGAGAAGCAGGAACGGGGTGGGATCCGGGGTCGAACCGCTCTGACCGATCTGACCCTGGAGGACGCCCATCCACTGGTCGTCGGTGGAGACGTGGTGAGAGATCGCCGTCTCTGTTGCGGCGAGCAACGCGCCCAGCAAGGTCGGCAGGTCCCTGTCCGTCGCGGCGTGGGGCAGCGTGGGAGTCAAGCCGAGTGCGCCGAGGGCGTCGATCACGGCCTGAGAGGTGATGGGTCGTCGAGCTGGCTCGGTCACGCCGGGCAATCTACAGCTGCCCGCCGACATCTCTCATCACGGCGATCAGGATCAGCCCGGTCAGGGCGGACCTGACCCCGGCCCGATTCGTTGAGCAGGCCATGACGGATGTGCACCACCTGCGGGAGAACCCGGCGCGCTACTACGAGGTGCTGGGACGGGTTATGTCGGCTCTGCGCGAGACCGGGGCGCTCAACGGCGCCTCCCACCTCGACTGGTGGCCCGGCGCCGGCGGACGGACCTGGGAGATCGAGTGGCAGGGAGGCCCCTTCCCGGCCGAGGTCGCCGCGCGGCTGCTGGGGGCACCGGAGCCCGGTGTCGACGACGACCAGGGCGATGATGCGGTACGCGGCCTGATCTCGCCCGGCCGGGGCGAGAACGAACGCGCGCACCTGCTGGTGCTCGACGTGCCGGTGAACCTACGCGCGATCGACCCGATCGGCACCAGCCACGTCCGGGCAACCCTCACGCTCACGCGGGGGTAGGAGTGCGGATCGCGGCGCTGACGCCGAGCTGCCCAGCTCGACACCGACGGCTACCCGCCGATGCTGCTCTCACAATCGCGCGCACTCGCGTGACGACCTGATGCCATAGGGTTGCCGGCATGGTCGATGTGGACGACGAGCTGGACCACCAGGGTATGGCGATCAAGCTGATCGACGCCTTCGCCGAGCACGACGCGGCGGGCCTGGCTGCGCTTGACGCCGCTGGCCGGGCAGCGCAGGTGCAGGCCCGGCAGGCGCTGTACGACTACGTCGACCGGATCTGGGAGGCCGCCAAGGCCCGCGGCCTGGACCCAGCGGTGCGACCGGACTGGAACGCCGTGGCGGGGCTGCGGGACCTGACCAACGCGCTGGTCCAGCAGGCCGGGCAGGCGCAAGCCGACGCCGGCGAAGACTAAGCAGCCGATGGCCGAGATCGGCTCGCGGGACGCCGAGATCCGGGACCTGGTCGCCAGTACCGCGATGCTGGGCCGGGTGTCCGGGCGTGAGCTGCTCCTGCGGCTGACCGGAGGCCGGTGGCCGCGCCGGTCCGGCTGGCCGGTCGTGCCCCGGCTGGCCACGCCGTGGCAGGACACCGTCTCGAACGAGCGGATCGGCTGGCGGATGCGCGCGGCGAACCTACGCGCCCACGACCCAGATGACGCTTCCGTACGCGACGAGTTCGTGTTCGAGGTCGACTACCAGATATGTCGCCGGTGCCGGATCGGCTGGGTCGAGCAGCCCCACACCCTGCCGGCCTACCGCCGCCGCGGCTTGGGCGCCGCCGGCCTCGCGGCGCTGCGCAGGGAAAACCCCGGATACGCCTGGCACACGCTCGGCGGGCACATCGACGGCTCGCCGGCGTTCTGGGACGCCATCGGCGCCGGCGTCCCGGGCGGCTACCGGCCCCGCCGGATGTGCGGGCACGTCACCGCCGGCGGCTGAACACCCATCACCCACCTCCCGCCCCGGGCTGGCCGATCCGGGGCATCGTCGGCCTCCGCCGGATGCGCCTCGAACAGATGTGCGCCGCCATCGGCGTGTCGAACCTGGACGGAGGCGGGGATGTGTCGGGTTCGTGGGATACCGTCATTCCTCGGCACTGCGGTTGTCACCAACCGTGGATCTCCTACCGTCCGGCGCCGCTTCTCGGAGCGACCGCGGGGCTCCGAACCCCGGAGCCGGAGAGGAGGAACACGGTGCGACAACAGCCGGAGCAGGACCCTCCGCGGGTCACCTCGCGAACCGAGCGGGTGTGGCAGATCGCGAGGCCTGCGCTGGAGCTGGCCGCCCTGATGGCGGCCTACAACCAGCGCGAGGGCCTCGCCGTGGCGGCGAAGGCCCTCGCGGTGCTAGGGCATGCGACGGTGAGCTGGTTCCTAGGCCGAGGCCACCGGTGATGCCCGGGGCGGGGAGCGTCAGCTTCCCGCCCTTCTCTTTTACTACGTCATACACCCTAAGACGTATCAGAGCTGATACAAGGACCGGCTGGTGTGTTGACTCAATCCGTTCCGCTGATGAGCGAACCTCACTACCGGCTGCACCGTGCCCGCCACGATGAGGTTCCGAAGATGCTCTCGTAGAGGATCCGGAACACCTCTGACATCGCCGAGAAGACTGGGACAGGAACTTCCTGAAGGTTTGAGCGGCGGTAGCGTCGCCGACATGAGCGTGGACTGGGGCCGGCTGACACCGACGCTGCGCGCCGGCGACTGGACCTGCCCCGACCACGGCCGAATCCGTCCCACCTCAGGCGGGCTGGTGCCGACATGCCCGCACTGCGACGTCGTCGCCCACCAGGTCCGCGTGACCCGCGACGGGCACCGCGAGTTCGTTGCTCCCGTCCCGGCGTACTGCGCCGGGCCCGAACGCCACCCGCTTACCACCGGCCGGTACCAGCTGAGCTGGATGCCCTGCCCCTGCCCACCGCCGCACACCCCCCGCGGCATCACACCTGGACGTGCTGCTGCGGTGCCCTCACCCACTATCCGCCGGTGATCCCTGGAGGGGGCACTAGCCGGGCCGGTGGCAGAGGCGGCCGGCGCAGGTGATGCTGCGGAATCAGGCGCCGGTGGCGTCGGGGAGCTGCGCGAGCACCTCCGGTGGCGCAGGCTCGACGGGCAGGGGCCGGGGTTCGGTGTGCTTGTCGGGGCGGCACCTGGTGAACGGGCCGTACTCGGCGGCGAGCGCGGTGAGGTGGGGGTCGAGGTGATCGCGCCACCAGATGCTCATGCCGGTCTGCGGGTCGGACACTCGCAGCGTTTCCCACGCCCGCCACAGCGCATACAGGCGGGAGATCGCCTCGGGGTGCGCCCACCAGCGAGGGCACCAGTTCAGGCCGGAGTCCGGCCCGGAGGCGAGGCGCCGCTCGACGACGTGGGCGAGGTAGTCCCCGACGAACGCCTCCACGTTGCGGTAGACCGGCTCCGCCTCGGCGGGCTCGACGGCTGGCGGCGTGGCCGGCGGCGGAGTGTCGCTCGGGTCGCCGGCGAGTTGGCCGAGTAGGGCGCTGAGGTCGGCGATCGGGTCGCCGGCCGGTCCGGGTGGGGACAGTGTCATGGGGTCGGCTCCGGCGGGGCGTTGTCGGGGGTGAGGGTCCAGTCGGTGCGCTCGTGGGGGTCCCAGCGGGCGATCGACGCGCGGATCGCCGCCGCGTAGGGGCCGGTCTGCCAGGGGGCGGTGCGGGCGAGCGCGGGCGGGGCGCCGGAGGCGTAGACGACCATCCGGCCCCGGGGCAGGGCGTGCAGGTCGGACACGTCGAGGATCCGCTGCCGGCGGGTGGCGTGCGAGACCGACCGCTGGCCCCACCCGGATCCGCTGCTGCTCGTCGACCTGGTCGTGACGTCATGCTCACCGATGAGCTTGGACAGTTCTTCGAGCCAGTCGGGGTCGGCGACGCCGCCGCCGTAGGTGCGGACGTTGGCCGCGGACCAGAGTTTGCGCATGCCCTCGCGGCCCCAGACGTCGACGCCTTGGGGGTAGGACTGGAGGATCGTGATGATGGGCAGTCCGTGGGAGCCGTAGAAGGAGTAGAGGGCCGGGAGCTGGCGTAGCCGGCAGATGTTCGCGGCCTCGTCGAGGATGCTCAGCAGCGGCGGGTCGAGGCGCCGGCCGGGGCAGGTGCGGGCGCGTAGCTCGCCGGCGCGCAGGACGGCGTCGGTGAGGGCGGCGACCAGCGGGGCGGGGGAGCCGGGGCCGCCCTGGGACAGCAGGTACAGCACGTCGGTGCTTGCGGCGAAGGCGGCCGGGTCGAACTCGAGGACCCCGCCGCGCGTGGGTGGGGTGACCCAGGCGGTGACGGCGGGTTCGGTGAGGCACATGAGCATCTTCTGGGCGCCCGCGTAGATGCCGCCTCTCGTCTTGTCGGGCATGTTGACCACCCCGGCGACCGCGTCGGCGGGCAGATCGTAGCCATGCTCGCGCAGCAGCTCCGCCGGTTCGTCGTCGCGAGGGCTGACGGCCCACCGGTACGCGGCGAGGATGTCCCGGCCGGCCACGGCGGCCGCGAGCAGCAGGTTCGCCACCAACTCCTCGCTGGAGGGGTCGAAGAAGGCGTCGCGGCTGACGCCGGGTTCGCGTTCGGCGGAGGCGAAGTGCTCGGCGAGGCGGCGGGCGTCGGTGATGGTGGCCACGGCGCGCAGGGGGTTCCACCACATGCCCTGCTTGGGTCCGAGGATGTGCTGCGGGTCGAACGCCCACACGGTGCCGCGTGCGGCGCGGATGTCGCGGGTGGCGTCGACGATGTCGCCCTTGACGCTGGTGACCAGGGTCGGGCCGGGGGCGGCGACGATGGCGGGGATCGCCCGGCAGGTGGTCTTGCCGGTGCGCGGGCCCCAGATGTCGACGGCCATGTCCTCCCACGACTGGCGCAGCGGCATTCCACCGGCGACGGTGTGGGCGATCAGCACGCCGAGCTGGTCGGGGTCGGGCCGGTCGACGTCGGCGAGGCTGGGCCGCAGCCGCCGCCCGCTGCCGGCAACCCCCCGGGGCCCGAGGTGGGCGAGGTCGGCGCGGCTGGCCATGCGGCGGGCCGCCGAGTCGACGCGGGTGCGGCGCCGCCCGACCCACCGCCACGCGGCGATCCCGCCGAGGACCAGCAGGATGAGGAGGGTCACCTCGACGACCGCGGCAACGGTGCAGGCCGTGGTCCACGTGATCTCGCCGCGCAGCACCGCGGTGGCGACCCGGATCGGCCCACCACCGGTGTATCCGGGCGGGCGGACCAGCACGACGGGCAGCCATGCGCCGCTGGCGAGAATCAGGACCAGGGCGGCGATGCCTCCGGCGATCAGGCCCGCGTCGTCGTGGCCACCGCGCGGGCCGGCGGGCCGGCTCATGCCATGGTCCAGCGGAAGTCGGTGTTGCCGAGCCGCATCTCCGTCTCGGTGGGTTCCAGGTGCACCGGGATGCCCGGCCGCGATCCAACCTTGATCAGGAAGTTCCCACGGCCAACGGTGCCGCTGCCCTCAGTCGAAGTCCAGGACGGCGGCGCCGACCAAGACAAGACCTCGCGCCGCTCCGCGTGCGACAGCGGCCGGACCCGGGCGACGGCGTCGAGTTCCTGCTCGGAGCACGGGCCGATCATCAGCACTGCGGAGCGTTCGGCGAAGCCGCGGGCCTTGGCCCGGTCGTGGGCGGTGGGCAGCGCCTCCAGGTCTGCGAGGCTGTGGGTGATGAAGGCGGTGCCGGTGCCCTTCTGCCGGTTGAGGCGGGTGAGGCCGTCGGCGCGGTCGACCAGGCCGTGGCCGACGCGCAGCGCCCGCCACAGCTCGTCGAGCACGGTGAAGAACGTCCGGGCCGGGGCCAGGCCGAGGTCGGCCATCAGGTGCGCGGCCTCCACCTGGGCGAAGCCGTAGGACCAGGTCGACAGCAGGGTCGCGGCGGTGCGCAGCTCGTCGGTGTCGTCGATGCTGGAGATGTCGACGCACACGGCCGGGGTGTCGAGGCGGATCGGCGTGGTGGTCTGCCCCTCGAAGGTGTCGCCGAGGGGTCCGTGCAGCAGTGCCAGCAGGGTGCGGTGCAGGTTGGCGACGTCCTCCCGGAAGCGGGGGACGTCCCCGTCTTCCTGCCAGAGGGTGACCGCGCGGACCTCGGCCGGGGCGTCGCGGATGACGCGCAGGACGTCAGAGAGCACCGGCGGGGTCTCGGTCTCCCGTTCGGCGAGGTAGCGCAGCGCGGCGGCCAGGACGGTGGTCTCGTCGGAGGTGACGGGCCCGCGCCGCACGAGGGTGGCCAGGGCGACGAGCATGTTCAGCCGCCGGTCGGTCACCGCAGCGCGCACGACAGCGCCGGTGCGCTCGTCGACGCGGTCGAGGACCTGCCGCCACGGGCCGGCGTCCAGGGGGTTGATGCGATCGAGGCCGGGCCCGACGCGCAGCACCTGCCCGCCGAGCGCGCGGACCAGCTCGGCGTAGTCGGGCTTGAGGTCGCCGAGGATCAGCGGGGTGACGCCCTGGGCAGTGAGCCCGAGGACCATCCGCCGCACCGCTGTGCTCTTGCCCATGCCGGGCTCGCCCTCGATCCACACCGACGGGTTGTTGATCAGCCGGGCGCGGGTGTACCAGGAGATCGGGTCGAAGCAGACCGCCGAGCCGGTGTAGAGGTGCCGGCCGACCGGCACGCCGATCATCGGCGTCGACGCGCCGGTGCCGAACGGATACAAACCGCACACCTGCACGGTGGTGCCCCGGTACTCCGTCGAGGGCTCGATCCACGACCACCGGCCGCCCCCGGGCGCGCCGTAGCCGAGGCGGCCGGGCCGACGCCCGGCCGGTCGACGCCGTGGTGGTGGGTTGGTTCGAGGGCTGGTGGTCATCGCCGCCGTCCTAGAAGGGGATCGTGGCGTGGGTGGGCAAGACGATGCCGGCGGGTAGGCCGGCGGCGAATCCGGCGGCCTGGCAGCCGTACATCGGCCGGATCGTCAGGCGGGCCTCGCCCGCGCGGGCCCGGATGATGCCGGTGGCCTCGTCGAGCTGCTTGCCGTCGTCGGCGACAGTGGCGGTGACCAGCACGGTGAAGCGGACGACCCCCGCGCCGGTGGCCTCTTCCTGGGCGGCCTGGTCGGCGGCGGCCAGGTCGGTGAGGTCCCGGGCGCTGGGCCGCGGCTTCTTGGCGGCCATGAACCTCGCGTCGCGCTTGTCGGCCTCCACCAGCCGCGCCGCGTCGGCGGGGGAGTACGGCCGGTAGATCATGCTCACCCGCTTGCGCAGCAGTTGCGGGTCCGGGTCGGTGAGCCGGGCGAACAACCTCGAATACACCACCCCGCGCGGGGCCTCCACCATGCACCAGGTGCGCGAGACGCCGGAGTCGTGCCGGTAGGAGTCCCAGCTCTCCCGGGTGGCCACCGGTCCGGCCTGCGTCCAGTCGGGGGTGAGCTGCGGGTCGCGGGCGAGGTCCAGGGCGGCGTCCGGGTCGTAGGCGGCGCGCACCACGGCGGCGAGGCTGCGGGCGGACATCGGCACGATGCCGGCGCCGGTGGCGCCGGTCAACCCGGCGTGCAGGTGCGGCAGCCGGGCGGCGACCTCCCGGCAGACGTCCTCGTGCGACATGGACCGGCCGGGCGGGGCGGTGTAGGTCAGCGACACGCGGGTGTCGACGGCCGCCGACCCGGCCGGGTAGGACCGTACGACGTCGTCGAGGACCTGCAGGGCCAGCGCCGGGGCGTCGGGGCGGGTCGTGGCGGTGACCTCGGCGGCCAGTCGGGTGCCCGGGTCCGGGGTGGTCTCGACGGTGACCTGTGCCTGCACGAGCTGCGGCTCGCGCGACAGGGCCGCCAGCCACGACGCCAGGTGACTGACGCGGGCGTCGATGACGGCCTGGTCGACCAGGTCCATGCCCTCGGGCGCGCACCGCAGGGTGACGGTGTAGTGCCGGCTCTGCGGCACCACGACGACGGCGACGAGCCCGGACCGGCCGGTCTCCACCTCGTACACCTCGGAGCGGGCCAGCACCCCGGGGAGCTGGTGCGCGGCGGTGACCCGGGACGCCACCCCGGAGACGTACACGTGGTGGCGGCGGGCCCGTGCCAGCCACCACGCGATGCGGGCGGTGATGACCTGGAACCCGGTGCGCCCGTTGATCCGGATCGCCAGGGGGGCGAGCACGAGCAACCCGATGACGGCGGTGACCAGTGCGGCCAGGGCGGAGACCGGCAGCATCGCCGCGGACAGCACCATGACCAGGAACGCGGCGATCGTGCCAGCCGGGCCGAGGCCGAACAGGCCAGCGCCAAGCCCCACGCGCCAGTTGCCGTAGGTGCGCTGCTGCTGTTGCTCGCCGGAGCGAGGTTGTACGTCGGTGCTCATGCGCCCTCACCGCCTGTCGCTCCAGATGCCGTGCCGCCGACTTTGCGGACGGTGGCGGGTCCTGCCTGCGTCGCCGTGACCGCAAGGCCGGCTGGCCCGGCCGCCGAGGTGGCGGCGCCCGCCGCGCTCGTTGTCTGCGCCGCGCTGGTCGCCGTCGGGGCGGTCGCGGCCGTCGACGAGCCGGCCGGGGTCGGGGTCGCCGTGCTAGTCCTGGCGCTTCCACCGGAAGGGCGGGGTGCCGGCACCGGCGAGGACGGGGTGGCACCGCCGGGCCGGCCAGGATCACCACCACCGGAGCGCGCCCCGGGCCCGCCGCTGCTGGCGTTGAGCCGAATCGCCCCCGAGGCGACCTGCCCGGCCGCCGACGTCGCCGCGACCGCCGCACTGCCAGACCCACCGGAGGACAGCACCGACACAGCCGGGGCGATCAGCCGCATCAACGCCGGCAGCGCCACGATCGCCATACAGAACATCACCAGACCGGTGAGCAACGTCGTGAGGTCCTGGCCCTTGCCGAGCATCCAGAACGTGGCTGCGTAGATCGTGGCCGCCGCCGGCTTGTAGAGCACCAGAGCGAGCAGCCACGTCAGGTACCGGTCACGGATCGCGCGGCCGGACCCGGCGATGCCCGACGCGGCGGCCAGCGGGAGCAGCCCGGCCAGCAGCACCAGGCCGGCGCCCCGGGCCAGCAGCAGCAGCAACTGCACCATGGTGGCCAGGAACATCATGATCGAGATGCCGATCGCCATTAGCGGGGCGAGTCCGCTGGTCGCGGCGGCTGGCGCGAAGAGGCGAAGCCGGGCACCGAGGTCACCGTCGGCGGAGGCCCTGATAATCCAGTCGGAGTAGCTGTCACCGATCCCGATGAGCAGTTGCACGGCGGGCACGCCGGCACCGGCGAGCACGACCATCGTCACCAGGCCTCTGGTCAGGGTGCCAGCGTCGCGGCCGTTGCGTTCCCAGGCGAGCCGGATCGCCCCGACGAGCACCGCACCCACCGCGAGCGCGGCCACCGCCCAGTTGGTGTAGGCGCTCAGGTAGTCGACGGTGCCATCGCAGACGAGCTTCCCGGATGCGTCGGTGTGGCAGGAGCCCTGGGACACCTTCGGGGTGGGGATGGACATCCAGCCCGCGACCAGGGCCTTGAGCATCTCTGCGGCGGCTTCGGACGCCTGCTCGGACAGTTCCTCGATGAACCGGCCAGCGGTGCTCTCCGCGATCATCCCCGGGACGCATTTCGGGTCGATGACGGGTGTGCACGGCACTACCGCGCACCCCATTCGACGACGCCGATGAGGTCGGAGGTCATCCGGTTGATCGAGGTCCAGGAACCGCCGGGTGGTGGCATCATCCGCCAGTCGCCGTCGCGCCAGAGCAGCGTCAGCGACAACACGTGGTAGCGCGGCGTGCCAGCGGAGGGGGCGCGGAACACCAGGCCGATTACGGCGGTGTCAGGGGTGTAGGACTGGTAGCTGAAGCCGGCGATCTGGCTGAGCTCGCCGGGATCTGCCGGGGTGTCCCCCGCCTCGCGTAGTGCTGCCAGGAGCCGGTCCCGATCGGCGTTCGGCTCGAACTGTTGCTGGATGGTCGGCTCCCACGACTGGCGACCGGCGGAGTAGGCGGCCCGCGTGCTGATCTGCGCGGCGGCGATCAGCGCGCCCTCGGGGGTGTGCGCGTAGCCGGCTGCGGTCTCGCCGGTCCGGCTCGGGCCGGAGGAGGCGCTAACCGGTACAGCCGTCTGGCCGACCAGCTCCCACCGCACGTCGGCCGGCGGAGCCGTTGGCACAGCCTCCGGCGCTCCTGGTGCCGTAGTGCTGCTATCCGCCGGTGTGGAACCGGGCGTCGGCGTGCTGGTTGCAGCGGCACCACTGCGGCCGTTGTTCGCGATGGCGAACACGGCGACCAGGACCCCGATGAGGATGACGGCCAGGAGCAGCACGGCGGCGGCGATGAAGCCGGGGCGCGTCCATGGCGGGCGCTGGGCGAAGTCAGGCGATGACATGGCAGCCTCCCGGCCTGCTAGGCGATCAGGGCGCCGACGATGGTGGATGCGCTGCCGATCAGGATGCAGGCGGCGAACACCCAGCCGAGCTGGGCGACGTTGGTGTCGTCACCGCGGCGGTGCGCGATGGCCATCTTCGCGGCGCTGTAGATGATTCCTCCGACGCACGCGGCGGTGGCGAGCCACGCGATCCACTGGAGGATTTCCAGCACGTTGCTCTGCACCACTCCGGGGGGTGCCACGCCGCCGCCCGGGTTCGGCACCCCACCAGGGGGAGGGGTGGGCGCTGCCAGGTACAGCCCGAGGCGAGCGGGTAGGTCTGCGAGCGTCATCGGTTCACTTCCGGTCTTGTGTGGATCTTTTGTGCGAGGGCGTGGCGGAGTGTCTCGACGTCGGGGGGTGTGCCGACGTCGCGGGGGTCGTCGGCGGCCAGGAGCGCGTCGATCCAGCCGACGCGCCACACCTGCGGCGCCCAGCCGCCGAGCAGGTGCAGTCGTTCGGTGGCGATGCGCGGGGGGCGCCGTGGGGAGGCCGCGACAGCGACCACGCCCAGCACGGTGGTCGTGCCGGCTATGCCGGCGCGGCGACGCCACTGCTCGATCGCTCCGGTGGCCGCCCAGGTGCCGTGGGCGGACAAGCGGCACACCAGCACCACCTGGGCGGGCGGCATCGCCGGCGTCGTCAGCGGCCACGTCCTACCGAAGTCGACTCCGAAGCCGGCCAGCCGCGCCAGGGTGCTCGTGCCCGCTCCACCGTGGCACCCGACCCACCAGATCGGCGGCCATCCACTCAGGAGGACATTTTCCGGAATCGCCGAGGACGGAAGGTGGGGTGCGCTCCCAAGGCGCGTGCGGTGCGCGGTAACAGCGGTTGTCTTCACCGGCGTTCCCGCCGCGCGCAGATGCTCCCCGCCACCTGATGCCTCCCCCGTGTAACAAGGTCACCGACGAGTAGCCGACAGTAGCACCGCGTTTCTCAATGGATCTATGGTGATTGCTCTGCCGCGACAAGGACGCGAATGAAAGTACGGGGGAGGCGTCATATGGCACGCAGAGCAGCCACATCCGCGCGCATCACAGACGGTGGATGGCAGGTTCGGGCGGCGTTGGCTGCTGTGGGTGCGGCGGTGGCGTTGACGGGGTGCGGCACGGCGGCAGAGCCGGGCACACCGGCACCGGACATCAGCGGCCCGGTGTATCCGACCGTCAGCGCGGTCGAGGTGTCGCCGACGTCGTCCCGCGAAGCACCGGGCAGCGACGACCACGGCGACGAGCGTGCCCCGGCCGCGCTGCCGCCGGCGGCCCAGGCGCCGAGGGTGGTGGAGGCGTTCGCGGTGGCATGGGCACGTTCGGATCTGCCGGCGGACGTGTGGTGGAAGCGGGTCGCGCCGCACTGCGAGGACGGCTTTGCCCGCGCGCTGCGTACCGTCGACCCGGGGCAGGTTCCGGCGACCCAGGTGACGGGCCGCCCGGCGGCGAAGCAGGCGCCGAAGAACGGTGCGGCGGTGTACGAGGTGTCCACCGATGCCGGCACACTGACCGTCACCCTCGCCGCCGTGGCTGGGCGCTGGGTGGTCACCGGTAACGACTTCGTTCGGGCGGTTCGGTGACTCGGCGACCGGTCGCGTTGATCGCGGCGGTGGCCGCCGTGGTCATGCTGGTGTGCGGCGGGACGGTGGGCCTGCCGTTGATGTTGTTCGGCCAGGCGCAGGCTGAGGCGGCGGCGTGCGAGGTGCCGTCGCTACCTGGTGCCTCACCGGTGCCGGGCGGCGGCAGGTGGGACAGCGCGCAGAGCACGCACGCGGCGACGATCGTGGCGGTCGGACGCCAGCGGCAGGTGCCGCCGCGCGGGTACGTCATCGCGCTGGCCACCGCGATGCAGGAGTCCACACTGCGCAACCTCGCCAACGCGACGGTGCCCGAGTCGCTGTCGCTGCCGCACGAGGGTGTGGGCCGCGATCACGACTCGGTCGGGCTGTTCCAGCAGCGTCCAGGATGGGGCAGCGTGCGGGAGCGGATGACGCCCAGCTACGCGGCCGAGAAGTTCTACGAGGCGCTGGTGCGCGTCGACGGGTGGCAGCGGATGCGGCTGACCGACGCCGCGCAGGCGGTGCAGCGTTCGGGCCTGCCGGAGGCGTACCAGAAATGGGAGCCCGACGCGGAGCAGCTCGCCGCGCGGGTGCTCGGTCTGCCGAGCATCGACGACATCGGCGGTGGTGCGCCGACGGCCCCGTGCGGCGTCAACGACCTGGGCCCGGTACCGGTTGGTCCGGGCGGTTGGGTGCAGCCGCTGCGGGCGGTGGTCACCAGCCCGTTCGGTCAGCGCAACGGCCGCCTGCACGCGGGCGTCGACATGTCGACGACGGACGTGCGGGGCGACCCGATCCGCGCCGCGTCGGCGGGGGTGGTCGAGCAGGTCAAGTGCGACTGGCACACCACCTGCGACCGGGACGGGCACACCGGCGCGCGCGGCTGCGGCTGGTACGTCGACATCCGCCACGCGGGCAACGTCGTGACCCGCTACTGCCACATGATCGAGCGGCCCGAGGTGTCCATCGGTCAGCGCGTCGCGGCCGGAGCGGTCATCGGACACGTCGGCAACTCCGGCGGAAGCTCCGGGCCGCACCTGCACTTCGAGGTGCACACCAACGTGCGTCCTGGCCCGTTCCACGCCAACGCCAGCAACGCGGTTGACCCCGAGTCGTGGATGCGGGCCCGCGGCGTGCCGCTCGGGACCAGGTCGTGACCGTCGCCCAAACGATGACGGCCTCCCCCGCCGCAGCAGGGGAGGCCGTCATCGTGACGTGGGCGTGGCCGCTACGTCTGCGACGGGACGTCGGCCGGCGGCACCAGCTCGTCCGGCTGACTCTGTGCGGGCTGCGCCTGGCGGGGCGGGCGGCGCCGCCTGGACGTGGTCGACGGCTCCGGCGCGTCCAGGCCGAGCCGGGCCAGGTCGTCGTCGGTCCATCCGCCGGCGAGAGCGTCGGCGTATCGGGCGGCGTAGCGGGCGTTGGCCTCGCGCAGCGCGTCGACGAGCTGGTCGCGGTCGTGCCGGGCGGTAGCGGCCTCGCCGACCAGGGCCGCGCGCTCGCGCAGCAGTTGCAGCGCGGCCTTCTCGGTCTCGGTACGGACGGCCTTGGCGGTCTGGTCGGCCATGGGATCCTCCCCCTGGATGCTCCGGTCTGGTGGCTGTGGACGCCGAGCCTAGCGGCCAAGATCGATCCTCGTGGGCCCGCCCTTGCGGCACCGCTGGTGGCCGCCGGAGGTGCCGGCAGCGCTCATCGAGGACGTCGACCAGGAGCACGGACGTACCACCGGCACGTCGCACAGTGCCGCGCCGCGTCGTCGACGGCGGACGCTGGCAACCGGCCGTGCCGGGTCGCCACGAGGCCGTCTCGTGGTGCGCGCCGTCAGGTGTGCTCGGGTCCGCGACCACGCGGCCAGGTCGCGCACGCGCGACCCACCGGCCTCGCCGGAGCAAGTTGGAGTAAAAGTCTGACTTTTGGTCAGACGGGCCGCGTGGCGGCCGGGCAGATCAGGGCGGCGTCGGCCCGCCGGGAGGGTGGTCGACGTGGCTGAGTCGCCGCAGGTCGGTGTGGTCCGGTTCGGTGCCAGTGAGCGCCGTAGGCGTGCTCACACCGACGAGGATCCGCGCGTGCACCGGGTGACCGTGCGGCTGTCCGAGGCGGAGCGGGCGGCGGTCGAGGCGAATGCGGCGGCGGCCCGGATGGCCACCTCGGCGTACCTGGCGGAGGCCGGTTCGGCGCCGCTCGTGCCCGCCCTAACGGGCCCGGGCGGGGGTGGGGAGACGGGACCGTTGCTGGTCGAGCTGATGGGTGTGCACCGGCAGGTTCGGGGCGCGGCGACCAACCTCAACCAGGCGGTGGCGCGGCTGCACTCGACCGGGGAGCCGGCCGGGGACCTGGCCGCCACGGCGGCGTACCTGGCGCGGATCGCGGCCCGCGTCGACGACCTCGTGACTGCAATCGCTGCCGCCCAGACCGGCCGACGCTGATGATTCCGAAGGTGACCTACGGTGCCCGGGTCCGGGGCCTGTTGGAGTACCTGTGGGGCCCGGGGAAGGTCGAGGAGCACGTCAACCCGCACCTGGTCGCCGGGTACGACGACGTGTCGCTGCTGGCTCCCGGCCGGCACGACCGCGACGGCGAGCGGTGGTCGCTGGACGAGCTGGCGGTACGGTTGGACGCGCCGCAGATCGCCGCCGGCGAGCGCGGCGTCGCGCAGTACGTGTGGCAGTGCTCGCTGAGTCTGCCGGCCCACGAGGGGCAGCTCGACGACGCGACGTGGGGCCGTATCGCGGGCCGGTTCGTGCAGGAGATGGGCTTCGCTGGTGACGCGGAGCGGGCCGGGTGTCGGTGGATCGCGGTGCGGCACGGGCTGTCGGCGAAGGGCAACGACCACGTGCACCTGGTCGTCACCCTCGCCACCGAGGACGGGGCGCCGGTGTGGCTGCGGCAGGACAAGCGGCGCAGCCAGCAGGTCGCCGACCTCCTGGAGGACGAGTTCCACCTGGGTAAGTGGACGCCCGGTCGGGCCGGTGCGACGAAGCGTCCGGAGCTGACCCGGCCCGAGGTCGAGCGGGCCCGGCGCGTCGACCAGGCGCCGGACCGGGAGCTGCTGCGCCGCCAGGTCCGGGCCGCGCTCGCCGGCGCCACCAGCGAGGCCGAGTGGGTCGCGCGGATGAAGGGTGCCGGCCTCCTGGTCGCTGCGCGCACCGCGGCGACCGACGGGGACCAGGTGGTCGGGTACGCCGTGGCGCTGCGGCCGGCCGGTACCGGCAAGCCACGCTGGTATGCCGGTCGCAGCCTGGACGGTGACCTGAGCCTGACCCAGATCCGCAAACGGTGGCCCGACGCGGCGCCGCCGGCGGCCGGGCAGTGGAAGATGGCGGATTCCGCAGAATCGACCATGCTGCGGGGTGAGGACCGGATGGCGGTGTGGCGGTCGTCGGCCGCCGCCCTGGAGGCGATCAGTGGGCGGCTGGCCGGCGTCGCGTCGGGCTCGCCGCAGTGGCCAGCGGCAGCCCGGGCCAGCGCCGACCTACTGGCGCGGGTCGCGGCCGTCACCGAGCCGTCGGGGCGGGGACCGCTGACGCGGGCGGCTGACGCACTGGCCCGCGCGGCGGCACCACCGCGTCGCGCGGCGGCGCCGGCGGCGTCGACGATCGCCGCCGAGCTGGGCCGGGTCGCCGACGCGCTGATGGTCACCGGACCCGCGCGTGACGGCGGTGAGGCGGCAGTGCTGCTCGCCGTTGTCGTGCAGGCGGCCCGGCTGGTGGTGGCGCTGGCCGAGCTGCGCGCGGCCGAGCAGCAGGCACACGCGGCCGGCGCGGCGGCCAGGGCAGCGGCGCACCTGATGCCGCTGCTCGCGCAGGGCGCGGTGCACGTCGAGCGAGACGTTCCAGGCCCGCGCGTCGGGCGCGAGGAGGCGGATGCGATGCGGGCCCGGATCCGTGTCGACCCGGCGGTGGATCAGCAGACGCAGCGATGAGGGACGGAGAGAGGTAGTGGCCGACAACGAGATGGCCGAGATCCACCAGCGGGCCACCGCGGCGATGACCGCCGCGATCCAGGCCGCCGGCCAACTGGCCCAGGTGCTCATCGACGCGCGCATCGCGCAGCTGCAACGCGCCGCCCAGGCCAGCGAGGACCAGGCCCGGCAGATTCGCGCGCAGGCTCGCGCGGCCCAGCAGGCCGACGCGGCGGTGTGGCGGCCGGCGATGCGCCCGGGGTGGTGGCGCACCGCAGGGACGGAGGACATCGCGCGGGTGTGGCGTGCCGCGTCGACGTGGCAGCACATCGACCCCCGGGCGCAGCAGGCCCGGCAGACAGTCGTCGACCAACTCGCCAAGAGAGCGGGCCGGGCGGCCGAGAAGCCCGAGTCGGCGCGAGAGCCGGACGACATCGAGGTGCTGTCCGACGCCGTCGACCGGGCGGTGCGCGAAGCCACGGACCGGGTGCGGCGGCCGGCGATGTCAGCCGAGGCGGTGCGGGACAGGCAGGAGCGGATGGCCGCCGAGGTCCGCAAGGCATGGCCGTCTGGGCAGCGGGCCGAGCGGGTGCTCGGGTGCGAGGCGTGGGGTGCTCTGGCGTACACGCTGGACCAGGCGCAGCAAGCTGGCCACGACGTACAGCAGCTTCTCCGCGGTGTGCCCAGCTTTGTTGACCGGGCCCGGACCCCGGGGGCGTTCGCGTGTCGGGTGGTGCAGGACCAGCTCGACGGACGCATCGATCTCGGCACGGTACGTCGAGACCGCAGTCAGGAGACCGCCGAGAACCAGGCGGTCCGTGCCGATCCGGGGGAGAGCGTCGCAACCAGCAGTGAACGGGCGGTGACGGCTGCTCGGGCGTACCCCGTTTCGACCCGAGATGCTGTGGTGGGGGCGAAGACCGGCAGCGACGTAGCCGGTCAGGTGCCTGCGGTGAAAGCCGTGGAGGCCGGCCTTGACTCGCCCAGCCGGTAGGCGCATGTTCGGTGACAAGCCCGTAGGCGTGTGGCCACGGCCGCGACTCCTGTCGGTCCCCACGTCGACCAGTCGATGTCCACCATTCGCCCCCCGCCGCGTCGCTACGGTCGTGCAGGCTACGCGAGCGCGCCGACGCCGCGCCGGGCGAGCCGGGACGGGGTTGCTTGCGAGATTTACTCATTTGGCGGCCAGTGTCGGCGTCGGTCGATACCCTCGCAGAGCGCGGATGCAGCTCGGCCGATTCCGGCCGAGCACGAGGACCGCCACCGGGGGGACCAGTGACCCAACCAGTCTGGGAGCAACTTGACCCGGTCGCCATGAACGACGGGGTGTACTACGTGCCGGCCGCAGTCGAGTTGCAGCCCCGCCTTTCGGACTGGGGTCAGCCCGACCAGCCCGCTCTCCGCGAGCGCCTGGCGAACGATCGACCCCACGGCATCCGCGGCCAGAAGCTGCTCTGCCTGCTCTGCATGCGCCACCGAGCCCAGAACGGGCTCGGTCGGTCGCCGGTCTGGATGACGTTGGTGGAGGGGCAGTACGGCCCGGTGTTCCGGCACGAAGACGGTTGCTCACCGCACCCGGAGCACGAGCCCGAGACCGACACTCACAAGGCGCTCAAGGAGCGCAAGGCCCGCACGTGGCAGTCCGTCGGCGGCGACGTCAAGCTCGAAGTGTGGCGACCGCGCGCCCGCCGTCGACCCGACGTCGTGGCCGTCGGCCCCGTCCTGACCGTGGCCGGCGAGGTCCAGCACTCCAAGGTCGCCCCGGGTGACATCCGGGCCCGGCAGAAGGCTCTCCACAAGGCGGGCGACCGAGTGGTGTGGACCACCGACCGCAGCGCCGACAACATCGCGTTCCTTCACCCGGTGCCGCACCTGTCCGTGCCCGCTCTCAGCGACTATCGCCTGTACTTGACCGAGCCCCGGCTTGAGATCGGCGCGGGCGCCATCACGTTCGAGGAGCAGCGATGCGGGTGGGCGGACCTCTGGACCGGCACGAACCGCTGTCCAGTCACCCGCAAGGCCGTGCCGTGCGGGCGCCTGCACCTCTACCCGACCTTCAACCCCCGCAGCTACAGCCGCGAGAAGGCCGCCACCACCGCAGCGTTCCCGTGCGGCCCGCGCCCGCACCTGGACCACCTGCTGGAGGGCATCCTGCACGGGTCGTGGTTGCCGTACCGGCACCGTGACCGAGTTACCTGGATCCCCGCGACCTCCCACATGGAGGTTGTCGCCGAGCGGGGCGGGACCCTGGAGCTAGCCGAGGGCGGAAGCGCCCCGCGTCGCGACCGGACGAACGAACGAGCCTGCGAACGCCGAGCCGGAGCGGTCGCCGCCCAGAGCGAGGCACCCGAGGCGGAAAACCTGTCCCCATGCTGCGGCGAGAGGCCGCCCGGGCGTGCCGGGCAGCCGCTGGTTCCCGCGTGCAAGCTCTGCCGGAACTCCCCGACCTACTACCGCAGGGACGAACTCGACCAAGGGCTGTCCAGCCGGTAGGTCCAGCGACCGGTACGGACATGGTCAGGGCCAGACCGGTGGCAAGCCGACCCGGACCGCAGCGCCGGCCACGGCGCGAGGACCGGAAGCGGTGCGGCAGCACCTTCTCTGGCTTCTTTGGTCCGTAAGCCATGGGTTCGCGGGTCGAGGCTGAGCGTGCCCCATGCCACCCGAGGGGGTGTTGTGCCCGACCTGCTGGCGGCCTCCGGCCGGCATCGGCCGGCACGGCACCCCGAAGGCCGTTTCTCGGACCTGTACGGAATAATCGGATGTGGGAGCCGCCGAACCGAATGTCCTGCATGTTTGGACAAATTTCGGGTGCTTCTTTCCTCCTAATGTCACTCGGACGAGGGAGGAGCACCCATGCGTGGGTGGATCGAAGTGGGCTACATGCTGGCCCTAGGCGTGGCGTTCATGTTTGCCGTGGCGTTTGCCGTGGCGTCGAGGAACGCGGCGAAGCGCGCCGATGCCTACAGGGTCCTGTTGAAGTTGGCGGTGATGATGACGTTCGCGCTGGCCATCATCTCGACCCTGTAGACCGCCCCAGACGTCGATGAGCACCCGGCCACGAGACGCGGGTGCTCATCGGGTCGGGTGGCTGAGGACGCAGATGGCGCGGTATCTGCTCGTAGCGCGAGTGGCTGAGATCGTCAGCGGCAAAAGAAGCTGTCGAGCTTGTCGGCGACGGTGCTGTAACCATCCCGCTTCAGCCCTTCAGGAAGCAGTTGCACAAGGTCGGGCAGCGCGCGGCGACCGCCTTCGGGTCCGACACTGGCCACCCGTCCGTTCGCCGCTCGACCGGCCTGCCGCGTCACGCGCACCAGGCCAAACGTCTCTAGCAGCCGGTGCGCCTCGTAGGTCTCCGGGCCGATGCCCATCAACTGCAGCCGGGCCTTGGCCGGCACGGCGACGCCTTCCTCCTGATCCGGGTGGTACATCAGCATGGTCATCAGCAGGAACGCCAGCTCCGCGTCGGACAGCACGCTGATCCAGCCGTTCGTGAACAGCGCCGTCGGCACCACGAACGAGTCATCGCTGTTTTTCGGCACAGAGTAGGACGGCTTTGGCGTGGGGGCAGCCGTTTCCTCCAGGAGCATGAACTCGCGGTGGATGTTGCGGGGTTCGCCGCGATGCGGCAGGGCCACGAGGCATGCACGTTCGAGTGCCTCAAGGCCTTTGCCGAGATGGCGGCGTTGTTTATCTTGCCGCGTGATCATCGTACGGCTGTCACCGGCGTCGTCGGCGTCGGTGGCCAACAGGTCTGTCCAAGCGACACCGTCGCGTCCGGCATGGGACAGCGGCCGCGGATTGCCCGCCGGTCGCTCGCCCGGCTCAGTCCTGGTCTGCGCCTCGAACAGCGCGGTCAGCATGAGTCGCAACGCGACCCCCTTGCGCCCCATGAGCCGGGTGGATGGCGGCCGAGCGTGCGGTGGCGGAACGCCGCGGTCGGACCCGTTGGTCATCGGCTCCCGAAGGCAGACGAACTCTTTGCGCACACGCACGCCGTCGTTGAGCCTGATCGTCATCGACGAGGCATTGCGCAGCAGGTCGCGAAGGTGCAGCCCCGTATCACTGACTGACTGATCAACCCGTTTCAGTTCAAGGCGCTCCAGCCGTGAGAACAGCCGAGTGGAATCGCGACTGGTCAACATCCAGGGCGCCGGGCCGGGAAGAGTCACCGGCTAAATCTAGCGCTGCCGAACGAACGCTTTTGCCCGACCTCTGCGCAGGACCTGCACCGTCCAGGTCGTGCAAAAGCGTTCCGAGCATACAACAAGATCGACTTTCAGGCGGCGTCGGCAGACGCATCATGGGATCCGCAGGTGCATCCGCCTCGGATAGGGGCCAGCCAGGTCAACGAGCCGCGTCGGTATGCCCTGCACCGAACTTGCGTTGGCACGTCGCCGACGTGAGCGCGTGGCCGGGACGCCCGAGGAAATGCGGGCGGCCCCCGGGTTCCATCCGGAGGCCGCGCACGGCACACCCAACCACCTGGCAAGCAGTAGAGGAGAAACCGCATGGCGAGCGTACGTCGCCGCGACCGCTCGAGTACATCGCAGCGCGAGGAGCAACTGTCGGGCCAGCCGTCCCGGTTGCCTCTGCGCTGGGCGGTGATCGGCATCCTGGCCCTCACCGCAGGCATCATTGGCTTCGCGGCCGGCGGCCCGGTCGCGGCCATCACCACCGCCGTGGCGGTCGCACTCGGCGCGCACCAGATGATCGCGTAATACCGCCGGGACCGCGCCGCCCGGCACGAATCGAGACAGTGGGGGGCCGCCGGACATTGGCGACCGGCGGCCCCCTGGCACGATCGATTTGATCAACGGCAACCAACGGCAACGCTGGCCAGCCGGCTGGCAGCCCTAGCGACACCGTCGTCCTACGGTACCGGCGGGGCAGCACCTTCTCCTGACCTGGCCACCTACCGGGCGGACTCCGGTTCAGCCGCCGGCGCGAGGCTGCGCGCTGCCGATGCTGCGGGCCGTGTCGACGTCAACGTCGACACGGTGGTGGTGGCGGACGGGAACGCGGTGGCCGCGACCGCGGCGGCGTCGGCCGGCCGCGAGCCGGGCACGGTGCCCTGCTCGACGCGCGACAGCGGAGTGAGTTTGCTCCACACGAGTTGGGCCATGCCGCCACGGAACGCCTCATTGCCGTGGAGTTCGGTGAGGCGCTCGACGTCGGCAGGGTCGTCGAGCTGACCGATAGCTGCCGTCATCGCGGTGGTGAACGCGGCGGCGAAGGTCGCTTCGTCACCGGATCGAGCGGCGGTCCGAACGTGGTCGACGCGTACGGCCTGCCTGGTGCAGGAATCGAGCAGGGCCCGGTCCCGCCTGAGTGGTGGCCGCGACGATGGCGGACGGCGTCATCGGGCTCACCGGCTGCGGTTGGTCCGGCTCGACGTCACGCTGTGGCGGCATGGTGGAGGCCGCCGGCGCCGGCCAGACCGCGGAACCTTGAAAGTCAGGCCGACGGGGGCCCGGCCGGCCGCTCCGATCGTGCTCCACACCGACCGCGCCCGTTGCCATCGACGGGTGCGACAAGGATTTGTCATGTGCGGGCACGATTGCTCAGTGTGATGAGACGGTTGAGTGTCGTTCTGATGGCGGTCGGCGGGCTGGTTCTGCTATCGGTCGCGCTGGTGTCAGTTCCCCGGTCGTGGTGGGGTGTGCTGGCTTCCGGGTGGCCGGTGCTGGCGACGGTGGTGGTAGGCGTGGCGGTGCTGGTTGCGGGGGTGCTGCTGTGGCGGCGCGACGGCGTGAAGCACGAGGTGTCCGCTGCGCCGGTGCCGCCGGATCGGCAGGTGCGGCCTCTACGGTCGTGGGTGATCTCGGTGGGGGTGGTCCTGGTAGGGACGGTCACCTGCGCTGCGGTGGCCTGGTTGCAGGGTTCGGTGCCGGCGGTGGGTGACGGGGTGCAGCGGGCGCAGTTGCGGGTGGAGTCCATCCGCACCGGTTTGACCATCGGTGCGGCGGTGACCGCCGCGTTCGCGTTGCTGCTGGCGTTCCGTCGTCAGCAGTTGGCGGAGCGCACCCAGCAGGCCGCCGAGTACGACGCTGGGGAGAAGCGGGTCACCGAGTTGTATGTCAAGGCCGCCGACCAGCTTGGCGCGGACAAGGCCCCGGTCCGCCTCGCCGGCCTGTACGCCCTGGAACGCCTCGCCCAGGACAATCCCACACACCGGCAGAGCATCGTGGAAGTGATCTGCGCCTACCTGCGCATGCCCTACACCCCATCCGACGACCAGCCCACCCCCATATCCGCTGCCCAACCATTAGCGGGTGGCCTCGCTCCAGCCACACCGACGGCCGCCACCGGTGAGGTTGACAAACCGGCCGTGGAACCTCGGGAAGAACATCAGGTTCGCCTCGCCGCCCAGCGCATCCTCGCCCGCCATTTGCGACCAATAACCCCAGAAGGGGAACCCCACCCCTTGTACTGGGGACCAAAGGTGACGCTCGATCTCACCGAGGCCGTCCTCATCGACCTCGACCTCACCGGCTGCCGCCTCCACAACGCCACCTTCACCAAAACTCACTTCACCGGAGTGGCAGGGTTCGTCGGGGCGACGTTCAGCGGCGCCGCAGGATTCGGCGCAGCCACGTTCAGCGGTACCGCCGGGTTCGGCGGGGTGACGTTCAGCGGCGACGTCGAGTTCGGCGCAGCGACGTTCACCGAGGCTGGGTTCGTCGGGGCGACGTTCAGCGGCAGTTCCTGGTTCGGCGCAGCGACGTTCAGCGGCGACGTCGAGTTCGGCGCAGCGACGTTCACCGGCGAGGCCGTATTCGTCGAGGCGACGTTCAGCGGCGGCTCCTATTTCGTCGGGGCGACGTTCAGCGGCGACGTCGAGTTCGGCGGGGCGACGTTCAGCGGTGACGCCTGGTTCGACAGGGCGACGTTCAGCGGCGACGCACGGTTCGGCGGGGCAACGTTCACCGGCGACGCCCGGTTCGACGAGGCCACGTTAAGTGGCGACGCCTATTTCGAGGGGGCGACGTTTAGCGGCGACGTTGAGTTCGGCGAGGCGACGTTCGGCAGCGCCGCAGGGTTCGTCGGGGCGACGTTCAGCGGCGACGCCTCGTTCGACAGGGCGACGTTCGGCAGCGCCGCAGTATTCTCCGGGGCGACGTTCGGCAGCGCCGCCAGGTTCGGCGGGGCGACGTTCACCGGAGTGGCAGGGTTCGGCGGGGCGACGTTCAGTGGCGGCGCAAACTTCGACAAGGCGACCCTCGACGGGGCGAGGTACGACGGACCGGAGTCAGTTGCCGAATAGCGTTGCCGAATCAACCTCCATGGCCTGTGCCCGGCCGACGCTTCCAAAGCGACCGGGGATAGACCGGTGGCAAGCCGACCCGGACCGCAGCGCCGGCTACGGCGCGAGGACCGGAAGCGGCGCGGCAGCACCTTCCCTGACCGCGCCCACGTCCTACCGGGCGGATTCCGGTTCCGCCGTCGGGGCGGGGCTGTGCGCCGCCGACGCTGCGGGCCGTGTCGACGCCGGCGACGGCACGGCGGTGGTGGCGGACGGGAACGCGGTGGCCACGACCGCCGCGGCGTCGGCCGGCCGCGAATCGGGCACGGTGTCCTGGTCGACGCCGGCCAGTGGGGTGAGTTTGCTCCACACGAGTTGGGCCAGGCCGTCACGGAACGCGTCGTTACCGTGGAGTTCGGTGAGGCGCCCGACGTCGGCGGGGTCGTCGAGTTGGCCGATGGTCGTGGCCATCGCGGTGGCGAAGGCGGCGGTGAAGGCCGCTTCGTCGCCGGCCCGGGCGGCGGCCTGGACCTGGTCGACGCGCACGGCCTGCCTGGTGCAGGCGTCGAGGAGGGCCCGATCTGCACGGGTGGTGGCCGCGACGATGGCGGCTGGCGTCATCGGGTCCACGGGCTGCGGTTGGTCCGGGCCGACGTCACGCTGCGGCGGTGCGGTGAGGGCCGTCGGCGCCGGTGGCGGGGCGGCGCGGACGACCTGGTGCACGGCCTGCCCGGCGGCGCTGTAGAGGGCGTGGCGCCAGTCCGGCTCGTCGCAGCGGAGCATGACGGCCACGGCCATTTCCGTGTTGCCGGGGTCGGCCAGCGCGTGGTTGAGCGCGGTGTCGAAGGTGGCGGCGAAGGCGGGCAGATCGGTGGTGCGGGCGGCCTGCTGGACGGCTCTGTCGCTGGCGACGTTCTGTACCCGGCGTTCGAGCCAGCTTTGTTCGTCGGGGGTCAGGCCCTCGCGCACGCTGGCTGGCATCCAGTCGGTGACGGTGACCGGCACGGCGGGCGGGCTACTTGGCGGGGGTGGTGGTGGGGCGGCCATCAGGTCGATGACGGCGTTGATGGCGCGGAGCCGGCGGCGGGTGTCCAGCAGTTCGGCGCGGCGGGGGAAGGGCTGGTCGAGTTGCTCGACGGCCCGGTTGATCTCGTCCTGTTGCTGAGCGATGCGCGTCTGCACGGTGTCCCGGGCGCTGTCGAGGTCGGTGAGCTGGTTCTCCAGACGGCGGACCAGGCCGGTGGGGTCACCCTCGATCGCGGCGGTGAGGCTGATGGTGGTGGAGGAGTCGGTGATTCCGTGGAATTTCAGCGCGACGAGCAGGCCGTCACGGCCGGTCCAGAGCACCGCGTCGACGCGGAAGCCGCCGAGCTCTGCCACGCCGTCGGCTTCGCGCTGGTCGGTGGAGGCGATGCCCTGGGAGTGGGCGGTCAGGGCGTGTTGCAGGGCCCGGCCGGCTTCGGCGCGTTTGGTGAAGCGGTGGCCGGCGACGGTGGCGGCGAACTTGTCGCCGCGGGTGTCCTGGCGGCGGCTGATCGCGTCGTCGAGGACGTCGACGCGGCGGGTGTCCTTGACGATCCACGCCTTGAGGTTGCCGATCTGTCGGCGCAGCGCCGCCTGGGTGTTGTGGTGGGCGCGGTCGGCGCGGTCCAGGCGGGTGAGGTCCTGGGCGACCTGCTCGCGGTCCATCAGCAGCGGGTTGCCGGTGGCGATGGCCTTGATCTGGTGCGCCTGCAACGTCTCGTCGCTGACGTCCTCGATCTCGCGGGCGGAGGTGCCGCGCATGATCTGGTCGATGAAGGTGCCCTTGCGGGCCACGGTCTGCCAGGAGAAGGCGTCGAAGCTGCCGGCGACGACGTAGCGGTAGATGCTGATCTCGGCGTTCTGGTTGCCCTGACGCAGGATGCGGCCCTCGCGTTGGGTGACGTCAGCGGGCCGCCACGGGCAGTCGAGGTGGTGCAGCGCGACCGCGCGGGCCTGGACGTTGGTGCCGACACCCATCTTGGCGGTGGAGCCGATGAGTACAGCGACGTCGCCGGAGCGGCAGGCGTTGAACAGGCTGGCCTTCTTGGCGTCGGTGTCGGCCTCGTGGATGTAGCGGATCTTCTCGCGGGGCATCCCCCGGTCGACGAGCAGGTCGGCGAGGGCGTCGTAGACGTTCCACTTCTCCGGGTTGGGTGTGGACTGGTCGCAGAAGACGATCTGTAGGGCGCCCGGGGTGGGGTGCGGCACCGGCGTGGCGGCGTCGGGGTTGAGCAGGTAGACGGTGTCGCGGGTGTCGCGCCAGATCGCCGCGATGCGGTTGGCGGCGGCGTCGATCTTGCCGGGGGTGTTCTGCTCGCCGCCGATGAGGCGCATGTCCAGGGAGGCGGCGCGGGCCTCCCCGGAGACCTTGAGCATGTTGTCCTGTTCCGGCTCGACGCGGCGGTTGCGGATGTCGTCGACGCGCTCGTCGAGGCTGGAGATGAACTCTTCCAGCTCGGGTGAGGGGTCGAGCGTGACGATGTGCGGGGCGCGTTCGCCGTCGTCGCGTTGGGTCAGCAGCGGCGTGGGCAGCGCCAGGTCCTCGGGCGTGCGGACGTCGCCGTAGGTCCGCATCATCAGCGACAGCTCGGGCACGTTGGTGTACTTGGCCAGCCGGGCGCGCATCTGGAAGCCCTGCCCGGTCGGCGACACCTCGATCGCGGTGACGACCTTGGCGAAGGTGGCCGCCCAGGTGTCGAAGTCGCTGGTGCCGGTGGCCGCCAGCAGGTCCGGGCGGAGTTGGCGGGTCACCACGTACAGCTCTCGCACGCTGTTGGCGATCGGGGTGGCGGTGGCGCCACACACCACCCGCAGGCCCTGCTTGCGGCGCAGGTAGCTCAGCTTCATCCGGAAGTCGACCGCCCGGTCGGAGCCCTCGTGGCCGGCGTCGGGGATGGCGCTGTTGATGGTGTCGTTCTTCAGCTCGTGCAGCTCGTCGCGGTAGATGAAGTCGATGCCGGTCTGCTCGAACGTGACACCCGGATCCCGGGCCCTGCCCAGCTTCTCCTTGATCCGTTCCTCTTTGCGCGCGAGGGTGTTCTGCAGCCGCTTGACGGTGCTGTTGCGCTTGGGGCTCTCGCCGTTTTCGATGGCCTGCTCACCGGCGCGCACAATCTTCTCGCGCAGCTCCGCCAGTTCCTCGTCGAGGAAGGCGCGCTGCTCGTCCGGGGACAGCGACAGCCGCTCGAAGAAGCTCGCGGCCATGATGATGGCGTCCCAGTCGCCGGTCGCGGCCCGGGCGACGAAGCGGCGCCGCCGCTGGGTGCTCATGTCGTCGCGGCCGGCGGCCAGCAGCCGGGCCCGGGGGTAGATCTGGAGGAACTCGCGGGTGAACTGCTCCAGCATGTGGTTGGGCACCACGATCGCCGGCTTGTTGACCAGGCCGAGGCGGCGCTGCTCCATCGCGGAGATGGCCATCACGGCGGTCTTGCCGGCGCCGACGGCGTGGAACAGCCCGACCGCCGGTTCGGCGACGATGCGGGCCACCGCCTCCACCTGGTGCGGGCGGGGTACGAAGCCCACCGCGATGCCCGGCAGCGACCGGGTCACCCCGACGTAGGAGCGCGGCACGGTGGCGTTGAACAGCTCGTTGTAGCGGGTGGCGACCTCGGCGGCCCGCTCCGGGTCCTCCCACACCCAGGCGCCGAAGCGTTCCTCCAGCTCGATCGCCTTGGCCTGCGCCGCTGCGGTGGCCTCCACGTCGAGGGCCCGCTTGCCCTCTTCCACCTCCACGAATACCCGGATCGGGGTCTTGGTCAGCAGCCGCTGCGCCAGGTCCGGCGCGGCCATGCCCGACGTGCCCCAGGTCGAGCAGGCCAGCACGCCGGCGCGCAAGCCGCGGACTCGCCAGTCGGAGCCGCCGACGTGTTCCACCCGCAGCCCCGGGTCCCGCAGCGTCTCCCGCAGGAACTGCTCGACGAGGGCGGCGGGCAGGAACGGCGCACCGAACGCCGCGTCGATCTCGCCCGGCCCGAGGTCGCGGGGCACGACACGGTGCAGCGCCCGCACGTTGGTCTCGAAACGCGGGGCTTCTTCGGCGGCGGCCTGGGCGGCACGCAGCTTGACGCGCACGTTGCCCGACAGGTACTCCGGGGCCTCCACGAGCCGACCCGTGTCGGGTTCGTCGAAGACCAGTTCGCCGAGCGCGGCGCGGGCCTCTGGCTCGCTGACACCCAGCAGCCGGGCCACCTCCGGCAGCCGGACCTCGCCGTGGGTGTCGACGCAGATCGCCAGGGCGTCCTGCGGGGTGTCGGCGCCGAGCTGCGGTGCCCGGGGCAGGATGACGCGCCGGGTGAAGATGTCGGCCTTGGTGGCGCGCTGGGTCGGATCGTCGAAGTGTTCGAGGGCGAACACGGTGGCGGCGTGCGGGTCGGTCTGCCGGAACTTGCCCATCGGCGGGTTGATCCGGGCCATCTTCGGCTCGCCGGTCTCCGGGTCCGTGCGGCCGGTCGGGCGCCGGGTGTACCGGTTGAGCGGCCCGTAGGTGGCCACGTAGGCGTCGTAGCGGTCGTTGAGCTGCGCGCGCAGCGCCGCTGGCGTGCCCTCGGCGGCCGGGCCGCCGTGCTCGTCACCGTCGTCGAGGGTGGCCGCCTCAGCGGACAGCAGGGCGGTCACGGTGTCCCGCAGCCCGAGCAGCGCCCGCAGCTCGTCGGCCTGAGTGGCGGGCACCTCGTGGGGCACGACCTGACCATCAGCGACCGTGGTGAAGGTGCCGGCGTCCAGCGCCTCGATGTGGCCCTCGGCGCGGTCGGTCGGCGCGAGCACCGCCAGCGGTTCGGCCAGCCGGTCGGCGTCGTCGCGGGGCGTCATGGCCAGCCCGTCGCGGCGGGCCTCGGCGACGACGTCGCGCAGTACCCGCGCCAGGTCCTCGGCCGTGTCTGCGCCCGCACGCACGATCAGCTCGCCGTCGCGGTTCATGCCGCGCCCCAGCACCATCTCCCCGAGCACCCGCTCCGGCCGATCGAGGAAGTAGCCGTTGACGTGCTCAGGCTGCTCGGCGTCCGTGTCGAGGCCCAGGGGGCGGGTCTGCTCCCACGTCATCGGAGCAGGCTCACGGTCCGGCTCGCGGCGCCGCAGGATCAGCAGGTCGGTGATGGCCTGCGTGCCGGCGGTGGCCTGGTGCGCGCCCGAGGGCAGACGCACCGCGGCAACCAGGTCGGCCAGCGCGGCCATCTCCCGCCGGGCCGCCGGATGCCGGGCGTCCATCGTGAAACGGGAGGTCAGCACCGCGACCAGCCCACCAGGCCGGGTCAAATGCAGGCTCTTGATGATGAAGTGGTTGTGCAGCGAATGCCGGCCCGGGTTGTGTCGCCGGTCGACCAGGGGTAGCCGCGCGAACGGCACGTTGCCCACCGCCAGGTCGAACGCGCCGGACGGGGCCCGGGTCTCAGCGAAGCTCTCGGTGCGGATCTCCGCGTGCGGGTACAGGGCGGCGG
The DNA here is from genome assembly GCF_043197575.1 of Micromonospora sp. NPDC049051. NCBI lineage: Bacteria > Bacillati > Actinomycetota > Actinomycetes > Micromonosporales > Micromonosporaceae > Micromonospora > Micromonospora sp. NPDC049051. The sequence continues at coordinate 38,344 of NZ_JBICTL010000012.1, forward strand.
CGATGCCGGCGGTCACCGGGTCCAGTTCTACGCCGACCATGCGTGCCTGCTGCGGGGCCAGGCCGATGAAGTTGCCGGAGCCGCAGCCCGGCTCCAGCACCGCGCCGCCGTCGAAGCCCAGCTCCCGCACCGCGTCCCAGATCGCCTGCACGTAGGCGACGTCGGTGTAGTGCGCGTTGAGGACGGTGCGTTCGGCGGCGGCGAACTCTGCCGGCGATAGCAGCTCCCGCAACTCGGCTCGCTGCTCGGCGAAGCGGGCGTAGTTGGGGTGGTTGGTGCGGGCCTCGAACACCCCCGCCACCGCACCCCACCCGGACCAGCGGGCCAGCACGGTCTGCTCCTGGGCGGTCGCCGGCCGGCCGGCGGACTGCACCTCCCGCAGGGTGCGCAGAGCGGCCAGGTTTGCTCGGAGCTTGGCCATCTCGCCGGCGGGCGCCAGGTCCTGCTGGCCGCTCGGCCGGAACGATTCCGTGGCATCAACCACCGCGGCGTCGGGCGCCGGGTCGTCGGCGGCCGGCCCGGTGGGATCGGGGCCGGCCGCGCCGACGTCGTCGACCGGATCGGCTACCGGGTCGGCGGCACCGGTTCGTCGTTCTGGTCGGCCTCTTCCTGCGCGACCCGCTGCCACCACGGGTCGTTCGGGTCCTCCACCAGCGGCGTCCACGCCGGGCTCGCCGGCGTCGTCGACGCGCTCGGCGTCTCGCCCGGCGGGCCGTCCGTCGCCGGGTCGATCAGGATCAGCTCGGGCAGGATCTCCTCCTCCGCCGTCCGCTGCGCCGCGTTCAGCCGGCCCAGCTTGCCGAGGTAGCCCTCGTCCGGCAGGTCCGGCCCGGCCAGCTCCCGGGCCCGCTGCTCGATCGCCGTCGCTGCTTCCTCCCCCAAAGTCGAGAAGAAGCTGTTCGGGTCCTCGATGGTCGCGTACCGCTGGGGCAGGTACGTCTGCCAGTGCCTCTGGGCCTGAGCCCCGTACCGGTTCATTCCGCGTCTCCGTCTCTGCTCGCTGCTGCTCCGGTGCTGCTGTGGGCGGCTGGTCACCAGGAGCGGATGGAGGGCCGTTCGTGGCGGTGGCGCCGCTGAGCATCACCGGTGCCGGCGCGTCGACGGCGGTGTCCGGGGTCGTGCTCGCAGGTGCCGGTGGCGTGGGCATGACTGGCACACCCAGCCGTTCAGCGGCGTACGAGGCCCACCGGTCAACGAGGTCGGCGGGCTGCCCGTCGAGCATGGCGCGGATGGAGTCGGCGGCCACCGCCCGCCCCTTCGGCGTGACGAACCCTCGGGCGGCCCGGGCGACCCGGCTGGTGACCGCAGCCTCCACCAAGGGATGGGACTCCACGACGGCGCTGGCGCCGGAGTAGGCGTACCCGAGCGGCACTGGCCTGCTCGGATGGCGGGCCACGGCGGGGGCGAGCAGTTGGTAAGCCCGTTCGGCCTGCCGGTCGTGCTCGTTTTCGAGGACGACGGTGACGCCGGCCGCCGTGTCGGCGTGCGCGGTGAGCGCGGCGACCTGCGAGCCGGTCAGCGTGGGCCCGGCGGGCGCCACCACCAGCGGCGCGTCCTCGCCCAGCTCGTCGGCGCGTTCGGCCAGAGCGATGGCCTCCAACGCGCTGCGGGCCACGACGGCCCGGCCGGCCCGCTCGGGCTGCTCCGCCAGGCCGATGAGGCAGTCAGCCGGCCGGTAGACCGCCGTGGTGGGGCTGTGCAGCACCGGCGCCGCGTCGGTCGCCGCGCCGGGCGGGGCGTAGCCGACCCACCCGACGACCGGTGCCCCGGCAGCACGGTGGTCGCGCACCCCGACCATCACCCGGTTGCGGAACCGGTCGACCAACTGCCCGCCGCGGCTGGTCGCGGCCAGGCCACTGGCCACGATCTCGGCGTCGGAGAACCCGCGCCGCCGCAGTTCGTTGACGACCGTTGCCGGCCGATCCGGGGCGTATCCCACCGTCCAGGGCCCGTCAGTCGGCACGTCCTGTGCCGTCAGCCACCGCGATGGCCCTGGCGCGTCGTCAAGCTGCTGGCGGTAGACCTCGGCGGCGACGGCCTGGGCAGCGAGCAACCGCTGCCGGACAGCCTGGTCCACGGACGGCGCCGGGGCGGGGCCGGCTACCTGCGCCGCCAGGGACTCCGCCCGACTCGCCAGGTCATCGACCCGGTCCACCGAGGCGACGATCCGCTCGACCGTCGTGTCACGAGGCGCAGCCATCACCGGTCCTGGCCCGCGCCACCACCATCTGGCAGCAGCCCCGCCGCACGCAGTGCCTCGAATACCCGCTGGTGATCGCCCAGCACCCGCACGATCGCGTCAATCTGGTCCTGCAACCCGGTCAACGCCGCGTCGACGTCGCGCTCTGGCGTGGCCTGGCTGTGCGGCTCGCTCACGATTCCCCCGCATGATCGTTTGAGCACATCAAGGTAGCCGGCCGGCGCATACGCCGCACCCCCGTTGCCGCGCCGCCGGTGGGCGCACCGGGGGCAGCGCCCGCGCGTCGGTGCGGGTCAGTTCCCGCCGGTAGACCGGCGGAAGAACGACGCCTCCGGCGGGGCCTCTCTCGGAGATGCCCGGGGGAGGACCACCGGCGCCAGGTGGATGAGTGGTCACCCAGGGGTGGGATCCCCTCGCGCCGGCCGCCCAGAGGGCTACCAAACCGGCTCCGGGACGACCAGGCCAAGCCGCTTCGCGGTCGGCTACGCCGAGCCTGGCCGTCCCGGAGCCGGCCCGGTCGATCGGAGATCGGCCGACACGAGGAGATCCCACCCCACCCCCGGCACCGCGCGCGGGCAAGCCCGCAACCCCGCCCACCACCACGGCCTACGCCGCGTCGTACCGGTCGAGTACGTACTTGACGCTGCTCTTGGCCCACGTCCCCTTGCCCGACGGGGTCGGCACCTTCTCGGCGTTCAGCCGCTCGGCGATGGCCGCCAGCGACAGCCCCTCACCGCGCAGTTCCGCCGCCCGGGCGGCCGAGGGCGGCACCGGTGCCGGCGGCCGACCCAGCCGCACACCCCGATCCCGGGCCGCCGCCATCCCCGCCGACACCTCGGGCCGGCGCATCTCAGATTCGCTGCTCATGCCCCACAGCGTACGGCAAAAAGGTACAGAAAAAGACCCCCGAAGGAGCTTTTTATGCACCTTTTCCTGTACGATAGAGAGGCAAGGAACGGTCCGGCCAGGTGAGCCACCACCCGGCCGGACCAGGAAGAACAGCCCCTCTGCGAAAGGGAGTTCCATGACCCAGCGTACGACGATCCCGGCCCGGGAGATCAACCACAACGACGAGTGCGTTGGCTGCGGCGCGCACTTCGCCGACCCGTGCCACCCGGAGTGCCCGTTCGAGACCGGCACGTTCAGCCCGGCGGTCATCCTGCGGGCCGCCAACCGGCGGGTGCGCAACCACCCGGCCGGGGTCGGCTACGACATCGCCGGCGCGATCTTCGCCGCCGCCGTCGACCTGGCCGGCAACGACCAGGCGCAGGCCCTCGCCGACGAGGCCCGGCAGGCGCTGGCCGACTACCTGGTCGGCCAGTGGCCGCCGAAGGCCGAGGCGATCCGCAACCAGGTGGTCTACCGCCACGGCCTTTTCGCCCAGCTCACCGAGATAGGGACCTCGCTGTACGGCGCGGCCGACCAGCACGACGGCAACGACCCCGACGACTGCTGACACCCGGCCGGGCCGGCCCCCGGTGGGCCGGCCCGGCTCCCACCACCCACGTCAGCACATCGAAGGGATCCAGAACATGACCAGCACTACCCACACCCGGACCACCCAACTCGCACCGGTCCGCATCGGCCGAGGCCGCGTCGTCCACCTCGGCAACCTGAGCAGCATCACGGGCCCGGCCGACGAGCCCCGCTATGTCGCCGGCTCGTGCGGGGCCAGCACCCGAGGCGACACGTCACGGTCGGTGCCGCCGTCACCGCGCCGATCGACTGCCGTACCTGCACGCGCTCCAACCCGATCCGCGTGGCCTGGATCAACGCCACGGTGACCGCGTCAACCAGCGAGCCGGTGACCCTGCCGCACACCGGACTGACCGTGCCGCACACCCAGCTCCGCGTCGACGGCCCCACCCAGGTCGGCCCCGGCCGCGCGGAGCAGCACCGGCTGTACCTCGGTGCCCGCTTTATTGGCTGGATCACCACCCACCCGCGCCACACGAACCGCAGCGCCACCTACCAGACGAACTCCCTCGGAGGGAGGGAGCTTGACGAGTACGCCCAGCAGTGCCGGCTGTTCAACGGCGAGCCCGCCACCGTCGCCGACGTTCTGGCCGAGCTGGTCCGCGAGCACATCACCGCAGCAGCCGTCGCCGAGCGGCTGGCCGCCTCCCACACCCTGGTCCGGCTCATGCAGCACATCCGCGACGGCGACGGTCAGCCCATCGGGGCCCCGTACCCGACCACCTACGCCAGCGCGAACGCACCGCTGACCACCGATCCCACCTGGCACCGCGCGGTAGCCCGCGCCCTGCACCGCGACTCCCCCGCCGGCCCCGGCCAGCACTGGCAGATCTGGACCCCCACCGGCTGGACCCGCCTGCCCGACGTCGTCGACGTCGACCAGGACCTCGGCTGACCGCACCCGTGCCCGGGCCGCCACCGGCCCGGGCGCGGGGACGCCGACCGACCAGCAACGACGGGGAGACCACCATGACCACCAGCCACCGGACCGACGCTCGCACCATCCTCGCCACCGCCACTCCGACCACCCACCGCCCGCTGCTGGCCTGGGCCGTCGGGGCCATCGCCTGCGCTCACGCCATCGACCCGCTGACCTACTGGCGCACCCGAGACGCCCGACAGCTCGCCCCCGACTACCTCGGGATGTCACTGCCTGCCGGCCGGATGCTCCGGCTCACCAAGACCCGGATCGAGATCACCGACGGGAACCTCCAACAGCCGCTACGGCTGACCTGGACCGACCTGGGCAACGTGCTCGACAGCGGCCGACTCACCGATGACCTGATCCACCGCTGCCAGCAGGCCGTCATCGCCTGGCGCGACCACCCGGGCGGATTCCGGGGAATCGGCTGGAACGACGTCCTCGACGCCTGCTCCCACGCCGGAGACGCCGTATGGGCAGCGTGCCGGCCAACCGAACCTGGCGAGCAGCTCGACCTGTTCGGCCTGGCCGGCATCGAAAGCTGAGGCCCGCCGTACCAGAACGGTGAGCACCTGGACGCCGCGCTCCTCGGGCGCGGAACCGACCCGGGATCCGGGCTGGTTCCGCGCCCGAGGAGCGCGGCGGACCGTGAGCTGACCTTCCAGCGATGGCCTGACTCAACCGGGGCTTGCATCCTCTAAGACGTCAACGACAGCAACCGTGACGTTGTCCGGCCCCCCGTGGTCAAGAGCGAGCACGATTAGGCGATCGACCGCCTGCTTCGGTGTCGAGGCATCTGCCAGCACGGCGTGCACCAGGTGTTCCGGCACGTACGAACTGAGACCGTCGGAGCACAGCAGGAAGCGGTCGCCTGGGGTCAAGGTCAACAGGGTGATGTCTGGTGACCGGCCGTCCGGCCTCCCGTCGAGGAAGCGTGCCAGCCGTTCCGGCAGATTGGGTACGTCTGCTGCGTCGGCGACCAGCAGTCCGTAGACGTGATCTTCGGTGATCTGTGTCGTGTGACCAGTCGGCCTGTGGAGTCGGTAGGCGCGAGAATCCCCGATGTTGGCCAAGGCGGCACTCGTGCCGTTGAGCAACATGGCGACCAGCGTGGTGCCCATGCCAGCGAGCCCAGGTTCGGATGCGATCCGTGCTCGAAGAGCGTTGCTGGCGGCGTTGACAGCCTGCCCCAGCGCGGTGGGTAGAAAGTGCTGATCAACTTCTTGGTCGTATTGCCGCAGCGTCTCGATCACCGTCGAGCTGGCGACGTCGCCGGCGACGTGCCCCCCGAGCCCATCAGCCACGGCGATCAGAGAGCGCCCCAGGTAGATCGAATCCTCGTTGCGCCGTCGGACGTATCCGACGTGGGACCCACCCGCCTGTTCTAGGCGGAGAGCTGGCGTCATGCCGCACCCCCTCGGCCGGCATCGGGTGCATCTCCGGCCTCTTCAGGCCAAGGGTCTCGGGCCAACTCGTCTCGGTGTAGAACGTGGATCGTCTCGACGCGGTCGCTGGCAACGACATACTCCGTCACTTCGACGGGCTGACCGTCGGCCCCGGATGTGCCGACACGCACGATCTCCAAGACGGGGAGGCTGGTCGGGATCTCAAGTAGTGCTGCTTCTTCTTTGCTGGGCATGCGGGCTCTGTGGATCTCCATCCAACTCAGCGGCCAGTGGCCAGCGCGCTCAATCCGGTACAGCCAGTCTCCGGGGCCTGGCGCTTGCGAGGCGACGCCCGGAATGTCGGCCACCCGAGGGTGGATCCAGGAGATGTTGATCTGGAAGGGGGGCTCCGACTCCGGACCGGTGACCCGGAACCGCCGCAGCACCTCGGTGTCGACCGGTACGCCGAGCAGCTTGGCAATCCGGGGATCGGCTAGTGGCTCGACCGTTGCCGCAGGTGGGACGTGGTGCTTCCAAACCTCCTGGCTGGATGCTGAGGGGAACGAGTAGCCAGGTGCGGTGGCGTTCCGCTTGACCAGGTTTCCGCGAGGGCGTCGAGGGCGGATGGTCCCGTGGCGGACGATGATGCCCCTCCCTTGGACCGCCCAGACGTAACCTTCGGCCTCCAGCGCTCCGATGGCCCTTCCGATGGTGTCCCGGTTCGCTTCGTACTCGGCGGCGAAGTCGTCGAGGCGCGGCAGCTTGGAACCGGGCTCCCACTCGTTGGCCTTGATCCGTTCCCGGATCTTGGCCGCTATGTCCAGGTAGCGCGAGTGCACGGCCACCGCATCTCCTCATCTCCAAGAATTGTCTTGGGACTATCGTTGACAGCCGAGAGTCTGACAGTCAACATTGTCCCAAGACAAGACCGAAGGGCCAAAGGATCGCACCCATTGGCCCAAAAAGGGACCGCGGCGGATCGCACCCGCCGCGGTCATGGTCCCGACGGATCGCACCCGTCGTAACCAATGCCCTGTGGATTGACACCGCAGGGCGACGGCATCTCTACCTGAGGAGGCTCAGATGCCTGCAACGAGAGTACGTGCTGCCCAAACTCATGCAGGGCAGACCCAAGCAGCATTGATGACCAACGAGGTGTCGGCGCTGGTGGCGCGGGCGCAGGCCGGTGACGTGGAGGCGTTCGGGCTGGTCTACGACCGGTACTTCGACCAGGTCTTCCGCTTCATCTATCGCCGAGTGATGGACCGCCAGGTGGCTGAGGACCTGACCTCGGAGACGTGGCTGCGGGCCCTGCGTAACCTGTCGGCGTTTCGTCGGCCGGGCGGTGACTTCGGCGCGTGGGTCACCACGATCGCCCGGAACTTGACCGTCAACCACATGCAGTCGCACCAGCGGCGCGAGCGTCCGGTGGCCGAGGTCCGCGACACGGTTTCGGCCGGCGAGGTGGCGGGCCCGGAGGCGCTCGCGGTGCAGCAGCTGACCCGTGAGGCCCTGGCCGAGGGGATCGCACAGCTCAGCCCGGTGCAGCGGCAGTGCATCACGCTGCGGTACCTGCGGGAGCTGTCGATCGAGGAGACCGCCCAGGTGCTGGGCAAGACCCCATCGGCGGTGAAGGCCGTGCAGCACAAGGCGCTGCGGGCGCTGCGTGGGCTGCTGTCGACGACGGCGGTGATGCCGGCATGAACACCACGACGATGACGCCGACCAGCGGCGCCGACCGTGCCGCGCTGCTGCGTGCGGCGAAGGGCCAGCCGGCCCCGACGTCGCAGGTGCCGATGGGCATTCGGGCCACTGTGGGCCCTGGCGTACCGGCGACCCCGACCCCCGCGCCCGCCCCGCCGGTGGCCGAGGCCCGTCGCTCGATGGACGAGCTGCTGCGGGTCGCCGCCGACAGTGAGGCCGCCCGAACGCGGCAGTTCGCCGCGAAGATCACCGCCCTGATGGCGGAGCTGACCGAGCGCGTCGAGGCGGAGGAGACGACGCGCCGGGAGCGGGAGGCCGCCGAGAAGCGGCGCCAGGAGTTGGCCGAGGCCGAGGCGGCGCTGGCGAGCAAGCTCGCCGAGGTGCGGCAGGAGCTGCGGTCGACCGGCCGCCGCGATTCTGCGGCATCCCCGTCGCGTAACCGCCGTGCCGGTGCCGACGACCGGGCCAAGATCCGCGCCTGGGCGCTGGCCAACGGCTACCAGGTCAAGGACCGGGGCCGGCTCTCCCGCGAAATCCGCGAGGCGTACGCCGCCGCGACCGCCTCAGAGGTGGACCAGTGAAGGCGCTGAAGATGGTGATCCCCGCGCTTGGTGTGCTGTCGCTGGCGGGGCACGTGTGGGCCGCGCAGGTGGCCCGCGCCCAGCGGTGCCGGCTGGCGCAGGCCCGTCGGGACGCGACCACGGACCCGCTGACCGGCCTGGCGAACCGGGCGGGCCTGTCGGCCGCGCTGGACGACCTGGACGGCGAGTCCTACGACCTGGTCCATGTGGACCTGGACGGCTTCAAGCCGGTCAACGACACCTGGGGCCACGCCGCTGGTGACCGGCTGCTGGTGGAGATCGCCCGCCGGCTGCGGGCGTCTCTGGAGGACATCGAGGACGCCGTGGTGGCCCGCATCGGCGGTGACGAGTTCGTGTTGATGGCGCCGTCGTCGGTGCCGCTGGCGCACTACCTGGGCGCGGAGGTCATTACCTCCCTGCGGGAGCCGATCGAGGTCGCCGACGGGGTGTCGGTGTCGGTGACGGCCAGCGTCGGCGCGATCCACGCGACCGCCAACGAGGACCGTGCCCGGGTGGCGGCGGCGGCCGATGCCGCCGTGTACGAGGTCAAGGCGCGCGGTGGTGACGGTCTGGTTGAGCACAACCCCCTGTCCAGGCTGCCGGAGGTGGAGCAGCGTCCGTTGCTGCGGATGCGGGACCTGGCCGCCTTGGAGAACGCGCTGGGGGTGGCGGCATGACGACCTCCAACCTTCCGAGCGTCGGGCGTGCGGTGGCGTGTCGGCCGCCGCAGGCCGGGCCCCTGCTGCGGCAGGTGTTTCCGGTTCCGCCGAGCCTGCGGCTCGACGACGTCGGGGCGTTGTGTCCCATGGAGGACGTGGTGCTGACCCGGCAGGTCGACGGCTGGGCGTGCCCGGCCTGCGGGGCCGCGTGGGACTACCAGGGCCACAACGGCTGGTGGCCGATCACGCCGGCCGTGGAGGCGGTCGACCAGGACGACGTCGCGCCGGTCCGGTCGGGCCGGGCGGTGCGGGTCGCCGTCGCTGGTGTGGTCGCGGCTGGGCCGGCCGCCGTCGCGGTGACCGCTGGGCGCCGCTACGCCGAGCACACCGACGTCGCCCCGGACCTGCTGCTCTACTCCCCGGTCGCCGCGCTCGGTCTGGTCGCCGTGGTGGTGGCGGGTCGGCGGGTCGTGCGGTGGGTCGACGAGCACCGCCACGGCCTGGCCGTGGACGTCGACGAGGCCGACCTCGACCCGCTGGGCCCGGAGCTGCTCGCGCAGGTCCGGGCCCGCCGTGGGGAGGTGTGCTGATGGCCGCGCAATTGATGGTGCGGGTGCACCTGGACTGGACCGCGCCGGGTCACTACGAGGCCGGGGTGTCGCTGCCGTGCCGGGTGTGCGTCACCGCCACGCACATGCGTGACGGTCGGGGCGAGGCGTGCCACCAGTCGTGCGCCGAGGACGAGATCGCCCGGGAGCTGCTCGGCACCGGGCGGGCGCTGATCGCCGACGAGCGGATGTCGGCCCCGGCACCGCTGGCCGGCGGGTCGCCCGTCCTGGCGGGAGGTGCTCGGTGAGCACGGAGACGACTCCGAGCGGCGTGGACGTGCCGGTGGACAACCGGGCGGACAAGGTCGAGGACACCGTCAAGCTGGTCGTGCTCATCGCGATCATGTTGGCCGCGCTCGCGGCGTCCTTCACGCACATGAAGGACTGGACGATGGAGTGGATGCCGGAGCACACCCCGGAGTGGTTCGGGTGGGCAAACGCGGTCATCTCCGAGCTGGTGCCGCTGGTGGCGACGCTGTCGCTGCGCAAGCGGCTGCGGCAGGGCAAGAGCTTGTTGTCCTACGCCCTGGTGATCCTGCTGTTCGGCGCGGTGCTGTCCCTGGCGGCGCAGTTGTCGGCGGTCGGCGCGGACGCCTCGTGGTCGGCGAAGTTCCTTTCCTGCCTGCCGTCGCTGGCTTTCCTGTTCCTGTCGAAGCTGGTGCTCGGCGATCTTGACGGCGGTCGGAAGCACGCGGAAATCGAGGCCGAGCGGCAGCGCCTGGCCGACGCCGAGGCTGCCCGTCGGGCGGAAGAGGTGCGGGCGGCGCGGGCGGAAACGGCCGCCGCCCGGGCGGCGCAGGCGGAAGCCGAAGAGACGGCACGGGCGGAAACGGCGCGGGCCGAGGCGGAAACCGCCGCCCGGATCAAGGCGGAAACCCGCGCGGGCGAAGCGGAAACGCGGGCGTGCTCCGAGGCGGAAACGCGGGCGGAAATCGAGGCCGCGACGGAGGCGGAAATCGCCGAGCACGCCCGGGCAGCCGCCGAGGCTCGTGAGGCGGTGCGGGTAGCCGAGCAGCGGGCCGCCGCCGCGATCGAGGCGGCGCGGGTGGCTGAGGGTCGGCTGGCCGAGGCCCGCGACGCCGGGGACCGGGCGGCGACCGCTCGGGCCCTGACCGAGCAGGCCACCGCCGAGCAGGTGCGGGTGCTCACCGAGGCCGCTGAGCAGGCCGAACGCGACTACCAGCAGGCCCTGGCGGAGGCCCGCTACACCGGTCAGGTGGCCCAGGAACGGGCCGACGAGTTGGCCGAGACGGTGCGGGAGCTGCGGGCGCAGCTCGACCAGGCGCAGCGTTTCGCTGAGGCTCAGGCGACCGCGCGGGCCCTCGCCGAGCAGGAGAGCCAAGCGATTACCGACGCCCGCGATGGTCTCGTCAACGAGCTGGAGCGTACTCGCCGGGCCCTCGCCAGGGCCCAGGAGAAGGCGGAAACCAGCGGGGGGCGGCAGCCGGAAATCGTGCGGCCTGCCGCCCGGAAATCTCTGGCCGCCGTGCCGGCGCGGTTGCCGGCTGACCTGCCCGAGGTGGAAACGGTGAAGCCGGAAAAGGTGGCCGCCATCCTGCTGGCCCGGGCGGAAAACCCGGACGCGAAGCAGGCGGAGCTCGCGGTGATCACCGGGATTTCCGACCGCACGATCCGCAAGGTCCTCGCCGCCGTGCCGGCGGAAATCGTCGGCCAGGTCCTCGAACTCACCAGCGGTCGCGTCGCCTGAGCCGACCGGCCAGCGCCGCGCGCACAGCCGGTGGCCGTGAGCCGGTGAGCCCACGGTGCTCGATCCGCCAACGACGTCGGGTCGAGTGCCGTGGCCCCACCCCTCGGCAGGCGGAACAACCCATGCGAGCCCGTATCGACCCGCACCAACCGCACCTGATGGAGGTGATCCCGTGAGCGCCCAACCCGCCGAGGACAACTACCGACCGTCACCGATGCCGCGAATTCCGTTCCGGCGTGAGGCGGACGTCGTTTCCCTCGCTCCGCACAGGTCAGAGGCCCCTCCGACCACTCCCCTACCGGAATCCAACCAGGACGAACCCGCCCATACCGAACCGGCCTCTTCCGGCCCCAACTCCGGCACCGGAATTACTCTCCGTGACATTCCGGGGGATTGGGAGAGCGTCACGGCGGTGTGGACCGGCTCCCCGGAGCCGCTGTCCGACCTCGTCGCGCTGACCGGTCAGGCCCGCGACGGCCAGGACGCCCAGGCCATCGCGATGGCCTGCTGGGCGGTGCTCGTGCTCATCCCCCGTGGCCTGCTGCACCTGGCCTCCTGGGTCCTGGCCCATCCCCTGCGATCGCTGGCCGCCGCTGCGGTGGCCGCGGTCTTCCTCGTCACCCGCACTCTCTGAGAGGAGCACCCGTCATGACTAGCGCACTGATCGTGCTCGGCGGACTCGTCTACATCGTCCTGTCGATCGCCTTCCACTTCACTCCCCGCCTGCGGGTCGCCGCCGGCCTGGTGGTCGGCGCGCTGCTCGCCGGCAGTCTCGTCACCCAGGTCAACAAGTGGCTCGCCAAGGGCATCACGTCGGTCGCCGAGCCGATCGGCGACTGGATCGGTCAGGACACCAAGCAGGTCGCCCTGGCCCTCCCCACCGCGCTGGGTCTCGCGCTCGGGATCGTCGTGGTCGTCTTCATGCGCGGCAAGGGCGGCGGCAAGGGCGCCGGCGGCGGCAAGGGCGCGGCCGGCAAGGGCGGCGGCGGTGGTGGTGGCAAGTCCAAGTTGGCCCACGCCGCGCTCGCCTGCGCCCTGCTGCTGCCGATGATCATTGGCGGTCTCGGCGCGACCATCCGGGACGTGGTCAAGTGATCTTCTTCGACATCCTGGTGTACCTGGCGGTGGCGAAGATCGCCGTGCTGCTGCTCGAGGACGCCGCGTACGCGGTGCGCGGCAAGCAGTCCCCGCGCCGGCAGGCCCGCGCCCGTCAGCAGGCCACCGGCGGCGGCAAGACCACCGGCGACGGCAAGACCGCCGACGGCGCGGCCGGTGCCGCTGGTGGCCGGTCAGGTGGCACGGTCGCGGCGGCCGACGGCTACTTCGCCGGGCTGATCGAGGACGCCACCGAACGGGCTCGGGCCCGCCGCCGCCGCGCGGTGGCCCGTAAGCGCGGCGCCCAGGCCGTCGACGGCGTCGTGGTCGACGTCGACGACGACGGCCGCTGGTACGCCGACTGCGACCACTGCGGCTGGTCCAGCCGCCCCTACCGCATCGAGGCCAACGCCCAGGGCGCCGGCCGCGAGCACACCCGCACCGAGCACCCCGAGCAGTACACCGGGGAGAAGGAGGCCGCCCAGGACAGCGACACCAACACCGATTCCACCGAATCGGCCGCCGACGTCGACGCCGGCGAGCAGGAACCGCGACGACCGGCACTGCGGGTGATCCCGGGCGGCGCCCAGGAGCCGGCCATGCCGGAGGCCGCCGGCCAGCCCGAACAGTCGGCCCAGGCAGCGCAGCCGATGCCCGCCGACCCCGCTCCACCGATGCCGAAGCCGACGCAGGAGTGGCCGCAGCGGTTCCACTACACCAAGTGCGACCGGTGCGGGAACACCAGCGTCACCGCCGAGATGCCGCACAGATGTCCCCGATGCGGGGCGGACGACAGCCGGCTGCGCGCGGTCCCCAATCCGCCGTCCGATGGCCCGGTGTTTCGGTGGCGGTGCCCGCGGTGCCGCGCGGGCCGGGCGGGCTTTGACTCGATGGCCGCCGCCGAGGCCGCCGCCGCCCAGCACACCTGCCCCCCGGCCGCCGACATTCCGGCGCCGACCACCCCGGTCACCCAGGGCGACCGGGAGCGGCTGCGCTCCGAGCTGTACGGCAAGTGCGCCCACCGCGAGGTCCGCGAGGGCTTCCCCGACCAGTGGTGCGACAACCCCGTCGGCCCGGACGGCCCGTACTGCGACGAGCACCAGACCACCGGCACCGACGCCGGGGATGACCAGCACCACCCGGCCGCCGTCCCGACGGCGGCGGCCGGTTCGCCCAGCACCACCGATCTGAAGGAGATGACCGTGAACCTCGAAGCTACTGGCCCTGAGGAGATCCGCGCCGCGTTTACCGCTGCGGCCGAGGGCGCCGGGGAGAACGCCGAGACGATCGGCGGGATCGCCGGCGTGCTGACCGAGGCCGCTGACCGCTACGAGGGGCTGGAGATGGCCGCCTCGACCGTCGGGCACCTGCGCGACGCCGCCGAGCAGTTCTCCGCCGCCCACGCGGCGCTGAACAGCGCCCAGGAGGAGTTGCAGGCCGCCTTGGCCGACTTCAACAACAAGGACGGTGCGGTGGCCGAGGTCGTCGCTGAGGCCGGCGGCAACGTCGCGTCGAAGGAAGTCCTGGTCGGCTGACCAACCCCTCCCCGGGCCCCGGGGCGATCACCGCCCCGGGGCCCCGCCCCTCCCCCCTTTTTCTCGCACCACCTGCCAAGCCCCGACGTATGAGGAGCCCGCGATGTCGACCCGGACCGCTGACGAGATCCGCGCGGAGCGCCTGGCCAAGCTGGGCCGGGCCCTGAGTGCCGTGCTCGCCGTCACCGCCTACGCGCTGGCGTGGCTAGTCAAGCGCAGCTGGCGGCGGCTGCTGCCGGTCTACTGGGTCGCCGCCGAACTGGTGGTCGCCTGGGTGGCCGGGCCGCTCGGTGTGTCGTGGCAGACGGTGGCGATCCTCGCTCTGGCCATCGCCGCCACGGCGGCCGGTTGGCGGACCCGCTCCCGCACGGTGCGGGCGTGGCGGGCCGCGATCGCAGTGGTCCTCGGCGGGTGCGCCGTCGCCACGGTCGCCGCTGGTGGGCCGGCCGCGATGGCCGCCCACCCCACGTGGACCATTTTCGTGCCGACTCTCGCCGGCGTGGTGCTCGGCTGGCCGTGGTGGTACCACCTGCGCCAGCGCCCGCCGCAGCCCGAGCCGACCCCGGCCCCGGCCGTGGCCGACGTGCCGGCCGAGACGGATCCGCTGACCGCGCACTGGCAGCACCGCTGGGAGCACGAGGTGCTGCCCGCGAAGGTGTGTGAGGGCACCACCCTGGTGCAGGCGGTCGCGCCCCGCCCCGGAGTTGTCGAGGCCCTCGTACGGTTGGCTCCCGGCACGAAACCGGGCCCGCTGGTCAAGACCGGCCCGGACGTGGAGGTCGCCCTGGACCTCGACGAGGGCGCGGTCGGGTGGCGCAACACCGGTAAGCGGGCGTGGCTGCGGGTGATCTTCGTCGAGCAGTCGTACATCGCCGGTGGGGTGCCGTGGACCGGCCCCACCTACGCCAACGGCCGCTTCGAGCTGGCCCGGTTCAGCGACGGCTCTCCCGGCCACTACGTGCTGACCCGACCCAACTTCGGGGTGCTCGGCGGTCTGATCGTCGGATCGATGGGCAGCGGCAAGTCCCGCGCCCTGGGCGCGCTGATCGCAAACCTGCTCGCCGCGGGGGTGCAGGTCGCCGTCGGTGACCCGCAGAACGGGCAGTCGCTGCCGGCATGGAAAGACGTGGTGGAGTACCACTCCGGCGTCGAGGCGACCGCCCTGCTGGCCCGCCGATTCCACGCCGAGGTGATGCGCCGCTCGAAGCTGCTCGCCGACGCCGGCGTCGAGGCCTTCGACGAGAACGACCCCCGCGTGAAGGCCCTCGGCCTGAGCACGTTCGTCGCCGTCATCGACGAGTGCCAGCTCGTGCTGATCCCGAACACCCCGATCGTCGGCGTGGTCGAGCAGGCCGCCGAGACGATGCGTAAGACCGGCTGCGCCCTCGTGCTGGCCACCCAGCTCCCCCAGATGAAGTCCCTTGGCGGGTCGGTGCGTCTGCGTGACGCCCTAGTCTCCGGCAACGCCTTCGTGCTGCGGCTGTCCAACCGGGGTAGCGGCTCGACGATCCTGCCCGACGATTTCGTCGGCGACCCGTTCGCGCTGCCCGCCGAGATCGACGGCAAGACCACCGCCGGCATGGGCTACCTGCGCAACAGCAACCGCGTCGGCATGATCTGCCGCGTCCCGAACCTCGACGAGGCCGCCGTGGCCGCCGCCAGCTTCCGCGTGCCCGTGCGGTGGCAGGTCCCGGCGGTCGACCCGGCCAGCCCGATCGTGCTCGCCGGCCACCGTGCTCCGGCCGCCACCGCCAAGACGACCACCACCACGGGCGGCAGCGCCGTGGACCGGCTGCGCGCCGCGTTCGGTGGTGGCCGCAAGAGCACCGTGGTGGTGGAGCAGGTCACTCCGGCCACCCCCGCCGAGTGGGTGCTGGCGTGCCTGCGCCGTGGGCCCGCCTCCGCCCAGGCGCTGCTGGACCGCCCCGACTGCCCCGTCGAGCAGTCCCAGCTCTACGCCCTGCTCGGTCGGCTCAAGGACGCCAAGAAGATCACCCCGCCCGCCCAGCGCGGCGGCCCCTGGACCCTGTCGGCCTGACCGCCGCCGTGACCGCCGGCCCCTGTCGGGTCCGGCCCTCGCGGTGGCCGCCAAGCCCAGCCCACCCCTGCCCCCTGCCGCGCACCCACTCCCGCCCGGACAAGGAGACCCCCATGGCCAGCACCACCCGCCGCCGCACCACCGCGAAGAAAGCCGAGGTCGACCGCAGCGCCGCCATCGCCCGCTGGTGCGGCGCGGCCGTCCGCGCCACCTGGCACCGCGCCGCCGGTCGCACCGGGCGTCTCGCCCGCCGCCTGCCCAGCCCTCACCGCACCCCCGGCCTGGACCTGTCCGGCCACGACCACGCCGGCCTGACCCTGCTGCTGACCGGCCTGACCGTCGCCGCCGCGCATTGGACCAACCCCGCCGGACCGCTCGGGCGGATCCTGGACGTGCCGGCCGCCGTCACCGACGCCCTGTTCGGCGGGCTCGCTCCGCTCGCGCCGCTGCCGCTAATTTGGCTCGCCGTGCAGGTGATGCGCCACCCCGCCCGCACCCACACCGTCCGCACCCTCGCCCAGGCCGCCGGCACGATCGGGATCGCCGCCGGCCTCGGCGGACTGCTCGACCTCGCCGCGCCCGGCGCGGGCGGGCTGTTCGGCCGCCTGGCCGGCGCTCTCGACCTCGTGCTCAGCCCGTGGGGTGCCGTGCCGATCCTGATCGGACTCGTCGCCGCCGGCCTGACCGCCCTCACCGGCATCACCCCGGTCGCCGTGGCGACCAGCATCGCCGCCCTACGCCGCCGCACCCCCGCGTCGCCGGCGCCCGACCTCCTCGACCTCGTCGACGCCGACGACGCCGACGACGTCGACCAGCACGACACCACCGCCACGCCGACGGCCGCCACGGCCCCCGCTGCGGGTGATTCCGCCGAATCCGCGTCTCGCCCGCCGCGACCGCGCCGGGCGGCCGACCCGGCCACCACGACCGCCGCGCCGGTGTCGCCGGCGACGACGGCCAGCGGCTACCAGTTGCCGCCGGTGAGCCTGCTCGCCGCCGGCGAGTCCACCCGCCGCCGCGTCGGGCCCAGCGACGCCGGCTGGATGGCGCTCCAAGGCGTCCTCGACGAGTTCAAGGTCGCCGCGAAGGTGTCCGGCGCTCGCCGCGGACCGACCGTCACCCGCTACGAGATCACCCTCGGCCCCGGCGTGAAGGTCCAGCGGGTCACCGGCCTGGCCAAGAACTTCGCCTACGCCGTTGGCACCGAGAACGTGCGGATGCTCGACACGATCCCGGGCAAGAGCGCCGTCGGGGTGGAGCTGCCCAACCCGGACCGGGAGATCGTGACCCTCGGCGACGTCATCCGCGCCGCCGCCCGCGACCAGCACCGGCTCCTGGTCGGTCTGGGCCAGGACATCGACGGCAGCGCGGTCACCGCCAACCTCGCGGCCATGCCCCACATCCTCATCGGCGGCGCCACCGGCGCCGGCAAGTCCGGCTGCCTCAACACCCTGCTCGTCTCCCTGCTCACGCGGGCCACCCCCGAGGAGGTGCGGCTGCTGCTGATCGACCCCAAGCGCGTCGAGCTGACCGCCTACGAGGGCCTTCCGCACCTGGTCACCCCGATCATCACCAACGCCCGTAAAGCCGCCGACGCCCTGGAGTGGGTCGTGCGAGAGATGGACATGCGCTACGACGACATGGCCGCCCACGGCGTGCGGCACGTCGACGAGTACAACCGCAAGGTCCGCGCCGGGCAGATCACTGCCCCGGCCGGCAGCGACCGGACCCTGGAGCCGTACCCGTACCTGGTGGTCGTCGTCGACGAGCTGGCCGACCTGATGATGGTCGCCCCCCGCGACGTCGAGGACTCCGTCGTGCGGATTACCCAGCTCGCCCGCGCCGCCGGCATTCACCTCGTGCTGGCCACCCAGCGGCCCTCCGTGGACGTGGTGACCGGGCTGATCAAGGCCAACGTGCCGTCCCGCCTCGCGTTCGCCACCAGCTCCCTGACCGACTCCCGCGTCATCATCGACCAGCCCGGCGCCGAAAAACTCCTCGGCAAGGGCGACGGCCTGTACCTGCCCATGGGCGCCTCCACCCCGATCCGGATCCAGGGCGCCTGGGTGTCCGACGCCGAGGTCACCGCCGTCGTCGACCACTGGCGTACCCAGGCCAGCGCCCAGCCGGCCGCCGCGACCGCCGCGACCGCCGCCATGCTGCCGGCCACCACCAGCCCGGCCGGCCCGACGGTGGACACCACCACGGCGCTCGACGACCTCGACACCGACGACCGGGCCCTGCTGCGCGAGGCCATCGAACTGATCGTCACCAGCCAGTTCGGGTCGACCTCGATGCTGCAACGCAAGCTGCGCATCGGCTTCGCCAAAGCCGGCCGCCTCATGGACACCCTCGCCACCCTGCGGATCGTCGGCCCCGCCCAAGGCTCCAAGGCCCGCGACGTCCTTATCCGCCCCGACGACCTGCCCGACCTGCTCACCGCACTCGGCGGCGACACCCCCACCCAGCCCGACGACAGCACCAGCGCCACGGTGCTGCCCTTCCGCAGCGGCACCCGCCGCTAACCACGACAGGAGACCCCCGCCATGACGACTACCCAGACCCGCACCACCACCGCCCCGGTCACCATCCCCGTCCGCCTCCAGATCAGCGACACCGACGCCGCCGACCAGCCCCGCGTCAGCCAGATGATCGTCACCGGCTGGCCCGTCGCGCCCGGCCTGGCCGTGCACGTCACCGTCGACGACGGGCAGCGCCTCGACGGCCGCTACAGCCTCGTGCACCTGCCCAGCGGCCTCGCCCTGGCCCAGCGACTGTGCGCCCGCCACGTCGACGAGGCTGCAGCCGCGGCGATCGCCACCGGCATCGACTGGAGCGACGACGCCGCGCAGATCCTCGCCGACACCCGCGTCACCCCGCTGCGCCCGAGCGACGCCCCGTGGAGCTGGTGCGGCTACGACGACTCCTGCCGCCGCGAGGTGTACCCGCGCCCCGAATCCGTTCTGTACGACCCCACCAGCCGATAACGCCGCGCGGGCGGCCCCCTGCCTCCTACAGCCCGGGGCCGCCCGCCACCCCATCCAGCCCACAAGAACCAGAGGAGCACCCTCATCGTGCCTGATCCCGGAGAGCCGACCTACCTCGGCGTCGACTACGCCAGCACCTACGAGCCGCGCAGCCCACACGGCCCGCGCCGCCACTTCTGCATTCCGACCGCTGGCGCATTCGCGGTGCTGGTGGAGATCTCCACCAGCACCGCCACCAGCACCTCCCGCTGCACCGGCTGCGGCACCACCGACAGCGACCCTTCCGAGCTGGAGATGCTTGCCCGCGCCGGCGCGCACGCCTCCGCCTGCGGTCGAGGCACCGCCACCGCCGCCCTGGACGCCGAGATCGCCACCGCGCGCGCCGAGTTGTACCGCGTCGACCCCAAGGCCGCCGGCTACCTGCAGATGGCTGGCGTGCTGCTCGGCGCTGGCTTGGCCGTGCTCGGCGGCGCCGGAGCTAGCGGCCACCTCCCCACCGCAGCCCTTGTCACCGGCGCGGCTACAGCCGTCGTGGTGCTGACCGCCGTGGTGCTGCTGTTGACGGCCTCCCGCCCGCGCCTGGGCGACGGATACGGGTTCATGGCCTACGCCGACGCTGACGACGCCCAGGACGTGCTCGCCCGCCTCGCCGCTGGCGACGCCGAGCAAGTCGCGCAGATGACCCCACTGAGCCGCGCCCGCGAGCTGCTCTGGTTCTCGCGCACCGTCCGTACCAAGTACGCCGCGATCTCCCGCGCGGTGCCGCTGCTGCTGGCCGGGTACGCCGGCGCCGCCGTCACCGCCGCCCTCGCGATCTGGGCTAGGTGACCGACATGACCGTCACCACCACGATCGTCGTGCAGGACCGCGTCGACGCCTACGAGCTGTTCGCCGCCGCCCGCACCGTGCTCGGCCTGCCCCTTGACGGCCGCTGGCACCTGGTCGACCACGGCCTCACCCACATGCTGCAAACCCTGCCCGACCAGGGCGCACCCGCCCTCGCCAGCGTCCACTTCCCGGTCAACGGCGGCCGGCACCCCGGCGAGCCCGACGCCGGCATTCCCGGCGGCTACGCCCTGCTCGCCTTCACCAGCGACGGCGGCGACACCGGCCGGACCCGCCACTGGCACCGCGACCTCACCGGCCGCGCCAGCGCGTGGCTCACCAACCGGCGCCTCGCCTGGACCTACTCCTACGACGACGGGCCCTACACCACCGGCTACGCCCCGCACACCCCAGCGGGCACCCGATGACCCGCCGCCCGTTCGAGCTGCTCGTCGCCGGCACCACCGACGAGTACCGCCTCGACATCGTCACCGACCCCGAGCCCGACAACCCCGCAGCCGTCGTCTACTTCACCGCTCCCGACGTCGACGCCGCCTGCCGCCAGGCGCAGCGGCTGCTTGACGCCGTCGACAGCCCCGCCGACCGCTACGGCGAGCTGTACGTCCACGACGGCGACGGCATCGCCGTCTACTGCGACACCATTCACCGGCCCGAGTGACCATTCAAAGGACCCGAATGGGCGGCCCAATTGATCGGGCCGCCCATTCGACTGCATACGTTCAGATTTTCTTGGTCACAAACGCCGCCCGGCTCGTGATGGTATGTCCGGATTTCTCGGGCGGTCCACACAGGATCTTCGGGGATGCCTGGTTTCAGCGCGTGTTGGGGTCCCTGCAACGCTGAAAGCCGCCGTAAGATCCACGGGTTATAACCCCGATCTGATCTTGAGGGAGCGCCCGCGCTCAACCCCTAACTCCATAAAAGAACAGAGCCCCAAACCCCTCTCGTTTGGCCGCGGTGAGGGTTTGAGGCTCCAACCAAGCTCGGAGGACACCATAGCACCCACCTCCGGGCTGGGTGCACTCTTGTCTCTCGACACCTTTTCTGCGTGTCGCGGCGACGCCTACGCGCGCCCAGTCCCCTCGCTTGATGTTGCAGCAATCGCGGTGCCGCGATGATTACGGCACCGAACCTGACCCCACTAGCCGCCGACCGGGTGGCCGCGACCGGGCACTGCCCGGTCTGCGCCGCTGTCGGTCGGACGGTGCTAGCCGCTCCCGGCCGCGACCGCTGCACGGTGCACCTGGCCCGGCCCGCCCTGTTGGTAGAGACGACTCGCACCGGGCAGGCCCGGCTGATCGCTCCGGCGGGTGCTCGTCGGCGGCCGGTGTATCCGACGGGTGTGCAGACGCCGTGCGTGTCCTGCGCCAGTGCGGGCCGGGACACGCAGGGCCTGCCCCGTGACGGCGCCGGGTCGGAACCGCTGTGCATCCCATGCTGGCGCAGCCGCAAGGAGCGGGAACAGCGCCGCCAGGCGACCGAGCTACGCGCCGGGGTACTCGACGACGTCGACGACGTCGTAGAGGGCTGTGCGGCGTGTGGTGAGTGGGAGCCGTCGCCGACGTGCTGGCTGTGTGGCTACTCGTGGCTGGCGGCCATCCGCGAGGAGTTCGCCCTAGAGCAGGAGGCCGAGCAGGCCACCGCAGCGGCCGTCGTCCAGGCGGAGCGGGTCGCGGTGGAGGTCCGCTTCGGCCAGCTCGCCGAGATTACCGAGGCTGAGCAGCGGGTGGCGGAGCTGACCGCGTGGGTGCAGCGACTGCGGGAGGTCATCGAGGCGTTCGCCGCCGGCCGTCGCCGTGGCCGCGCTGTGGTGCACCTGGCCGATCTGCTGGCCCGCCAGGCGTCCGTGAAGGCGTCGAAGCGTGGCCGCCCGTCGGTGCTGGCCCGCGTCGCTGGCGTGCTGGCCGTGGACGCCAACGCCCGGATCACCCGTCCGGGGCGGCTGCGTACCGCCGAGCTAGCCGACTGCCAGCCGCGCACCGTCACCGGCTGCTGGGCCCGCGCGGAGGCCCTGGAGTGGATGGAACGCACCGCTCAGGGCCGCCGCCTGTCGCTGGAAGAGCGAACCCGGCTGGGCCGCACGTACGACCGGGCGGAGTTCGACCTGGCGCCCCTGGGCGGCCGGGAGCGTGCCGTCGCGCGGGAGCCGTACCTGCCGGTGGCGCTGCTAGTAATCGAGGGGCTGCTCGCGCACGCCGTGGCGCTGCTGGAGGCCGCCCAGGACGACGTCGACGCGCTGCACGCCCGCGCCGGCACGGTGATGGACATGGCCGCGATGGCGCGGCGTGCTCAGCTTCGCCAGGCCGTGGCCGCCGCCCGGGATACCGCCATCGAGGGCGCCGAGGACCTCGCTCGGCACGGGCTGAATATCTGCCACCCCCGCGCAGCGTCTACAGGTATGAGTGTTTACTCCTGGCTCGTGGTTCGGGGTAAGACTCCTCCGTCGATCACTCGCCCTCGGTCGGTGGGGCCGAGTCGGCGGAAGAATGGCGCTTCGCGCTCACCAGCAAGAGCGGTGCCACGATCCGTACGGCGTCCTAGGCCGATCGAGAAAGCGTGTGCGCCGTCACGAGGGTCGCGCCGTCCAAACTGGATGGAATGGGGCGCGTACGACCTGGCACGGGCCGCACAGCGGGCCTGGAAGTGGCTGGCAAACGTGCCTCTGCCCCGGGTCGCGGCCACGCTCGGGTCCCGGCTCGGTCCGGGCTGGACGATGCCGGTGCTGCTCGACTGGATCGAGCGCAGCCGTGGCGGCCGGGAGCTGCTCGACGCGCCGAAGTTGCCGCTGGGCTACCTGCGGTCCCTGCTCGACGAATCGCTGACCGGCGACGTCGAGCCGCCGCACCCGGCCCGCCGCTACGACCAACACCGCGCCCAGGTCGCCGCCGAGCACCGCCGCGACGTCGTCGAGCAGGCCGCCGCAGTGGCCACCGCCCGCAACGCCGCTCGCGCCGAGTGGGACAGCCGCGAGCAGGCCCGCCAGGCCGAGCGCGCCGGGCCCGGCGCCGGCCGCCACGCCGCCCTGGCCGCCGCCCGCGCCGCCGCGCGTGGCGACCACGCCGCCGCCCGCGCCATCGCCGCCGACGCGCAGGACTGGCCAGCAGTCGCCCAGCCGGGCGCTGGCCTTTCCCCGGCTCTGGCCCACTAGCACCACGTATCCCAGGTACCTCAGTACAGCCCGGCCCCTGAAATCGCCTCACAGGCGTTCTCAGGGGCCCGCTTTGTGATCTTGCCAATACAAGATCAGATAGTATCAAATTTCTAGAATCGGATAACTGTTACTACTTCCTAGAAATGGAAACTAGGATAAGATGGGGTCATGACAGAGACGAGTGCGGCGGGCCCCCGCGGTGTGCCGCCGACCTGCAAGTACGACCAGCGGCCCCTGGCCTACGCCGGCCGGGGCCGCCCGCCGGAGTTCTGCCCGGACGACGAGCGCCGGCACCCTGGCGGGAAGAACTGCCGGCAGATGTACGCCGAGCAGCGGCAGGCGGAGCTGGCCGCCGGCCTGAACAAGCCCCTCGCGGCGTACCGGGAGGCGACGGCGCGGGTGCTGCCGGCGGTGGAGGCCCTCACCGGCGAGCTGGCCACGGTGGTGGGCGCGATGCGCGAGGTAGACGGGTCGGCGGTGGCCCGGGTGGAGCAGGCCGAGGTCGCCGCCGTCGCTGCGGCGCAGCGGGCCCAGAGCGCCGAGGACGACCGCGACAAGGCACTGCGCGAGGCCCGGTCCGCTCGTGCGGGCGAGGCCACCGCGAAGGAGGCGCAGCGGGTGGCGGAACGGCGGGCCCGTGACGCCGAGGCCGAGGCCGAACGCGTCCAGCGCGACGCCTGGCGACAGGTCGCCGACGCCCGCGAGGCCCAGGGCCGCGCCGAGGCTGCCGCCGGCGAACGAGCCCAAGCCGTCATCACCGAAACCGGCCGCCGCGAGGCCGCCGAGCAGCGCGCCGCCGACCTCACCGACCAGCTCAAGACCCTGCGCCGCGACCTCACCGAAGCCCAGGCCGAGGTTCGCAAGACCGACAAGGCCCTACAGGCGGAGGTCACCCGCGCTGAGCGTGCCGAGGCCACCATCGCGGCCGTCACCGCTGAACGCGATGCTGCCCGCGCCGACGTCACCCGCCTCACCGCCAACGTCGCCCGCCTGACCTCCGAGGTGGACACCCTCCGCGCCGAGCTCGTCGACGCGCGTACCGCCGGCGAGCAGTTGCGCGTGGAGCTGGCCGCCGCGACCCGCCGCGCCGAGACCGCCGAGGCCCGCGCCGAGCAGGCCGAGGCCACCACCGCGGCTGTTGCCGCCGAACGTGACACCGCCCGTACCGAGCGGGCCGACGCCGAGAACGCCCGCCGGGACCTCGACGCCGAGCTGCGCGCCGCCCGGGCCACCCTCGCCGAGGTTCGCCGCCAGGTCGAGCAGCTCCAGACCGAGCGCCGCGCCGCCGAGCAGGCGGCCCAGGACGCTCGCGCCGACGCCATCCGACACGAGACCACCGCGACGGCCGCCGTCGACCGCGCCCAGGCCGCCGAGGCCCGCGCCGAGCGGCTCCAGGCCGAGCTCAACCAGGCCCGCACCAAGCCGGGCCGCAAGCCGTGACGGCGGGCGATTCCGAGGAATCGCCCGCCGTCATCCGACCGTTCACGCGGCCGGGGCCGTGTTCCCGCACGACCCCGACCACTACCTCCGGATTCGAAACCGCCGACAGCAACCCCGACACCCGGAAGGCAGGCACCATCATGACCGACCCCCGTACCGACACCCACCCCAACGCTGGCGCGAACACGACCGCGCCGCAGCTGGTGGTGCTCATCGGCCCGGCCGGCGCCGGCAAGTCCACCTGGGCTGGTGCCCACTACCAGTCGCACCAGGTCCACAGCCTCGACTGGCTGCGCGCCGTGGTGTCCGACGACGAGTGCGACCAGGACGCCACCGCCGACGCGCTCGTCCTGCTCACCGCGATCCTGCACACCCGCCTGGCCCGCCGGCTGACCACCGTCGTCGACGCCACCAGCACCAGCGTCGCCGACCGGGCGTGGCTGCTGGGCATCGCCGCCGAGCACCAGGTGCCCGCCGTCGCCGTCACCTTCACCACCCCGCTGGAGGTGTGCCTGGCCCGGCAGGCCGCCCGACCCGGCCCCGCGCCGGGCCGTCGGTGGGGACGCGCCGTGCCGGCCGCCGCCGTCGTCGACCAGCACGCCCGCACCTGCGACGCCCTGGCCACCCTGCACGCCGAGGGCTTTACCCACGTCACCGAGATCGAAGGAGGGGACATCGCCACCGAGATTCACTACCAGACCTACGACGCCGTCACCGACACCGCTGGCGCTGCGACGCTCACCGTGGCGCACCTGGTGGACGGCCTCGGCGAGGCCGACCGCCTGGCCGCCGCTCACGCCGGATCCGACGTCGACGTCGATGTCACCGCCGTCGTGCGCCCGGACGGCCGCGACCTCGTGCGGGAGTGGGAGCGAACCCACGCCGACGTCCTGTGACAGGCCACGCCGGCCCGGGCGGCAGCACCTGCCCCGCCTGACACCACCCGTTCGCGCGGTCGGGGTCGTGCTGGAACACAACCCCGACCACTACCTCCAGCCCCCGAACCGCTGAGCAGCAACCCGAGACACCGAAAGGCAGCATCATCATGACCGAACCCCGCACCTACACCCATCCCGACGTCTACCTGCGCGGCGTCGCCGAGGGCTGGGCCGAGGCCCAGACCGACCCGACCCGCATCGACGACTGGCCCGCCCGGCAGGCCGCCGCCGCGCTCCCGTTCCGGGTCGTGGCCGGCCGCCCGGTCAACCCGTGCGAGTCCACCCCCGTGCGCTACGGCCGCAACCGGCTCGGGCACTGGGGCGAGGCACGCTGCGCCGACGCCGCGGTGACCGCGACCGACGCTACCGGCGCCCGCTGGATCGTCATGATCGAGCGCCCGCGTGGGGACGGCTGGGCGCTGCCCGGCGGCCACATCGAGGCGGGCGAGACCCCCGCGCAGGCGGCGGCGCGGGAGCTGAGGGAGGAGACCGGCCTGGTCGTCACGCTCGCCGACCCGTGGGTGCGGACGCTGCCGGCCCGCTACGTGCCGGACCCGCGTGCCTCGGACGAGGCGTGGATGGTCACCACCCTCACCACGATCGACCTCGGCGTGCACGAGCCGGACCACCTGCCGGCCCTGGTCGCCGGCGACGACGCCCAACGCGCCGAGTGGATCCGCGCCGACAGCTACACCGACCTGGCCCGACACCTGGCCACCACCACCGGTGGCATCGTGTTATCCGCGCACCAGCAGATGCTCGCCGAACTGCTCGGCGGCCCGACGTGGCCGACGCTGGACATGGTGGCCGAGATCAACGGCATCGCGCTGAGCGACATCGGCGAGGACGGCGACATCATCGCCTTGGGCCACCACGACCCGGCCCGGCTGCTCACCGCGCTGCGCCGCTACGCCCGCGAGGTGCGGGGCGAGGCCCTGGCCCCCGCCGACCCGGCCGCCCCTCACGCGCAGATCCGCCACGAGTGGGGCGTCAACATCAGCGAGGCCGCCGGCCCCGATCAGGAGTGGTACCTGGAGACGGCGCCGGCCGACACCCCGGGCGCGTTCCCGATCACCCGCTGGTACGAGAACTGACTACCCCTGCCCCCAGGAGGACAGACACATGGGTTGGATCAACAGAGCGATCGGCACCGGCCGGGACCTCGACCGCGTCGAGACCGAGCTGGCCGGCATGGGCCCCAGGGACCCCCGCCGGACCAAGCTCAGCAAGGAGGCCGCCCGCCTCCAACAGCAGCAGACCACCGAGATCTCCAAGGCCCTGCGCAACGGCGCGGACGAGCAGACCGTTCGCTTCGCTCTCGGGCTGCACGGGCAGGGAGCGAACCGCGCCGACAGCCGTGGCCGACCCACCCCCGCGCAAGAGTTGCAGCAGATGATTGACCGCCACGGCATCGACACCGTTACCGAGGCCCTGTACCGCAGAGACCGACCAACCGACCCGCCGCCGCCGTCGACGAGCCAGTGCGGCCGGCACGGCACGGATCGTCGCCTGCCGTGTGGTTCCCGCTGAGCGGGCACCACACGGCAGGCACGGTGTCGGTGGGTTGCGCTACGCTGCCCGCTGGCCCTGGCCGAACACCCTCACCGTCGCCACCGCCCACGACGGCCTGCACCTCTACTTCCGCGCTCCGATCGGCATCGTGGTGCCCAACTCGATCAGCCGGTGGCCCGGCATCGACGTCCGCGCCCCCGGCCACCGCCTCGGCGGCTACCTCGTCGGCCCCGGCTCCGTCGTCGACGGCCGCCCCTACACGATCGCCCGCGACCTGCCGATCGCGCCGCTACCGCCCTGGCTCACCGCCCGCCTGCCCAACTCGCGCCACACCACCGCGGCGGTCACCTCGTGATCCGGGTACGCCTGGTCGCCAACGACGTCGACGAGCTGCACGCTGCTGCCGCCGCCGTCGCCGAGGCCCTCACCGTCACACACACCAGCCGGCCTGTCCCCCGCCGCAGCGGCGACGGCGTATCCCTCTACCTGCGCGCCGAACTTCCCGCTGGTGCGCCACCGGACAAAAGGAAGAAATCGTGACCGAGAGCGACAGCACTGCGACGGCCTACGACCAGGACCACCGGCGGCTTCCGGGCGGCGGGTTCACCTGCGAGCGGCCGGCCTGCACCCACCTCAACGGCCAAGCCGAGCTGATCGAGCGTGACCTGGCGCGAGAGCTGGCCGACGTCGGCCAACAGCCCCCGACCCCGGTCCCGGACCGCACCCCCGGCCCAGCGCCTTTCTGAGTTCGCGCGGTTGCTGTACGTAATGGTATGACAGGAGTAGCCTGATCGGTATGACAAAGCGCCGAGTGACCGTCTCCGTGCCCGAGGACGTGGCCGAGACCCTGGAGCGGCAGCCCAACGCCTCCGCGTACGTCGCCCAAGCCGTCCGCGACCGCAGGCGCATGGACGAGTTCCGTGCGCTGATGGCCGATGCCGGGGTGCAGCTCACCGAGCAAGGCATGGCCGAGGCCCGTGCTCGCCGGCTACAGGTGCAGGCCCAATGGCCCCACGAGCGGTACGAGGCCGTGCGCGACCGGGTGCGCCAGCACATGCAGGATGAGGCAGACGACGCCAGCCGGCCGGCCGCGTGAGCGTCGAGGGCGAGCAGCGTCCGGTCGTGCTGGTGCTGGACCGCTCAGCGCTGCTGGCCTACCCGTACTCGATCCACGTCGGGGAACCCATCGGTGAGGTCATCACCGATGGCCAGCGCTTCGGCGTCACCGCCGTTACTGCCGCTGAGGCCCTGGAGCTGGCCGCCGACGCCAAGCACCGAAAGCACCTGCACCGGCTGCTCAGCCACGACTCCTGTGCACGGCTGCCCACCCGGGGTGAGTCGTGGCAGGAGCTGTCCTACTGGCGTGGTCTCACCGGGCGCGTCGACCTGGCCGCCACGGTGATGGCCGCCCTGGAGCACCAAGCATCGATCCTGACCAGCGAGGGCAACCGGTACGGGCCCGAGGGGCACCTGCCGGTCATCCACATGCCCGCGTGACAGCAGACCGCAGCGACCCGGCATCCAACGGAAGCACCCGTGCCCCCGGCAACCGGGGACACGGGTGCTTCTCTCGTTGGCTCGACGTCGACCAGGAGGCGGGCGCCGGGATACGCCGGGCCACGCTTCACGCGTTCTTTCCCTCACCCATCATCTGAGTGACAGCCGCAGCGATGTTGCTCCACTTCCAAGCCAAGGTGCGGTTGCGCTGCAGCCCGGCCGGAAGAATGCTGCTGGTCCCCCCTCCGCCGACGTAGACACCAAAGACCGGCACGTCGAGATCCTTGGCCATCGCGATCTCCTTCGCGACACCTGTGGCGGTCGACATGTACTTGCCGACCAAAACGATGCACATGTTCGTGCTCGCCATCTTGATCTTGATCAAATTCTCCCACTGACTCTGCGGCAGCGAGGTCTTGCTGGACCAGTCGTGCACCGTGAACGGCGTCGGCGAGTCACTCTTCGCCTGCCCAGCGAACAGCATCTTTTCGGTCTGGTTGTGGTCGAAATCGAAACTGACGAAGGCGCGTGGGTTGGCCATCAGGGGTACTCCTTAGTCCGGGTCAACAGCAGACAGTAACGCCCAGTACCGACATGCTGGTATCGGCGGACACCCCGAGCGAGCCGCGCTGCCAAGCCGCCGGTCATGCAGAGGGTCTACTGTTTGACGCGGATACCCCGTCTTGCCTCGGCAAGAGCGTGGGCCAAAGCCGGCACCGCAGGCGTGCAGTTCGTCTGTCTCGCCACCCGATACCAGCAGCTCGCGGCAGAGATCAACGCGCTCGACGCCGAGATATGGCTTCGCCATCGATTCGCGAGCGCTCTATGGCCTACGTCTAGCCTCGAAGTCTCTGTGACCACCCTTTTGGCGGCTGCCGTCCTCCTGCGGCCATGAGTAGGGTCATCGATCCGACAAAGCCGTTGGGCGCGCTGGCTCCATTAAGAGAATCAGGCGATGAAGCGGTGGGTGTCGCCATCGGTGTTGGCCGTCCTCGTTGCGTGCCTGGTCTTCGCCGTCCTGCCGTTGGGCACGGCGCACGGCTCGGGCCCGACGCCGGAGATCTTCACAAGCTTTACCCCGAGTCAGCATGTCCCTGGAAACTGGACGGAGGAGAAGCCTAGTGATGCCCTTCGACCAGTCGACACCGGCGCTGGCGTCTGCTTCCCAGGAACCGGGCGGCTTTGGACGGGAGACGACGGCAGTGCATTTGCCCTGAGTTGGTGGACCTGCCCCGAAGAGGCAGCGCGCTATCTGGCCGACGAGGCGTTCGCCGATCGGCTGCGCATGGGGCGTACCACAGGAGCGGAAAGCTACCTCGGCGGCGCGGACGCCGTTTTTCCGCTCGACAACCACACCGCGGTGCGGAAGTGGGTACAGGGCCCGTACTCGATCCAGTTGTGGATGCGATGCGCCACCCTGACGTTTCCCGCCTGCGGACGGTTGACTGGGCCACCGGCCCGGGGCATTGCGGCTGAACTCCCCAGCGAGCCGCGGGTCACCTTCCTTCTGCCGCCGTTCACCAGAGTCCTGTCGTCGATCCTGTCGATTTGGATCTTTCTGGTCGGGACCGTCACGCTGGCCGGGTGGGCGGTCCGGCCGAGGTTCGATACCGGCCGAGGTGATGCCCGTCTAGTCGCAGTTGACGGGAAGGCCAGAGCCTTCCGGTGGCGGCACCGCGGTCAGCGGTTCGCCTATGCAGTCGCGGTGTTGGCGGGGATGTTCCTCCTCGGTGCGCTGCTGCCGCCACACGACAGCGTGGCGGCGACCTCAGCGCGCCTTGGCGCGGCCGCGCTGCTGGTCGGGGTGGCGGTCGGTATCCACGTTGCCTGCCGGCACCAGGCCACCGGACCGGCAATCCCGCTTCGCCGACGGCTCCGGATCGCGCGGCCCTCGCCACGGCGGGTCGTCGGCGCGGCGGTGGCGATGCTGCTGGCGGTCGTCTTTTCCACCGTGCCGGTGGTCATGCTCTTCGCGCTCATCATCCTGGGACTTCTGGCGCACACGACGAACAGCGGGCTTTCGGAATCCAGTGCGCTATTGCTGCCAGCGGTCGGGCTTGTCGTCATCGCCGCGCTGGGTACCCTGTTCGACCGGTTCGCGCGACGGCTGCGAATGCGCAACGCCTGGGAGGCGATCGAGGCGGACCCCCGGCCCCACATTCTCTACCTGCGCAACTTCGGCGATGACCAGCAGAAACTTCCCGTCTCCGCGCTGAGTCGCAGCGGACTGTGGCAGGTTCTAACCGGGTGGCTGAACCCGGTCCGGCGCAGCCGCTTCGAAGAAGTGCTCGCCAAGGCGCTGTCCGCATTTGGTCCTGTCATCGCAGTGGACCAGCCAGGCACGAGATTCTCCCGGCTCGGCGCTGCGAAGAGCGTTCTTATGCAGGAGGGCTGGCTCATGCAAGTGACGCGGTGGGCCCACGAGGCGCACGCTGTCGTCGTTTCGGCCACACCCGACGACATCCGTCCCGGCCTACGCGACGAACTCAGGATGATCGCCAACGCTCTGCCCCACGGCCGCGTGGTCCTCATTCTGGGCCCGAGGAGAAGGAGAACGGTCCTGCACGTCGCCTTCGACCGGTTCTTGCGGGAGGTCCGTAATTACCCCATCTTTGCCTCGCTAACCCGCTGGCCCGTCGCCGACGGGACACTGGTTCTGGTCCACCTGCCGCAACGTGGGTGGGGGTCCTGGCGGGGCTGGTCCGCGCGTCGCCGCACCGCCTGGACCTACACCGCCGCTATCCATGAGGCGATGTCTGTGGCCAGCAGCGTGTGGGGACAACCTGACGCAGAGGCCGTTAGGCAATGAAGAAGGCCGCTGCGGCGATGATCCAGTGCAAGCCGGCGGGGGTTAGGACGTATTGGGCATTCGTCCACGCTGTTGAACATCTTTCACCGGCGCATGTTCGTCGACACCTCCGCCGTGAACACTGCTCGTGTCAGGTAGGCGACAGCGACAGTCGCTGCACCTGCTCCGGGCGCGGATCCAGGGGCGGCCCTGCTGCACTGGCTCCGCCGCCTACGTATCCCCTGGGAAATCGCGACGACATCCACGAAGCCCTCCCCACCCTCGCCTGCGCCACCATCTGCTGGCGCCGACTCCAACGCTCAAAGGGTTAGGAGTTGTCAACCCGTCGCCCCAGCCCATGTCCGTCGGCGCGCTCGATCGGGACGATCCAGCGCACCGACGGTGGTGGTCACAGTCGTTGCGGTGTCGGTTAACCGCGGTTAACCGAAAAACACGCCGGCCCGGACCGGGCTTCTGGCCAGGCCCAGGACAGCCCTAGCATGGCAGGCATCCGAAGTACCGCGGCCACGATCGGCCCCGGGAAGCACACGGAACGGAGCCCGCATGACTCAGGTGCATGTCGTCGCCAACCAGAAGGGCGGCGTCGGTAAGACCACCCTCGCCGTAAATCTGGGGGCAGTGACCTACGATGTCTTGGTCAACCCCGAGCCGATCCTTCGGTCAACCGCTGAAGCTGTCGGCGACCCGGAGAGCCCGGTGATGGTTGCGTCCACGGACCCCCAAGCATCGTCCGTGTGGTGGTCAAAGCGTGTGGAGCAGCAAGGGGGCGGACTACCGTTCGACTTCGCCCAGGTCGACGACCCCCGCGATCTCCGCAAGCTGCGGAACCTGCACTACGAGCACATCTTCGTCGACACGCCGGGCTCGCTAGAGGACGAACGCATCCTCCAAGCCGCGCTCGACGAGTGCGATGACGTCCTCGTGCCGATGGTGCCTGAGCCGCTCTGCTACGACCCGACGACTCGAACGATCGAGTCCGTCATAGCGCCGCGCGGGATTCCGTATCGGGTAGTCGTCAACAGTTGGGACCCGCGAGACGGGCTCCCCGATCTTCAGCAGACCGCCCAGTTCATCCGTCGCAAGGGCTGGCCGATGTGCAACACCGTCATCCGGCGGTACAAGCTGCACTCGCGAGCCTCCGCAGAGGGCTTGGTCGTCACGCAGTACCCGAAGAATCGGACGGCCATGGAGGCACGCGAGGACTTCTTCCGGCTAGCGCTGGAGATGGGCTATGGCGGGGGAGTTGCAATCCCCTCACAGGCCAGCGCACCGAACCTCCAGGAGGTCTGACGTGGCGGGTAAGCGAGTAAATCTTTCGGACCTCGCCAGCGATCCGGTGCTGCCAGAGGCGCGGGTACCGACCTTCGCCGAGGCGGCACCACGAACGGCCCGGGTTCACCAGGTCGCGGCCAACCCACTGAACACCCGGGACCTCGACGCCGACCACGCGAAGATCGAGAGCATCGCCGAGTCGATGCGTACGCACGGGCAACTCCAGCCCTGTGCCGTGGTAGCCCGGGAAGCCTTCCTGCGCATCTTTCCGGAGCATGAGGCTGCGATCGAAAAAGCCGCATGGGTACAGGTCACCGGCGGCAGACGACGCGCGGCGGCGCTCCTGGCGAGCCAACCGACGCTGGACATCGTCGTCAAGAACAACCTGGCGGACAGCAGAGAGGCGTGGGTCAGCGCCACGGCCGCCGAGAACCTCGACCGCGAGAACCTCGATCCAATCGAGGAGGCCAAGGCTGTTCAGCTACTGGTACGGGAGTGTGGATCAGGTAAGGCGGCCGCCGCGCGCCTATCTCGCACCCCCGCCTGGGTAACTCAGCGACTGAATCTGCTCAAGTTGGCACTGGAGGTACAGACACTGCTGCGGTCCGGAGAGCTTCCTCTCCGAGACGTCCGTGATCTCCACCAGCTTCCCCCTGACGAACAACTCGTAGAGCTGCAACGGCGACAGCAACCAACCGAGCCACCGGAATTAACCGCGGTTAACCGAGAGCACAGCCCTGATGGAACCTCACCCCACGCGCCAAGCGCGCGGAGGTCAGCAACTGCGTCCGCCATCAGACGCCTTGGTGGCACGCCTGACAAGATCGCGGAGGCGCTGCGGGCAGAGATGACGAGCGAGGATCTACGAGCCCTAGCAAATCTTCTTCTGCGCTCGTCGGCAGCCGCCAACGGCCAGGACCAGTAGCCACTCCATTGGCATCGGCGAGCAACCCGTCACGCCGGGTTGCTCGCCGATGCCCTTCCGCCGCCTTCTACTACTTCCAGTCAGAACGGATCGGGCCTGTTCCGCACGGGCACGCGCCCGCCGATTTCGAGAGCGTCGACTCGTGCAGCCGGGCGCTGCTGCGCTTCGCGCCAAACCGATGATGATCTTCTCCGGCCGCGCCCTCACCTACGTCACCACCCGCGACCCGTTCGGCGTTGTCGCGCTGTGCCGCTCGGCGACCGGCGACTGCGCGCTCGCCTGGGCGGCCGCGCTGCCGAACGTGGTTGCCGACCCCGCCGAGGTTGGTGACCGGATTGCGGTCACCACGCCGGCGGGAGGGAGGCGTCCTGCTGCTCGACGCGGCCAGCCGTAAAGTTTTCAAGAGTGCCGGCGCGCTGGCTCGCGCCCGTGGAGGGTTGTGGCGTACGGCGGCCGCTTCCTCGTGGTCGACATAACCGACGGCGCACTGGTTGGCGCGGCCCCGATGGCCCTCGACAAGGTCGACGCGGTGGCGGTGCCCAGTCCCAGCGGCCTGCTACTGGCCAGTGACCGGCTGGTGCCCACGAGCATCGAGGACGGCTCGGTCGTCCAGGTGGACCTACGTACCCGGGTGGCGCTGGGCCGCGCGCCGATCGTCAGGATCGACATGATCGCGGGTCGAGCTTGTGGTGGTCCAGCAGCCACCGCATCTCCCAGGCGTGCCGGCGTTCGCCGCCGGCACGACGACGATGAGTTTGGGCTTCTCTGCCAGCGTCCGGCACCCAGCGTGATGTCGCCCGCGCTGCCGGCCGCCATCAGCAGCGCAACCACAGAACCGACTCGACGTGGCTATTTTGGCCGAGAAGAGGCGACCACGCACGGGCACCTACCCGCCAACGTCGTGCCGAATCCCGGTACGGTACTGACCGACTCGACTCCCACTCGTGAAAGAACTCGGGTAGGCGAAAGAGAAGGTGGGACATGACCAGCAGCAGGGCCGACCGCTCCCAGAACGAGAAGCGCGGACAGGAACAGGCGCCGAAGATCGACCGGCCGGTGCGACCGTCCACGCCGCCGATACCTCCGCCGCCCAGCAGCGGGGGAAACAGCGACCGGAGCTAGACCGGAACCTTGATACCCTCCTCGTTGCTCGGCGTGTTCCTATTCCTCTTCATGCTCACACCGGGCCTCGCGTACGTGCTGCGCCGCGAGCGCGCCGTGCCGGAGGCTCACCGATCCGCGTTCCGGGAGACCATTCAGGTCGTTACCGCCAGCGTGGTCAGCCTTTTCGTGACAGGGCTCCTCTTCGCCGGCGCGCGCGCGATCTGGCCGACCCGGACGTTGAACATCCGCGGTCTGATTCAGGCGCCGGAGAAGTTCTTCGTGGGCCATCATGTCCAGGTCGGCTGGTGGGCTGTGGCGTACCTCGCCGCAGCGAGCCTGTTCGCCTGGCTCGCTGCCGACCCGCGACTAGCCAAGTCACGCGTCGCGAAGCAGCTGGCGAAATCCAGGATCGTCCGCCTCGCAGTTGGACCACCGGCTCCGATCACGCCGACCTCGGCTTGGTACGTGGCGGCACATGCCTTCGACGGCGACGAGCCGGGGTTGATCCAGGTTGGCGCCCAACTCGACGACGGGACCTATGTCATCGGGTACCTCGATCACTTCAACATCGACACCGGCGAGACGGCCGACCGCGACATATTGCTGCACGGACCACTCGGGCTGGTCACGACTGACGGGCAGAAGCACAACCTGGAATCGACTTTCACGGTCATCTCGGCGCGGCGGATCGTCCGCGTCGACTTCACACACCTGGCACCCTCGGTCCGGCCCGCGCCGGTCTTCGCTCCGGTCGCGCCGGCTCCCGCAGTTCCGGATGTGCCAACGCTG
This sequence comes from Micromonospora sp. NPDC049051, assembly GCF_043197575.1. Taxonomy (NCBI): domain Bacteria; kingdom Bacillati; phylum Actinomycetota; class Actinomycetes; order Micromonosporales; family Micromonosporaceae; genus Micromonospora; species Micromonospora sp. NPDC049051. The sequence goes on from NZ_JBICTL010000012.1 coordinate 73,525, forward strand.
GCGCGCGAGGGTGGCAAGCTAATCCGCTGGGTCTGCCGCCGGTAGCATTGCTCTCGTGTTTCGCCGACGGCCACCGGCATTCCGCTCGGCCAGTGGCTGAACGACCGGACCAAACTGACCGTGCGTACTGGTGCTACCGGCTAAGCCGTCTGCGAAGCTGCTGGTCGGACTCCACCCGGAGAGGGGGCCATGCGAAAAGCACTGATCGTCGGTATCGACTACTACGAACGCCTGCGTGACCTCAGTGGATGCGTCAATGACGCTACCGCGGTGCATGCTGTGCTCGAGCGGCATGCCGACGGCACGCGTAACTTCGTCACTCCGCTGATCCTGACGGCGCGCGACGCCACCGAGGCAATCAGCAAACACGAGCTCAAAGCGGCCGTACGGGAGTTGTTCGCGGATGCGGCCGAGATAGCACTGTTCTACTTTGCCGGCCACGGATATATCGAGGACACCGGCGGTTTCCTGTGTTCCAGCGATGCCGCGTACGGCGACGACGGGCTGGCCCTGTCCGAGGTGATGACGTGGGCCAACACGTCCCCGGCTCGCAATAAGGTCATCGTGCTGGACAGCTGCCACAGCGGGGTCACCGGCAACAACCCGCTTAGCAGGCAGGTGGCCGAGGTCTCCGACGGCGTGACCATCCTGACGGCCTCCACCGCCAACCAGTACGCCATGGAGACCCCAGGTGGCGGTTCCGGAATCTTCACCAACCTGTTCGTGGACGCGCTGAACGGAGGGGCGGCCAACCTTACCGGCGACATCACCCCGGGCAGCGTGTACGCGCACATCGATCAGTCGCTCGGGACCTGGGCGCAGCGACCGGTGTTTAAGACCAACGTCAAGACCTTCGTGTCTCTCCGGAAGACCGAGCCACCCATCGCCCTGGTGGAACTCCAGGCGCTGACGAGATACTTCCCGTCGGCGGACCACGAGTTGCGGCTCGACCCGAGCTTCGAACCTGAGCGGTCCGCCGCCGACCAGCTCGATCGTTCGATCCCGCCACCCGACCCCGTCAACACACGCACCTTCCGAGTCCTGCAGAACTATGCGAGGGTCAACCTCCTGCGTCCAGTCGACGCACCGCATATGTGGCATGCCGCCATGCGGAGCAGATCCTGCCGGTTGACCGCGCTCGGACAGCACTACTGGCGACTAGTCGATGGAGGCCTGATCTGACATGTTGGACGATCTGCCGGCCGTTCTCCGCGCGGCACAGGTGATGGAGCAGTTGGCGGCGGTGGAGCACGAACGCTGGTCGCACTGGCAACGTTACCTGCACTCGCAGTGCGTTCCGGCCGGTGACGGCTCGCTCATCATCCCTGCCGCACTAGTCGCGAGGTGGACCGAGCAGATGTCGACCGCCTACGCTGACCTGACGGAGGCGGAGAAGGAGAGCGACCGGGAGCAGGTACGGAAGTACCTTTCGGTGATCGGCTCCGTGTTGCGGTCCACCGGCCGCTGAGCTCCGGCCAGGCACTGCCGGCGACTTTTCACATCGGGTCAGCTCCGAACGTTAGGTTCTGCGTTGATCTTGTGGCTACCCTGTCGACGAGTTCGAGCTCCCCGGACCGGATGCGCCGATGACGACCTTGAGCTGGGCGCGGCTGATGTTCGCCGCGTTCCAGCTCGCCGCGCAGGCCAACCTCGTCGAGTCTGACCAGCTGACCCACGGCGCGACCGGAGCGCCGCCGGACCGAACGCGCCGGCCTGCCGCCCCGCGACGTGCGAGTGGCCCGGCTGCGCCGCGTCCTGAGCGCCAACGGAGACTCCGAGGCCGACCGGGGCGGCCGCGAGTGGCGGCACCGGTGGGTCGTGCGCGGCCACTGGCGCAAGCACTGGTACCCCAGCCTCAACGACCACCGGCCGCTGTGGATCGCCCCGTACCTCAAGGGCCCGGTCGACGCCCCCCCTGATCGGCGGCGACAAGGTCACCATCATGAACACCCCGCCCGTGCAGCGGTAGGGGCAGCGAGCCCGCGCGCCCGTCCCGGTGAATCGGACGGGCTCACGGCGAAGGAGCGGGGCGCGGTGGAGCGCAATACTGCCCTGAGTTGGCGGTGCCGGCGCGTCCAGGGCGACGCGTGACAGGTTCCTACAGCTCGCCGAGGATGCGCTCGCGTTGTTCGGCGTACTCACCGTCGCTGATGAGGCCGTCGCGATAGAGGGTGGCGAGTTGCCGGAGCCGATCGGCGATCCCGCTTGGCGGTGGTGTCGGGTCGGTGTGCGGGTGTGTTGCACGGTTGTCGGGATCCGACCCGACAGCCTCGCCAGCGCTGATGGCTTGCGCTGATGAGTTCGTCTGGTTGACGGTGCTGGCGATGTGCCAGAAGCATTCGTCGAGGGCGGTGGCGTTGCTGGCGGCGGTGGTCAGGTGCCGCAGGGTCTCCGGCACGCAGTCCAGCACGGCGGTCAGGCGAGTGGCGTGGGCGGTGGTGGGCACCAAGCGCCCGGCGAGGATGTCCATCGTCACCGTCGCGGCGATGTCGGCCCTGCTGGCCAGCTCGGTGGGGGACACGCCGGCGAACTCGGCGTAGGTGCACAGGTAGCGGGCCAACGCCCGCCGCGCCGGCGGGACCTGCGGGTCGATGGTGGTCACCAGGTGTCCGAGGCGGATCCGGCGACGGGCGACGGGCGGTTCTGGCAGGTCGATGATCGGCTTGTCGCGGAGAGCCGGCGCGGCGATGAGTTCGAGGTAGACGCACTGGCGGGCGTAGTCCTCCCGAAGGGTGGCGACTTCCGCGGCGATGGTCTTCACCCGGAGCAGCTCGTCCCTGGTCTGGTGGAACTGCGCTTCGAGCTGGTTGGCGCGGCGCACCTCGTAGTTGCGGCTGTTCTCCGAGGCCCGCAGGTTGTCGATATAGCGTGCGGTCTCCTCCCTGAGGCGGTCCTGCAGCCGGGCGAGCTTGCGCTGCAGGACCGGCACGACCGGCTCGCTCTCGGGCACGTTGCGCTGGCCCGGTTTGCCTGGCGGCCGGCTGACCGGGCCGTTGTAGCCGTGGGGCCGGTGACCGCGAGCGCACTCGTACCAACCCGCGGCGACGGCCCGGATGCTGGCCGTGTCGCAGCTGTCCGGCAGGCACCCGATGATCAGCTCGGTCATCTCCCACGTCGGACCGAGGCGGTAGCGGCTGAGTTGCTCGGACAGCTTCTGTCGGTTCAAGCCGGGGAAGTCCAGACGACGCTTGCGGGCGTTGCGGATGATCGCTGACTGCCCGCCGATACCGAGGTAGTCGTCGATGAGGCTGCGCACGTAGAGGGTGTATTCGGCGGCGTCGGGGTTGGCGCTGCGCCGCCGGATCGTGGCTTCGTCCACGACGTACGGGCGGGTGTTGCGGGCAGGCGAGCGGTGAGCAGCGGTGCTCATTCGGGTCGTCCTTGAGGCACGAGAGGTGGGCCCGGCAACGGCGATGTTGTCGGGAGTCTGCCGGGATCCCTTTCCCGACATCGCGGGCGCCGGGGAGGGTAATCCGTGCCGATCAGTGCTGACTGGCTGGTCGGTCAGGGTGCTCCGCGTGGGTCAGATGGCCGCCTGAGCAGCGTGGAGCACCCGTCATCTATACATGATGCGAGACGGTGGTGACAGAGTGCAGTACACAGCCGGGCTCCGGCGCGCCGCAGCGGTTATCAGCGCACTGGTTGTGTGCCCTTACGCCCTTGGTGACGGCAGGAGAGATCGTCCAGGTCAACCCCGTCGGCACAAGCCCCGACACCGTCGTCCACCCCGCTGGACCAGGCGCCCGCGCCGGGGGACGTCTCGCTGATCCGGTCCACTAGCTGAGACGACCTCCGAGGACGGGCCGCTGCCTGCTGGGGCGACCGGGCGGCCGATTCCAGATGAATATCCGCTCCTGTGGGGCCGGGCGGATGTCGGCGTGGACGCCGAAGACCACCCAGGGGTCGAAGCCGACCCCGGTGTCGAGGACTTCGAAGCCCTGTCGCCGGTAGAAGGCATCCAGTCCCGGGGTGGTCGGCGCCTGCCCGTAAACGCTGATGTAGCCCAGGTGTTCGTACACCTGGTGGCAGTAGCCGAGTAGGGCGGCGCCGATGCCGTGGCCACGAACCTGCGAGGCCACCGCCAGGGACTTGATGCGGCAGATCTTCAACACGCCCATCGTCAGAATCTGCGTTGCCTGCTTGACGCCGCCGCCGACGCGCTGGTTGTGCTGCAGCATCTGTCCGACCACACCCAATGGGGGGTACGCCACGAGCGCCCCGATGACGCCCTGCTCGTCGTGCTCGGCGACCAGGACCAAGGTGACGTGCGCGAACAGCTGCCGCTGGTCGGCACTCTGGTACTCGGCGAACCTGCCAGCCATGACGCGCAGGAACCCGTCCTTGCCACCTTCGCGTAGGCCAGCTCGAACCTCCGTGCCGGCGATGCCAGTTCGGACGGCGTCCATCACCTCGACCTCGATGTCGACTCCCGCCAGCCGTGACAGCGCGGTCACCGCGTCGATGTCCTCGGCGCGGGCTTGGCGGATCCGCACCTGCGGAAGCGGTGACCAACCATCGACCAGGTCCGTCTCCGTCAGGTGCTCGATCTCGGGCTGCGGTGGCGCTGCCGTGTGTAGACGGGCCTGCGGAATCGGGTGCCGGACTGGCTCTCGTCGACGCGCCCGGGAGCTACGCTTCTTACCCACGTTCCATGACCTCCCCAGTCGTTCTGTCAGAGGGTCACCGTACCGTCACGTTGCGACCGCGAATCGGGCCTGCAGATCAAGGACGCGCTTGCGTTCGTCGACGCCGTCGGTGGCGACCAGGACCTGATGCTGGCCGCGTACAGGCTGCGCGATGACCGCCGGCATCACTGGGCCGCCGCGAACCTGGTCAACGAGGTCCAGCGGATCCGGGAGCGTCAAACGGCGATTGACGTGGCCAGCAAGAAACTGGCCGCCGAGGGCACCCCGGTCATCGCCGACCCGATCAAGCAGTTCGGCAACGACTACTGGCAGCGCCGTTTGACCGGGGCGAAGGCGATCACCGCCGCCCGCAAGGCCGGCGAGCTAGCCGCAGGTGTCGACTCGTGGGGTGCGATCACGTACTACTCGACCGGCCGGAAACCGAAGGCCGCGGACAACCGCAGCCCCGTCGAGCAGCAGGGGATCACCGATGACCGGGAGCATCGGAGGGCCATGACCGCCCGGTCGGAGGCTGCGGCCGTGCTGGCCGCTCGGGCGCCGAAGCTGCCGAAGTCGGCGGCGGACATCATCGACGCCTGGCTGTGGGGCGCCGGGCAACGAGTGCGCCCAGCTCGCCCACCGGTGGCTGGTCGATGCCGGCGTCGGCCCCGGACCCAGCCCTGCCCAACTACAGGTGGTGGGAGGACGTCCGTCGAGCGGACTGGCCGACCCGGGTACACGCCGCTCACGCACTCGGCATCGCCCGCCGCGAGGTGCAGGCCCGCGCTACCTACCAGGCCTGGACCGAGGGGGACAAGGAGTGGCTGGACCGCCTCGTCGAGGAGGCCGGCTACACCCCGACCGAGTGGGAGCAGGCCCGCCTGGCCGCCATCGAGCCGCCCGCCGGCGAGACCGCCGTCGACCAGGTCGACGCGGAGGGTGCCGGCGCGGGTGTCGCTGACCTACGACGCCGAGGACGCCTGCTGCTGGCTGCTGTTCTACGACTTGGAGGTCGACAAGCCGGCCGCGGGCGCGGAGCACCTCACCGACCCCGACGACGTCGACGGCGCCCAGGCGTGGGCGGCCGAGGTGTTGGCCGAGCGGCACCGGATCGAGGTCACCGGCTGGGCCGACGGGCAGTTGCTGCCCGGCCGGCCGGCGTACCTCGCAGTGCACGCCGGCGATCCCACCGCAGCGGCGGCCGGGACGGGCCCGGTGGGGGAGTGGCGGCTGGTGCACGACCCGGTCGACGACGCGTGGCTGCTCCTGGCCGACGACAAGCCCCACGCCGACCACGACGCCCTGCCGGCCGCCAGCGTCGACGAGGCGTGCCAGTGGGCCACCACCGTGCTGGCCGACGCCGGCGTGGTCTGCCACGGCTGGACCACCCGCGCCGACGGCAACGCGGCGCTCGAGTACGTGGCCGACCTGACGGGGGAGTGCTGACCTGGCTGACCGTGGTGATTCCGCGTAATCGCCCGACTGTCGAGTGATGCCGAGCGGCCCGAAGGAGACTCGGGCCGCTCGTCATCTTCGGTGGTGAGGCGATGCGCGGTTAGGTGGCGGGGGATGCCGAGGCGCTGGGGGCCGCAGGGGGCGCGGTGACGGGCACCGCAGTGACGGCGTCGACGCCGTCGACGTCGGGCTTGGGCTTCAGCTCGCCGGTCATGCAGCTCTTGATGTAGGCCTCCTCGACCCGGTCGAGCCACTTCGCGGATGAGGCCAGATCACCGTCACGTGGCGGCGACTGGTCGAGCAGCTCGTAGCCGATCGCGCAGGCGTCCTTCGAGGGCGCCGTCTTCTGCTCGTAGAGCTTGACCCGGTAGTCGATGCCCTGCTGGGACACCTTGTCGAGGTACTGCATTCGTTCGTCGTACGAGGGGTGGCCACACCCGGTCGCGCCCAGCATCGCCGCGAGCGCGATCCCGCTGGCGGCAACATTCCGAAATCTCATGAGCGCAGAGTGTAAGGGTGGGGGGCGACGGGTCTCGATGCCCCGCTGTGGCGAGCTGAGAGACGCCACCTCGATGTCAGCGCTGATCGGCCATCTCGATGTCAGCGAAAGCGCCACGGCTGACACTTTGGGTTGCCGGTAAGAAAAGCGTCACCAGCCGCAAACGCGGCTGATCATGGAAGTCATCGGTAGGAGTAGCGCCCTGGCGACGAGAATGCGCCAGGCAAGATAGCTAGCGTTTTGACCCGCGGTGGCCAGGACATCACCCGCCCAGAGACAACCTGGTCGATCCCGGCGTGCTCTGCTGGGGAGGTGCCGGATCGCGAGGAAAGTAATGTGCTGGTGCCCCCGTGCGCGCTAACCGCGCTAATGACGGTTGCTGCGCGTGAGGGGCGGTCTCGGGACGAGACGGTACGGCGGATGCTGCTGGCACACGTCGCGCGGCAGGAAGACCTGCCAGTCGGGGAGCGGCTGACGCACATCTCGACGGTGCTGCGATATCCGGGCGTGGCCCGGTGGAACGGCGATGCGCGGCGGGAGTGGCCGAGACCGAAGAGGCTGCGGCTGCGGGTGCCGGCGGGCACGCTGGACCGACTGCGGGCGGTGTCGTTGCAGTTGCCCGGCCAGTCCCCGCGGGCGCATCGGGACTATCAGGCCCGGCGGCTCACCGACGCGGTGATGACCGCGATTGCGGTTGTGGAGCCGTTCGAGGATGAGTTCCTACGCGGTTTGCGGCCGCTGCTGCGGCACGATGCGGCGGTCGGGCTGTGGCGGCTGGCGGCGGCCGCGACCACCACTGCACCGGAGCTGGCGGTCCACGCGCGAGCCGACCGCGCCCGCGAGGCCGAGGACTACGCGCGGCACCGGGAGGCGCTGCTGGTCGACGAAATTCTGGAAGACCGGCCGTGGCACTCCCCGGCCCGGTTCGACGCGGCCGCCACGCTGGCGCGGGAACTGCTGACGGGCCCGGCCGCCGATGACAATGAGCGGATGCTGCACGCGCAGAGCGCGGACGGCTGGCACGAGCGGCTGCAGGACCTGCGGCACGCCGACGAGTTCGTGCGGGCGCACTACCTAGGAAGGTCCAGCTCCTACACCTGGGCGGGCCGGGGCGCGTCCGCGGTGTGGCGAGCCCGGCGCGCGGTGGCGATGCAGGATTTCGAGGATTGGCTGGTGGCCGACCAGCGCTCCACCCGGCACGATGTCCGCTCCCCCGGCTGGCGGGTCCGGATGCCCGCGGGCTGGCGGGCTGTGCACGCCGGACGCTGGGAGAGCCCGGTCCCCGAGCCGTATCGGGAGTGGCTCGACGCCGGGCAGCTGCTGGCCTTCCCTGTCGGCAGCCGGCGGGTGGTGTGGCCGCTCGTTGACGGCACCGCGCCGGTGCCGGAGATCGCGCCGCTGATCGCCGGCGCTCGCGGGATCGCCGACCGGCACATCAGCGGCTTCATCGAGGCCGTGCTGCTGGACTGGCAACACGGCGCGGAGGCCTTCGACGACTCCTCGGTCCCGATGGCCCTGCGGCTGCCCGCCGCAGCGGCGTACGAGCTCGGGCTGATCGACGTGGTGCAGTATCGCGAGCTGGCCGCGGAGGCGTACGCCATCTCCCAGCAGCAGAGGATGGCGGTGATCGGCCAGCTCACCGCCGATGAGCAGGGCGCCCGGGCTGCCTTGGACGCGGTGCTGGGCAACGCCCGGATGTTCGCCCGGGCATGCCGTCGTTACGGGATCGATCCACCCCAGACCGCACGGCCGGTCTGGACGTGGCCCGGCAGGCCCCTCGCCGGCAGGGCCACGGCGGCGATGCCGCCTGGAACCGTGACGGTGCTCGCCCAACACGCCTTCCGGGCCCGCCGCCGAATTCTGGGCGGGCTGATGAACGAGGCGTGGAAGGACGGCTTCTTCCAGCCCGGCGTACGCGCCGGTGCCCCTCTCGCCTGGCTCGACGATGAGTGACCGTACCTGATCTTGTGACACCCAGCATTACAGAAACCTCTCCCCTTGTTGCTGAACTGGTTCCAGAGGCGGATCCGCCTCCCACCGCCAGAAAGCGGAATGGATCCGAATAGAAGGGGCGTAATGGGCAAAAAGCACCAAGCCGCGAAGTACCAGCACCTCTGCGGCTGCAACAGACGAAACGAACTGGCCGTGGGCGCCGTCCTCCAGACGGTCCTCGTCCAGGTCGCCGTTGCGATACTTCGGGACTGGATCGGGATCGGGTAGCGGTCCGCCCGCGACCCGAAGCGGATTCCATGCCGTCGTCGCCAGCGGACCTCCCGTACCGGCCCCGGCGGTCGGCAGCGGCCTCGCGGTCCACCAGCCCTCCCGCTCCGCGGACGACTCCCCGACGGTGCCAGCAGCGCCGACGTAAAGCCCGGAACCGCCCCCGGATATGCGCGCGGCCGCCAGCGCTCTTTCCCGCCTGTGCTTGCGGGCGGGGAAGGGCGGGGAAGAGGGGGTGCTGGTGTCCGAGCCGGCGCTGGAGCTCGCGTTGATGGACTACTCGGACCGGTACGGTCTGCACACCGTCGGGGTCTACGCGGCGCGATTCGGCTACCTCGCCGCGTGGCCCCTCGCCGGGTTGGGCCAGCGGATGAGCGGACGGCCTGTCGACCTGGCGGCCCTGCGGACGGAGTTCGCGGGGGGTGCTGCGGGACCAGTTGCCGCCCTACCAGATTCGGCGCGGCTGGTAGGGCGCTGCCTGACGTGCGGGTCCGGCCCGCTGACCCTGGTTGGTCGGCGGGCCGGACCTGGTGCCGTCGCTAGTTCTCGATGAGGAAGGCGTGCCCGCCGCCGTGGTTGGCGTAGCGGTTGTCAATGTCCGAAGTCGCGTGCACGGATCTCCGCAGTCCTCGGCACTAGTCACTGGGGTGGGGGGCGAGGCTGCGGCGCAGCAGGATGGTGAGTACGGCGCGGGCGTCGCGGCGTCGTTGCGGGGACCGGGCGAGTAGGGCGGTCAAGGCGGCGGCGGTGACGGTGGCCGTGTAGAGCACGGTGCCGATCTTGTGTGGGAAACGATCGTTTTCCAGACAAGATCAAGATGTGCCATCGGGGCGGGTAAATCGTGTCTGAAAAACCCGTCCGAGAAGTCGGCGTGTCCAACAACGTGACGACGGGTTTGTTGGGCACTCTGGACGGCGTGACCGTCACCCCCACGCCCACCGAGGACGACCTGCTCGCCTCGACTCCGCCCGCAGGCGTGCTTGTCGGCTACGGCCGGGTCTCCACCCGCGAGCAGAATCTTGCCCGCCAGCAAACCGCACTTACTGCGGCCGGCTGCGCCAAGTGCTTCTTCGACAAAGCCTCCGGGAAGAACACCGACCGGCCCGAGCTGGCCAAGGTGTTCGAGTACATCCGGCCTGGCGACGTGCTCACCGTCGTCTCGCTCGACCGGCTCGGCCGCTCGCTGGAGGACCTGATCGGCATCGTCGGCCGGCTCAACCGTCACGGCATCGGCTTCCAGTCCCTGCACGAGAAGCTCGACACCACCACCGCAGGCGGGATGTTCGTCTTCCACGTCTTCGCCGCGCTGGCCGAGTTCCTACGGACCATCATCGTGGCCAACACCAACGAGGGCCTGGCCGCCGCTCGCGCCCGCGGGCAACGCCTCGGCCGGCCGCCGGCCATGACCCCAGAGAAAGTCGCCTACGCGCTGCAACTGCTCGCCGAGCCGAACCGCACGATGACCTCGATCGCCAAGCTCCTCGGCGTATCTCGCAGCACCCTGTACAACGCGCTGCCTGGCCTCGTTCCGGCCCAACGCGACGACCAGGCCGCCCTGCAAGACCGGTGAGCAGCGGCACCAGTGCTGTACGTGGTGAACGGGCTGCCGGGGCTGCTGGACTCCCGGCTGGGGCCGGGCCGCCGCCGGGGTTCTCGACGCCCGCTAACTGAGCGGCGGTCCTCGGCCAGCACCGCGTACGCTCGTGGCCGGTTGCCGAGCAGGTTGAACAGCGTGGCGGATGACGCCCGCGTCAGTACGAGGCGACGCGGGAGGTACCGGGCCATGGAGAGCGGGATGACGCCGGTCGACGAGCTGACCGGAATGATCGAGCAGAGTGCCGACGTTGACGTCCGGCTGGCTCTGTATCGCAGTGAGGACGGCTGGCAGATCAGCTATGGCGAGGTGCTGATCGGCGCCGACAGTACCGGCCCCGAGCGAACCTGGCTCTACAGCGATGACGCCTTCGTCGAGCGCCACCTATCGGGATCCCTGGCCGCCGACCTGGTGCGGAAGAAGCCGCAGCAAATCGCCGGCTTGACAGTGTCCGCGCCTGCTGCGCAGCCAAGCGGCAACTTCCAGCGGCTCGCCGGCCAGGTGCGCTGGAACAACACAGTGCTGCCGTGGCCACGCACCGAATGGCAGCTCAGCCCAGCCAAGCAGGCGCCGACGCGACGGCGGAAGGTACTGGTCGGCAACGGGCCGAGCTTCCTGCACGCCGAGGCCGCGTTCAATGCCTTCTTCTACGCAGCCGCCGTCGAAAACGGCCCCCGTCCTCCACACATGTTGTGGCGCATCGTCCGGTTGGACCACCGCGGTCGGATCCACCGGGTCACCATCGCCCCGGACGCACTGACGGTGGTCATTAAGGGCGCTGAACTTGCCGGAGCACAGGTGGAGCTGACCACCCCGGACGGTTCGCAGCTCCGCCCGGTCGGCGCGACCGGGCGGGTCCGGCTGCGGCTGCCACGCGGCCTGGCTCCAGCCACCCTGTTAATGCTGCGCTCCGACGACGACTGGCTGGACTTCCGCTACTTCCCTGTGCCAGGGACTGGCGGCGACGGCGACCGTACGGTGATTTGGGACCTGCCGGGCGCCGACGCGAGCGTGCTGATCGCCGGCGGCGAGACCGAGTACGTGGAGTTCAAGCAGGAGGTGCCCACCGGCGAGTCCCGCAAGAAGACGCTCAAGACGGTGGCCGCCTTCGCCTCCGGCGAAGGCGGGACCGTGCTGGTCGGGGTGACCGACGACGGGCAGATTGCCGGCGTCGACGCGACGAAGCTCGACGAGCAGATGCGCACCCTGCGCAGCATGATCCGCGACAACATCGACCCTGACCCTCCGGTCACGGTGCGCCCAGTGCCGGTGGACGGTAAGACCGTCGTGCTGGTCGAGGTGAGCGCCGGCGGCCGCTGGTACGCGTACAACCCGAAGCGACCCGAGTTCTATCTGCGCCGCGGCGCCAGCACGGTCCCGGCACAGCTGCAGGAGATCGCCGTCCGGTTCGGTCAGCCGTCGGCCTTTTGGTGAACGGGCCGGGGGGTCGCGTACGCGCTGCAGCTGCTCGCCGAGCCGAACCGGACGATGATCTCGATTGCCCCAGCTGCTCGCGGCTCATCACTGGCTAGGGCCTTCTTCACCGTGTTACGACAAGTACTGGAGCCCGCCCGCAACCACGTGGTCAGTTTCAGGCGGAGCCGACACGCGGGTGTTCACCTGGCAGGACACGCCCGGCGTGTACATGCCGGGCTCGCCCGAAATAGGGTGGCCAGCCGGAACACTGCGGCCTTCGGGTCGCCACCCTTTGACGAGCAAGGACACCCCGACTGATGGCAGTGATCCAGCAGGAGATCGAGAACCGGTTGTGGGACGCCGCCGACGAGCTGCGCGTGGCGATGCCCGAAGCGCAGTACTCCTCGGTCGTCTTCCCGCTGATGTTCTGGAAGTACCTGTCGGACACCTGGGAGCACCACCACCAGGAGTTCCTGGACGACAACGAGGGCCTGGATGGCCTCTCCGCCGAGGAGGCCCACGAGATCGAGTACCGCGACTACCAATCGTTCGAGATCCCGTTCATCCACCCCGGCACCGTCCAGCAGCGTCGCGCCTCCTGGTCGTCCATCCTCGCGACCATTACCCAGCCCGGCCTCGGCCAGCGGGTCCGCGCCTCCCTGCAGGCCATCGAGACGGCCAACCCTGACAAGTTCTCCCGCCTGTTCGGGTCCATGACTTGGACCTCCGAAGAGGTGTTGTCGGGGGAGGTGTTGGCGGCGGTCATGCAGGCGATGGACCGTACCCCAAAGATGCACGAGGGCAACATGTCCCACGACGTGCTCGGTGGGGCGTACGAGTACCTGCTGAAGCGGTTCTCCGATGGGTCGGGCACCCGCGCCGGCCAGTTCTTCACCCCGCGCGAGGTCGTCGAGCTGATCGTCGAGGTCCTGGCTCCCAAGAGCTTCGAGTCGGTGTACGACCCGACCTGTGGGTCGGGCGGGATGCTCATCGCCTCCGCGAACCTCCTGAAGGCCCACGGCGGGCGTGGCTACACGCTCAAGCTGTACGGGCAGGAGGCTGTAGCGGACACTGCGGGTGTGGCACGCATGAACCTCTTCATGCACAACCTCACCCAGTTCCAGGTTGAGGTCGGCGACACCCTGAAGGACCCGCGCTTCAAGAAGCCGGACGGGTCTATCGCCCAGTTCGATGTGATCGTCGCCAACCCGCCTTACAGCCTGAAGTGGAAGCCCTGGACCAAGGACCCGCGCGCCATCGGCGGTGTAGCTCCACAGTCGTCGGCGGACTGGGCGTTCGTGCAGCACATGATCGCGTCGATGAACCCGAAGAAGGGGCGTGCCGGCGTCGTCTTGCCCCACGGCGTTCTCTTCCGCGGCGGCCAGGAAGCAGCCATCCGCCAGCGCGTCCTGGACGACGACCTCCTGGAAGCCGTGATCGGGCTGCCTGCGAACCTCTTCTACAGCACGACGATCCCCACCTGCATCCTCGTGTTCCGCGCACCCGGCACCAAGACCCCGGAGCGGCAGGACGGGGTGCTGTTCATCGACGCCTCCAAGCGGTTCGCCAAGGCCAAGAATCGCAACATCCTCACTGACGCCGACATCGCCGACGTCGTGACTGCCTACCACCCGAGATTGGATGCCGATGGCAACCCGGTAGACCCCGACGGAGAAGGCGGCCTGGTAGCGCGCTTCGTGCCCACCACCGAGATCGTGGCGAACGGGTACGACCTCAACATCGGCCGTTACATCAAGCAGGCCGCCGCTGAACAGGAAGACCTCGGAACTCTCATCGACGCCTACAACATCGCCCGAGCCGAGCGCCAGAAGACCGAGCAGCGCATGCTTTCCGTCCTCGCCGAGGCCGGGATTGAGGGCTTCGATGAGTGACCCGACGAGTAGCGACCCGGCAGCCGACGCGCAGGAGGAATGGGTTCGCGCACCTCTCTCGCGATTCCTCACATCGAACGTGGAGGTCGTCGATGTGGACCCGAATCAGACTTATCCGACCGTAGGAGTCCTGAACAGGGGGAGAGGGCTGCTCTACCGCGATCCCGTCGCAGGAAGCTCTACGGCCTACAAGAAGCTCAACCGGATCGGCCCCGGCATGCTCGTCTACAGCCGGCTCAAGGCATTCGAAGGCGCGATCACGGTTACCCCCGACGATCTGCCGGAATCGTTCGCGTCTCAGGAGTTCCCTACCTTCGCCTTCGCGTCTGACCTGGACCCCGACTTCTTCCGCATCCTCACGACAACGCAGAGCATGTGGGACGCACTCCAAGGCGCGTCGAAGGGGATGGGCGGCAGGCGCGAGCGGGTGAAGCCCGCGGACTTCCTCAACATCGTCATGGACATCCCGCCGTTCCCCGTTCAGGAGCGGATCGTCGAAGTCATCCGGGCGGTGGACGACCAGATCACCGCACTCGGTTCCGAGGCGGACGTGCTCGATGAGCTTTGGTGGGCGCTGGGACGGGAGATGGCGGTAGCCGTTGCCGACGAGGGGACGGTCCCACTGGGGTCGTTTTGCGATATCTCGGGAGGTCTCACCAAGAACAAGAAGGACCTTGAGCAGCCGGACCTTGTCGAGGTGCCGTATCTGCGCGTAGCGAATGTCCATCGACATCACCTGAATTTGTCTGAGGTGGCGACGATTCAGACTACCCGGGCCAAGGCGGAGAAGCTTCGACTGCACCCGGGCGACGTTCTGATGAACGAGGGCGGGGACAAGGACAAGCTTGGCCGGGGACACGTATGGGAGGGCCAGATTCCCGACTGCATCCACCAGAACCACGTCTTCAGGGTCCGGGTCACCGATCAACGCTTTGACCCGTATTTCGTGTCGGCTTGGGGTAACACCTTCGGTCGGGAGTGGTTCGAGACATTCGGCACCCAGACCACAGGGATTGCCTCCATCAACCGCGCGACCCTCAGCAGATTCCCCGTACCGGATGTTCCGTTGTTCGTCCAGCAGAACTGGGCGGGGCGTCTCGGCGCCGTCGTAGAGACGATGGACTCCCTCCGAGTTCAGGCCGCCAGTCTCCGTCAGGTTCGGACGGGACTGCTGTCGGGCTTGTTGGATCGCACAATCGAGATTGAGTCCCGCCTAGTTGGAGGTCTGATCCGTGGCGAAGGGCATTCGGGAGCGTGAGTTCCAGAACCTGATGATCCAGTGGTCCCTCCCGATGGGCTGGGGCTACACAGCGGGCAGGTCGCTGCCGCGCGAGACGACGCAGACGGTGGTCGCCGGCCAGCTGCGGGATGCCATCGTTCGGCTCAATCCTGGGGTGATCGATGGGTTCGAAGTGGACGCGGTGGTCGAGGAAATCATCGCCACGGTGAACGCTGTTGAAGGCGGGCTGGTGCGGGCCAACGAGCAAGTCCTGCACCTGCTGCGCGGGCGTAAGGAGTTTCGGGACGCCGAAGGCGTGTGGCATGCCCTGAAGGTCATCGAGTTTGAGCACCCGCCTGCTAACACGCTGGTCGTGTCGGACGAGGTGACCATCACTGTCCCCGGCAAGACCTCCCGCCGGTTCGATCTCGTGTACTGGGTTAACGGCCTGCCCTTGGTCGTGGTCGAGGTGAAGTCGCCGACCGCGAAGTCCGGGTGGCTCGACGCCGCCCGCGAGATCAACGACGTGTACGCCAATGAGTACCCGTGGTTCTTCACCCCCAATGTCTTCGCCGTCGCCTCCGACGGGCTGAAGCTGCGGTTCGGTGCCGTTGGCGCGCCCACGAACCTGTGGCAGCCGTTCCGGTCCACCGCCGACGACGAGAACCTGTCCGGCCAGGCCGACGTGCAGCGCTCCGTCGAGCTGCTGCTCAACCCCGCGACCGTCCTAGACATGCTCGCGAACTTCGCCCTCTTCGACACCTCCGGTGGTGGGGTGGACAAGAAGTACCTGCCCCGCTACCCGCAGATGGAGGCCGCGCACCTGATCCACGAGCGGATCTTGGAAGGCGGGTCAAAGGGCCTGATCTGGCACCATCAAGGGTCCGGGAAGACGCTGCTGATGGTGTTCGCCGCCTCGCTGCTGTTGGCCGATACCCGCACCGCGTCGCCCACGATCATCCTGCTCTCGGATCGAACGCAGCTCGTCCGGCAGACCTCCGGGGTGTTCACCTCGGCGATGGGGGACGCCTATTTCCACCTGCCCGCCACCAGCCAGGAGTTGCGTTCTCTGCTGGCTGACGACGTGCGCGGTGTCATCTCCACGACCGTCCACAAGTTCGCCAACGCCGGCAAGAACCTGTCGAAGCGGGGCAACATCATCGTGCTGGTCGACGAGGCACACCGCACCCAATCCGACAAAGA
>NZ_JBICTL010000013.1:0-76375 GCF_043197575.1 Micromonospora sp. NPDC049051
ATCGGCCCCGACACCGTCCTCACCACCGCCGCCACCGGCGACACCACCACCGCCATCGCCACCACCCACCGCAACAAACCAGAAACCCACACCCTGGCCAGAGCCATCGGGCAGCTCTTCACCACCGGCACCGCCCCCGACCCCGACGCCTACCTCGCCGGGGCACGGCCGGTCGAGCTGCCGACGTACCCGTTCCAACACCAGCGGTACTGGCTGCTCACCGATGACGCTCCCGCCGACGCCGGCGGGCTCGGGCTCGGCGCCGCCGACCACCCGCTGCTCGGCGCGGTGCTGGGGCTCGCCGGCTCGGAGCGGACCGTCCTCACCGGACGGCTGTCCCTGCGCGAGCAGCCGTGGCTCGCCGACCACGCCGTCCTGGGCACCGTTCTCCTCCCCGGCGCCGCGTTCGTCGAACTGGCCCGGCGGGCCGCCGAGCACGTCGGCCTCGACCTCGTCGAGGAGCTGACGCTGCACGCCCCGCTGGTGTTGCCGACCGACGGTGCCGTGCGGATACAGGTGGAGATCGGGGATCCCGACGACTCCGGACGACGGCCGCTGCGGGTGCACTCCCGGCGTGCGGACGCGCCGGACGGCGAGCCGTGGACGCAGCACGCGAGCGGCCTGCTCGACGCCGCCGGGGAGCCCGACGCCGGCTGGCCCGGTGAGTGGCCGCCCGCCGACGCCGTACCCGCACCGGTCGAGGACCTCTACGACCGGGTTGCCGAGCTCGGCGTCGACTACGGACCCGCGTACCGGGGGCTGGTGGCGGCCTGGCGTCGCGGCGACGAGCTGTTCGGCGAGGTCGTGCTCCCCGCCGACGCGCCGGCTGGCCGCTACGGGCTGCACCCGGCGCTGCTGGACGCGGCGCTGCACCCGCTGTTCCTGGCGTCCGGCACCGACGGTCCGCTGCGCCTGCCGTTCAGCTGGCAGGGCGTACGGGTGCTGGCCACCGGAGCGACGACGCTGCGGGTACGACTCACCCCCACCGCCGGCGACGCGTACGCCCTGGCGCTCGCCGACGGCACCGGGATGCCGGTGGCCACGGTCGAGTCCCTGGTCGCGCGGCCGGTGACGGCCGACCAGCTGCACGCCTCCGCCGGCCCGAACGGGCTGCACCGGCTGGACTGGGTGCCCGTACCCACGCCCGCGGCTCCCACCGGCGCCGACGACGTGTTCCAGGTGGGAGCCGGTACGGACGCCGAGGCGGTACGCCGCGCCGTGCGGCAGGCCCTCGCGGCGATCCAGGAGTGGCTGCCCGGGGACCGTTCCCCGCTGGTGTTCGTGTCACAGGGAGCCACCGACGGCACCAACCCGGCGGGCGCGGCGGTCTGGGGTCTGGTCCGCTCCGCGCAGACCGAGCACCCGGACCGCTTCGTCCTCGTCGACACCGACGACCCGGCTCTCGTCGGCGCGGCGGTCGCGACCGGGGAACCGCAGGTCGCCGTACGCGGCGGTGTGCTGACCGTGCCGAGGCTCGCGACGCAGACGGGCGGCCCGGAGCGTGCCCTGTTCGACCCGGCCGGCGCCGTGCTCGTCACCGGCGGCACGGGCACCCTGGGCGCCGCGCTGGCCCGCCACCTCGTCACGACGCACGGTGCGCGGCACCTCGTGCTGGCCTCCCGCCGGGGTCCGACCGCGCCGGGCGCGGCGGAGCTGACGGCGGAGCTGGAGTCGCTGGGCGCCAGGATCACGGTCGCCGCCTGCGACGCCGCCGACCGTACGGCGCTGTCGGAACTGCTGGCGTCCCTGCCCGACCTGGTCGGCGTCGTGCACGCCGCGGGTGTGCTGGACGACGCGACGATCGAGTCGCTCACGCCGGAACGGGTCGACGCGGTACTGCGGGCGAAGGTCGACGCTGCGCTCAACCTGCACGAGCTGGCGGGCGACGTCGAGTTGTTCGCGCTGTTCTCCTCGGCGACCGGGATCCTGGGCACGGCCGGCCAGGCGAACTACGCGGCGGCGAACGCCTACCTGGACGCGCTGGCCACGTACCGCCGGGCGGCCGGCCTCGCGGCGACGTCGCTCGCCTGGGGCCTGTGGGCCACGGACGGTGGGGCGATGACCGGGCACCTGACCGGCGCGGATCTGGCCCGCATCGGCCGCGGTGGGGTGTTGGCGCACTCCGTCGAGGAAGGGCTCGCCCTGTTCGACGCGGCCTGCCGCACGGACGAGCCGTGCCTGGTCCCGATCAAGCTGGACGTGGCCGCCCTGCGCACGAGTACGACGGCGCCGCCCCCACTGCGCTCCTTCACCCGTCCCCGCCGCACCACCTCGGCGGGCACCTCGGTGCCGATCTCCCGCCGCCTCGCCGGGCTCACCGAGCCGGAACAGCGCGACGTGCTGCTCAACCTGGTACGCACGAACGTGGCCTCGGTGCTGGCCCACGATTCGGTGGAGTCCATCGCGGCGGACCAGGCGTTCAAGCAGTTGGGCTTCGACTCGCTGACGGCGGTGGAGCTGCGCAACCGGCTCAACCAGGCCACCGGGCTGCGGATGCCGGCGACGCTCACGTTCGACCATCCCACGCCTGCGGCGCTCGTCGAGCACCTGATCGAGGAACTGGGCGGCAACCCGGCGAAGCTGCGGCTGCGTACGCTGGCCGACGGCATCGCCCGGCTGGAGGCGACGCTGGACGAGGTGGAGACGGCGGACGCCGCCGACACGGAGATCGCCACAGCCTTGCAGCGGCTCCTGACCAAGTGGCGGGACAAGTCCCAGCCGGCGCCGACCGAGCGCGCGGACCTCGCCTCCGTCACGGCCGACGACCTGTTCGACATCCTCGACAACGAACTCGACAACGTCTGAACCGCCACGAGGGCCGTGGCGGAGGCCGTGGTCCTGGCTGGGGCCGGGGGCGCACGTTCCCGGCCCCGGCCGGTGACTCTTGGGCGTCGGACGTGCAGGCCGACCGGCTCGGGCCGCCCTGCCCCAGATGTGCGGGCAGCTCGACACCGACCTGACGATGCACCGGGACGCTGCCCGCCGACCGGCCCGGAGAAGGCCGTACCCCGCCGACCGACCCGGACCGGGCCGCGACCCGCCGCGGCACGCGGCGGACCGCTACCGGAAACGAAAAATGGGCCGCCTACGGCGGCCCGTGACGGGTGTCGGCCCGCCGGACGGTCGTCCGCCCGGCGGGCCCGTCGTCACCGCCCCGGGGCGATCCGCGTCCCGTCCTTCGCGTCGATCACCGAGATGGCCTCCACCGGGCAGAACTCGGCGGCCTCGATCACCCGGTCCGACGGCGCCACCACGTCGGCCAGCGGTCGGGAGACGAGGTCCATCGCGAAATGGTCCGGCGCGCTGCCGACACAGAACCCCGAACTGATGCATCGGACCTGATCCACCGCGACCCGCCATTCGCCCTGGTCGCCTGCTCCGTTCGCGCTCACCGCTGCTCCTCTCGTCGATCCGTCGTGTCGGGTCGCCGGGCCGCGCTCGGCGGGTCGCCCGGCTGTGGTGCGAGCCGACGCATGTCAGCTCACCACCGAGTACTTCTGCCAGCCGGTCGCGACGACCTCCGGCGCGGACAGCGTCGCGAAGGGCCGGTCCGGGTCGAACGTGCCGTTGTGCAGGTGGACGACGAGGGTTCCGTCGGGGCGCAGGCCCATCAGGTCCGGCCGACCGTCGAGGTCGATGTCGGTCACCGTGATGATGTCGTACTCCTGCCAGCCCCGGGCGAGCGTGAACCAGCGGCCCTCGCCGCGCCACCACGGGCCCTCGCCGGAGGTGTCGTGCGCGAACTCGTACAGGTCGAGGTCGCCGTTGGCGCGACGGACCAGGAGGTCGGGCCGGCCGGTGCCGGTGACGTCGGCCATCGCGAGCGGGAAGTCGTCGACGTCGACGGTCACCAGGCGGTGCGCGGTGCGGTCGTACGTCTCGTTCTGCTTGACCTCGCGCTGGTTGAAGAACGCGTCGACGTGGCCCGCGTCCTGCTCGCGGCCGAACATGTCGTCGCAGCCGTCCAGGTCGACGTCCGCGATGCCGAGGGTCTCCCACTTCTTGTCGTCCCGCGCGCCGGAGATCCGGATCGGCTCGCCGAGGGTGTCGAGGCCGTTGAGCCCGCCCCGGTTCGGATAGAGGAAGATCCCGTGGGTCTCGTTCACCGGCCGCATGCTCAGGCCGATGACGTCGGCGTAGCCGTTGCCGTTGACGTCGATCGTACGGACCAGTCCGTGGTTCCGTTGCGGGTGGAAGCCGGTGCTGATCAGCTCCGGTTCGCCGAAGGTCTCACTACCACGGAAGCTGCCACTGTGCGGGAAGACCAGCAGTTCGCCCGTGACGTCGTCGCGGACCATGACGTCCATCCTCCCGTCCCCGTTGAACGAACGGCAGTGACCATTCCCGGCCATGCGTGCCACAAATACCTCCACGTACGCGCCGACATACGACAGTCCGACAATGACGAAGTCTTCAAAGAGGGAATCAGCGGAACTTCACGTGTGAACGGTTCAGCTCGCTCACCGAGGAGACGCCGAGGAGCTTCATGGTGACCTCGATCTCCCTGCTGAGGATCTCCATGGCCCGCACCACGCCGCGCCGGCCGCCGGCCATCAGCCCGTACTGGTAGGCCCTGCCGACCACGGCGGCGGTGGCGCCCAACGCGATCGCCGCCACGATGTCCGCGCCCGAGGTGATGCCCGTGTCCACGAGCACCTCGACCCGGTCGCCGACCTCGTCGACCACATTCGGCAGCAGCTCGACGGGCACCGGCGCGCGGTCGAGCTTGCGACCGCCGTGCGTGGACAGCCACACCCCGTCGACGCCGACGGCCGCGACCCGCTTGGCGTCGGCAACGCTCTGCACGCCCTTGGCGACGAGCTTGCCCGACCACGCGCCGCGCAGCCACTCGACGTCCTCGATGCACAGCCGCGGGTTGAACACCCGCTTGATCATGTCGGAGGCGGACCCGCCGGTGGCCTTGAGCACCTGCGGGGACGGGGTGCCGGCCCCCCACTGCCGGGCCCACCAGCCCGGGTGCAGGAACGCCTCGGCGAAGGTGGCGACGCTCATCGACGGCGGGATGGTGAGCCCGTTGCGGATGTCGCGCCGGCGCGGTACGGAGATCGGCGTGTCCAGGGTCAGCAGGATGGTGTCGAACTTCGCCTCCTCCGCGAGGGCGAGCAGTTCCTTGACCATCGCCCGGTCCTCGGCGAAGTACAGCTGGAACCAGTGCCGGCCCTCCGGCGCGGCGGCGGCGACGTCCGCCAGCGACGTGGTGGCCAGGGTGGAGACCGAGTACGGGATGCCGAACTGCTGCGCGACCGAGGCGACCGCGGGCTCACCGTCGGCATGCATCACCCGGTTGAACCCGACCGGGGCCAGGGCGAACGGGAGGTTCTGCCGCTTGCCGAGCACCGTCCGGCTGGTGTCCAGGTTGGACACGTCGCGCAGCACCGACGGCTGGAACTCGATGTTGGCGAACGTCTCACGGGCGCGGCTGAGGCTGCGTTCGCTGTCCGCCGCCCCGTCGCAGTAGTCGAACACCATCCGGGGTACGGCCCTGCGGGCGAGGTCGCGCAGGTCGGCGATGCCGGCCGCGCGCAGCAGCCGACGCTCCGTCGGGTTCCACGCCATCTTGGGCGGCTTGATCAGGGTGCTCATCCGAGCGGACTTGCTCATGGGGGCTTCCTTCCGAAGGGGGGTGGCGAAGGGGCCGCGGCTCGTCGTGGGTCTGCTAGGCGACGAGGGCCCGCTGGGCGAGCAGCTCCTCGACCACCTCGGCAGGAGTCGGGTGGTCGTAGACGAGCGCGGCCGTCAGCTCCAGCCCGGTGAGGGTCTCGAGCCGACGCCGCAGCTCCACGGCGGTGAGCGAGGAGAAGCCGATGTCGAGGAACTCCTGCTCCTCGTCGACCGTGGCGGCCGACGGCAGACCGAGCGTGTACGCGGTCTGGGCCAGTACCACCCGGGACAGCACCGCGCGGCTCTCGGCCTCGTCGGCACCGTCGAGCAGCCTGCGCAGTTCGTCGGGGCTGTCGATGTCGAGCGTGTCGTCGGCGGTCCCGGTGAGGTGCCGCGTCGCGTCCGGCAGCTCCCGCAGCAGCGGGCTCGGCCGGTACCGGGTGTAGTCGGGCACGAACGAGGCCCAGTCCATGGCGGCGGCGACCCGGCCGACCGCTCCCGCGCCCACCGCCGCGCCGAGCTGCTCGACGGTGAGGTCGGGGCCGACCGCGATCGACACCGCCCCGGCGCGCTGCTGGGCGATCGCGTCGAACACGGCTGCCGTCTCGACGGCGCCGGCGACTCCGAACAGCTCGTCGACCGTGTACACGAGCACGAGCCGCTGCGCCGTGGCGGCGAGGGCGGTGGCGACCGGGTCGTCGACCTCGCTGGTCACGACCACCGTCTCGGCGGTGCCCGTGGTGACCGTCGCGCCCGCCGCCTCCAGCAGGGCGGCGATCCGGGCCGCCTCGGGCCCGCCGTGCAGCGCCACCGTGCCGGTCGGCCGCCACGGCTCACCGGTCGGCGCGGTGGCCCCGACGAGCCGGCGGGCGAAGACTCCCGCCGGGCGCAGCGCCACCTGGTCCTCGTCCGCACCCCGGGTGAGCACGCGGCACAGGGCGGTCAGCGACCGTTCGTCGAGTTCCTCCGGCAGGTCGACGACCCCGCCCCAGGCGCGGGGCGTGGCCACGGCGGCTGCCCGGCCGAAGCCCCACACCGCTGCCCCGGCCAGGTCGGTGACCCGCTCGGCGGCGGTGACCGCGACCGCGCCCCGGGTCAGGCTCCACACCCGGGTGTCGATGCGCGCCTCGTCCAGCGCCCGGACCAGCGCGGCCGGTGCGGGGCCGCCGGGGGTCGTCAGCACCCCCGTCACCACGTGGTCCGGCGCCAGGTCGAGCAGCTCGGCAGTCGTGGCGTCGCGGTAACCGCGCACGTCGGCGCCGTGCCGGGCCAGTGCCTCGGCGATCCGGCCGGCGTCCGCCGGCACGAGCCAGACGCCCTGCAACGCCGCCACCGGTAGCTCCGTGACCGCGGACCAGCGCAGCTGGTAGCCCGGCGCGGGCCCGCGTCGCCACGACGACAGGGCCACCATGACGTCCTTCAGGGACGCGGTGTCGTCCAGGCCCAGCAGGGCGCCCAGGTCGTCGCGCTCGACGGCGGCCCAGAAGTCGTCGCCCGGCGCGGCGACGGCGGGGGCGTCGGGCCACAGGCGGGTGCGCTGGAAGGCGTATGTGGGCAGGTCGACCCGGCGCGCGCCGGCGAAGAAGGCCGCCCAGTCGACGGGTACCCCACGGCTGTGCAGTCGGGCCAGCGCCTCGGTCGCCACCAGCGGCGCGTCCCGGTCGGCGCGCTGGGCGGGGACGAATTCGGCGTCCGCCACGCACTCGCGGCCCAGCGCCGTGAGCACCGCGTCGGGACCCAGTTCGAGGAAGGTGCGTACGCCGCGTGCCGCCAGCGCCTCGACCGCCGCGGCGAAGCGCACCGTCGCCCGTACCTGACGCACCCAGTACTCGGGCGTCAGTTCGGCGGGCTCGCCGGTGACCGTGGAGAGCACGGGGATCGCCGGAGGCCGGTGGGTGACGGACTCGGCGACCGCGCGGAACTCGTCGAGCATGGGGTCCATCAGCGGCGAGTGGAACGCGTGCGACACGGTCAGCCGCCTGGTCTTGCGCCCGGTACGGGCCAACTCGTCGGCGATCGCCAGGGTGGCGGCCTCGTCGCCGGAGAGCACCACCGAATCCGGCCCGTTCACCGCCGCGATCGCCACGTCGCCCGAGAGCAGCGGCGCCACCTCGTCCTCCGTGGCGCGTACGGCCACCATCGCACCACCGGCCGGCAGCGCCTGCATCAGCCGACCACGGGCGGCGACCAGCCGGGCGGCGTCCGGCAGGGTGAGGACGTCCGCCACGTGCGCCGCCGCCAACTCGCCGATCGAGTGCCCCGCCACGAAGTCCGGCCGCACCCCCCACGACTCGAACAACCGGAACAGCGCCACCTCCACCGCGAACAACGCCGGCTGCGCCCACCCCGTCAGATGCACCTCCTCAGAGCCGAGCACCCCCCGCAACGGCCGCTCCAGATGCCGGTCAAGCTCCGCACACACCTCGCCGAACGCCCGCGCGAACACCGGAAAGGACAACAACTCCGCCGCCATCCCCACCCGCTGCGAACCCTGCCCGGTGAAGACCACGGCGGTCGCCCCGGCGGTGTCGGCGACCCCGCCGACCGCACCGGGGGCGTGCTCGCCCCGGGCCAGCGCGGAGAGGCCGGCGCGCAGCTCGGCCAGGTCCCGGCCGAGCACGGCCGCCCGGTGCCGCTGGGCGGTACGGGTGGTGGCGAGCGAGAATCCGACGTCCACGGCGGACGCGTCCCCGGTGAGGTGGGCGGCGAGCCGGGCCGCCTGGTCCCGTAGCGCGGCCTGGTCCCGGCCGGACAGCAGCAGGGGCACCACCGGCACCTCGGCGGTCGAGTCCACCACGACCGCCTCGGGCGCCTGCTCGATGATCGCGTGCGCGTTGGTGCCGGAGATGCCGAACGAGGAGACGCCGGCGCGGCGCGGGCGTCCCGTCTCCGGCCAGGGCACCGCCCCGGTCAGCAGCCGCACGGCCCCGTCCGCCCAGTCCACGTGCGGCGACGGCGCGTCGACGTGCAGTGTCTGCGGCAGCACGCCGTGCCGCATCGCCTCCACCATCTTGATCACGCCGGCCACGCCGGCCGCCGCCTGGGTGTGCCCGATGTTCGACTTGATCGAGCCGACCCAGAGCGGGTGCTCGCCCCGGTCGCGGCCGTACGTCGCGATGAGCGACCGGGCCTCGATCGGGTCGCCCAGGGTGGTGCCGGTGCCGTGCGCCTCGACGGCGTCCACGTCGACCGGTCGCAGCCCCGCGTCGGCGAGCGCCTGGTTGACCAGGCGCTGCTGGGAGGGGCCGTTCGGGGCGGTCATGCCGTTGCTCGCGCCGTCCTGGTTGACGGCCGTGCTGCGTACGACGGCGAGCACCGGGTGGCCGTTGCGGCGCGCGTCGGAGAGCCGTTCGAGCACCAGCACCCCGACGCCCTCGCCCCAGCCGGTGCCGTCGGCGCCGGCCGCGAAGGACTTGCACCGGCCGTCCGGCGCGAGGGCCCGCTGGCGGCTGAAGTCGATGAACGCGTTGGGCGTGGCGAGCACCGTCACGCCACCGGCCAGGGCCAACGCGCACTCGCCCCGGCGCAGCGACTGGGCGGCCAGGTGCAGGGTGACCAGCGACGACGAGCAGGCGGTGTCGACGGTGACCGCCGGCCCCTCCAGGCCCAGCGCGTACGACACCCGGCCCGAGACCACGCCGCCGGCGACGCCGGTGCCGATGAAGCCGTCCAACTCGGCGGGCAGGTGTTGCAGGTGCGCGCTGTAGTCGTGGTACATGAGGCCGGCGAAAACCCCGGTGCGGCTGCCGCGCAGGGTGGCGGGGTCGATGCCGGCGCGCTCGACCGCCTCCCACGAGGTCTCCAGGAAAAGCCGCTGCTGCGGGTCCATGGCGAGGGCCTCGCGTCGGGAGATGCCGAAGAACTCGGCGTCGAACCAGGCCGCGTCGTACAGGAACGCGCCCTCGCCGCAGTAGGTGCGGCCGGGCTTGTCCGGGTCCGGGTCGACGAGGTGGTCGAGGTCCCAGCCCCGGTCGGTCGGGAATCCGGCCACCGCGTCGACGCCCTGCGCGACCAGGTCCCACAGCTTCTCCGGGGAGGTGGCGCCGCCGGGGAAACGGCACCCCATGCCGACGATCGCGATCGGGTCGTCGGTGCCGTCGGACGTGGCCACGACCACGGCGGCGGCCGGCCCGCCGGCGAACAGCTCCGCGTCCAGGTGCTCGGCCAGCGCCGTCGGATTCGGGTAGTCGAAGACCAGCGTGACGGGCAGCCGCAGGCCGACCGCCGCGTTCAGGCGGTTGCGGAACTCGACGGCGGTCAGCGAGTCGAAGCCCAGCTCCTTGAAGGCCTTCGTCGCGCCGACCGCCTCGGCGCCGCCGTGCCCGAGCACGACCGCGACCTGCGTACGGACGATGTCGACCAGCTCCTTGCGGCGCTCGGCCGGGCCCCGGCCGGCGAGGTTCGCGAGCAGGTCGGAGGCCGCCGCGGCGTCGGCGGAGACCTGGCGGCGCGCCGGGGTGCGGACCAGGCCGCGCAGCACCGTGGGCAGCACCCCGCCGGTCGCCTGCTCCCGCAGCGCGCCGAGGTCCAGGTGGATCGGCACGAGGGCGGCCTCCGGGGCGCCGAGCGCCTCGTCGAACAGCGCGAGGCCGTCCTCGGTGGAGAGCGGCCGTACGCCGGAGCGCCGCATCCGGGCGAGGTCGGCGTCGTCGAGGGCGCCCGTGAGACCGGTGCGCTGCGCCCACATGCCCCAGGCCAGCGACACGGCGGGCAGGCCCTGTGCCCGCCGGTACGCGGCGAACGCGTCGACGAAGGCGTTGGCCGCCGCGTAGTTGCCCTGGCCGGGGCCGCCGAGGACGCCCGCGGCCGAGGAGAAGACGACGAAGGCGCTCACGTCGCCGACCAGCTCGTGCAGGTTGACGAGCGCGTCGACCTTGGGGCGCAGCGCGGTCGCGACCCGCTCCGGGGTGAGCGAGGCGATCATCCCGTCGTCCAGGACGCCGGCCGTGTGCACGACCGCCGTGGGCGGGTGCTCCGCGACGAGCGCCGCCAGCGCCTCGCGGTCGGCGGCGTCGCAGGCGGCGACAGTCACGTGCACGCCCTGGGCGGTCAGCTCGTCGTGCAGCGTCCGCAGGTCGTCGGTCATGCCGCGACGGCCGGCGAGCACGAGGCGACGGACGCCGTGCCGCGCGACGAGGTGCCGCGCGACGAGGCGGCCGAGCGTTCCGGAGGCGCCCGTGACGAGGACGGTGCCGCCGATCTCCGGTGCGCTCGCCGGCTGCCCGGACGCCTTGGCGAGGCGCGGTACGAGGACGTCGGCGCCGCGCAGGGCGAGCTGCGGCTCACCGGTACGCAGCGCGGGCACCAGGTTCGACGCCCACTGCCCGCCCGCGACGTCGACGAGGACGAACCGGCCGGGGTTCTCGGACGCGGCCGAGCGCAGCAGGCCCCACACGGCGGCGAGCGCGGGCGCCGTCGCGTCGGTGGCCCCCTCGGTCAGCACGACCAGGCGGGCGGCGGCGAACCGGTCGTCGGCGAGCCACTCCTGGGCGGCGGCGAGGGTGCGCTCCACCGCCCGGTAGGTCGCCCCGACCAGGTCGTCGCCGTCGCAGGTGACCGGCAGGACCACGTAGTCGGGGACCTCGGCGATCGCGGCGAGGCTGTCGTACGCGGTGGCGCCGGGCAGCTCGCCGCCCACGACCGCCACCGTGGCGGCGCCGTCGCCCACCGGGACCGGCACCCAGTCGAGCACGTGCATCGCCTGGTGGCGCGGGTTGGTCAGGTCGGCCAGCGCGTCCGCGGGCAGGCGGCGCACGGCCAGCGCGTCGATCGTGGCGACCGGCGCGCCGGCGTGGTCGGCGACGGTCACCGCGACGGCGTTCGGGCCCGCCGCCCGGATGGTGACCCGCAGCCGGGCGGCGCCGGTGGCGTGCAGGCTCACCCCGTGCCAGGCGAACGGCAGCCAGGGCCCGCCCGCGCCGTCGTCCGAGGTGAACACGCCCAGGCCCAGCGGGTGCAGCGCCGCGTCGAGCAGCGCGGGGTGCAGGCCGAAGCCCGCCACCTTCGCCGCCTCGGGGGCGGTTACCTCGGCGAACAGCTCGTCGCCCCGCCGCCACACGGGGCCCAGGCCGGCGAAGGCGGGCCCGTACGTCACGTCGAGCGACGCGAAGCGGTCGTACAGCTCGCCGGTGTCCAGGGCCTCGGCGCCCTCCGGCGGCCAGACGCCCGCCGGGGCCGCCGCGCGGTCGTCGGCGCCGGGGGTGCCGGTGCCCAGGGTGCCGGTGGCGTGCCGGGTCCACGGGCCGTCGCCGTCGGGCCGCGAGTGGACGGTCAGCCGGCGGGCGCCGTCCGGGCCGGGCTCGCCGACGCGGAGCTGGACCTGCACGGCGCCGCGCTCCGGCACCACCAGGGGCGCCTCGAGCGTCAGCTCCTCGATCCCGGTGGCGCCCACCTCGTCGCCGGCGCGGACCGCCAGCTCGACGAAGGCCGTGCCGGGCAGGAGGATCCGGCCCGCCACCCGGTGGTCGGCGAGCCACGGGTGCGCCGAGGTCGAGAGCCGTCCGGTGAGCAGCACCCCGTCCGCGCCGGCCAGCGACACGGTCGCGCCGAGCAGCGGGTGGCCGGTGGAGCCCAGGCCGAGGCCGGTGGCGTCGACCGGGCCGCCCGCCCCGCTGGGCCAGTAGGTCCGGCGCTGGAAGGCGTACGTGGGCAGGGCCACCGGGTGGGCCGGGGCGGTGACCAGCGTGGCCCAGTCGGGCCGTACGCCCCGGGTGTGCGCCTGGCCCAGCGAGAGCAGGAACCGGCGCAGGCCGCCCTCGTCGCGGCGCAGCGTGCCGACGACCGAGCCGCCGTCCGCCTCGTCGAGCAGGTCCTGCACGGCCGGTACGAGCACCGGGTGCGAGCTGACCTCGACGAAGGAGTCGATGCCGTCGGCGACGAGGCCGCGTACGGTCTGCTCGAACTCGACGGTCTGCCGCAGGTTGCGGTACCAGTACTCGGCGTCCATCCCGGCGGTGTCGAGCAGTTCGCCGGTGACGGTCGAGTAGAGCGGGACGTCGCCGGCGCGGGGCCGGACGGGGGCGAGGACGCGGAGCAGCTCGTCGCGCATCGACTCGACGTGCGCGGAGTGCGAGGCGTAGTCGACGTCGATGCGTCGCGCCCGGACCCCGTCGCGTTCGCACTCGGCCAGCAGCTCGTCGAGCGCCTCGGGGGCACCCGAGACGACCACGGTGGACGGCCCGTTCACGGCGGCGACCGACAGCCCCGGGCGCAGCCGCCGGGCGACCTTCGCGACCGGCTCGGACACGGACACCATGCCGCCCCGCCCGGCGAGGTCCACGGCGATCAGCTGGCTGCGCCGGGTCACCACGAGAGCGGCGTCGTCGAGGCTGAGCGCGCCGGCCACGCAGGCGGCGGCGATCTCGCCCTGCGAGTGCCCGACCACGGCGGCGGGCTCGACGCCGTGCGAGCGCCACAGCGCCGCCAGCGAGACCATCATGGCGAACAGCGCGGGCTGGACGACGTCGACCCGGTCCAGGGAGGCGGCGCCCGGTACGCCCCGCAGCACGTCGAGCAGCGACCAGTCGGTGTGCCGGTCCACGGCGGTGGCGCACTCGGCCATCCGGGCGGCGAAGACGGGTGCGGTGTCGAGCAGTTCGGCGGCCATGCCCAGCCACTGGGAGCCCTGGCCGGGGAAGAGGAACGCGGTCCGCTCGCCGGCGTCGGCGAGCCCCGTGACGAGGTTGCGGGCGGCTCCGCCGTCGGCCAGCGCGTCGAGGGCGGCGGTCAGCTCCGCCCGGTCCCCGACGAGGACGGCGCGGTGCGGGAGCCGGGCGCGGGTGCTGGCGAGCGCGTACGCGACGTCGTGCTCGCCGTGGTCGTCGCCCAGGTGGGCGCGCAGCCGGACCGCCTGCTCGCGCAGCGCCGTCTCGGTGCGGGCCGACAGCACCCACGTGGTGGGGCCCTCGGCCGGCGCGGGGGTCTGCGGGGCCTCGGCGGCCGGCGGCTCCTCGATCAGCACGTGGGCGTTGGTGCCCGAGATGCCGAACGACGAGACGCCCGCCCGGCGTGGGGTCTCGCCACGCGGCCAGGACACCGGCTCGCCGAGCAGCCGGACCGCGCCGTCGGTCCAGTCCACGTGGTGCGACGGCTTGTCGACGTGCAACGTGCGGGGCAGTTCCTCGTGCCGCAGGGCCATGACCATCTTGATCACACCGGCGACGCCGGCGGCGGCCTGGGTGTGCCCGAAGTTCGACTTCACCGAGCCGAGCCAGAGCGGCCGGTCGCGCTCCTGGCCGTAGGTGGCGATGAGCGACTGGGCCTCGATCGGGTCGCCCAGCGTGGTGCCCGTGCCGTGCGCCTCCACCGCGTCCACGTCGGCCGGGGTGAGCCCGGCGTTGGCCAGCGCGGCGCGGATGACCCGCTGCTGCGACGGCCCGTTCGGCGCGGTGAGGCCGTTCGACGCGCCGTCCTGGTTCACCGCCGAGCCGCGCACCACGGCCAGGACGCGGTGCCCGTTGCGGCGCGCGTCCGACAGCTTCTCCAGCACGAGTACGCCGACACCCTCGCCGAAGGCCGTGCCGTCCGCCGCCGAGGCGAAGGCCTTCACCCGGCCGTCCGGGGCGAGCCCCTTCTGGCTGGAGAACTCCACGAACGTGCCGGGCGTGGCGATGACGCAGCTGCCGCCCGCCAACGCGAGATCGCAGTCACCGCTGCGCAACGCGTGGGCGGCCACGTGCACCGCCACCAGCGACGACGAGCAGGCCGTGTCGACGGTGACGGCGGGGCCCTCCAGCCCCAGCACGTACGACACCCGGCCGGACACGACGCTGCCCGCGACGCCCGTCATCGTGTAGCCGATCAGGGCGTCCATGTCGCTCTGCATGGCGCTCAGGTACTCGACGCTGTTCGCGCCGACGAACACGCCGGTCCGGCTGCCCCGCAGCGAGTGCGGGTCGATCCCGGCGTGCTCGAACGCCTCCCACGAGGTCTCCAGCATCAGCCGCTGCTGCGGGTCCATGGCCAGCGCCTCGCGCGGGCTGATGCCGAAGAAGCCCGCGTCGAAGTCGGTGGCGTCCGGGATGAAGCCGCCCCGCCGTACGTAGCTGGTGCCGGTGCCGCTGTCCGGGTCGAACAGGTCGTCCAGGTCCCAGCCCCGGTTGGTGGGGAAGTCGGTGATCCCGTCCCCGCCGGACGACACCAGCTCCCACAACTCGTCGGCGGAGCGTACGCCGCCGGGGAAGCGGCAGCCGATGCCGACGATGGCGATCGGCTCCCGCTCCGTGGCGGTCCGCAGCTTGCGCCGCGTCTCGTGCAGGTCGGCCGTCACACGCCGGAGGTACTCGACAAGCTGTTCCTCGTTCGCCATCAGTAAGCCCTCCTCAGCGCGTACGGTTCAGGCGGCGCCGAGTTCGTCGTCGATGAACCGCAACAGCTCGTCGGCCGAGGCGGTCTTCAGCACCAGGCCCACGTCCGGTCCGTCAGGTTCGGCGTCCACGTCGGACCTGCCACGCCAATTCGACATCACGGCGTGCAACCGTTCGGTAATCCGTGCCTTGACCGCCTCCTCCAGGCCCGCCGCGCCGGCCTGCGCGAACGAGCGTTCCAGCCGATCCAGCTCGGCCAGCAGCCCCGCGGCCGGGTCCACCTCGGCCGGGGCCAGCCCGGCCAGCAGGTGGTCGGTGAGCGCCGCGGCGGTCGGGTGGTCGAAGACCATCGTGGCGGAGAGCTTCAGGCCGGTGGCCGCCTTCAGCCGGTTGCGGAACTCGACGGCGGTCAGCGAGTCGAAGCCCAGCTCGGTGAACGGCCGGTCGGCGTCCACCGCGCTCGCGCCGGAGTGCCCGAGCACGGCGGCGGCCTGTGCCTTGACGAACTCCAGCGCGGTGTGCCGCCGCTGCGGGCCGCTCTGGCTCGCCAGGTGGTCCCGCAGGGCGCCGGGCGACTGCGCCGCCTGCTCCACGGCCCGCCGGGACGGCCCCCGCACCAGGCCCCGCAGCAGCGGGGGCAGCATGCCGGCCCGGCCCAGCTCGCGCAGCGCCGCCGGATCCACGGGCATCGGCACCAGCAGCGGCTCGTCGATCAGCTCCGTCGCGTCGTAGAGCGCCATGCCCTGCGCCACGGACAGTTCCAGCAGCCCGACGCGGGCCATCCGGGCGCGGTCGGTGGCGTCGAGGTGCGCGGTCATCCCGCTCGCCTCGCTCCACAGGCCCCAGGCGAGCGAACGGGCGGGCAGCCCGGCCGCGCGCCGCCGCGCCACGAGCGCGTCCAGGAACGTGTTCGCCGCCGCGTAGTTGCCCTGCCCCGGGCCGCCCATCGTGCCGGCCGCCGCGGAGAACACGACGAACTCGGCCAGCTCGGCGTCGAGCGTCAGCTCGTGCAGGTTGACCGCCGCGTCGACCTTGGGCCGCAGCACCGCGTCGACCTGCTCGGGGGTCAGCGCGGTGACCAGGCCGTCGTCGAGGACGCCCGCCGTGTGCACCACGGCGGTCAGCGGGTGCGCGGCGGGCACCCGGGCCAGGGTCCCGGCCAGCGCCGCGCGGTCCGCCGTGTCGCAGGCCGCGACGGTGACCTCCGCGCCGTACGCGGTCAGCTCCGCCACCAGCTCGGCGGCGCCCGGGGCGTCCGGGCCACGGCGGCTGGTCAGCAGCAGGTGCCGCACCCCGCGCCGGGTCACCAGGTGGCGGGCCAGCATGCCGCCGAGCGTGCCGGTGCCGCCGGTGATCAGCACCGTACCGTCGGGATCCCGGCGCGGCGGCACGGTCAGCACCAGCTTGCCGACGTGCCGGGCCTTGGACATGGTCCGGAACGCCTCCGGGGCGCGACGCATGTCGTACGTGCGCACCGGCAGCGGGGTGAAGCGGTCCTGCGCGAAGAGCGCGAGCACGTCGCGCAGGATCGCGCCGACCCGCTCCGGGTCGATGGCGAGCAGGTCGAACGCCTGGTACTCGACCCCCGGGTGGTCCTCGGCGACCCGGTGCGGATCCCGCACGTCGGTCTTGCCCATCTCGATGAACCGGCCGCCCCCGCCGAGCAGGCGCAGGGAGGCGTCGACGAACTCCTTGGCCAGCGAGTCGATCACCACGTCGATACCGGCCGCGCCGAACCGCTCCGCGAACTCCAGCGTGCGGGAGTTGCCGATGTGCGTCTCCGGCAGCCCCATCGCGCGCAGCGCGTCCCACTTGCCGGTGCTCGCGGTGCCGTACACCTCGGCGCCGAGGTGCCGGGCCAGGCGGACCGCCGCCATGCCGACGCCGCCGGACGCGGCGTGCACCAGCACCCGCTCCCCCGGCTTGACCTGGGCCAGGTCGACCAGCGCGTAGTAGGCGGTGCAGAACGCGATGGGGGTCGACGCCGCCACGGCGAACGACCACCCCGGCGGTACCGGCACGACCATCCGCGCGTCGGTGACGACCTCGGTGCCGAAGGCGCCGTGAAACAGGCCCATGACCCGGTCGCCGACCGCGACGCCGGTCACGTCCGGCGCGGCCTCGACGACCACGCCCGCCCCCTCGCCGCCCATCACGCCGCCGCCGGGGTACATGTCGAGGGCGATCAGCACGTCCCGGAAGTTCAGGCCTGCGGCCCGCATCGCGATGCGCACCTGACCCGGCGCCAGCGGGCGCGGCTCCTCCCCCTCGGGCAGCAGGGCGAGGTTGTCCAGCGTGCCCCGCGCGGTGACGTCCAACCGCCAGCGGTCGGCCGACGGCGGCACCAGCGCGGGGCTGCCGGCCACGCGGCCGAGCCGCGGCGCCAGGGCGACGCCGTCGCGGATCGCGAGCTGTGGCTCGTCGGCCGCGACCGCCGCCGCGAGCGCCCGGTGCGGCTCGCGGTCGTCGACGTCGAGCAGGACGAAGCGGTCCGGGTGTTCGCTCTGCGCCGAGCGGAGCAGGCCCCACACCGGCGAGCTGGCCAGGTCAACGGCCGCCTCCTGCACGCTGACGGCGTTCCAGGTGACGACGACCAGCCGGGCGTCGGCGAACCGGTCCTCGTCGAGCCACTCGCGCAGGACCGCGAGGGTGTCGTGGACGACCCGGTGGGCGGCCCCGGCGGGATCGTCGCCCGCGCCGGCCGCGCAGGGCAGCGCGACCAGGGCGGGCACCGGCGCGCCGTCGGCCACGCCGGCCCGCAGCGCCGCCAGGTCCGGGTAGGCGTCGGTGACGAGACCGGCGTCCCGGGGCAGGGTGCACCCGCCGAGGGCCGCCCACCGGGCGTCCGGCGCGGCGGCCGGCGCGGTGACCGGGGTCCACTCCAGGCGGAACAGGGCGTCGTGGTGCG
Organism: Micromonospora sp. NPDC049051; assembly: GCF_043197575.1. Lineage (NCBI taxonomy): Bacteria > Bacillati > Actinomycetota > Actinomycetes > Micromonosporales > Micromonosporaceae > Micromonospora > Micromonospora sp. NPDC049051. The sequence goes on from NZ_JBICTL010000013.1 coordinate 17,836, forward strand.
TGCCCGGCTGCGCCGGGGCGGTGGCCTCCCGCAGCACCAGCGACTCGACCTCGGCGACCACGTTGTTCGTCTGGTCGGCGACGGTCACCGCGACCGTGTTCCGGCCGCGCGGACGCAGCCGGACGCGCAACTCCGTCGCGCCGACGGCGTGCACGGTCACGCCGCTCCACTCGAACGGCAGCAGCGCCTCCGTGCCCGCGGTGACGAGCGCCAGCGGGTGCAGCGCGGCGTCGAGCAGCGCCGGGTGCAGGCCGTACCCGGCCGCCGTCCGGGCGGCGTCCGTCGGCAGGGCGACCTCGGCGAAGACCTCCTCGCCCTGGCGCCACACCCGGCGTACGCCCTGGAACGTCGGACCGTACGTGAGGCCGGCCGAGGCCATGGCGGCGTACAACCCGTCGGACGCGACGGGCTCGGCCGCCGGGGGCCAGGCGGTGTCGAAGCCGCCCGCCGGCTCCGCGGGGGCGAGCAGGCCGACGCCGTTGCGTACCCACGGCGCCGAGTCGGTGGCGACCCCGTCCGGTCGGCTGTGGATGGTCAGCTGCCGCTGCCCGTTCTCGTCGGGCGTGCCGACGCGCAGCTGCACCTGCACCCCGCCCTTGTCGGGCAGCACCAGCGGCGCGGTCAGGGTCAGCTCCTCGACCCGGCCGCAGTCGACCTCGTCGCCGGCGCGGACCGCGAGGTCCACGAGGGCGGTGCCGGGCACGAACACCTGCCCGCCGACCCGGTGGTCGGCCAGCCACGGGTGGGCGGCCACCGAGACACGACCGGTGAAGAGCAGGCCGTCGGTGTCGGCCAGCGCGACCGCCGCGCCGAGCAGCGGGTGCTCGGTGGCGCCGAGGCCCAGCCCGGCCGCGTCGGCGGTGCCCGTCGCGGCAGGCGGCCAGTAGCGCTCGTGCTGGAACGGGTAGCCGGGCAGCCGGACCCGGCGGGCGTCCGCGAACCCCCAGTTGGGCCGCACGCCGTGCGCGTACGCCTCGCCGAGGGAGAGCAGGAAGCGCGCCAGGCCACCCTCGTCGCGGCGCAGCGAACCGACCACGGTGGCGGTGGCCTCCGCGTCGTCGATGACGTCCTGCACGCCGATAGTCAGCACGGGGTGCGGGCTGACCTCGACGATCGTCGTGACGCCCGCGTCGAGCAGGGCCCGGACGGCGGGCTCGTACCAGACGGTCTGGCGCAGGTTGCGGTACCAGTACTCGGCGTCCATCGCGACGTCGTCCAGCCAGCGGTCGTCCACCGTGGAGTAGAGCGGCACCTCGGGCCGGCGGGGCGCCAGCCCGGCCAGCACGTCGCGCAGCTCCTCGTGCAGCTCCTCCACGTACGCCGAGTGCGACGCGTAGTCCACGTCGATGCGCTTGGCGCGTACGCCGTCGCGCTGGCACTCGGCGAGCAGCTCGTCGAGGGCGTCCAGTTCGCCGGCCGCCACCGTCGAGCGCGGCCCGTTGACGGTCGCCACGGTCACCCGGCCGCCGAAGCGCTCCAGCCGGTCGCGTACCTCGGCCACGGGCAGCGGCACGGAGACCATGCCGCCCTTGCCGGACAGCCGCAGCAGCGCGCGGCTGCGCAGGGCGACGACCCTGGCCGCGTCCGCCACGGAGAGCGCGCCCGCCACGCAGGCGGCGGCGATCTCGCCCTGGGAGTGCCCCACCACGGCGGCGGGCTCGACCCCGTGGGAGCGCCACAGCTCGGCCAGCGACACCATGACGGCGAACAGGACGGGCTGGACGACGTCCACCCGGTCCAGCTCCTCCCCCTGCCGCAGGACGGCCTCCAGGGACCAGTTGACGTGCGGCGCCAGCGCGGCCTCGCACTCGGCCATCCGGGCGGCGAAGACCGGGGCGGTGTCGAGCAGCTCCACGGCCATGCCGATCCACTGCGAGCCCTGCCCGGGGAAGGAGAACGCCACCTTTCCCGCCGTGCCGGCGGCCACTGCGCTGACCAGGTTCGGCGCGGGCTCCCCCGCCGCGAGCGCGGCGAGGCCGGCGCGCAGCTCGTCGGCGCCGCCCACCACGACCGCGCGGCGCGGGTGGGTGGCCCGCAGCGACAGCGAGTACGCCAGGTCGCGGGGCGCCACCTCGGCCAGGAGCGGCTCGAGGTCGGCGGCCTGCCGGCGCAGCGCCCCGTCGGAGCGGGCGGAGAGCACGAGCGCGACCGGCCCGTCGTCGGGCGTCCGCTCGGCCTCGGGCGCCTCCGGTGCCTCCTCGATGACGAGGTGGGCGTTGGTGCCGCTGAACCCGAACGACGAGACGCCGCCGCGACGCGGGTGGCCGTTGCGGCCCCACGGCTGCGGTTCGGCGAGCAGCCGTACCCCGCCCGACCAGTCGACGTGGGCCGTCGGCTCGGCCACGTGCAGGGTCCGGGGCAGTTCGCCGTGGCGCAGCGCGAGCACCATCTTGATCACCCCGGCGACGCCGGCGGCGGCCTGGGTGTGCCCGATGTTCGACTTGACCGAGCCGAGCCAGAGCGGGCGCTCGGCGGCGCGGTCGCGGCCGTACGTGGCGAAGAGCGCGTCGACCTCGATGGGGTCGCCCAGCGTGGTGCCGGTGCCGTGCGCCTCCACCACGTCCACGTCGGCGGTGGAGAGCCCCGCGTCGGCGAGCGCCTGCCGGATGACCCGTTGTTGTGAGGGTCCGTTGGGGGCGGTGAGGCCGTTGGACGCGCCGTCCTGGTTGACGGCGGTCCCGCGTACCACGGCGAGGACCTCGTGGCCGGCGGCGAGCGCGTCGGAGAGCCGCTCCAGCACGACCACGCCGATGCCCTCGCCCCAGTTGGTGCCGTCCGCGCCGGCCGCGAACGCCTTGCAGCGCCCGTCCGGGGCGAGCCCGCGCATCCGGCTGAACTCCAGGAAGGCGCCCGGCGTCGACATGGCGGTGACGCCGCCCGCGACGGCCATCGCGCACTCGCCCGAGCGCAGCGCCCGCACCGCCATGTGCATCGCCACCAGCGACGACGAGCAGGCGGTGTCCACGGTGACGGCCGGCCCCTCCAGCCCCAGCACGTACGACAGCCGGCCGGAGAGGATGCTGGCGGCGTTGCCGGTGGCCATGAAGCCTTCCGCGCTCGTACCCGCCCCGCCGTTGATCCGGGCGTAGTCGACGTTGTTGGCGCCGACGTACACGCCGGTCGCGCTGCCCCGCAGCGTGGTCGGGTCGATGCCGGCGTCCTCGAGGGCCGACCAGGACGCCTCCAGCACCAGCCGCTGCTGCGGGTCCATGGCCTCCGCCTCGCGCGGGCTGATGCCGAAGAACGCCGCGTCGAAGCCCGGCAGGTCGGCGAGGAAGCCGCCCTCGCGGACGTAGCTGGTCCCGGAGTGCTCCGGGTCGGGGTGGAACAGTCCGTCGAGGTCCCAGCCGCGGTCGGTGGGGAACGGGCCCATGCCGTCGCGGCCGTCGCGCAGCATCGCCCACAGCTCCTCGGGGGAGCTGACGCCACCGGGGAACCGGCAGCTCATGCCGACGATGGCGATCGGCTCGTCGGCGGTGACGGTGCCGACGACCACCTCGGCGCGGCCGGTCTCCAGCAGGTGCTCGGCCAGCGCGACCGGGGTCGGATAGTCGAAGGCGACGGCCGCGGAGAGCCGTACGCCGGTGGCCTCGACCATCCGGTTGCGGAACTCCACGGCGGTGACCGAGTCGAAGCCCAGCTCCTTGAACGCCGAGGTCGGCTCGACCGCCTCCGGGCCCGCGTAGCCCAGCGTGAGCGCGACCTGCGCGCGGACCAGCCCGACGACGTGGTCGAGGCGGTCCGCCTCGGGCAGGTCGGCGAGCCGGCGGGCGAAGTCCGAGGAGGTGGACGTCCCGGTCGGCGCCTCGTCGGCGACGGCCTCGGGAATGGCGTCCAACAGCCGGCTCGGCCGCAGCGCGGTGAACGACGGCACGAAGGTGGCCCAGTCCACGTCGGCGAGCACGACGTCCGTGTCCCCGGCCCCCAGGGCGGTACGCATGGCCGCGACGGCCCGCTCCGGCGCCATCGGCGCCAGGCCCCGCTTGCGCAGCGAGGCCGAGATCTCGTCGTCCACCAGTGTGCTCTCGGCCCACGGGCCCCAGGCGAGGGCGGTGGCCGGCTGTCCCCGGCCGCGCCGGGCCTCGGCCAGGGCGCACAGGTGCGCGTTGCCGGCGGCGTAGGCGGCCTGGCCGCCGCTGCCCCAGACGCCGGCCACGGAGGAGAAGAGCACGAACTCGTCGAGGTCCCGTTCGGCGAAGATCGCGTCGAGGTTGGTGGCGCCGGCGACCTTCGCGGAGACGACGTCGGCGTACTCGGCGAGGTCCATGTCCACGATGCCGGTCAGCTGCGCCAGCCCCGCCACGTGCACGACGGCGCGGACGCCGGGGTAGGCGTCGACGACCGCCTCCAGGGCCGCCCGGTCGGCGACGTCGCAGGCCACGACGTCGACCTGCGCGCCCAGTCCGCGCAGCTCGTCGAGCGCCTCGGCGGGGGCGGTGCCGCGCCGGCTCAGCAGGACGAGCCGCTCGGCGCCGTGCCGCGCGTACAGGCGGGCGGCCTCGATGCCGAGGGTGCCGGTACCGCCGGTGATCAGCACGGTGCCGGACGCGCCGCGCCACCGCGGGGCCCCGGTCACCGGCGCGCGGTGCAGCCGGCGGACGAACACCCCGTCAGGGCGCACGGCGACCTGGTCCTCCCCGATGCCGGCGAGCACGCCGGCCAGCGCGGCGGCGGTGCGTCCGTCCAGCTCAGCGGGCAGGTCGACGAGGCCGCCCCAGGTGTCGGGCAGCTCCAGCGCGGCGACCCGGCCGAGGCCCCACACCTGCGACTGCGCCACCTGGGTCACCGGGTCGGCCGGGGAGGTGGCGACGGCGCCACGGGTGAGGCACCACAGCGGTACGTCCCGCCCGGCGAGCGCGCGGATCAGGCCGAGGGTGGCGGCGGCGCCCGCCGGGACGCCGGGGCGCCCGGGCAGGAACGCCTCGTCGAGCGCGAGGAGGGACACCACGCCGGACAGCTCCCCGTCGAGGTGGCCCGCCAGGCCGGCCGGGTCGGTGGGGACGACCGTGGCGCCGTGCGCGGTGAGCGCGTCGGCCACCGCCTCGCCCGCGTCGCCCCGCACCGCCGGGTCGGCGGCCACCAGCAGCCAGATGCCGGTCAGCGGGGCCGGGGTGCCGCCGGGGCGGCGCTCCCACCGGGCCTGGTAGCGCCAGCCGTCCAGGGTGGACCGCTCCTGCCGCCCCCTGCGCCACGCGGAGAGCGCGGGCAGCACCGAGGCCAGGGGCGCCTGCGGGTCCACGTCGAGCGTGGTGACCACGGTGTCGAGGTCGCCGCTGTCCACGGCCGCCCACAGGCCGTCGTCGTCGCCGGAACCGCCGGCGGTCGCCGGCTCGATGCTGTCCTGCCAGAACCGCTCGTGCTGGAAGGGGTACGTCGGCAGGTCGACCAGGGACGGGCCGGACCGGTGGTAGAACGCCCGCGGGTCCACCGCGGCACCCCGGGTCTCCAGCCGGGCCAGCGCCTCCACCAGGGCACGCGGCTCGTCCCGGTCGCGGCGCAGCACCGGCGTGGCCAGCACGTCGCCGTCCAGGCAGTCCGCCGCCATGGTGGCGAGCACCGAGTCGGGGCCCAGTTCGAGGAACGTGGTCACACCGGTCGCGGCGGCGGCGCGTACCGCGTCGGCGAAGCGTACGGTCGCGCGGACCTGCCCGACCCAGTACTCGGGCGTCGCCAGCTCGTCGCCCACCGGCGCGCCGGTGACCGTCGAGACCAGCGGGATCGTCGGCGGCGCGTAGGAGACGGCCTCGGCCACCTCCCGGAACCGCGCGAGCATCGGGTCCATCAGCGGCGAGTGGAAGGCGTGCGAGACGGTCAGCCGCCGGGTCCGGCGGTCGGCGAACCGCGCGGCCACCGCCGCCACCGCCGCCTCGGTGCCGGAGACGACCACCGAGTCCGGGCCGTTGACGGCGGCCAGGTCGACGTCCGCGCCGAGCAGGGGCGTGACCTCGTCCTCGGTGGCCTGGACGGCGAGCATCGCCCCGCCGGCCGGCAGCGCCTGCATCAGCCGGCCCCGGGCCGCGACCAACCGGGCCGCGTCGGCGAGCGGGAACACCCCCGCGACGTACGCGGCGGCCAGCTCGCCGATCGAGTGCCCGGCGAGGACCGACGGGGTGACGCCCCAGGACCGGACCAGCCGGTACAGGGCCACCTCGACGGCGAACAGGGCGGGCTGGGTCCAGCCGGTCTCGTGCAGCGCCTCGGTGTCGAGGACGTCGCGCAGGGGCCGGTCCAGGTGCGGGTCCAGGGCGGCGCACACCTCGTCGAACGCCGCCGCGAACTCCGGGTACGCCGCGTACAGGCCGCGACCCATCCCGATCCGCTGCGCGCCCTGCCCGGAGAAGAGCATCGCGATCCGGCCGTCGGCGACCCGGCCACGGAGCACGTTGGCGGCCTGCTCGTCGCGGGCCAGAGCGGCCAGCCCGGCGCCCAGTTCCTCGGCGGACGAGCCGAGCACCGCGGCCCGGTGCGCGAAGCGGGTCCGGGTGGTGGCCAGGGCGTACCCCAGCTCGGCGGGTTCCACCCGCGACACGACGGCGCCCAGCCGCCGCGCCTGGTCCCGCAGCGCGTCGGCGTCGCGGGCGGTGAGCAGCAGCGACGTCACCGGCGCCGAGGCGGGCCCGGGCGCGTCGGTGTCCGGCGCCTGCTCCACGATCACGTGGGCGTTCGTGCCGCTGAACCCGAACGAGGAGACCGCCGCCCGGCGCGGCTGCCCCGTCTGCGGCCACGGCGTGGCGGCGGTCAGCAGCCGTACGTTGCCGGCCGTCCAGTCCACCTGGTCGGAGGGCTGCTCGGCGTGCAGCGTCGCGGGCAGGACGCCACGCCGCATCGCCTCGACCATCTTGATGACCCCGGCGACCCCCGCGGCGGCCTGGGTGTGCCCGATGTTCGACTTCACCGAGCCGAGCCAGAGCGGGTCCTCGCGGTCCTGGCCGTACGTGGCGAGCAGCGCCTGCGCCTCGATGGGGTCGCCCAGGGTCGTGCCGGTGCCGTGCCCCTCGACCACGTCGACCTGGCGCGTCGACAGGCCCGCGTCGACCAGCGCCGCCTCGATGACGCGCTGCTGCGACGGCCCGTTCGGCGCGGTCAGCCCGTTTGACGCGCCGTCCTGGTTGACGGCGGAGCCCCGGACGACCGCCAGTACGCGGTGCCCGTGCGCGATCGCGTCCGACAGCCGCTCCACCAGCAGCACGCCCGCGCCCTCGGCGAAGCCGGTGCCGTCGGCGTCGGCCGAGTACGAGCGGCACCGCCCGTCCGGCGACAGGCCCCGCTGGCGGGAGAACTCGACGAACGTCAGTGGCGTCGCCATCACCGAGACGCCGCCGACGAGCGCGAGCGTGCAGTCGCCCCGGCGCAGGGCCTGGATCGCCAGGTGCAGCGCCACGAGCGACGACGAGCAGGCGGTGTCGACGGTGACCGCCGGCCCCTCCAGCCCCAGCGTGTAGGCGACCCGGCCGGAGACGACGCTGCCGGAGCTGTTGCTGCCCGCGTAGTCGTGGTACATGAGGCCGGTGAAGACGCCGGTCGGGCTGCCGGCGAGGGAGGCGGGGTCGATGCCGGCCCGCTCCAGGCTCTCCCACGCGACCTCGAGCAGCAGCCGCTGCTGGGGGTCCAGCCCGACGGCCTCGCGGGGGCTGATGCCGAAGAAGGTCGGGTCGAAGTCCGCCGCGTCGTACAGGAAGCCGCCGCGCGCGGTGTAGGAGGTGCCCTCCCGCAGCGACCGGGGGTCGTGGAGCGACTCCAGGTCCCAGCCACGGTCGGTCGGGAAGGCGCCGGTGGCGTCGGTGCCGGACTCCACCAGCCGCCACAGGTCCTCGGGGCTCGCCACGCCCCCCGGATAGCGGCAGGCCATGCCGACGATCGCGACCGGCTGGTGCGCGGACGCCTCCACCTCGTGCAGGCGCTGCCGGGTCTTCTGCAGGTCGACCGTGACCCGCTTCAGGTAGTCCCGGAGCTTGTCCTCGTTGGCCACTACGGTCGCCCTCCTCGCACTGTCATGAGATCCCGAGTTCGCTGTCGATGAGAGCGAAGACCTCGTCGTCGGTCGCGGATTCGATGTCGTTTCCGGTGGCTGCCGGCTCGCCGCCGAGCTTGGCGAGCACGTCCCGCAGTCGCAGCGACAGCCGGGTACGGGACTGCTCGTCGACGTCGCGCAGGACCGCCTCGAGGCGGTCGAGTTCGGCGAACGCGGAGAGCACCGCGTTGGCTCCGCCGGACTCGCCGGACAGCTCGGCCCCCAGGTACGCGGCGAGGGCCTTGGACGTCGGGTGGTCGAACACCAGCGTCGCGCTCAGCCGCAGCCCGGTCGCCGCGCTCACCCGGTTGCGCAGCTCGACCGCCGTGAGCGAGTCGAAGCCGAGCTCGTTGAACGGCCGGTCGGCGGCGACGGCGCCCGGGTCCGGGTAGGCCAGCACCCCCGCCACCTGGGTACGCACCAGGTCGAGCAGGATGGCCTCGGCCTCCTCGGGGCCCTGTCCCGCGAGCCGCTGCCGCAGGGCGTCGGCCGCCCCCGCGTCGGCGTCGGCCGCCCGCCTGGCGGGCACCCGGACGAGCCCGCTGAGCACCGGCGGCACCATGCCGGCGACGGCGCGTTCCCGCAGGGCCCGCTGGTCGAGCTTGATGGGCGCCACCATGCCCCCGGTACGCAGCGCCACGTCGAACAGCTCCAGCGCCTCCTCGACGGCGAGCGCGTCGATGCCGGAGCGCGACATGCGCCGCAGGTCGGCCTCGCTCAGCTGCTCGGCCATGCCCGCCTGCGCCCAGCGGCCCCAGGCCAGCGACACGCCCGGCAGTCCGTTGGCCCGCCGGTGCTGGGCGAGCGCGTCCAGGTAGGCGTTGCCGGCGGCGTAGTTGCCCTGGCCGGGCCCGCCGAGCACCCCGGAGGCCGAGGAGAACAGGACGAACGCCGTCAGGTCCCCGGTCAGCTCGTGCAGGTTCGTCGCGGCGTCGACCTTGGGTCGCAGCACCCGGTCGACCTGCTCCGGGGTGAGCGAGGAGAGTACGCCGTCGTCGACGACGCCCGCCGTGTGCACCACGCCACGCACCGGGTGCGCCGCGAGCAGCGCGGCGAGCGCGTCGCGGTCGGCGACGTCACACGCGGCGACGGTGACCTCGGCGCCCAGGGCGACGAGTTCGTGGCGCAGGTCGGCCGCGCCCTCGGCGGCGGGGCCGCTGCGGCTGGCCAGCACCAGCTCGCGGACCCCGTGCCGGGTGACCAGGTGCCGGGCGACGAGCCGCCCGAGCGCGCCGGTGGCGCCGGTGACCAGGACGGCTCCCTCGAACCCGGCCGCGTCGGCGTCGGCGGTGCCGCCGGCCCGGGCCAGGCGGGGCACCAGGACGTCGGCGCCGCGCACCGCGAGCTGCGGCTCGTCGGAAGCGAGCGCGGCCGGCAGACCGGCGTCGGTGTCCGCGTCGACGTCGACCAGGACGAACCGGTCGCCGTGCTCGGACTGGGCGGAGCGGAGCAGGCCCCAGGCGGCGGCCCCCGCCAGGTCGGTGACGTCGGCGTCGGGGCCGGTGGCCACGGCGCCCCTGGTCAGGACGGCGAGGCGGGCGGCGGCGAAGCGCTCGTCGGCGAGCCACCGCTGCGCCAGGTCGAGAGTCTGGTGGGTGGCCAGGCGGGCCCGTACGTCCTCCGTGGGCCCCCGGTCGACGGCGCACCGCGCCACCACCACCTCGGGCGTCGCGGCGCCCGCGTCGACGGCGGCGGCGAGGGCCGCCAGGTCCGGGTACGCGGTCGCGTCGAGGCCGTCGATCCGGGCCCCGAGCACCGCCACGGTACGCGGCCGGGACGCTCCGGCCAGCGGCGTCCACTCCATACGCAGCAGCGACTCGTGCCGGTCGCGGCGCAGGGCGGCCAGCTGTTCCGGCGACACCGGGCGCACCGCCAGCGCCTCGACGGTGGCCACCGGGGCGCCGGTCGCGTCGGCCAGGGTGATCGCCGCCGTGCCGTCGCCGGGCACGATCCGGGCCCGCAGCCGGTCGGCGCCCGCCGCGTGCACGGTGAACCCGCGCCACGAGAACGGCAGCACCGCGTCGCCGTCGCCGGTCGACGCCACCGCGTGCAGGACGGCGTCCAGCAGCGCCGGGTGCAGGCCGAAGCGGCCCGCGTCGTCGTGCGCCGCCTCGGGCAGGGTGAGCTCGGCGAACACCTCGTCGCCGCGCCGCCAGGCCGCTGTCAGGCCCTGGAACACCGGGCCGTAGCGCAGGCCGCGCGCGAACAGGTCGTCGTACGCGGCGGACACGTCGACCGGGTCGGCGTCCGGGGGCCAGGCCCGCAGGTCGGTGCCGGCGGTCCCGGCCGGGGTCAGCAGGCCCACCGCGTGGGTCGTCCAGCCGTCGCCGTCCTCTGCCCGGGAGTGCACGCCCACCTCCCGCTCGCCGTCGGCTGCCGGGGCGCCCACCGTCACGCGCACCTGGACGCCGCCGGATTCGGGCAGCACCAGCGGCGCCTCCAACGTCAGTTCCTCGACCCGGGGGCAGCCGAGCTCCCGGCCGGTGTGGGCTGCCAGCTCGACCAGCGCCGCGCCGGGCAGCAGCACCAGGTCCGCCACCGCGTGGTCGGCCAGCCATGGATGGGTGGCCAGCGCGAGCCGGCCCGTGAAGACCGCGCCGCCGTCCGGCAGTTCGACCGCCGCGCCCAGCAGCGGGTGGTCGGCCCGCGTCTGGCCCAGCCCGCTCGCGTCGCCGGTGCCGGTGCCCGGCCGGGGCCAGTACGGCTGGTGCTGGAAGACGGAGGTGGGCAGTTCCACGGTCCGTCCCGGCACCACCGAGGGCCAGTCGACGGGCGTGCCGCGTACCACCAGCCGGGCGAGCGCGTCGGCCACGGTCTCCGGTTCGGCGCGGCCCTTGCGGCACGCCGGGATCCACTCGCCGTCGGCCACGTTGCGGCCGAGCGCGGTGAGCACCGCGTCGGGCCCGATCTCCAGGAAGGTGGTGGCCCCGGACGCGGCCAGCGTGGCGACCGCGTCGGCGTACCGGACCGGTTCGCGTACCTGCCGCACCCAGTGGCCGGCGTCCAGGGTGGTGGGCCCGCCCGTGACCGTCGAGACCAGCTCGACGGCCGGCTCCCGGCAGTCCACCTGGGCCACCACGGCGCGGTACGCGTCGAGCATGGGGTCCATCAGCGGCGAGTGGAACGCGTGCGACACGGTGAGCCGCCGCGCCCGGCGGCCCTTCCCTGACAGCTTCTCGGCGACGGCGAGGGTGGCGGCCTCGTCGCCGGAGAGCACCACCGACTCCGGCCCGTTCACCGCCGCGATCGCCACGTCGCCCGACAGCAGCGGCGCCACCTCGTCCTCTGTGGCGCGTACGGCCACCATCGCACCACCGGCCGGCAGCGCCTGCATCAGCCGGCCCCGCGCCGCGACGACCTTCGCGGCATCGGCCAGCGACCAGACCCCCGCCACGTGCGCCGCCGCCAGCTCACCGATCGAGTGCCCCGCCACGAAGTCCGGCCGCACCCCCCACGACTCGAACAACCGGAACAGCGCCACCTCCACCGCGAACAACGCCGGCTGCGCCCACCCCGTCTGATGCACCTCCTCGGTGTCCAGCACCTCCCGCAACGGCCGCTCAAGGTGCCTGTCGAGTTCCGCGCACACCTCGTCGAACGCCGCCGCGAACGCGGGGAAGGCCATCAGCTCCGCCGTCATGCCGACCCGCTGCGACCCCTGCCCGGTGAAGACCATCGCGAGCTTCCCGCCGTCGGCCGTGCCGGTCACCACCTTGTCGCCGAGCAGCACCGCGCGGTGCGGGAACCCGGCCCGCCCGGTGGCGAGCGTGTACGCGACGTCGACCGGGCGCAGCGTCGGGTCGGCGGCGACGTGGGCGCGCAGCCGCGGGATCTGCGCCCGCAGCCCCTCCTCGGTACGCGCCGAGAGCAGCCACGGCGTGAACGGCACGTCCGGCTCGTCGGCCGGCGGCACCGGGTCGGCCTGCTCCAGCACGACGTGGGCGTTGGTGCCGCTGATGCCGAAGGATGACACGGCGGCCCGCAGCGGACGGTCGGCGGTGGTGAGCGGGACGGCCTCCGCGGCGACGCGTACCGCGCCGGCGGACCAGTCCACGTGCGGCGAGGGCTCGTCCACGTGCAGCGTCTGCGGGAGCACGCCGTGGCGCAGCGCCAGCACCATCTTCATGACGCCGGCGACGCCGGCCGCGGCCTGCGTGTGCCCGAGGTTCGACTTGACCGAACCGAGCAGCACCGGCGCGGTCCGGTCCTGGCCGTACGTGGCGAGGACGGCCTGCGCCTCGATCGGATCGCCCAGGGTGGTGCCGGTGCCGTGCGCCTCGACCACGTCGACGTCGGACGGGGACAGCCGCGCGTCGGCCAGGGCGGCCCGGATCACCCGCTGCTGCGACGGCCCGTTCGGGGCGGTGAGGCCGTTGGAGGCGCCGTCGGAGTTGACGGCGGAGCCGCGTACCACCGCCAGCACGGGGTGCCCGTGGCGCCGGGCGTCGGAGAGCCGCTCGACGACCAGCACGCCGACGCCCTCGGAGAGCGACGTGCCGTCGGCCGCGCCCGCGAACGACTTGCACCGCCCGTCGGGGGCGAGGTTGCGCTGCCGGGAGAACTCCAGGAAGGTGCCCGGCGTCGACATCACCGACACGCCCCCGGTGAGCGCGAGGGAGCACTCGCCGTTGCGCAGCGCCGAGACGGCGAGATGCAGGGCGACCAGCGACGACGAGCAGGCCGTGTCGACGGTCATCGTCGGGCCCTCCAGCCCGAGGGAGTACGAGATCCGGCCCGAGATCACACCGCCGGAGTTGCCGGTGGAGAGGAACCCGTCGACCGACTCGGCGGAGCCGCTGAGCACGGTGCCGTAGTCGTTGTACATGACGCCCGCGTACACGCCGGTGCGGCTGCCGCGCAGCGCGGTCGGGTCGATGCCGGCGCGCTCCAGCGCCTCCCAGGAGGTCTCCAGCAGCAGCCGCTGCTGCGGGTCCATGGCCAGCGCCTCGCGCGGGGAGATGCCGAAGAAGCCGGGGTCGAAGTCGGCCGCGTCGTGCAGGAAGCCGCCCCGGTCGACGTAGCTGGTGCCCGGGTTGTCCGGGTCCGGGTCGAACAGCGCGTCGAGGTTCCACCCCCGGCCGGTGGGGAACGGCCCGATGGCGTCGCCGCCGCCGGCCAGCAGCCGCCACAGGTCCTCGGGCGTACGCACGTCGCCGGGGAACCGGCAGGCCATGCCGACGATCGCGATCGGCTCGTGCTCGTGTCGCGCCGAGGCGACGTCCGCCGTCACGGTCCGCCCGCCGGCCAGCTGCGTCACCAGGTGCCCGGCCAGCGCCTCGGGCGTCGGGTAGTCGAAGACCAGCGTCGCGGGCAGCCGCAACCCGGTCGCCGCGCCGAGCTGGTTGCGCAGGTCGAGCGCGGTGAGCGAGTCGAAGCCGAGTTCCTTGAAGGGGCGGCCGGCCGGCAGCTTGTCCGCCCGGGCGTAGCCGAGGACGGACGCGACCCGGGTGAGCACCGCCTCCAGCACCACCTCGTGCCGGCGTTCGGCGGGCACCTCGGCCAGCCGCTGGGCGAGGGAGGAGCCGCCCACCGTCCGGCGGGCCGGGGCGCGGACCAGACCGCGCAGCAGCTCCGGCGGTTCCCGGTCGTCCCGGCCGAACGCGGCCAGGTCCACCGGCACCGGCGCCAGCAGCGCGTCGGCCGACCGGATCGCGGCGTCGAACAGCGCCAGGCCGTCCTTGCTGGACAGCTCGTCCATGCCGCTGCGCGCCATCCGGCTCAGCTGCGCGCCGCCCACGTCGGCGGTCATCTCGCTGCGCTCGGCCCAGAGCCCCCAGGCGAGCGAGTGGGCGGGCAGGCCCGCGGCGCGCCGCCGCGCCGCGAGCGCGTCGAGCAGCGCGTTCGCTGCCGCGTAGGCGCCCTGGCCGGGGCTGCCGAAGATGCCGGCAGCTGAGGAGAAGAGGACGAAGGCGGTGACGTCGCCGGCCAGCTCGTGCAGGTGCCAGGCCGCGTCCACCTTGGGCCGCAGCACCTCGGCGAGCCGGTCGGGGGTGAGCGTGGCGATGGTGGCGTCGGCCATCACGCCCGCCGTGTGCACGACGCCGGTGACCGGGTACGCCTCGATCAGCGCCGCCACCTGCTCCCGGTCCGCGACGTCGCACGGCAGGACGGTCACGCTCGCGCCCAGCTCTTCGAGTTCGTCGCGCAGCACCTCGGCGCCGGCGGCGGCGAGACCCCGGCGGCTGGTCAGCACCAGCTCGCGTACGCCGTGCTCGGTGACCAGGTGGCGGGCGACCAGCCCGCCCAGGGTGCCGGTGCCGCCGGTGACGAGCACCCTGCTCTCCGGGCCGAACACCGCCGGTTCGGCGACGTCCTGCTCGGGCACCCGGGCCAGGCGGGGCGCGCGCACCACGCCGTCGCGGACGGAGAGCACCGGCTCGCCGGTCGCCAGCGCCGCCGCCACCAGGTCGCCGGCGGTGTGGTCGGCCTCCAGCAGGACGATCCGCCCCGGGTTCTCCGCCTGCGCCGAGCGGACCAGACCGTGCACCGCCGCGCCGGCGAGGTCGTCCGGGCGGGTCACCACGACGAGCCTCGTCTCGGACTGGCGTGGGTCGGCGAGCCACCGCTGGAGCGTGTTCAGCGCGTACGCCGTGAGGTCGGGCACCGCGGAGATGTCGGCGGCGGCGGCGGTGCACGGCAGGAAGAGCGTGTCGGCGGCCACGTCGGCCAGCGCCACCGGCGGCGCGTCGAAGACGGCCGTGTCGCCCAGCGTCTGCCACGTGCCGCGCTCGCCCCGGCCGACGGTCAGCGGCACCTGTTCCAGCCGGAACAGCGACTCGACGAAGCCACTGCGCCCCTTGAGCGCCTGCGGGGCCACCGCGCGTACGGTCAGCGCCGCCACGGAGGCGACCGGGGTGCCCGTGTCGTCCGCGAGGAGCAGGGCCGCGCTGTCCGGCCCCGTTTTGGTGAGCCGGACACGCAGGCTCGTCGCGCCCGCCCCGTGCAGCGTCACGCCGCTCCACGAGAACGGCAGTCTCGCCGCGCCGTCGCCGGCGTCCCCGGCGAGGGCGTGCAGGGCGACGTCGAACAGCGCCGGGTGCAGGCCGAACCCGTCGACGTCGACGCCCTGCGGCAGGGCCACCTCGGCGTACGTCTCGTCGCCGCGCCGCCACGCGGCCCGCAGCCCCTGGAACACGGGGCCGTACCGCAGGCCGAGCCCGGCGAGCCGGTCGTACAGGTCGCCGAGGTCGACCGCCAGCGCGTCGGCCGGCGGCCACTCGGTGAGGTGTTCGCCCGCCGCCGTGGCGGGGGCCAGCACGCCGGTGGCGTGGCGCGTCCACATCCCGATCCGCGCCTCGCCGTCGGTCTGCCCGTAGACGCCGAGCGCACGGCGGCCGTGCTCGTCCGGCGCCTCCACGGTGAGCCGCAGGGCCACCCCGCCGTGCGCCGGAACGACCAGCGGGGCGGTGATGACGAGTTCCTCGACGGCGGGGCAGCCGACCTCGTCGCCGGCGCGTACGGCGAGTTCCACCAGCGCCGTGCCGGGCAGCAGGACGGTGTCCAGCACGGCGTGGTCGGCGAGCCACGGGTGCGTCTGGAGGCTGATCCGGCCGGCGAGCACGACGAGGTCCCGCTCCGGGACGGTGAGCGCGGCGCCGAGCAGCGGGTGGCCGACGACGTCGATGCCGAGGCCGCGCGCGTCCACGGCCGACGCCGCCGCGAGCTGCCAGAACCGCTGGTGCTGGAACGCGTACGTCGGCAGCGGGGCCGGGACGCCCCGGGTGTGCCGGGAGAGGTCGACGCCGACCCCGCGCACGTACGCCTCGGCGAGGGAGAGCAGGAAGCGGGACAGGCCGCCCTCGTCACGCCGCAGCGACGCGACGAGCGTGGCCGGCGCGTCGGCCCGGTCCAGGATCTCGCGCACGCCCATGCCGAGCACGGGGTGGGGGCTGATCTCCACGAGGACGTCGTGCCCGTCGGCGAGGAGGCGGTCGATGGCCTCCTCGAACCGGACCGTGCCGCGCAGGTTCGCGTACCAGTAGGCGGCGTCGAGGGTGGCGGTGTCGGCGACCTCGCCGGTGAGGGTGGAGTAGAGCGGCACGTCGGCGCGGCGCGGCCGGACGTCGGCGAGGACGCGCAGCAGCTCCTCCCGGATGGCCTCGACCTGCGCGGAGTGCGAGGCGTAGTCGACCGGGATCATCCGCATCCGGGTCCCGTCGGCCTCGCACGCGGCCAGCAGTTCCTTGAGCGCGTCGGGCTCGCCGGAGACGACGGTGGCGGCGGGCCCGTTGACGGCGGCGACCGAGATCGCCCCGTCCCACCGGGCGAGGCGCGCCTCCACCTCCGCCCGGGGTGCCGCCACGGAGGCCATGCCACCGCGTCCGGCCAGCCCGGCGGCGATCGCCCGGCTGCGCAGCGCGACGACCCGCGCGCCGTCGTCGAGGGTGAGCGCGCCGGCGACGACGGCGGCGGCGATCTCGCCCTGGGAGTGCCCCACCACGGCGGCGGGCCGCACGCCGTACGAGCGCCACAGCGCCGCCAGCGACACCATGACGGCGAACAGCACGGGCTGCACCACGTCCACCCGGTCCAGCGACGGCGCCCCGGGCACGCCCCGGACGACGTCCAGCAGGGACCAGTCGGTGAAGGCGTCGACGGCCTTCGCGCACTCGTCCATCCGGTCGGCGAAGACCTCGGCGGTGTCCATCAGCTCGACGGCCATGCCCGCCCACTGCGAGCCCTGACCGGGAAACATGAAGACGACCCGTGGCGCGTCGCCCGGCGCGGTGCCGGTGGCGACGCCGGGCGCCGGTTCGTCCGCCGCGACGGCGGCCAGGCCGGCCCGCAGTTCGGCGGGGTCGGTGCCGACGACGACCGCCCGGTGCTCGAAGCGGGTACGCGCCGCCAGGGCGGCGGCGACGTCGGCCGGGGCCGTGGGGTGCAGGTCGAGGTGGGCTGCCAGCCGGGCCGCCTGGTCGCGCCGCGCCTCGGGCGTACGGCCGGACAGCACCCAGGGCACCGGTCCGGTCGCCTCGGGGTCGGACCCGGTCTCCTCCCGCGCGGGCGGTTCCTCCAGGATCACGTGGGCGTTGGTGCCGCTGACGCCGAACGACGAGACACCGGCGCGCGACGGCTCGGTGCCCCGGGGCCAGGCGACCGCCTCGGTCAGCAGGTCGACCGCGCCCTCGGTCCAGTCGACCTGGTCGCTGGGGGCGTCCACGTGCAGCGTCTTCGGCAGCAGCCGGTGCCGCATGGCGAGGACCATCTTGATGATGCCGCCGACGCCCGCGGCGGCCTGGGTGTGGCCGATGTTCGACTTGATCGAGCCGAGCCGCAGCGGGCGGTCCCGGTCCTGTCCGTACGTGGCGAGGAGGGCCTGGGCCTCGATCGGGTCGCCGAGGGTGGTGCCCGTGCCGTGCGCCTCGACGACGTCGATCTGGTTGGCCGACAGCCGCGCGTTGGCCAGCGCCGCCTGGATGACCCGCTGCTGCGCCGGCCCGCTCGGGGCTGTCAGCCCGTTGGAGGCGCCGTCCTGGTTGACGGCGGTGCCGCGTACGACGGCGAGCACCGGGTGCCCGTTGCGCCGGGCGTCGGAGAGCCGCTCGACGACCAGCATGCCGACGCCCTCGGCGAAGCCGGTGCCGTCGGCGGCGGCGGCGAACGACTTGCACCGGCCGTCCGGCGAGAGCCCGCGCTGCTGGGAGAACGCGACGTAGGTCTCCGGGGTCGCCATCACGGTGACCCCGCCGGCCAGCGCGAGCGAGCACTCGCCGTTGCGCAGGGCCTGCACGGCCAGGTGCAGGGCGACCAGCGACGACGAGCACGCCGTGTCGACGGTGACGGCGGGCCCCTCCAGCCCGAGGGTGTACGCCACCCGACCCGAGGCGACCGCGCCGGTGGCGTTGTTCTCGGCGTAGTCGTGGTACATCATCCCGGCGAAGACGCCCGTGTCGCTGCCGCGCAGCCCGGTCGGGTCGATGCCGGCGTTCTCCAGGGCCTCCCACGAGATCTCCAGCAGCAGCCGCTGCTGCGGGTCCATCGTCAGCGCCTCGCGCGGGCTGATCCCGAAGAACTCCGGGTCGAACTGGGCCGCGTCGTGCAGGAACCCGCCCTCCCGCGTGTACGAGCGCCCCGGCGTGCCGGGCGTGGGGTCGTAGAGGTCGGCCACGTTCCAGCCGCGGTCGGTGGGGAAGCCGGTGATGCCGTCCCCGCCGGCGGCGACCAGGTCCCACAGGTCGTCCGGCGTCCGCACCCCGCCCGGGTAGCGGCAGGCCATGCCGACGATGGCGACCGGCTCGCGCAGCGTCGAGTTGAGCTTGCGGTTCTGCTCCCGCAGCCACTCGTTCTCCTTGAGCGAGGCCCGCAGCGCGGTGACGAGCTTCTCCTGCGAGTTGGCCATGTGGTCAGCTCCCCGCTTCCGTCGTCGCTCCACCGAGGTCGGCGAGCGCCATGCTGATCAGTGCGTCGGCGTCCATGTCGTCGATGGATCCGCTGGGCTCGTCGGCCGGCTCGTCGACGGCGACCCGTACGCCGCCGAGTTCGAGCAGGCTGTCCATCAGGCCGGCGTCGCGTAGCCGGCCGAGGGGGATGGCGAGCAGGATGCGGCGTACCTCGTCCTCCGGCAGCCCGCCGCCGGTGCCCGTCTCGGGGACGAGCCGCTCGTACAGCAGCTCGGCGACCGCGCGGGTGTTCGGCCGGTCGAAGGTCAGGGTGGCGGGCAGCCGCAGGCCGGTCGCGGCGTTGAGCTGGTTGCGCAGCTCCAGCGCGGCGAGGGAGTCGAAGCCCAGCTCGGTGAAGGCGCGACCGGGGTCGACGGCGTCGGGGTCACGGTGCCCGAGCACCGCCGCGACGTTGGTGCGGACCAGGTCCAGCAGCAGGTCGGCGCATTCCGGCCCGGACCTGCCGGCCAGTCGCGCGGCGAGGTCGTCGCCGGTGGCCGACGCCCGCCGGGGCCGGGGGCGGACCAGGCCGCGGTAGAGCGCGCCGTCGACCACGCCGAGATCGAGCCCGATGGGTACGAGGAGCGGCGCGGCGCAGGTCAGCGCCGCGTCGAGGAGCCGCAGGCCCTCGTCGACCGGCAGGGCGCGGATGCCCGCCTGGGCCAGCCGCTGCCGCTCCGCGGCGGTGAGCTCGCCCGCCATGCCGCCGTCCCACATGCCCCAGGCCAGGGACTGCCCGGTCAGGCCGGCCGCGCGGCGGCGCACCACCAGCGCGTCCAGGAACGTGTTCGCCGCGGAGTACGCCGCCTGGCCCGCGTTGCCGAAGACGCCCGCCGCCGAGGAGAACACCACGAACGCCGACAGCTCCCTACCGGCCGTCGCCTCGTGCAGGTGCCAGGCGGCGTCCACCTTCGGCGCCAGTACGCGGTCCACGCGTTCCGGCGACAGCGAGGCCAGCAGGCCGTCGTCCAGTACGCCGGCGACGTGCACGACCGCCGACAGGTCACGGCCGGCGACCAGGGCCGCCACCGCGTCCCGGTCCGCGAGGTCGCAGGCCGCCCACCGCACCGACGCGCCCGAGGCGGTCAGCTCCGCCGCCAGCTCCTCGGCGCCCGGCGCGCCCGCGCCCCGGCGGGACACCAGCAGCAGGTCGCGTACGCCGTGGGCCGTCACCAGGTGCCGGGACACCACCGCGCCCAGGGCGCCGGAGGCGCCGGAGACCAGCACCGTCCCGGTGCCGAAGTCCGTGGTGACCGGGTCGGCGGTGGCTGCCCGGGCCAGCCGGGCGGCGTACGCGACGCCGTCGCGGACCACGAGCTGGGGTTCGTCGTCGGCCAGCAGCACGTCGCCGTCGACCAGTACGACCCGGTCGGGCTGTTCGGCCTGCACCGAGCGGACGAAGCCCCACACGGCCGCGCCCGCGAGGTCGGTGACGTCCTCGCCGGGCAGGGCCACCGCGCCCCGGGTCCGTACGACGATGCGGGGGCCGGCGGGTTCGGCCAGCCACGACCCGAGTTCGTCGAGTACGCGGTGCAGCACGGCGCGGACGCGGGCAGGGGTGTCCGCCGGGCCGGGCGGGAAGGCGGTCGTGTCGAGCACCCGGACGTCCCCGTCCCGTCCTCCGGCGGCCGGCACCGGGGTCCAGGTCAGCTCGTACAGCGAGTCGTGGTGGGCCGGCCGGACGTCGAGCGCGCCGACCGGGCGGGTCTCCAGCCTGCCCACCGACACCACGGGCGCGCCCGTGCCGTCGGTGGCGGTGATCGCCCAGCCGGAGTCGACGGGGGCGATTCGGACCCGCAGGGCGGTGGCGTTCGTGGCGTGCAGCACCACCTGCTGCCACGAGAACGGCAGCACGGTGTCGCCCGTACCGGTCGGGTCGGCCAGCAGCGGGGCGTGCAGCGCCGCGTCCAGCAGGGCGGGGTGCAGCGCGTACCGCTCGTCCGGCTCGGGGAGCGTGACCTCGGCGAACAGCTCGTCGCCGCGTACCCACACCGCCGTGACGCCACGGAACACCCGCCCGTACTCGTAACCCGAGTCGGCGAGCCGGTCGTAGGCGCCGGTCAGGTCGACCGGAGTGGCCCGGGCGGGCGGCCAGTCGGCCTCGGCGTGCGGCGCGGTGACCGGGTCGGCGGTGACCAGTCCGGTGGCGTGCGCCGTCCAGGTCTCGGTGCGCTCGCCGCGCGAGTGGATCTCGACGGTACGGCGGCCCTGGTCGTCCGGTTCGCCCACGCGCAGCCGCAACTGCACCGCGCCGTCGGCGGGCAGGACGAGCGGGGCGACCATGGTCAGCTCCTCCACCACCGGGCAGCCGACCGCGTCCGCGGCGTGGATCGCGAGTTCGACGAGCGCCGCGCCGGGGACGAGCACGGCCCCTCCGACGACGTGGTCGGCGAGCCACGGGTGGGTGCCGGTCGACAGCCGGCCGGTGTAGACGACGCCGTCGAGGTCGGGCAGCGCGACGGCCGCCCCGAGCAGGGGGTGCTCGGTGTCGGCGAGGCCGAGTCGACTCGCCGCCCCCGTCGCGGTCGTGTTCTCCGCCCAGTACCGCTGGCGTTCGAAGGGGTACGTCGGCAGATCGGTGCTCTGGGCGCCGGTGAAGAAGGTGGGCCAGTCGACGGGGATGCCGTTGGTGTGCAGGGCGGCGACGGCGGTGGTGAGGGTGTGGGTTTCTGGTTTGTTGCGGTGGGTGGTGGCGATGGCGGTGGTGGTGTCGCCGGTGGCGGCGGTGGTGAGGACGGTGTCGGGGCCGATTTCGAGCAGGGTGGTGACGTGGTGGTTGGTGGTGAGGGTGGTGACGGCGTCGTGGAAGCGGACGGCGTGGCGGACCTGGTCGACCCAGTGGTCGGGGGTGGGTTGTAGTGGTTGTCCGTCGAGGGTGGAGATGACGGGGGTGCGGGGCTGGTGGTGGGTGATGGATTCGGCGACGGCCCGGTAGGTGTCGAGCATCGGGTCCATCAGGTGGGAGTGGAAGGCGTGGGAGACGGTGAGGCGTTTGGTGCGGTGGCCGGCGGCGGCGAGTTTCTCGGCGGCGGCGAGGGTGGGGGTTTCGTCGCCGGAGATGACGAGGTCGCTGCTGGTGTTGATGGCGGCGATGTGGACGTGGTCGTTGAGGTAAGGACGGACTTGGTCTTCGGTGGCGTGGATGGCGATCATGGCGCCGCTGGTGGGGAGGGTTTGCATGAGGTGGGCGCGGGTGGTGACGAGGGTGGCGGCGTCGGTGAGGGTGAGGATGCCGGCGAGGTGGGCGGCGGTGAGTTCGCCGATGGAGTGTCCGGCGACGAGGTCGGGGCGGATGTTCCACGATTCGAGGAGTCGGTGCAGGGCGACTTCGAAGGCGAACAGGGCGGGTTGGGTGTAGCCGGTCTGGTGTAGCTCGTCGGTGTCGATGACCTGCCGTAGCGGCTTGTCGAGGTGCACGTCCAGAGCGGCGCAGGCTTCGTCGTAGGCGGCGGCGAACACCGGATACGCGGCCGCGAGTTCGGCACCCATACCCAGCCGTTGGGCGCCCTGCCCGGTGTAGAGGAACGCCAGGCGCCCGCCGCTGCCCGCCCGGGTTGGCCGCACCCCGGCCTCCAGCGCGCGTACCAGCTCCCCGGTGTCGCGGCCCACCACCGCGGCGCGATGCTCGAACGCGGTACGCCCGACGGCCAGCGTCAACCCGACGGCCAGGGCGAACCCGGCGTCGCCGGGGCCGCGACCCGCCACCGCCCTGGCCAGGCGCGCGGCCTGGGCCCGTACCGCCTCCGGGGTGCGTCCGGAGAGGACCCACGGAATCACCGGAGGTCGGGCGGGCTCGACGGGCTCGACGGGCTCGACGGGCTCGGCCGGCTCGGGTTCCTCCAGCACGACGTGCGCGTTGGTGCCGCTGATGCCGAACGACGACACGGCGGCGCGGCGCGGCCGTTCGCCTGCCGGCCACGCGACCGGCTCGGTCAGCAGCGACACCGCGCCCGCCGACCAGTCGACCTTTCCGGACGGCTCGTCGACGTGCAGGGTGCGCGGCAGCAGCCCGTGCCGCAACGCGCCCACCATCTTGATCAGGCCCGCGACGCCGGCCGCGGCCTGGGTGTGGCCGATGTTCGACTTGATCGAGCCCAGCCACAGCGGCTGGTCCCGGTCCCGCCCGTACGTGGCCAGGATCGCCTGCGCCTCGATGGGGTCGCCCAGCGTGGTACCGGTGCCGTGCGCCTCGACCACGTCGACCTGGCTCGCCGACAGCCGGGCGTTGGCCAGCGCGGCCCGGATCACCCGCTGCTGCGCCGGCCCGTTCGGGGCGGTCAACCCGTTGGACGCGCCGTCGGAGTTCACGGCCGTGCCGCGGACCACCGCCAGCACCCGGTGACCGTTGCGGCGGGCGTCCGACAGGCGCTCCACCACGAGCACACCGACACCCTCGGACCAGCCGGTCCCGTCGGCGGCGGCGGCGAAGGACTTGCACCGCCCGTCCGGCGACAGTCCCCGCTGCCGGGAGAACTCGATGAACGTCTCCGGCGTCGCCATCACCGTCACGCCGCCGGCCAGCGCCAGCGTGCACTCGCCGTTGCGCAGCGCCTGCACGGCCAGGTGCAGTGCGACCAACGACGACGAGCACGCCGTGTCGACGGTGACCGCCGGCCCCTCCAGCCCGAGGGTGTACGCCACCCGACCCGAGGCGATCGAGCCCGTGGCGCTGCTGCCCACGTAGTCGTGGTACATCATCCCGGCGAAGACGCCCGTGTCGCTGCCGCGCAGGACCGTCGGGTCGATGCCCGCGTTCTCCAACGCCTCCCACGAGGTCTCCAGCAGCAGCCGCTGCTGCGGGTCCGTCGTCAGCGCCTCGCGCGGGCTGATCCCGAAGAACTCGGCGTCGAAGTCCGCGGCGTCCAACAGGAAGCCACCCTCCCGGGTGTACGACCGACCGGGTACGCCCGGGGTCGGGTCGTACAGCTCCCCCACGTTCCAGCCCCGGTCCGTGGGGAAGTCGCCGATCCCGTCACGCCCGGCGGCGACCAGGTCCCACAGCTCCTCCGGCGTACGCACGCCGCCCGGATACCGGCACGCCATGCCGACGATCGCGATGGGCTCGTGTGCGGCCTCCTCCGCGTCACGCAGCTTCCGCCGCGTCTCGCGCAGCTCCGCTGTCGTCCGCCTGAGGTAGTCGAGCAGCTTTTCCTCGTTGTCGGGCATCGACGTCACTCCAAGAGCTGACCGGGTGGGGGAATCGGGTGCTAGAGCGGGGTGCTGCCGTCCGCGCCGCGCCGCCGGACGGGGCCGGCGGCGGGCGGTCGGACGGGACGGGCGCGCCGCCGTGGCGGCCGGTACAGCGGGGCGGAGGGCTCGCGCTCGCTGGTCGCCCCGGTCATCGCGATCAGCTCACCCTGCGCTCGTGGCCCTGCCAGAATCGCTCGCGCAGCTCGCGGCGCAGGATCTTGCCGCTCGGGTTACGGGGCACCCGGTCGATGAACTCGTAGTGCAGGGGCTGCTTGAACGCGGCGAGCTTGCCGCGCAGGTGCAGGGCCAGGTCGCGTTCGGTGAGCTGCTGGCCCTCCACCGGCACCACGAACGCGTGCACGGCCTCGCCCCAGCGCTCGTCCGGCACGCCCACGACGGCCGACTCGGCGACCAGCGGGTGGCGGCCGATGACGTGCTCGACCTCCGCGGGGTAGACGTTCTCCCCCGCCACGATGATCATGTCCTTGATCCGGTCCCGGATGAACAGGTAGCCGTCCTCGTCGAGCACGCCGGCGTCACCGGTGACGACCCAGCCGTCGACCAGCGTCTTCGCCGTGGCCTCCGGCAGGTTCCAGTACTCCACCATCGCCGCCGGGGTACGCAGCCAGACCTCGCCGACCTCGCCGGGCGGCAGCGGGTTGCCCTGTTCGTCGGCGATCTTGACCTGGAAGCCCGGGTACGGGCGCCCGGCCGCCTGCATCCTGCCGCTGTCCGGCGTGTGGTCGCCCGGGGGCAGGCAGATGGCCGTGTTGCCGGTCTCGGTCAGCCCGTAGATCTGGGCGAACTCGCAGCCGAAGCCCTCGACACAGCGGGCGAGCAGCGCCGCCGAGATGGGCGCGCCACCGTAGACCACCTTGCGCAGCGAGGTGAAGTCGTCCCGCGAGACACCGGGCTCCGCCAGCAGCAGCCGCAGCATCGCGGGCACCAGGCAGGCGGTGGTGACGCGCAGCGTCCTGATCAGCTCGACCGCGCCCGCCGTGGTGAACTCGCGCATCACGACGTTCGTCACGCCCGAGACGAAGCCCTGCGTGGCCCACCAGAGGCCGCCGATGTGGAAACCGGCCATGCCCACGAGGCTGACGTCGCCCGCGCGCCAGTCGATCCAGTCGAGCTCGGCCGAGGCGAGCGCCTGGCGTACCGCGAAGAAGCTGCGGTGCGCGAGGACGACGCCCTTGGGCAGCCCCGTCGTGCCGCTGGTGTACATCTGCACCAGCGGCGTGTCGGCGGTGACCCTGGCCAGCACGTTCGCGTCCGGCTGCGCCGACGTCCAGGCGGTGAAGCCCGCCCCGGCGGCACCCGGCTCGTCGAGCGCGACCACCCGCGTCAGCGCCGGCAGTTCCGCCGCCAGCTTCTCGGCCGTGGTGGCGGAGTCGGAGTCGACGAACAGCAGGGCGGCGCCGGAGTCGCGCAGGATGTGCTCGACCTCGCCGGCGGCCAGCCGCCAGTTGATCGGCACCAGCACCACGCCGGTCTTGGCGGCCCCGAAGAGCAGCTCGTAGAAGTGCTCGGACTCCTTGCCCAGGTAGGCGATGCGGTCGCCGGGGCGCAGGCCCGCCGCCTGGAGGGCACGCGCGGCCTGGTTGCTGACGCGGTGCAGGGCGGCGTAGTCGACGCGCCGGCCCTCGCAGACCATGGCCACGACGTCCGGCTGCTGGACTGCGTGCCTGCGCACCACGTCGACGAGGGTGCGCAACTGAACAGTCACCGGCTCCTCCTCAGGGGACGTACGGGTGGGGGCGGCTCACGCCGCGTCGGCCTGGAAGCGCATACCGGGCGGGTTGATCAGTGCCATCCGCACCTCGCCCTCGGCCACACCGCCCTGGTGGTCCCAGAAGCGCCAGGGCATGTCGATGATCTGCACCGGCTTGCTGCGGTTGCGCTCACTGAACTCGGCGAAGGCCACCTCGCCGCGGAACGACGACGAGTCGATCGGCCGGCGGAACTTGCTGGTGAAGTTCGCGATGAGCATGTCCGGCAGCTGCTTGGCCCAGTAGTCGTCCATCGTCCACGCGCCCAGCGCGGGAACCGCCCGGTCCTGGACGCACTTGGCGATCAGGTAGTACATGAGCTGGTTGAAGCAGATGTTCACCTCGACCGAGTTGAGGTGCCCGGTGTCGTCGATGTAGCACGGGTACGGGATGGCGAACTCGCCCTCCGCGCTCGCCAGCCCGTTCGCGACGGTGACCGTCGCCGACTTCAGGTACTGGGTCTTCGGCCTCGCGTACGGGCGCAGCACGTCCGAAAGCAGTCCCGGGTCGTTGGCAAATGTCGCACGCCCGATCGACGTGCCGTTTCTCACCGGCGATGTGGTCATTGCTATTCCTCCTTTGCGCACGAGTGCGAAATTGAAGGTAATCGCGGCCTGTCCATCACCCGGTAACAGCGGAAGAACTCAGTCGACGCCCCTGACGGGCCCGACCGACGAGCCGGTCCAGCAGCATGTCGGAGGTGAGCGACAGGTCGGCGAGAAGCGGATCGGTCGACAGCAAGGCCAGGTGCAGCGCCTGGATCCGGTCCGAGGGCTCGATGCCGAGTTCGCCCCGCATCCGTCGGCGGAACCGCAGGTAGACCTCCAGCGCGGCCGGCGTACGGCCGGACCGGTGCAGCGCGAGCATCAGCATCGTGTGCGCCGACTCGTGCAGCGGGTGCTCCACCACCAGCGACGCGAGTTCGGAGGTCGCCTCCCGGTGCCGGCCCAGGCACAGGTCGGCGTCGATCCGGGTGGTGTACGCGTAGAACCGCCGCTCCTCCAGCCGGGCGGCCTGGGCGCGCAGCTGCGGGCCCCACTGGCCCTGGTGCACGACGTTGCCGCGCCACAGCGCCAGCGCCCGGCGCAGGTGCGCGTCCGCCTGCTCGTAGTCGCCCGCGTGCATCGCCGCCGTGCCCGCCGTGACCAGGTCGTCGAACTCGACGATGTCGAGCTGTTTCGGGTCCACCCGCAGCGTGTAGCCGCCGGAGCAGGTGAGCAGCACGTCGCGCGCGATGTCCTCGACGGACCCCCCGGCCACGTCGCGGAAGAGCTTGCGCACCTTGAACATGTACGTCTGGAGGGTGGCGTGGGCGGTACGGGGTGCCCCCGAACTCCACAGCTCCCGTACGAGCACCGACGCGCCCACCGGCTGGTTCGCGTTGAACAGCAACGCGGACAGCACCAGCCGCAGCTTCGGTGCGCTCGGCGCGATGTCGACCCCGTCGTGCCGGATGACGAGCGGGCCGAGCAACTCGAAGCGCACTCCGGCGAGCGGGTTCCCCGCCGGTCGCGCCGACGGCACGGCGGGCGGTGGCTCGGGGCGTCGGACTTCGGTCACGGGGTCGGCGGCCGACTCCAGCAACGCGGCGAGGAGTGTCAGTTTCTCCTCGTGCGACATCGATCCCAGTTCCGCAAACTTGGTAATCATTTCGCCGACCTCGCTATCAGTCGGATCCACCGCACATTCCACCCGCCGACGAGTGGTGTCGGCGTACTGGTTCCGTGACGAGAGCGACGATTCCGACCAGGGGGAGTCAGGACAGGCTTCCACGCTATTCCAAGCCGGGGTCGAGCCGATAGTGACCGCGTCATGGGCGGGCGTGACCAAACGAGGGGGCAGCATGTGACGGCGGCACTTGCCCAGGGCGTGCGCTGGCGGGAGGCTGGCTGGAGGCACGCTGGAATGTCACTGGAGCGGCACTGGTCGAGCAGGGAGCAGCCATGTCGGGTGGGGATGCCCAACTGCGCGTCGGGTTCAAGCGGCACCTGCGGGCCCACGTGGTGCCCGGCGACGCGGTCTACCTGCTGTCCGAACGCGACGCCACCTCGGTCAGCGGGGCGCACGTCGAGGCCCTGGCCCCGTTGCTCGACGGCACCCGGGGCCTCGCGGAACTCGTCCGGGACAGCCCTGCCGGGATGTCGTCCGCCGAGATCGGCGCGGTCGTCCGGCGGCTCGTCGACGCCGGTCTGGTCACGCTGCGGCCCCCGCCGGAGGCGGCGGCCGACGAGCCCGCGCTCGCGTACTGGGAGTCGGCGGGGCTGGAGCCCACCGCCGCCGTACGGGCCACCGCCGGCGCCCGGGTCGACCTCGTCTCCCTCGGTGGCACTCCGGCCGATGCCGGGGCGGCGCGGGACGCGCTGCGGGCGGCCGGGTTGACGGTGACGCCGATTTCCGGGAACTTTTCGCGTTCGTCCGCCGACTTATCGATTGTGCTCTGTACGGACTACCTCGACGAGGGGCTGGCCGCCGTCGACGCCGCGCATCGCGCGGCACGCCGGCCCTGGCTGCTCGCGAAGCCGGGCGGCGCACAGGTGTGGGTGGGTCCGGTGTTCGACCCCTCCGCCGCGACGGGATGCTGGCACTGCCTGGCGCATCGGCTGCGCGGCCACCGCCAGGCCGAGACGCGGCTGCGCGCCGTCGTCGGCTCCGACACCCGGATCGGCACTCCGCCGGTGACGCTGCCCCCGCTCGGCGCCGCCGCCCTGCACCTGGTGGCGCTGGAGGCCGTCAAGTGGACGGCCGGGCTCCGGCACGAGGGGCAGCGCGCGGTGTGGACGTTGGACAGCGTCAGCCTGCGCGGCGTGCACCACGAGGTACGCGTACGGCCGCAGTGCCCGGAGTGCGGCGACCCCGGCATCGAACGGGACCGGGCGTTCCGGCCCGTGCCGCTGCGCAGCCGGCCGAAGGCGTCCCGCTCGGGCGGCAGCCACCGCGCTCTGCCGCCCGAGCGGGTGCTGCACGACTACGGGCACCTGGTGAGCCCGGTCAGCGGCGTGGTCAAGGAGATCGCCCGCGACGGGCGGGGTCCGGCCTTCTTCAACTCGTACCGCTCCG
Source organism: Micromonospora sp. NPDC049051 (assembly GCF_043197575.1). Classification (NCBI taxonomy): domain Bacteria; kingdom Bacillati; phylum Actinomycetota; class Actinomycetes; order Micromonosporales; family Micromonosporaceae; genus Micromonospora; species Micromonospora sp. NPDC049051. The sequence continues at coordinate 46,242 of NZ_JBICTL010000013.1, forward strand.
GCCCGAACCTCGCGCTGACCACGCGCCGCAACGCGGAGCAGATGCGCTTCGCGCTGCGTGCCGAGAACGGCGGCAAGGGCGTGAGCCCCCTGCACGCCGAGGTGAGCGCGCTGTGCGAGGCCGTCGAGCGGCACAGCGCCTACTTCCACGGCGACGAGGCCCGGGTCACCGGCAGCTACACCGAGCTGGCGGACACCGCCATCCACCCCGACGACTGCCTGCTCTTCGACGAACGGCAGTACGCCGACCGGGCCCGCTGGAACGCCACCTGCTCGCCGTTCCAGTACGTGTGCGCGCCGTTCGACGAGCGGGCCGTGACGAGCTGGACCCCGGTGTGGTCGCTCACCGGGCAGCGGCACCGCCTGCTGCCCACCTCGATGCTCTACTTCAACGTGCCGGAGCAGCACGGCGGCCTGACGCTGTGCGCGGACTCGAACGGCAACGCCGCGGGCAGCAGCCTGGAGGACGCGCTGTTGCAGGGCCTGCTGGAGCTGGTGGAGCGCGACGCGGTGGCCCTGTGGTGGTACAACCGCACGCAGGCCCCCGCGGTGGATCTCGACAGCTTCCGCGACCGCTGGATCGACGAGCTGCGGGAGGTCTACGCGGGCCTGCACCGCGAGGTCTGGGTCCTGGACGTGACGTCCGACGTCGGCATCCCCACGATGGCGGCGCTGTCGCGGCGCACCGACAAACGGTGCGAGGACATCATGTTCGGCTTCGGCGCCCACCCGGATCCACGGGCGGCGCTGGTCCGGGCGTTGACGGAGATGAACCAGTTGATGCCGACCGTGGCGGAGGTCGGTGGCGACGACGACGGCGGGTATGGCTGGTCCGATCCCGACGCCGTACGGTGGTGGCGTACCGCCACCTGGGCCGGCGACGCCTACCTGCGTCCCGACCCGACGGTGCCGGCACGCAGGCTGGTCGACTACCGCCACACCCCGGCGGACGACCTGCTCGACGACGTCCGCTCGGTGCAGCACCGGCTGGAGGCGCTCGGGCTCGACGTGCTCGTGCTCGACCAGACCCGCCCGGACGTCGGGCTCCCCGTGGTGAAGGCCATCGTGCCGGGGATGCGCGGCTTCTGGGCCCGGTTCGCGCCGGGCCGGTTGTTCGACGTCCCGGTGCGGCTGGGCCGGCTCGACCGCCCCACGGAGTACGAGAACCTCAATCCGATACCACTTTTCGTGTAGAGAGGGCGTATCCGGCGTCACCCGCCGCGCCCGTCGAGGAGCCAGGTTGCCATCCGACGCCGACACGTCCCGCCCCGGACCGAGCCTGTCGCTGTGGTCCTTCCGGGACGACGTGACCATCGAGACGGCTGAGGACGGCAGTCTGACGATCCTCACCCGCTGGGGTGACGTTCCGGTGGGCCGGCCCGCGCCCTCGGTCGAGGAGGTCCTGCACCGCATGACCTACGGGCCGGTCGCGCTCGGCAACGTCGCCGGGTTGGACGGGCGCGCACTCCGGACGGTCTTCGACCGGCTGCCCGGCCGGATCGTCCGCTCGCTCGGCTCGCGGGACTCGCCGGTGCCGCTGCTCTCCGTCCAGCCGGTGTCCCCGCTGGGGATGCTCGAGCTGCCGGAGGTCGCCGAGGACCAGGTCGTCAAGCTGTCCCGGTTCGCGTTCGCGCACCAGCGGGACGGCGAGCTGGTGCTCGAGTCCCCGCTGTCGCACCACCGGGTGGTGCTGCACCGGCCGCAGGCCGCGCTGGTTCTCGGCGCGCTCCCCCGCGCGACGACCATCGTGGAGGTGAGCCGGAGGGCCGGCCTGGCGCTGCCGGAGGTGGCCGACATCGTCGCCTACCTGGTCGCTGCCGGCATGGTCGTCGCCGGTGCGGATGACACGTCGCGGTTCCACGAGGACACCGACCCCACACTGCGGATGTGGTCGCCGTACGACCTGTTGTTCCACTCGCGCAGCAGGCTCGGCACGCACGACGACCCCGCCGGCGCCACGTTCCGCCACGTGGCGGCCCTGCCACCACCGGTCGCCGCCAAGCCGGCGCCCGCCGGGCCACGGATCCCGATGTACCGGCCACCCGTCACCGTCCCGCACGGGATGACCCTCACCGAGGCTGTCGACCGGCGCCGGTCGACCCGCGCCTTCGCGGAGGCGGCACCGTCGACCCGGGAACTCGGGGAGCTGCTGTTCCACGCCGCGCGGGTCCGGATGCAGACGGTGGCCACGGCCCCGGACAACGTGCGGTACACGGTGACGCGACGGCCGTACCCCAGTGCGGGTTCGCTGTACGAGTTGGAGCTGTACCTGACGGTGGACCGCTGCGCCGACCTCGGGCGCGGGATCTACCACTACAGCCCGGTCGAGCACGCGCTGACCCTCGTCAACGCCAGCCCGGCCGACGTCGACGAGCTGCTCGACAACGCGCGGGTCTCCGTCGGCGGCCGACGACCTCCGCCGGTGCTGATCACCATGACGGCTCGGACGGGCCGACTGTCCTGGGTGTACGACAGCATCTCCTACGCCACCACCCTGAAGCACGTCGGCATGCTCCAGCAGACGCTCTCTCTCGTCGCCACGATGCTCGGGCTCGCCACCTGCGCCCTCACCATGGGTGACGCGCGGGTTTCCGCCTCGGCGTTCGGACTCGACTGGCCGGCCGAGGTCGGCGTCGGCGAATTCGCCATCGGACTACCCGAAAACGACATTTCCTGTAACGAGGAGTACCTGGGCGTACACGGAATGTAAATAGACCGGGCACCTTCGGAAAATGGCACCGCCGCACTGCGCGTGCGGGCGCGAAAAGGGCATTCATGATGCGTGCGGGCGCGTGATAGAACGGGGTTAATTGCGCCGGCCCGACAGGGGATGCCAAGTTGATCAAGGTGTTGTTGGCCGAGGACATGCACATGGTCCGGGATGCGCTGGTCGCGTTGCTCAACCTGGAGCCGGACATCGAGGTCGTCGCCGCGGTCGCCTCGGGCACGGAGATCCTGCCCATGGCGCAGCGGTTCCGGCCCGACGTCGCCGTCATCGACATCGACCTGCCGGGCAAGGACGGGCTCTCCGCGATCGCGGACATCCAGGCCCACCTGCCGGAGATCCGCACCCTCGTCCTGACCGCGCTCGGCCGGCCCGGCACCCTCCGCCGGGCGCTGTCGGCGAAGGCGACCGGCTTCCTGCTGAAGGACGCCCCGACCGAGCAGCTGGTCGACGCCATCCGCAGCGTCGCCGCCGGGCGCCGGGTCGTCGACAGTCAGCTCGCGATGGCCGCCTGGGACAGCGCGGAGTGCCCGCTCACGGCACGCGAGACCGAGGTGCTCCGCCTCACGGCGGAGGGACTCCAGGCGGTCGACATCGCAGCGCGGATGTTCCTCTCAGTCGGTACCGTCCGCAACTACCTGACCACGATCGTCAACAAGCTGTCCGCCCGGAACCGCGTCGACGCCATCCGGGTCGCCCGGGAGGCCGGCTGGCTGTGACCGGGACGCCCCGTGGCGCTCCAGCCGCAGGGGCACCTTGGCACAGAGGCGGAACAGGTCCGGCTGCTGCTCGACCGAGAGCGAGCCGCCGATCTCCTGGGCGCGTACGGACAGGTTGCGCAGCCCGTTGCGACCGCTGCCCGGGTCCCTGGGCGCCCCGACGGCCAGGTCGTCGTTGACGATCTCGATCCAGGCGTCGTCCTGCGTCTGGCGGATGGTGATGTCGCAGCGCTTGGCCTTGCTGTGCCGCAGGATGTTGGTCACCCCCTCCCGCAGCACCGTGGCGAGCACGGTGCTCACCTGCACCGGCAGGTCGAGGTGGTCGCTGTCCAGCCGCACCTGGATGTCGGCGGCGGAGAGCACGGACACGGCGGAGCGGCACTCCTCCTCCAGCGACAGTTCGCGGTAGCCGCTGGCCACGGTGCGCGCGTCGGAGAGGGCGACCCGCGATATCTCCAGGATCTCCAGCAGTTGGTCGCTCGCCTCCTGCGGCGACTTCTCCATGAGCCGGTGCACGAGTTCGATCTTGAGCGAGATCGCGGACAGGCTGTAGCCGAGCAGGTCGTGCAGGTCGCGGGCGAACCGCAGCCGCTCCCGCAGCACCGCCATGCGGGCGATCTCCGCCCGGCTCTCCTGCACCTCGACGACGAGGGCGGTCAACCGGGACAGCCCGTAGACCACGAGGCCCGTCGTGACGGTGGAGATCGCGGTGTAGAGCATGTCGATCGGCGCCTGGGTGAAGATCCACTGCGCGACGGCCATGGAGGCGACGACGACGCTGAAGGCCACCCACGCCGTGATCGGGCGCAGGACGAGCAGGACGCTGCCGGCCAGGAAGCCCGGCATGCCGACCCATGCCTGGCCGAAGGCGAGGATCGGCAGGTAGACCAGCGCCGCCTGGGTGACGAGGACGCCGTAGCCCAGCGGCGTACGCAGTCGTCCGTTGTCCCGGCCGTACCACAGCAACTGCATCGTCATCAGGATGGCGATGCACGTGAACGACAGCGCGATGGCGATCGGCCCGACCGGCAGGAGCATGACGTGGAGAAAGCCGATGAGGCTGATGCTCGCGAAGACGGCGGTGACGACGCCCATCGCGAGACGCGGTGGCGGCAGCGGCGCGACTTCGTCTCGCGATGACGAGCGCCCTGGTGTGACGGAGAGGTTCACGGCAGCAGCGCTCTCGTGCGCTCTAGCGCAGCCGGCCTACGCCCAGCGGCAAACCCGCCCCGCACCCGCTCCGGCCGGTCCCCCGCCGACCGCGATGCCCGGTGACGGGCGTCGGTCCAACAGCCACGGAACTCTCCCCACTGGTCGACCCGGCGGTGGGAATGCTCCTCGTCGGCGCGCGCGAAACCCGCTACGGCCGAACCGACGCCGACGGGGCGCCGCAGCCCACGAGTCATTACGCACCGCAAACGCTTTTGAACAGATTCCCGCCCACGAATTGTGCGTGTCCCTACGAACACCTTCCCCCTGAGGACGACCTTTCCACATAAAAATCACGGGCGTCAAGCCGCTAACGCGCAGTCGCCGCGGCGCGAAAGGGTCCTACTCGATGCTAGGGAACATTTGCCGCCGTCACGTCATAACCTCTAGTAGGGACATTTGGCGCGGGGATCGGCGCGCCCGGCCGCCGCCTCCCGAGGGAGCGCCGGACGCCGTCGCCAGCGCCGACACCAGGTCACGGCGGGCCCGCGCGACCCGGGAGCGGATCGTGCCGACGGGGCAGCCGCAGAACTCGGCCGCCTCCGCGTACCCGAATCCGATCACCTGCGTGAGGACGAACGCGAGGCGGCGGCCGGCGGGCAGCGTACGCAGCGCGAGGCTGAGGGCGACGGCGTCGTCCGGGCCGGGCGAGTGCAGCGCGCCGGAGCGCTCCGCGGTGGCCTGCCAGTCCGGGCCGGAGACGATCCGGGGCCGGCTCGCGGCGGCACGGAAGTGGTCGGCGGCCACGTGCCGCGCGATGGCCAGCAGCCAGGCCCGCGCGTGGTGGCGCCCGGTGAACAGGTGCGCGCTGCCCAGCGCGCGGACGAACGTCTCCTGTGTCAGGTCCTCGGCGTCGGCGTGCCCCACGAGATAGACCAGGAAGCGCCAGACGTCACGCTGCGTGCTACGGATGAACGGGTCCGCCGCGGCGCGGTCCCCCCGCCCGACGGCCAGGGCCAGGGCCGTGACCGCGTTCTCTCCCAGTGACTCCGACATGGATTCACGTTAACCGTACGAAATGCGGGGATGAATGGCTTCCAGTGGTGGTCCAGCAGGCCTCATGGCCGACGACCAGAATTCGTTGGAACGGGTCGCCCAGCACGCCCGCGGACCCGCTGCGCGGCTGCGTACGGGTGCGGTGGCGGGAGGGTCGACGGCGCGCACCCCGGGCGACGCCGGCCGCCCGGGGTGCGCGCCGCCCGGGCGGCGGACACGTCCGCCCCACCACGGCTCAGCCCACCCGGGCCAGAGGTCGTGCGCCGTAGGTGACGCGGACGATGCCGTCGTCGTGGCGTTCCGTCTCGGCGGTGACCCCGAAGACCCGGGAGAGCACCTGGGGCGTGAGCGCGTCCAGCACGGGCCCCACCGTGACCACCTGCCCACGGTCCAGCACGACGAGGCGGTCGCAGCTACGCACCGCGAGGTCCAGGTCGTGCAGCACCGCCAGCGTGGTGACGCCCAGCGTGTGCACCAGTTCCAGCAGCTCGAAGCGGGCCCGGATGTCCAGGTGGTTGGTCGGCTCGTCGAGCACCAGGAGCTTCGGCTGCTGGGCGAGCGCCCTGGCGAGCAGCACCCGCTGCTTCTCGCCGCCGGACAACGAGCCGTAGATGCGGTCCGCGTGCTCCAGCATCCCGGTACGCGTCAGCGCGTCGACGACGATGTCGTGGTCGGTGGCCGTCTCGCGGTCGAACACCCCCTTGTGCGGCGTACGCCCCAGCGCCGCGACCTCCCGCACGGTCAGTCCCGGGGGTGTGGGGCTGTTCTGCAACACGGCGGCGGTCCGCCGCGCCGCCGCCCGCGCCGACAGCGACCAGACGTCCTCGTCGCCGAGCAGCACCTGCCCGCCGCACGGTCGCACCGACCGGTAGATGGTCCGCAGGAGCGTGGACTTGCCGCTGCCGTTGGGGCCGATCAGTCCGACGACCTCGCCGGGCGCGACGTCCAGGCTGACGTCGCGCAGGATCGGCGTACTGCCGATGGAGACGCACACCTGCTGCACCTGAAGCTTCATGAGTGGGACAGGCTCCTATCCCGGCGCATCAGCCAGATGAAGAACGGTGCGCCGAAGAGGGCGGTCAGGATGTTGAGCGGCAGTTCGTTCGGCGGGTCGACCGTCCGGCACAGCAGGTCGACGACCACGAGGTAGACCGCGCCGACGAGCGCCGCGAGGGGCAGCACCCGGCGGTGGTCCACGCCGAACGCGAGCCGCACCAGGTGCGGCACCATCAACCCGACGAAGCCGATGCCACCGGCCACGGCGATGAGCGCGCCCGCGAGCAACGACGTCAGGATGATCGCCACGACCCGCAGCCGCTTGACGTCGATCCCGAGGGCGGTCGCCGACTCGTCGCCGGTCACGAGCGCGTTGAACTGCCGGGCGTACAGGGTCAGCAGCGCGGTCACGGCCAGGACGACCACGCCCGCGACCTGCAGTTGCTCCCAGCGGGCGCCCGCCACGCTGCCGAGCAGCCAGAACATGATCTGGCGCATGTTGTTCGGCGTCGTCTGCAGCTGCAACAGGCTGGTGATCGACGTGAAGACGTAGCTGATCGCGACGCCCGCGAGCACGAGCCGGACCGGGTTGATCCGGCCGCGCTGCTGGCCGAGGGCGAACACCAACGCCACCGCGAGCATCGCGCCGAGGAACGCCGCCCCCGAGACGCCGAGCCCGCCGAGCGTGCCCGCGCCGAGCGCCATCACGGTGACGGCACCGACCGAGCCGCCCGCCGACACCCCGAGGATGAAGGGGTCCGCGAGCGGGTTGGCCACGAGGGCCTGCAACACGACGCCCGCGACCGCGAGGCCGGCCCCGCACAGCGCCGCCAGCAGCACGCGCGGGATCCGGAAGGTCCAGACGATCTGGTCGTGCGCCGGGTCCACCGCGGGGGTCGCCCCGGTCAGGTGCGCCCAGACGATCCGGCCGGTGTCGCCGACGGAGACCTGGACCGATCCGACGGCCGCCGCGACGAGGATCAGCGCGACCAGCAGTACGCCGAGCACGAGCAGGCACAGTGGCAACGGTGCGGCGTGCAGTGGGGCCGGCCGGACGGCGTGGCGTTTGGGCAGGGCCGTCACCCGGCCGTTCGGAGAACGCGTCAAGGTGGTCATGGCGCTCAGAACGCCTCGGGGTGCGCGGCCTGCGCGATCTTGGCGACCGCGAGGTGGTTGCTGGGGCCGAGGTAGATCGAGTCGGACAGCACGACGTAGCGGTTGTTCTTCGCCGCGTCCCACTGCGGGAACTGGGCGAGCAGCTTCTTCGCGTCCGCGTCCGGATCCTTCGACATGTAGTTCACGACGAGCAGGACGTCCACGTCGGCCTTGGCGACCTGCTCGCGGGAGAGGTTGGCGAACATCTGTTCGGTGGCGCCCGCGAAGGCGTTCACCGCACCGGACCTGGCCATGATGTCGTTCCAGATCCCGTTGCCGCCGACCGAGCTGAACTCGCCGCCCATCGCCATGCCGGGGATGATCAGCATGACCTTCTGCTTCGGCAGGCTCGCGGTCTTCGCCCCGACCTCGGCGATGCGCGCCTTCGAGTCGGCGATGATCTTCTCGGCCCGATCGGACACCCCGAAGATGGCCCCGAGGTCGCGCAGCAGCGCGTAGCTGTCCTCGACGGTCGGCGTGCCGGAGACCGTGCCGACCTCGCCGCACGAGTTCTGCGGCGCGTACGTGTTGGCCCCGACCGCCGCGAGGTCGTCGCGGGTGGCGAAGCCCGCCTCGGCCCGGAAGCCCCCGTCGTAGGTGGAGATCACGAAGTCGGGCGTGAGACCGATCATGGCCTCGCGCGGGATGTCCGACATGTCGTTGAGCTTGATGTTCCCCGTCGGCAACTGCTTGATCGCGTCGACCCGGCCGTCGACCTCCGAGGCGCCGTAGGACTGCGCGTTGGCGACGATGCGGTCGGCGACGCCGAGTTCCAGCAGCGCGGAGACCTCCGCGACCGAGCCGCCGTTCATCACCACCACGCGGCTCGGCGGCCGCTCGTAGGTGTACTTCTTGCCGCAGTTGCTGATCGTCACCGGGTAGCCCGCCGCCGGCGGCCCGCCCGACAGCTCGGCCTCGCTCCTGGCCGCCGTGCAGGCCGTGCTGAACAGCAGGGCGGCGACCGCCGCCGCCAGGGGGAATCGCTTGAGTTTCATCCGGTCCTCCGAATGGTCGACGTGGCGACGGGCGTGGGCGCCGCCGCCCCTTCCGGTTCCGCTGCCGCGGCCGTCGGCGCGGGCAGATGGTGCAGACGGGCACTGACCAGGCCGGCGCAGGTCGCGGAGGCCGCGAGCAGGAGCGCGGTGGCCGCGAAGGCGTTCGCGTGGTCGGCGAAGGGCACCCCGGGGTCGCCGGGCGTCGCGCCGAGCACGGTGCGGTACCAGACCCCCGCGACCGCGACCCCGAGCGCGAGGCCGAACTGCGTCACCGTGGTCGCCATGCCGGACGCCGCGCCGGCCTCGGTCGGCCTGACCCGGCCGAGGATCCCGGCCACCAGAGGCGAGACGACCAGGCCCTGCCCGAAGCCGGCCAACGTGACCACCGCGACGAGCATGGGCGCCTGCGCGGACTCCGGCGCCTGGACGACGCCCGCGCTCGCCAGCAGGACGGCGGCGAGCAGGCCGCAGCCCCAGACCGGGGTCGGCGTCGCCACGAGGCGACCCACCCGCCGGTTCGCCGCCGAGCCCAGCGAGAAGCCGATCCCGAGCGGCACGAACATCAGCGCCGCCGTGAGGGGCGTGAGGCGCAGCCCCGTCTGCAGGTAGTAGGTGAACACGAGGAAGAGCCCCGAGTTCGTGGCGAACAGCGCCAGCACGGTCAGCAGGGACAGCCGCATCCCCGGGGCCGTGACGACCCGGGGCGGAAAAAGCGGTTCGCCGCCCTCGCGGTGCAGGCGCCGCTGCTGGTTGACGAGCACGACGCCCAGGGCGACCGCGAGCGGCACCCCGAGCCACAGCCACGCCGAGCCGCCCGGCCCGAAGACCAGGGGTACGAGCAGGGCGGGTGCCGCCACGATGGTGAGCGCCGCGCCCGCGAGGTCGAGGCGGTGCGGCGCCTTCGGCACGGTGTGGGGCAGGATCCCGCCGAGCGCCAGGATCACGATCCCGACGGGCACATTCACGAGCAGCGCCGGCCGCCAGCCGAGGCCGAGGATGTTGGCCTCGACGATGAGCCCGCCGCCCGCGATGCCGCTGATCACGCCAAGGCCGATCACCACGCCGTAGACGCTGATGGCCCGCGCCAGCCGGTCCGGGTCCCGCATCGTGGCCCGGATGATCGCGAGCACCTGGGGCGCCATGAACGCCGCCGCGGCGCCCTGGAGGAAGCGGGCCACGATGAGCAGGTCGGCGTCCGGCGCCACGCCGCACAGCAGCGAGGTCACCGTGAAGCCGGCCACGCCCCAGAGGAACACCGTGCGGTGCCCCATCCGGTCGCCGAGCCGCGCGCCGGTCACCATCAGGGCCCCGAACGCGATCACGTACGCCGCGCCGACGAACTGGATCTGGTCGAAACCCGCTCCGAGGTCGTGCTGGATGGACGGGCTCGCCACGTTGACGACGAACCCGTCCACCTGGGTCATGAACGTCGCGGCGAGGACCGCGCCGAGTCCGAGCCACTCACGCCGTTCGCTCATGCTGCCCTCCGGAGATCGCCGACAGGTGGGAGTACGGCGCCGACCCGCGCCAGGGGACCGGCGGCGAGCATGCCGTCGTGGGTGCAGTCCAGCCGGTGCACGTCGATCCGCCCGTCGACGTACGGCTGCCAGCTGTGCGGGCCGGGCCAGTCCGGGGTCTTGCCGGCCGTCGCCTCGACGACCAGCACGTCACCGGCGAGGCGGCGGGGCGTCCAGCCGGCGGCCAGCCGCGAGTTGCGCGCGAACGCGCCGTACGCGAGGCGGCGCTGCCCCTCGTCGAGACCGCCCAGCGCGGCCTGGCCGAGCACGGCGGCGGCCGCGTCGTGCTCGCCGGGCGGCGGCAGGTCCCGCCAGGCGTCCGGCACCGGGTACGAGTCGAGCAGCGCCAGCAGCGCCACCGACTCGCCCGACTCCGTGAGGCGCGTGGCCATCTCGTGCGCCACCAGCCCGCCGAACGACGCGCCGAGCAGGTGGTACGGCCCGACGGGCTGGATCTCGCGGATGCGGCGCAGGTGGTCGGCGGCCAGCTCGGCGACGCTCGCGCACGGCCCCACAGCGGTTGACTGGAGCCCGTACACCGGGCGGTCGGGCAGGCCCGCCAGCAGCGCGGCGTACGACCACGCCAGCCCCGTGGCCGGCGCGACGCAGAACAGCGGCGGCCCGCTGCCCCGCGTACGTAGGGGGAGCAGCACCTCCGTCGCGCCGCCGCCGGTGTCCGTGGTGAGCGCCGGCGCGAGCTTCGCGACGGTCGGCGCCTCGAACACCGTCCGGATGCTGATCTCCACGCCGAACTCCGCGCGCACCCGGCCCATGAGCCGGGCGACGAGCAGGGAGTGCCCGCCGAGCGAGAAGAAGTCGTCGTCGATGCCGACCTCCGGCAGGCCGAGCAGGTCGGCGAAGAATCCGCACAGCACCGTCTCGCGGTGGTCGCGGGGCGCGCGCCCGCCGACCGTCGCGCTCACCTCCGGCGCGGGCAGCGCCGCGCGGTCGAGCTTGCCGTTCGTGGTACGCGGGATGGCGTCCAGCGCGACGAACGCGGGCGGCACCATGTAGTCGGGCAGCCGCTGCGCCACGAACTGCCGCAGCGCGGCGGGCTCCGGCGCGGCGTCGCCGGCCGGCACGACGTAGCCGACGAGCCGGAGCTGGCCGGGCGCGTCCTCGCGGGGCACCACCGCCGCCTGGGCGACCGCGGGATGGGCGAGCAGGACCGCCTCGATCTCGCCCGGCTCGATGCGGAAGCCCCGGATCTTGACCTGGTCGTCGGCGCGGCCGAGGAACTCCAGGGTGCCGTCGGGCCGCCAGCGGGCGAGGTCGCCGGTGCGGTACATCCTGCTGCCCGGCGGCCCGAACGGGTCCTCGACGAACCGCTGCGCGGTCTGCTCCGGGCGCTCGTGGTAGCCGCGGGCGACCGGTGCCCCGGCGAAGTACAGCTCCCCCACCGTGCCGGGCGGCACGAGCCGGCGCGCCGGGTCCAGCACGTACGCCCTGGTGTTGGTCAGCGGCCGGCCCACGATCGGCTCGGCGCTCTCGGCGAGCCGGCACCAGAGGGTGTCCACCGTGCACTCGGTGGGGCCGTACAGGTTGTAGACGGTCATGCCGGTGCCGCGCAGCGCCGTCCAGAGGGCGGGGCCGGTGGCCTCACCACCGAGGGCGAGCACGGCGGGCCGGTACCGGCCGGCGTCGAGGAACCCGTTGGCCACCAGTTCCTCGGCGTACGTGGGGGTGATGTCCATGAAGTCGATCCGGTGCCGGGCGACGTAGTCGAGCATCGCGGCGGGGTCGCGGCGCCGGTCGTCGTCGACGTAGTGCAGCTCGTGGCCGTCGAGCAGCCACAGCAGGCCCTCCCACGAGGTGTCGAACGACAGCGACGCGGACAGGGCGGCCCGGCACACCCGCCCGTCGGCCGCCGGCCGGATCATCGTGTCGCGGTGGTGGTGGAAGAGGTTGACCAGCCCGCGGTGCTCGACCACGACGCCCTTCGGCACGCCCGTCGAGCCGGACGTGTAGATGAGGCAGGCGGCGTGCTCCGGCGTCAGGCCGGTGTCCGCCACGGGCCCGTCGGGCAGCCCGGCCAGCTCGGCGGCCGTCGCGGGGGCGTCCACCAGCAGCACCGGGACGTCCGTCGGCTGACCGGCCGAGAGTGCCGCGGTGGTGAGCAGCACGACGGGTGCGCTGTCGGCGAGCATCGCCGCGACCCGGCGGGCGGGCAGGTCCGGGTCGACGGGCACGTACGCGGCGCCGGCCTTGAGCACGGCGAGCAGCGCCACGATCGCCTCGGAGGTACGCGGCAGCAGGAGCGCCACGTGCCGGTCGGGACCGGCCCCCCGGGCGACGAGCAGATGGGCGAGGCGGTCGGCACGGCGGTCGAGTTCGGCGAAGGTGAGCGTGGCGTCGCCGGCCACCAGCGCCGTACGGTCTCCGGTCGCGGCGGCCTGGGCGGCGAACAGCGCCGGTACGGTCACCGCCGGCAGCGGCCGGGCCGTGTCGTTCCACTCCTCCAGCAGCAGTCGGCGCTCGCCGTCGAGCAGCGTGTCGACCCCGGCCACCGGCGCGTCGGGGGCGGCGGTCACGCGACGCAGGAAGGCCAGGAACCGGGTGAGGTGACCGGTGAGTTCCCCGTCGTCGTAGCAGTTGGGGTTGGCGTCGAGGACGATCCGCAGGCCGCTGCCGTCGCCCCGGTCGTACACGTGGACCACCAGGTCCTCGACGAGCCCGGCGCTGACGTTGTGCACGACGCCCCGCTGCCCGGCGAAGCGCAGGCCGTAGTCGAACGGCATGATGTTGACCGACGGCCCGAACAGTTTGCGCTCGCTGGCCACCATCCGCAGGTCGCGGCGCAGTTGCTCGTAGCGGTAACGCAGGTGTGGACGCCCGGCCCGCAGCTCCGCGGCGACCTGGCCGGCGAGGTCCGCCAGCGTGGCGGTGGGCGCGACGCGCACCCAGAGCGGCACGACGTTGGTCACCATGCACGGCACCCGCAGCGACACCGAGCCGAGCCGGGCCATGACGGGCAGCGCGAGCGTCAACTCGTCGGCGCCGGTCATCCGGTGCAGGTACGCCGCGAAGGCCGCCGTGAGCGTCTCGCTCCACGTGGTCGCGGTGGCCGTGGCGACCGCCTTCAACGCGTCGATGCCGGCGGTGTCGAGGTCCGCGGTGGCGCGGCGCACCGTCCGCGCCAGCTTCCCGCCGCGGCGGGCGAGCACCACCGGCGCCGCCCTGCCCCGCGCCCGCGACGTCCAGTGCTCGCGCGCGGCGGCGTACCTCTCCGAGTCGGCGTAGGCGCGGTCCTCGTCGACGACGGCGGCCAGCGACCCGAACGTGCGGGACGGCGGCTCCCGCCCCTCGACGGACGCGGTGTAGAGCTCCGCCACCCGACGGGCCACGAGGGACAGCCCGTAGCCGTCCAGGGCGATGTGGTGCACGCGCTGGTACCACAGGACGTGCTCCGGGCCGAGCCGGAGGAACGCCTGCCGGAACAGCGGGTCCTTACGCAGGTCGACGGGGTTGTCGAGGTCCGCGCGCATCCACGCCGTCGCGGCGGCGAGCGGGTCGGCCTCGGCGCTCGTGTCGACCAGGTCGACCGGCCACGAGCCGTCGTCGCGGGGGCGTTGCCACGCCCGCCCGTCGGCGTCCTCCTCGAACACGACGTTGAGCGCCTCGGCCTCGCCGACCGCCCCGCGCACCGCCGCCTCCAGCAACCGCAGGTCGACCGGGCCGCGGATCTCCACGTACTCGGCGGTGTTGAACGCGGGGCTGTCGGGGTCGAACTGCTGGCCGGTCCAGATGCCCTCCTGGGCGGCGCCCAGCGGCAGTGGCTCACTCATCCCGGCCCACCAGCAGTTTCACCCACTGCTGCACCGTCGGCCGCTCCGCCAGCTCGACGAAGCTGACCTCGGCGCCGGCGTCCCGCCACCGCTCCAGGAGCGTCATCAGCCGCACCGAGTCCAGGCCGGAGTCGAACAGGTCCTCCGTGTCGAAGCTCTCGTCCGGGCGCCGGTGGAGCAACTCGGCGACGTCCGCCCGGATCGTCGCCGCCGTCAACTGATCTGCCACGTCATGCCTCTCGACCTCGTGCGATGTGGACACCGGTGGGATCCGACGGTCGGTGCCGCCGGATCCCACCGCAGATCGACGTCCGTGCGGGACTAGGCCGCCGCGTCCACGTCGTCGTAGACGGTGACGCGGTAGGACACCGCCGGCTCCGGGGTCGCGGTGTGCAGCGCCCGGTGGACCAGGCTCTGGTTGTCCCAGAGGAGCATGTCGCCCTTCTCGAACGTCTGGAGGTGGATGTTCTCGTGCTGGTAGGTGCGGTCGAGCTGGCCGGTGGCCGTGAGCAGCTCGGCCAGCAGTTCCGGCCGGTCGTTGCCGTCCGCGTCCTGCAACGACAGGGTGAAGCCCTCGCTGAGGTACAGCAGGGTCTCGTCCGTGTGCGGGTGCGGGAACGCGAGCGGGCTCGTCACCGGCGGGGTCTTCGCGTTGACCTCGTCGATGATCTCCGAGATCGGCCGGTAGACGTCGGTGGGCCGGATCTTGAAGTACCGCAGCACGCTGTGCGTCGCCGTCGTCTCCTTGGCGGCGAGCTTCAGCTCCTCGGAGAGCTGCTCGTAGGCCGTCGCCAGGTTGATGAAGTACGTGCCCCGGTTCTTCGACGGCACGACCTGCGGGTAGATCATCGTGATGTCGAACGGGCGCGGCATGAACTGGTAGTCCGAGTGCCAGAACTTGCCGGTCTTCGGCACCCCGATCTGGCGGCCGTCCTCCTCCTTGACGTTGGAGGAGACGAACACCTCCTTCACCTCGGGGTGGTGGTAGACCGGCTCGTAGTACTCCGCGACCCGGCCCAGCCGCTCGCCGAGCGCCAGGAACTGCCGCGGCGACAGGTCCTGGTTCTTCAGTACGACGATCTTGTTCGAGTAGATGGCCTTCTTCAGTTCGACGATGTCCTGCGCCGAGGCGGTTTCCGCGTCGAAACCCTCCACGATCACGCCGAACTTCTTGCCAGCCTGCGGGGTGATTTTCATTCGCACTCCTCTGAGCGGTGGTCCCGGCATCCGAGTACCTCAGTAGTCGCGTCCGGTCGGTCAACAGTTCCCGCCCCGACGGATGTGCGGGGCCGAATTGCCAGCTCAATTACCGCGCTGTGGGTTCACATTTCCGCGGGCTCCTCTGCGATTCTCGGCCTGCCTTTCCCGCAGCACCTGGATGTGGCAGGCGTGGATGACGGCAGCGGCGCCGTGCGGGTCGTCGCGTACGACGAAGTGACCGCTGCCGGGGATGACGAAGTGCTGCGCCCGGGGAAGCACCCGTCGGGCCCGCAGCGCGTCGCGCAACGGGACGACGCGGTCCTGGCCGGCCCACACGAGGTTCACCGGCGTCGTGTCGGTGGCGTCGGCGCGGAACGAGTAGAGCCCCGCGTGCCGGCTCAGGGCGGACAGGTCACTGGTGATCATCGACGTCACGTCGGCGGCGGCCACGTCGGCCCGCAGGGCCACGGGTCGGGCCGACACGCCACCCATGACGAGCCTGCGGACGACCCCCCGGGTGAGCAGCCGCCTGCGCGTCCTCGGCCCCACGGCGGCGGTCATCCGCAGGACCGCGTGGGTCCGCACGACGCAGATCGACGCGTGGCAGACCGCCCGGAACCCGATGCTGCACAGGGCCGTCACCGCCGCGACGGGCACCCGACGCGCCAGTTCGAGCGCGACGACCCCGCCGAGCGAGTGCCCGACGACGTGCGGCCGGCGCAGTCCCAGCGCGCCGATCCGCTCCGCGACGTACTCGGCGAGCCTCGGCACGACGTCACGGTCGTACGCGACCCCCGGCACGCTGCCGTGGCCGGGCAGGTCGATCGCGACGGTCCGGGCGAATCCCGGGATGCGCTCGACGACTGCGTCCCAGCTCGCCCGGCCGAGGCCGGCCGCGTGCAGCAGCAGGAGCTGAGGATCCTCCGCGAGCCGGCTCGGCTCGGCCATGGTGCGGCTCCGATCTCTTCCGTTTCGGGCGTGCCCGCGCGACACGTGGACGCGTCAGGAGGCGGTGACCATCGGCGGGCGCGCCGCCTCGACCGGGTCGGCCCGGTCCGGGAGCTCGTTGCCCGCCAACGCCTTGAACCGCCGCAACCGAAGGCTGTTCGACACCACGAACACCGAGCTGCCGGCCATGATCAGACCCGCCAGCATCGGATTGAGCAGTCCGCTCGCCGCGAGCGGGATGGCCGCGACGTTGTACGCGAAGGCCCAGAACAGGTTGCCCTTGATCGTGGCGAGGGTGCGGCGCGACAGCCGGATCGCGTCCGCGACGACCCGCAGGTCACCGCGGACCACGGTCAGGTCGCCCGACTCGATCGCCACGTCGCTGCCGGTGCCCATCGCGATGCCCAGGTCGGCCTGCGCGAGCGCGGCGGCGTCGTTGACGCCGTCACCGACCATCGCGACGACCTTGCCGTCGGCCTGGAGCCGCTTGACCAGATCGACCTTGCCGGCGGGGAGCACCTCGGCGACCACGTCGTCGATCCCCACCTCCGCCGCGATCGCCGCCGCGACGGCCGCGTTGTCGCCGGTCAGCAGGATCGGGTGCAGCCCCAGCCGCGTGAACTGCGCCACCGCCGCCCTGCTGCTGGGCTTGACCCGGTCGGAGACGACCAGCATCCCGCGCACGGCGCCGTCCCACCCGACCATCACCGACGTACGGCCCGCCGCGTCGGCCGTCGCCCTGGCGCTGGTCAGCTCCGGGGGGAGCACCTGCGCCCACGCGCCCAGCAGCGACGCCCGCCCGACGATGACCTCGTGCCCGTCGACCGTGCCGCGCACGCCGACGCCGGTCTCGCTGGAGAAGTCCGCGACGGCGGGCAGTTCCCCGCACCGTTCCCGCGCGCCCGCGACGACCGCCCGGGCGATGGGGTGCTCGGACGCGGCCTCCAGGGCACCGGCGAGCCGCAGCAGCTGGACGTCGCTCTCGCCGTCGACGGGCACGACCTCCACGACGGACATCTCGCCGGTGGTCACCGTGCCGGTCTTGTCGAGCACCACGGTGTCGACGGTCCGCGTGGACTCCAACACCTGCGGCCCCTTGATGAGGATGCCGAGCTGCGCGCCCCGGCCGGTGCCGACCAGCAGCGCGGTGGGCGTCGCCAGTCCCAGCGCGCACGGGCAGGCGATGATCAACACGGCCACGGCCGCCGTGAACGCGGCCGCCGCCGGCTGGCCGGAGCCGAGCCAGTAGCCCAGCGTGGCGAGCGACAGCGCGATCACCCCGGGCACGAACACGGCCGACACCTGGTCGGCGAGCCGCTGGACGTCGGCCTTGCCGGTCTGCGCCTCCTCGACGAGCTTGGCCATCTGCGCGAGCTGCGTCTCGCCGCCCACCCGCGTGGCGCGTACGACGAGCCGCCCGCCGGCGTTCACCGTGGCCCCCACGACCTCGTCGCCGGGCCCGACCTCGACGGGCACGGACTCGCCGGTCAGCATGCTCGCGTCGACGGCGGAGGAACCCTCCTCCACGACGCCGTCGGTCGCCACCTTCTCCCCCGGCCGCACCAGGAACCGGTCCCCGACCGCGAGGGCCGAGATCGGCACGGTCGTCTCGGCGCCGTCGCGCAGCACCGTCACGTCCTTGGCGCCCAGCGACAGCAGCGCGCGCAGCGCGGCGCCGGAGCGGCGCTTCGCGCGGGCCTCGAAGTACCGGCCGCAGAGGATGAAGAGGGTCACGCCCGCGGCGACCTCCAGGTACATGTTGCCCTCGCCCGGCGTCCGCTCCAGCGTGATCCGGAACGGGTGCCGCATGCCGGGCTCGCCGGCGGTGCCGAGGAACAGCGTGTACAGCGACCACGCGAAGGCGGCGAGCGTGCCCACCGAAACCAGCGTGTCCATCGAGGCGGCGGCGTGCCGGAGGTTGGCGAAGGCGGCCCGGTGGAACGGCCACGCCCCCCACACGACGACCGGCGCGCTCAGCGTCAGGCAGGCCCACTGCCAGTACTCGAACTGGAGCTGGGAGAACATCGACATCGCGATGACCGGCACCGCCAGCACCGCGACGACCCAGAGGCGGTGGCGGGCCATCCGCAGTTCGCGGTCGTGCTCGGCCTCCTCCAGGGCCGCCGGGTCCGGGGCGTCCGCCGCCACCGCCGTGGGCGGCTGCACCGGCCGGGCCGTGAACCCGATCTCCTCGACGGCGGCGATCACCCGCTCCCGCGAGACCCCCGGCGTGACCAGCACCTTCGCCTTCTCGGTGGCGTAGTTGACGGTCGCCTCCACCCCGTCGATCGCGTTGAGCTGCTTCTCGATGCGCGCCGCGCAGGCCGCGCAGGTCATGCCGCCGATCAGCAGTTCCAGGTGGTTCTCAGCCGTGGCCATGCTGCGTGCCCTCCCCCGTGCTGCCGCCCGACGTGTCGGCGGGGACAGCGGCTCCGCCGTTGCGCACGGCCTCCTCGTTGCGGGCCTTGGCCGCCGCGAACGCCTCCTCGCTCAGGCCGTGCGGGGGCGGGTTGGGGCCGTCCACGCGCAGGGTGAAGGCCGCCGTACGCACGACGCCCTGGTGCTGGAAGTCCAGGAACAGCCGGTAGTCGCCGAAGGTGGGCGCGGTGGCGTGGAACTGGATGTCCGGGCCGGGGGCGGTCTGCCCGTCGCCCGGCGTGCCCTCGGGGTGCACGTGCAGGTACGCCATGTCGCCGTCGCGGAGCGCGACGAGGTGCCCGAAGGCGCCCAGGTACGGCTCCAGGTCGGTGACCGGCTTGCCGTCGCGCGCGACGCTGAGCGTCAGCTTGCCGTCCTTGCCCGGCGCGAGTTCGCCCGCGAGGGTCACCGTGTACCCGTCGACCGTCGCGGTGCTGGCAGGCGCGGGGAGCGCCTCCGGCCGGTAGTCGCCCGACACGGAGACGTCCGCCCCGAGCGTCTCGCCGTGGATGCCCCACAGCGGCATGTAGTCGGCGAAGACCCGGTACTCGCCGGCCGCCGCGAAGGTCAGCGGCACCCGCCACACGCCGTCGGAGCCGAGGTTGGGGTGCACGTGCTGGAAGTTCGTCAGGTCACGCCGCGCCACGATGAGATGCATCAGCTTCTCGTGCTGCGGCTTGTACTTCACCAGCGGCGTACCGTCGTGTTGCAGGATCTGGAAGGCGAAGGTCTGCTTCGTGCCCGCCCGGACGTTGTCCGTGAGCACCTTCAGGCTCATGCTCTCGTGGGAGAGCGCCAGGCCGTACGAGGACTCCTCCGCGGCCGCGGCGGCCGGCTTCGCGGCCGCCGCGGGTGCGGGTACGGCGGTTGGTGGGGGCCCGACCACGCGGCCGACGGTGTAGGCGCTCCCGAGCACCAGCACCAGGGCGAGCGCGAACGCGCCGAGTTTCGTCAGGGTTTTCATTGATGACCGTCCTGTGTCGACAGGGTTGGCGTGGAAGCGGGCAGGGGACGCGACGTGGCCCTCCCGCGATCGGATCCGGCGTGGGGGACCGTCCCCCGTTCCCGTGGCGGGCCGGGCGCCCCGCCCCAGCGCAGCAGGCACGCCCCGAACGACATCCCCCCGCCGAACCCCAGCAGGAGGACGAGGTCGCCGTCGCGGAGCAGGCCGGCCCGGTGGGCGTGGTCGAGGGTGAGCGGCACCGAGGCGCTGCCGACGTTCGCGTACTCCTCCACGGTGCGGTGCGTCTGTGCGGCGCTCAGGCCGCACGCGCGTACCAGCTCGTCGAGGAGCAGGCCGTTGGGCTGGTGCGGCACGACGTGCGCGACGTCCGCCGCGCTGAAACCCGCCCTGGCCAGCAGTTTGTCCACGAACGGCGGGAGCTCCTGCAGGACCAGCTCGCTGACGCCACGGCCGTGCATGCGGAAGAAGTGACCGCCGTCCGCCACGGTGCCCGCCGACGCCGGCAGCCGGCTGCCGCCCGCCGCCACCCGGATCAGGTCCCCGGCGTCGCCCCTGCTGGCCAGCTCGTACTCGACGACGCCGCGTCCCGCCGGCACCGCCCCCACGACGGCCGCACCGGCGCCGTCACCGAACAGCACGGCGGTACGCCGGTCGTCGAAGTCCAGGATGCGCGAGTACACGTCGGCGCCGACCACGAGGGCGTGGGTGCCCGGTCGGTCCGCCACCAGCGACTGCGCCAGCACCAGGGCGTGCACGAAGCCCGCACAGACCGCGTTGACGTCGAGACACGCGGCCCCGTACGCGCCGAGGCGGTCCTGCACCAGGCAGGCCGTCGGCGGTTGCGGGTGATCCGGCGTCGACGTCGAGACGATCAGGTAGTCGACGCGGTCGACGCCGAGGCCCGCGTCCCGCAGCGCGCGCGTCGCGGCCCGTACGGCGAGGTCCGACGTGGCCTCCTCCGCCGCGGCGAAACGGCGCGAACGAATGGCGGTCCGACGCACGATCCATTCCGGACTCGCTCCCGGTACGCGACGCGCGATTTCCTCGTTCGGCAATGCTCGCGTGGGCACCCAGGATCCGGTGCCCAGAATTCCGACGGATGAGGACACAGCAGCCTCCAGAGAGGAGAGGCATTTCGTGACTGCAAATTAGCCGAGTCGAACCATCGACCGCAATCACGCACAACACCGATCGACGCAGCGCTGCCGCGCAAATTACCGAGCGATGGCGGAAACGATTTCGAGGCGATGGAACGCACAATTTCCGAAACCGCCTCGGCGCTCCTGGCGCGCATCGGGCACGGTTCACCGGCGCGGTTCTCCCGGTGCCGACCGTGACGCCGCGACGGGTGGCATCCGGACACGTCGCGTGACGGGAACGGGTTCGGGGTTGCGTCCGGCACGGAGTCGCAGGGCGGTTCCGGCGACCGACGGCGTCGGCGTCGACCCGCGGCCCGGTCGCGGCCGGCCGCCACCTGGGCACGAACAGAGCGTGATCGATATACTGCGTTTCGTGTCGACCGACGTACGGCAGACGACAGGCGGGGCCCCGCCGGCCGGGCCGCGCGTGCCAGCCGCGCCCGGCACGCGTCACGTCCGCCGGAAGCCGTGGCGCTGATGGTCACCGGGACCCGGCCGGCGCACGCCGTGTCGACCCCCGGCATGCGCCAGGCCCGGTGGTACGTCCTGGCGGCCGCCGCGAGCGGGATCGCGGCGTGCGTCCTGCTCGCCGCCCTGGAGCTGCGTCAGGAGCCCGACCCGCGCGGGATCGTGCTCGCCTCGCTCGGGACGCTGCTCCTGGTCGTGGCGCTGGCCGGCGCGCTGTACCGGTCGGTCCCGCCGTGGTCGGCGGCGGCGAACGGCCGGCGGCTGCTCGCCGGCTGCGCCGTGGCTGTCGTGCTGTCGGCCCCGCTCGTCGGGCCGTTCGGCGCCACCCCGGGGCGGGGCTGGGCGTTCGTGGGGGCGGCGCTCGCCGGGGCGGCGCCGCTGCTCCTGCCGCCGCGGTACGCGGTGACCCTGATGGCCGGGACGGTGCTGGTGACCGCCGCGACGGCCTGGTGGCTCGGCGGCCCCGTGCGCGACGCGGTGACCGTCACCGTCGTGCTCGGGCTGTGCGTGGCGGTGTGGAACGTGCTGCACCTGTGGTTGTGGACGTTCCAGGCGCAGGCCCGGGAGGGACGCGACGCCGTGGCCCGCCTGGCGGCGGCCGACGAGCGGCTGCGGTGCGCCCGGGACGTGTACGCCCTGCTCGCCAACGAGCTGTCGGCGATCGTCCTCAAGGCCGAGCTGGCGTCGCGGCTGGCGCTGGTCGACGGGGAACGGACCAGACAGGAGACCGCCGAGATGCGGGCGCTCGCGGCGTCCGCGCTGGCCCGGATGCGCGAGGCCGTGCACGGCTACCGCGCCGTCGGCCTGCGTGAGCAGGCGCACGCGGTGGCCCGGGGACTGCGCGACTCCGGCCTACGGTGCTCGGTGACGCAGCCGAAGCGGGACCTGCCGCCCGCGCTCACCGAGCCGCTGGTGGCCGTGCTGCGGGAGGCGGGCGCCCACGTCCTGCGCCACGACAGGGCGCGCTGGTGCACGATCGAGATCGCCCGCGAGGCGTCCGGCGCACGCCTGACGGTCGTCAACGACGGCGCCGACGACGGCCCCGACATCGCCGCCAGCGGGCTGCCGGCGCTGGCCGACCGGCTGCGGGACGCGGGAGGCACGCTGCTCACCCGGCGGGAGGGCGGCACGTTCACGGTGCGGGCCACGGTCCGCGCCGGGTCGTGACCGGGCGACGACGAGCGCGCGGCGGCCGTGCCCACCCCAGCCGGTGGGTACGGCCGCCGCGCGCCGCTCAGCCGGTGGCCGTCAACGCCCCGCCGGGCAGGAGACACTCGTCGGCCGTGGGCCACCGCGTCGGATCGTCGCCGAGCATGACGAGCTCGGCGACCTGGAGCCGGCACCACGGCGACACCGAGATGTCCCCCGTGCCCACCGCGTACACGAAGTCCGCCCAGTCGACCCACTCGAAGTCGCCGATGGCGGCCGGGTCGGGGGTGGGACGTTCGTCGGTGACCACCCGGAACACCGGGGAGACGGCGTTCTCCGCCACCCCGTTGTCCATCACCGCGCGGTACCGGAAGGCGGGCAGGACCAGCTCCGGCGCGGGCGCCGCCAGACCGAGTTCGGCGCGTACGGTGCGGGTCACCGCCGCCGGGACCGGCTCCCCGGGCACGGGGTGCCCGTAGCACGAGTTCGTCCAGATACCCGGCCAGGTACGCGTCCGGTCGCTGCGCATGGTGAGCAGCAGCCTCGCGTCGCTGGTGAAGACGTAACAGGAGAACGCCAGGTGCAACGGCGTACGCAGGTGGTGCACCGTCGCGCCCTCGGTGGCGCCGACGGGACGTCCCTGTTCGTCGAGCAGCACGACCTGCGCCATGGTGTCCCTCCCCACCGGGATTCAGCTCGCCTGTGCGAAGGCGGCGGCGATCACGGTTCCCCACCCGGTGCTCGCCACCTGCAGCGGCACCAGCTTCGCCCGGGGCCGCAGGAACGCCAGCGCGTCCGCGAGGGGCTTGCCCCGCACGCCGCGCCAGGTGCCCGACACGTGCACCAGCGCGAACGCGATGGCGGCGATCATCGGCACGGCGCCCCAGGTGAACCCGCCGATGGCGAGCACCGACACGCACACCGTGGTGCCGCCGACCGCGATGAGCCCGCTCGCGACGGCCATCGCGCGGGACAGCCCCAGCGCGCGTACGCACGTGCGGATGTCGAACGCCGCGTCCTCCGGCCAGTCCTCGGCGGTGTTGACCATGACGATGCCGACCTGGTTCAGCCCGAATCCGACGATCACGGCCAGCAGCGGCCACGACAGCTCACCGGGCACGGACCGTACGACGACGAGCATCGGCAGCCAGATCAGCACGGCGGCGAGGCCCGGGATCTGCCCCACGCCGGAACTCTTGAGGTGCACCGGCGGGATGGAGTACTGGGCGCCGATCCAGAGGGTGAACGCGACCAGGGGAAGGATGTCCCAGTGCCCGGTGCGGAAGGTGAAGTAGGTCGCGAGGGCGAGCACGCCCGCGCCGGTCGCCGCGATCTGCCAGCGGACGTTGCGCAGCCCCAGCCCGTACACCGCCTGGGACAGCCACGTCTTGTAGACGGCGTCCACGTCACGGTCGGCGTACGCGTTGGTCATGTCGATGAAGTGCATGATGGACAGCGCCATCACGATCACCAGCGCGAAGTGGACCGACGCGAGGGTGCCGATGTCGTCGACCGACAGCAGCGACGGGATCGCGTAGATGGCCAGCATCACGGGCAGGAACTCGACCCGGCGGATGCGGATGGAGTGGTAGATCGGGCGCCGCGCGATGGCCGGTGCCGGGGTGGGCACGCCTGTGCGCGCCTCTTCGACGGTCATGGTGTCTTCCTTCGGGTTGAGGACCTTCGGTGGCGCCCGTGGGCGGCCCTGACCGTGGTCAGAGGATCTGGATCCGCTGCAGGTGCCGGGAGGAGTTGCCGCGGAAGGCGTTGCGACCGTGCAGCAGCGCCTGGTTGTCGACCACGACGATGTCGCCGTCGACCCACTCGTGGTGGTAGCAGACGTCCGGGTGGTGCAGCCGGTCGCGCAGGTCGGCGAGGAACGGCTCGGCCTCCTCGGCCGACCGGCCGCCGACGGACACCCACACCGGGTTGCGGTAGCGCTCGGGGTCGAGCGGCTCGCCGTACCGCATGATCGTCTCGCCGGTCTCCGAGTGCGTGGTGAGCAGGGGCGAGACGGTCTCGCCGCCGTAGTAGCCCAGCTTCTCCGTGCGGTAGCTGACCTCCGTGGCCGCCCACTCGCGCACCAGCTCCGGCGAGGCGCGCCGGATCACCTCGGTGCTGTCGGAGAACACCGTCTCGCCACCGCCGCCGGGCACCGGCGCCTCGACGCACTGGAACAGGAAGTACCGCGGCGCGGCCCGCGCGAACGCGCCGTCCCAGTGGAACGGCACGTCGGTGCGGCTGAACAGGTAGTTCTTCGGGTCCTCCTGCACGACCAGGTCCAGGATGGCGCCGAAGTCCCAGGTCAGCACCTCGCCCCAGGCCTCGCAGTACGCGACGAGGTCCTCCCGGTCGAGCAGCGGGAAGCCGCGCAGCACGACCACCTTGGACTCGACGGTCCAGCGCTCCAGCGTCGCGGGCGCGATGTCGCGCAGGTCCGCGCCGTCCTGCTGTGCCGTCACGAGCGTGCCGAACGGCGCCAGCGACGTCCGCTCGACCCGCAGTTCGTCTGCTCTGGTCATGACGCGAACTCCTCCTGCCGGAAGTGGGGGTTGACGTAGTGGCTCGGCCGGCCGTTGCGCCAGACCAGCGAGGCCCGGTCGCTCTCGGCCTGGCTGCGCTTGACCAGCGTGAGGTTGACGCCGTCGTCGAGGACGACGCCGTGCCACGGCGTGAGCCAGCTGTCCCTGGTGCGGATGAGGTGCAGGCCGATCTTCTCGGCGTGCCGGGGCTGCGGGTGGATCGACAGCCGCAGCGAGTGCGGGAACTTCGTGCCGACCAGGTCTCCCCAGGCACGGCTGCGCCGGATCATCTGGTAGGCGAACTCCTTGCAGTGCTCCCGCAGCTTCGTCCGGCTCAGGCCGGGGTGCAGCGGGGCCTGGTCCTCGAGCATGAACCGGTGCATGCCGTTGAACAGCGACCGGGCGCCCACGTCGGTCAGCACCTCGGCGCGGATGTCCTCCAGCGACGTGGCGTACCCGTCGAGCAGCAGCCGGCGCATGTCGTCGTAGGGCATCGCCCCGAAGGCGTCGTCGAGCGAGTACATCGACACCGAGGAGGCGCCGGTCTGGTCGATGATGCGTTGCAGCTCCGTGCGGTACGCGGTCACGTCCTCGTCGGGGATGCCGAGCAGGTCGGAGAAGACGTGCCCGTCGGAGCAGATGAGGATCCGCGCGCCTGTCGGGTGGTAGTGGCTGACCTGCTCGCAGAAGGACTGGAGGAACTCCACGGAGATCCGCTCACCGAGGTCGGGCAGCGCACCGACCACCTTCTCCGGGTTGCGGGACTTCGCGGGGAACGCCGGCAGTACGAAGTGCAGCGGCTCGCCGCTGCGCAGGTAGCGACCCACCCGCTCCTCGTGGACGGCGAAGCAGTCGTCGCACGGCTGCCCCCCGCACGGGTCGTCGGCGTGTTCGAGTCGGCGGAAGCGGAAGACCAGCTCGAGTATCTGCCGGGCGAGCGTGCGCTCCCGGGTACCGACCTGTTCTTCCTCGGCAACGGTCATGTCCTGTCCGATCGCATCGTGGTTTCCTTGTCGCCGGAGGGTGGGCCGACCGGGGCGCGCCGGCGTCGCGCGCCTCGCGCGCCCTTCGGCGGGTCGATGTGCACCAGCTCCGTACGCGTGCTGATCTTCAATTTCCGGTAGGCCCGCGTCAGGTGCTGCTCGACGGTGCTGACGGTGATGAAGAGGCGGTCGCCGATCTCCCGGTTGGTGTGCCCGCGGGCGGCCAGGTTCACGACGCGGCGCTCGGCGTCGGTCAGCGAGGCGAGCCCGTCCTTCGCGCCGGTCACCCCGGCGTCGAGGGTGTCGTCGGACGGCTTGAGCCGGCGCCGCAGCAGTTCGGCGTGGCAGCCCTCGGCGAGCTGGAGCGCGTGCGCGCCCATCATCTTGGCGCGCCCGAACTCGCCCAGGGCGTGCCCGGTCTGGCTCAGGTCCGCGAAGACGTGCGCCAGCTCGTGCCGGTCCCCGCTGGCGTGCAGCAGGTCCATCGCCTCGCGCAGCATGACCTGGCGCTGCTTGGGCGCGTACGCCGCCGCCAACGCCCGCAGGCCCATGCCCTTCGCGCGGGGTGCGTCGCCGCCCGGCAGCGCGAGGTGTTCGGTGACCAGCTTGCGGGCCTGGTCGGGCCGGCCCATCCGCACGTACAGCCGGGCGAGGTCCACCCGCCACGGCAGCGTGCCGGGATCGTCGGCGCCCCAGCCCACGACGAGCTGGCCGGTGGCCTGGAAGTCCGCCACCGCGGCGTGCCGCCGGTCCACGGCGTCGTAGTAGACGCCGCGGGCGTGCAGGTACTGCGGCCAGAACAGGCTCTGCCGCATCGCGGCCGGTGTCGGCTCCCGCAGGGCCGCCTGGGCCCCGGCGAGCTGCCCGGTCATCGTGCAGGCGAGCACCAGGTGCGCGAGCGGCGAACCGACGGCGACACCCCAGGCGGCGGGCGGCATCGTGGCCAGCGCGTCGCGCGCGTGCCGCTCGGCGGCGGCGAGGTCGCCGCGGCACAGGGCCACTGCGGCGCGCACGTCGCTGAGCACTGCGCGCCAGCTCGTGATCTCGTGCGCCTCGGCCTCCTCGGCCAGCTTCTCGCACCACTCGGCGGCACGGTCGAGCTGGGCGGCGCGGATCAGCACCCGCAGCGCGTGCCACACCGACACCAGCAGGGAGTCGCCGGGGCGGGCGCGTTGCAGCACCTCCTCGGCGCGGTCGACCGCCGCGTCCCGTTCGGGGTCGCCGGGGCCGTCGCCGCCGTGCGGGTGGCAGTGCCGCAGCCACCCCCGGGTGGCGAGGTGGTCGGCGCCGAGGTCCGGATCCGGGTGCCCGGTGACGTCACCCACCCGGGCGAGCGCCTGCGCCGCCTCGTCGTGCCGGCCCTGCCACGCGAGCGACCGGGCGAGCAGGAGCGTGTCGGCCTCGTCGAGGAGACCGGCACGACCCGCCTCCGCCAGCGACGACAGGTGGCGCGGCACCGCCTCGGGGTCACCGCGCCAGTGCATCCGGACGAGGGCCGCCTCGACGGCCGCCCGCTCGCGCGCGTCGGCGGTGGATCGCAGCGCCAGTTCCAGGCAGTCGACGGCGTGCCGTACGGCTCCGCCGGCGACGGCCTCCCCGGCCGCCGCGACCAGCACCGGCGTGGCCCAGGGCCCGGCGGGCTCGCCGGCGCCCACCAGGTGCGCGGTCACCTCGGCGGCGGACGCGCCGTCCTCGTGCAGCAGCCGCGCGGCCCGCGACCGCAGTGCCGCCTGCGTCTGCGGCGGGCAGTCGTCGAGCACCGCGGCACGCACGGCCGGATGGTGGTAGGTGTGGCCCTGGGTGAGGCCCGCCTCCGCGAGCGCGCCGAGCACCTGCCGGGTGGTCGCCGCGCAGAGGCCCACCAGCCCGGCGACGAGCCCGGCGGACGCCGCCGGGCCGACGACCGCGAGCGCGCGGGCGACGTCGAGCAGCCGGGGGTCGCTGCGGTGCAGGCAGGCGAGCGCGGTCTGCACGAACGACTCGCCCACGGTCGGCGCGACGTCGCCGTCGGCGCCGGTCAGGGCGTCGTCGAGCAACGCGTGTACGAGCATCGGGTTGCCGCCGCTGACGGCGTGCGCCGACGCGGCGAGCCGCCGGGCGGTCTCCGGCCGGATCCGCTCGGCGAGCAGGCGACCGACGCCCTCGGGCGACAGCGGGAGCAGCCGCAGGTGGCGGCAGTGCGGCTGTCGCGTGAGCTCCGCCCGGAACGCCGCCGCCTCGGGCCGCGCGCCGACGCAGCCGCTCAGCACGAGCAGCACCCGCGCGAAGCGGATGCGCCGTTGCAGGTACAGCAGCGCCTGCAACGACAGGGAGTCCGCGAACTGGACGTCGTCGACGACCACCACCAGGGGCCGGTCGGCGGCGACGTCGAGGAGGACCTGACAGACGTCCTCCAGCAGTTGCGCGTCGCCGTGGCGCAGGGTGGTGGACCCCGGGTCCATCGCCGGCCCGGTGTCGCGCCGCAGCAGCGGCAGGTGGTCGGTCGAGGTGGTCTGGGCCCGGAGGCTGTGGAACAACTGCCCCACCACGCCCAGGGGGATCATGCTCTCCGCGACCGAGCAGGCCGCGGTCAGCACGAGCGCGCCGTCGCCGACGGCCACCTCGGCGACCGCGCTCACCAGCCGGGTCTTCCCGCTGGCGACGCCGCCGTCGACCAGCGCGACCCCGCCCTGGCCCTCGGCCGCCGACGCGTACGTCTCGGCCAGGTCGGACAGCAGGTGTTCTCTCTCGATCAGTGCCATGTGGTCACCTCCGGACACTCCTGAGGCTCGGATCGACCGGCGACTCAACTCGGTCGTTCGGCGTGGGCGACCGTGGCGCCGCCACGCGGGGCCGGGCTGAGCGACCGGGTGTGCGCCCTGATGCTGCGCAGCACCGCGGACATGTTGTCGTTGAGATAGAAGTGACCGCCCGGGTGGACGACGAACTCGAACCCGGCGTCGGTGTGTTCCCGCCACGCCCGGGCCTCGTCGAGCGTCACCCGCGGATCGCTGTCGCCGATGTGCGCGACGATCGGGCAGTCCAGGCGTGGCCCGGGCCGGTACTCGTAGGTCTCGGCGGCGGTGTAGTCGGAGCGGATGGCCGGCAGGACCATCCGCAGCACGTCCTCGTCCTCCAGCAGGGCGGTGTCGGTGCCCGCCAGCGCGCGTACGTCGGCGATCAGGCCGGCGTCGTCGCGCAGGTGGGTCCGCTCCTCCTTGCGCAGGTGCGGCGCCCGCCTGCCGGAGACGAACAGCGCGGTGGGGCTGACGCCCGCCCGCCGCAGCCGCAGCGCGACCTCGAACCCGATGGTCGCGCCGAGGCTGTGACCGAACACGGCCATCGGCCGGTCGACCAGCGGAAGCAGCGCCGCCACCAGCTGGTCCGCGATCTCGTGGGCCGAGGTGAGGGCCGGCTCCCGCAGCCGGTCCTGGCGACCGGGGTACTGGACGGCGAGCACGTCGACCTCGGGTGCGAGCGTCCTGGCCACCCGGAGGAAGTAGCTGGCCGAGCCGCCCGCGTGCGGCAGGCAGAGCAGCCTGGTCGCCGCCGCGTCCGCCGGGTGGAACCGTCGCACCCACAGGTCGGTGTCTGTCACTTCGTTTCCCCCGTGAATCAGCTCGTGGTCGTCGGCGCCGTGTCGGTCGCGCCGCGTTCCGTCAGCGGACGGTGTCCGTCCGGGCCTCGCTCCAGCTGATGGTGGTGGGCCGGACCGCCGCCAGGTCGCTGGTGGTCCAGCTGTCCACGACGTCGATCCGGACGTCGCCCTCCACCGGAGTGTCGGCGCCGTCGAAGAAGAACGCATTGAGAATCTCGGTCGCATTGACAGACATGGGAGTCCCCTCTCGCAGCTTGCCCGGTGATGCGGAACGTCATCTAAACCTGCTGCACGGGCATGTGTTTCAACAAGGCCTGCGCTCACCGTCTACGCGAAGGTTCATCACAGGGGAATCATGAATCGCTCATACCCCGCCACACACGCAGGTCCGATGACCTTTGTCAATACCCGACCCGGCCGCGCAAGCGTCGGAAGCATTTCGACCTGCGACCGTCCCATGTTGCGGGAAGGCTTGGCGCGACAGGGGTCACGTGCTATGGACGACCCGGCGAATCGGTCCGGGGGAATTGCTCCACGGGGGCTACGGGAGCAACATTCGGCAGGTCACGGGCACTGTTCCCGCATTCGTCCGTGCCGGTGTCACAGGACCCGGATGACGAACTCACGCCCCACCACGAACCAACAATGCCTGACCAGCAACTCCACACTG
>NZ_JBICTL010000014.1:0-67135 GCF_043197575.1 Micromonospora sp. NPDC049051
ACCGTCACGGAGAGGAACCTGGCCGAGGAGATCGACCAGGTGGTCACCCGGACCCTCGCCCGGTCATGGGACAACGCAGACGCTCGCAACCGAGGGGTCCGCCGCGCCACCGCCGCGGTCTTCCGCCGGTACATGTTGAAGCCGGTGGGGGAGCCGTACGACTCCACCGTCGCCTACATCGAAGCCCACTACCTCGTCGACTGACGAATGCGCGGAATCCCGGCAACCTGTGGCGCTCGCCGGGACTCGTGCACTGTTCGGGCCCTCTGCCGCAGGCCGGACCGGGCCGTGAACAGAGCCCAAAGCGGGAGGCACACCGATTCCGGTTTCGTACGCCTTCCGGGCCCGTCAGGGATCCCGAGCCGTTAGCTCAACTTTGGCGGCTGGTCGCACGTTCGTTAACAGCGCTCCAGGGCCCGCTGGTCGCTGACCAGCCACTGCGAGAGGATTTACACCATGCCCATCCCCGCCGAATGGCTTGAGGCCCAGTCAGCGCCCGGCTACGTCGTCTGCGCGCACCGCGTCTGCAGTAAGAAGGCGAGGCCCTACGTCACCGATCACGTCTGCTGCGGCAACCCCAAGCACGATGCCGCCCACGAGGCCGCCCGCGCCGTCGAGCAGCCTCCTGCCGAGGTCTACGGGCTCGGCGACCTGCGCGCTGACGTGGCCGCCGGAATCCGGCGCCGGCTCGGGCGTCGCTGAGACATCCTCAGCCGCGCTTCCGAGCCGGCCAAGAGGCGCCTGACGCCGCCGGCTAGCGGCCGTGACCGCGGTCTGCGCTGTGGCTCTGCTGAGATGGCGGGCGCTGGGACGGCGGCTTGCTGGGCCGAGCCCCGGCCACCGGGATGCCGGACCTGTCCGTGGACCTGGACGATCCCGCCGCGCTGGCGGTCTGCCCGACCGCAGCGGCGGGTCTGTCGGCTCCGCCTGAGAGGTTGAGCCGGCGTTGACAGCAAGCCGTTGTACGGCCTCGCGTAGCTCGGGCCCTATCGCGTTGGCTCCGCGCCTTTGCCGTCTTCCCGCCTCGCAGCCTTGGCTGGTCCGGGTTGTTCGGCGTGACGCTCAGGCTGTCTTGGCAGGGACTGACGGGTGCTTCTTGGGAAGGCCTTAGCCGCTGCAGCAATGGATGCGGATGCTCCCGCTTGCTGGGATGAGGAGACTTGAGGATCCACCCGCGGTTGAGGGATGACGTCCGACCGAGGCACGTGGCCTCGTGAAACGGTTAGATCAGGGATCCTGGACGTAGGGGTGCGCCAAGCCATCGGAGCGTTCGAGCTGTGGATGATCCAGTCGGTGTCGCGGAAGTGGGAAGAGAGGGAGCGGCCGAGCGTGGTCGCGTCGAACGGCCCGCTGGACTCGAAGATCCCCAGGGACAGCGGTCTTCCCAGAGTCTTTTCCCACCTGCGCGTCCAGTCGGTCAGCGTGGGGAGGGTGCCCATCGCTGTTCGCTTGTCCAGATACCCATGGCCATTCATGAAGTCGCCCAGGTAGCGATCGGAGTGGTGGTCCCGCCAGTATGTGCGGGCGGCCCGGACGATTGCGGTGCTGTTGATGTCGAGGTCGAAGTCGCTGGGCATTGGTTCCAGGCCGAGGCGCCACATGGCGTCGTATGGGCGGCGTAGGGGGCGCTCCCGGCTCTCACCGAACCAGTCGCGAAGTCGTCGTGTCGCCGTCGGATTGCTGGCCAGGTCGTCTTCGCGTGGCATCGTCTTGTGGATTCCCGAGAAGAATCCGGCACCGGTGCCTTTGAGGCGGATGTCGAGCTGCGACGGATCAATGCCGTCGTGCTCGAGCGCCTCCAGCATCTGCGTGCCGAACTGCTGGTAGAGCTCCGGGGTCATGCCCATGGGCGCCTCGCCAGTGAGCATCCACTTGACTTGGACCGGGTTGATGCCGAGAAAGTCCAGGTCGCGCTTGGTGATGACGTATCCGGAGTCGTCCCGCGGCCACCAACGTGGGACCTCCTCTTCGCCGTCGAGGATGCGCATGATCTGGCCATCGATCGGGTCGGTGGGGTCGAGTTGTGCCGTGATGGTGAGGGGACGCCAATGAGAGGGGATGGCTTCTGAATCCGGCCTTCCCGCCGTGTCGTTCGTTGGAGTCTCCGCCGCATCCTCCAGGGACGGGGCGCCGAGGGTGATGCTGCTCGCTGCGGTTTGTTCTGCATCAACGGCCGGCGCCTTGCCGGTAAAAACGCCGTCCAGTGTGACCAGGCTGTCGCCCGGTAGCGTGACCAGCTCCTTCTGCGCGAAGTAGCCCATCCCGGTCATGGGGATGGACAGGATGTCCTGGGCAGGCTTGCGGTCGATCAGGATCACGGCGTGGCCGCCGCGCTTCTCCAGCCAATCGGCGACGATCTGGCGGTCTGCGGCCCAGCTTGCCAGTGGCCGTTGGCGTGCCTCGAAGGTGTCGCCGACGTTCAGGCCGGCCCAGTCTGGCTGCGGGGCTCCCTCCTGCCAGGTCAGGGCCCGATAGGCGATAACTTCGGTGATGCCCCGGTTGGCGAAGATTTCTTGGGTCATCTCGTACTGGGTGCGCAGGAAGTCTCGCAGCGCGTCACGGTTGTAGTCGAGTTCGAGGGCTACGGCGTCGCGTGTCTTCGGGTCCGTTCGCCACTCCAGCACAGCCGTGAGGCCGAACTCCTCCTTGGTGGCTTCCTGCAGGGCCAACACGCGCACGTTGTTGTTGGAGCCGTACGACCAGGCACTCATCAGTTCGCTGACCGCGATCCAGCGGACGAGGGTTTCGGCGCGTGGATCGTCCATGCGCACAACCTTGTCGAGGGCTTGCCGAGGGTTTGCCGGGTCGAGCTCGTCGACGCGAAGGACATCGGCTCCCATCGAGGGGTACTGCTCGTTGTGCGGTACGAGGACGTAGCGGCTGTCGCCTAACCGATGTCCCATGTCAGTGCCGACCACCAGGCCGAACGCTGCTAGAACGAGTTCGGGCGTCGAAGACCGCATCCGCTCGGCAATGGCCTGGATGGCGATGGTCTTGGCCTGACCAGTTTCGGTGATGCGACCGTCGTCGGTCAGCAGCGCCTCGCTGATCTGCTGATGGTCGATCCGTTCCTGTGAACCTGGCGGCGGGGCCAGAGGGTAGTGCCGCTCGGGCGTCGAGTCGGGAAGTGTGATCCGCTCGCCTGGTGGTCGGGGGAGCAGTGGTGCTGTTCCGACCGCGTGCTGCGCGACCTGGTCGAACCGCTCCATGACCGCGTCGTGTAGATCGGGCCGATCGAGCTGCTCGAAGAGGGGGCGCAGGCCGTCGAGCTGCCGCCGCATGATCTCTAGGTCGACCGCAGGGATCGGGTTGTCCACCCAGGAGAACACGTGTGGCTCGACCTGGCGGTAAAAGATGTGGACGAAGGGGTTAGCAGCGTCCGGGAGGGCGCCGTGCGAGGCGGCTGCGTCGGGGACCGTGATCAGACTGCGCTGTCCTCCAAGGTGAACGTGACCGACGGTGACGTCGTGCGTAGCGGTCAGCGCATAGTGCAGGCCGAGGAACACACCATCGCGGGTTGCGATCATCCCTTCGTTCGCCAGGTCCGTCAGGCTCTGGTAGAGGTCGGAAGCTGGCTCGCCGGGCATGTGATCGGTGTAGAGCTCCCGAAGGCCCAGCGGGTATGAAAGCGGGACGCGGGCGCCCACCGCCCGACCGACGTACGCGTCGAGCACTTTGAGCTTTGCGTCCTCGTTCCGTACGTACTTCTCGTAGACGGCGAGCGTGCCGTCGTTGAACGTGACCAGCTCTCGGCACGCGATGCCATCACCATGGTCGAGCGCCTCCCGGGAAACCACGTGGGCGCGAGTGGCCGGGTGCGCCGGCAACGGAAGCCCGCTGGCGGAGCGCGCGGCAGGGGCAGCCGTGGGCGGCTCGGCATCCAGCATCGCGTCGAGCGCCGCCTGGACTTTCGGCCAGCTCCTGGCAAAGCCAGGATGCAGGTCCAGGTTTGGTACATCGGAGAGCGGCACCCAGGCCAGCGCCACGGATTCGCCCTCGACCGGCTGTACCGGCACCCGCCGGTCAAGCGAGACGATCACCGTGTCGTACGACCAACCGCCGTGGTCATCCCGGATCACCAGCTCAGTGCGGGCGTGGGCGGGATCGAGATCACTCTCTTCCACAGCTTCACGGATTGCGGCCTCCGCCGCGGACTCGTGGCTGTCGCGTGCGCCTCCAAGTAACGCCCAAGTTCCTCCTTGGTCGGTGTCGGCACCCCGATGATGCATGAGCACGTAGGTCTCGCCGTCTGCGCCACCATGGATGGGCAGCAGCCCGGCCGCGCCGAATCTGCCCCAATGCGCGTGGCCTTGGGCGCAGTTCACCCAACCGTCCCCCGTCATGGCGGGTAGCGCTGGCTCCGGCATGCGCGGCCAACCCGCCTCGTCAGTCGGCTGCTCGCTCACCCAGTCCCCCGTCCGGTGGTGTTATCAGGTCACGTCTAGATCAATTCCGCTCAAGACGGGTTCAGGCATCGCGAAGGAAGGACTCGGCCTGGCGTTGGAGGGCCGGGGGAGCGGCAGACCATACCGAGCTGCGCATCACCTCGCGCAGCTTGACCGCCTTCACGTCTCTGGGGGCGTCCTTACGCAGGCCAACGTGCGGCCACAGCTGGTCCAGATTGTCGTACGGGAGGTCCCATGAGGGTCCGATACCCGGTTCCGCAGTGCCGATCGGTTCCTGAGGCGGTACGTGAACTTGATCAGCAGTGGCGGCGGGGGCAACCTCGATAAGGGTGAGACCGCACTGCTCGATGGTGTCGACGAGCAGTGCGCGGTGCGCTTGGATGGCGTCGGCGGAAGGTGGCTCCCCTTCGAAGAGCAGGGTGAGCACCCAGCCGGACTCGCCGGCGCGCGCGAGGTCCAGGATCAGGCGGGTGTCGACGCTATCGGCGAAGGCGCGGTGGGCGATGCTCTTCGCCGCTCCGGGGCCCTGGATACGAGGGGCCTGTTCAAGCTGGAGGATGCTGAGCAGGTGCTGTAGCTGGTCGGATGTCAGCTCTCCCTGAGAGAGCACCCGGAGCGCGGGCCAGAGCATGCGGAATTCCCTTCTCGGGTTTACAGCCAGTCACCGGGGACGGCGCGACAGTTCAAGATCAGGATTGCTCCTTGGAAGGATCGCGACCTGATCTCAGGTAGATCGGGTTGCTCCAAGCGCGCCGTCCGTTGACGTCCTCGACTGTGACTCGACACCACCCGCGCCTGAACATCACCACCGGTAGGGAACACTTCGTCAGTGCCTCTCCCTGGATCACCTGCGCACCCGGATCACCTCCGGTGATCAGTACTTTGCGTGCGGGTGAGCAGTGCACCGTGATGAAGTCGCCGTCGAGCTGGATGTTGTGCAGCTCAGGTCCGGTGCTTGAGTAGTAATGACCGGCCTTGAGTGCGGCGAGGAGTGCCTCCGGGGCGAGGGATTCGGCGCGCACCTGAACCCAGGCCGCGCAGCCCGGCGGGTCCTGGGGCTGGAAATGTGCGTCATCGGCAGCGTAGGTGGTCAGCCTGTGTCCCCGGTTGAGCAGGACGTCAGTCAGGTGCCAGCTGTCGCCACGGTCCTCGCGTGCCGAGAGCGCGTTGTAGACCTCGACAGCGTGGGCCGCATCCAGGCTCTCGGCATCGGCAGTGGTGAGGAGAGAAGCCGCAGGGTGAGCCATGCCGATGAACGCGCCAGCCGCCCGTGCCCGGCGTGCCAGTTGGGGAGCGCCTTCGCTGGGCTCGGGAGGTGGGAAGTCGAGTGGCAGCCCCACCGCAAGGATGTGCCATTCCGAAGAGAACTCCGTGCGCGGGGGATGCAGCTCGGCGCCCAACAGCGTGGTGAACCCGCGCGTGCGCAGCGCCTGGGTGTCAGTTAGGGGAAACCCGTACTTGGCTCGGAAGTGATCAGTGATGGCCAGGAAGTCGTAGCCGGCTTCTTGGTAGCGGCGGGTGATCTCCTCGGGGGGAAGCGCCCCGTCGGACCGGTCGGAATGAGTGTGGAGATTGCCCCGCCAGAAGCGACCGGGCCGGTTGAAGGGCAGATCAATCACGCGCATCGTCCGTCGATCACGTGTCCTCGTTTCGTGTGGCAGTGACTTGGACTATCGATGGCTGTGCTTTGCCTCATGTCGACGGACGCTGTCGGGTGCGCCTGCGTAGTCGCAGTGCCGACACCGGGTCCAGGGGCAGTCGACAGCGTCGACGGCGGTGTCGGTCACGGACCTTTGAGGGCCGAAGCCGTGGCGGTGGAGGAGCTGCGGCACCGAGCTGCCGTATTCGAGCGCCATCAGTGCTGCTTCCGCGATCTTGTCGTGGCCGCGGACGAAGTAGGAGCCGATGGCGGTGTCCCTGCCGCATCCACACCAGCAAGTTCCGGTGGGGAGCAGTCGGGGTAGGGGGCGCATCGGGCTCTCAGACACCTCTTCAAGGTAGTCAATCAAGATTGGTTGTCAAGATTATTCGTTGGATGTCGCGAAGCCAGCGCCGAGAGCAAGCTAGTTGCTGTCAGCGTCGGGGAGTTGGGCGAGAACCTCTGACGGTGCTGGTTCGACGGGCAGGGGTCGGGGTTCGGTGTGTTTGTCGGGGCTGCAGCGGCTGAAGGGCCCGTACTCGGCGGCGAGCGCGGCGAGGTGGGGGTCGAGGTGGTCGCGCCACCAGATGCTCATGCCGGTTTGCGGGTCGCTGACCCGCAGGGTTTCCCAGGCTCGCCATAGCGCGTACAGGCGGGAGATCGCCTCCGGGTGGGCCCACCAGCGAGGACACCAGTTCACCCCGGAGGTCGGCCCAGACGCGAGGCGCCGCTCGACGACGTGGGCGAGGTAGTCGGCGACGAACGCCTCCACGCTGTGGAAGACCGGCTCCGGTGCGGCATCGTCGGCTGAGGGTGTGGCGGCCGGCGGCGTCACGTCCGGGTCGCCAGCGAGCTGGCCGAGTAGTGCGGTGAGGTCGGCGACCGGATCGTTGGTCGGCCCGGTGGTCGGTGTAATCATGCGTTGGGCTCCGGCGGGGCGTCGGGGGTGAGGGTCCAGTCGGTGCGGCCGTGTGGGTCCCAGTGGTCGATCGACGCGCGGATCGCCTCGGCGTACGGGCCGTCCTGCCAGGGGGCGGTGCGGGCGAGTGCGGGCGGGGCGCCGGAGGCGTAGACGACCATCCGGCCGCGGGGCAGGGCGTGCAGGTCGGAGACGTCGAGGATGCGCTGGCGGCGGGTGGCGTGCGAGACCGACCGCTGGCCCCACCCGGATCCGCTGCTGCTGGTCGACCTGGTCGTCACGTCGTGCTCGCCGATGAGCTTGGACAGTTCTTCGAGCCAGTCGGGGTCGGCGACGCCGCCGCCGTAGGTGCGTACGTTCGCCGCGGACCAGAGTTTGCGCATGCCCTCGCGGCCCCACACGTCGACGCCTTGGGGGTAGGACTGCAGGATCGTGATGATGGGCAGGCCGTGGGAGCCGTAGTACGAGTAGAGGTTGGGCAACTGCCGGAGGCGGCAGATGTTGGCGGCCTCGTCGAGGATGCTCAGCAGCGGCGGGTCGAGGCGCCGGCCGGGGCAGGTGCGGGCGCGTAGCTCGCCGGCGCGCAGGACGGCGTCGGTGAGGGCGGCGACCAGAGGGGCGGGGGAGCCGGGGCCGCCCTGGGACAGCAGGTACAGCACGTCGGTGGAGGCGACGAAGGCGGCCGGGTCGAACTCGAGGACCCCGCCGCGCGTGGGTGGGGTGACCCAGGCGGTGACCGTCGGCTCGGTGAGGCACATGAGCATCTTCTGCGCGCCCGCGTAGATGCCGCCCCTCGTCTTGTCGGGCATGTTGACCACCCCGGCGACCGCGTCAGCGGGCAGCTCGTAGCCGCGCTCGCGCAGCAGCTCCGCCGGCTCGTCGTCGCGAGGGCGGACAGCCCACCGGTACGCGGCGAGGATGTCCCGGCCGGCCACGGCCGCCGCGAGCAGCAGGTTCGCCACCAACTCCTCGGAGCTCGGGTCGAAGAAGGCGTCGCGGCTGACGCCGGGCTCGCGCTCGGCGGAGGCAAAGTGCTCGGCCAGGCGCCGGGCGTCGGTGATGGTGGCCACGGCCCGCAGCGGGTTCCACCACATGCCCTGCTTGGGCCCGAGGATGTGCTGCGGGTCGAACGCCCACACGGTGCCGCGGGCGGCGCGGATCTCGCGGGTGGCGTCGACGATGTCGCCCTTGACGCTGGTGACCAGGGTCGGCCCGGGGGCGGCGACGATGGCGGGGATCGCCCGGCAGGTGGTCTTGCCGGTGCGCGGGCCCCAGATGTCGACGGCCATGTCCTCCCACGACTGGCGCAGCGGCATCCCGCCGGCGACGGTGTGGGCGATCAGCACGCCGAGCTGGTCGGGGTCGGGCCGGTCGACGTCGGCGAGGCTGGGCCGCAGCCGCCGCCCGCTGTCAGCGACACCCTTCGGCCCGAGGCGCGCGAGGTCTCTGCGGCTGGCCATGCGGCGGGCGGCCGGATCGACGCGGGTGCGGCGCCGACGAACCCACCGCCAGGCGGCGGCCCCACCGACGGACAGGAGAAGCAGGACGGTCACCTCGGCGACGGCGATGAGGGTGCAGGTGATGGTCCAGGTGATGTCACCGCGCAGCACCGCGGCAGCGACCTGGATCGGTCCGCCGCCGGTGTATCCGGGCGGGCGGGCCAGCACGACGGGCAGCCACGCGCCGCTGGCGAGGACCAGGACCCCGGCGGCGATGCTGCCGACGATGAGGCCCGCGTCGTCGTGGCCACCGCGCGGCCCGGCCGGCCGGCTCATGCCATGGTCCAGCGGAAGTCGGTGTTGCCGAGCCGCATCTCCGTCTCGGTGGGTTCCAGGTGCACCGGGATACCCGGCCGCGATCCGACCTTGATCAGGAAGTTGCCACGGCCGACGGTGCCGCTGCCCTCAGCCGAGGTCCAAGACGGCGGCGCCGACCAGGACAGCACCTCGCGCCGCTCGGCGTGCGAGAGCGGCCGGACTCGCGCGACCGCGTCGAGTTCCTGCTCGGAGCATGGGCCGATCATCAGCACCGCGGAGCGCTCGGCGAAGCCGCGGGCCTTGGCCCGGTCGTGGGCGGTGGGCAGCGCCTCCAGGTCCGCCAGGCTGTGGGTAATGAAGGCGGTGCCGGTGCCCTTCTGCCGGTTGAGGCGGGTGAGTCCGTCGGCGCGGTCGACCAGGCCGTGCCCGACGCGCAGCGCCCGCCACAGCTCGTCGAGCACGGTGAAGAAGGTCCGGGCGGGGGCGAGGCCGAGGTCGGCCATCAGGTGCGCGGCCTCCACCTGGGCGAAGCCGTAGGACCAGGTCGACAGCAGGGTCGCGGCGGTGCGTAGCTCGTCGGTGTCGTCGATGCTGGAGATGTCGACGCACACGGCCGGGGTGTCGAGGCGGATCGGCGTGGTGGTCTGACCCTCGAAGGTGTCGCCGAGCGGTCCGTGCAGCAGCGCCAGCAGGGTGCGGTGCAGGTTGGCGACGTCCTCACGGAAGCGGGGGACGTCCCCGTCTTCCTGCCAGAGGGTGACCGCGCGGACCTCGGCCGGGGCGTCGCGGATGACGCGCAGGACGTCGGAGAGCACCGGCGGAGTGTCGGTCTCCCGCTCGGCGAGGTAGCGCAGCGCGGCGGCCAGGACGGTGGTCTCGTCGGAGGTGACGGGCCCGCGCCTGATGAGGGTGGCCAGGGCGACGAGCATGTTCAGCCGCCGGTCGGTCACCGCGGCGCGCACGACGGCGCCGGTGCGCTCGTCGACGCGGTCGAGGACCTGCCGCCACGGGCCGGCATCCAGGGGAGTTGATGCGATCGAGGCCGGGCCCGACGCGCAGCACCTGCCCGCCGAGCGCGCGGACCAGCTCGGCGTAGTCGGGCTTGAGGTCGCCGAGGATCAGCGGCGTGACGCCCTGGGCCGTGAGCCCGAGGACCATCCGCCGCACCGCCGTGCTCTTGCCCATGCCGGGCTCGCCCTCGATCCACACCGACGGGTTGGAGATCAGCCGCGCGCGGGTGTACCAGGAGATCGGGTCGAAGCAGACCGCGCTGCCGCTGTAGAGGTGCCGGCCGACCGGCACGCCGATCATCGGCGTCGACGCGCCGGTGCCGAACGGATACAGGCCGCTCACCCTGCGCGGTGGTGCCCGGTGGGTGGTTCGATCCATGGCCACGGGCCGCCGCCGGGTGCGCCGTAGCCGAGGCGGCCGGGCCGACGACCGGCCGGTCGACGGCGTGGCGGTGGTGGGAGGCAGGGGGCCGAGCGGTCAGGCGAGAAGTGCCGGAACGCGTAAAACCGGCCCCTCCCAAGGTGGGAAGGGCCGGTTCGTGTCGGGCTGCTACGGCGTCAGGACACCTCGAGTGGATGCGGGGATGGGTCAGGCAGCGCGGTTGTCGCGGGGGATGAGGTCGGCGACGGCGTCGGCGCTGCCGCGTTCGAGTTCGAGGATGACGGTGGTGTAGGTGTCGGAGGTCAGGCTGATGGTGGAGTGGCCGAGGGTTTCTTGGACTTCTTTCATGTCGGCGCCGCCGTGGCGGAGGTAGGTGGCGGCGCAGTGGCGGAGGTCGTGCAACCGTACTGGCGGCAGGCCGGCCTTCGCGACGAGGCGGTCGAAGCGGTCGCTGATCGTCTGGGGATGCCACTCCTTGCCGTCCGGGCGGACAAAGAACCGGCCGGTGTGGGGCCACTGGGGGCCGGCGACGTGTTGCCAGCGGCGGCGCATGTCGAGGTAGGCGCGTAGGGCGGTGATGGTTTTCGGGCCGAGGGGGATGATCCGGTCGCCGGCGTCGCTTTTGACGGGCCGGACGATGGGGGTGTAGCCGACGGTGGTGATCTGCTCGACGACGGTGAGGTAGCCGGCGTCGAGGTCGACGTCGTGGTTACGCAGCCCGCATGCTTCACCGCGGCGTAGCCCGCGGTGCAGGATCAGTAGGAACATCGCGTAGAGGGCGATGTCGTGGTGTTCGGCGTGGTCGAGGAACCGTCCGGCCTGCTCTGGCATCCACACCATGACCGGACTCGGGCGGTTGCCCGTGACCTGCCAGTGCTGAATCGCCTTCGCGGTCCACACCCGTGCTCTGGGTCGTTTGCCGGAGGGCAGTTCGACGCCGAGGGCGGGGTTGTGGGGGATCAGCTTCGACCGGATGACGGCGTCGTTGAGTGCCTTGCGGACTGTGGCGTACAGCCGTTGCATGCTGGAGGCGCCCATCGGTCGTACACCTTTGACCTTCGCGCGGGTGTGGGGGTCGGTGCTGGCGCGGGCGGCGCGGATCTCGTCCTGCTTGAGTGCGATGGCGGTGAACATGGCCTCGATGTGGCTGGTGCGCAGGCTCTGGATCGGGATCGTGCCGAGATGGGGGATCAGGTACTGGCGGATGTGGTCGGAGTAGCCGCGTACCGTTTTTTCTGCCAGGCCTCGACGTCCGGTGAGCCATGCGGTGAGATATTCGCCGGTGGTGGTGGGCACGCTGGCGGGCACACCGGCGCGGACGCGGGCGGCGACCGTGTCGGGGTCGGGTAGTGGGGTGCCGGGCCGGCAGGCGTGCAGCAGGTCGCCGATCTGCGCGGCGAGGTCGGTGTCGCCGTTGGCGAGGTCGAGCAGGTTGCGGGCGTGGCGCAGTTCGCTGGTGGCGGTGTCGCGGCTGTCGAAGCCGCTACGGCGTAGCTGCCGGCGGGTCTGTCGGGGCCGGGCGGGTAGTTCGATTTGGTAGCCCCACACGCCGTGGGTGGGGTGCCAGCCGCCGCCGGGGCGGCGTAGTTTCGGGCATCGCCCGCCTAGCCTTTTGCCGGTGTCGGGGTCGGTGCAGGTGCATCGTTTGGTGATGGCCCCTTCGGGGCTGCTCGGGCGGGTCACGGTTCCTTCTTTCCAATGCCGCCGGGGGTGTCCGGCGGGAGGGTGCTTCTGATTGCGTCGTGGTGATCGACGCTTCGCTTCGTGTCCGGGGTCAAGTCGCCGGTGGCGGGTTGCAGCCCGAGGGTGGTGAGGATTCCGGCGACGGGCACCTTGTAGCGGGAGCCGACGCGGATGACCGGCACGGGGAAGCCGCCGGTGCGGGCGAGGTCGTAGGACAGGGCGCGGCCGAGGCCGAAGATCCGCCCGGCGGTGGGCAGGTCGGTGATCGCCCCGAGCGCGCGGATGCGCTCCTCGGTCCACACCTCCCCGCCGGGTTCGCCGGTGCTCGGGTTGGTTGGGTTGGTGTTCACGGTGGGCACTCCGATGTCGAAGGGAACGACGAAGTCAGGTCCAGTGGGCGTGGTTGGCGGCGGACTGCGGCGGGGCCGGACGTCCAGACCTGCGGACGTTCCGGGCCTCGCGGACGCGGTGGCGTGGACGGGCAGAGGGCTGGCTGTGTTGGCGTGAGCCGCCGACCGGTCGTGTTGTTCGCGCCGGGGTCGCCGGCAACCTGGGAGTCGATGCCGTAGCCGTGCACTGCTGAGAGCGGTGCCGAGGCGGTGACCATGTCGATGGCGCGTCGTCGGGCGTGACGCGAGAAGCGGGCCGCGCGCTCGTGGAGTAGAAGGGCCTGTTCCGGCTCGGGTGGTACGCGTATCCGGCTGGCGGTGTGGTGGGCAGGCTGATGCTTACGAGGGCATCTGCCAGCGGCGGGGGCACAGCAGCAGCCGCAACGCGGCGGTTGCCTGCTGGGGGACGACGCCGTTGCCGAGGACCCGCAGCGCGCCGGTGCGCGGCAACGCCAGCGTGGTATCGGTGACGTGGCCGGCGGCCAGGCCCATCAGCCATTCCACGAACGGCGGCGCCAGGACCGGCTTACCGTGGCGTCCCGGTTGGGTCGGCTCCGGCACCGCACGGCCGAGGAGCAGCTCCCATCGCGCTACCGCTGCCGCGTACACGCCCCACCGGTTCGTGTCGGGGTGGCCCAGGCCCGCCACGGTGGTGCGTAGGTCCGCGCCGCCGTCGCCGTGGCGGCCGGGTCCCCGCGTGTCGGAGGCGCGGGGGGTGGGCAGGGTCCGGCCTGGTACCCGTACTGCCGCTGACGGCAGCGTGAGGTCCCCGTGCGATCCGCGTTTCCCGGGGCAGCCCTTGGTGCCGTCGCTGGCCTTCGGGGTGGGCAGCAGTACCTGTGACAGTGGCGGTCGCCATCCGGCACCGGCTCGCCGGCCTGCAGTGCCGGTGTCGCTGGCTCTCGGTGTCGGCAGTAGCCGGGCCGCGTCGTTCAACATGCGGCCCGCGTGTCCGGTGGGTGTGGCGGGTGCGACGGTGGCATTCGCTGAGGAGCGGCTGTCGGCCAGCGTCGGTGTCGGCGGCAGCTGGGTGGCGATGCCGGCGAGGCTTGGCCGGCGGGCCGCCCCGGCCGATGGGGACATGTTCGATCCGTAGGCCACCGCGGTGGGGGTTGGTAGCAGGTCGTGGCGGGTGCCGGTGGGTTCGATGAGGTCGGGCAGCCCGTACTGGTGGCCGGGGCCCTTGCCGTCACGGGCGCATGGTGTCGGCAACGTCCGCACCTCCTGCGAGGGATTCGGCGGGAGTGGCCAGCAGGAACAGCCGGTCTCTGCGGTGGGCGGCGCCGATGTCGGATGCGCGTAGGCATAGCCAGCTCGTGTCGTACCCGATCGCGGCCAGATCACGGTGGACGACGTCGAGTCCTCGCCGCAGGAGAGCGGCGACGTTCTCCACGAAGAGCAGCTGCGGTCGAAGGACGCGAACGGCTTCGGCGACGTGGTTCCAGACGCTGGAGTGCTG
Organism: Micromonospora sp. NPDC049051; assembly: GCF_043197575.1. Lineage (NCBI taxonomy): Bacteria > Bacillati > Actinomycetota > Actinomycetes > Micromonosporales > Micromonosporaceae > Micromonospora > Micromonospora sp. NPDC049051. The sequence goes on from NZ_JBICTL010000014.1 coordinate 13,645, forward strand.
ACCGGTGATGCCGACGCGTCTGCCCGCGTTGGATATGTCCTGGCAAGGGAATCCAGCGGTGACGATGTCGACGGGCGCGACTGTCGTCCAGTCGACGGTGCGGATGTCGCCGAGGTTGGCGACGTGTGGCCAGTGGTGGGCGCAGACGGTGGCGGCGTGCCGGTCGGTCTCGGCGTACCAGGCGAGCTGGCCGCCGAGCACCAGCTCGACGGCCATGTCGAGTCCGCCGTATCCGCTGCAGAGCGACCCGATGCGGGGGGTGGCGGTGTGCGCAATGCTCACGCCACCTCCCCGCGCCGGGCGCTGGCTGCCACCACTGGCTCGTCGTGTGGGCAGGTCCACGGCCCACAACCAGGCGCGTCCTCCGCCCGGGGGCGGGGGCGCAGGACCACCTCGTCGAGCGGCACCCGCTGTCGGTGCAGGAAGAACTGTCCGCGTAGCGGGTGGCCGTCGGCGTTGGCTCGGGCCGAGCCGTGGCGGATGGCGCGGTCGAAGGCGACCGCGTCGGTCCACTCCTGTGGGCTGTGCTCGCGTAGGGCGAGCCAGAAGCCGTCGTCGTGGAACGGGCAGCCCACGCACGACGACTTCGGCGTGTCTGCGAGACCGTGTGTGGCCAGGAAACGTAGGCAGTCGGTTCGCCGCCAGCCCAGGTCGAGCAGCGGGTGCACGTTGCGCATGTAGCCGACGTCGGAGTCGCGTGCTCGACCGATCTCGTCCACGCTGATCCCGATCGCCATCTGCGCCCAGACCCCGGCCGGTACTCGCGTCGGGTGGGGGTAGCCCAGCCGGCGCCGCACCTCCGCCTTGATGGGTTTGATCTTGTACTCGCCGGTGCATTGCCGCCGTGCCATGCCCCGCTCACCGTTCGGGCCGAGGGTGAACAGGGGCATGGAGGCGAAGCGGTGCTCCGGGTCGAGCGCGTCGGCCCGGATGTCACCGGTACCGACGCGCACGACCTCGATACCAGCCCGCTGCGCGATGCCACTCAGACGGTCCAGATGCCGGTAGACCGCAGCCGGCTCCCAGGAGGTGTCGGCGAAGATCGCCGCGTCGAACCCAGGGATCCTGCCCTGGGCGGCGAGCAGCAGGAGCGTGGAACTCTGCACGCCGGCACCCAGCGACAGGTAGCGGTGGGTGGGTGCGCTCACGCGACCACCCCGGTTCCGTCCTGCGACAGGGCGAAGATGAGGACGTCCTCGTGCGCGATGAGGTGCATCGGCACCCCGCCGGCCCTGGCCTTGCGGACCTGCTGGAGTTGGAAGAACGATGGGCGGGCGACGAGTTGCCCGTCGCGGACGGCGGCGAGCAGGGCGACGCACCGTTCGGTCGGGACGAGGCCTGCGCGCTGGCCGGCGGCGATGACGGCGCTGGGCAGGTCGACCAGTTCGCCGCGCTTGCGCCACGGGCGGGCGGTGACCACGACGACGCCGCCGGGTCGTAGCAGGGTGGCGCAGCCGGCCAGGATCTGGGCGAAGCCGTCGGCGAGGCCGGTCAGGTCGCGGTAGGCGAGGTTGCCCTTGTCCTCGCCGTACCGGTCGTCGTACTTGACGACCCCGTGCGCGCCGGGGCGGACGAGGCCGTGGACGGTCGGCCCGTACGGCGGTGAGGTGACTACGAGGGCCACCTGTCCGGTGAGGGCCTTCGGGACCAGGGACATCATTCGGGTGGCGTCGCCGCGGATCACTGATGCGCGTCCGGTGGCGCCCTGGTCGTGGGCGTGGCGGATGTTGGCGTCGGCGATGTTCGACCATTGCGGCTCGTACTCGATGCCGAAGGCGTCGCGGCCGGCGTGGACGGCCTCGACCAGGGTGGTGCCGATGCCGCACATCGGGTCCAGGACCAGGTCGCCGGGTTGGGTGTAGGCGCCGATGGCGTGGGCGGCGATCGCGGGCAGCATCCGGGCGGGATGCTTGACCGATTCCGGCACGTACCGGCCGCGTCGCTGGACGGGGCCGGTCGACTGGGCGGTGGCCCAGACGGACAGACCGCCGGCCTCGGCACGGTGGAGGCCCTCATGCTCACGCCGCCGGCCCGGATGGTCCTCCCTGGAAGCGAGGCCGTCGGTGTTCGGGTCGGGGCGTGCGGGGGTGGTGTGCTCAGGCACGGCGCTCACCGCCCGCACGGTTGCCGCGTCGCCTCGACGCCGGCGGCGGGGTGGACGTTGCGGGGGAGAACACCAGCAGGTCCGCGTGGACCCGCAGGTGCGCCACCGCCCACCGCGGGTCGCTCTGGTGGGTGAGGGTGAGCAGTTCCTCGTCGGTGACGTGGTAGACGAACGCGTCTCCGTCGGTGTCGGCGGCGACAGCGACGATGTGCTGCAGGTAGCCCAGGCCCACCTCTGCGGCGGCGGTCGCTACCGGGGTGAAGTCCTCCGGCCCACCATCGACGGCGGTGGGGACGGTGACGACCAGGACGAGGCAGCCCCCGGCGCGCAGCAGCCGCGCGCACGCGGTCAGCAACCACGCCAGCCGGATCCGATTGGTGGTGTCGTCCGAGTCCAGCGGCCAGCAGGCCACCACCAGGCTCGTCGCCTCCGCCAGGGACGCGCGGCCGGTGACGGCGCAGGTCGCTTCGGTGGGCAGGTCGGGGTCGGTGAGGTCATCACCGAACCACGTGCTCATGTCCGGCACGTCATCGCCGTTTGCGTGCACGGCGGCGGGGTCGGGGCGGGCCGGCGGGGTGGCCGGGCCGATGATCAGGCTGGACGCGTCGGTGAACCAGCCCGGGTGGTGCCGGCGGCCGCCTGCGGCGCAGACGGCGGCCAGGGCGTGGTCGGCGGTGAGGTCGACGACCACCTCGTCGGGTCGGGTGTAGGCGGCGACGAGCCGGTAGGCCAGCCGGGCGCCGATGCTGCGCCCGGCGTCGGCCGGGCCGCGCGCGGTGCGCCACACGGTGACCGGCACCGGCGGGTCGCCGGCGACCAGGTCGATCAGGGTCGGATCGACCGCGTGGGGGTCGACGGGGTGGACAGGGTCGGTGTGCTGCGGCGTGTGCTCGCTCATGTGGTGTCGGCTCCGCGCCGCGCGTGCAGTGCGCTGACACCCTTAAACCCGCGTTTGTGTGCTCCGGCGAACGCCTGCCCCACTCACAGCCGCTCACACAGCGCGACGGCGGACAACCCCCGCCACAGGGCGCGCATGCGTGGGCGCACCAGGCGGATGGCGGGGCTGACACGCCGTCACCGGATCCTGTCCGCGCGGCACCCCACGGCGCCGCCAGCGGGCGACGCCACGCCATGTCATCGCCGTATGTCGATGACATGGCCGGGTGTCATCATGTCCGCCGCGCAGCGGGGTGACATGTGCCTGGCCGTCCGACAGTTGCCGGGCGACTGGCCGGACCAGCTGACCACCGGACAAACGGACTCTGATGTCGTCGGCGTGCCGGTCGTGCCGGGCCGATGGCGTGGTACGCGACAGTGTCCGGCGCTGCGTGACCGGATATCCGCGCGCTCATGACGGTGTCAAGGGCCTGCTCAGTGGCGCCGCCGGACGCCAATGTCAACGATGCTCGTGAATGTCAACCGTGGTCGTGTCCCAAGATGCGTCGCCATCGCTGGCTGTCGCGCCACGCGCACCGCGACGACGTGACCGGCAGCCACTGTCACCACGTCCCACTGCGCCGACATGCCTCACTGACATCGTCCTTATGACACTGCGGGTTCGGTCACGCCGGCGCTGGCCTGCATGACACGCGCTGCGTGCGGTTGTCATGTCACCGCAGCGACTGCGGCCTCGACGCAGAGATGCCGGCGCCGGCCCCGACGACGATTGGCGGCGGCCGGCCGCCGCCCGACGCCGTCAACTATGCGCTCAACAGCGCAGCGTGATCCGTCGTCGCTTGCCAGCCACCGGCAGAGCCCTGTGTGAGCGCCGTTGAGCCGCTGTGAGCCGCTGTGAGCGACGCGACGGATCGCTGTGACAGCGCTGAGATGCGGCGGCCGGGGTGTGAGGCGGACCGGTCGGCGCGGGACCGGCTGTCACTCACAGCCCTGCCCAGCGGCACAGTCGCTCACGCGCCAACGAAAGAAGCGGACGTGCGGGTGGCAGGCCCGCCCGTTGCGGCGACGGCGAGCCCGGCGGCGGCATCACCGCCGTGACCTGCGGTGACAGCGCGTGTGAGTCGGCCGTGGCGTAATCGGCTGCCCAATCGCCGCCCCAATCGACGGCGACACCGCACCCCTTCCCTAGGAGTGGCAATCATGAGCGCGTCCCACACGCAATGGCCGGACTCTCCGCTGGACGCCGCCGACGTGGCATTCACGGCACTGACCAGCGACCCCGACCCCTTGTCGATCGACCTTGACCTGTTCGGCCCGGACGTCGGACTGCCCGCGGGTGTGATGCCGCTGCCGGCGGTGCGGGACTGGCTGCTGGCACACCCCCGCGACTTTCAGGCGCGCGACGCGGTGTGGGCCGAGGTGATCCGCCGCGCTCGGCTGGACGGGCCGCAGTGGGTCATCGGCGCGGTCGGCATGGCCATGCCAGCGCTGCGCCGCTACACCCGACAGCTGCGCGACGGCTACCGAGGCGATCCCGACGACATCGCAGCGGAGATCCTCACCGGGTTCCTGACGGCGCTACGCGACCACGTCGACCTCACCCGGCCCGCCCCGTACGCGGCACTGTGCCGTGCCGGGTGGCGCGCCGGCTACAAGCTGCGCCAGCAGGCCGGCGACACCACACCGGTAGAGGACGTGGAGCACGTCACCGGGCCCCGTACCCCGCAAGTGCCCTACGGGCATCCGGACGTGCTGGTCCGCCGCGCCGTCCGGCTGGGAATCCTCGACCCCGACGACGAGCAGCCCTACATCGACGTGCGGCTGGGCCGCCGGGCCATCGAACCGATCGCCGCCCGGATGGCCATCACCACCGACGCCCTGCGCATGCGACTGGGCCGCATCGACACCCGCATCGCCGAAGCCCTCGCCACCGGCCTGCTCACCGGGGCCGCGTCCCCGCAGGCCGCCGCCGCCCTCGCCGCGCGTGCCGAACGACGCGCCAACCTGCGCGCTGCCAGCCGCCACCGCGCCCGCCACGACACCCCGTCGGCGGCAGCCGCCGCCTGACAGCCCGCACCAGTTCTCGCGGCGCCCCACCGGATTCCGGTGCGGGCGCCGCGGCCTGTCGAAACGCTCCGCCGATCCGCTCGCCCGCCCGCCGCACCATCTGCCCGCGACGGGGCCCGGCGACCCTGACCGGCGGCGCCGTGACAGCTGATGGAGAGCGCCCGCAACCGGGACGTCGGCGGCTGCCGGCAGCGGCGGCACCGCCATCTGTGAGCGGCGGTGAGTTGCTGTGAGAACCAGAGGCGTTCGCCAGGGCACACAAACGGCGGTTTAAGAGCGCGAGACCGTTTCGCCCGCCACACGGTGGGCGCCATTGGTTTCGCCCGCCGCCAGGGGGCCGGGTCCGCACCGGGCCGCCCCACGTACCGGACGTCTCCGGGTGCCGCGCAGTTTGGTGCGCTGACACCTCATCGAACACACCGCCAACCCGACAAGGGAGGACGTGCTCCTCCCGGAGACGGTCGTGGTTCGTGGCGCTGTCCGCTGCCCGCGCCCCCTGACGCGGCGGTCCACCCGTCCTGACCGCCGACAACCGCCCCGCCGTCGATCGATGTCGGGGCCGGAGGTGACCCCGCTCATGTCCCGCATCCCAGCACATTTTCGTGCCCTCACCCACTCCCGCACCGCCCGCCGTACCGGCCGCACCGCCGTCGTCGCCGGGCAGGTGCTGCTGCTGTTGCTGTCCGTGCCCGACACCGCGAACGCCGACACCGGCATGCCCGCGCTGGCCGCGAACTCCCTGCCAGTCGTGATCAACAACCTGCGGATATGGCTGATCGGCATCCTCGCCGCGGTCGCCACCCTGTTCCTCGTCATCGCCGGCGTGTACTGGGCCACCGCCGGAGGCGACCCGACGCAGGTCGAACGGGCCAAGAGCGCACTGCGCAACGCCCTGGTCGGCTACGGCCTGGCGATCCTCGCCCCCGTCCTGCTGCAGATCGTCAAGGGCATTGTCGGGGCACCGTCATGAGCTTCCTGCTGCCCCAGATCCTGGACTGGCTGGCAGCGGCGCTCCTCGCGACCCTGGACGCGCTGTTCGGGCTCATCAGCAAAGCTCTGCTGATCACCCCGAACGTCACCGGCCTGCCGCAGGTACAGGCCCTGACCGGCCGTTCCCTGCTCGTCGTGGACACCGTCTTCGTCCTCGCGTTCGTCGCCGCCGGCGTGCTCACCATGACCGCCGGCGGCAGCGAAGGATCCCGCTACACCGTCAAGGACCTCATCCCGAGGCTGATCGTCGGATTCGTCGCCGCCCACTTCTCCCACCTGTGGTGCGGCATGCTCACCGATGTCGCCAACGCGCTCACTGGCGCACTCACCACCCCTTCCGGAGACAGCGACGGTGCCCTACGGACCGTCAAGACCCACCTCAAAGCGGGGCAGGCCGCGACGCCGGCGCTGCTGTTCGTCATCTGCCTGGCGATCATCGCCATGCTGCTCGCGTCCACGGCGTTCAGCGTGATCGTCCGCTTCGCGGTCCTGCTCGTCCTGACCGCCGCCGCCCCGATCGCGCTGGCCTGTCACGCGCTGCCACAGACCGACCCGGTGGCCCGCCTGTGGTGGAAGGCCTACACCGGGGTGCTCGCGGTGCCAGTGGTGCAAGGCTTCACCCTCTACGCCGGACAGTGGATGCTCACCGACCCGCAGCACATGCTGCCCATGCTCGGACTACCAGGAGAGCCCGGCGGCGTGCTCAACCTGTTCGTCGTCATGGTCATGCTCTGGACCACACTGCGGGTGCCGACCCTGATGCGCCGATACATGAACACCGGCGGCAGCGGCCGCGGGGCGAACATGATCGGCGCGGCCGTGCGGGTCATCGTCGTGCAGCAGGTCACCCGCTCCGTTCCCGGTCTCGGCCGCGCACTGAAGGCGGTGGGCCGATGAACACCCACCCCGACCGCTCCGACGCGGGTCGCGTCCGGATGCCCGCCGACGTCGACGCCCCGGACAAAGTCGCCTACGGGCTGACGTTCCGACAGTTGGCGATCCTCGCCCTCGCCGCCTGCGTCTTCTACGGCGCCTGGCAGAGCCTGCACACCATCGTGCCAGCACCGGTGCTCGTCGGCGCCGCCGTGGTGCTCGGCGGCCTGGTCTTCGGCATCGCCGTGGGCCGCCGCGACGGGCTGCCCCTGGACGGGTGGCTGCTGGCCGCCGTCCGGCACTCCCGAGCACCACGGGCCCTGTCAACAACGGACACGACAACGACAACCCCGGACTGGGTACAGGCGCCGAAGAGCAGGATGATGCTGCCGGCACCGTTGACGCTGCCCGCCGACGCGATCGACCACGGCGGGGAGATCCACCTCGGCGGCGGACGGGCGGCGATGGTCGCCGCGTCGAACGTCAACCTCGCGCTGCGCACCGTCGACGAGCAGGCCGCCCTGATCGACACGTTCGGTCGGTGGCTCAACAGCCTGTCCACCCCGACCCAGATCGTGGTGTCGGCACAGCCAGTGGACCTGCACGGCGCCGCCCGCACCCTCGCTGACACGGTCGAGAAACTGCCGCACCCGGCCCTGGCGGACGCGGCAGCCGACCACGCCCGCTTCCTCGACACCCTCGCGACCCGACGGGACCCGCTGCGCCGGCAGGTCCTCATCGTCACCCGCACCAGCCCCGGGGAACGCAGCGAACACGCCGCCCGACGACGCGCCGACGACACCGTCCGCGCCCTGTCCGGCCTCGGTGTCACCACCCGCGCCCTGGACGGGGCGGCGGTGACCGCCGCAATCGCCGCCGCCGCCGACCCCTACCGGCCACCCCGACCCGGCGGCCTCGCCGCACCGGACGCCGTCATCACCTCACCAGCACGCCGCCAAAGAAGTGCAAGGAGCCAGACATGATCCTGCGCCCCCGTACCCCGCCCGGCGAGCGCGACCGCAAGCCCCAACAGTTGGCGGCGGCCGTCGCCCCCGCCTCGGTGGAGGTGACCCCGCGGATGCTGCGCGTCGGCGACGGCTACGCCGCGACCCTCGTCGTCACCGGCTACCCGGCCGAGGTCGGCCCGGCCTGGCTCGAACCCCTGCTGTCCTGGCCGGGCCGCCTCGACCTCGCCCTGCACATCGACCCGCTGCCCGCCCCGATCGCCGCAGCCCGACTCCGCAACCAGCGCGCCCGCTTCGAATCCTCCCGCCGCGCCGACGCCGAACGCGGCAAACTACCCGACCCGCTGGTGGACGCGGCGGCAGAAGACGCCGCCGACCTGGCCAACCGGCTCGCCCGCGGCGCGGCGAAACTCTTCCGCGTCGGCCTCTACCTGACCGTGCACGCCCGCACCGAAAACGAACTCCTCGAAGCCTGCGCGCAGGTCAAAGCCGCCGCCGCGTCGACCCTCATCGAAGTGCAGCCCGCCACCTGGCGGCACCTCGCCGGTTGGACCACCACCCTGCCCCTGGCGACCGACAGCCTGCAGATGCGCCGCACCATGGACACCGCGGCCCTCGCCGCCGCGTTCCCCCTCGCCTCGGCGGACCTGCCCGCACCACTGCCCGGCGACCCGCCCACCGAAGGCGGAGTGCTCTACGGGGTGAACCCCGACTCGCAGGGCATCGTGTGGTGGGACCGCTGGGCGCAGGAAAACCACAACTCCGTCGTCCTGGCCCGCTCAGGCGCCGGCAAGTCGTACTTCGTGAAGCTGGAGATCCTGCGCAACCTCTACCAGCAGGTGCAGGTCGCCGTCATCGACCCCGAAGACGAATACCTACGCCTAGCCGACGCCGTCGGCGGCACCGTGGTGCGCCTCGGCGTGACCGGGGTCAAGGTCAACCCCCTCGACCTGCCCACCAGCGACACCCGCCCCGACGTCCTCACCCGCCGAGGCCTGTTCCTGCACACCCTCATCGCGGTGCTGCTCGGCCAGCAGCCGCCCCCGACGGAACGGGCCGCCCTCGACCGGGCGATCCTCACCGCCTACCGCCAGGCCGGCATCACCGCCGACCCGGCCACCCACCACCGCCCCGCCCCCCTGCTGCGCGACCTCACCGACTGCCTACACGCCGACGACGACCCCGCCGCGCGGCAGCTCGCCGCCCGCCTCGCCCCGTGGGCGCACGGCTCGTTCTCGCACCTGTTCGACGGCCCGACCACCACCCGCCCCGACGGACACCTGGTCGTGTGGTCGCTGCGGCACCTACCCGACGAACTGCGCACCGTCGGCACCCTCCTCGCCCTCGACGCCATCTGGCGGCAGGTCGACGCCGTCGGCCGGTCGACCAGGCGGCAGCTCGTGGTGGTGGACGAGGCGTGGCTGCTCATGCGCGACGGCGAAGGCGCCCGGTTCCTGTTCCGCATGTCCAAAGCCGCCCGCAAACGCCACGCCGGCCTGGCCGTGATCACCCAGGACGTCGCCGACGTCCTCGGCAGCGACCTCGGCCACGCCGTCGTCGCGAACGCCGCCACTCAGGTCCTGCTCAAGCAGGCACCGCAGGCCATCGACGCCATCGGCGACGCGTTCGGCCTCACCGCCGGCGAACGCCGCCTGCTACTCACCGCCCGGGTCGGCACCGGCCTACTGATCTCCGGCACCAACCGGACCAGCTTCGACGCCATCGCCTCCGACACCGAGCATCAGCTGTGCACCACGAGGCCGAGCGAGCTGACCGACCTCGACGACGAGGAGGACCTGTGACCGCGCCCGCCGCCCACCTCACCACTCTCCCCACACCCACGCCCGTACCTGCCCCGGGCGGACCCGGCGTGGACGTCGCGCCCCCGACCGGGGCGGCCCGGTGGATTCTCGACGTCGCCGACTGGGCGGCACACAGGCCGTGGCTGCTCGGCGTCGCCGCGACCACGCTGATCGCCTATGTCGCCGGCCGTAACCTCCTCGCTCTCTGGCGGCACCGCCGCCACGCCGACGGAGCCCGCCTCGTCACCATCGCCCCGCCACCCGAGGTCGACCCCCACAGCGCCGCTGCCCTGTGGGCCAACCTCGCCGGCACCCTCACCCCGTCGCGCCGACACCGGCTGCTCTACGGCAGCCCACACGTGGTGTGGCAGTACACCTGGACCGGCCGGCGACTACTCATCAGCGTGTGGGTACCCGGCACCATCCCACCCGGCGCCGTCGAAGCCGCCGGACGCGCCGCCTGGCCCGGCGCCACCTGCACCACCGCCGACTCCGCCCCACCGCCGATACCGCTGGACGCGCCAGCGGTGGGCGGGCATCTGCTACCCACCGCCGCCGAATGGCTGCCGATCCACACCGACCACGACAACGACCCACTGCGCGCCCTCATGTCCGCCGGATCAGGACTACGCGCCGACGAGCACGCGTGCTTGCAGATCCTCGCCCGACCCGCAACCGCCCGCCGCGCCCTGCGAGCCCGCCGCGCCGCAACCCGGCTACGCGACGGCAAGACCGCCCTACCGACCATCAACCCCGCAGCGCCGCTGCTGTGGCTCATCGAGGTGCTTCTACCTGGCCGCCCCACCCACACCACCGCCCGGCCCGCAGCGACAGGCCGCCGCGACCCGGGAACCGAACGCGACGTGCGAGCCATCCTCGACAAGACCTCCCACCCGCTGTGGGAAACCGCCGTGCGCTACGCCGTCGCCAAGGACACCGGACGCGCCACCACCGACCAACACCCCCGACTGCGCGGCATCGCCGCCACCATCGCCTCGGCCTTCGCGGTGTACTCCGGACGTAACCGCCTCACCCACCGCACCCGCATGCCCCACCCCGCCGCCATGCTGGCCCAGCGACGCCTCGGCAGCGGATTCCTCACCTCCACACCCGAGCTGGCCGCGCTCGCCGCCCTACCCCGCGACCTAGCGGTGCCAGGCCTGGACCGCGCCCGCGCCAAGTCCATGCCGGCACCAGTCGCCGTCCCCACCGGCGGACGGGGCGTGAAGGTCCTCGGCGACGCGCAGGTCGGCGGGCACGGCGTCGCACTGTCGGTGCCAGACTCGAGGTATCACCTGCATGTGATCGGATCGACCGGCAGCGGCAAGACAACACTGCTGGTCAACATGGCCGTCGACGACATCAAAGCCGGCCGCGGCACCGTCGTCATCGACCCCCACGGCGACCTCGTCCTCGACATCCTCGACCGGCTCCCCGCCTCCGTCGCCGACCGGATCGTCCTGTTCGACCCCGACCAACCCAACCCGCCGACGATCAACCCCCTCGCCGGCGACGACCCCGACCTCGTCGTCGACAACCTCGTGTCGATCTTCGGCAACATCTTCGCCAAGGCATGGGGACCCCGCATGGACGACGTCATGCGCGTCGCCTGCCTCACGCTGCTACGCCACGCCAACGTCACCCTGCAGCACATCCCGCCCCTGCTCAACTCGGCCCAGTTCCGCTCCGCGATGACCGTCGACCTCGACGACCCGGCCGGACTGCGTGGCTTCTGGCAGTGGTACGACGAACTCAACCCAGCCCTGCGCTCCCAGGTCATCGGACCGGTGCTCGCCCGGCTGCGCGCGTTCCTGCTGCGGGACTTCGTCAAACGCACCATGCGCTACCCACGCTCGAGCTTCGACATGGGCAAGGTCCTTGACGGCGGTGCCCTGCTCGTTCGGATTCCCAAGGGGCAACTCGGGGAGGACACCAGCAAGCTACTGGGCTCGCTGATCCTCGCGCAGGTGTGGCAGGCCGCCACCGCCCGGGCCAGAATTGCCCCCGACCGGCGGCGCGACGCCACCCTGATAATCGACGAGGCGCAGAACTTCCTCACCCTCGCCAACAGCCTCGACACGATGCTCGCCGAAGCCCGCAAGTACCGGCTGTCCCTCGTACTGTCCCACCAGGACCTCGCCCAGTTCCCGAAGGACCTCCTAGCCGCTGCCTCGGCCAACGCCCGCAACAAGATCTACTTCTCCTGCGCGCCAGAGGACGCACGCGTCCTCGCCCGCCACACCCTGCCGGAACTCGACGAGCACGACCTGACCCACCTCGATGCCTACACCGCCGCGACCCGCCTGGTCGCCGACGGCCGCCAGACACCGGCATTCACGATGAAGACTCGCCCACCCAAGCCAGTGGTCGGAGAGGGCGCCGTGATCAGGCAGGCCGCCGCGAAGAAGGTCGAGCCCCAAGACGCCAGCGCCATCGACGCCCTCGTCGAACGGCTATCCCGACCGACAAAGGACGACAGCGAGCGCCGCGCGGCCGGCACTCGCGACACACCTCGCACGTCTCGCTCTGCCTGACAGCCGCAGATGGCTACAGTAGCTGACCGATATCGACCGCTACTGCTGCTAGCGTGCCGCCCTCGACACCGCCTTCCCCCGCGGCCCGGTACCCGACGGCACCACCTTCACCGAGCTGGACGTCAATCAGCGCACCACCAGCATCGGGCTGCAACGCAGCGGAATCCTGGGACGACCGCGCAATGTCAGCATGCTGCTCGGCGCTTACATCCTGCCCGATGACCAGCAGGCGATGAGCCGATGGTGCGACAGCGAGACCGATCGCGAATCCGGCTTTAACCCCGGTTCGTGAGCGTGCACCACTGGCGAAGGCCGAACGCCCGACTACCGCAGATGCGCGCGTTATCTGCGGCAGATTAGGTCGTCTGACCTTGGTGCCTCGGCTGGCAACTGCGGCGACGTCAGGCGGAACCGAGGTCGAAGCCGAGTACGTCGGTGAAGAACACGACCGCGGGGTCGTATTCGTCAACGGTCAGGGCAACCAAGTCGATCTGCACCACGGCAGCGTACGCAGGGGCCCGTCGTGCTCGCCGCCCGCGCGCAGACAGCGGCATGAGCGCGTACTCGATTTCGGTCTTTTCGCAGTCGCAGTTATCGGCCGGAGCCTGCGCCAGCAGCCGTCCTGGACCGCGTCGACGGTCGGTGCGCCTCAACTGCGGACCTTCAGGTCAGCTGCGTCGCGAGTCCCTGCGCTGCAGTTTCGAGACTGCCGGCAAGTTTTATCGCCGCAGCGATCGCGACGGTGTCCTTAGGAGCGCTGGTAACGAAGTCGATAAGGAGTCGTCCCCGGATGATGATTACGTTCATGCGGGGGGGCAGGCGGCGACCCGTTGTCCATGCAAACTTCTGCGGTGGTGCCGTCGCTGAAGCCAGGCACCTGGCGGGGCCGGGTCGAGCACGTCGATTCGTCCGACCGCAGTTGCTGCCCGTAACTCGTTGCCGCAGCGTTGTCCGGAAACACCTGGATCCCGGCGCCCCAAGCGCTGCGGGTTCCAGGCTCTGTGGTGAACGTGGCGTTCACCGTCCAGGTAACGCTGCCCAGCGCACCCGAGTAGTCCTTTGGCCCTTCGATGAACCTCGTATCCTCAAACGTGAACCGGTACCCGGCGCCTGAGCCTCCACGAGGGGTAGCCATCGCGTTAAAGGCGGCGGCCACCCGTTCGGCTGGGGCCGGGTCGGCGGGCGGTGCGCTCGACGGACTTACTGCAGTCGTGGACCGGTGGGCTGCGGCGCCGGGTTGTTGCCCGTCGCTGTTTTTACCTCCGCAGCCGGTCGTGGCCAGACCGACTACCGCCAACACGACGACATGAGACCATCGGCTATTCACTCGGCGGTAGGACATTCTCAATAGCGTCCCCCAGCTTCTGCGAGCTGACATTGCCGCAGGTTGACTCGACGTTCAGCCGGGAGAAGGAGTCCAGCCGCTGGTTCAGTTCGGTGGCGATCCGGCGGACGGCCTCGTCGCGGACCTCTGGTGCCTCCGCCATGAACTGTCCACAGGTTGAGTCCTTCGTAAGGGTCGGCTCCGAACCGCCGCCTGTAGAGAGGCTGGACACGAAGTAGGCGGCAAGCGCTACGAGCGTAACGGCAATGATGCCCGCGCCGATGACGCCACCGATCGGGTAGGTATTGTTGCCGATTCGGATCTTGCCCCGGTCAGTTGCGATGACGTGGCCGGTGCCCGATACGTCCCCGAATCGGGTGGCGGCACGCTCATTGTGCTCGGTGCGAACATGCGCTATGCCTGAGTTGCGGTTGACGAGATTGGAAATCTCCTCGGCGAACACGGCGTCCCGTCCAGCACGCTGGTTGATCGCCGCGATCAGCCGTTGCTGCGCCATCGCGCCGTCAGGATTGCTGGCGAAGTCGGCATATGCCTGTTGGCCTTGGAAGCGTTGCTGCAGGGTATGCCGCAGGCTCATGAGTTCGGCACCCGTGTAGTTCGCGATGGCGCCGGTGAGGACACCCAACACCAGTGAGCCCAAGTCGTCTGCTTCCACGGGAGCGAGTATGGCCGATGTGATGATCACTTACATGGGTTGATCGGGTAGCTGACAATCCCGACGAGCGAGAGTGCATCGTCTGCGGGAATGACCTTGATTCGTCTGACGCGCTGCCATCGGCAGATCCGCGTACTATCGTGCGGCAGCATCAGCAGTCTTAACCCTTATGCGCGTTATGGCTCTCGGCGAGACCGGCCCGTGGCGGGGCCAGTTGTGGCCGTCCCGGTGGAGCCCATTTCGTTCGTCATGGCCAGGCCTACACCACCCGCACGTTGCAATGGCTCACGGGGGCGAACTGGTGGGGTTTCCGTGGCGTCTTCCGTCGTGGCTTCACCGCTCCTTCACCACCGCTACTCACCATCACCTCCACGCGGCGCGCGGATGCGGCTGTCAGCGCAGCACACCGCTGGTGACCAGCTCCGCCGACCGGTGGTGACAGTTCCAGACTCCCTCCTCACGGGAGGGATTCTCTCCGTTCTACTCGCTGAGGAGATCCCTCATGCCACCCGACTCACCGGCTCCCGAACCTCGCCCGCCCGAACCTCGTCCAACTGCTCCTCACCGGCGTTCCAGCAAGGCACATCGCCTGTCCTACCTGCGCCAGCTGACCCTGCGCGACCGGCAACTGCTGGCCTGGCTCGCCGAGCACTACGTGCTGTCCACCGCGCAGATCACCACCGCGCTGTTTCCGTCGGAGCGCTCCGCGCGGCTGCGCCTGGCCACACTGCACCGCATCGACGCCGTGCACCGCTTCGTCGACATCACCACCGGCACTAGTCAGCACCTCTACACCCTCGGGCCGCTCGGCATGCTCGTGCACCCCACCACCTACACCGATCCCGAGCGATCGGACGCCCGCCCGCCGCGCTCCAGCATCGAACGCACCGAACGCATCATCGGCAGTCCCCGCCTGCGGCACCTTCTCGGCACCAACCAACTCTTCGTCGATCTGCACGCCTACACCCGCACCGACCCCAACGCCCGCCTGGTGCGCTGGTGGTCCGAGCAGCACGCCACCGCCGCCTACGCCCTCGCCGACATCCGTCCCGACGGCCACGGCATCTGGCAAGCGGCCGACCGCACCGTCGGGTTCTTCCTCGAACACGACAACGGCACCGAACCCCTGCGCAAGGTGCTGCGCAAGCTGCGCGCCTACGAACGCCTCGCCGAGTTCGGCCCCCGCTACCCCGTCCTGCTCCGCGTCCCCAACCCCCGCCGCGAAGCCCACCTGCTCGACGCGCTCGCCGGCATCCCGACAGCCATGCCCGTGGCCACCGGCCTGCACCACGAACATCCCGCCGGCCCGGCCTGGATCCTCGCCGCGGACCCCGGCCCACGCCGCTGGCTGCACGAACTGCCCAGCGACCACGGCCCCGACAACACCGCCACCAACCCTCACCGCCACACCGACCCCGACGACGCCTGACAGCCCCGCCGGCTCGCTCACAGCCACTCACACCGCAGGTCACCCGCCCGTCCCGCAGCCGCATCGGCGGCTCGGGACGGCCCGGCCGGGCCTGCGGCGAGTGTCTGTGAGCGGGCCCGCCACTCACAGCGACTCACACCACAACCGCCCCGCAGCGGTGGTGGCTCCTCCCGGTGCAGGTCACCCGCCTAATCAGACCCGCCGCCGTCTGCGCCCGCTGTGAGTGCCCAGGGCTACCGTTCACGGCAACACCACACCTCACATAACGCTCCACCCCGGTTCGGTCCCGCCCCAGGGATCCTCGCCGCACCAACCCGGTGCGCCACGCCCACCCGCCTACGCCGGTCGGCACGCGCATCGCGCGGCAATCCCTCAAGGTCGCACCAACCGCACCAGCGCACCACGCCCGGTTGCACCCATCGACCTGACCCACGTACCCGGTAGGTCTTTGTCGCTTCCGCGTGCCCGCGTGACCTCCCTGTCCTGCCGCACAGCCGACTCACGAAATCGGTGAGCCGGCCAGTCCCGCACGCCCACACCCACCCCCGAATCGAAGGAGGACTACGCCCATGTCCGCTGCGAAAGGCACCCCGCTGACCCGTCACGGCAGCCGTGTGCCCACCATCCCGGCGCGACCCACCCGACCGAAGGTCACCTCGACGCCTGCTGCGCCACCAGCCCGCGTCCAGACCACCGCTTCCCGCCCGCCGGTCACGCCGGCCCCCACCATCAAGACCATGGTCATCTGCCTGCCCGACGACCTGCCGGCCCAGGCACTGACCAGCCACCCGCTCGACACGCACTTCGGTGTTGCCGGCACCCTCACCACTCTGTACTGGGCCACCCCGCGGCTGCGGCTGTGGCAGCGCCACCAGCTCATCGGCGCCCGCAAGGGCCACCCGACGCCGTGCGCGGGCGGCCCCGTACGGCTGCTCGACCTGCCCGGGGTGCGGCACGCAGCCGCCGTCGGCGCCGGCATCCGCTACCAATGCTGGCAGCAGGTCGTCCACGGCACCCGACCGGCCATCCCGTGGCCCGTGTACGAGGCCCGCCACCTCACCGACCCCGACCGCTACCCCTTCGAGCGGGCGAGCGAGGACTTCCACGCCCAGCCCCGCGTGCATGCCATGCGCCTGCACGCCGCCGCCACCCCCGGCCCCGGCCAACCCAGCGTCGGTGAACTGGAGATGTACCAGGCCGGGCAGGTCGCCTACCAGCACTACCGCGCCTCAAGTGCCGTCGTCGGCGACGCGATGCTCACTGCCGACGGCCGCCACCTCGCCCCGACCAGTGATGTCCTCGCCCACCGCATCACCTACCTCGAGCAGGCCCTGGCCCATCTCGACACCATCGGCCCGGACCAGCGGCTGCTCGCCGTCTCCCTCTAGCCATCCCGGGCCCGCCCGCCCCACAAGCAAGGCGTTCGGAGTCATCCCCGCGCGGGTTCGACCGCTGGCATCGCGTCTCGCACCCGGTCGTCGCCGCAACGCCGTCCGACACCACCTCTGCGTCATGCCGCACTGCCTACGGGGTTGGTGATCACTGCAACCCCGCAGGCGGGAGACACCTTTGCCGCACACGCCGGGAGCCCCGGGCGTGGGGCACCCGCACCCGCTGGCCTGTGACAGGCCGCTCTGTTCCTCTTCCCGCCCCCGTTCGTCGCAAGGAGGTTCGCATCACCATGTCCAACCGACTGTGGTTCCGTGTCGAGGACGTGCTGCCCCTGGCAGAACACGCCCTCGCCTGCCCCACCCACCGCCTCACCAAAGCCCAGGTCGCCGCAGGCGAGCACAACACACCGGCGCTGACCCTGCGGCGCGCCGGCTCCGAAGGACAACTGCGTTCCAACGGCGTGCCGGTCTGGCACACCACCCACGGCGCCGAACAGGTCGCCTACGGCGGATCGTGGCGACTCGTGGGCGCGAGACCGGAGCCTGACCAGCACTGGTATCTGCCGCTGCGGCACGCCTACCCCGAAGGGCGTGGCCTCATCGACGTCCTGCGCGCCGGCCGCGCCCTCGATCGCAACTGGCTCGCGATCGACACCGACACCGGACCCGGTCGCTCGCTCGACACCAGACACGTGCAGTTGTCCGACCACCGCGCCGACATCGCCCCATCCCACGTGCGTTGGCGTCCGGTCATGGTCACCTCACCGAAGACCGGCGACGGGGATTACCCCGCGCTTGTCGCCGATGGTTACGACGCAGGCGAGGACGGCTACCTGATCTGCCGCTTCCACCCTCACACCGTCCGGCAGATGGCCGCGGACCTCGCCGGGCCGTGGCGCGCGGGCACGATGCCGGGGGAGTACCCGCTGCTGCGGTTCGACGGCACCACCGCGGTGCTGCTCGAAGAGACCGGCGTCGGCGACGACATCCGTGTCGACGTCGACGACCGCTGCTACCCCGACCGGGACGGCTACTACAGCATCGGCGCCTACCGGTGGCTCTGGCACACCTCACCCACCGACGCCATGCCCACCCGGTACCGGATCCGGCTGCACCTGGCCGCCCTGTCCGGCCGCCTTCGCGCTACCACCGCCACCGGTCGCCCGTCACGGCAGTCGCCCGCCACTCACGACGATCCACCGTCCTGACCCCGCGACATCCCCAGCTGCCGCCTGGCCGGATCTCGAATGTTCCCGAGATCCGGCCATCGCACTTGATCACCACCGCGAACGAAGCGTGGATCAGTGCTGACCTCACACCCCAGAAGGGAGATGCCCATGACCGACGCGCCAGAACCCGTACCGGCACACGCCATGTTCAAGGTCCTCGCCGCCCTCGCCGAACTCGGCGAAGCCACCGCCGCCGCCGTCGCCGACAAGGCCGACCTCGGCTACTCCACCGCCACGGCGAAGCTCCGCGCGCTGGAACACACCGGGCAAGCCGAACCCGTCCGCACCGAAGACAAGCGCGCGGTGTGGCGGCTGACCGACGCCGGCCGCACCACCGTCGGCACCGACCACAGGCCCCCGCTGGCCCACGACACCGACACGCCGTTCGAGGCCCCAGCCCAGAACACCGACGACGACCCCGCCGAGAAACGCGCCACCATCGAGGACGCCGACACCGCCGACGAGGAACCAACCACCCCCCAACCCGACACCCCCGCCGACACCCCACCAGCCGCCGCCTCCAGCGCCACGGCCGACGCACTCCCACCGGCCGATGCTGCAGCGGCAGAACCCGCAGTCGCATCCGACGCGAACAGCGAGCACCCCACAGCAGCGTCCCAGGACGCCCCGCCGGCCCCGACCGCCGCAGCGGGCACTTCGGCCGCGGGTAACCGCCGGACGAAGGGCTCGCTGAGAGGGGCGGTGCTGGACGTTCTCGAAGCGCACCCCGACCGGTCCTACAAGACCAGTGAGCTGTGCAAGCTGATCGACGCCGCGAACGCCGGCACCAACGCGAGGAAAGCCAGCGCGGGCGCGGTCAACAACGCGTTGTTCAAGCTCGTCGCCGCCGGCACGGCCGTGCAGACCGTCGACAAGCCCGCCACCTTCCAACTCGCCCCCGCCAGCCCTTAACCGGCGGACTGTTCAAGCAGAGGCAGCCCAGGGGCGGGCGTGAAGTTGGACGCTACCCGCCCGCCCCTGGTGTTGCTCCTTACAGCACAAGGAGCGAACTCAGTGTCTCAAATCGTGCCCGCAACGCTCACCGCCGTCGGCGGGATCCTCGCCGGTCTCGCCCTCGCCGCCGCCATGCTGTGGCGTCAGCAGCACGCCCTGCGGGCGGCCCGCTACGACGCCACCCACGACGACGTCACCGGCCTACCCAACCGCAGACTGTTCCTGGCCCACCTGCGTGCCGCCCTGAAGAACAACACTCCGGTCGGGGTGGTGCTGCTGGACCTCAACCACTTCAAGGCCGTCAACGACACCCTCGGCCACGAAGTCGGCAACGACCTGCTCGACCAAGTCGGCCGCCGCCTGGCCAGCCTTCCCACCCCCGTGCGTCTCGCCGCCCGGCTCTCCGGCGACGAGTTCGCACTGCTCGTCACCGGCGACCGCGACGACACCACCGCAGCAGCCCACGCCGCATGGCAGGCGATCGCCGGCCACTGCATCCGCGTCGTCAACGGCGACCTTCGCGTGACCGCCTCGGTCGGCTACACCCACACCCACCAACCGAACACCACCACCCGGCACCTGCTCACCCAGGCCGACTGCGCGATGTACGAGGCGAAACGCGACGGCAGCGGCGTACGCGAATACCTACACCACCGCACACCAACAGTGCGCAGCCGCGACCGCCATCCCCGCTGACCCTGCCCAACCTCCACGCACAGGACCCCGCAGCCCTCCGGCTGCGGGGTCCTGTCGTATCTGCTTCCTGACAGGGAGACCACCGTGTTGTCCTTCGCCGTTGTCCACGACATCACCTCGTGCCTCATCGCCGCTGACGCTGAGGCCGACACGATGGGCTGGGGTCAGCCCGCAAAGATTCTGCTCATCCACGACCGGCCACTGACCATTCCCGGGTCACCACGGGAGATCCGCGGCGTGGAGTTTCCGCTGCACCCTGACGACCTGCTCACCGACCCGGCCAGGCTGCCCGCGCTGCTGCACCGCCTCGCCGCCGGCCTCGGCAACCCCACGGCACCCACGCCCTACCAGACCGTCCTAAACACCATCGTCAGGCACATCCGCACGGCCACGCCCGACTCGCGGCTGCTGGCATGGGCCACCTGCTTCGACGACGTCCTCACCGCCGACGGCCAGCAACGGCCGGCTCGCCGCATCGACGCTGTCGACATCAACAGCCGCCTCTACCGGCTCTCCCGCCCGCGCGGCGACGACCACCCGCTCGTCCTCGTCGACGACAGCCCGCCACCGGCCGACATCCCCACCACCTATCCCGGCCTGGTCGCGTTGCTGGCCGCCACCGCCCGCTACACCCAGACCAGCGCCGCCGGGAACACGTCGTGACCCCACCGATCCCGCCCCGCAGCGGCCCCGACGAGCCGGTCTTCAGCGTGTGCGGACCCGACGGCGCGTCCATCCGCTGCGAGACCTGCGGCGCGGTCGACGAGATCGACGCCAACCAGATGCCGTCCATTGCCGGCTACGGCGAGGACACGTACGTCCGCTGCACCCGCTGCGGCTCTGCCGAGACCACCCACCCGGTCTTCGGCTGGCGCGCCAAGCCCGCCACCTGGCCGCCCCCATCCGAGCACGACCACCCCTGACGGCTATCCCTCGCTGAAGTCGCCCTCTCGTCGAAGGAGTCTGTTCTGTGAGCACCCACTGCTACATCGGCGCCACCAGCCCCGACAACCCGCACCTCGTGCACGCCCGGTTCGTGCTCTGCGACGGCCACCCCGCCGTGGTGCTGCCCACCCTGGCCGCCATCTGGGCCCGCCACGCCCAGCACAACACGCGGACGCTGATCGCCGCGATCCTCGCCCACGACTGGGAGTACCTCGACCCGGACATCGCCGCCACCACCCGCTCCACGTGTCCCGGGCAGCGCCCGGTGCCGGGCGTCGGCATGACCCTCGCGTCCAAGGTGGATCCGCCGGAGCCGGTCACGGTGATCCCGCTGTGCCACGCCGCGCATCTCGACGCCGAGTGGATCTACCTCATCGACGCGGACACCGGCGCACTCGCCGTGCACACCAGCGATGGCCTCCGCGTCGCCACCTACCACCTGGCCGACGTCCTGAACCCTGGCAGCCGCGAACGGGGCGAGCGGCTGTGCGGGCCGCGATCAACGGCGGGAGCACCGCGGTGAGCGCTCGCGCGCTCGGCGCGATCGCCGCCGGGGTCATCGCGGTGCTGGTGCTGTGCGCGGGTGGGATCGGGGCGTTGTTCACCAGCGGTGGCGCGGCATCTGCCGTCTGCTACGGACCGACCGGTCCGGACGGGCAGCCGCCCCTGCCGACTCTCCACGTGTCTCCACCCACGTTCAGCGCCGGCCGTCGGTGGAGCAGCGACCAGACGGCCAACGCCGCCCTGATCGTCACCGTCGGCGAGCAGCGGAAAGTCCCGCCCCGAGGCTGGGTCATCGCCCTGGCCACCGCCATGCAGGAATCCACCCTGCGTAACCTGCCCGGCGGGGACCGCGACTCCGTCGGGTTGTTCCAGCAACGCCCCTCCCAAGGCTGGGGCACGCCCGCCCAACTGCGCGATCCCCGCTACGCCGCCGAGAAGTTCTACACCGCGCTGCTGGCCGTCGACGGCTGGCAGGCCATGGCGCTGACCGACGCCGCCCAGGCCGTGCAACGCTCCGCCTACCCCGACGCCTACGCCAAGTGGGAAGACGACGCGATCGCCCTGGTCCGCACCATGGGCTCCGCCAACCCCTCAGTGGGCAGTGGCGGTGCTGCTGGTTGCGCTGACGTTGCCGCCGTCTTCGCGCGGGCCCGATCGTGGTTGACCGCCTGGTCAGGTGGTCCAGTGCCGTACCTGTCCAGCGGAAATCCCGGCGACTGGTTCCAGGGCTACCGGCGCGACTGCTCGGGCTACGTGTCCATGGCCTTGGGCCTGGACGGGCCCGGGTTGAACACCGCCGGACTGGCCGCCCGGTCGACGGTCATCGCGAAGAACGATCTGCGGCCGGGGGACCTGCTGATCAACACCGCTCCCGACCTGCGCGGGCACGTGGTGTTGTTCGAGCGATGGTCCGACCCGTCGATGAGCCACTACTACGGCTACGAACAATCCGGTGACGGGGGAACGCACCACCGGCTCATCCCCTACCCGTACTTCGGTGACTACCCGATGATCCCTCACCGGTACGGGCGGACAGGATGACCGCGCCCATCGATCCGAGACTCGCGTGGCAGGGCGCGAAGCGCTGACCCAGACAGCACAGGTGTCGGCGACGGATTCCAGTGCAGAATCAGGTACACCAGACGTACACAAGCCGGGTCGTCTGCCGCTTGGGCTCCGGCCGTAGCGCCCTTCCTTCCGCTGCTCACGCTGCGTCACCGGTGGAGTCGAGTCGGCGTCCGGATCGCGGCTACTTGTTTCATTGACCTGCGACCGTGGCCCGGCCAGGCTTCGGTCGAGGCGCCCGGGTTGTCGCTCTCATTGCGGCTGCCCACGCTTGTCGTGTGGCTCTCATTTGGCCTGCGCGGCCCGGGCGTCGCCCCAGGGCGGGGAGAGGCTCAAGAGGGGTTTGCTCTGCTCGAAGTAGCGTTGCCCTCCCGGCTCGACAACCCAGGTGGATCGAGCATCGGAGGACCTGTTGCACGTCACGTCGGATCGCGTGATCATCGGTATGGACCCGCACAAGCGTTCCGCCACCATCGAGGTCATGGCCGGCGACGAGACGATCGTCGGCGGGGGCCGGTTCGACACCGGCCGGGACGGCTACGCGGCGATGACGAAGTACGCCAAGCAGTGGCCGAACCGGGTCTGGGCGATCGAGGGCTGCCAGGGCATCGGCCGGCACATCGCCAACCGGCTGCTGGCAGACGGCGAACAGGTCGTCGACGTGCCGCCGAAGCTGTCCGCCCGGGCACGGGTGTTCGCCACCGGGCAGGGCCGCAAGACTGATGCCACCGACGCCCACTCCATCGCGCTGGTCGGCACCCGGATGGCTGGGCTGCGCCCGCTGGTCAACGACGAACAAATCGCCTTGCTGCGGATCTTGGTCGACCGCCGCCGTTCCCTCGGCGTCGACCACACCCGGATGGTCTCCCAACTACACCAACTACTGCTGGAACTGATCCCCGGTGGAGCGAAGAAGAACCTGTCCGCCGCCCAGGCCAAGGCACTCCTGGCCACCGTCAGACCCCGCGACGTGGTCGGCAAGGCCCGACGCCGGGTCGCCGCGGAGCTGATTGCTGACCTCGAACGGATCTACCAACGCACCAAGCAAGCCGACAAAGAACTGAAGGAACTGGTCGCCTCCACCGGCACCACCCTGATGGACCTGCACGGCATCGGACCCTCCGGCGCCGCCCGGCTGCTGGTCGAAGTCGCCGACATCACCCGGTTCCCCAGCCGGGCCCACTTCGCCTCCTGGAACGGCACCGCCCCCATCGACGCCTCATCCGGCGACCAGGTGCGCCACCGACTCTCCCGCGCCGGCAACCGGCAGATCAACCGCGTGCTACACATCATGGCCACCGTCCAGCTCCGCAACCCCACCGAGGGACGCGCCTACTTCGACCGCAAGAAGACGTCCGGCAAGACATCGATGGAAGCGATGCGCGCCCTGAAACGACGCCTGTCCGACATCGTCTACCGATGCATGATCAACGACACCGTGACCACGACGGCGGCGGATCCGGGAGGACACCGGGGAACGACTACTGACTCCAGCGTGACCAGCTCGCATCCCCAAGCCAGCTCTTCGGAGAAGTCACTTCCCGGACCCGCCGAGACCCAGGATAGAACTCTCCTCCCGGCGGTGTCTTGACACAGAGGGGAGCCAAATCCGCGCACCTGCTCTTCGTTCTGGCGCTGCCGGTCTCAGCCCTGATCCCGCTTGGGGCGGCAGGCGCTCAGGAGCGTGGAATCCGTACCTGCTCGAAATGGAACTCGCGGATGAAGCAGTCTCGTGGCTGACCAACCGCAAAGACCACGCAATCGACAACCGACTGCGCCGTGAGGTCACTGTCCGCTCGCCGCGGCCCGTCCTGAACGAAGTCCGGTGGAAACAGGGAGATCACTCGGATCCCCTCTGGCCGAAGCCGGTGCGACAGGATCTCAGCGAACCCCGCATGAGCGTGCTTGGCCGCGTAGAACGCGGGGTGTGCGCCCGAACGACGGTGCCCCGCCTCGCCGCAGGCGGAGATCATGTTGACGACGTCGGGCCGCGACGATGCGCGTAGCAGCGGCAACAGATGCCTGGTCAGCAGCACGGTGCCGGTCCCGCCCGCAGCCATCACGCTTTCGATCGTGTCGTCCGAGACGTCTGCCAGGTCGTCACCTTCGATGTACGTGGCGCCATTGTTGATCAGCACATCGAGGTAACTCGTCCGGTCGGCCACGGCTGCGGCGAACCCGCGCACCGAATCCGGTGCGGCCAGGTCGCAGCGAAACGCATCAGCCCGAGTTGACCCCCGCTGGCTGATCGCATCCGCAACCCGCCGGGCCGCCACCGGATCGCGGGCCGCGAGGAAGATCTGTGCACCGCGTTGGGCGAACGCCTCGGCCAGAAGCCGACCCGTGCCCCGGGCCGCGCCGGTGATGGCGACGCGCAAACCGTCAAGATCCATGGCCGGCAGTCAAGCACCTGAACTCTGGTTGAGGTCAACAGGAACCTGCCAGGACCGCGCATCCGATTATCGGCTAGATCCTCACGTCGGGGATCGGCTGGGCTCAGTACATCCCTCACGCAACGTCACCAACTTGCATCGCCGCCACGGCGACCTGCCTCCAGTCGTCGTGCGGCGACTGAACTCGGCTGGTGTGCGCGTGCAGCCGTACCTGCCTCTGCACTCCGACCTGTACGCCGACAACAGGCCATTCGCCGTGCACGACGCCACCGCCGACCTTGGGCACCCGGTCGCCGCCGGAAGCGCGCCGTCGGGGACGCGCTCACCCACCTACGCGAAGAGCGCGACACGACGCACAGCCGGTTCCAGGAGGCGTGCGCCGTCCCGCGGCACGCCCAGCGCCCGCCGAGGCCGGCGTGAAGCAGAAGCCCACGCAGGGCGCGACCCGCTCAATGGCGGGCTGCCCGACACCCATGACCCCGAGGCAACTCAACACGAGGACAGGACATGACCAGCTCACGCAACAACACAAGCCCTCCGCAGCCAGAGAATTCCGCCCCCGGCCACCGCTTGGTCCCGGACACCTTCCATGAGGCAGACCGGGTCGCGCTCGAGCACACCAGCGACCCGCACACCCGGCTGCATCCCGGCGACGAGGGCACCGTGCGTCGCTACGACCCCGAGCAGCGGGTCCTGGATGTCGACTGGGACAGCGGATCGCGGCTGTCGATGCTGCTCGGCGCGGGCGACCGCGTCCGCCGCGTACCGAACGCCGCATGGCAGCGCGTGCTCGACGCCCTTCACCACGCCGGGGCCGCAGCCGGCCGAAACGCCGCCGAGTGGTGGGCGCAGGACACCGTCGGCGCACGGGCCAGCGGAAATGTGGCGGCGACCGCGCGGCAGGTCCTCACCGCCATCGAGGCCGCCGACGGCCGGGACATCCACGGGCTGCCGATCGCTGACCGGGGCGACCGCGCCGCTGACCCCACCCGTTACGCCGAGCACGCCCCGCCCGACGCGCCCCGATGGGAGGACCTGCGAGGGCGGCAGCCAGACCAGGCGCGGTGGGCGTGGTGTGACGGCTTCGACGAGGCGGTCGAGGCCGAGGCGGCCCGGCAGTGCCGGATGGTCCTGCATCCCGACGGCGACGACCGGGACCTGCAGCATGTGTACCCGCAGCGGGTGCGCCTGGGCGGCCCGGGCGTGTTCGCCGGGGACTGGGCGTGGACGCCCAACGAGGCGGGGGACATGCGGATCCCGGTCGGGTTCGTCGGCACCCTGGTCGACACGTGGAACGGATGGGCGGTGTTCACCTGCACCCGCGAGGTCGCCGAGGCGATCGTCGCCGACCAACAGGCCGCCCGCGACCGCTACCGCCGCCATCTGGCCACGCAGGGCGCCGCGGCGGACCTGGACCGCCTGGTGGATCAGTCCATGAGCCGGATGTGGTTCGACGGGGACGTCATCGTCGCTGACGACACCCGGTTGCAGGACGACCCGGAGGCCATCGAGCGCATCAGCCCGAACCCGGACGGCGGCTACGTGGTGATGGGCTGGTCCTGGACCTGGCTTCCGGTGCATCCCTACGACTGCGACCGCATCGCCGGCACCATCCCCGACGCGCCAGCGGCCATCACCCTCACCCCACACCCCCGCTGAGGGCCGGCGGCAAGACCAGCACACGCATGGTGCTGAACCGTCCTGCTGTGAGACGGCTCTAGCTCCACCCGATTCCAGTCTCCGCTGCGCGGATTTCGCTTCTGCCCGCGCACCCGAGACGGGATGCGCGGGCCCTATCCCTTCGACGGGAGGACCCGTATGGATCCCACAACCGGATCCGCCACCCCGCCCACACCGGCCGATGGCGGCAGGCGTCCTGGCTACCTGTACCACAAGGTCGCCTCGCACCTCGCCGCTCACCCGGACCGCATGTTCACGGTCGGGGAGATCACCAAAGCCCTGTCTGTCCCCTCGACCGGGGCAGTCTTCGAGGCGCTGAAGAAGATGGCCGCCGCCGGCTACGCCACCCACCTGACCGGCCCGCACCGCTTCCAGATCACCCAGGCCGGTATCGACGCCGCCGGGACGATGCCGCCGCCCACCCCGCGGACACCCCGCCAAGGACATCGCGGGGCAGGTCGACGACAGCCGGTCACCCGCCCGAACGGTGACCTGTACTTCCCCCGCAAGCTGGCGGGAGCCACCGACGTGGACGTGCTGCGCCGGCTGCGCGAGAAGCGTATCCCGGTGCTGCTCTACGGCCCGCCAGGCACCGGCAAGACCGCCCTCGTCGAAGCCGCCTTTCCCGACCTGCTCACCGTCGCGGGCACCGGCGACACCGTGGTGGAGGACTTCCTCGGCAACTTCATCCCCCTACCCGACGGCGGATTCGAGTTCGTCTACGGCCCCCTGGTCATCGCCATGCGCGAGGGGCGAGCCCTGCTGGTCGACGACGCCACGCTCATCGCACCGAAGGTCCTCGCCGTGCTGTACCCGGCGATGGACGGCCGCCGCGTCATCACCATCCCCGGATACCGCAACGAACGCGTCGAAGCCACCGACGGGTTCTACGTCATCGCCGGGCACAACCCCGGCGTGCACGGCGCGATCCTCACCGAGGCCCTCGCGTCCCGGTTCGACGTACACATCGAGGTCACCACCGACTGGGACCTCGCCCGCCACCTCGGCGTCCCCCGACCCGCCGTCGAAGCCGCGATCGCACTGAACACCGATCTCGCCGCCGGACGCGTCGGCTGGGCGCCGCAACTACGCGAACTGCTCGGCTTCACCCGCGTCAGCAAAGCCCTCGGATCCGCGGCGGCCGTGGCGAACCTCGTCGGCCGCGCCCCGCAAGAGGACCGCGAACAGGTCCTCGCCGCCCTCAAACAGCAGCTCGGCACGGACATCAACCCGCTGACCCTCGGCAAACAACGCTGACCCCCTCCCGAGAAACGGAACCACTCATGCCTGATCCCTCCACCCACCGGCGTGCCGGATCGAGCACCCCGACCGCCAGCGCCCCGGACTGGCACCCATGGAGCGACGCCTGGACCCGACACATCCCGGTCCTGACCGGCCGCAGCGATCTCACCGTCACCGTCGCCCCCGGCGCCGGCGGCGGCGCACCCGCCTGCTTCTACCCCGACGCCCGCCGCATCGAGGTCGACGCCACCCACATCGGCACCCCCGACCTCACCGATCCCCGCAAGGCCGGACACAAACGCCTGGTACCCACCGCCTACGGGCTGCTCGTCCACGAAGCCGCCCACGCCACCCACAGCCTGTGGACAACACCCGCCGACACCCCACCGATCGTCGCCACCGTCGCCGACCTACTCGAGGAATCCCGCGCCGAGAACCGCCAACGCACCCGCCGGCGCGGCGACCGCCGGTGGCTGCGCCACACCGTCACCACCCTGCTCAACCCCGACGACGCACCCGTAGACGACGCCTGGCACGCCGCCCACCTCGCCGGGCTGCTCCTCGCCCGCGTCGACGCACGCATCATCACCGCCAAAGACATCAAAGGCGTCCGCGCCGCCGTCACCGCCGTCCTCGGCCGCACCACCCTGCGCCAACTACGCGACCTGTGGCGCCAAGCCCACACCGTCGACGACACCGACGCCACCAGCATGATCAACCTTGCGTGGCAGTGGTGCCGCATCCTCAACATCGACCCCCACCAGCAACCCAAGCCGCCACAACCAGACCCCGGCACGTTCCCCGGCCAGCTCGCCCAGGCACTGACCGACTACCTCGCCCACACCGCCGGCCTGACCCCCACCGAGTACGCCACCGGGCAAATCCACGCCCGGCACAGCGCACCCGCGTCGTGGACACGCCGAGACCCCACCGACGCCGAACGTGCCGCCGCCCGCCACCTCGCCACGCGGCTGCGCCACGCCCGCACCCACCAACCCGAACCCGACACGCGTCCCAGCCCGATACCACCCGGGCGGCTACGCACCCGCCACGCCATCACCGCCCAAGCGCAGATCGCCGCCGGTAGCCTGCCCACCGCCACACCCTGGCAGCGCCGCGCGCACGTCCCACCGCCGAAGCCACACCTGCACCTGGCCGTGCTCGTCGACACCTCCTTCTCGATGCGTCCCTACGCGGCGCCGATGTCCTCAGCCGGTTGGATCCTCGCCCACGCCGCCCACACCAACCAGGCCACCACCACCATGATCGGATTCGGCAGTCGAGCCACCCTGCTCGTGCCGCCTCGGCAGCACCCCGCCCACGTCCTCGAAATGCGGGCGGCCGGCGGCACCACCGCGTTTCTCGACGCGGTGAAACTCGCTGACCAGCTCCTGCATCTGCGGCAGCCGGGGCGGCTGCGGATGCTCGCCGTCGTCTCCGACGGCGACCTACCCAACCCCGACGCCGCGCAACGGCTCATCACCACCCTGCACCAGGCCGGGTGCGCGGTGCTGTGGCTGCGCCCCGCCGACCTGACCGGGCACACCTTCACCCACACCAGCACGCTGATGGTCGCCGACCCCATCGAGGCGGTCGCTGCGATCGCCGACGCCGCCGTCACCGCACTCGAACACGCCTGACCACGAGCCCCCGCGAGTGATGGGCTAGGCGAGGCCAAGGCTCGCACTCCCGCTAAACGGCGCTACTCGCCAACGCCCTCACCCCCGGAGGCCACGCCGCCGGCAGCGCGAGCCACGGCATCGAAAAGGCCGCCGGCCTCGCATCCGCCCTCACCCAACACCACCCGCCTGGGCGTCGACCTCGAGACGAAGCCTGCGCGGCTGGCAACGCCGAGGTGCCGCCGGGCTGCTGCCCGAAGCCGCGCTGACCGCCCCGCCGTCGCCGCTGTTCGCAAGGCCCGCCCATCGGCGCCTGCCTCGGCCTTGGCGCTTGTCCTCGCGATCACCGCAGATGACCAACCCCTGACCTGAGCCAACAGGCGGTGGCGGTCACGAAGCCCTGATCTGCCGCCGGCACACCACCTCGAAAGCTCCGCACGCCCCACGGCGGCGGAGCCCTTCCATATAGGAGTGATCCCACCATGACGCACGACCAGCCGGCCCGGCTGCCGGTGACCTCGATCAGCGACCTGCTCGCCGCCGTGCCGTACCTGCTCGGCTTCCACCCCGCCGACAGCCTCGTCATCGTCGGCCTCACCGGACAACGCATCACCGTGGCCGGCCGCGCGGACCTGCCCGAGCCCGCCGCGATCACCGACTGGGCGCCCGTCACCGCACGGCAGTACCTTGACCTGCTGCGCAACGTCGACGCCACCAGCGCGATCCTGATCGGCTACGGACCCGCCACCACCGTCACCCCGGTCATCGACACCCTCACCTCACGCGTGCACGCCGCCGGCATCACCCTGCTCGACACACTGCGCGTCACCGACGGCCGCTACTACTCCTACCAATGCCCGGACCCCGGCTGCTGCCCGCCTGACGGAGTGTCGTTCGACCCGCACTACAGCCCCACCGCGGTGCACGCGATCGTCGCCGGGCAGACCGCCCTGCCCGACCGAGCGGCTCTCGTGGCCAGCATCGCCCCCACCAGCGCCGTCACCGCCGAGGCAAGCCGACCGGCACAGCACCGCGCACTCGCCATCATGACCTCCGGCGGGCGGTCGGCGCTCATCCGCGCCGGCAGGAAAGCCGTAGACGAGGCGCTCGCCCGCTACGCCGCCGACGCCGTCCTCACCGAGGACGAGGTGGCCTGGCTGTCCGTCCTCCTGGCCGACGTCGCCGTTCGTGACCATGCCGGAAAGGCCACCGGTGACCAACCGTGGCACCTGGCCCTGTGGACCGACATCACCCGCCGCGCCCACCCGGCCTACGCCGCCGCCCCCGCCACCCTGCTCGCCCTCACCGCCTGGCGGCACGGCCAAGGCGCCCTCGCCAGTGTCGCCCTCGACCGGGTGTTCGCGGCCGACCCGGACTACCGCCTCGCCCACCTCATCGACCACGCCCTGCGCCATGGCATCCCACCCACAGCCCTCAACGACTGACCCACCTCCAGCAGCCCCGCCCGGTAACCCACGGGCACCTCAAACCCCCGGATCCAACCCGCGCGTCCGGCTAACCGGGATCCTTTCGCCACATCGCAAGGAGAGCCTGATGGCCCTGCACCTGTACTTCGACCTCACCGACACGCTACGGCTGGCCGAACACGCCGTCGCCGCCGCTGAGCACGCTCCGACCTTCACCGAACGCGAAGAGCAGACCCCCTGCCGGGGTGCGCTGGAGTGGGTCCACGACCACGGCGTCTACCTCATGTCCAGCGGCCTGCCCCGCCTCAAGGATTCGAACCGGCCCCAGACAAACCTCGTCGTCTACGCCCACGGCTGGAATCCCGACACCGACGGCCACCGCCACGACCCAAACCTCGGCGGCGACGACTTCGTCGAACACCTACACCTCACTGAGGCGCCCACACCGCTGATCGACACGCTCCGCGCCGCCCACGCCGCCGGCGACCGGTGGCTGCACCTGACCGTCAGCGCCGACACCTACGAGGCGCGCGTCGCCCGCACCCGCCGCCCCGACTGACCACCGCGCCCGACGGCCCCGGCCCCACCCGAGGGCGGGGCCGTCGGCTTCTTCACCGAACTGGGAGACCGCATGTCCACCCCTGACAACCACGAGCAACAACCCACGAGCCTCGAGGCGGTCCTACGCGACGCGTGGGACGCCTTCCACCCCGGCCAACCAGCTCCGCTGGGATGGCTCACCCACACCGCCGCACGCATCCACGACCACCTCCACGCCCAGCAGCCTGCCCTGACCGTGACCACCCCGCCAGCGGTCATCAACGACCAGCAGGCGGCCCTGCGCCGGCACGTGTGGCAGACACTGCGCGACGCCGCCGCCGAGGAGGACATCGACCCGGACGCCAACCGACCGGATCCTGCATGCCCTGGAGTTGCCGGGACTGCCCCGCCACTGGCAGGTCCGCCTCACCCTGCCGCTGATGATCGAGGTCACCGCCACCAGCCAGGACGACGCCGTCGAGGCCGCCGAGGCCGCCATCGACGCCGCACTCACCGGCACGAGCCACGACATCGACCTCGACTGGGACAACGCCACCCGAGACGACGCCACCCCCGGCGACATCGACACCACCACCGACACCCCCGCCGGCCTGCGATGACACCCTCATCCGCCGACATCGTCGCAGTGTAGGCCTGGTCGTCGCCCGACTACGCCAGGGCGACCGTCCGTACGGCACCCACGGCACGTGCGCGTTCTCCGCACACGACCACACCACCGCCTACGACCCCGACGGTCACGACCTCAGCCAGGCGCAGCCGATGCGTTGCCGGCACTGCGGGCAGCCCGCCCACTAGGCAGTGTCTCGAAGTCGGGTGCGGTGTGTCGGTGATCGATAGACGGCGAGGTCTCCGGTAGAGGGTTTTTCGACCAAGAAGGACCTGAATACCGGAGACCTCGTGGCCACCGTAGCGGTGACGAGGCGGCACGACCTGGCCGACGCGCAGTGGGTGGTGCCGGAGCCGCTGCTGCCTGCGGGTAAGCGGCCAGGTCGGCCGTCGCAGTGGAGCAAGCGGCAGCTCATGGACGGCATCCGGTGGCGGGTTCGGGTCGGTGCGCCGTGGCGGGATGTGCCGGCGTGTTACGGCTCCTGGCAGGCGGTGTACGCGCTGTTTCGACGGTGGCAGCGGGCTGGGGTTTGGCAGCAGATCGTGACCGGGTTGCAGGCTCGCGCCGACGCGGCTGGGTTGATCACCTGGGATGTCAGCGTCGACTCCACCATCGCTCGTGCCCACCAGCACGCCGCTGGCGCACGTCGGTGCCCGCAGCAGCAGGCCGAGCCGCCGGGCGGGGTGGTGACGGAGCCAGTCGACCACGCGCTCGGGCGTTCGCGCGGCGGGTGGACCACGAAGTTGCACCTGGCGTGTGAGCAGGGCGGTAAGCCGCTGTCGATGCTGCTGACCGCTGGGCATCGCGGTGACAGCCCGCAGTTCGCCGCGGTGCTGGCCGTTATCCGTGTACCTCGACTCGGCACCGGCCGCCCCCGGGTGCGACCGGCCCGGGTCATCGCCGACCGTGCCTACACCTCCCGCGTCAACCGCGCCCACCTGCGCCGCCGTGGGATCAAGGCCTGCATCCCCAGCAAGGTCGACCAGGACGCGCACCGCCGCGCCAAAGGCTCCGCAGCGGCCGGCCATCCGCCTTCGACCCCGAGGTCTACCGGCAGCGCCACGCCGTCGAGTGCGGCATCAACCGGCTCAAACGCCACCGGGGCCTGGCCACCCGATGCGACAAGCTGGCCGTCCGCTACGAAGCCACCATCCACGTCACCGCCATCAACGAGTGGCTACATGCACTTCGAGACGCGACCTAGGTGGACCATCCTTCGTGGTCCGGCTGGAGGTATGTCATTGAGACCTACCTCTTCCTGGCGCCGGCAGGACCTCGGCCAGGGTGGGGGCGTCGGACAGCCCGACGTCGGTGATGCCGTCCACCCACCTCGCGTCGGCGGCCTGGACCAACTCGGTCTCTGCTGTTAGTAATGGAGCAGTGACTGTTGGCTGCCTGTTGGGGTAGGAGCTACATGCTAAAGATCGGCACCCATGACACCGTAAAGCGGAAGCCGGTCCCCGCATCCTTGGTCCTGCTCGGCTGGCATCTGCTGGCAATCGTCGCCTACATCGTCGTACTCAGTCGGCAATCTCACGAACGAGTGCACTATGTCGACTCACTCTGGGACAGGATGTTGGTCTTCGGAATTAACGTCGGTGCGCCGTGGCTGCTCGTCACCCTGATCGCCGGTTTGATCCTGCTCTGGCTCTTTCCGAGCAAGAAGGGCCAGATCGGCTGGCCCGTCCTCCGCGGGAGCCTCGCCGCCATACCGCTACTCCTGTTGGTGGTGGCGATCATCCGCTTCGTGCCGCGCTGAGTGCACGTCGCGGTCGCTGGACCTGTCCCTGGGGTGCCGCCACCCATCACCCATGCCTGATCGGCCCAACAAGCGCCCATACCCAGGCATCACCGACCTGACGGCCGC
Source organism: Micromonospora sp. NPDC049051 (assembly GCF_043197575.1). NCBI lineage: Bacteria > Bacillati > Actinomycetota > Actinomycetes > Micromonosporales > Micromonosporaceae > Micromonospora > Micromonospora sp. NPDC049051. The sequence continues at coordinate 47,486 of NZ_JBICTL010000014.1, forward strand.
CAACACCCGCAGCCTGGACGGCGACCTCAGCCTGCCCCAGGTACCCACGCGATGGCCCGAGGCCTAGGTCGTGTCGGAGACCTCGCCGTCTATCGATTGCCGACACGCCGTACCCGACTTCGAGACCCTGCCTAGGGCGCCCGCCTCGGCGACTACCGCCACGACGACCCCGCTACGCCCGACTGTTCCCTCATCCATCGCGGCGACTGAACCACCCCGGACACCGGACGGTCCGCCTCGGCGATGCTCCAGCCGGATCGCCCATGAGTACACCGACAAATTTCGCCCGGGGCCGGCCGGCGACTTGATCAATACGCAAAGTCGAGCGTGACTGCACCTCGGCCCTGCCACCCCTGCGGCGCACCCGACCGCGACAACCCATGCCGCTGCCGCAGGAATGGCGGCCTATATCCGCCGAACCCAACGGAAAGGGGCATCAAGTCATGGTCTCCCAGCACCGCCGCGCAATACCGCACGCGGTCACCGACATCCTGCTGTGGCTGCTCGCCAGCGACGTCGCCGCCGCCCATCAACCGCGGCCGCACTCGCCCGGCCGCTGCACCAACCTGCGCTGCGCCGGCCAGGCGTACCCCTGCCCACCCAGACGCGACGCCCACCGTGCCCAGCAAGCCGCCAGCCGCCCCCAGCCGCGAGCGCGAGGCCGCGCCCGGGTGCTCACCACCGCCAACCCACTCAACGGTTGGTTCCGACCAGCCCACACTCAGCCCCGCGCTGCCTGAGCTACGGCAGCGCCCGTACGCCCAGCGAACAGTCCCAACGCCCGTCACAGGGCAGTGATTGCACCTCGACCAGCCCGGCCCGCCAGATGCGGTCAGCGGGCCGCCGGTCCAGCCCTGGCGCCAGCAGCCACACCCATTCGCACCACATCTCAGCCGACACCAGGGAGCGTCGCCATCCGGCGACGCTCCCTGCCGTGAGACGAAGGAAGACGTCATGCAACACGTATCCACTCCCGGCGACGATCCTGTCGAACCGAATGTTGACGAGCCCCTCAGCGTCGGCGATCCGGTCCTGGGGAAGTCGCGGCTGCTGTCGCGGCAATGCGACACCTGCATCTTCGCCCCCGGCAACCGCATGCACCTTGAAGCGGGACAGCTGCGTGCCCTCGTCACGCAGGCCCGCGAGCAAGAGCGCTACATCATCTGTCACGACACTTTGCCGAACTACCTCTACCCGCGCGCCAAACCCGCGATCTGCCGCGGGTTCGCCGACCGCTACCGCACCCGAGCCCTGGAACTCATGGAGGGGCTCTGGGGCTTCGTCGAGGTCGACCCACCCCAACCGAGGGAGCTTCACGACAGAACGGAAGGAGCTGACCGGTGACCAGCACCGAGGACTTCATGCGCCACCAGAGCGAGATCATCGACCGGGTCGGCTGGTCGGTGACTCGTCCACCCCGGCGCGGACGACACCGACGACAGCGTCCCGTTCGCCTACACCGTCGGGCTCACCGCCCACGGCTATCCCGAACTGCTGATTGCTGGCCTCGACCCCGCCGTTTCCCAGCAACTGCTCAACGACCTAGCTGCCCGCGTCTACGACCAGGCCGAGCGCTTCACCCACGGCCAACGGCTCGGCGACCTGATCGTCGGCTACGACGTGACCATCATCGACGGTGCCCCCACCGAACAACTGCACCCGGGCGCCGCGATTGCCCGATACGGCCACCAGCAGGTCCGCGTGCAGCATATTGCTTGGCCCGACCCGGCAGGCTGCTTCCCGTGGGACGACGGCTACGCCTACCCGGCGTCGGTGCAGCCGTTCATTGGCTGTCCCTGAAGGGACGGACGCGCCGTCGAGCAAGGAAGCGCCCGCTGACGGGCAGAAGTCCAGGGGCGTGGCCACGGCGTCGGCAGCCGCAGGCACAGCGCGCACTGCTGGGCGCCACACCTGACGGGTGCCCCTTTGCGGCCTCACGATGAACGGTGGGCTGGGCAGGGCCCCTGTCCAGCCCGCCACCGCACCCGGTTCCTTTTTCGTGCAAGCAAATCGGTCCGGCTGGACCTGACCGGCGCCTGGGAGCAGGAGACGCGATCCTTTTGTCGTTCGGTCGCGTCCTGCGGGGGTCCGCCGTCGGCGATCCGGTGGCGCCTGCCCAGCCGCTCCGGAGTGGACTCGGACCCGGCAGCGGGGCTCCCTCTGCTCCGAGGCGGTTTTGGCGTGGGGCGTCAGCGGCGGAGGCTGTCGGCGAGGTGAGTTGACGTGCGCCGTGCCGTCTGGTGGCGGTGGCGGCCAGTACCGGCGGACGGTGCGCTCGGACCGGCCGATGCGTGCGGCGATTTGGGCGGGGCGGAGACTGGGGTCTCGGCGGTGCCAGTACGCCACGGCGGCGGCGGTGCCAGATGGCACGTCGTGCTCTTCCAGCGTCCCATCTGGGGCCCGCACGGGCTGTCCGTCGGCGTCGTCGTTGTCGTCGGGTGGTTTCCGCAGGGTGGCGGCTGGCGGCGTCGGCGCGACTTCGGGAGTTGGGCCGCCGTGCGGGCTGCCGCGCCGGCGTAGGCGCCTTGGTTCGATGTTCGGGTGGGGTGCGGGGGTTTCCTGACCAGGGAGGTCGTGTGCTGGCTGACCATGCCGGCATGGTGCTTCTGCGGGTGGAACGGATGACGATGCCCGGGCGATGATGGCGTTGTCGGCTGCTTCTGGCGTTGAGATCGGGTCGGCTGGACGTGCGGGTCCGTGACGCGTGGCGGTGATGACGGGCTGGGAAAGTGCGTCTGAGCCGGCCGTGAAAGCCGCGGCTCCGGAGTGGTCTTGGGCTTGGCCGGCTCCTGGCGGAGGGGCGTCTCGACCTGTGGTGGGGGGCGTCGCGGCAGCGGGTGGCGTCCCTGTGCTCGGCCGCTGCAGCGCGGTGTCCGCGGTGGCTGGCGGGGTCATTGATGCTGCGGCCGGTGTGGTGTCGGACCGAGAGGCAGACGTGGGCGCGGTGGCGCGGATTCTGCCAGTGATTTCAACGAGGCTGACGCTGGCGACGATGACGAGCCCGTCCACGGAGATGGGCAGCAGGTATGAGGCTCCGGCTTGGGTTTCGCCGTAGTGGGCGGCGACGCCGACGAGGTGCCAGTAGGAGACCCAGGTGGCGATGGCGGCGACGACGGCGGTCGCGGCGATGCGGATTATGCCGAGGGAGCGGCGGTGCTGGGGGACGCGGGAGATCAGCTCGACGGTGAGCAGGAGTGCCAGGGGCGGCCACGCGGCGATGATCTGGCTGATCGGGTTCGGTCGGGCGTGGAGGACGTTCGCGGCGATGGAGGCGGCCAGGCCGAGGGTGAGCGCGGCTCGTACCGCCCACCGCAGCCGGCGTAACTGTTTGACAGACGCCGAGGGGTCCGCCTGGTTCACGGGCCCGTGCGCCGCTGTCGTGGTGGGCGCTGGCGTGCTCATGCGATCGGTCCCGGCTCGTTGGGGAGCTGGCGGGCGCGGCCGGTGGACTTGCGTTGGCCCTGCTCGGTGAGGAGGCGGGCGGCCAGGGTGACGGTGTCGTGATGGGGGTCGGCGTCGATCTCGGCGAGACGGCGGGTCAGGGTGCGGTGTAGGGCGTGGACGGTGTCGGGGTGACCGAGCTGCGCATGGACGCGCATCGCGGTCTGGTACAGGGTTTCGGCGTAGGGGTGTTGGTGCAGTGCGGTGTCGAGGACGGCGGCCTGGTCGGCGGGTTGTCCGGCGAGCTCATCGAGGAGGGCGACTGCGGCGTCGAAGGCTTCCTGGCGAACAGCGTGGCGGTGTGGTTCCAGCCATTCGTAGTCACAGTCCTCAGCGAGGGGGCGGTAGGTGTCGACGGCGCGGCGTAGCGCCGCGATGCGTTCGGGCCCGGCGGTGGCGGTGTCGGCGGCGCGGATCGCTGCCCGCATGCGCCACAGGTCGATGTCGAAGCGGTCAGCGTTGAGCTGGTAGCGGTGGTTGTGGTGGGTGAGGTAGGTACCGGGACCGGCGTTGTGTCGTAGCACGGCGCGCAGGTCGGACACGTAGGTGTGGAGGCGGTGCAGGGCTTTGCTGGCGGGAGCCTCGGGCAGCAGGTCGTCGAGGATCGCCTCGGTGGAGGCGCTGCCGTCGCGGACCGCCAGGTACACCAGCAGTTCAAGGGACTTGGCGCGCAGACTGCGGCCCGGGTCGTAGTCGACGAGAGCGGGCGCGCCGAGCACGTTCACCTCGACCCGGCCGCGCTGCGGCTTCCGCGGTGGGGCCTGCTCGGCGAGGGCGCTGGGCTGGCCGTTGTGGTGGATGCTGGTGTCTGCGAGATCGACGTCGACGCTGCGGTTGGCCGTCTCCTTGTGGTGATGGCCTGCCTCGATGCCGGTGGTGGTGGCGACGGCGTTCGGGTCGTGGCTGTCGCGGTCTTCCCCTTGGCAGCCGGCGTCGGTTGGTGAGTTCTCGCCAGGTTCCTCGGTCTTGGTTGCCGTGCGGGTGAGGTTTGCTGGCTCCGGCGTGCCGGAGCTGTAGTCGGGTGCCGGTTGCGGTGGCGCGGGCGTGGCGTCGGGGGCGGGTGCGGGCCGTTGGCCGGTGTGGGATTCGGCGAGCGTCGTGATCAGGTCGGCGGTCTCGGTGGGGTTGAGCACGGTGAGCCGGCCGAGGTCGGCGGGGTGGTGGCCGTGGCGGGCGTCGCCGTCGCCGGGGGTGGTCGCGCCGTCGGCGGCGACGTCGATGGTGTTGCCCTCGGGCCACGATCCGAGGAGCACGCCGTGAATGTCCAAGCGTTGGCCCTGGGCGAGCGCGGCGGCGATGCGGGCGCGCTGGTGGCGTTCGGTGGCGTCGGCGAGCAGCATGACCGGTGCGAGGGGTTCTTCGCCGGGGTCGGCGGCCCGAAGGTCGGTGACGGTGTCGACTTCGTGCTGGTAGAGCAGTCGGGTGCGGTGCAGCGCCTGTGCTTCGAGCAGTTGCAGGGCGTCGTCGAGGTTGCCGGTGATGGTCAGCCTCGGTGTGGAGACAAGGGTGACGGTGTCAGTGTCCAGCAGGGTCGCCGCAGTCGCGGACGGCATCACCACCTGGGCGCGCGCGTCGGGTTGGTCCGTGTGGCCCGCGGCTAGGGCGGCGACCAGGAAACCGCGGGCGGCGGCTTCCGCGCCGGGCCCGGTCAGGCCCAGGCCCGCTGGCGGCCACACCGCTGACAGCGGGTGCGTCAGTGCTGGCGCCACCGGCAGCGAGCGACTGGCAGGGCCGTCGGGGCTGTTGTGGTGCCGGTCGTCGTTGGCGTTGGTGACGCCCTCGGCGTGGACGTCGTCCGAGCCGCTGCCAGCGTGTGTAGGGCTTTGGTCGTTGAGGTCGTCGTCGGCGTCGCACGGAATGCCGCGGCCTGTCGTGTGCGGTCGGGCGGTGGCGTGGCGCAGGCCGCGGCGGATCTGCCCGACGACGCGGGGCATGGGCGCTAGGTCCGGATCCTCGTGGCGGGGCAGCGGTGATGGGATGCGGGGTACGTAGCGGCGTTGCCGGTGGATCCAGACCAGCGCGACGGCGGCGGCGATGGCCAGAGCGAGGCCGACGTCGACCCAGCTGCCGCTGGGCAGGGAGATCCCGCGCGTCCGGCCGGTGCTGGGCTGGCTCGCTGAGCTTTGGCTCGCGGTCACGTCATCGGCAGGGTTGCTGGGTGTTGGTGCGGCAGTGCTCCCGCCGTCGGGCGCGGCCGTCGTCGTGTCGCTAGGAGCGGGGGCGTGTGGCTTGCTCGGCGCGGTCGGCTCCGCAGGGGGCGTGATGTCGCGGGCCGGCGCTTTTTTCCCTACCTCTGGGGGTGTGGGCGTTGAGGGTTTGGGGCGGGGCCGGTGACGAGGCGGCGGGGTGGCGTCGGCGGGCAGGTCGAGGGTCCAGCCGGGGTGGATGACGTTCGGGTTGCGCAGGGTGCCGCCAACGTCGGCGAAGCGGGTGCCGCGGTTCAGGGCGAAGATGTCCGGCCAGCGGCTGGCATCGCCGAGCCACTGCTCGGCGATCTCGGACAGGGTGTCACCGCGTTCGACGGTGTAGGTGTATTCCCGGCCGGCTGCCATAAGCGTCAGCGTCCGATCGGCGTTCACCTCTAGGCTGGGCAGGCTAGTGGTCGAGGGCCGGGTGGTGTGCTGGTCGGTGTCGTGGCTGGTTCCGGCTGCTGGCGCGGCGGCTGCCGGGGTTGCTGCGGCTGCAGAGCTGACGGCGGTGGCACCGAGCAGGGCGGCGGTGAGGCCTTGCAGCGGGCCCGGGAGTCGCAGGGCGGGCAGCCAGCGCAGGGTATGAGCTAGTCGTGCGTAGGCGCGGGTCAGCATGGAGGTGGCCAGGAGCAGCCACAGGACCACAGCGGCGCCCTGAACGAGGGTGATGACGAACTCGGGGGTCAGCGGCTGTTGAATCCACTGCCGCACGGCCGCCCGGGCCGGTAGTCGAGGCGCGGGCCAAATGTCAGCAGCGTCGAGCCAGGCGCATATCGCGGCGGTGAAGGTCAGCGACGTGATGCTCGCGGCGATGGCCGCTGATCTGGACCTCACAGAGCCTCCTGTGCCGTTCATGGGCCGCCGCAGACGTCCAAGTCCTAGCGCTGAGTTGGCACGCGCAGTGCTGGCCGAAGGCGCGGCGGTATCCCGGTGAGTGACTGCGGGCTACGGATGCGATGACGCTATGGCCGTGGAGATGGCCATGGAGGAGCCTGAGGAGTCACAGCTCCTCACACGACCTCACACGGCCTTACACCCGCAGGTCAGCAGCCCTGCGGCGTGGCTGCTTCCGTCGTGGTCGAGTCGGGTGGATCCCGGAAAGGATGGTGGCAGCAGGCGAAATGCGTTGGCTACAGGCTGACCGGGCCCCTGCTGGCGTACGGGGTTCGGTGGAGGCTGCTGCCGGTCGGGTGCAGTCCCGCGAGAGTGAGCCGGCGGGTGTACGCCTCGAGCAGCCGGACGGCGGCGCTGTGGTTGCCGAGTGTGGTGAGGATGTCGATGGCCCGGCGGTGCAGGTCCTCGTTGTAGGGGTCGACGCGGATGCCGCTCTGAAGGATCTTCAGAGCCTGACGCGGGTCGGGTTCGGTGGACGCGGCGGCGGTGTGGGCGTCGATGATGAGGCGGCGGGTGGCCTCTCGTGGTGGGTCGGCCCAGGGCCAGGTGTGGTTGTCGGCGAGGTCACCGGTGTAGGCGTCTATGACGGCGCGCCACGCGGCGCAGTGGTTGGTGAGCGTGGTGGCGGCGTGGTGGGCCGCGCTGTGGAGCTGCCACAGGTCGACGTCGATCTGGCCTGGGTCCAGGTGGTAGCGGTCGTCGGTGTGTTCGATGATCGCGACGGTGGTCGCGGCGCGGATGGTGGCGCGTAGGTCGCTCAGGGTGGTGTAGAGGCGACGGGTGACGGTGTGGGCGGGTAGGCCGGGCCAGATGGCGTGGACCAGTTGTGCGGTGGTGGCGCCGTCGGGGTGCACGGCGAGGAAGACCAGCACTTGCAGGGCGGCGCTGCGGCGGATCGTGACCGGTTGTCCGTCGACGAGCAGGGCGGGTCGGCCGAGCACACGCAATTGGACGAGGGATGGTGGGGGCACGGGTGGCTGGGGCGTGGTGTGCGGGGTGTGTCTGCTGGGCTGGCGGGGGATCCGAGCGTGACCGCCGTCGACAGGTCGGGGCGGTGTGGATTCGGTGGCGGCGTCGTCTTGTGTTGTGGGAGTGGGGTGGACGAGGACGGTGAGCAGGTGCGTCGCGGCGGTCTGGTCGAGGACACACAGCCGGGGTCCTGCCTGCCCAGTCTGCTCGTCGCGGGTGTGACCGTGGCGGTCGACGTGCCAGGTGCGCCCGAGTGGCCCGGCACCGAGCGTGACGATGTGGGCCTGCCCCGCCAGGGCGGTCAGCCGGCTGGCCGTCGCGGCGGACGGCGGATCGGTGACCAGCACCAGGGGTGTCATGGTCGGGCCCCCGTCGGGCCTTGCTAGTGGGGTCGTAAGGGCGGACAGCAGCGTGACCGCTTCCTCGCCCGTGTCCACGACCTGTAGCCCCGGGATGGAGTCGGCCACTGCGGTGATGTCGGGCACGAGGGTGGTGAGGGCGGCGCGGGTGATGAGCACCCGGGTCGTGTGGGACGGGTCGCGTAGGGCGGTGAGGAGCCGGGTGACGAGGACACCGCGGACGGCGTCGGCGGCGCCATCGCCGGTAAACGCCACGCCGGTGGCCGGCAGGTCCGGCACCGTGCTGGAGATGGTTGCCGGCTGCTGGCGGTCGGCGACGGCTGCTTGCACGGCGGTGACCGTGGCTGGCAGCGGTGTCAGCTGTGACGCTTCGCCGGTGTGGCCGGGTTGGTAGACGCGGCGACGGCGCAGCCACAGCAAGGCAGCGGCGGTGGCGATCTGCTGGGCGGTGTCGTCGGGTAGCCAGCCGCCCGGCACCGCCACCCCCGCGTCGCCGGTGTGGTTCCACGCCCTGGCGGCGGTGTGCGGGTCGACGCCGCCGATGGAGACGGGTGCCGGTGGGGCCGGGGGGTCTGTGGTGGGGGTGTGAGCGGTGGTGAGGGCGGCGGCGCCAGCGATGCTGGTGGCGGCGGCCTGCCACGGTGTGGGCAGGGGTAGGCGGCGTAGCCATCGGGCGCCTGCCCGTAGCCGGCGGGCGGTGGTCACTGCAACCGTGTAGGCCAGGCCCAGCCAGAGGAGCCAGGCCAGGGCGGTGAGCCCGGCGGTGAGCGTGCGAGAGGTGAGTGGGTCAGCGACCCAGTGGCGTAGCTGCGCGCTGGTTGGCCAGCCAGGCAGCGGCGGCTCGGTGAGAGTGGCCAGCAGCCAGGGTGGTATCGCCAGCATCGCGGCGACGAGGGCTGCGCCGGCCAGCCGGCGAGGCCACCTCATTCCCAATCCTTCCCGACGGCCACGCGATCGAGGGACGCGACGGGTCGGCTCATCCGGGAAGCCTGGCTGGGGTGTGGGGGCGTAGGAGGCGGGTCCACAGCTGGCGCAGCCACCACACGGCCACGGCGACCGCGTAGATCGCCCCGAGCATTCCCGTGGCCGGCCAGCTGACCAGCGCGGCGGTGATGACCGCCAGGGGCGCGCCCAGGATCAGCCGCAGGACCGGCTGGGAGACCACGGCCATGACCGTCCCGACGCCCAGGAGCGCGCCGCCGACCCGTCCGGCGATGTCGATCCACAGCACCATGTTCGGCCACCGGTCCGCGGTGACGGAGTACTGGATGAGCAGCATCCCGAGCCCGGCGGTGACCACCGACCCGGTGGGGAACGCCAGCAGCCGCGACCAGCCACCCTGCGGGATACGCCACTGCCGGGCGGCGACCAGGGCCATCACCGCCGCGGCAGCGACGACCGGCACGACAGGCAGCAGCGCCCAACGGAGGAAGCCGTTGACAGGCTCGCCGATGTAGAGGCTGCCGACCACGGCGTACATGCCGGCGACCGCGACGGCCAGGGACGCCGACGCCAGGATCCCCGTACCGATCTGGGAACCGGGGCTCACCGGCGTGGTGGTGGGGCGGGCGGCGAGCGCGGAAGCGAGGACCGTGCCGGCGCCGAGGCTGGCGATCATGGCGAAGACAGCGGCCATCGCCAGTTCACCCCAGTTGAGCCAAGCCTGCCGATACATGAGAGCGCCGTGCCACTCGGCCGTGAGAAGGAACTGGGAGATCAGGCCCAGCGACGCGAACCCCGGCACCGCGATCCCCGCTGCCCGCCGCACCGGCGGCACCGGCTCCCCCTCAGACGACACCGCCGCCGCTGCCGCGTCAACAGCGCCGACATCCGCAGCGCCGCGCACGGCCGCCGTCGCGGGCTCCGCGACCACGATCGGCATCAGCGGCAGAGACTCGGTGAGGACCTTCTGCAGCAGCGGCAGCCGCGCGACACCACCGACGCAGTAGACACCGGCAACATCCTGCACGCTGACCTCCGCTGCGGCGATCGCCTCCGCCGTCAGGTCGGCGACCCGCTGCAGAACGGGCTGGGCGGCCTGTTCCAGCAGGCCAGCGGTGAGCACCACGGCCGACGCATCCGGCAGCGGCACCGTCACCGCGGCACGGCCGGCCAGGGCATGCTTCGCCGCGCCAACACTCGCCGCGAGAGCCCACCGCTGGCCATCTCCCTGAGGTGGGCTGGTGGCCGCCAGCGTGGCGGCGAGGGCGTCGTCGATCGCCGTACCGCCGGCGGCCGGGTCCGCCAGGGTGGCCAGGACCTCGAACCCGGCGGGACCGCGCCGCAAAACGCTGACCTCCGCACCGGCCCCGACGTCACAGACGACGATGAACGCCCCGACCGGCAGTTGGACCCCGGTGGCGAGAAGATGCCCGGCAACCGCCACCGGGGCCTCGACAAGACGTGGTTGAGGAAGGCCCGCACGGTGGGCGGCGTGGCGCAGCCAGGTGCGTCGGCGTGGCCCCCAGCCGGCGGGCACCACCAGCCGCACGTCCTGCAACGGAAACCCGACCGTGTCTTGCGCGTGCGCCGCGACACGGCGCAACGTCGCGGCGACTAGGTCGACGACCTCGACCTGCTGTCCTGCAATGCTCAGGTGCTGCTCCGGAGACTGCCGCGGAGCCGGGATGAACCTATCTGGGGCGCTGACGGCGGCCTGCCAAGCCTGATGGCCTGTCAGCGTGTCCCCCTCCGGCGGCAGGAGGACCGCGCTGGGCAACTCGGCCTCACCACCGAACAGCAGCGGCGTCCAGGTGCCATCCGGCCAGGCCAACACAGCGGCCGTGCTCGCGCTACCACAGTCAATCGCCAGCCGCGCCTGCCCAGCCCCCATAGACCCCAGTCAAACATGAGGATCACACTCACGTCACCCGACAACTACTCACACGAAACCGAGATTCAGTTCGGGAACCACACTCACCGCTGATAAAGCGACTCTTCACTCCGACCAATCCTGTACGAGGTCGTTAGCAGGAAGGCGGTTCTTGCGCAGGAACGCCCCTTGCAGGCCGGCGTCGCGCATCAACCGCTCGACCCGCTTGCGGCCCACGTTCCGGCCTTGGCGACGCAGCATGGCGGCACTCGTGGACTGCCGTAGGTGCCGCCGGAGACGTCATGGATCTCCGCGATCTCCACGGCCAGGTCCGCGTCCTCGCGTCGCCGAGCAGACGGTTCGGCGGCTTGGGCGAGCCAGCCGTAGTAGGTGGAGGTGGCGATGTTGAGGACCCGGAGGACGGGCTCGGCCCCGAAGCGATCGCGTAGCTCGTCGACGAGCGTCACGACCGTCGCCGGTGGGGTCGAGTTCCGAGGCGAAAAAAGCCGACTTAGATTCAAACGATCAACGCAACGCTGCTGGTGGATGGGTGGATGGGTGGATCGTGGCTCGGATGGGTCGGCCGGGAATGTCGGACGCGATAAAAGAAGACTTGTGGCGGCGCTGGCGTGCCGGTGAGTCCATCAGCGTGATCTCTCGAGCACTCGGCAAGCCGCCAGGATCGGTCTTCACGGTATTGAAGCACCACGGCGGCATCGCGCCGGCCGAGCGGGTGCGTCGGGCGGATGGGTTGACCCCTGGAGACCGGGAATCGATCTCTCGCGGTCTCGAGGCTGGCGCCTCCATGCGTTCGATCGCCGTGTCCATCGGCCGTGCGCCGTTCACCGTGAGCCGTGAGGTCGCCCGCAACGGCGGCCGGCTGAAATACCGTGCGTTCGCCGCTGAGCAACGCGCTCAGGAGCAGGCGCGTCGCCCGAAACCGTCCGCCTTGCAGGACAACCTGGTGCTACGTCAGCTGGTGATCGAGCTGCTGGAGACCGAGTGGTCTCCGGAGCAGATCGTGGGACATCTGCGGCTGGTGCACCCCGACAACCCGCTCATGCGGATCAGCCACGAGAGCATCTACCGCGCGATCTACACGATACGGTGGAAGGTGATCCCGCGTGAGCTGTGCGCGAAGCTGCGCACGGGACGTCCCATCCGCAAGAACAAGAAGAACACGGTCAAGGGCCAGTGGCGTTCCCAGATCGTTGGCGCACGGCCGATCGAGGAACGGCCTGCCGCGGCTGACGCACGGACCGAGCTTGGCCACCTCGAAGGAGATCTCATCGTCGGGGCCAAGAACAGCCAGGTCGCGACGCTGGTCGACCGCAAGTCGCGCTACCTGACCATGGTCGCGCTGCCCAGCCGCCACACCGCAACTGTCATCCCGGCCCTGCAGCAGGCGTTCTCGCTGATGGATCCCGCCAGCTCAGCACTCTGACCTGGGACCGCGGCATGGAACTCGCCGGCCACCGGCTGCTCACCGAAGCCACAGGAGTCGATGTTTTCTTCGCCGCACCGCGCAGCCCATGGCAGCGGGGCACCAACGAGAACACCAACAAGCTGATCCGGCAATACCTACCGAAGGGCACCGATCTGGGCCTGCACAGCCAAGCCGATCTCGACGCCCTGGCCGCCCGCCTGAACGACCGGCCTCGCAAGTGTCTCGGTTATCGAACTCCAGCCCAGTGTGTTGCCTTGACTCCCTGAACCTAAGGATGACGACGGCAGTCACGAGCGCAACTATCGAACCCAAGGCGGATTGGACCACATCGGCGAGGACTCCAGCCCCCACGGCGGCACTCAGCCTCAACGCCACCGACGTCGGCCTCGAGACGTCACAACACAACGACGAAGTACCCGAAATGCACTCGCGATGGACATACCTCTTCCTACTCTGCAGGGCCATGGCCTTGGCGCAGTACCGCGCGAGGACGTGCGGACCTCGGCAGCGCGACGACTACCCTGGCCGTCGGCGGGTAAGCCGCCCGACCGGCCGGGGGGAGGAGGCGACGTGGGGCGCGGGTTCGTGAACTGGTCCGGCAGCCTGTCGTTCATCCCCGCCGAGTACGCCGAGCCCGCCGACGAGGACGAGGTGCGGGCGCTGGTGTGCCGCGCCCGCGAGAGCGGCGCCACCCTGCGGCCGGTGGGCTCCGGGCACTCGTCGAGCCCGTTGGTGCGCACCGACGGGATCCTCGCCAGCCTCGACCGTCTCGCCGGGGTGATCGCCGACGACGGGCAGCTCGCCACGGTCCACGCCGGCACCAGGCTCAGGGCGCTCGGCGAGGGTCTGTACGACGCCGGCCTGGCGATGGACAACCTCGGGGACGTCGACTATCAGTCGATCGCCGGCGCGACCGCCACCGGCACCCACGGCACGGGTCTCGGCTTCGGCAACCTCTCCACCCAGGTCGCCGGCGTCCGGCTGGTCACCGGCACCGGTGAGACGCTGGACGTCGACGCCGAGCACAACCCGGAACTCCTGCCGGCCGCCCGGCTCTCACTGGGCGCCCTCGGTGTGCTCACCCGGGTCACGCTGGCCGTGCAGCCCCGCTACCAGCTGCACCGCCGGTCCTGGTGCGCGCCCGTCGACTGGACCCTGGACCACCTGGCCGAGTTGCAGCACACCAACCGGAACATGGACTTCTACTGGTATCCCCGCAGCGACCTGACCCAGGTGCGGGTCATGAACCGGGTCGACCAGGCGCCGGACGAGCGGGTGTGGCACGCGCCCCGGGTACCGGGCTCGGTGACCGTGGACGAACTCCGGGAGCTCCACGTGGCCCCCGCCCACCGGGTCATCCCCCGCCACCGGGACCTGCGGTTCGAGGAGATCGAGTACATGCTGCCGGTGGAGGCGTTCCCGGCATGCTTCGCGGAGGTGCGGCGCCGGATCCGGCAACGGCACCGCCGGGTCGCCGGCTGGCGGGTGCTGGTGCGCAGCATCGCCGCCGACGACATCTGGCTCAGCAACGCCTACGGCCGCCCGACGGCGACCATCGCCTGCCTGCAGAACACCTCCCTGCCCTACGAGGAGTACTTCCGGGACATGGAGGCGGTCTTCCGGCAGTACGGCGGCCGGCCGCACTGGGGCAAGAAACACTGGCTGACCGCCCGCGAGCTGCGTCCGCTCTATCCCCGCTGGGACGACTTCCAGGCGGTGCGGCGCCGACTCGACCCCGACGGGGTGTTCCTCACCCCGGACCTGGCCCGGCTGCTGAAGGAGGCGTGATGGCGCAGATCGGTGCCCGGACTTGGGTCGTGCCGGGCGGGCACGTGCCGTTCCCCGGCCACGGCCCCGAACCGGCGTTCACCAGCTTCGACCAGCTCTGCGTGCTCAACGCCACCGCCGAGGAGACCGAGGTGAGCCTGGAGGTCTACTACGAGGACGCCGAGCCCGTCGGGCCGTACCGGATCCTGGTCGGCGCGCGCCGGATCCGCCACGTACGGGTCAACGACCTGATCGACCCGGAGGCCGTACGCCTGGACCGCCCCTACGGCTGCGTCCTGCGCTCGCCGGTGCCGGTGGTGGTGCAGTTCCTGCGCCAGGACACCCGGCTGCCCGGCGTCGTCGCGCTGACCGGCGTCATGGCCCATCCCGCCTGACGTTCGGCACCCCCGCGAACCGGGTACCCGCGCCCATGGCGCTCTCACAGTGCAAGCCGGCAGCGACCAAGGCGGACTCCCGGCTGCGCCAGCAATGCCAGGAGATCTACCGACGGTTGCAGACGTACTTCATCCTTGCGGTGCAGGCCGGCCTGGCCGCCGCGCTGGCGTGGCTGGCGGCCAGGATGTTGCTGGGCAGCCACGACCCGACCTTCGCCCCCGCCGCCGCGGTCGGTGTGATCGCCGCCGCCATCGGCAACCACGCCCGCCGCGCCGTCGAACTCGTCGCCGGCGTAGGGCTTGGGATCCTCGTGGGTGACCTGCTGATCAACCTGCTGGGGACCGGAGCATGGCAGACCGGCGCCATCGTCTTCGTGGCGATCGCCGTGGCAGCAGCGGTGCGCGGCACCGGCGCCCTGATGGCCCAGGCCGGCGGTACGGGCGTGCTGGTCGCCACCGTCACCCCGACCAACCCCGACCTGGAACTGCCCCGGACGCTCAACGCGCTGATCGGGGGAGCGATCGGGCTGCTGGTCGTGCTCATCCTCGTGCCCCTCAACCCGATGCGCACGCTACGGCGCGTCGCCGACCCCGCACTCGACACCTTCGCCAAACAAATGACCGTCACGGCGCGAGCGCTGGCCGACGGTGACGCCCGCGCCGCCGAGGAACTGCTCGACGAGATGCGCGACGCGGAGCCGGAACTCGACCGGCTCGACGAGGTCATCATCGCCGCCGACGAGGTTGCCCGCCACTCACCGCTACGCTGGCACCGCCGCCGTGTGCTGACGGCCTACAAAGACGGCGCCGAGCACATGGAACGGGCGTTCCGCAACAGTCGCGCCCTGGTGCGTCGGATCGGCACCGCCCTGCGCGACGACGAACCGGTGCCGCCCGACCTGCCCGCCGCCATCGAGCTCTACGGCGAGGCGGTCCGGATGCTGCACCGCGAATACCTCGCCGTCGAGGAGCCGGTGGGCGCTCGGGAGCGGGTACTGGCGGCGGTGCGGGAAGCCGGCAAGGCATGCCGTCAGGACATCGGCTTCTCCGGCACCATCGTCGTATCCCAACTACGGACCATCGCCAACGACCTGCTCCGCGCTACCGGTGTCCCACGCGAGGAGGCACGCCGGCTGGTGCGGCGGGCCGCCGCCGGCTACGGGTGACCCTGCCACCCCGACTACTTTCGGTGGATGCCGAAAGTAGTCGATGGCGTTGAGATCGTGTATGCAAGATCGATATTCTAACGAAGTTGGAAACCTCTCTGTTGCCAACGCCGTGACAAAGAGGTGCCGTTGGTTCTCGGCGCCCCCTTTAGCGCCCGCGCCTAGTGCCGCTAGGTCACCAGCGAGGTCTATCGGGTGAAGTGGACCAGCGTCGCCGTGATGGGACATGCGCCTGGGTTGACTCTCAGTCGAGCACGTAGGCACACGTCGTCGCGGTGATGGTGCTCAGAGGTAGCCGCGGAAGTCGTAGATAACTATACCTGCCTCGTTGACCGCCAACCGCCCAGTCACCGGGTCAATCCGCCGTACGTAGAGCATCTGGGTCTTCAGCCGCTGCGGCTCGAGGTTCGTCACCGGCTGATTGGCGCATGTTGCGGACGTTGGCAATGGCCAGACGACGGGCAGGTCGGACGTCACTGTCTGCTCGCCGTCGAGAGGCCCACCATAGAATTCCACCAGCACGCGGTCCACGCCTCGAGCCCTTCAACGCCGACAGCTCACCGTCTCGCTGCTAGTAGAAGCCAGAGAAGGCGTAGGTCTTGTCGATGAAGGCTACCCGGCGGCTGAGCTGTTTCGCCCGTCCGGCCGGTCAGCCTGCTCCGGCGCGCCCGCCGGAGCAGCCGTCACGGCGGGTGGCCGTCAGCTCCTCCGCCGTGGTGTGGGCCCGCCGCGCAAGGACGGATGACGCAGGCCGGCATCACCACGGTGTCCGTGGTCGCCTATTTGGTGATGCAGGTGGCATTGTTCTTACACCCGTCAGCCGACCGGGTGACCCACCAACGCCGCGCTCTCTCGCACACCACACCGCTCAACGGGCGAGAATAGCAACCGCCATGCCCCATGACAGGCGTACGTCCTGGTGGTGGGTGGCCTTCCCAGACGAAAGCGTGAGGACCTTCAGCCTGTAGGTCCGACAAACCGCGGCAGCCGGGTACGGGTGGAGCGATGCCTCCCGGGGCGCCCTGTTCGACGTTCACAGCCGTGTAACCGGCGGCAAAGAGTGATCTGCCGAGGCCGGCCTCGCAGTATCCCTACGCATCCCCTATGGTGGGGGCATTTCGTGCAGGCACTATCGCGTCAGCGCTGGGTTGAGGGCTATCGTGCTGCGTCATGGATAAGTATGACGGTCAGGTGACGCTGATCCTCGACGATGGCACCGAGATCGAGGGCATCGCGGCTCTAAGATTAACGGACAGTGCTGTCGGCGTCTGGGGCGGTGTGATCCGTAGCCGAAACGGCGGGGCTCTGTACCAGATCCACGAAGACTGCGGCGGCCGGTTGCGGTTCTCGGATGGGCGCGAGGCGGCATTCTTGTCCGCCGCGTTCCAAGTTGAGGTCGGTCGTATGTCAATCCGCGGTAGGGGCAACGCGCCCTTCTAAGAACTCCTAACGTTCTCGCCGGTTTTGAGCAGGTAAGCGATGTCCAGGACCGGCCACCCCTGGGCGGACATCATGCACCCGACGCAGCTGCGCCGCGTCCTTCGCCGTCCGGGCGATTCGCTGCAACCGCTGACCATCGGTCAACGACACTCGCCGGACAAACACATCCGGGCGTCGACCCATCGGCGCCACCTCCCCTCAGGCACTGGGACACAGCCTGCCGACGGATGCTCAGAACCAACGGGGTTGCACGTTGGACGTTCGAAGACGGTCCCAACTCGCAGCGGATCCTCTGTTGGCTATTCATACGAACGATCGCTGGGCACGGAGGTGACGATGCGTGACAGCCTGTAGAAAGTTTTCACCGTTGCTCTCGGCGATATAGAAGTTTTACGATTCAGGCCCCATCGTTCAACCCTCCCTCGCGGTACGAACATCGGAGGCAACAATGTGTGACGCACCGGAGACAGGCCAGCTGCTCCACGTACCGGCACGGCGCCGCGCCCTGTTCACGGCGCTGGGCGTCGGCGCCGGCATCGGGGTGCTCGGCCTGCCCAGCCCCGCGTTGGCCGCCGTCACCGGCTGGAGCAACCCGGCCCGCGGCACGCTGACCTCCGGCTACAAGAGCCCCAGCCGGCCCGGTCACCTCGGCTGGG
Source organism: Micromonospora sp. NPDC049051 (assembly GCF_043197575.1). NCBI lineage: Bacteria > Bacillati > Actinomycetota > Actinomycetes > Micromonosporales > Micromonosporaceae > Micromonospora > Micromonospora sp. NPDC049051. The sequence continues at coordinate 65,021 of NZ_JBICTL010000014.1, forward strand.
ACGTGGCCAACAGCCAGGGCACCCCGATCTACGCCACCGCCGACGGAACCGTCCGGGACGTCAAGACCAACTCGTACCCGGGCGACACGACGAGCGGCCCACTGGCCGGCCGCACCGGCAACAGCGTCCACATCAACCACGCCGACAGCTACTTCTCCTACTACGGCCACCTGCACCGGGTGCTGGTCAGCGCCGGCCAGCGGGTCAGCTGCGGGCAACTGATCGGCCTGATGGGCAACACCGGCAACTCGACCGGACCGCACCTGCACTTCGAGATCCACCGGCCCCGGCTGACCTCGCTGGACCCCCGGGTCTTCCTGGCCAACCGGGGCATCACCCTCGGCTCGACGGCCCCGGTGGGCAGCACCGGCTACCCCAGCGTCAGCCAGGGCGCCTCGGGCTGGGTGCCCCGGGTGATCCAGTACCTGGTGCGGGCCCGCGGCATCTCCGTCGTCGTGGACGGGATCTACGGGGCCGGCACCACCAGCGCGGTACGCAGCTTCCAGAGCAGCCGGGGCCTCTACGCCGACGGCCTGGTCGGCCCGATCACCTGGACCGCGCTCGTCCTGCCCCTGCGCGAGGGCAACTCCGGCGACCTGGTGCGCGGCCTGCAGACCGCCCTCAACGCCCGCGGTGCCAGCCTCCTCGTCGACGGCGGCTTCGGTTCGGTCACCACCAGCGCGGTGCGTGCCTTCCAGAGCCGCAACGGCCTCGTCGCCGACGGCCTCGTCGGGCCGGTGACGTGGAGCGTGCTCATCTGAGCGGCACCGTCACAGCCAGCCGTTGTCGCGGGCGGTGCGGAACGCCTCCGCGCGGTTGGCCACCCGGAGCTTGCTGACCGCCACGCACATGAACACAACGACATCGAATACGTTCTGTCGCCACCGAATGTGAGCTGTGGCCTCGCGCTCGGTGGTGACAGAGGGTGCTGGGTAGCCGAGCAGGATTCGATGTTGCTAGAAGATTCTGACCAAGCTCCGCTGCTGCCCCCGACGGGCCACCGCGATCATCAACGCCATCCTTGCCCTACATCACGGCCCGACCAGCCAAAACTCACGATCAAAAGCGCTCATTGGTACCGTCATCGGCGGTGCGGTCTGTCGCAACGAGGAAGCGCTGGTCGGTGATGAAGCGCCGAACGACCGGCCAATCGGGGCCGCCGTAGTCGAGCAGCAATGTCTATGGCCGCGCGGCGACGGCGCCCGCCACCAACAGCGAACCGGCGAACGCGATCTGGTCCAACGCTTTATGTACGTCTAGGCCGCAGCCACCCACAGGTCGGGGGTGTCTCCAGAGGCAGCCGGCCACTGCGGGACACCAGCAGCACCCCGCCTCCGGCACCGGGCCCGCCGCGACGCAGGCAAGCGAGGTGCGCCCGAGCAGTCTGCTCACGCCAGACGCCCACCTGCGTATGGTTCGAGTCGGCGTGCGGACGGTGCCCGGCCTGGACGAGTTCGCGGCGCTCCTGCCTGATCTCCCAGGCGAGGAGGAAGGTCAGCGCGGTACGGATCGCCGCGACCGACACGGCGACCTCCCGCAGCGTGGGCACGGTCGCGGTCCGCAGGATGCGCTGGCGAGCTAAAACTCCAGGCCGATAAACCGGCCGAGGGCCAGACGCACCGGGACGGACTTCCCGGTACTGCGATCCCGGAGCGCGACGACGACGAAGCGCACCAGCGCCACCATCGCACCGACGCGAAGGTGATCAGAGCTCCGGCAGCCTCGACTACCCGAACCAGGAAATCCACCATCTCCAACAGCCACTTCTCGCCAGACAGGTCCCCATGCCGTTATGCCCCTGTCCCCAAGTCCGTTTCGGCATTGGTGGCTCTCCACACCCGGTCGAGGCCGGGTACGCCGACAAGCACGAGCACTGCCGAGACTTGCGTCAAGGCCTGCTGCGAACTAGCTGGCGCGATCTGCTGGCCACCGTCAGCTGCGAGGCAGGCGGCCAGCGCCGACGTCCAAACAGGTGCCAGCACCGCCCGTTTCGTCACCGCTTGGCTTCTGGCTTGGCCATGGTTGCGTCCACGGGAGTGGTGTACGACTTGCCCCGTGATGGGCGTGTTGCGTAGATGAGAGACGGCCATCGCGTCGATCCTTCAAGACGACCAA
>NZ_JBICTL010000015.1:0-64136 GCF_043197575.1 Micromonospora sp. NPDC049051
TACATTCCGAACCCGGAAGCTAAGCCCTCCAGCGCCGATGGTACTGCACTCGGGAGGGTGTGGGAGAGTAGGACACCGCCGGACAATCTTCCAGTCGAGGGCCGCCCCATCCGGGTCGGCCCTCGACTGCGTAGCGTCGTGGGTGGCGCAATCAGGAAGGATGTACCTGTGAGTTCAGGACCGCAGGGCGGAGACCGTCCGCGTCGCTACGAAGACCGCTCGGGTGGGCGTGAGGGATCTCCGCGCCGCGACGACCGGCCCCCGTACCGGGAGGACCGGGGCGGCCAGCGCGGTGGATACGCCGGCGGCAGCCGCCGTGACGGCGACTCCCGCGGCGGCGACCGCCGTGAAGGCGGGTTCCGGTCTGCTTCCCGTGACGGCGACTTCCGCGGCGGCGACCGCCGCGAGGGCGGCTTCCGGTCTGGTCCGCGTGATGGCGACTCTCGTGGCGGTGCCTACCGTCGGGACGCCGGCGACCGTCCCGGTGGTTTCCGTGGTGGTGACCGCGAGGGCGGTTTCCGTGGCGGGGATCGTCGTGAGGGTGGTCTCCGTCGGGACGGCGACGAGCGCCCCGGTGGTTTCCGCGGCGGTGACCGTCGTGAGGGCGGCGACCGCGCAGGTGGCTTCCGTGGTGGTGACCGCGAGGGCGGTTTCCGTGGTGGTGACCGTCGTGAGGGTGGTTTCCGTTCGGGTCCGCCGCGTGAGGGTGGTTTCCGTGGCGGGGATCGCCGTGAGGGCGGTGACCGTCCCGGTGGCTTCCGTGGTGGCGACCGCCGTGAGGGCGGCGACCGCGCAGGTGGCTTCCGTGGTGGTGACCGCGAGGGCGGCTACCGTGGCGGGGATCGCCGTGAGGGCGGTGACCGTCCCGGCGGCTTCCGCGGTGGTGACCGCGAAGGCGGTTTCCGTGGCGGGGATCGTCGTGAGGGTGGTTTCCGTCGGGACGGCGACGAGCGCCCCGGTGGTTTCCGCGGCGGCGATCGCCGTGAGGGCGGCGACCGTCCCGGTGGCTTCCGTGGCGGCGACCGCGCTGGCGGGTTCCGCAGCGGTGACCGCGAGGGTGGCTACCGTGGCGGGGATCGCCGTGAGGGCGGTGACCGTCCCGGCGGCTTCCGCGGTGGTGACCGCGAAGGCGGTTTCCGTGGTGGTGACCGTCGTGAGGGTGGTTTCCGTTCGGGTCCGCCGCGTGAGGGTGGTTTCCGTGGCGGGGATCGCCGTGAGGGCGGTGACCGTCCCGGCGGCTTCCGCGGTGGTGACCGCGAAGGCGGTTTCCGTGGTGGTGACCGTCGTGAGGGCGGCGACCGCGCAGGTGGCTTCCGTGGCGGTGAGCGCGAGGGTGGCTACCGCGGTGGCGATCGCCGTGAGGGCGGCGACCGTCCCGGCGGTTTCCGCGGTGGTGACCGCGAGGGTGGCTACCGCGGTGGCGATCGACGTGAGGGCGGCGACCGTCCCGGCGGTTTCCGTGGCGGTGACCGTGAAGGTGGCTTCCGTGGCGGTGACCGTCGTGAGGGTGGTTTCCGTTCGGGTCCGCCGCGTGAGGGTGGTTTCCGTGGCGGGGATCGCCGCGAGGGTGGTTTCCGTCGGGACGGCGACGAGCGCCCCGGTGGTTTCCGCGGTGGTGACCGTCGTGAGGGCGGCGACCGCGCAGGTGGCTTCCGTGGCGGTGAGCGCGAGGGCGGGTACCGCGGTGGTGACCGTCGTGAGGGCGGCGACCGTGCCGGCGGGTTCCGCGGTGGTGACCGCGAGCGTGGTTACCGGGGCGGCGATCGCGACGGCGGTTACCGGGGCGGCGAGCGCCAGGGCGACCGACGCGAGGGTGGCTACCGTGGCGGGGACCGTCGCGACGAGCGGCGCGAGCGTCCGGAGGCGGAGGGGGAGCGTACGGCGGCCCCCGCGCTGCCCGACGAGATCGTCGCGACCGACCTCGACAAGGACGTCCGGGCCGAGCTGCTCTCGCTGGCGAAGCCGGTCGCCGAGACGGTTGCCCGGCACCTGGTGGCGACGGGGCAGCTGATCGACGACGACCCGGCCGAGGCGCTGGCGCACGCGCTGGCTGCCCGTCGGCTGGCGTCGCGGATCGCTGCCGTCCGCGAGGCGGTCGGCCTGGCCGCGTACCACGCGGGGGAGTGGCAGACCGCGATCGCGGAGCTGCGCACGTACCACCGGATGAGCGGCTTGCAGAGCCACCTGGCGGTGCTCGCGGACTGCGAGCGGGCGCTGGGCCGGCCGGAGCGGGCGATCGACCTGTTCCGTGGCGCGGACCGGGAGAAGCTGGACCGGGCCGTGGCGACGGAGCTGCTGATCGTGGCGGCCGGAGCGCGCGGCGACCTGGGCCAGAAGGACGCGGCCGTGGCCATGCTCCAGGTCCCCGACCTGACGAGTGAGACGGCTGAGTCGTGGACGGCGCGGCTGCGCTACGCGTACGCCGACGCGCTGCTCGCGGTCGATCGGCGCGACGAGGCCCGCGAGTGGTTCTCCCGGGCGGCCGACGTCGACACCGAGGGCGAGACCGACGCCGCCGAGCGGCTGCTGGAGCTCGACGGTGTGGTGATCGAGGGCGACGAGGAGGACGAGGAGGACGCCGAGGCGGTCGCCTCCGGCCCCGGCGCCCCGGGTGCGGTGCCGGCCCGACCGGACGCGGACCTCGGCGGCGACGGGGATGTCGACGACGACGCCGGGGACGACCCGGAGCCGGCCGACGAGCGGCGCGACGGGTCGGGGACCCGCGACGAGGGGCGGGACGAGGCCGTCGCGACCGCGCCGGCGGACGACGAGCTGGCCGGCGACGCGACGGACGACGAGCTGACCGGCGACGACGCTGTCCGGCCGACCGGCGGCGACTCCGTTGCCGCCGCCGGTGATGTCGAGTCCACCGCCACCGGCGGTACGGACACCGCACAGCGATGACGACGGGTGCCGGGGAACGGCTGGTCGACGGGTACGCCCTGGTCGTCTTCGACCTGGATGGCGTGATCTACCTGATCGACCGGCCGGTCCCCGGCGCGGTCGAGGCGGTCGGCCGGCTGCACGCCGAGGGCCGGTCGGTGGCGTACGCGACCAACAACGCCTCGCGTCGCTCCAGTGAGGTGGCCGACCTGCTCACCGGGATGGGCGTGCCCGCCCGGCCGGAAGAGGTGCTCACCTCTGCGGCGGCCGCCGCCGAACTGCTTCGCGACCGGCTTCCCGCCGGCGCCGCGGTGCTGGTCGTGGGCACCGAGGCGCTGCGGGCGGAGGTGCGCGCCGTGGGGCTCACCCCGGTGTCCCGGGCCGACGACGCGCCGCTCGCGGTCGTGCAGGGGTTCGGCCCGCAGGTGTGCTGGGCGGACCTGGCCGAGGCCTCGGTGGCCGTACGCGGCGGCGCGACCTGGGTCGCGACCAACACGGACCCGGCCCTGCCCAGCGGCCGGGGACCGCTGCCGGGCAACGGTGCCCTGGTGGCCGTGCTGCGTACCGCGCTCGGCCGGGATCCCGACGTGGTCGTCGGCAAACCCGAACCGGCACTGTTCGCCACGGCGGCCCACCGCGCCGGCGAGGGCCGGACGCTGCTGGTGGGCGACCGGCTGGACACCGACATCGAGGGCGCTCGGCGGGCCGGCCTGGACAGCCTGCTGGTGCTCACCGGCGTGAGCGACGCGGCCGAGTTGCTCGCCGCCCCGCCGCCCCGCAGGCCCACGTACGTCGCGATGGACCTGGCGGGGCTCTTCGACCCCGCGGCCGTCGTGCGGGTCCCGGGCACGGCGGACGACGGCGGATGGTCGGTGACCGCGCGGGACGACATGTTGGAGCTGTCCGGGGCCGGTCGGCCGCTGGACGCCCTGGCGGCGCTCTGCGCGGTCGCCTGGTCGGTGCGGCCGGCGCCGATCCGTCCCGGGTCGGCCGAGGCGGAGAAGGCACTGGCCGAACTCGGCCTGTCCGGCTGACGGCGACCGGCACCGCCCTCAGAGCAGCTTGCGCAGCTTCATCAGGTCGAGCGGGTTCGCCTTGATCGACACCCGCCGGGACGTGACCGCGCGGGTGACGTCGAGGTCGCCGCGGACCAGTGCGAGCAGGTCGTCGCTGCTGGTGCTCAGCGCGATCTTGGCCTTCGGGTCGTCGCCGTCGGCCAGGTCGACCAGGCGACCGCCGGAGAGCCGGCCGTGGAAGGCGGTCTCCAGGTCGGTGATCCGGCAGGCCAGCGTACGGTCGAAGTCGACCTTCTCCCGTACCGTCTCCGCGTTGCGGTCCAGCCGGGTGGCAAGATCCCGCAACGCCTGCCGGCATTCGTCTACGCTGGCCACGATCGCCCCCTCACCGCTCGCCACGCCGTCCTCCGGCACCGTACCCCACGGGGCGTCACGAGGTGCCCGGTAGCGTGGCACCTGCACACCCCCGCCCCGTGGAAGGAACCAGGCATGCAGGACGCGTGGCGCGCCTACCTCGAGTTGGCCATGGGCCTGACGGAGGCGCCCCGGAAGAAGGCCCAGGACGCGGTTCGCCGGGTCGTCGGCTCGGGCGGGGCGACCGCCGCCCAACTGCAGACGCTCGCCGAGGAACTGGTCTCCACCAGCGCGGCCAACCGTGAGGCGCTGGCCAAGCTGGTGCGGTTCGAGGTCGACCGCGCCCTCGGCGCGGTGGGGCTCGCCACCGCCGACGAGGTCGCCGAGCTGACCCGACGGGTGCACGAGCTGGAGCGCGAACTCCGGGACGCCAAGGCGCCCCTCGGGACCCCGCCGCCCGCGCCGGCCGGCACCGGCGCCCCGTCGACCGTCGACACCGAGCGGCCGGGCGCTCCGGGGGCCGCCGAGCCGGCCGTACCCAGCTCGGCGCCCCCCGCCCCGGTGGTCGGGTCGGCCGTGGCGAAGAAGGCCGTCGCCAAGAAGGCCGTCGCGAAGAAGGCGGTGGCCAAGAAGGCGGTCGCCAAGCGGACTCCGTCGGCCGTCGCCCCGGCCGAGGGCCCCGCGGAGCCGGTGCGGCCGGCGAAGAAGGCACCGGGCCGTAACCGGCCCTCGGAGGGCGAGGCGTGACCGGCCTGGTCCCGGCGGGGAGCGGGTCGTGAGCGGCCCGTTCCGACCGGGCCCGCCGCCCGGCCCCCGCCCCGGTCCGTCGGGCTCCGGCCCCGGCGGCTTCCGGCCCGGGCCGCCGCCCAGTGCCCGTCCGGCTCCGCCGCCCGGGTCCGGGCCCGTCGAGGACCTCGGCGAGGACGACCGGCATCCCGCGGTGGAGGTGGCCGTGCGGGCCATGGCCAACGCCGCGACCCTCGCCCCGGCCGACCAGATCGCGCAGTACGAGGCGGCGTACGAGACGCTGCGGGAAACGCTGGCCACCATCGACCAGGCCTGACCGACCGGAGAAGAACCACGCATGGCACGTCGTAACCGGCTGGATGCCGAACTCGTCCGCCGCGGCCTGGCCCGATCCCGGGAACAGGCCGCCGCGCTGGTGGAGGCCGGCCGGGTACAACTGCGCGGCGTACCGGCCCGCAAGCCCGCCGCGATGGTCGATCCCGCCGATCCGCTCCTGGTCACCGGCGAGGACCCCGCCTCGGAGTACGTCTCCCGGGGCGGGCACAAGCTGGCCGGCGCGCTGGCCGCCTTCGCCCCCGGCGGGTTGACCGTCGCCGGCCGTCGGTGCCTCGACGCGGGCGCGTCCACCGGCGGCTTCACCGACGTGCTGCTGCGCGCCGACGCGGCGGAGGTGGTGGCCGTCGACGTCGGCTACGGGCAACTCGCGTGGCCGCTGCGCAACGACCCCCGGGTGCGGGTCTTCGAACGCACCAACGTCCGTACGCTCACGCCGGAGACCATCGACGGCCCGGTCGACCTCACGGTCGCCGACCTGTCGTTCATCTCGCTGCGGCTGGTCCTGCCGGCGCTGGCCGGCTGCACCCGGCCCGAAGGTGACCTGGCACTCATGGTGAAGCCGCAGTTCGAGGTCGGCAAGGAGCGGGTCGGTGCCGGCGGGGTGGTCCGCGATCCGTCGCTGCGGGCGGAGGCCGTGCTCGACGTGGCCGCCGCGGCGGCCCGCCTCGACCTCGGCCTCGCCGACGTGGCCGCGAGCCCGCTGCCGGGGCCGAGCGGCAACGTGGAGTTCTTCGTATGGTTACGCCGGGGCGCACCGCCGGCCGACCCGGAGCGGGTACGCGCCGTGGTGGCCGCCGGGCCGGGCGGCCCGGTGTCGTCCGGCGACCTGCCGGACGCGGCGACGGAGGAGGTGGCCGGGTGAGTGAGCTGGCGAGCCCCGCGCTCGCGGGCGTGCCGTGCGCGTGCCGCGCGGGCGCGACGGGACGGCCGTCCCGGTGAGCCGCACGGCCCTGCTGGTGACGCACACCGGTCGCCGGCGCAGCACCGAGCACGCCCGTGCCGTCGCCGCCGACCTCATCTCGGCCGGCTTCGAGGTGCGGGTCGTGGCGGAGGAGGCCGACGACCTCGACCTGCCCGGAGCGGTCCCGATGGCCGGCCTGGAGGCGGCCGAGGGCGCCGAGATCGTCTTCGCGCTCGGCGGGGACGGCACCTTCCTGCGCGCGGCGGAGCTGGCCCGTCCGGCGAAGGTGCCGCTGATCGGCATCAACCTCGGCAAGGTCGGCTTCCTCGCCGAGGCCGAGATCGACGACCTGGACAGCGCGGTACGTGACGTCGTCGAGCGCAACTACACCGTCGACGAGCGGCTCACCCTCGACGTGACCGCCGAGTTCGACGGTGGTCCGACCATCGAGTCCTGGGCGCTCAACGAGATCAGCGTCGAGAAGGGCGAGCGCGCCCAGATGCTGGAGCTGATGGTCGACGTGGACGGTCGCCCGCTGTCGCGGTACGGCTGCGACGGCGTGGTCTGCGCGACCCCCACCGGCTCGACGGCGTACGCGTTCTCCGGCGGCGGGCCGGTGGTCTGGCCGGAGGTGGAGGCCCTGCTGCTGGTGCCGATCAGCGCGCACGCGCTGTTCAGCCGTCCGCTGGTCACCGCGCCCACGTCCACGTTCGTCATCACCGTCGACCCGTTCACGACCCTCGCGGTGCTCTCCTGCGACGGCCGGCGGGTCTACGATCTGCCGCCCGGGGCGCGGGTCACCGTGCGCCGGGGCGCGCTGCCGGTGCGCGTCGTACGGCTACGGGACCGCCCGTTCACCGACCGGCTGGTGGCGAAGTTCGACCTGCCCGTGCACGGCTGGCGCGGCAACCGTCGCTGACCCGCCGGCCGGACCGGCGCCCATCGGCGGCACCGAGGCCGCCTGGTGGTGGTGTCGGCGGGCGGACGCGCCGCAGCGACCACGCCGGCTGGTCAAGTGTCGGGGGCCGCGTCTACTGTCGGTTGCTGTGCTGGAAGAGCTGCGCATCACCGGACTGGGCGTCATCGAGGACACCACGCTGCCGTTGACCGGCGGCATGAACGTCATCACCGGCGAGACCGGTGCGGGCAAGACCATGGTGGTCACCGGCCTCGGGCTGCTCTTCGGTGGGCGTGCCGACGCCGGGCGGGTCCGCGCCCAGCCGGGCCGGGCGGTGGTCGAGGGCCGGCTACGGCTCGCGGGCCGCGTCGCCGCCTCCGTGCACGCGCGCATCAGCGACGCTGGCGGCGAGCCCGACGACGACGGCTCGGTGCTGCTGAGCCGTACCGTCACCGTGGAGGGCCGCTCCCGGGCGCACCTGGGCGGGCGGAGCATGCCGGTGTCGATGCTGGGCGAGGTGGGCGAGCAGGCGGTGGCCGTGCACGGCCAGTCCGACCAGTTGCGGCTGTTGCGGCCGGCCGAGCAGCGGGCCGCGCTGGACCGGTTCGCCGGCCCGGAGCACGAGAAGCTGCTCGACGCGCTGCGCGAGGCGTACGCCCGTTGGCGCGCGGTGGTCGACGACCTGGCCGACCGGCGGCGCAACGCCCGCGAGCGCAACCAGGAGGCCGACCTGCTGCGGCTCGGCCTCGACGAGATCACCCGGGTCGACCCGCAGCCCGGTGAGGACGACGAGCTGAAGGCGGAGGCGCAGCGGCTGGAGCACGCCGAGGGGCTGCGCACGGCGGCGCAGGTGGCCCACCAGTGCGTGGCCGGCGGCGTGGAGGCGGCCGACGAGACGCCGGACGCGACGGCGCTGCTCGGCACCGCCCGTCGCACCCTGGAGGCGCAGGCCGGCACCGACCCGGCACTGGGCGAGCTGGCGGCGCGGCTGGAGGAGGCGGCGACCCTCGTCACGGACGTCTCGGCCGAGCTGTCGGCCTACCTCGCCGCGCTCGACGCCGACCCGGCCCGGTTGCAGACCGTCTACGAGCGGCGGGCGGCGCTGCGCGCGCTCACCCGCAAGTACGCCGACGACGTCGACGGGGTGATCGCCTGGGCCGAGCACGCCCGCACCCGGCTGTCCGACCTGGACACCTCCGACGACCTCCTCGACGAGCTGGACCGGGAGGCGGCGCGGCTGGCCGCCGAGGTGGCCGACCTGGCCGGCCGGGTGTCGACGTCACGGCGGGAGGCGGCGAGCCGCTTCGCGGAGCAGGTCACCGTCGAGCTGGCCGGGCTGGCGATGCCGCACGCCCGGATCGAGGTGGCGGTGCTGCCCCGCGCGGCCGGCCGCACCGAGCCGGCCCTGCCGGTCAACGGCGTCGAGGTCGGCGTCGGGCCGGACGGCGGCGACGAGGTCGAGCTGCGCCTGCTGGCCCACCCGGGTGCGCCCTCGCTGCCGTTGCAGCGGGGTGCCTCCGGCGGTGAGCTGTCGCGGGTGATGCTCGCCATCGAGGTTGTCTTCGCCGGCTCGGGCGGGCCGCCCACGCTGGTCTTCGACGAGGTCGACGCCGGGGTCGGCGGTCAGGCCGCGGTGGAGATCGGCCGGCGGCTGGCCCGGCTGGCCCGCAGCCACCAGGTGCTCGTCGTCACCCACCTGCCGCAGGTGGCCGCGTTCGCCGACCGGCACCTGGTGGTGGCGAAGGACACGGGTGGGGCGGTCACCACGAGCGGGGTGCGGGTGGTGGAGGACACCGAGCGCGCCCGGGAGCTGGCCCGGATGCTCGCCGGTCTGCCCGACTCCGACCTGGGTATCGCGCACGCCGAGGAGCTGCTGGCGGTGGCGGCCCGGGAAAGGCGTGCGTGAGGCCGGCGATTGTGAGCACAGGCACACCGGCCCACGCGGTAGTGTGTTTCCCTGGGTAGGCGGCCCTGCTCAGGCATGTCGCGACAGAATTGCCTGCCTCACATGCCAGGATGGTCACGATGCGTCTACCCACGTTGCGCCGGACCCGGAACACGGAACCGGGCAGGATCCTCGGCACCGCGCGCCTCGACCGCCGGACAAAGCGCCTGGTCGGCCGGCTGCGCCCTGGTGACATCGCGGTCATCGACCACGTCGACCTCGACCGTGTGGCCGCCGACTCGCTCGTCGCCGTCGGTGTCGGCGCCGTGCTCAACGCGAAGCCGTCGGTGTCCGGCCGCTATCCGAACCTCGGGCCCGAGGTGCTGGTCGCCGCCGGCATCCCCCTCCTGGACGACCTGGGCGAGGGGATCTTCGAGCGGATCCGCGAAGGCGACACCGTCCGCATCGAGGGCAACACCGTCTTCGTCGGCGACGAGCCGGTGGCGCACGGCAGCCTCCAGGACGCCGACACGGTGGCCAAGTCGATGGCCGACGCCCGGGAGGGGCTCTCGGTCCAGTTGGAGGCGTTCGCCGCCAACACGATGGACTACCTCCGCCAGGAGCGCGACCTGCTCCTCGACGGGGTCGGCGTGCCGGAGATCCAGACCGAGATCCAGGGGCGGCACTGCCTGATCGTGGTGCGCGGCTACGACTACAAGGCCGACCTGGACGTGCTGCGCCCCTACATCCGCGAGTTCAAGCCCGTGCTGATCGGCGTGGACGGCGGCGCGGACGCGCTGGTGGAGGCCGGCTACACGCCCGACATGATCATCGGCGACATGGACTCGGTCACCGACGACGTGCTGCGCTGCGGCGCCGAGGTGATCGTGCACGCCTACCCGGACGGCCGGGCCCCCGGCCTGGCCCGGGTCAACGGCCTCGGCGTCCCGGCGGTGACCTTCCCGGCGGCGGCGACCAGCGAGGACCTGGCCATGCTGCTGGCCGACGAGAAGGGAGCCTCGCTGCTGGTCGCCGTCGGCACGCACGCCACCCTGGTCGAGTTCCTCGACAAGGGCCGGGGCGGAATGGCCTCCACGTTCCTGACCCGGCTGAAGGTCGGCGGCAAGCTGGTCGACGCCAAGGGCGTGAGCCGGCTCTACCGGCAGAGCATCTCCGGGTCGTCGCTGCTGCTGCTGGTGCTCTCCGCGATCGCGGCGATGGCGTCGGCGGTGGCGGTCTCCACCGTCGGCAAGGCGTATTTGGGCGTGGTCTCCGAGTGGTGGAACAATTTCGTGTTCCAGCTCGAACAGCTTTTCTAGCGTCCCACCGATCAAGAGGCGACAGGTGTGATCAACTTCCGGTACCACGTGGTGTCCCTGACCGCTGTCTTCCTCGCGCTGGCGATCGGGCTGGTGGTCGGCACCGCCGCCCTCAACGGCCCGGTGGCCGACTCGCTGAAGGAGAACGTCAACGGGCTGCGCAAGGACAACCAGTTGATGCGCCAGGCGGTCCAGAACATGGAGAAGGAGCTGGAACTCGAGGAGGAGTTCGCGGCCCAGATCGCGGAGGTCGTCCTGCCGGGCAAGCTGACCGGCAAGCGGGTGCTGGTGTTCAGCCTGCCCACCGGGCGCGACCACACCGAGGGCGTGGTCAAGATGCTCCAGCTCGCCGGGGCACAGGTGACCGGCCGCATCGACCTTCAGGACAAGTTCATCAACCCGGACAACAACAACAACCTGCTGGAGCTGGCCGTCGACGCGGCTCGCCCCACCAGCGCCCCGACGGCCGGGCTGCCCGGCAACGGGCACGGGGTCGAAACCTCGACCGCCCTGCTCGCCAGCGTGCTGCTCGACCGGGCGCCCGGCGCGACCCCGGTCAGCGAGGCCGACCGGCGGGCGGTGCTGGCCGCGTACACCAACGCCAACTACCTGACCACCCAGGGGGACCGGATCACCGCGGCGGCGGAGGCCGTCGTCGTGGTCAGCGGGCAGCCGTACGTCGACAAGGACTCGGCGAAGAAGGACGAGTCGGTGCTGAAGGTCGCCGAGCAGTTCGACCAGGCCGGAACGCTCGTCGTCGCCGGCAACGGCTCGGCCGGGGGCAACCTGGTGGCCGCCGTCCGGAGCGACCCGGTGCTCGTGCAGACCATCTCCACCGTCGACAACGCCAACACCAACCAGGGCCAGCTGGTCACCGCCCTCGCGTTGGTGCAACAGGTCACCGAGAAGAAGGCCGGTCAGTACGGCGTCGCCGACAACGCCACTTTGCTGCCTAGACTGCCCCAGTGATGCGACGACGTACCCCGGTGTCCGGATCCAGCCTCGCCGACGCACGGCGGGAGGGGGACGAGTGAGCCTGCTCGGTCGACTGCTGATCGCCGGCGCGGGTGCCGCCGCCGCCCGCTACGCCCTGCGCGAGGTGTGCACCTCACCGGCCGGGCCGGCGCTGGAGCGGACCAACTTCCGCGGCCGTACGGTGACCCTGGCCGCCGGTCCCGCCCTCGCGGCCGGCGCGGCCGGGGCGAGCGCGTTCGGCGCCTCCAGCGGCCCGTCGGGAGCCGCGGCCCTGGTCGCCGGGGTGGGTGCGGGGGCCGTCGGGCTCTACGACGACGTGGTCGGCGCCCGGCCGGAGCAGAAGGCGGCCAAGGGCTTCGCCGGGCACCTGGCGGCGCTGCGCGAGGGCCGGGTCACCGCCGGACTGGTCAAGGTCGTCGGGGTGGGCGCGGCCGGGCTCGGCGCCGCCGCGCTGCTCGCCGCCGATCCCCGGGTCGCCGGACACCGGCGTCGCCAGCGGCAGGGCCCGCTGGGCCGGGGCGTCGACGTGCTGCTGGGCGCCGGGGTCATCGCCGGCACCGCGAACCTGCTCAACCTGCTCGACCTGCGTCCCGGCCGGGCGCTGAAGTCCGGCCTCCTGCTCGGCGCCCCGCTGGCCGGCGGCCCGCACGGCGGGATCGCCGCCGGTGCCGTCGGCGCCGCCGCCGGGCTGCTCCCCGCCGACCTCGGCGAGGACGTGATGCTCGGCGACAGCGGCGCGAACGCGCTCGGCGCACTGCTCGGCGTGGCGCTGGCCGCGCGTACCGGGCCGCTCGGGCGGGCCGGGCTGCTCACCGTGCTCGCCGGTCTCACCGCGGCCAGCGAGAAGGTCAGCTTCACCCAGGTCATCCAGCGCACCCCCGGGCTGCGGGAGCTCGACGCACTGGGCCGGCGCGCCGACTGACGTGACGACCCGGGCACCCCTCGCCGGCGCCGGCCGCGTCGCCGGCGCCGCCGCGCTCATCGCCGTCCTCACCGTCCTCAGCCGGCTCGCCGGCTTCGGCCGTACCGCCGTCTTCACCTGGACGTTGGCGCCGACCGACCTCGGCGGCACCTACGTGGTGGCGAACGCGGTGCCGAACTTCATCTTCGAGATCGTGGCCGGTGGCGCGTTGGCGAGCCTGGTCGTACCGCTGCTCGCCGGGCCGGTCGCGGCGGGGGACCGGGCGGCGGTGGCCCGGACCACCGGCGCGCTGCTCACCTGGACGGTGAGCCTCCTGGTGCCCCTGGCCGTGCTGGTGGGGCTGCTCGCCGGGCCGGCGGTCGCGCTGCTCGGCGAAGGGCTGACCGCCGCCCAGCAGGCCAGCGGCGAGCGGATGCTGCGGGTCTTCGCCCCGCAGTTGCCGCTGTACGGGGTGGGCATCGTGCTGACCGGGGTGCTCCAGGCGCACCGACGGTTCGCCTGGCCGGTGCTCGCTCCGCTGCTGTCCAGCCTCACCGTCATCGTGGTCTACCTGGGCTTCACCGCCCTCGAGGGGCCGCTGGCCACCGTCGCCGACGTGAGCCCCGGCAACGAACTGCTGCTCTCCGCCGGCACCACGCTGGGCGTCGTCGTGCTCTCCCTGTCGCTGCTGGTTCCCGTCCGCCGGCTGAGGCTGCGGGTCCGACCCGGGTTCGGCTTCCCGGCCGACGCCCGAGCCCGGGTGGGCGGGCTGGTGGCGGCCGGCGCCGTGGCCGTCACGGCCCAGCAGGTCGCCCTGATGGTGAGCCTCAACCAGGTCACCTACGGCGCGGCGGCGAACCCGGGCGTCTACCAGCTGGCCCAGACGCTGTACCTGCTGCCCTGGGCGGTGCTGGCGGTGCCGCTGGCGGTCGCCGCGTACCCGGCGCTGGCGGCGGCCCAGGCGACGGGCGACGAGGACGGCTACCGCGCCACCCTGGCGCCGGCCGTACGCGGCGTGCTGCTGTTCAGTTGCCTGGGGGCCGCTGCGCTGGTGGGCACGGCCGTCCCCGTCGGCCACCTCTTCTTCGCGCCGGCCCCGGCGAGCACGGCCGCCGCGGCGATCGCCGGGTTCGCGCCGGGCCTGCTCGGCTACGGGCTCTACGCGCTGCTGAGCCGGGCCCTCTACGCCCGGGGGGAGACCCGGGCGGCGACCGTCGCCATCGCCGCCGGCTTCCTGACGGTGCCGGCCACCGCCCTGCTGCTGGCCGCGGTGCTGCCGCTGCGGGACCGGGTGCTCGCGGTCGCGCTGGCCAACTCGGTCGGGATGGTGCTGCTCGGCGGCCTGCTGCTCCTCGCGGTGCGGCGCTCTGCGGGACGGCCCGCGCTCTCCGGGGCGGCCCGCGCCGGCGCCGCCGGACTCCTCGCCGGCGCCCTGGCCGCGCTCGCCGGAACGGCTCTGGCGCGCTGGCTCGACACGGTCGGCGGCGGCACCCCGACGACACCGGGCGCACTCGTGCAGGGCATGCTGTCCGGAGTTCTGGTCGGCGTCGTTTTCCTCGCCGTCGTCTGGCTGGTCGACCGGCGGGACGTGACGCCGCTGCTCGCCGGGGTGCTCCGGCGCCTAGGCAGGGCGGGCCGGCGCGGGCCGACGGCCCCCGCCGAGGAGACGGGCGAGGGC
Organism: Micromonospora sp. NPDC049051; assembly: GCF_043197575.1. Lineage (NCBI taxonomy): Bacteria > Bacillati > Actinomycetota > Actinomycetes > Micromonosporales > Micromonosporaceae > Micromonospora > Micromonospora sp. NPDC049051. Next base: position 13,894 of record NZ_JBICTL010000015.1, read on the forward strand.
GACATCCCCCCGGAACGGGGTGGCGGGAAGGAGACGGTGTCCCGGTGAGCGGGTGCAGGACGGGTGACCGACCGACGGCGACCGGAAAGCGGGGGTGGTCGCGGTGACGACACCGGCACCGGTTCCCTCCTGGCACGGCACGGTGGCCCTGCTGCTCGCCTCCAGCACCGGCGGCGTCGGGCAGCACGTCCGCTCGCTGGCGCGGGGCCTGACCGACGCGGGCGCCTCCGTGCTGGTCTGCGGGCCCGCCGCGACGCAGGAGCAGTTCGACTTCACGGCCACCGGCGCCCGCTTCCTGCCGGTCGAGATCCCGGCCAGCCCCACGCCGGCGGACGCCCGGGCGGTCGGCGCGCTGCGCCGGGCGCTCGCCGCCGAGCAGGTCGACGTGCTGCACGCCCACGGCCTGCGGGCCGGGCTGGTCGCCGTCCTGGCCCGGCCGGCCGCCCCGCTCGTGGTGACCTGGCACAACGCGGTACTCGCCGGTGGCCTGCGGGGCGGCGTGTCGCGCCTCGTCGAGCGGGTGGTGGCCCGAGGCGCCCGGGTGGCGCTCGGGGCCTCCGCCGACCTCGTCGAGCGGGCCGCCGCGCTGGGCGCGACGGACGCCCGGCTCGCCCCGGTCGCCGCGCCGGCACTGCCCGCGCCGCGCCGCCGCCGGGCCGCCGTCCGCGCCGAGTTCGGCGTCGGCCAGGACCGGCCGCTGATCCTCTCCGTCGGCCGGCTGCACCCCCAGAAGCGCTACGACGTGCTCATCGACGCGGCCGGCCGGTGGCGTACGCGGACCCCGGCGCCGGTCGTGGTGATCGCCGGCAGCGGCCCCGCCTACCTGCCGCTGGCCGCCCGGATCTCCGCCGCCCGGGCCCCGGTGACCCTGCTCGGGCACCGCACCGACGTGGGTGACCTGCTCGCCGGGGCCGACCTGGCGGTGGTGACCAGCGACTGGGAAGCCCGCCAGCTCTTCGCGCAGGAGGCGATGCGGGCCGGCGTACCGCTGGTGGCGACCGCGGTCGGCGGCCTGCCGGAGCTGGTCGGCGACGCCGCGGTGCTGGTGCCGCCCGGGGACGTGGACGCCGTCGACGCGGCCGTGCGTGACCTGCTCGACGACGAGGCCCGGCGGGCCGAGCTGGCGCGGCGCGGCGCCGAGCGGGCCGCGACCTGGCCCAGCGAGGCGGACACCCTGGCCCAACTGGCGGCGCTCTACGCCGAGCTGGCCCCGCACGCCGCCGGGCCGACGACCCCGGGCGCCGACGCCCCGTCGACGGGACACCGGTGATGTGGCGCAGAATCGCCCCGATCCTGCTCACCCTCGTCGTGGTGGTGCTGGGCATCACCGCGCTGACCGTGCGTCCCGACCGGGAGGCCCCGGGGCGCACCGCCGACTTCGTCGTGCTGGCGGGAGTCGCCGGGCTGCGCTGGGAGGACGTCGACCCGCAGACCACGCCGACGTTGTGGCGGATGGCCCAGGACGGCTCCATCGGCTCCCTGTCGGTGCGGTCCGCGCACCGGCCGACCTGCCCCGTCGACGGCTGGCTGACCCTCGGCGCCGGCAGCTACGCCGCCTGGAACGGCAGCCGGCAGGTCGGGGGCTGCCCGCCAGCCCAGGTGACAATCGAGCAGCCCGACGGCATCGGCGCGAACCTGCCCGACCAGGAGAGCGTCGTCCTGCACAACCAGGAGCGGCTGCCCTGGGGCGCGGTGCCCGGCGCGCTCTCGGAGTCGGTGCGCTGCTCGGTGGCGGTCGGGCCCGGCGCGGCCGTGGCCGCCGCCCGGCCGTTCGGCCGCGTCGACCGGTACGCGTCGGCGCTGCCCGCGGACCCGATGGACCTGCTCGGCTCCTGCGTACTGAGCATCGTCGACCTCGGCACGGTGGCCGGCGAGGACAAGGCCGCCCGCGCCTCGGCCGCGCGGGAGGCCGACGCCCGCCTGGCCCGGGTGCTGGCCGCCCGGCCGCCCCGCTCGCTGGTGCTCGTCGCGGGGGTGTCCGACACCGACGCCCCGTCGCGGCTGCACGTCGCCGTCGCCGACGGGCCGGGCTGGGAGCGCGGCTGGCTCACCTCCGCCAGTACGGGACGCGAGGGCTACCTGCAACTGGTCGACCTCGCGCCGACCGCGCTCACCGCGCTGGGCCGGCCGATGCCGCAGCGGCTCTTCCTCGGCCGGCCGGCCGAGTCGGTCGGCGGGCGGCCGGCGGACCTCGCCGCCGCGATCGCCGAGCCCGCCGACGCCGACCGGGAGGCGGCCGCCCAGCGTCGGGTGGCGGACGGGTTCTTCACCCTGCTGGCCGGCGCCCAGGTGCTGCTGGCCGTGGCGGTGCTGCCGCTGCTGCGCCGGGCCCGCCGGCACGCCGGCCCGTACGGCCCGGAGCCGGTCTCGCCGCGGGTGGTGGCGGTGGTGGAGCTGCTGCTGATCGCGGCGGCCCTCGCCGTGCCGGCCGCCCTGCTCGCCGACGTCGTGCCCTGGTGGCGCGGGGAACACGCCGGCGTGTACTTCGCCGGGGTGACCGTGCTGCTGCTGGTCGCCGCGACCGCCGTGGTCCGGCTCGCGCCGGGGCACGCGGGCACCCTCGGGCCGCTCGGGGCGGTGGCCGGCCTGACCACGCTGACCGTGGGCATGGACGTGCTCACCGGCGCCCGCCTCCAGCTCAACGGGGTGGTCGGCTACTCCGCCCTGGAGGGCGGCCGGTACGCCGGACTGGGCACCGTCGGGCTCGGCGTGTTCACGGCCGGCGCCCTGCTGAGCGCGGGCTGGCTGGCCCAGCGGGTCCGTCGGTCCTGGCGGCCGCCCGTGATGGTGGCCGTCGGCGGCGCCGCCGTGCTGGTCGTCGGCAGCCCGTACCTGGGGGCGGATCCGATCGGTGCGATCGCGCTGACCGCCGGCCTGAGCGTCGCCGCGGCGATCAGCGCCGGCGGCTGGCTGACGATCAGCCGGCTGGCCTGGGCCACCATGGCGGGGCTGGCGCTGACCATCGGCTTCGCGGTGCTCGACCTGCGCCGGCCCGCCGCCGAGCGGGGCAGCCTCGGCCGGTTCCTGGCCGCCGTCGGCGACGGCACCGGTGGGCTCACCGTGCACCGTTCCAGTACGGCGAACTTCGAGACCCTGGTCAACAGCCCGCTGACCGTGCTGGCCCTGGCCGGTGCTCTGCTGGTCTGGTTCGCCCTGCTCCAACCGTGGGGCGGGCTGAAACGGCTGTTCGGCATCTACCCGGCGATGCGGGCGGCGATGGCCGGCACCGCCGTCGCCGCCGTGATCGGCGGGGTGCTGGCCGGCGACGCCCTGGACGTCGCCGGCGCGGCCGCCGCCGTCGTGGTGCCGATGGCGGCGCTGGCCGCGCTGCGGGTGCTCGACCACTCCACCGACCGTACGCAGCCCGACGCGGGTCGCCAGCGCGACGAGGGACCCGGTGGGTCGGGCGGCGGATCGGGCGGTGACACCGGCGGCGGCCCGGACGGCGACGGTCCGGACGACGACGACGGCCCGGACCGGCCGGCGCCGACCGGCGCGGGGACGGGCACCGCCCGTACGTCGGATCCGGGCGGGGGAGCGGCCGTGGCGCCGACGCCCCCGGCCCCGCGCTCCCCGGGACCGGCGGGCGGGGCGCAGGGCCCGACGGCGGGCTCCGACGTCGGGCAGCGCGCACCGGTCGCCCGGTCATCGAGCGAGGTCACCGCCTCCTGAGGCGCACCCGGCCCGCCCGCCGCCCGGTCCGGGTGCGCCCAGCGGGCGGGCCGGGAGAGGTGTTACCGTGGAATCCCGTGGATCGCGTGATCACTTGGCTGATCGGCACGGCGGTCTGCACGACCGCGACGGACGACACGGGAGCAGGCCTTGGCCCCTTCAGCACGGACGACCAGGCACATTTTCGTCACCGGGGGAGTCGCCTCCTCGCTGGGTAAGGGCCTCACCGCCTCCAGCCTCGGCAACCTGCTCACCGCGCGCGGCCTGCGCGTGGTCATGCAGAAGCTCGACCCCTACCTCAACGTCGACCCGGGGACGATGAACCCGTTCCAGCACGGCGAGGTCTTCGTCACGGAGGACGGCGCCGAGACCGACCTCGACGTCGGGCACTACGAGCGGTTCCTGGACCGGGCACTCTCCGGCAAGGCGAACGTGACCACCGGCCAGATCTACTCGGAGGTGATCGCCAAGGAGCGGCGCGGCGAGTACCTGGGCGACACCGTCCAGGTCATCCCGCACATCACCAACGAGATCAAGTCGCGGATCCTGGCGATGGCCGACCCGGACGAGGACGGCCAGGTGCCGGACGTGGTGATCACCGAGGTCGGCGGCACCGTCGGCGACATCGAGTCGCTGCCGTTCCTGGAGGCGATCCGTCAGGTCCGCCACGACCTGGGCCGCGACAACTGCTTCTACCTGCACGTCTCGCTGGTGCCCTACCTGGCGCCCTCGGGCGAGCTGAAGACCAAGCCGACCCAGCACTCCGTGGCCCAGCTGCGCAGCATCGGCATCCAGCCCGACGCGCTGGTGCTGCGCTGCGACCGGGAGATCCCCGACAAGGTCAAGCAGAAGCTGTCGCTCTACTGCGACGTCGACCGCGAGGCCGTCACCGCCGCCCCGGACGCGCCGAGCATCTACGACATCCCCAAGGTGCTGCACCGCGAGGGCCTCGACGCGTACGTGGTGCGCCGGCTCGGCCTCTCCTTCCGTGACGTCGACTGGGTCAGCTGGGACGACCTGCTGGACCGGGTGCACCAGCCCCGGCACACCGTCACCGTCGCCGTGGTCGGCAAGTACGTCGACCTGCCCGACGCGTACCTGTCGGTCAGCGAGGCGATCCGGGCGGCCGGCTTCGGCCACCGGGCCCGGGTGCAGCTGCGCTGGGTGCCCAGCGACGACTGCGTCACCGCGTCCGGCGCGGCGGCCGCCCTGGCCGGCGTCGACGGCATCGTCATCCCGGGCGGCTTCGGGGTGCGTGGCATCGAGGGCAAGATCGGCACCGCCCGCTACGCCCGCGAGAACGGCATCCCGCTGCTCGGCCTCTGCCTCGGCCTGCAGTGCATGACCATCGACGTGGCGCGGCACCTCGCCGGCCTGGAGGGCGCCAACTCGCTGGAGTTCGACGAGGAGGCGGCGCACCCGGTCATCGCCACGATGGCCGACCAGGAGGACATCGTCGCCGGCAGGGGCGACCTGGGCGGCACCATGCGGCTGGGGGCGTACCCGGCGGCGCTCACCGAGGGCTCGCTGGTCGCCGAGGCGTACGGCAGCACCGAGGTCAGCGAGCGGCACCGGCACCGGTACGAGGTGAACAACGCCTACCGCGACGCGCTGACCAAGGCGGGTCTGCACATCTCCGGCACCTCGCCCGACGGGCGGCTGGTCGAGTTCATCGAGCTGGACCGGGGCCTGCACCCGTTCTTCGTCGCCACCCAGGCGCACCCGGAGCTGAAGAGCCGCCCGACCCGTCCGCACCCACTCTTCGCCTCGTTCGTGAAGGCGGCGGTGGCCTACTCGGAGGCCGACCAGCTCCCGGTCGACCTGGACGCGGCCGAGAGCGCGGCGAAGCTGGACGAGGGCACCGCGGCGAAGAACGCCGCCCGCAACGGCGCCGCCGCGAAGGCGACGTCGGCCTCGTGAGCGGGCGCGGCGAGGCGAGCACCGGCCACGGCGGCGTGGCGTCGGCGTCGGGCGAGCACGGCGGGCCGGTCCCGGCGACCGGCGACGTGAGCGCCGTGGCGCACCGCTACGAGGTGCGTTCGCGTACCGAGCGCTACCGGGGTCGGATCTTCGACGTGGTCAGCGAAGAGGTGACCATGCCGGGCGGCGGGACGGGCGTGCGCGACGTCGTGCGGCACGTCGGGGCGGTCGCCGTGGTGGCGCTCGACGCGGCCGGCCAGGTGGTGCTGATCCGCCAGTACCGGCACGCGGTCGGGCGGCACCTGTGGGAGCTGCCCGCGGGGCTGACCGACGTCTCCGGCGAGGACCTCGCCGCCGCCGCGGTCCGGGAGCTGGCCGAGGAGGTCGACCTGACCGCCGGGCGGGTCGACGTCCTGGTGGACCTGCACAGCTCGCCGGGCTTCACCAACGAACTGGTCCGGGTCTTCCTGGCCCGCGACCTGACCGCCGTGCCGGCGGAGCAGCGCCACGAGCGCCGCGACGAGGAGGCCGACCTCCAGGTCCTGCGCGTCGACCTGGACGAGGCGGTCCGCATGGTCCTCGCGGGCGAGATCACCAACGCCTCCTGTGTGGCCGGACTGCTCGCCGCCGTCCGGGCCCGCGACACCGGCTGGGCGGTGCTGCGCCGGGCCGACGCGCCGCTGCCGGGCTGAGCCGGGGAACGCGAAGGGGCCGTGCGGTACGCCGCACGGCCCCTTTCGTTGTTGCGGACCTGGTCAGTCGCGCAGCGGCCGGCCCTGCCCGTCGACGCCACCGTTGATCAGGATCAGGACGCCGTCGATGAGGCCCCAGATGCCACCGATGCCGCAGGTCACCAGGGAGACGATGAGCTGGATGACGCCGGTCTTGGTGTCGCCCATGTAGAAGCGGCCGACGCCGAAGGTGCCGAGCACGATCTGCAGGACGCCCGCGACGACCTTGCTCTTGTCGGAGACACCCGACGGGTAGCCGGGCTGGTAAGGAGGTGTGGTCATGAGGCGTCACCCTAGTGATCGACTCGCCTCCTGTCCGCAGCGGGACCCGAAGAGTGGGACGATGATGGACAACACTGTCCTGACGGCTGAGGTACGGGTCCCACCGCCGGCCCCTTTCATGCCTGACACATCGTCAGCGGGTGCGGCCACCGGATGTCACTGTGCTGCCTCATCGGGAGCGGTCCCGCGCCTAGACTGCCGCCGGCGGGACCGGTGGACCGCGGTGGCAAAGGGGCCTCCGTGGCACCGCGCAGTCGGGGGAGCGCAGCCCCGAAGAGAGGTGTCTGCATCGTGAAGGTCGGAATCCCCCGCGAGGTCAAGAACCACGAGTACCGCGTGGCGATCACGCCGGCGGGCGTCAACGAGTTCGTCCGCAGCGGTCACCAGGTCTTCGTCGAGTCCGGCGCCGGAGTCGGATCCAGCATCGGCGACGACGAGTTCGCCGCCGCCGGGGCCAAGATCCTGGCGACCGCCGACGAGGTGTGGGAGACCGCCGAGCTGGTGCTCAAGGTCAAGGAGCCGATCGCCGAGGAGTACCACCGGATGCGTGCCGGGCAGGTGCTCTTCACCTACCTGCACCTGGCCGCCTCGAAGGCGTGCACCGACGCGCTCGTCGACCGCAAGGTCACCGGCATCGCGTACGAGACCGTCGAGCTGCCCGACCGGTCGCTGCCGCTGCTCGCCCCGATGTCCGAGGTGGCCGGCCGGCTCGCCCCGCAGGTGGGCGCGTACCACCTGCAGCGGCAGGGCGGCGGGCGCGGCATCCTGATGGGCGGCGTCTCCGGCGTGTACGCCGCGAAGACCGTCGTCATCGGCGCCGGCGTCTCCGGCATGAACGCCGCCGCGATCGCGCTGGGCCTGCAGGCCGAGGTGCTGCTGCTGGACAAGAACGTGGCGCGGCTGCGGCAGGCCGACGCCATCTACCGCGGTCACCTCCAGACGGTGGCCTCCAACGCGTACGAGATCGAGCGGGCCGTGCTGGACGCGGACCTGGTCATCGGCGCGGTCCTGGTGCCCGGCGCGAAGGCCCCGACCCTGATCTCCAACGAGCTGGTCTCCCGGATGAAGCCGGGCAGCGTGCTGGTCGACATCTCCATCGACCAGGGCGGCTGCTTCGAGGACTCGCGCCCCACCACGCACGCCGAGCCGACCTACCAGGTGCACGACTCGATCTTCTACTGCGTGGCGAACATGCCGGGCGCGGTGCCGCACACCAGCACCTACGCGCTCACCAACGTCACCCTGCCGTACGCGCTGGAACTGGCCAACCACGGCTGGCGCGAGGCGCTGCGCCGCGACCCGGCGCTGGCGCTGGGCCTGAACACCCACGACGGCCAGGTCACCTACGGCCCGGTTGCCGAGGCGCACGGCATGCCGGCCCTCGCGTTGGCCGACGCGCTGGCCTGAGGGGTGGCGGACTGACCGGCACAGTGGACGGGGCCGGCGCGGGCCCGGAGCCCGCGCCGGCCCTGCGTCGTGCCGTGCGCGGCTACCTCGACCACCTCACCGTCGAGCGGGGACTGTCGGCGAACACGCTCTCGTCGTACCGGCGGGACCTGGAGCGCTACCTGGCCACCCTGGCGGCGGCCGGCGTGGCGGACCTGGCCACCGTCGGCCCGGGGCAGGTCGAGGGGCACCTGGCCCGACTGCGCGCCGGCGACGGGGAGCATCCGCCGCTCGCGGTCTCCTCCGCCGCGCGGGCCGCCAGCGCGGTGCGCGGCCTGCACCGGTTCGCGCTGCGCGAGGGGCTGGCCGGCGCCGACCCGAGCCGGGACGTCCGCCCACCCACGCCGCCGCGCCGGCTGCCCCGCGCGCTGCCGGTCGACGCCGTGGTGCGGCTGCTGGAGACCGCCGGCGCGGTGACCGCCGCCGGGGAGGGGGCACCGCTCGCGCTGCGCGACCGGGCGCTGCTGGAGTTCCTGTACGGCACCGGGGCGCGGATCTCCGAGGCGGTCGGCGCCGCCGTGGACGACCTGGACGTCGACGAGGGCACCGCGCTGCTGCGCGGCAAGGGCGGCCGCACCCGGCTGGTTCCCATCGGCGGGTACGCGGTCGAGGCGGTGCGGGCCTGGCTGGTGCGGGCCCGGCCCGCCCTGGCCGCCGCCGGCCGGGGCACCCCGGCGGTCTTCCTCAACGCCCGCGGCGGCGCGCTGTCCCGGCAGGGCGCCTGGACCATCCTGCGCCGCGCCGCCCAGCGGGCCGGGCTGCCCGTGGAGGGGCCGGAGGCGGTCTCCCCGCACACCCTGCGCCACTCGTACGCCACGCACCTGCTCGACGGCGGCGCGGACGTGCGGGTGGTGCAGGAACTGCTCGGCCACGCGTCGGTCACCACCACCCAGGTCTACACTCTGGTCACCGTCGAGCGGCTGCGTGAGGTGTACGCCACCGCCCACCCCCGGGCGCGGGACTGATCCCCGCCCGGCTCGGTCCGGGCACGGGTCCGCCGGTACGCCGGGTGAGCGTCGGCCGGCACGCGCGGCCTTCCGCCGGCCGGGGGCGGCGCGTGGTGGACGCCGCCGGTGGCTGGCCTGGTCGGCGGGGGCGGCGACACGCCGAGCGGGTGCGACCGGCCCGCGGGGCGGTGGCGTAGAGTCGGCACCGGCGCGGACCTCCTGGGGCGATGGTGATGCGGACCGGGGTGCGCAGCGGCGCCGCGAAGGACGTCGGACGGCTCCGACGCCGGGTGGTCGTCGGGAGGGGGCAACGAGCACATGGCTGGCAACGGTGACCGTGCCGAGACCTGGACGTCGGAGCTCCGCGAGCAGCAGGCCACGCTCGGTGCGGATCTCGGTCCGGCGGATCCGGCGGCATACACGATGCGTAAGCCGATCCCCGAGCCGATGCCGACCGACCGGCACGGCCCGGCCCGGATCATCGCGATGGCCAACCAGAAGGGTGGCGTGGGCAAGACCACCACGACCATCAACCTGGGCGCCGCACTGGCCGAGTACGGCCGGAAGGTGCTGCTGGTCGACTTCGACCCGCAGGGCGCCCTCTCCGTCGGGCTGGGCGTCAACCCGCACAACCTCGACCTGTCGGTCTACAACCTGCTCATGCAGGACGACGTCACCGCCGAGGACGTCCTGATCAAGACCGACGTGGCGGGGCTGCACCTGCTGCCGGCCAACATCGACCTCTCCGCGGCCGAGATCCAGCTGGTCAACGAGGTCGCCCGCGAGATGGCCCTGGCCCGCGTGCTGCGGTCGGTCCGCAAGGAGTACGACTACATCCTGATCGACTGCCAGCCCTCCCTGGGCCTGCTGGCGATCAACGCGCTGACCGTGGCGCACGGCGTGCTCATCCCGCTGGAGTGCGAGTTCTTCAGCCTGCGCGGGGTGGCCCTGCTGCTCGACACCATCGACAAGGTCCGCGAGCGGCTCAACTTCGACCTGGAGCTCGAGGGCATCCTCGCCACCATGTACGACAGCCGCACCACCCACTGCCGGCAGGTGCTCCAGCGGGTGGTGGAGGCGTTCGGTGACAAGGTCTACCAGACGGTGATCACCAAGACCGTCAAGTTCCCCGAGTCCACCGTCGCCGGGGCCCCGATCACCACGCTCGACCCGGCCTCGTCGGGTGCCCGCAACTACCGTCAACTGGCCCGCGAGGTGATCGCCGCCCAGGCCGAGCGGTAGGCCGGGGATGCACCTTCGCGCCGCGCCGTCCGTGGCGTGGACTACGGTCTTCCGGTGACCGCGCCACCCCTCGACCCTCCGACGACGCCGGAGCAGCCGCCCGTACGGGCCGCCGGGGCCGCATCCGAGGTGTCGACGGCCCCAACCGGCGAGGTGCCGACGGGCCCGGCTGGCGAACCCGGGATGGTCACGGATCAGGCTGCCGGCGAGCCCGAGGCGGCGGATCCGGCCGGGATCTCCGAGGCGGCCGATGCGGCCGGGGAGTCCGAGGCGACGGTGGAGGGCGGCGGGTTCACCGTCCGGCTGGCGAACTTCACCGGCCCGTTCGACCTGCTGCTCCAGTTGATCGGCAAGCACAAGCTCGACGTGACCGAGGTGGCGCTGCACCGGGTCACCGACGAGTTCATCGCCTACATCCGCGCCATGGGCGACCAGTGGGACCTGGACGAGGCCAGCGAGTTCCTGCTCATCGCCGCGACCCTGCTCGACCTGAAGGCGGCCCGGCTGCTGCCCGCCGCCGAGGTCGAAAATGAGGAGGACCTCGCGCTGCTGGAGGCGCGGGACCTGCTCTTCGCCCGGCTGCTGCAGTACAAGGCCTACAAGGAGGCCGCCGCGCACATCGCCGCGCTGGAGGAGGTCGGCGGCCGGCGCTACCCCCGGGCGGTCACCCTCGAGCCCCGCTACGCCGAGGCGCTACCCGACCTGGTGCTCGGCATCGGCCCGCAGCGGCTGCTGAAACTGGCGATCAAGGCGATGACCCCGAAGCCGGTGCCCGAGGTGTCCATCGCGCACGTGCACATGGTCCGGGTCAGCGTCCGGGAGCACGCGGGGATCCTCACCGAACGGCTGCGCCGGGCCGGCACGGCCACCTTCTCGCTGCTCTGTGCCGACTGCGAGGCCACCCTGGAGGTGGTGGCCCGGTTCCTGGCCCTGCTGGAGCTCTACCGGGAGGGGCTCGTCGCCTTCGTGCAGGAGCAGGCCCTGGAGGAGCTGACCGTACGCTGGACCGGCCCCGCCGACGGCGGCCCGGACCTGCACATCGACGAGTACGCGGGCACCCCGGCCGAGCCGGCCCCGACGTCGCCCGAGCCGGCGGGCTCCGGCCCGCTGCCGGCGGCCTCGGCCGAGCGGCCGGTGCCGGACGGTACGGCGGACGAGACCGGCTCGGGCGCGGTGGTGGGTGTGGCGGCCGAGGACACCGGATCGGCCGCGGCGCACAGCGGCTCGGCGGCGGGTGCGGCCAGCGGGACGGCGCACGGTGCGGGGGCGGACGAGAACGGGACGGCGACGACGGAGGAGCGAGCGGGATGAGCAGCGACGAGCGTCGGGACTCCCTGGCCGAGCAGGCGGCCGCCTGGGTGCCCCCCTGGCAGCGCCCCAGCACTCCCTCCCCAGCTCCTGCCGAAACCGGAGATCCTGGTACTTCCGCGCCTCCCGAAGGGCCCGAACCTACCAAGATCTCCCAGGAGGCCGACGCCGCGCGTGCGGAGGAGGCGGTACCGGCGGCGGGGGAGGGCGCACCGAGGGAGCAGGCCGTGCCGGCGCCGGGGCTGGCGGAGGCCGGGAGCCCGGCGGCAGAGGCACCGGCGGAGGTGGGGCCGGGGGATGACGTACCGAGGAAGGGACGACGGCGGCCGGTGCCCGAGCCGGCGCCGGAGCTCGACGACGCGGAGCTGCGCGGGGCGCTGGAGGCGATCCTGCTGGTGGTGGACGAGCCGGTCAGCGAGCTGGTCCTCGCCCAGGTGCTGGAACAGCGCGCCGAGCGGATCGGGCCGGTGCTGGACGAGATCGCCGCGGGCTACACGGCCGCCGGGCACGGCTTCGAGCTGCGCCGGGCCGCGGGTGGCTGGCGGCTCTACACCCGCCCGGAATACGCCACCTACGTGGAACGGTTCGTGCTGGACGGGCAGTCCGTACGACTGACCCAGGCCGCACTGGAGACACTGGCCGTGATCGCCTACAAGCAGCCCGTGACCCGGTCACGGATCTCCGCCATCCGGGGTGTCAACTGCGACGGGGTGATCCGTACCCTGGTCTCCCGCGGGTTGGTCGAGGAGTGCGGCGCCGAACCGGACAGCGGGGCGTTCCTCTACCGGACCACCACGATGTTCCTGGAGAAGCTCGGGCTGAACAGCGTCGACGACCTCCCGCCGCTGGCCCCGTTCCTTCCCGACGACGTAGAAGAGCTTGCCGATGCCACGCGATGACCGCACGCCCCGCCCCGACGCGCCCGCCTTCGAGGGGGCCGAGCGCCTGCAGAAGGTGCTGGCCGCCGCCGGCGTCGGCTCCCGGCGCGCCTGCGAGGACCTGATCTTCCGCCGCCGGGTCACCGTCGACGGCCGGGTCGCCCAGCTCGGCGACAAGGTCGACCCCGCCACCGCCGTGATCCACGTCGACGGCGAGCGCCTCGTCGCCGACACCCGGTTGGTCTATCTGGCGATGAACAAGCCCCGCGGCGTGGTCTCGACCATGGCCGACGAGAAGGGGCGCACCGCGCTCGCCGACTTCCTCGGCAACCGGGTGGAACAGCGGGTCTACCACGTGGGGCGGCTCGACGCCGACAGCGAGGGCCTGCTGCTGCTCACCAACGACGGCACCCTCGCGCACAAGCTCATGCACCCGTCGTACGGCGTGCAGAAGACGTACCTGTGCGAGGTGTCCGGGCCGATCCCGCGCAACCTCGGCAAGCGGCTGATGGCCGGCGTGGAGCTGGAGGACGGCCCGGCGAAGGTCGACTCCTTCCGGGTGGTGGACACGCTGGGACGCAGCGCCCAGGTCGAGCTGAGCCTGCACGAGGGGCGCAAGCACATCGTCCGCCGGCTGCTCGGCGAGGTGGGCCACCCGGTGAGCCGGCTGGTGCGTACCGCGATCGGGCCGATCCGGCTGGGCGACCTGCGCGCGGGGCGGACGCGGCGGCTGACCAACGCGGAGGTCGCCGCCCTGTTCAAGGCCGTGGGTGACTGACCCCCGAGTTCGGGGTACGGCTGCCGGTAGGCTCCCTGGCGGCCCGGCGCGGGCGGCGCCCACCGGGCGCGCGACGCCGGGCATCATTGAGAGCGTTTGGACAACCGCTCGCGACACATCCGGTGTTTCGTGAGGTACGGGCTGAGGAGGACGACGGTGGAGGAAAACGAACGGACCGGGCGATGCGTGGTCGCTGTGGACGGGCCGTCCGGTTCGGGTAAGTCCACCGTCTCCCGGCGGCTCGCCGTCGGCCTCGGTGCCCGCTATCTCGACACCGGCGCCATGTACCGGGCCATTACCTGGGCGGTGCTGCGCTCGGGGGTCGACCTGGCCGACGCCGAGTCGGTGGCGAAGGTCGCCGGCGAGGTCGACCTGCGCATCGGCACCGACCCCCAGGGGTACGGCGTGACCGCCGACGGTGTGACCGTGGACGCCGAGATCCGCGGGCCGGAGGTGACCGGGGCGGTCTCCGCCGTGGCCGCCGTGCCGGCGGTACGCGCGCTGCTGGTCACCCGGCAGCGCGAGATGATCGCCAACGCGGGCCGGATCGTGGTCGAGGGCCGCGACATCGGCTCCGTGGTGGCCCCCGACGCCGACCTGAAGGTCTACCTGACCGCCTCCGAGGCGGCCCGGGCCGCCCGGCGCAGCGCCGAGGACGCCACCGACGTGGCGGCCACCGCTGCGGACCTGGCCCGGCGGGACCGGCTCGACTCGACCCGCAAGGCCGACCCGCTGGCCCAGGCCGCCGACGCCGTGGTGCTGGATACGACCGAGCTGGGCATCGACGAGGTCGTCGAGCGTCTTCGCGGCCTGCTGACCGATCGGGGAGTGGCATGACCGACACCGACGGGTGGATCGAGCTGCGGGAACCGGACGCTGACACCGAGGACTCGACCGGCCCGCAGCCGGTCGTGGCCGTGGTCGGCCGCCCCAACGTCGGCAAGTCGACCCTGGTCAACCGCATCATCGGTCGCCGCCAGGCGGTCGTCGAGGACGTTCCCGGGGTCACCCGGGACCGCGTCCCGTACGACGCGCAGTGGGCCGGCCGGCAGTTCACCGTGGTGGACACCGGCGGCTGGGAGCCCGACGCCAAGGACCGGGCGGCCGCGATCGCGGCGCAGGCCGAGACGGCGGTCGCGACCGCCGACGTGGTGCTGTTCGTGGTCGACGCGATGGTTGGTTCGACCGACGTGGACGAGGCGGCCGTACGGATGCTGCGCCGCAGTGCCAAGCCGGTGATCCTGGTGGCGAACAAGGCCGACAACACCACCATCGAGATGGAGGCGACCTCGCTGTGGTCGCTGGGTCTGGGTGAGCCGTTCCCGGTGTCGGCGCTGCACGGGCGCGGTTCGGGTGACCTGCTCGACGCCATCATGGACGCGCTGCCGGAGGCGCCGAAGATCGTCGAGAACCGGCCTCGCGGCCCGCGTCGGGTGGCCCTCGTCGGCCGGCCGAACGTCGGCAAGTCCAGCCTGCTCAACCGCTTCTCGGGCGAGGAGCGGGCGGTCGTCGACTCGGTCGCCGGCACCACCGTGGACCCGGTCGACAGCCTGGTCGAGATCGGCGGGGAGACCTGGCAGCTCGTCGACACGGCGGGCCTGCGCAAGCGGGTCGGCAAGGCCAGCGGCACCGAGTACTACGCCAGTCTGCGCACCGCCGCGGCGATCGAGGCCGCCGAGGTCGCCGTCGTGCTGCTGGACTCCAGCGAGCCGATCAGCGAGCAGGACCAGCGGATCCTGTCCATGGTCACCGAGGCCGGGCGGGCCCTGGTGATCGCCTTCAACAAGTGGGACCTGGTCGACGCCGACCGCCGGTACTACCTGGACAAGGAGATCGAGCGCGAACTGCGCCGCATTCCGTGGGCGATCCGGCTCAACCTGTCGGCGCAGACCGGTCGGGCGGTCGACAAGCTCGCCCCGGCGCTGCGCAAGGCGCTGGCGAGCTGGGAGACCCGCGTACCGACCGCCCAGCTCAACGCGTGGCTGACCGCGCTGGTGCAGGCGACACCGCACCCGGTACGTGGCGGGCGGGCACCGAAGATCCTCTTCGCCACCCAGGCGGGCGTGGCGCCGCCGCGCTTCGTGCTGTTCACCACCGCCCCGCTGGACGCCGGCTACCAGCGGTTCGTCGAGCGCAAGCTGCGCGAGGAGTTCGGCTTCGAGGGCAGCCCGATCGAGATCTCCGTACGCCCTCGCAAGAAGCTCGGCCCCGGCGGCCGGGGCAAGGCACACGGCTGATCCGCCGTACTGAGAAAAGCCGGGTGGGAGCAGCTCCCACCCGGCTTTTCCGTCCCCACCAACACCCCCACCCTCCTAGGACGCCCTAGACGAAGTGGGCCACGCGACGCGAGCCGGCACCGGAGGGGGCCGTGCGGACGGCACGAAGATCCTGCGCTAAGCTGTACCGGCTGTCGCGGGGAGATCCGCGCGGGAGCATCGGGACGTGGCGCAGCTTGGTAGCGCACTTGACTGGGGGTCAAGGGGTCGTCGGTTCGAATCCGGCCGTCCCGACAGCACGAAAAGAGGCCGTCGACCGGGGCATACGCCCTGGCCAGCGGCCTCTAACTCGTACTGGGGTAGTAGGGATTTGCTGATCTAGACGGCGCGTAGCTGGGGACCATCTGGGGACCGGCGAGCCTTCAAGTGGGCGCTGAGTGCCGTTCCCGCGTCGGTGATCGACTGCCGGTCGGGGTGCAGGTACCGCTGTGTCGTGCTGAGCGATCCGTGCCCGGCGATCTTCCGCAGCACGTGCACCGGAACCCCCGCATCGGCCATCCAGGTCAGCCCGGTGTGCCGCAGGTCGTGCCGACGTAGGTGTTCGTAGCCCAGCTTCGTCACCACCTCGTCCCAGTGCGTCGCGTCCCGCAGTACGGCAGTGCTGATCCGTCCACCACGCGGCCCGGTGAACAGTCGGGAGTGCGGCTCGGCGACCGAGTCCAGGCGGCGGGCGACGATCGGCCGCACTTCCTCGATCAGCGGAACCACGCGTGCGCGCTTTCCTTTAGTGCCCTTGTCGACCAGGCCGCCGGGGCTGGGCGTGGTCTGTCGGCGTACCGTCCACATCCACAATTTTCGGTCGATGTCCTCGGCGCGGACGCCGGAAACCTCGCCGATTCTGGCCGCTGTGCAGGCGGCGAAGATGATCACGTCTCCCCATCCGGGAAAGGCGTTCGCGGACCGTTCCACCAGCGCGGCGGCGAGCGTGGTCAGTGATTCCCACCTACGGGGCTGGAGGCTGTAGTCAGAGTGGAAGATCAGGCCGGCGGCGGGCTGCACTGACGGACTGCGTCGATAGCGCGGCGTCGATCAGGCCGGTGTGCAGGTGAGGCCACCGCCCAGCTGACGATCCGGTGGCGACGGTGACGCAAGGTGCTGCGGCGAGAATCCTCCCTGGTCAGCCCTCCAGAGGCCGGTGACCCAGAGTAGCTTTCCGTAGATCATTGACACTGTTCGTAGTTGGTGCCTACCGTCAGCACGCTTTGTACACGGGGGAGTGGAGGGGCGACGTGCGACGTCGTGGCGCGATCAAGTGTGTCCGCAGTCAGGGTTTGACTGGTCGCCAGTGTCGGTGCTCGGGGTGAGCGCACAACTCCTTGGGCGGCGCGGGATGTTCCGACGATCCGCAGCTGGAGCTGTCGACCGCGTCCGTTGACGCGAATCTCAACGACATCATCGCCCACCAGGGTGATTTGACTGCCCTCTCGCATTGTTGACCAGTCGATCGAACCTTCGACGGAGTCGACGAGCAGCTTGAGCGAAACCTTCGCCATTCCCGAAACCAGTAAAACGCGGTGGCGGGCGTGGTTCGAGAATGACCATTGATTATTACCAGTGATTTGTTGCCCTGCGGGGAGGAGATTCTGAGTGAGTAAGTCCGGTTCCCGAGGTTCGCGTTGGGGCGGTTGCGCTGCGACCTTGATGGCTGTTTCGTTAATGGCGGTCGGCGGTGTGGTGACCGAAAAAGTTGCCGTTGGTGCCGAACCTGCCAACAATCGTCCGGATTCTGGGTTGAGTGAGGCTGATGCCCTCGCGGCGGCGAAGCGTTCGGGCTCGCCGGTCGAGGTCATCGGGCTCAAGACGGAAAACTCGCGGGTGGTCGCGACACCCCGAGGAAGCCTGGTCCTGGAGTCCTACGCGGTGCCACAGTGGACCCGTCAGCGCGACGATCGCGGTTGGCAGCCGATCGACACCCGGTTGCAGAAGAACCCGGATGGCAGCGTCGGGCCAATCGCCACGCTCGCCGACGTGACCTTCTCGGCGGGTGGCTCCGCACCTGCGGTGCGGCTACCGCTGAACGGTGGCCAGGTGTCACTGACCTGGCCTGGCGCCCTGCCGGCGCCCCGTGTCGAGGGTGACTCGGCGGTCTACGAGTCGGTGCTGCCCGGGGTGGATCTGCGGCTGCGCGCGCTGAGCGACGGGTTCACCTGGGTGCTCGTGGTGAAGTCGGCGGAGGCCGCCGCCAACCCGGCGCTGGACACCCTCCGGTTCGGCCTCGACACCACCGGCTCGCTGCGGAAGCGCAGCCGCGTTGCTGGCGGCTTCGAGGTGGTGGACGCTTCGGGTACTCCGCTCCTCTCGGCGGGCAGCGCAGCGATGTGGGACTCGTCCGGTCTCACCCCGCCGGCGCAGGCCGCGAAGAACGGCGCGCTTGCCGCGTTCGCGGCGCGGGAGAAGCAGGACATCGTCCGGGCGGCTCCCGACCTGGCGCGCAAGGCGGAACTCTCGACCACGGTGCAGGGTGGAGACCTGGTCATCCGACCGGATCTGTCGCTGCTGCGGGGGAAGAACACCACCTACCCCGTGGTGATCGACCCGTGGAGCACGATCGGCAAACTCCGGTGGGGGTACGCGAACACCACCAACTCCACCCGAGACGACGGCATCCCTCGGGCCGGCCTCGACCCGTCCGGTGACGGCGTCTTCCGGTCGTACTTCTCCTTCAGCCTCACCAGCCTGTCGGGCAAGACGATCCGGTCGGCGAAGTTCCTGACGGAGATGACGCACTCCTGGTCGTGCACCTCCACGCCGATCAACCTGTGGCGGACAGCGGACCTGACCACGTCGGGTAAGCAGACGTGGTCGGGGCCGAGTTTCTCGCTGTGGATCGAACAGCGGTCCGGCCATGCGCACAAGCCGTCGACAGGAGCGGGCTGCTCGGACGATCCGCAACCGGACCTGCCGATGGAGTTCTCCAGCAGCAATCTGAAGACCGACATCACGAACAACCGGGGCCAGGCGATCTACACGCTGGCGCTCTCCACTCGGCAGTCCGACGGCTCGTCCGAGTCGACCAGTACGTGGTGGAAGAAGTTCGACGCGGCAGCGACGAAACTGTCGATCGAGTACAACACCAATCCGAACACGCCAACCGCCGCCCAGTTGGCGACGCACGCGAACTACACCTCGGCGGCCCAGGCCTGCACGACCGGCACGTCCCGGCCAGCCGTGCGGTCGGACTACCCGTGGTTCAAGGCCGCACTGACCGACCCGGACGGCAGCAACGGCGGTTCTCTGTCCGGCACGTTCACGCTGCAGAAGCTGGTCGCCAACGTCTGGACCACGGTGGCCGGCTGGCCCAGGACCGACTCGGGCGTCGCGCCGGGTGCCAAGGCTGAGGTGCAGCTGACCACCAAGACCGTCGACGGCGACGTCTACCGCTGGCAGGTGCAGGCCAAGGACACCCTCGGCGGAGAGTCACTCTGGTCGCCGTGGTGCGAGTTCTACGTCGACTACTCGGCACCGGCCGTCACTCCGAAGGTCGAGCCGGCCGACGGTCTCTACCTGGAGTCCGCACCGCGGGGCACCAACCAGGACGTGCGCGGCTCCATCGGCTACTCGGGGCAGTTCACCTTCTCCGCCAACGGCGCGGCTGACGTGTACGACTACGTCTACCAGGTGAGCGGCGGCCCGCAGTTGACGGTGAGGGCGGCCAGCTTGGGCGGCTCCGGCACGGTGTGGGTGACCCCGAACGTCGTGGGCGAGAACGTTCTGACGGTGCGTAGCCGGGACCAGGCGGGCAACGCCTCCGAGCCCTACGACTACATCTTCCTGGTCGACAACGCGTCCGCGCCGAAGGCGCACTGGGCCATGGACGAGGGCAGCGGCACCACCTTGACCAACAGGATCGAGGGGGGCCCGACGGCGGCCCTCACTGGTGGCGGCACCTGGACCGACTCGCGGGTTCTCGGCACCCACAAGAGCAAGGGCAAGGACTGGGCGGTCAAGTTCAGCGGCAGCGCCAACCGGGCCAGCACCGCCGCTGCGCTGGTAAACACCTCGCGCAGCTTCTCCTTCTCGGCATGGGTTCGTCCGGACGTCACGCCCAACGGTGTGGTGCTGTCGCAGCCGGGCACCAACAAGAGCCCCTTCGAGCTGCAGTACTTCCCCTCGAAGGGCCAGTGGTGCTTCGTCAGCTACGGCTCCGACACGGTGAACGGCACGGCGACCGCTTCGCCGGCCTGCGCGACGGACCCCGTTCCGGTCGGCGTCTGGAGCCACCTGACCGGCGTGTATGACGCCGGCGCCGCCAACAAGCTGAGCATCTACGTCAACGGGATCCTCAAGGGCACCGGGAACGTCGCCTCAGCCGCCTGGGCCTCGTCCGGCCCGCTGCTCATCGCCGGCGCCAAGAACGGCGACTACACGGGTCACTTCAACGGGGCGATCAGCGAGGTCCGTGTCTGGGACCGGGTTATCGACCCTGACCTGGATCTTGTGGAGGTCGTCAAGCCGGTCCTCGTCGGTGGCTGGGACATGGAGGACTACAACTACGACCAGCGGCAGGAGGGTGACATCTCCGGCTACCAGCGGCCGCTGAACCTCAGCGCCGCCCCGACTGTCGACTGGTCCGACCAGGCGGGATTCGACTCCAGCGGCCTGCACTTCGACGGCGTTGCCGGCCAGGCCCAGACCAGCGGGCCGGTGCTCCGCACCGACCAGTCGTACACCGTTTCGGCGTGGGTGCGTTGGGCCGGTGGCACCGGCGCCCGATCGGTCATCGCCCAGGACGGCACCCAGGTGTCCGGCTTCTTCCTGGCCTGCCGCAACGATTCGACCGGCATCAAGTGGTCGGTGATGAACCGGACGGTCGACTCGACCTCCAGCGGTGCCCGGTACGCCATCGGCGGCACCTGCCAGATGAACACCTGGGTGCACCTCACCGCGGTGCAGGACGCGGCGAAGCAGACGCTCAGCCTGTACATCAACGGCGCGCTCTCCGTGCAGATCAATGCCGCGTCCCCCTGGCATGCCAACGGACCGTTCACGGTGGGCCGGGCCAAGTGGAGCGCCTCGACTGACTGGTTCACCGGCGACATCGACCGGGTGCGGGCCTGGCAGGGGGCGCTGAGCGGCGCCGAGATCCAGGCGGTCTTCGCGGGCGCCTGATTCCCAAAGCATCACAGGTGGTGGGGACTGTGCCGTGACGGCAAGTCCCCACCACCTGTCGGCCGGGGCCAACGGAGAGCCATCCGGCCCGGCCCGCGCCGCCACAACCCGTTGGCGGCGCAGACACCTCTCCAGGAAGGGAACGATGGGAACGCTCAGAACGAGTCGGACGCACCGCAGGCGGCGGGGCACACCGGCGTTCGAGGGGATGCGGCAAGGGGGACGCAAGGTCCTTGCCGCTGGTCTGCTCGCGGTGCTCGCGGGCACGGTTGGCGGTCAGGTGCCTGCGCGGGCGCAGTTGGCCGCACAGGCCGAGCGTCTCGAGGCGCAGCGGTACGAGTCGGTGCCCGTCCAGCGGGTCAGGGCCACGAAGCCAGGGCCGGAGGCCGAGGAGGCGGCGGCCAAGGTCAGGCGGCCGGCGCCGGTGTGGCCGGCGGCAGGGGTCGCCGAGGTCACCCTGCCGACGGTCGCCGCGGGCGCCCGGGCGGCGACTGCGTCAGCGGTACGGGCCGGCACGTTGCCGGTGACCGTGAAGCCGGTGGCCCCCACCGCTCGTGCCCAGGTTGCGGCGGCCGACTTGACCAAGGTCCGGGTCGAGGTGCTGCCAAAGGCCAAGGCGCAGGCGGCAGGTGTGAACGGCGTACTGGTGCGGGTCGGCCGGACCGACGGCGCGACCTCGGCCGGCCAGGCCGAGGTCAGCGTGGACTACGCGTCGTTCGCGTCGGCGTACGGGGCGGACTGGTCGTCGCGGCTGCGGCTGGTGCGCCTGCCGGAGTGCGCGCTGGCGAGCCCGGGCGCCAAGGACTGCGCGCCCCTGGCGCTGGACTCGCGGAACCACGTGCGGACACGGACGGTGTCGGCCACGGTGTCGGTGTCGCCGGCGGACGCGGGGGTGTCGGCGGCGGAAGCGAAGCGCTTCGGGACAACCGTGACCGCGGGCAGCGCCGGTACGCTCGTCGCGCTGACCAGTGGCCCCTCGGGTGGGGCCGGTGACTTCACCGCGTCCAGCCTCGCGCCTTCGTCGTCGTGGAGCCACAGCGGCTCGACGGGCAGCTTCCAGTGGTCGTATCCGATGCGGACGCCGCCGGGTCCGGGTGGGCCTGCGCCCAGCCTGGGCCTGGGTTACTCGTCACAGTCGGTGGATGGTCGGCAGGCGGCCACCAACAACCAGCCGGGTGCGTTCGGTGAGGGTTTCGACTACTCGCCGGGGTTCATCGAGCGGCAGTACAAGACCTGCGCCGACGACATGGGTGGGACTGCGAACAACACCACCAAGACGGGTGACCTCTGCTGGGGGCCGGAGAACGCCGTCCTGTCCCTGAACGGTTCGTCAGTGGAGTTGCTCAAGGGCAGCGACGGCAAGTGGCATCCGCGGCGGGAGGACGGTTCGAAGGTCGAGCTGTTGACCTCGCCGGCCTACGGCAACGGTGACAACGACAACGAGTACTGGAAGGTGACGACCGCTGACGGCACCCAGTACTGGTTCGGCCGGCACCAGCTGCCCGGCTGGTCCTCGGGGCGTCCGACGACCAACTCGGTCCTGACGGTGCCGGTGTTCGGCAACAACCCGGGTGAGCCGTGCTACGCCAGCACCTTCGCCGCGTCGGAGTGTGGTGGTCAGCGGCAGGCGTGGCGGTGGAACCTGGACTACGTCCAGGACGTTCACGGCAACACCATGTCGCTGTGGTGGTCGAAGGAGACCAGCCACTACGCGAAGAACATGACGTACGCGACGCCGGTCGTCTACGACCGGGCCGGTCACCTGACCCGGATCGACTACGGCACCGACAACCGGGACAACACCGAGTACGCGGCCACCAGCCCGTACGTCCAGAACGCCCCGGCCCGGATCGAGTTCACGAACGTCGACCGGTGTCTGGCCAACTGCACCACGAAGAACGCGACCACCTGGCCCGACACCCCCTGGGACCAGGAGTGCACCGCGTCCACCAACCCGTGTCTGAACGTCTCCCCGACGTTCTGGTCGGCGAAGCGGACGACGGTCGTCACCACGAAGGTGTGGAAGGCTGCGACGTCGTCGTACCAGTCGGCGGACTCCTGGACGCTGCGGCACAGCTTCCTGGACCCGGGTGACGGCACCCGCGCCGGGCTCTGGCTGGAGGGCGTCACGCACAGAGGGCTGAACGGCACGACCGTCACGGCCCCGGAGGTCACCTTCTCGGGCATCCAGATGCCGAACCGGGTGGACGCCTCCGGCAGCGACTGGGCGCTGGCCATGAACTGGTGGCGGGTGAACTCGATCAGGCTGGAGACCGGCGGCGAGATCTTCGTGACCTACAGCTCCCGGGAGTGCGTCAAGGGCGGCACGATGCCGTCGGCGACGGCACTGGACAGCAACACCCTGCGGTGTTACCCGGTCAAGTGGACCCCGCAGGGCTACACCGATCCGGTGACCGACTACTTCCACAAGTACGTGGTCGAGGAGGTCCAGCAGATCGACCACACCGGTGGGGCCCGGCCGGTGCGGACGGAGTACGACTACCTGAACCCGGATGGCGAGCCGCTGTGGCACCACGACGAGGACACCGGGATCGCTCCGAACAAGCGCCGGACCTGGTCGCAGTGGCGGGGCTACCCGACGGTGGTCACGTACACCGGTGAGGGCGCCGACCGGATCAAGACCGAGACCCTCTACTTCCGCGGCATGTACGGCGACAAGCTTGCCGCGGGCGGGACCCGTACCACGCAGGTGCAGGGCCGTGAGGGCGGGGCGACCAACGACTACGACCACTATGCCGGCACGCCTCGCGAGACGGTGACCTGGCTGGGGTCGAAGATCCTGTCCGCCTCGGTGAACGAGATGTGGCGGTCCGACGCGACGGCCACCCGTGCCGGCACGCCCGTCGCCGAGGCCCGCTACTCCCGGGTCCGTGTGGGCCGTAACCGGATCGCCACGGACGACGGGTGGCGGCGGACCGCATCGACCACGACGTTCGACAGCTACGGCATGCCGACCACGGTCGAGGACAGCGGGGACGACACCAGGACCGGCGACGAGCGGTGCGTGCAGACCGAGTACGTCCGCAACACGGGCATCCACCTGTTGACGCGGGTCAAGCGCATCAACGGCTGGACGGGCGACTGTGCGACGGCTCCGACCACCAAGGAGCAGGTCACCGGGGACGTCCGGTTCCGCTACGACTCGCTCGCCTACGGCACGGCGCCGACCAAGGGGCTGCTGACCGCGACCGAGAAGGTCACGGGCTTCGCCAACGGCACCCGTTCCTACCAGCAGGTGTCGACGGCGAAGTACGACGTGCTGGGTCGGATGGTGGAAGCCACGGATGTGGCCGGGGAGACGACCACCACGGCCTACACCCCGGCGACCGGTGGCCCGGTGACCAAAATGGTCACCACCAACCCGCTGCTCTGGACGGAGACGGTCGACCTGGATCCGGTGTTCGGTCTGCCGCTCAAGGCGACAGACCCGAACAACCGGATCACCGAGTACGCGTACGACGCGATGGGTCGCAACAGCGCCGTCTGGCTGCCGGGTCGGTCGAAGGCGACCTTCCCGTCCGATCCGTCGACCAGCTACACGTACACCCTGTCGAAGACGGCGCCGTCGTCGATCATGACGAAGGCGCTGAACGCCAACGGCACCTACGACACCTCGTACGCTCTGGTGGACGCGCTGGGCCGGCCGAGGCAGACGCAGGAGGCGGCGTACGGTGGCGGCCGGATCCTGACCGACACGTTCTACGACGCCGCGGGTCGGGTCTACAAGGCGAACTCGGCGTACTACAACAGCGGTACGGCCGGTACGACCCTGTACTCCGGCCTGGACGCGGACGTGCCGAGTCAGACCCGGACGCTGTACGACGCGGCGGGGCGGCAGATCCACTCCCTGCTGCTCGCGTCCGAGGCCAGCGTCCAGGTGGAGAAGGCCCGCACCTCGACGACCTACCACGGTGACCACGTGACGGTGGTGCCGCCGGAAGGCGAGGCCGCGACCACGGTCTGGACCGATGCGCAGGGGCGGACCGCGAAGCTGTGGCAGTACCACGGCCCCACCGCCACGGGCAGCTACGACGAGACCAGCTACACCTACCACCCGGTGGGCCAACTGGCGAGCGTCAAGGACGCCTCGGGCAACACGTGGTCGTACTCCTACGACATCCAGGGCCGGCTGATCTCGTCCAGCGACCCGGACAAGGGCACGGCCACACTCCAGTACAACACTCTGGGTGACCTGGAGAAGACGACCGACTCGCGCCCGGACACTCCGGACCTCTGGTACGACTACGACCGGTTGGGTCGGATGCTTACCGTGCGGGAGGGCAGCCTCACCGGCGCGAAGCGGGCCGAGTACACCTACGACCTGCCAGCCAAGGGCCTGACCAAGTCGGCCTCCCGGTGGATCGGCGCCGACGAGTACCGGTCGGAGACCGTCACCGTCGACGCACGGTACCGGCCGACCCAGACAAGGCTCACCCTGCCCACCTCGCAGGCCGGCTTCTGCGGCATCGGGGCGACGACGTGCAGCTTCACCTCCAGGGCCACCTACCGCGCCGATGGTTCGCCGAACACGGTGACGCTGCCCGCCGCCGGCGGGCTCGATCAGGAAATACTGACCTACGAGTACGACTCGACGTACGCGATGGCCGACAAGCTGGCCACCGACTACGGCGACGCCACGCACTACGCCATCCAGTCGGGCTACACCAACCTGTACGAGCTGAGCACCCTCACCCGCGCCAGCGCGCTGACCGGGGCGAAGTTCGTGCAGACGACCAACCGGTACGACGACGGCACCGGCCGGGTCGAGAACAGCGCCATCATCCGCTCGACCTCACCGTCGTACATCGCCAACACGTTCTACGACTACGACGCCAGTGGCAATCTCCTCAAGATCGACGACAACTCCGGCGCGCGTCCGAGGGACACCCAGTGCTTCTCGTACGACCACCAACGCCGGCTCACCGAGGCGTGGACGCCCGCGTCCTACGACTGCGCCACCAAGCCGCAGGCCACGACGGACCTGGGCGGCCCCGCGCCGTACTGGCAGCAGTGGTCCTTCGGTGCCCCGGACGACCCCAGGGGCCGTATCGGTAACCGGCTCACCCAGACCGAGTTCGGTACCCCCACCGGCACGGTGACCACCAGTTACTCCTACCCGGCGGCGGGCGCGGCCCAGCCGCACCGGCTCGACGGCTGGAGCAGGAGCGACAACGTCGGCACCACCACCGGCTCGTACACCTACGACGAAGCCGGCAACATGAAGACCCGCCCCGGACCATCCGGTCAGCAGACGCTGACCTGGGACGTCGAGGGGCACCTGGCGTCGCTGACTGACAGCAACGGCGGCAACTCCTACATCTACGACGCCGACGGCAACCGGCTCATCGCCACCGACCCGACCGGCAGCACGCTCTTCCTCGGCGACCAGGAGGTGCGCAAGAACGCGAGCACCGGCCAGGTCGACGCCACCCGGTACTACTCGTTCAACGGCGAGACCATCGCCCAACGGACGGTCACCGGCATCACCTGGCTCGCCAGCGACCACCAGGGAACAGCGCAGGTCAGCGTCGCCAACGACACCAACCAGACGATCACCCAACGGCGGCAGACACCGTACGGGACGCCCCGCGGGGCATCGGTCACCTGGCCCAACAAACAGGGATTCCTGGGCGGTTACCAGGATCCCACCGGGCTCACCCACCTCGGTGCCCGTGAGTACGACCCGACCATCGGCCGGTTCATCTCCGTGGATCCGATCAACGACCCGGGCAACCCGCAACAGTTGCCGGCATACACCTATGCCGCCAACAACCCGACCACCTACAGCGACCCCAGCGGCGAAATCATCCCCGAGTACGCGGATCCGGCTGGCAATGGACTGAGCGTCTGCGCAGCACTGAACGTCGGTGGCTACGCGTGCCAGAACATGATGGAGGGCACCACCGGTCTGGGTGAGGGTGACCCCGCTCCCGGTACGGGCGACAGCGGATTCCCGAAGAAGAGCGGTTCGCAGAAGACTCACGAGAGCCTGGAAGCCTGCGGTCTGTTCATCGTCGGCCTGGGCGCGGTCTGCGACGGGATCAACGCCGCTATCTACATCAAGGAAGGCAAGCCGGCCGAGGCCGCCCTGTCCGCCGTGTCGGCGGTCCCCGTCCTCGACTGGGCTTGCAAGATCAAAGCCTGGTGCAAGGCAGGTATCGACTGGGTCGGTGGCAAGGTCCAGAAACTTCTCGGTCGAGTCCCGCTCGGCAAGGCGCCGAGCATCAACCCGGCGGCCGAAGCCGCGGAAATGGCCGCACTGAAGAAGGAGATCCGTGAGGCGGCCAAGAACCCGCCCCCCGCGAAGACCCCGAAGCCGCCGACGAAGGAACCCGCGCCGAAGACCAAGGGCAAGACCGGTGGCGAGAACGGCGGCGGTGCGCCGACGTCAAAGGACGGCTGCCCGACGCACAGCTTCGACCCCGCCACCCCAGTCCTCATGGCAGGCGGAAGCACGCTCCCGATCGCCGAGGTGAAGGTGGGGGACAAGGTCCTCGCCCACGATCCGGAGACGGGCGACACCACCGCGCAGACGGTCGAGGTCCTGCACGTCAACGAGGACGAGGCACTGACCAACCTGTCCGTCCGCAAGGAGGACGGCACCTTCGTCACCCTCAAGACCACCCAGCACCACCCGTTCTGGAGCGACAGCCGGGGCAAGTGGGTGGACGCGGGGGAGCTCCAGCCGACGGAGTGGCTGAAGACCGCGTCGGGCGACCCGGTGACCGTTGCCAAGGTCGACAACTTCCGCGGCCGAGAGACGATGCGGGACCTCACGGTCTCCACCGTCCACACGTACTATGTCGTGGCCGGTGGCACGCCGGTCCTGGTGCACAACTGCGGCGATGACGGGCCTCCGGAGAACGACGGCGAGTGGTTCTTCCGGGGAGTCGATGAACATCATCGCTCCTACGCGACGCAGCATGGCGGCACGGTCGCGCCGGTCGGTGGTCACAATGATCCTGTGCGCCACAACGACAACGACACGGACAGTGTGTTCACCTCGTGGACTTCCAACAGGTCGACTGCCGAGCGGCACGCGAAGTTGCTTTCTGGCAGGGGTGCCGTCCTGATGGTGCGCCGTGGTACGACGGGGCCGATCATCGACATGGCGTTCATGGATCTGGACAAGTGGGGGGAAAGTGAAGTGCTGATACAAGGTGTGGTGAACGTTCAGCGACATTATCATGTCGGCTGATCGGCGGGGTGGTGTCGATGGAAACGAACCGCACAATCGATCAGGAATTGGCAAGCTCCATGCAAGCCATGGCGGCAAGGGCCGGTATGCGAGTGCAGATCGAGGATCTCATCGGCCAGGAAATCGGCTTCGCCGTGGTCCTCGCGTCTGATGTCGTCGCCACTTACCGTGTCAGAGGTGAGATCGCAAAGGACCAGGGATTGACTCTCCACGGGTTCGACGGCTTCATGGTTGATCTGGAGCGGAAGTCGGGGCGCGTGGCGATCGGGTCGCTGAAGGTCGGTTCCATCACCCACGTGATCCTGGTGGATCCCGCGAGTGGGGAACTGTTCTCTTGGGCGGCAATTGAAAGGCCGTCCTGCGACGAGTGAGGTGCTGAACCGCTTTCGATAGGCAAGGACACGCCCCGCCGGAGTCACTCTGGCGGGGCGTGTTCTTGCAGGTTGTACGGCACAGCTTCTCGGCGAGTCGATGCGGCCGCAGCGACCGCGGTTGTCAGAGGGTGCGCCGCACGGCCAGCGGCGGGTGATCAGCAGGTGGCAGTTTGCCCCGGCTGATCGGCATCTGCGTCGCGAAGAATGCCGCAGGATCCCGACTCCCGGCGGGGAATCCAAATAACTGGGACATCGCAGACATTTTGCCGTCGTCGCGGCACAGTCCCGTCTCGCGGGTGCCTCTTTGAGGGGCTCGGGGACCACTCTCGATTGCGCGAGGGCCGGGAGGTGGAGTTGGGGAACGTTGCGGAACCGGCGGAAGTCGAAGCTGTCGGAGGCCACAGCGTCGGCAGGAGCTGGATGTGGCGGCGGATCTGAGCAGCCTCGGACTTCGTCTGCTTCAGCTGGTTGAAAGCTGAGGACATCCAGAATCAGCTGGCAGGACGCCGACGGCGAGGCCGCGTCCCGTCCCGCCGGCGAGACGAGCAGACGAGCGGAGGCGGCCTCAGCGGCGTTCCGCCCGAGCTGGTGATGAGGCGCGGCGACCGGCCGGAATGTCATCAATCGGTAGGTATAAATAAAAGACCTTCTCGAGAACGGTTTTGTCCGACAACGACGAACGGGAGAGTCGAGATGAGCACCGGCGCAAGCCTCTCGCAGCTGGACCGCATCACCAACGACCTGGCCACCGAGGACACCGAGACCCCCACCAAGTGGTGGATCGCAGCGGTGCCCGAGGACAACCGTCCGAGGGCGGGCTTCGTGGAGGACGTCGAGGAAGTAATCGGGGTCCCCGCACTGGCGGGCTGAGATTCGGGCGGGGTCAGCGCGTGCGGTGGCCCCGCTCGACCGCTGAACCGATCCGTGGCGCACCGACGGGAAGCAGGTTTCACATGGCAGAGGCACAAGGTCGGATCTCAGCGGACTGGCTCTTCCCGCTCGGCGCGTCGGCGGCACTGACCGCAGCCATCGAGGGACGGTTCGACCGCGACCGCCAGCTCCTCACCCGGATTGCAGGCGTCCACACGGCATTCGCCGCCCTCGACGAAGCGCTCGACGAAGCGCTCGACGTGCGCCCCGAACTGTGGCGCGGAGTTCCGGGCGCGGCCGGGGTGCGGCTCGCCGACGGGGCCTTGCCCGCCCGGATCAACCGCGTCGCCACAGCGGCTGCGGGTGCTGTCGCCGAAGTCGCCTGTGCGGCAAAGATCAGCGCCGTGCTGACGGTCGGTCCCACCGCTGCGGTCTCGTTTCCCTCCAGCCGGCTCATCGTGCGCTTCGATTCGGTGACCGAAGCCACGATAACCATCGACCACGAGACCGTGACCGTGCAGGCGGACGGCGTCTGGACGGTGCTCACCGCGCGGACCTGCGGAGAAGTGGGACTGGAAGCGCCGGAGAACGCCGCCGGCGTGGAGCGGATTCCCGCGCTCGATGACTTCCTCATCGACGTCGACGGGGTGTCTTCGGTGATCACGCTGCCGCCGCACTTCGCTCTCCTCGGCCGTTCGCCGAACGGGCCGGAGTCGACCCAACTTCGTCAGGCGCTGGCCGTGCTCGCGCGCACCAACCCCGAACTCCACGCCGAGTTGCGGGCCTTACCGGTCCGGTTCGCCCTGCTCGATCGGGGCCAGCACCGGCTGAGCCTGACCGCGACCGGGTTGCCGGACGTCATCTACACCAATCTGGTCGACCCGCTGGAGACGGTCGACCTGATAGTCCATGAGTACCACCACCTCAAACTGGATCTGCTCGCGGAAACTGTCCCACTGCTGGAAAACCCGGCGGCGCCGGTCATCGCACCGTGGCGGCCCGACATCCGGACTGCGGACGGGGTACTGCACGGTGCCTACGTCTTCGCGAACGTCGCGCGCGCGTTCGACCCGATCATGGCGCTGGGAAGGCCGTCGGCGCAGGGCAGGCGTAGGCGGGCTGCCTGGCGGGCCGCCGTGCTGCGCGCGGTCGAACTACTTCGCGAGTCCGATGCCCGGCCTACCGAGGCAGGCCAGCAGCTCCTCGACGGCATGGCCGCCGCCGCGCGGGCATGGATCGACGAGCACGCCGAGGTCGACCAGCACGAGCTTCGGTGGGCCACGGCCGAGGTGGAGCGGCACGTCAGGGAAGTCGCCCTCGGGACAAGGCCGGAGCCCCGGCACATGATCGGCGTGCTCGCCGGGCACCACGAGCACTGAGGCGGTCGACCGATGGAATCGCTGACCCTGATCGTCAAGGTGACCCGTCGCTGCAACCTCCGCTGTGTGTACTGCAACGACTGGCGGCCCAACACGGCCCCGGTGATGAGCATGCAGACTCTCGATCGCACGTTGGTCACGGCGCTGACCGATCCCGCGAGCACCATGGCGGTCATCGCCTGGCATGGCGGGGAACCCACGCTGGCACCGTTGGAGTTCTACGAGTACGCCGTGCGTAGACAGCGCGAGTTGACCGCAGAGCACGGCAGGCTGGTGGCCAACGTCGTGCAGACCAACGGCGTCTCCCTGTCGGACCGCTGGCTGGACTTCATCGCGGCCAACAACTTCCGCGTCGGAATCAGCCTGGACGGCCCGCAGGAACTCAACGACCGGATGCGTCCGACCGTGTCCGGCCGGGGAAGCTTCCGCGCCGTCCGCGCGACGATGGACAAGATGTTGGACCGGGGTATCCCGTTCGCCACCCTGATGGTGCTATCGCAGGAGATGATCGATCTCGGCGCCGATCGGATCTGGCGGTTCATCGAGGACGAAGGGCTCACCGACGTCGACCTCATCCCGGCCCGACCCCCCAACACCCCCGAGCACGAGACGGTGTCGCCACAGGCGGTCAAGTTCTCCGCTGGTGAGGCGTCCGACCGGTGGTCGGAATTTCTGTGCGATCTGTTCGACCGCTGGTGGACCAGCAAGCGTCCGGTACGCATCACCACGATGGACTCGGTGGTGCGTCGCGTGCTCGGTGCCTCTTCGGTCGGCTGTGTCACGAGCGGCGACTGCATGGGACGATTCTTCGGGATCGAGCCGACGGGCGAGGTCTACGTCTGCGGGCTCTACGAGGACCTGTCCGACTTCGTCATCGGCACCGTGCACGGCGACACCTTCGCGCAGATGCGCCAACACCCGAGCTACCTCCAGACCGTCTCTGACAACGACCAGCGGCTGGCGGATCACCGCAACTGCCCCGGGTTCGACATCTGTGCGGGAGGATGCCCACACGACTACCACCTGTCGCGCCAGTACCTCGGACCGGACGCGTACGCCAACTGCTGCGGATGGCGTCCCTTCGTGGAGCATGTCCGCGAAGGCGTCAGGGCCTCGACCGCCGCGTCCACCGGAGCCACGGCACTTCCCGTCGCGAAGGTCCGCTGATGGTGTCGACGGGCAGGCCGGCGAGGCTTCTCGCAGCAGAGGAGTTGGCACGGTGGGAGGAGGACGGTTACCTCGTCCTCAAGGGAGTCCTCGACCGGGCTGAGGTGCGCGACCTGCGCGGCCGGGTGGAGCGTGCCGCCACCGACTACCGCGACGGACCCAGGGTGGGACGCGCGCACGAGGGTGCGACCGGCAACCGTGAGGACCTGCGGGTGAAGAACGTGGTGAGCCTGTCGGACTGCTTGGACGAACTCCTCGACCTTGATCCGGTCTACCGGCGGGCGGTCGCCCTCGCGGGACCGTACCTGCAGGTGTGTGGCACGGAGATCATCCTGCGGCACCCGCGACCGACTCCGGCACTGGCCATGCACCTTGACGGCGGGGCAGCACTCAGCCGGATGATGACGGTGCCCGGAGCGCCGGTTTCGCACGTCAAGGCGCTCTACTTCCTCACTGCCACTCCAGGACCGGGCACCGGAAACATGACCGTGGTGCCAGGTTCCCACCGGATACCTTTGCCCCGCACGGGCGAGGGGTTCAGCACGCATCCGGCTCGAGCCCGGGAGCGCGAGTTGGTGGTCGACGCGGGCGACGTGGTGTTGTTCCCATGGAACCTGTGGCATTCGGTCGGGCCCAACAACACGACCACCACCAGGGTGAGCGCGGTCGTCTGGTACTCGCAGCTGTGGGCCCGACCGGTCGACTATGCGCAGGTCGAAGCCCACGTCCTCGACCGCATGACCCCGCGCAGGCGGCTGCTGCTCGGAGGGATCGCCGACGCCGTACCCAGCACCTACTACCTGCCTGCCGCGGACGACTACCTGCCGACGATGCTGGCGGGTCTGCCGCTCGACGCCCCGGAGCTGGCACCGTATGTGGACGACCGGGACAGTCATGACTGGCGGGACGGGGCACCGGCGTGAGCGCGGTCTCCGCGCTCTTCCGGAGCCAATGACCTCGCCTTCTGCCGGCCCGACAACGGGCCCGATGCCCTCGTCCGTCGCCACCTCCGCGGCACGGCGTGGGCTGGGTCTCGTGCTGGCGGCCGAGGCGATCTCGATCACCGGCAACCGCCTGGCCATGATCGCGATCCCTTGGTTCGTCCTGGAGACCACCGGAGACCCGGCCCGGGCAGGCCTGACCGGCGTGGCCTACTTCCTTCCCGTCGTGCTGGGGGGCGTCCTCGGCGGCGCGTTGGTCGACCGGTTCGGGTTCGTCCGCAGCAGTGTCGCTGCGGACGTGGCGAGCGGACTGACGGTCGCAGCGATACCACTTCTCCACCAAGTGGACCAGCTCTCCTTCGGGTGGATGCTCGTGCTCACCTTCGTCGGATCGCTGCTGGACGTCCCGGGCACGACCGCCCGCCGGGCGCTGTTGCCCGGACTCGCCACGCAGGCGGCCGTCCGCTTGGAGCGGGTGATGAGCGCGCACGAGACGGTAATCCGCGTCGCGCAGCTCGCGGGCGGTCTTCTCGGCGGCGCACTGATCCTCGCAGTCGGGGCCGTCGGCGTCCTGGTCGTCGACGCGGCCAGCTTCCTGGTGTCAGCTCTGCTGGTGGGGCTGATCGCCCGCCGCGCACTACCCGTCGCACCGAGGTCTGCCGGTCGTCGTCGCTACCTGGCCGACATCCACGAGGGACTGGCATTCATTCGTGCCGACTCGCTGCTTCCCGGACTGCTCGTGTTGTTCATGGTCGCCAACATGGTCGACAACGCGCTGTTCGCCGTGCTGCTGCCGACCGTCGCGGAGCAGGTACTCGACGACCCTCTCGCACTCGGACTGTCGATCGCAGCGTTCGGCGCGGGGGCGCTCGTCGGTGCCGTGTCGTTCGGTGTCTTCGGCCACCGGCTGCCCCGGCGCACGGTGTTGGCCACCGCATTAGTAGTGTCGGGCGCGCCGAAGTTCGTCGTCCTGGCGTTCGTTCCCAGCGTCCCGGCGCTGGTCGCGGTGATGGCTGTTGCGGGTGTGGCGGCCGGACCGGTCAATCCGCTGCTGACCTCGGCGCAGTTTTCCCGTGTACC
Organism: Micromonospora sp. NPDC049051; assembly: GCF_043197575.1. Lineage (NCBI taxonomy): Bacteria > Bacillati > Actinomycetota > Actinomycetes > Micromonosporales > Micromonosporaceae > Micromonospora > Micromonospora sp. NPDC049051. The sequence continues at coordinate 47,513 of NZ_JBICTL010000015.1, forward strand.
ACCCGAGCTCCGCGGCCGTGTCTCGGGGACGATCATGTCCGCCGTCGTCACCGCCGTACCACTGGGCGCGTTCGGCGCGGGTCTGTTGGTGTCGCACCTCGGCCTGACCCCTACCCTTGTGCTGGCTGCCGCGCTCTACCTGCTGATCAGCGCCTATCCGGCGGTCGGCCCAGCATGGCGGCACCTGGACGCGCCTCCGGCTCGTCCGGCATCAGCTCCACCACCGGGTGCCGGTGCCTGACGCGACGCAAGGCCCGGTTCCGGCCTCCCGCCGAGCACCGGCGCTGGATGGAACCCCTTCCAGGAGCCGCCGTCCGTCCGGTCGTGCCTGACCCGTACGGGTAGCGGGTCCGTCCTGGTGGGGAGTGGTGGCGCTACCACCGTTCTCAGGGCGCCGGAAACCGGTGGGGCTGCACGGGAGGGCGGTCCCACCGGTTCGCCGACGACGTACGCGGAGGGAGGCGATCAGTCGGTCGTCACCGCGTCCGCCTCTATCTCGATCAGTAGGCGCGGGTCGGCCAGCTTCGCCTCGACGATGGTGCTCGCCGGCAGGATCTCGGCGAAGAACTCGGAGTGGACCTCGCCGACTCTCTCCCACTCCGAGACGTCGGCGACGAAGACGCGCGTGCGCACGACGTCCTGGAGGGAGGCGCCAGCCTCCTCGAGCGCGGCCCGGATGCGGTGCAGCACCTCACGGGCCTGCTCCGCGACGTCAGGGCCACCCACAGGTCCGTCGGGTCCCATGGCGGTCGTGCCGGCGACGGAGATGAACGGGCCGACGCGTACGGCGCGGGCGTATCCGAAGATCTTCTCGAATCGGGTGCCGGTCGAAATGACCTTACGCTCCATCACTTCTCCTCTGCTGATGGTCCGTGCCGTCGCCATTGGTATTTGCCGGGTGGATCTCGTCGATAGTAAGGGCCGCCACCTCGGCGATCACCTCCTGCTCGATGGCTTTGGCGAGTGTGCGGATGGTGGGGTTTTCGAAGATTGTTCGTACGGGGGTTTTGGTTTGGAATGTGGTGCGGGTTCTGGAGATGACCTGGGTGGCGAGTAGGGAGTGGCCGCCGAGGGTGAAGAAGTTGTCGTCGATGCCGATTCCGGTGATGCCGAGGATGTCGGTCCAGATGGCGGTGATGAGGTTTTCTTGGGTGTTGCGGGGGGCGGTGTAGGTGGTGGTGAGTGTGGGGCGGGTGGGTGTGGGTTTGGGTAGTGCGGTGGTGTCGAGTTTGCCGTTGGTGTTGAGGGGGAGGTGGGGGATGGTGATGGTGGTGGTGGGGTGCATGTAGTCGGGGAGTTTGTTCTTGAGGGTGTTGCGGAGGTCGTCGTTGGTGATGGTGGTGTGGGGGGTGGTGACGATGTAGGCGGTGAGTTGTGGTCCGGTGGGTGTGGTGTGGGCGATGACGGCGACGTCGTTGATGTGTGGGTGTTGGGCGATGGTTGTTTCGATTTCTGCGGGTTCGACGCGGTGGCCGCGGATTTTGATTTGGTTGTCGGCGCGGCCGAGGAATTGGAGTTGTCCGTTGGTGGTGTGGCGGGCGATGTCGCCGGTGCGGTACATGCGTTGGCCGTTGCCGGTGTGGGGGTCGGCGATGAATCGTTGTGCGGTGAGGGTTGGTTGGTTGGTGTAGCCGCGGGTGAGGCCTTTTCCGGCGATGTAGATTTCGCCGGTGGCGCCGATGGGTGTGGGGTTGAGGTGGTGGTCGAGTAGGTAGATGTGGGTGTCGGGGATGGGTGTTCCGATGGTGGGGTTGGTGGGCCATTGGGTGGGGGGTGTGGTGAGGCGGTTGGCGGTGGCGTGGTGGGTCTCGGAGGGACCGTACTGATTCTCGAGGACAATCCCCGGATGCGCCTCGACGAACGTTCGGATCTCGGGCGTCAGCGTGAGTTTCTCACCGCCGACGATTATTTCGGCGAGCGCGAGTTGCGGTTTCTCTTCGGCCCAGGTGAGCGCCACCTGGTGCAACAGGGAGGGCGAGAGGAAGAGCCGCTGGACCCGCTGCTGTGCCATGAGCCGGATCAGGTGTGCCGGGTCCTGCCGGTGTTCGTCGTCGGCGAGGACGATGACGCCACCGGACAGCAACGTACCGAACACCTCCTGCAGATATACGTCGAACCCGATCGAGGCGAGTTGGACGCACGACGGCCCGGGCGAGAGGGTGACCCGGGGGGCGGTGAAGCTCGCGAGTGTCCGCAGGGTGGCGGTGATGCCTTTGGGTTTTCCGGTGGATCCGGAGGTGTAGACGATGTAGCTGGCGCTGTCGGGGGTGGTGCGGGGTTTGGGGGGTGGGGTTGGTGTGGTGTCGGGGGTGTCGTCGTAGGTGATGACGGGTGTGGGGAGTGGGGGCAGGGTGGTTTTGTGGTCGGTGAGGATGAGGCGGGTGTCGGCGTTGGTGGTCATGTAGGTGAGTCGGTCGGTGGGGTGGCGGGTGTCGAGGGGTAGGTAGATGCCGCCGGCTTTGAGGACGGCGAGCAGGCTGATGACGGCGGGGAAGCCGTGGTGCAGCGTGACGCCGACGACGGTTTCGGGGCCGATGCCGTGGTTTCGGAGGTGGTGGGCGAGTTGGTTGGCGTGGGTGTCGAGCTGGGTGTAGGTCATGGTGTCGTCGCCGTGGGCGAGCGCAACCGAGTCACCCGACGCCACGACCCGTTGCTGATACTTCGCCATCACGTCGTCGATGGCCGTCGTCCCCGGGGTGGTGCAACGGCTCCAGACGTCCAGGACCAGGCGTTGCTGATGCTCGTCAGGTCGGGACAGGCGCGACAGGCGTTCCTCAGGGGCGGCGGCGACGTTCGCCAGTACGTGCTGGAAATGTCGCACGAGGCGCTCTGCTGTCTCGTCGGCGAAGATGTCGGTGCTGTAGCACAACGTGCCGGTGAGTCTGTCCGGCCGGTCCTCGAGCCGCATCTCCAGATCGAATCGGGTGTTACCGGTGTCGAGCGGCACCAGTGCGACGCCCAGGTCCTTCGGTTGCGCGACTTCGGGGGAGCTGTCGACGTCGAACCAAACTTGGAAGAGGGGGTTGCGGCTGAGGTCCCGACCGTCGACCAGTTCTTCGACCAGACGGTCGAACGGCATGTTCTGATGGGCGACCGCGTCGAGCATGGCCTCGCGGGTGGTGCCGAGTAGTTCGGTGAAGGTGGGATCGCCCGACCAGCGCAGCCGCACCGGCAACGGATTCACGAAGAAGCCCACCAGATCTTCGAACTCGGTCAGGGCGCGCCCCGCGCTCGGCACGCCGGTGACCAGATCGCTGGTTCCCGTGTAGCGCGACAGGAGCATGGTGAAGGCCGTCAGCAGCACCATGAAGGTGGTGGCCCCCTGGGTCACCCCAAGGTGGCGCAGTGCGTCAGCCGTCTGAGCGGGCAGGTCGAACCGTACGAGCCGGCCGGCGCCACTGAGCATTGCCGGCCGGGGGTGGTCAGCCGGAAGCTCGGTCGTCCGGGGGGCATCCTGAAGCGTCCGCCGCCAGTACGCCAGGTCCGCGGCGGCATCGTCGCTGTCGAGCCACAATCTCTGCCAGGCTGTGTATTCGGCATAGCCGACCCGCAACGGCGGCAGTTCGGCCACGCGGCCGGCCGACAACGCGTCGTACAGCAGCGTCAGTTCCCGCCAGAAGATCACCATGGACCAGCCGTCGATCACGGCATGGTGGAACACGAGCACCAGGAGGTGCTCGTGATCGTTGAGTCGGACCAACTGCGCGCGCAGGAGCGGCCCGCCTGCCAGGTCGAATGGGCGAACGGCACTCTCGCTGGCTATCTGCCGTCCCCGAGCTTCGGCCTCTGCCGGGGCCAGCCCGCTCAGATCCTCGATCGACAGTTCCACCGAAGTGCTCGTGTCGATGATCTGCCGCGGCTGTCCCCCGTCATCGTGGAACCTGCTCCGCAGCGTCTCGTGGCGCGCGACGACTTCGACGAACGCCTGCTTGAAGTGGGTGTGCGACAACGCTCCTGTCAGGCGCCAGACGGTGTCGACGTTGTAGAGCGGAACGCCCGGCAGCAGTTGGTCGAGAAACCAGAGCCGCTGTTGGGCGAAGGAGAGCCGGCTGCGGTCACCGGGGGGCAGCGCTTGCTTCCGGGTAGGGGCTTCTTTTTCGATGGCTTTGGCGAGTGTGCGGATGGTGGGGTTTTCGAAGATTGTTCGTACGGGGGTTTTGGTTTGGAATGTGGTGCGGGTTCTGGAGATGACCTGGGTGGCGAGTAGGGAGTGGCCGCCGAGGGTGAAGAAGTTGTCGTCGATGCCGATTCCGGTGATGCCGAGGATGTCGGTCCAGATGGCGGTGATGAGGTTTTCTTGGGTGTTGCGGGGGGCGGTGTAGGTGGTGGTGAGTGTGGGGCGGGTGGGTGTGGGTTTGGGTAGTGCGGTGGTGTCGAGTTTGCCGTTGGTGTTGAGGGGGAGGTGGGGGATGGTGATGGTGGTGGTGGGGTGCATGTAGTCGGGGAGTTTGTTTTTGAGGGTGTTGCGGAGGTCGTCGTTGGTGATGGTGGTGTGGGGGGTGGTGACGATGTAGGCGGTGAGTTGTGGTCCGGTGGGTGTGGTGTGGGCGATGACGGCGACGTCGTTGATGTGTGGGTGTTGGGCGATGGTGGTTTCGATTTCTGCGGGTTCGACGCGGTGGCCGCGGATTTTGATTTGGTTGTCGGCGCGGCCGAGGAATTGGAGTTGTCCGTTGGTGGTGTGGCGGGCGATGTCGCCGGTGCGGTACATGCGTTGGCCGTTGCCGGTGTGGGGGTCGGCGATGAATCGTTGTGCGGTGAGGGTTGGTTGGTTGGTGTAGCCGCGGGTGAGGCCTTTTCCGGCGATGTAGATTTCGCCGGTGGCGCCGATGGGTGTGGGGTTGAGGTGGTGGTCGAGTAGGTAGATGTGGGTGTCGGGGATGGGTGTTCCGATGGTGGGGTTGGTGGGCCATTGGGTGGGGGGTGTGGTGAGGCGGTTGGCGGTGGCGTGGTGGGTCTCGGAGGGACCGTACTGATTCTCCAGAACCACTCCGGGGATGCTCGAGAGCATTTGACAAATCGGGTCGGAGATGTGCACGACGTCACCGGAAACGAGTACCTCGGAGAGGAACAGCGGCTGCTTTCGCTCGGTCCAGGCGAGCGCTATGTGGTGCAGCTGGGCCGGCGAGGTGTAGAGGCGCTCGACCCGCTGCTCTGCGAGAAGTTGGAGGAGCTTCTCCGGGTCCTGCCGGTGCTCGTCGTCGATGAGGACGAGGACGCCACCGGAGAGCAACGTGCCGAGTATCTCGAGCAGGGAGACGTCGAACCCGATTGACGCGAGCTGAACGCACCGCGCTGCGGCGCCGTCACGGGACAGGAGCCAGCGCACCGCAGGCAGAAGTGTTCGCAGGGTGGCGGTGATGCCTTTGGGTTTTCCGGTGGATCCGGAGGTGTAGACGATGTAGCTGGCGCTGTCGGGGGTGGTGCGGGGTTTGGGGGGTGGGGTTGGTGTGGTGTCGGGGGTGTCGTCGTAGGTGATGACGGGTGTGGGGAGTGGGGGCAGGGTGGTTTTGTGGTCGGTGAGGATGAGGCGGGTGTCGGCGTTGGTGGTCATGTAGGTGAGTCGGTCGGTGGGGTGGCGGGTGTCGAGGGGTAGGTAGATGCCGCCGGCTTTGAGGACGGCGAGCAGGCTGATGACGGCGGGGAAGCCGTGGTGCAGCGTTACGCCGACGACGGTTTCGGGGCCGATGCCGTGGTTTCGGAGGTGGTGGGCGAGTTTGTTGGCGTGGGTGTCGAGCTGGGTGTAGGTCATGGTGTCGTCGCCGTGGGCGAGCGCAACCGAGTCACCCGACGCCAGGACTCGTTCCTCGAGCCGGTCGAGTAGCCACCCCTTGCTGGTCGGAGCCGCGTCGTCGCTCATTCCTCTCCTGTCCGCACGAACGTGGCGACGTACGCGCTGTCGCCGCGAAGCACTCTTATCGCCCATACGCGATATCTACCTGCTTCACCGAGAAAAAGATGTTAAACGATGTGTGGCATGTGACGGAGCGCGTTCCAAGCCGACATTCACTGTTACGTTTGTCGGGCAATCCTTGGTGGCGGGTGGAGATCCCCGCGCCGGGGGCGAAGGCGGATGTCACGTACGGGGGTTCGTTCTGCCTGGGACGATTCGGTCCAGCGCTCGGTCCAGCGCCTGTCAGCGTCGATGGCCGGCCGACGTCGGGCCGCCATCGGCCGATCGTCGGGCCACCATCGCCGATCGTCCGAGCCTGCCCTGTCACTTGACCGACCACCTCCTCCTGCCTTCGGCCACGGTCTGGTCGGTGCTTTGGCCGACCTTCGGTCTCCGCCCTCGTTTTCCGCAGAAATGGAGACTGGTGAAGCTGATGACGGGGAGACGCGGTGAGCCGCAGTACGGGACGGGCCCGGGTGGGGCGGTGTCGGCCGGGGGACGCCACCCGGCAGCCGCTGCGAGCCAACCCGCTGAGACACGTCGCAGGCCGGAGTCCGGAAACTCGCTACCGAACTATCTCGACCTCGCCGCGTCGGTCGAACCAACCCGGCTGGACCTGCCTGAGACCCTTCCGCTGCCGACGTGGTGTGAGATCGGCAATCAGATTCTCCGGTTGGCGGACTCGTCGTCCTGGTGGATCGGCGACTGGCTGGTGTTCGGCCAGGAGCGATACCGCGACCGCTACAAGCGGGCAATGGCCGAGACCCTGCTCGACTACCAGACCCTGCGCAACTACGCCTGGGTCGCGCGACGCTTCGAGCCTTCGCGCCGGAGGGCCAGACTGACCTTTCAGCACCACATGGAGGTCGCTGCGCTTCCGGTTGACGAACAAGAGCACTGGCTCGATTTCGCGCTACGGATGAACTGGTCGCGCAACGAACTACGTAAGCAGGTGCGGGCCAGCGTGGCCGACAGCAACGAGCCGGACGTCGCGAAGGTGCGGCTGCAGCTGCAGATAAGCCCGGAGCGAATGGAACGGTGGGAGGCTGAAGCAGCCCGGCACAACTGCAGCTTGTCCGACTGGATGGCGAGGGTACTCGACCGCGCGGTGCAGGGGTCGTTGTCCAGTGCCTCCACAGCATGACCAGCAGGGCGTGAGTCCATCGACGAACAGCTGGGCCCGGTCGGTCTAACGAGACCGGCCGGGCCCGGCCTGACTCCCCGCAGGTGCCTGCCGTCCGGCCGTGACCGACGCCTGAACTAACACCGGCGCGGCGCGAGATCATAGAAGCAGATCCGGGGCCCGGCGCCCGGCCTGGTGTAGATGAGACGGCACTCCAGCGCCGTCTTCTCGAAGACCGCGAGCCATGCCGACCTGTCCCGTGGGAGCCCTTGTCCCGACAACAGATGCACGAGGAAGAAGTCGTCGTGGTTCTCGTTGTCCACATACAGCATTTCTGGCTCGCCCACCAGCAAGATCTTCTGTTCCGGCAGCACCCTCGCGTATGTGTCGAGGATGTCGACGACCGCCTGCTCGCCGTCGCGGAAGTGCTCGTGCAGCGCGCTGACCGCGCACAGCCCGTCGGCCTTGAACGCCGCCTCGGGCCAGGTCTCCGGCGCGAAGCCGTCGGCCACCATGAACTCCACCCGGTCGTCGACACCCTCTCGGCGGGCCAGGTCACGAGCCACCTCCACCGCCTCGGGCGAGATGTCCAGCCCCACCCCCCTGAGGCTCTTGTCGCGCAGGCACGCATCGACGAGAAGTTGACCGCCGCCACAGCCGACGTCCAGCACGCACGTCACGTCCCGACCCTGCATCGCCCTGAGCACCACGGGCGTGTGGAAGATCGAGAACAGGGTGGCGCAGTGCGCCCCCAACGGACCGCCGTTGCGGTTGACGTCTTCGCCGTAACGCACCCGGCCCGTCAACAGGTCGCTCATCCTGCTGGTGACCGGGCCGTACGCTCCGACGTAGATGCCGAGCCGTGCCAACGACACGTCGGAGGTCAGCAGTTCCCCCCAACGCGTCAGGTGGACTCCGCCGTCGCGTTGTTCCAGGACTCCCCGGATGGTCAGATACTGCAGAAACCCCGGTCCCATCCGCTCGTCGAGGTCGTCGAGGAGACCGTCCTCCGTTCGGTGCTGACCGTTGCGGAGCCTTTGCAGAAGGCCGCTGTCCAGCATGGCGAAAACCGCCTGACACAAGTGCATCGAACTGATCAGCTCGGGCATCTTCGACAGGTGAAAGTCTTGCCACGCCCGTAGTTGCTCCGCTTCGCGGAACTCTACGATCTGCAGTGGATTATCGGTCATGGTGATGCTTCCTTGTCGCCGTCGATGATTTGCCTCCCGCAGATCCTAGGCACGTTGGTTCCGCAATCGGGTGCAGTCGATCGGCGCGGATTCGAAACTCTTGCGCAGCGCGGAAGTGTAGCAGCGCATCGAGTCCTGGCTGGCTGGGCGGGCCGATGCGCTCCGGGAGCGACGGTCAATGTCTCGCCGGCGAGACGCGGTTTCCGCGAGAAGCGACGCAGCAGAAAGCGTGGGCGGACTGAAATCGAGTGACGTCATATGCTGTCCGTGCCCCCGGTGCAGATCCGCGCAAGGCCTGTGGTGGGGCTCCTGACAAGAACCGGCCGGCCGGCAGTCGCAAGCGGTATCGGCCGGCGGCCTTCCCGGTGACGACAGATGGTGGTGACAGCTTGTTTCCGTCCCGACCGGAATTGAAAGGTGATCTAGGAGCGGTCTCCTCGACGCATCCTGCGGCGTCGGCTGTGGGAATGGCCGTCCTCGAGCGCGGTGGCAACGCCTTCGACGCGGCGGTGGCCGCGGGATTCGTGCTTCAGGTGGTGGAGCCTCATTACAACGGCCCGGGAGGTGATCTTTCCGTCGTGCTGTACTCGTCGGCGACCGGGAAGACCGCCGCGGTCTGCGGACAGGGCCCGATGCCTGGTGCGGCCACGCTGGATCGGTTCCGGGAGTTGGGGCTTGGACAGATCCCCGGCTCGGGGCTGCTGCCTGCCACCGTGCCGGGAGCGTTCGGTGGGTGGATGCGGCTCCTGGCTGAGTTCGGCACGATGCGCCTGCGCGAGGTGCTTTCGTACGGCATCGACTACGCGGAACGAGGATTTCCGCTGCTGCCCGAGACCGCGGACGCGATCGCCGCGCTGGCCCCGCTGTTCGCCAGTGAGTGGACGGGGTCGGCGAGCATCTACCTGCCCGGTGGCAAAGCTCCTGGGCCAGGGACACGGTTCCGTAATCCCACTCTTGCGCAGACGTATCGCCGCATCGTCGATCTCGCGGAGGCGGCGTCCACGTCCCGCGAGGCCCAGATCCAGGCTGCGCAGGACGCCTTCTACCGGGGCTTCGTGGCAGAGGCCATCGACGCCTTCACCAACCGTACCGAGGCCATCGACGCGACGGGAAGGCGTCATCGAAGCTTCCTCACGGGACAGGACCTCGCAAACTGGCAGCCGACGGTCGAAGAGGCACCCGGTGTGGTCTATCGGGGGCATCTCGTCCACAAGCCCGGACCCTGGTCGCAGGGACCGGTCTTCCTGCAGCAGTTGGCGCTCCTCGAAGGCTTCGATCTCGCCGCCATGGGGCTGGGCAGCGCCGAGTACCTCCACACCGTCGTCGAGTGCGCGAAGCTGGCGTTCGCTGATCGGGAGGCATGGTACGGAGACCCCCTGCAATCCGACGTCCCGCTGCAGACGCTGCTCAGCGCCGACTACAACCGTGCCCGTCGCGAACTGGTCACCAAGGAGGCAGCCGAGACCCTGCGCCCAGGGGCGCCGGACGGTCGCGATCCCTGGATGCCGACGCCCGGAAAGCCAGACCTCCAGCCCGGGGCGGAAGACTGGATCAACCAACTTGGCAACGGTCTGCCGACCATCCTGCCGAGGACGGCCGCCCGTGGGGACACCTGCACCGTGACGGTCACCGACCGGGCCGGCAACACCGTGGCGGCGACACCCAGTGGCGGGTGGCTGAAGAGCTCGCCCGTGATCGGGGAGTTGGGCTTCCCGCTGGGCACCCGTGGACAGACCATGTGGCTGGTCGACGGACACCCCAACGGCGTCGCTCCTGGGCGGCGTCCCCGGACCACGTTGAGCCCCACAGTCGTCGTGAAGGACGACGGGTCCGTGCTGTCCTTCGGCACACCGGGCGGCGACCGCCAGGACCAGTGGACCCTGCTGTTCCTGCTCGGCGTCATCGATTTCGGGCTCGACAGCCAGAGCGCGACGGAGTCGCTCGCCTTCCACAGCGACGCCGTCCCCGCCTCATTCACCCCCCGTGAGTCCCACCCCCGGCGTCTGACCGTCGAGCGGAACTGTGACACCGAGGTTGTCGACGAACTGCTGCGCCGCAACCACGATGTCCAACTCGTCGCCGAGAGGTCTCTGGGCAAGGTCTGCGCCAGCGGCCGGGACGCCACGAGCGGGTTCGTGTTCGCCGGCGCGAGTCCCCGCAAGTGCCAGGCCTACGCCGTCAGCCGGTGAGCTGGCGCCACGACGGCGACAAGGGCTCCGAAAGAAGGGAGACGGCCTTGATCTCGGGTACATCGGAAAGTGCACGGACGAATCGTTTCGCCGAACCGCCCTCGCCGCTCACCGGCAACATCCACCACATCGGCGTTCAGACGACCGATCTGCCGAACGCAATCGCCTGGTACCAGGAATTCCTGGGCTGCACCGTCTCGTGGGAAATGAATGGTGGTTTCTCCGCGCTCAGCCATCGCCGGCTGCCGGGTCTGTCTCGCCTCGTCGAGATGGTGGCGGGCGACGTACGGCTGCACCTCTTCGCTCGTGACGGCGGTGCCGACGGGCCGCCCGCGGCGGACGTCAATCAGTTCCAGCACGTCTGCCTGCGGGTGGAGACGGCCGAGGAACTGCGGCGCTGGCGCCAGCGCTGGTTCGCGCTCTACGAGTCCGATCGCTTCGTGTTCGCCCGTAGGGAGCCGGCGAGCGAAATCGACATCGACGGCCAGGGCATGCAGAGCTTCTACGCGTTCGACGTCAACGGCCTGGAGTACGAGTTCACCTACATGCCGGGCGGCGTCGATGGTAATGCTTGATGCACCCGCCCTGGTCACGAGGCTGCCGCAGCAGTCGGAGTGGGAGTACGGCGGCCACATCTACGGCCTGGAGCCGCTCGCCCTGCCCACCAGTTGGCTACCGCGTACGTCAGAGGTCGACCGGGAAGCCATCATGGCCTGCCACGAGAGCCTGAGTACCCTGCCCCCGTCAACGAGGCACGAACTGCCACCGCCCGACGCCGCCGAGATCGACCGACTGTTCTGGTTCCGGTGGATCACCGGACACCAAACGACGTTCCTGCTCTGGCAACTGCTGGCCGCTATCCTCGACGACGCCGAGGATTCGGAGCCCCACGCCCCGGCGCTGGCCGCGCAGGCGTGTGCGCTCGTCCGCGGGTACACCCTCATGCTGCTCTATGCCAGCTCTCCGCCTCGGGAAATCTACGAGCGCGTCATCCGGGCGCCCATGGCACGCCAGCACATCAATCTCAGCGGAGCGTGGGCCAGGGACTACGCACCCATCAGGCCGCTCGTCCGGGGAAAGATCAGTCTCGGCGGCAGTATCGAGGCAGATGCGCTCCGCCGCGAGTGCGAGATCAATGAACAGGTTCACGAGGGGATCACAGAGAAGGTCGTGCCGTCCGGAGTCTCGCTGCTGCAGAATCCCAAGCCTCCGGGCGGGCGATGGCGGATGCACCGCGAGACCCTGTTGTGGCTCTACGACGGGATCTTCCTGACCAGCCGCGCCAATCTGTCGTATGGCGAGGTTGTGGTGCAACTGGCCCGCAGGGTGCACGCAATCGTCCTGGAAATCAGTGTCAATGGTCTCTATCCCCTGTTCGCTCCGAGTCTGCATGAGGAGCCACCGACCTTGCAGACACCTGAACTGATGGACCGCAAGCAGAACTTCACCGGCACGCTGCTGGAGATCCTGCGGCTGGCCGCCTCGCCGGTGCCCGAGCGGTATCCCCATGCGGCTCCCAGCCGTGCCGCGCTGAGAGGAAGAGGTTCCGCATGACCGTCGGGCCACTGCACCTGTCCCGCGACGAACGCTATTGCGCCGATACCTTCAACGGCGCGGTCGCCGCTGCTGCCCTGAGCGCAGCGTGGGACATCGGGCTGCTCGAGGAACTCGCCGAGAAGGACGCCCTGGACGTACACCGGTTCGCGGCGGGCCGAGACGTGCATCTTGGTGCGGTGCGCGCGATCCTCACCGCACTCGCGAGCCGCGAGATCGTCGTCCTGGACCCGCTTCGGAAGACGGCCAGCCGCGGGCCCGGCTTCGAGGACGCGTTCAAGAACAGAGGGTTCTTCTACTGGTTGACCCGCGGCTGCGGCGAGTTGTTCACCGATCTGACCCGTCTCACGCTCAACAGCGAACGCGCCGATCGGGGCATGAACCGCGACTCGCGGGCGATCAGCGTCGCCTGCCGCAGCATCGCCCGCACGTTCTTCGACCCGCCCCTGCGTGAGCTGCTGGACGGGATGTCCTTCACCACGGTCGCCGACCTGGGGTGCGGTAGTGCGGACCGGATCATCATGTTGGCCCAACAATGGCCGTCCGTCCGGGCCGTGGGCATCGACGTGGCCCAGGGCGCGCTTGCCGTGTCGAAGGAAGCCGTCGCCGACGCTCAGTTGGGCCACCGCATCACGCTGGTCGAGGATGACGTGCTGACCATGGCGCCTCGTCCGGAATACCGTGGTGTCGACCTCGTGACGTGCTTTCTGATGGGCCACGACTTCTGGCCGCGGGAGAATTGCATCAACACACTGCGCCGGATCCGCCAGGTCTTTCCCAACGTGCGCAACCTCGTGCTCGGCGACACCTGCCGCTCGACCGACGTGCACGGCACCGACCTGCCAATGTTCACTCTCGGGTTCGAGACGGTGCACGCCGTCATGGACCAGTATCTGCCGACGCTCGAGGAATGGCACTCTGCCATCGAGGAGAGCGGTTGGAAGCGCGCCGACGAGCGGCTGATCGATCTGCCTGCATTCAGCTTCATATTCCGGTTGACGCCGGCATGAGCCCAGGCGGCGCACTCGTCAATCCCAAGTCGGAGGACAACATGGACAAGATCGTCTCCCCGTCACCCGGGTCGGCTGCTCCGGCTGCCCGCGAAGACCTTCCGTTGTTCCGCCAGATCCCAGGTCATCACGCGCCGACACCCTTCTACCTGACGGCCGACATGTTCGGAGGGCTGCCGGTCGAGGTGGCCGGTGGAGAAATCAGTGACAAGGTCGGTAAGCCGGTCGCCGCGCCGCACACCCACGAGGTGCCCGAGATCTACCTGCTCATGTCGCCCACACCCGGCGGTGCGGTCATCGACGTCGTCGCCGACGACAAGCACTACACCCTGACCTCTCCCGCGGCCTTCTTCATTCCCGCCGGCACGGTCCACCACTTCGTCACCCGCTCCGCCGAGCCGGGTTCCTACTGCCTCGGAGTGCTGCTCAACGGAGGATGAGAGGTCACCAGTGCCCAGCGCCCAGGCGGCGCACCTCCGTGTACATCGTCTCCGCGACGGACGCCCGGTCCAGCTGAGCACTTTCAGAACACCTAGTGGGGCGGGGTTTCCGGGTGAGCATGATTGCGAGCAGTGCGTGCAGCACATTCGCCTGGGGCATTTGCGCGCTCCTCCTCGGTACCGCGCCGGATTCAGAACTATAACGTCGCGGCAGGCCAGATAGGGCTCTCGGCGCTGTCGCACCTATGGGGGCAACCAGTGAGTTCGCTTTCGCCGCAACAACTCGCACTCGTCCGGCAGCGTCTGAGCGGGGGCGGCTCGACGTCGCCTTCGGACACGTTTCGGTGGCCGGCATTATCACCTGGCGGAGACGCACCCCTGTCGTTCGCCCAACGCCGGCTCTGGTTCCTCGGGCAGATGGTCCCGGACTCTTCGAGTTACCACGCCGACCATGTGTGGCGGATCGACGGGCCCCTGGATCCGGTCGCGCTGCAGCACGCGTTGCAGCAGGTTTGGGAGCGGCATGGCGCTCTTCGGGTCCGTTTCCACGAGGTCGAGGGTGAACCCCGGCAGAGCACCGGTCCCGTGACGTCGATCCCGCTCCCTGTGGTCCAGCTGCCGGGGACAGGCGCCGATCCCACGGCGGAGGTCCTCGCGATGGTCGCCGACGATGCGCTCCGGCCCTTCGACCTCTCGACCGGTCCGCTCATGCGGGCGCGCCTGGTGCGGGTGGACGACGATGTCCACTACTTCGTCCTCGTCCTGCACCACATCGTGGTGGACGGCTGGTCACTGGGCGTCTTCTGGCGTGACCTCGCCGCCGCGTACGAAGCGGCCCGTACACGTCGAGGTGGCCTTCCCCCGTTGCCACTGCAGTACCCGCAGTACGCGCAGTGGGAGCAGGCCGCGGTCACGGAGGAGCAGATCGGGCAGCAGCTCGCCTTCTGGCGTGACACGCTCGACGGCGCGCCGCCGTACGTCGATCTGCCTTCGGACCTCCCGCGACCCCGGACGCTGAGTGGTCGGGGCGGCTCGGTGGACTTCGTGGTGCCGCCGGCCGTGACCGAGAGGCTGCGCGCCATCGCAGAGGAGGGCGCGGCAAGCGTCTACATGGTGCTGCTGGCAGCGTTTGACGTCTTCCTGGCCCGTTACTCAGGGCGCACCGACGTCGTGACGGGCTCGGGCATGGCGGGGCGCGACCGCGCCGACCTCGAGGAGCTGATGGGGTTCTTTGTCAACTCCGTGCCGATCCGGGTGCGTTGGTCCGGCGACCCCACCTTCAGACAGCTGCTCGCGCACGTGCGCGAGGTGGCGCTCAGCGCGTACTCCAATCAGGAACTACCGTTCGAGCGACTGGTCCGGGAGGTGGCGCCGGAGCGGGACACCAGCCGGAATCCGCTGTTCCAGGTGTGGTTCGACGGCGGCCGGCCGGTGGAGAGCCCGGCCCTTCCGGGGCTGCGGGTCAGCCCCGTCGGCTCCGATGCCGCGAACACGCCCTTCGACCTCGAAGTCAAGATCGAGGATCGCGGCGCGGACATGTACGGCGTGGTCGTCTACAGCACCGATCTGTTCCACCGGAGCACGGCGGAGCGGATGGCGGAGCGGTACACGACGTTGCTGGCGGCGCTCGCCGGTCAGCCTGACCAGGCGGTGTCGCAGGCGGGATGGTTGTCCCCGGGCGAGAGCGATCTGGTCCTGCGCGGGTTCAACGTCGACGACGTCCCTGTCGAGCCGGCGGCCGACCTGATGACGGCCTTCGAGCAGCGGGTCGCGTCGAGCCCGGACGCCGTCGCGCTGCTCAGCGACGGCCAGCAGATGACGTACCGCGAGCTGGACATTCTGATCAATCGGCTCGCGAACCACCTCGTGGCGGCCGGTGTGGGCCCGGAGGTCGTGGTCGGACTGTGTGTCGATCGTGGTTTCCAGAGCGTCGTCGCGCTGCTCGCCATCTTCAAGGCGGGTGGCGTCTACTTGCCGCTGGATCCCAAGCTCCCGCCCGCTCGCCTGCAGTACGTCATGCGAAGCGCCGACCCTGCCCTGATCGTCACCGACTCTGCGATGCGTGACCGCATCCCCGATCTGGGCAGGACGAGCATGTGCGTCGACACGGACGCGGCAGCCATCGCCCTGCGGTCCCCGACCGCCCCGCCACGACGTCGCAGGCCGACCAACCTGATGTACGTCATATTCACGTCTGGCTCGACCGGCGAGCCGAAGGGCATCAGCGTGACTGCCCGGACCCTGGACAACCTGATCGCCTGGCACCTGGCCCACGACACGCGCCCGCGCCGCGGCCTTTATCTCGCGTCGGTTGGCTTCGACGTGTGCTTCCAGGAGATATTCGTGACGCTGCTGAGCGGAGGTACGCTCACCATCGCGCGTGAGGAGATCCGACAGGATCCCTACCTGCTGCTCGAGTTGCTGGAACGGCATGAGATCGACACGCTGCACGCGCCTCCGGCCCTGCTCGACCAGGTGATCCTGGCCTGGGTGCAGAGTCCTCTACCGCTGTCGCTGCGTCACGTCTACGCCGCGGGAGATGTGCTGCGCATCAGCGCGGACACCCGCCGGTTCGCCGCAGCCCTGGCCGGGGTCCGCTTCGAGAACCAGTACGGACCGTCCGAAGCCCACATCGTGACCACGCAGATCCTGACGGGTGACCCGGCCGGCTGGCCTGAGCAGGTGCCAGTCGGCCGTCCACTGGCCGGTCCACAGGTGTACGTGCTCGACGAGCGGATGCAACCGGCGGGCATCGGGATGAGGGGCGAGGTGTACGTCGGCGGCGACGTGCTCGCCCGTGGCTACCTTGGGCGATCCGCCGCGACCGCGGAGCGGTTCGTGGCGGATCCGTTCGCTGGGGTGCCGGGTGCGCGGATGTATCGCACGGGTGATCTGGCGCGGTGGGGTGTGGACGGTGTTCTGGAGTTCGTGGGGCGTGCCGACAGTCAGGTGAAGATCCGCGGCTTCCGCATCGAGCCCGGCGAGATCGAATCCGCGCTGGAACGGCATGAGAACGTTGCCCGGGCGCTGGTGGTCGTGCAGGAGAAGGACGGTGACCGTCGTCTGGTGGCCTACGTGGTTCCGCAGCGGTCGAGCGCTGTCCAGCCGACCACCGAGGCGCTCCGGGACTACCTCGCGGGTCTTCTTCCGGTGCATATGGTGCCGGGTGGTTTTGTTGTTCTTGATGAGTTGCCGTTGAATTCTAATGGGAAGGTGGATCGGGGT
>NZ_JBICTL010000016.1:0-60152 GCF_043197575.1 Micromonospora sp. NPDC049051
GCCCAGTTCCAGCGGGTCGTCGCCACGATCGAGGCGAAGTTCCCAGCCGCCGCCGAGCATCTCGACGCCGCCCACGACGACCTGCTCGCCTTCACCGGCTTCCCACGCGAGATCTGGCGCCAGATCTGGTCCAACAACCCGCAGGAACGCCTGAACAAGGAAATCCGCCGCCGCACCCGACGTCGTCGGGATCTTCCCTAACCGGCCAGCGATCATCCGCCTCGTCGGCGCGGTCCTCGCCGAGCAAACCGATGAATGGACCGAAGGACGCCGCTACATGGGCCTGGAACTCCTGACCAAAGCCCGCCTGATCACCCTCGACACCAGCCAACACGACACCGACCAGCCCGACGCGGCACCGATCGCCGCATAACATCAGACCGGATCACGCGATGGCCGTCTCTTACACCACCAGCGCGGACGTGACCAAGCAGGCCCGGGACAAGAAGGTGCAGCCGCCGGATCTGCCCTACAAGCTTCGCCGCCTGGCCGACCTCAACACCCGCGCGTCCGGTCTCCCGGTGTGCTATTTCTCCCCGCTGGAGCAACTGACCTCACTGGTCGACGGTGAGCCCCCGATGATCGGACCCGGGTGGTCGCTGCCGCCCGGCGACGAGATGATCCCGACCGTGCGGACGATCGGCTACCGCAAGGGCGTGGGCGCCAACGGGTCCATGCCACCGATCCTCCACGCCAAGCTGGCGCTACTCGGCCACCTTTGGGAACACGACGAAGACGACTTCGGGCCGGCCGACGTCACCGC
Source organism: Micromonospora sp. NPDC049051 (assembly GCF_043197575.1). NCBI lineage: Bacteria > Bacillati > Actinomycetota > Actinomycetes > Micromonosporales > Micromonosporaceae > Micromonospora > Micromonospora sp. NPDC049051. The sequence goes on from NZ_JBICTL010000016.1 coordinate 764, forward strand.
CTTCACCCCGAAGCGACTCTGGATCGGGTCAGCGAACTTCACGGCGTCGTCACGACGCAGCCTCGAGTTCGGCTTCTGGACGGAGGACCCCGTACTGCTGCGCGGTGCCGAGGAATTCCTACTGGACCTGATCGGCAGCTCAGAGGGCATCGACCCGGACGCCGACCTGCACCTGCCGGAACGGGCGCTACCGGACTTCGACGACTCCGCCATGGCGGAGTCGGCGGCCGAACTACGGTTCGCCGACCCCGAAGACGACTAACATCGCCGCACTCGGCCGCCCGCTCCCGCTGTCATCGAAGCGCGGATCACCGCGCCAAGGTCTGTGGGTGGCGCCAGCGGTCCCGCCTCGGTCCGAGTGAAGCGGGAGATGAAGGCGGTCATTGGGAAGCGTGCGTGCTACCCAATTGTCGACATCGCCAGAACCCTCGGCGCTCAGATCCGAGGGATATCGCGGCCTGCATGGTGCTCCGATGGTGCTCGGATGTTCGGCACCGGTCGAGCACGGGCGGGTCGAAATCAGCACGGTGAGCCCGGCAGCGGCGAGCCCATCACCCTGCCCGTCGCCTGCAGCGCGTGGACCAGCCGAAACAAAAAGCCCTCCGCGTGGACGAAGGGCTTGCAATACAGTACGAGCTATGAGACTTTGTATTCGGTGGGGAAGGTGGGTTACCCTTCCTCCTACGGATCAGAAGGTTAGGGGTTCGAGTCCCTTCGGGCGCACCACTTGAGCAGGGAATATAGCCGATCGGCTATATTCCCTGCCTTCGTATGGGTCATGTGTGGGTCGCGGTTGTGACCCACGTTTGAGCAGCTCAGAGGCGCTTTGGTTCGCGGTCGCGCCGCTCGGGCGGCTTCTGGGCAGCCGAGCACCATCGGAGCACCGCGGTCTCGGTATGTGGGATATCTGAATGTGAAAATGGGAAGCCCAGGAGGCGGGGGCGCATGTTTTCGCAGGTAGCGGCCTTAGTCCGGCATGCGCTGGCGGCACCCCTGCGGCCCGACCCATCTGATTACCGCTCAGATGCTTCCAGTCACGAGAGACGACATCGACCGAGACCGCAGGCTGGGCGAAGAGCCGCTCGTCGAGCATCTTGTCCACCTCGTCGGCGACCCTGCTCGCGTTGGCGTGTTACGTCTGCTCAGCGAGTCGGCGAGGCGGGGCAGGAACCGTGTCGGTGGCCTGGTCGCGTCGTGGGGATGGTCTGTTGGCCGCATGGTCGTGGGGCCGGATCGCGTTTCGCCGACGCCGTGTCAGCAGTGCAGTAGTCCCAGCCGCAGGTGAACCTGTGGCTGGGACTCTGTGTGAACACTGGACCTAGTGACTTGTGGGAGCGGGTTGTCCGGCGAGCTCCTGGTGGTTGGTGAGCTGTCGGCTGGTGAGCACTCGTCGCGCTTTCGCGCGCTGTTGGGTGCGGCGCCGCGGCACCCTCAGTTGGGGTGTGTGCTTCGGTGGCTTTCGGGCTCCTGCCCCGGTGATGTCCGGTTCCGGGTGTGGCTTGGTCGGCGCTGGGCGGTGCCGTCGTCGGTGTCTCGGGTGCGGTCGATCTGTCGTTTGATCTCCGCGCCGGGTTTGCCGGCCTCGATGAGGTAGGAGGCCGTGATCTCGGCGGCCTTGTGCGCGGCTGGCGGTAGGACGGTGGTGTAGATGTCGGCGGTGACGCGGATGTTGGCGTGTCCGAGTTGGTCCTGGACGGTTTTGATGTCCGCGCCAGCGGAGTGGGCGAGTGAGGCCGCGCCGTGTCGGAGGTCGTGCAGCCGGATCGGTGGGAGTCCGGCGCGGTCGACGAGCAGCCGCAGGCGTTGGGGGAGGTAGCCGGGGTGCAGGGGTAGTCCGTCGGGGCTGGTGAACACGTAACCGCTGTCGTGGCACACCTTGTTGGCGTCGACGCGTCTGGCGCGGCGATCCTGCTGCCGTTGTCGCTGCTGGCGCAGCACCTGCACGGTGTGCTTGTCGAGCGCGACCAGGCGGCGGCTGGCCGCGGATTTCGGTGGTCCCTCGTGCACGTCGTACCCGGCCGTGGTCCGCTGCCGGACCACCGACAGCTGCCCCTCGTGCAGGTCGACGTCGGCCCATCGGAGCCCGGCGGCCTCGCCGCGTCGCAGTCCGCGCAGCGCGATCAGCCACCACAGGGCGTAGAGGGTGTCGTCGCGGACGAAGTCGAGGAAGGCGGCGAGCTGCGCGGCTGTCCACACCGCGATCACCGGGCGCTCGCCGGTGGCCTTCCACTCGGCGACGCGGGCGTCGGTCCACACCTCGGGCTGGAGGCGTTCCCGAGGGGGTAGTTCCAGACCTCGGGCCGGGTTGTCGGTGATCAGGCGCGAATTACCACAAGCTGCACGGGTCCGGCAGTTCCACGGCTGCTACTCCGTCGGCGACGACCAACTCTGGGGCGTCGTGCGGCGGCGTAAGAGCGCCGCGAACACCCTCGCGGCGCTCAAGTCGATCCGCGCAGCCCGCCCGGACGGGGCACCGATCTACGTCATCCTGGACAACCTGTCCGCGCACAAAGGCCTCAAGATCCGCAGGTGGGCGGCCCGGAACAAGGTCGAGCTCTGCTTCACCCCGACCTACGCCTCCTGGGCCAACCCGATCGAGGCCCAGTTCGGGCCGCTACGCACCTTCGTCATCGCCGGCTCGAACCACCCGGCGCTGACCCGGAAACTGCAGGCTTACCTGCGCTGGCGCAACGCCAATGCCCGCCACCCCGACGTCCTGGCCGCCCAACGCCGCGAACGCGCCCGCATCCGCAGCGAACGACAACGACGCTGGGGCCAGCCAGCTACCCGCGCAGCCTGACCAACACCGTCAACGTTCGTGGTCACGGCACTAGTCGATCTTTCGGCGCGCACAGACAGTCGCCCGCTGCTCCGACCGCGGCAACTCGCGAACGCTTCGCTGCGGAGTCCGCCAACCGCCGGGACGAGTTCCCGCCGCATAAGAACCAGAGCGCCACAAGACAGTACCAAGTGGACAAGCAGGATGCCGACAACTGTCACTGATGGAAGCACTTCGAGCGGTGCGTCCCTTCGGATAGGCTTCCTTGCAGTTTGTAACAGATCCAAAACGGGGAGTGAATCTGCGTGGTTAGCGCCAGGAAAACGGCCGTGGAACGGGGCAGCGGAGGCACCGGAATCTTGACGACGCGGACAGGCCTGGTCATACCCTCCGACCTCGCCTTCGACGACTGGGCCGACGCCGGCTTCCGGATCAGTCGGCTGGTCGACTCCTTCGCGTGGTGCCTCGGCGACTGGTTGATCTACGGGCAGGAACGCTACGAGCGCAGATACGCCGAGACCGTGGAGCGGGTTGGCCTGGAATACCAGACATTACGTAACTATGCCTGGATCGCCCGCAAGTTCCCCATCGGTCGCCGCCGTGAGGAGCTGAGCTTCCAGCACCACACGGAGGTGGCCGCGTTGCCGGAGCCCGAACAGGACCACTGGCTCGACCTGGCAGCCGAAAAGGGATGGTCGCGTAACCGACTGCGGATCCAGTTGCGCAATCACCGACGAGCCGCCCAGCGCGCTGACCGGAAGGCCGCCGAGTTGCCCCGGGTCCGGGTGTCGACGGACCGGATCGACACCTGGCAGAAGGCCGCCGCCGAGTTGAACACCTCGTTGGACGCCTGGATCGTGCAAGCCCTCGATCGGGCCGCGGCGCAGGCCCTTGGCGCGACCGGCGGCCAGCGGTAGCACCCATGAAGGGCGTCGACGGCGTGGCGGGGGTGAGACCTCCGGCGAGGCGTGGGGCGCCGACGTCCACACCGAAACCGGAGGTCTCAATACCCGCCGACGTTCACGGCCGGCGCCCGCAGCACGCCCGGTCGACGCGCTGCGCCGGCATTCAGCGGCTTTCCTGCGCCGCCGCATCCTGCTCGCGACGTCAGGACGCGACCGCTGCCGCGGGCCGCAAATCGTGGGTCCGGCACATCACGTCGAACGAGTCCGGTGTCGACCTCGCGTTGTCGACGTCGGCCAGAATCGCGGTCACCCGCTCGGTCAACTGCTCATCGCTGAGGTCAGGATGCAGCAGGTTGCCAAGGTCCTCCCGGTCACTCGGGCAGGTGGTCAGCCACCCCTCCACCGAGTGTTTGATGCCGTAGATGCCCTCCTGGCAGTAACTGGCACAGCCCTCACACTTGGGCGCGCGCATCGTGGCGCTGTAGGAGTCCTTGAGGCGCACGCTGAAGCCGTTAGCGTCGTACCAGTAGAAGCGGCATCCGAACCGCTCCTGGATCTCCGGCTCGCCGTAGCGGTCGGTCAGCAGTTCGAGGACCTTGTCGGTAGGCAGGTAGTCCTCCTGCCACTCGGCCCGCCGGCTGGGTGAGTAGTAGAAGTCGAGCAGGCTCAGGTGCACTGGTGAGCGCGCGTCGGACACCAGGTCGGCGACAAAATCGATGGTCTGGTCCAGGACGTCACGGGTGCGACGCATCAGGACCGCGTTAAGAGCAAGGGGCACACGTTCGCTGATCGCCCACTGGATCGATTCGGTCGCGTGGGCGTACGCGAAGCGGCGGCCGGTGATCTGCAGGACGTCGGATTGCCGCACGCTGTCCAGCGAGATCTTCAGCAGATCGATGTGCCGGCTCACCGCGTCGGTGATCTTCGGCAGGCGGGCGCCGTTGGTGGTCAACTCCACCCGTTCGTACATGGGGCGGACCGCCTCGATGATGTCACCCAGGTCTGGGCGCAACGTCGGCTCGCCACCGGTGAACGAGATGCCGCCAATGCCGGCCGAAGCGATCGCCGCGGCGTTGCGCAAGTATTGCTCAGTGGTCAGTTGCTGTCCGGCGTACCTTGCCGGTACACGATTTTCCATTCCCTCTTCGACCGGGCAGTAACGGCAGACCAGATCGCATTTCGGCCAGACCGAAGCGCGCACGTAGACCGGGTCTTTCTGAGGTTTCTGCATTCGTCTCTCCCAGCACTTGTGAAGAGGGTGATGAGCATGCGCCGAACGCCCTTCCAAGGGGGTGGGCAATTGCCGGGCGCCGATTCCTATCCTGGGGCCTCGACGTGGTCGACTCAAGTCGGGGGAGGTCCGAACCGATGTCCCGCCGGCGAGACGAATCCGGCGACCTGAGCCGCGATCTGCGGAGCCACGAGCGGATGTATCAAGTGAGCCATGTCGGCGAGGGTGACGCGGCGGGAGGTAGGAATGGACGCGGTCAGAATGGCCGCACAGGGCGGCGGATTAACCGGGTCGCAGGACCCCTCCAGCACCAGTGTGGGCACCCGCACGCGGGCGAGTTCCGGGCGGCGGGCCAGTCTGCCGGGATCGGCACGGACGTGCGGGCCCAGTAGCGGTCCGGCCGGCCCTCGTGCGGCGGCGGCACGACGCTCCAGCCGGCGGTAGGCGTTCTCGGCGAAGGGCAATCGCGGCCCGTTGAGCAGCCGCCACTGCTCAACTTTCCACTCCACCACCTCCGCAGGGTCGCGGGCTTCCGCCAGGCCGCGCCACACCCGGGCCAGCGCGGGCGACGGGCCCGGGTGGTCGGACTGCCGAGCGTCGGGCATCGGCAGCGCCGCCGCGCAGAGCAGGACGGCCGAGGCCACGCGATCGGCGGCGTCCAGCAGGAGAAGCTGGGTCAGCTGCGCGCCGAGCGACGTGCCGACCACGATCGCGCGGGAGATGCCGAACGCGTCGAGCACGGCGACCGCGTCGGTGGCGAGGACGGTCACCGGGTACGGGTCCCGGTCGAACACCCGGGTCGAACGGCCGGTGTCGCGATGGTCGTAACGCAGGACCCGGTGATGGCGGGTGAGCTGCGACACCAGGCCGTCCGGCCAGCTCGACCCGGCGGCATTCGCCCCCGCGACCAGCAGCACGACGGGCCGGCCGGCCGGCCCGTCCAGCCGTGCGTACAACTGAATTCCGGGGGCGACGTCGACATATTTTTCCATTTTTCTCCTCGGTCGGGAATGGTTGTTCGTAGGGCATGCGGCGATACTGGACCGAGGATATTGAATTCCTCCGCCACGGCGGGCCGAACATTCGGGAGATTTCCATGAGAAAGATCGCCGACGAGCGGGTCGGCCGGCACCTGCTTTTTGTGTGCCTTCCCGCAGACGGCCACGTGAATCCGACACTGCCGTTCGCCGCCGAGCTGGTCCGTCGCGGCCATCGGGTCACCTACGCGACCAGTGATCGATTCGCCGCCGCAGTGACGGCAACCGGGGCAGAATTCCTGCCGATCGGGTTCGCGCTGCCGCCGGGCACTCCGACGGCGGACAGCGGACCGACTCGATACGTCGAAAGAATGCGCCTCTACGCCGACCTCGTCGAGAACGGATACCAGGCGCTGTATCAGTGGTCCGTCGCGCACGGACCGGACAGCGTCTGTTACGACATGTCGACGCCGCCGGGCCGGATGATTGCGGAGCGCCTCGGCCTGCCCGGGATCCGAATGTTGCCGACGATCGCCGGCAACGAGCACACCCGGGCACAGTTCCAGGCCGCCGGCATGAGCGGCCCGGAGCGCGCCGCACTGCGACCGGTCTGGCGGGACATGCGCCGCCTGGCGGTGCAGCACGGCGTCAACACCGCCGCGGTGATGATGGCGGAGCCCACCCCCGGGTTGAACATCGTGTTCCTGCCTCGGGCCTTCCAGCCGGCCGGTGAGACCTTCGCCGACGATTTCGTGTTCGCCGGACCGAGCGCGATGCCCGCCGGCACGGACGACGGCTGGCAACCACCGCCGGGCGAGGCGCCCCTGGTGCTGGTCGCGCTCGGCACCGCGTCGAACCGTCCGGAGGTGTACCGGGCCGCGCTGGGCGCGTTCGGCACCGCCGACTGGCGGGTGGTGCTGGCCGTCGGTGAGCATCTCGACGTCGCGGCCCTCGGGCCGGTCCCCGAGGGCGTCGTCGTCGCGTCGGTGGTGCCCCAACCGGCCGTCCTGCGCCACGCGGATGTCTTCGTGTCGCACGGCGGGATGAACTCGGTCATGGAGTCCCTGCTGGCCGTGGTGCCCACCGTCGTCGTGCCGGAGCGCCCGGAGCAGAAGGTCAACGCGGCCCGGGTGGCGGAACTCGGCCTCGGTCGCCGGCTCACGGCGGGAGAACTCTCCGCGAGCGCGTTACGGGACGCCGCCACCGCCCTGCTCGGCGACTCCCCGGAGCGCGCCGCCGTACGCGGCTTCCGCGACCGGCACCTCCGCGGCGACGGGGCGATCGTCGCGGCCGACGCGGCCGAGGCCTTCCTCGCCCGACGTGCGGTCGCTGTCTGAGCCACCCCTGCCTCATCCGTCCGTACGCTGCGCGCGGTGCAGCCGCGCATAGGCGCCGTCAAGGGCGAGCAGGCCGGCGTGGTCGCCACTTTCGACGATCCGGCCCTCGTCCAGCACGGCGATCCGGTCCGCGTCACGGATGGTGGCGAGTCGGTGCGCGACGATGACCGCGGTGCGCTGGTGCGTCAGCCGCCTGATGGCCTGCCGGACGAGGCGCTCCGTATGCGAGTCGACCGCACTGGTCGCCTCGTCCAGCACCAGCACCGCGGGATCGCGGAGGAAGGCCCGGGCGATGGTGACCAGCTGCCGCTCACCGGTGCTCAGATAGCCGCCGTCCTCGATGACCGTGTCGTAGCCGTCCGGCAGCGCGCGGATGATGTCGTCGACGTGGGCTGCGCGCGCTGCCGCCTCGATCTGCTGGCGAGTCGCGTCGAGCTGCCCGTACGCGATGTTCTCGGCCACCGTGCCGTGCCGCAGCCAGACGTCCTGCGGCACCAGCGCCACCACCGACCGCACCTGCTCGCGGGGCAGCGCACGCAGGTCCGCCCCGTCCAGGCGGATCGTTCCGTGGTCCGGGTCGTAGAAGCGGAGCAGCAGGTTGACCAGCGTCGACTTTCCGCCGCCGCTGGGGCCGACCATCGCCAGCGTCTCGCCGGGCGCGACCGTCAGGTCCAGCTCGCGGAGCACCGGGGTCGCCGGGTCGTACCCGAAGCGAATCCGGTCGAAGACCAGCTGACCGGCCGGCCGGGTCCGCTGGACCGCGACGCTGGGCCGGCTGTCCAGCTCGGGCGCGTCGAGTAGTTCGAAGATGCGGTCGAGGGACACCAGGCCCGACCGGATCACCGCGTTGAGCGTGGCGAGCTGGGTAAGCGGTCCGTTGAACTGGCGGGAGTATTGCAGGAACGCCTGGACCTCGCCGATCGTCACGGCACCGGCCGCGACGCGTGCGACGCCCACCACTGCGATCAGGACGAAGCCCAGGTTGGACAGCAGGGTCATGGCAGGTGTCACCAGTCCGCTGGTGGTCTGGGCCCGGAGCCCGTCGGCCCGGAGCCGGTCGTTGAGGCGCCGGAAGCCGCGCAGCGCCTCGCCCTGCTGCTGGAACGCCACGACGGTGGCGTGGCCGGTGTACATCTCGGCCACGTGTGCGTGCAGGTCACCTGAGGTGGCCCAGCGTGCGCCGAACCGCTCCTGGGCCCGTCTGCTGAGCGCGATGTTCAGGACGACCAGGACCAGCACCGTGGCCGTGATGACCGATGCGAGCAGCGGCGAGATGATGATCATCATGGTCAACAACCCTGCGCAGAGCAGCAGCGAGTTGGTGATCTGGCTGATCGTCTGCTGCAGGGTCGCCGCGGCGTTGTCGACGTCGTTGGTGGCGCGGCTCAGCATCTCACCGCGTGGTTGCCGGTCGAAGTATCTGATCGGCAGGCGGTTCACCTTCGCGGCCAGATCGGTTCGCAGCCGGAGCACGGTCTGCTGGATGAGCCGACTGGTGACCCGGCCCTGCAACGCCCAGCAGGCCGCCGAGAGCACATAGGTGGCCGCCGCGAGCAGCAACACGCGGGCGAGTGCGGAGAATGGGACGCCCCGGTCGCTCGTCACGCCCGCGACGATCAGGTCGGTGGCGCGGCCGAGCAGGGCAGGGCCGAGCACGTTGAGCGTCACGCTGGTCAGCCCGAGCAGGAACAGGCCGACGAACAACCGGCGGTGGGCACCCAGGCGAGCGGTCAGTCGCCGTGCCGAGTCCGAGCGCTTCACGCGGGTATGTCCATGACGTCGTCGTGGCTGGGCTCGGCCGCCACGATGTCCCGGTAGATGGCGTTGCCGGCCAGCAGCTCGGCGGGTGTCCCGAGGCCGACGACCCGCCCGGCGTCCAGCACGACGACGCGGTCGGCATGCCGGATCACCTCGGCACGTTGGGTCACCACGATCCTGGTGGCGTTCGCGTGCGCCAGTGCCAGCGCCCGTTCCACCGCGGTCGCGGTGGTCTGGTCCAGCGCCGAGGTGACATCGTCGAGCAGATAGATGTCGGGGCGGCGGACCAGCGCGCGGGCGATGGCCAGTCGTTGCCGCTGGCCGCCGGAGAGGTTGGCGCCGCCGGGCCCCACCTCGGCCCGCAACCCACCGGGCAGCCGTTCGACGAACTCCCGCGCCTGCGCCACGTCGAGCGCCTCCCAGAGGTCCGCGTCGGTGGCCCCGGTGCGGCCCTGGCGCAGGTTCGTCGCGACGGTCCCGGAGAACAGCATCGGCCGCTGCGGTACGAGTGCCACCGCGCGCGACAGGACCGTGGGGTCGAGCTGCCGGACGTCGGAGCCGCCGACCAGCACCGCCCCGCTGGTGCTGTCCGCCAGCCGTGCCACCAGGTGCAGCAACGTCGACTTGCCGCTTCCGGTCGCGCCGATCACCGCGACCTGCTCGCCGGGCCGGATGGTCAGGGTGACGTCCACGAGCACCGGCCGGGCCGCGCCCGGGTAGCCGAAACGGAGGGCACGCGTCTCGACCGAGCCAGGGGTGGGTTGCGCGGTCCGTGGCCGGGCCGGCGCGACGACGTCGGGCCGCTCGGCAAGCACCTCGCCGATCCGGACGGCGCACACCTCGGCGCGCGGAAGCGTGGTGAACAGGAAGCTGAGCGTCGTGATCGAGCTCAGCACCAGGGCCAGATAGCTGATGAAGGCGATCAGCTCACCGATCCCCAGGGAGCCCTGGGCGATCCGGCCCGCGCCGAGCCAGACGGTGACGGCGCTCAGCAGGTTCACCAGGAGAGAACCCGCCGGGAGCACCAGTGTGGACAGCCGGCCCGCGCGCAGGGCGACCCCGGCGAGCTCGGCCCCGGACCGCTGCAGGCGTTGCTCCTCGTGCGACTCGGCGCCGAACGCCCGGACGACGCGTACGCCGGTGATCTGCTCGTCGAACAGCCGGTCGATGTCATCGATGCGACCCTGCACCATCGAGGTGAGGGGCCGCATGGCGCGGAGCACGCCGGTGGTCAGCAGCATCAGCGCCGGGATCGCGGCCAGCAGGATCACGGTGAACTGCACGTCGCGGAAGGCGGCGAGCACGATGCCGCCGACGCAGATCATCGGCACCGGCACCGCGACCGCGAGCAGCATCTGCAGCAGTTGCTGCACCTGCTGGACGTCGTTGATGGTGCGTACCGTCAACGAGGACGTCCCGAAGCGGGCCACCTGCGCGATGCTCAGCCGCTGGGCGGCGACGAAGACCTCCTCCCGCAGGTCCCGCCCGATCGCCTCGGCGATCGTGGTGGCCGTCCGTACGGCGACAGCGGCCGCGAGCGCCTGGACGACGGCCACGCCCAGCATCACCGCCCCGGTCACCGCGATCCGTCCGCGGTCCCCGAACGCCAGGCCGTCGTCGACCAGGCGGGCGGTCAGCAGAGGCAGCCACAGGGCGGCGGCCGCCTGCACGAGATGGGACGCCATCACCACACTGGTGCCGCCCCAATGGTCACCGAGGCGGCGCAATATTGTGCCGATGCGCATAGCGGCGACACTACCCGCAGTCTGTTCGACCATGCCGTTCGCCGATGAGCCACGGATGCGGAAACTTTGACGATCGTCTCGTCTCGCCGGCGAGACAGGACGTGTGCAGAATGGCGAAAGGTGCGCCACAGCGGTGCGAGATCTCCCGATGACCGGAGAGAGCGAGCCTTGGAATGATTACCGAACCCCCACCTGCCCCCGAATCGATGCGTATAAGGCGGTCGGCGCTGGACCGGATGGCGGTCTCCGGCGCGGCAGTGAAATTGCCAGCATTTACCGACATCACGGTGCGGATCTCTGATCACGGCGGTGATGTCACCGCTCCCGCCCTGGTCAGCGCCGTGGTGGATCGGCTGCTGCGTCCGGCGGAGCGGCCAGCCGCCGGTGCCGCCGTGGTCGACGGTCTGCCCATGGCGGACGTCGCCGACGGCCGCCGACTGCACCGCGTTCTGTTTTCCGCAGTGTGGGAACAATTCGTCACCCGATGCGACGAGCTAAGTTCTTCCGCTACGCCGATTGTCAAGGAATCAGTGACCCGCGATGGTGTCATTCCGCCGGAGCAGTACGGCAGCAGCTGGAGCTTCAAGGCACTGCATACGGACCGCGATGCGATGCTCTTCTCGCACTTGTACGGTCCGGTCCGCGGGTTTGTCGGCGGCGAGTTTCTGCTGGTCGACGCGCGGGCCCTCATGCAGGCGCGAGAGCTGTCCTTCGACGATGCGTTCGAGTGGTCCGTCGAGCCCACACCCGGCAGCAAGCCGGTGCTGCGCGCGGAGTACGGCGACGCGGCGACACGTGAGTTCGGCATCAACCTGGGAGCTCCCGCACCGGGCCAGGTGTTCTTCGTCAACAACACCTACGGCGCCGGCATCCTGCACGGTGTCACCCCGGTGATCGCCGACGACCCGGGCCGCATGGTGCGCGAGTACCACCGATGCAGCGCGCGGTGATGGCCGTGAGCACAGCGACGGCCGCCGTACGGCGTACCCGGATAGTCGCAACCATCGGCGCGGCCAGCGCCGACCCCGCGTGCCTCGCCGCGCTGATCAGGGCGGGCGTGGACGTGGTGCGGCTCAGCATGGTCAACGGCAGCCGCGAACGGCACCTCGCCACGGTCCGTACCGTGCGGGCGGAAGCCGACCGGCAGGGCCGGACGGTCAGCGTCCTCGCGGACCTGCAGGGCCGCAAGAACCGGATCGGCCGCCTGCGTGACGGGGCGGCGCGGTGGGAGCCGGGCGAGAAGGTGGTCCTGGCCGCAGCACCGGGCGATCTCGATTCGCACCGCACCTGGCTCATCCACGGCTGGCGAGCGGTGCCGCAGGCGGGCTCGCACGTGCTGATCGACGACGGTGCCGTGGTGCTGCGGGTGGAGGAGGCCGACGACAGCACCATGACCTGCACGGTCACGCAGGGTGGCCCGGTGACCGACGGGCGCGGGGTGACCCTGCCGGGCCGGCAGCCGATTCCGGTGGGGCTGACCCCGCGGGACCGCGACGATGCCGCCTTCGCCCGTCACCTGGGGGCGGACATGATCGCGCTGTCCTTCACCGCCCATCCGTCCGACCGGGAGGCGCTGCACCGGATCGCGCCGGAAGCGGCGTTGATCGCCAAGATCGAACATCCGGATGCGGTACGCGCGCTCCCGCCGCTCATCGATGCCTTCGACGGGCTGATGGTGGCCCGGGGGGACCTGGCCCTGGAGATCCCGTTCGAGGACGTGCCGGTGGTGCAGAAGCAGGTCACCGCGAGCTGCGCGGCCCGCGGACGTAGCTCGATGGTGGCCACTCAACTGCTGCACTCCATGCGGACCGCGGCCAGTCCCACCCGCGCCGAGGTCGCCGACATCTTCAACGCCGTACTCGACGGTGCCGACTACCTGGTGCTGGCGGGCGAGACCGGATTCGGCCGCCGCCCGGTCGACGTGGTGGACGTCTGCCGACGGGTGATCGAACGCGCCGAACGCCACCGGACCGAACAGATGGAGAGGGAGACCCATGCCCGATAGCTGGCCGTCCGCCTTCGAGAAGATCATGCGTGCCCACCTGCCTCGGCTGGACCCGGCCGCCCCGCTGACCGCGACCCTGCGACCAGCCGATCAGGGCGTCGACTCGCTCGCCCTGGTGAGTCTGCTGCTCGAACTCGAGGAGGAGTTCGACGTCCCGGTGCCCGACGACGCACTGCTCGATCTCCACTCCGTCGATGTCGGTCAGCTCGCCGCCCTGATGGGCTGTGCCGGCAACGCACCCGGCGAAGCGGAGGTCGGCCGATGACCGGTCCTGAGCTCGAGTTGCCGGCGGAGGCGCGCCTCCTGGTCGCGCTGGCGCGGCTACGGCCCGACACCGACGTGCGTGGTCGGGTCCATGACCTGTTGACCCGACACGAGGAGTTCGACTGGGGACGGTTCGTCGATCTGGCGAGCCGGCACATGGTGCTGCCGCTGATCTCCCGGAACGTCCTGCGCAACCGGCTCTCGCACGACGACGACGGACGCCAGCAGATGCCCTACGCGTGGCTCTACGCCGACGTCTACCAGGGCACCCGGCGTCGGAACCTGGCCCTGAGCGACGAGTTCGGCCGGGTGCTCGGGCAGCTCAACGCCGCCGGGCTGCGGTATGTCATCCGCAAGGGCCCGGCCCTCACGGACGGCCTCTATCGGGATCCCGGCACCCGGCGGATGTCCGACCTCGACGTCCTCATCCGGCGTACGGATCTGCCCGTCCTTGCCGAGGTGGCCACCACGGCCGGCTACGACGTCGGGAAAGTGACGCCCACGGGCACCCGGATCGCGCCCTTCGACCGGCGCACCACGCTCTATTGGCAGGTCAACCTGGGCAACGTGGCACTGCCCTATCTCAAGCTGGGACACCGGCCCGAGGTGGAGACCTTCATCCTCTCCCCGTGCTTCAGCCTCTTCCAGCCCAACGCCGGCCTGCCGCTGAGCCCCGACCCGTTCCTGGAGCGTGCGACGCCCACCGTGATCTATGGCCAGCCCGCCCGGGTGCTGGACCCCGCCGACCAACTCATCGACGCCTGCGTGCAGTTGCACGCCGAAGCGACCCTGCTCTACTACATCGAGAGCGACAAGGACCTCACCTTGCGCAAGTTCGTCGACCTCGTCGAACTGCTGCACGTCAGCACGGCGCAGGACCTGTCCCGGTTCCGTACTCGAGCACACGAGCTGGGCTGCGGGCCGAGCGTGCACTACGCCCTGCACTACACGCGGCAACTCTATCCGGAGGCCGTGCCGCCGGGGCTCGCCGAGGAGTTCCAGCCGGCCGACACGGCCTATCTCGACGAGTACGGCGGCTTCGACGGCACGCCGAAGCGGTGGGACGTCGGCTTCACCGAGCGCATGTTCGACCGCGGCCGGCGCCACGCCGTCGAGGTGCGCAGCAACGTTCCCGGCACGAGATCGAGCGTGTAGCAGTGTCATCGATGGTGGATGTGATCGATGCCCTGCCGCTCGACGACGGGGCCGTGACCCGGTTACGGGCGCGGCACGGCGAGCACTGCACGCCCCTCGCGTTTCTGCTGGTCCGGCCCGACGCGGTGCGACAGGGGTTGAGCTGGGCGATCCTGGACGAGCTTCGCCGGGAGGGCCTGACGCCGCTGGAGATCGGTGTGGTCCGGCCACACCCTCGGCAGCTCGAGGAGCTGTACCTGTCGACCCAGATCCGGATGGCCGAGGCGGGACAGCGGCCCATGTGGTGGTACATGCCCCGCTACTACGAACTGGCGCCTGCGGTCGCGGTGCTGCTGACCGGTGGGCCGAACGAGACGGGAGCGGCCGAGCGGCTGACCGTGCTGAAGGGTCCGGCCAACCCGGCGCAGACGCGTCCGGGGCAACTCCGCTACCGCTACCGGTCACAGAACATGCTGATGTCGATCGTCCACTCGTCGGAAGACGCCGACAGCGCGATCCGGGAGGCGTGCCTGTTCTTCGGCGAGCAACGGGTCGACGAGGCGATCAGCCGACGTTGCCCGGCCGTGCTCGACGCCGCCGAAATCCCGGCCGTGCCGGCGATGCTGCCGACCTTTCACCAGATCGTGGCCGCCACCCAGATCGCCCTGCTTGACCGGCTCCAGCCGCGCATCGAGTGCCGCCGGGAGGCAGTCATGGTGCGCACCGCCCTCCAGCAGGCGCACGGCGGTGACCTGACGGACCCGGTCTACCGACGCCGGTCCCGGGCGTTGCGGGCACCGTGGCGGTACGCCAGCCCGCTGCGCGAGGAGCTGAGCAGCCGCCGCGACCCCGAGTCCGTCTATCTCACCTGGTCGATGCAGATGTCGCAGACGGCGGCCACCTTCGGCGACGGTGTCGTCGGCCACCTGCGGAACCTGCGCGTGGACCTCGACGACTGGGCGGAGACGGTTCTGGTCAGCGGCTGGGGCTTCCACTCCCTCATAGAAAGGACAGGGCCATGACCGAGCCGAGCGCCTCCCGCGTCACCGGCAGCAGACGCGACATCGGCACCGCGCCGGGTGGGCTGCCGAAGCTCACCCCGGCCAGTTGATCGGCTGAGCCGTGACAACCGACTGCTCGCCACACCACATGTCATCCGGACGGCCGGACGCTGCCGCCTTCCGGGAGGTGATGGCGCTGTTCCCGACCGGCGTCGTCGCCGTCACCGCCCAAGGCGACGACGGCCCGACCGGCTTGACGATTGGGTCGTTCTTCTCGGTGTCGATCCACCCGTGCCTCATCGGGTTCTGCGTCAACCGTTCGTCGCGCACCTGGCAACGGATGAGGAAATCCGTCCGACTGTGTGTGAACGTCCTCGCCGAGGACCAGCACCGGGTCAGCAGGATTCTGGCCCACCAGGTGGATCCCGAAGGCTTCGCCCTGGTCAGTTGGCCGGCGAACGGTGCGGGCATACCGGCCGTTGCCGGCGCGCTGGCCTGGATCGCGTGCGACGTCGTCGACCTGCACGATGCCGGCACGCACTCGGTGGTCATCGCAGCGGTCGGTGACCTGGCCATCGTCCGATCCGGCGGCCCGCTCGTCTACTGCCAACGCCGCTACCACTCGATCACCCGCATTGTCGCGCCCACGTCGTAGTTCGTGCCTAGGCCATCCCGCCAGCGAAGGAGAAGACATGCTGAACCTCCGTGCCGATGCCGCGCGTTCGGCGGCCGACGAGCCCCCGGACACGGTCCCATCGATGGCGACCGTCCGTCACCGACGTCCGCGACTGGTCGGCCCGGCAACCCCCACCACGACTGGCCTGGCCGCCACAGCCCGGCCGACGACGACGGCATGACAACGCCCACCGGACCGAGCATCGTCATTCGAGGCCAGGCACCCTTCGGTACCTGCTTCATGCAGGCGGTCGCGGCGGTGGCCACCGAGCACGGAGTGCCCGACGCAGCGGCTCGACTCGGGCCCAGCTGGGGTTTTCGGCGGGTGGCGGGACATCGGCTGGGCGGCGGGGAACGGTGGCTCGCGGGCACGGCCCGGCTCACCGGTCTGCGGCTGCAACGATTCGCGCAGACCGACTGGGCCGAGCTGGCCCAGGCCGAGCGGGCGGCCCTGGCCGACTCGGCGCAGCTGATCGTGGCGGTCGACTCGTTCGACATCGAGTCCCCGTACCGGGATCACGAGCACCTGACGCACGCGTTGGTGCTGCACCGGTACGCCGGGGACGAGGTCGTCGTGGCCGACATGACGAACCGCCCTGAGCCGCACTCGCTCCCGCTGCACGTGTACCAGAAGACCCGGCTCAGCCCGGTCGCCGGCGGATTCGGCATCGTCTGTCGCGGCGTCGTCGGCGTACCCCCGCCGTCCGACATCGTGGCGGACAGGTTACGAGCAGAGCTGCCCGCACACCGGGGTGAGCTCGCTGTCCTGGAACAGTTCATCACCGACGTCCGCGAGGGACGCACCGGCCCCGACGTCGACATCGCGGACGTGGCCGCCGAACGGCTGGCACTCAGCCAGGTCGTCGCCCCGCCGAACGGACCAGACGATCGGTGGACGCCGGTAGCCGACGCGTTCGCCGATCTGTCCCACCGTTGGTACATCGTGCACGCGATGGCCTGGGCGGCCACCCGCGGCACCGGCACCCTTCGGCCGGCCCGACTCGTCCGCATGCTCACCGACCTGGCGACCCGCGAAGCCGACCTGAACACCCGGCTGAGCGCGATCATGCAGGTCGGCTCACCCTGTCCACGTTGACCGATGAGGAGACGCCAGTGGAAGACCGTATATCCGCACTCGTGTTGCGGTTCGCCCAGCTCGATGCCGCGGCAGATGCCCTCGACCCGAACACCGACCTGTGGGACGCAGGCATGTCGTCGATGCACAGCGTCAGCGTGATGATGGCCGTCGAGGAGGAGTTCGGCGTCGAGTTCACCGAAGGGCTACTGACCCGCGCGACGTTCACCTCGGTCGCGTCCATCGCACACGCGGTGCGGAAGCTGCGCGACTCGGATCCGGCGGTGGCCCGATGACGGCCACGGTGACGGAAACGCCGAGCGACGTGGTGGCCGCCGCCCGACACGTCGCTGCCACCCTGGCAGAGCATGCCGACTCAGTCGACAGCGAAGCGGCCTTCCCTGCGGCGTCGGTCGCGGCACTGCACCGGGCCGGTCTGCTCGCGCCAGTCCTCGATCGCTCCCTGTCGGACCTCGTCGCGATCGCCGCCGAGCTGGGCAAGGCGTGTGGCTCCACCTCGATGATCTGGGCGATGCATCAGGTCCAGCTGGCCTGCGTCGCCCGCCACCATGGTGGATCCGCGCCGTTACGCACCGCGCTCAAGGACATCGTCGTCGACGGGACACTGATCGCATCCGTCACCTCAGAGGCCGGTATCGGCGGCAGCCTGCGTGCCAGCGGCGCGGCTCTGGAACGCCACGGAGATCGGGTCCGCCTGACAAAGCGGGCACCTACCGTCTCGTACGGCGCTTACGCCTGCGCCTATCTGGTCACCGCCCGGCGGGACGCGCAGGCCGCGGCCGGCGACCAGATCGCTGTGCTCGCCCCGGCGGACGCCTGTGCGCTCACGCCGGCCGGACCCCCGTGGAATCCCATGGGCATGCGGGGCACCTGTAGTCCGGGGTTCGAGTTCCACACCGAGGTGCCGGCCGGATACGTCCTGACCGACCCCTTCGAGCGGATCGCCAGCGCGACCATGGTGCCGCTGTCACACCTGCTGTGGGCAGCATGCTGGTTCGGCATCGCCGCTGCCGCGTTCCGCCGTGCGCAACAGGCCGTCCGGGGACGCATGCGCGGCAACCCCGACCTGGTCGATCCGCGGCTGGCGGAGGCCGCCGGGCGGATGGACCAGATGGAGGCCGCGCTAGCAGCCACCGCCCGCCGCTTCGAGCCGATCTGGGCGGACCCGGGTGCCGTCGACGAGCACGGTGGCCCCACCCTCACCTTGGCCGTGAACAACCTCAAGGTCACCGTCTCCACCCTCGCCGTCGACGTCGCGGTTGCGGCCCTCGAAATCTGCGGGATGCCCGGCTATGCCGAGGCCGGCCCCCTATCGGTCGCTCGGCCGCTGCGCGACCTGTACTCCGCTCGCCTCATGATCGGCAACGAGCGCCTGATGAACGCCAACGCCCGACTCAGCCTATGGAAACGAGCCTAGCCGTGACCGACACCTCCACCGCGGCCCAGCCGCACCTGTCCACCGCCGATGCCGCCCTCATCCCGACCGAGACACCGGGCATCGCCGTCGCCAACCGATCCTTCGACGCGATCGTGGCTGCCCTGCGATCGGCGCTGCTGACGCTAAGCGCACCCCAGCAGCCGGTGTCAGTGGCCGTACCACCGGTCATCGCCCGGGCCCTGCTGGAGCGGGTCGGCTACGTCGACGGGTTCCCGAACCTCCTGGGAACGGTACACAGCTTCGCGGGAAGTCCCGCGCGCTGGCACGAGTTGCAGCTCGCCCGGGACGAACAGAATGCGCCGTGGCACACCGCTCAGCAGATCACCGACGTAGCGGTGCTGCCGGCGACGTGCTATCACCTCTATCCGCTCTTCGAGGGGAAGGACCTGACCGAGCCGGTCGTCGTCACCGCGGAGGCGTACTGCTACCGCAACGAGGGCACCCATGAGCACGGCCGGCTCCGGAGCTTCCGGATGCGGGAGTTCGTCCGGATCGGCGTGGCCGACGAGGTCACGGAATGGCGGGACGCCTGGGTGGCCCGCGCCGAGCGGTGGCTCGGCGACCTCGGCCTGGACGTGTCAGTCGTGCCGGCCTCGGATCCGTTCTTTGGTGGCGCCGGCCGGCTGATGGGTGCCACCCAGCGCGAACAACAGCTCAAGTGGGAACTGACGGCACCGGTCGGTGACGGTGCGGTCCAAGCCGTGGCCAGCGCCAACTACCACAAGGACCACTTCGGGACGCCGTTCTCGATTCGAATCGGCGGCGAGACCGCACACACCGCCTGCGCCGCGTTCGGCCTGGAACGCATCACCCTCGCCCTGCTCGCCGCGCATGGCCCCGATCCTGCAAGCTGGCCGGCCCGCGTCCGCGCCACCCTGGCGGTAGGTCCGCGGTGACCGGCCCGCCTCGCCGCGCTGGTGGCTCCTTCGACGGCTCGCCAGATCGTCGGCAATTCGACGGTTACCGCAGGAAGGTGAGGCGCGATGACGTACCCGGCTCCGATCCCACACGCCCAGGGCGTCCAACACCTGTGCTGGGCGCCGCTGACGGGTTGGCGGTGGATCCGGGCCAACCCCGGCCACGAGGAGCTGCCCGGCGGTCGGGTGGTCCGAGTGGTCACCGGCCTTCGGGCGTACCGCTGGGACCGTGGCCGCGTCTCACTCTTCCGCCCCCGTGACTACGCGGGGCTCATCCGGCGGGCCTGTCGTGAACGCTGCATGCCGGTGGTGCCGGCCTCGCTGTTGCTCGCAGCCGCCGAGGAAGCGGTACGCCGCGCCGACCGTATCCCCGGTGGGGCATTGGACTCGCTGCATCTGACCGTGGAGCTGCGCGAGGAGGCACCCGGCCCGGGACAGCGGCGGTACTGCTGCCGACTGAGGCCGGTGATCGAGCCGTACGCCGACCAGTTGTTGCCGATCACACTCCAGATCGACCACGCTGTGGCGGGCTTGGAAACCACCCACCATCCGTTCTTCGTTTTCGGTGACTCACGCAACGCGCGGGTATTCAGCCCGGTGCTGAGCGACGGTCCCACCATTGCCCGGGACACCGTCGAGCAGCTCAGTCGGATGCTCGGCTTTCCCCTGCGTGAGGCGAATCTCGGCCTCCATGCCTGGCGTGAGCTGATCGAGAAGGGTGTGGTGCGCGAGGCCTTCGCCTGCAGCGCTGCCCCCTTGGTCGCACCCGTGGCGGTGGTGGAGTCCCCAGTCGGCAAGATGCGAGTGGGCGATGGCCAGCCCGGCTACGTGACCATCAACATCCGGCGGGCGATGGCCCGGCTGGTACACGGGGCAATGCGCGACGCGCTGGGATGGAGTCATCTCGTGCAGCCGCCGCTCTCCACTCGGCGAGGACGTCAGACAGGACGACTTACAACTCCTAACTCTTTGAGCGTTGGAGTCGGCGCCAGCAGATGATGGCGCAGGCGAGGGTGAGGAAAGCCTCGTGGATGTCGTCGCGGATCTCCCAGCGGATGCGAAGGCGGCGGAACCGGTGCAGCAAGGCGATGGTCTGCTCGACGACCCAGCGTCGGGTACCGAGGCCGGAGCCGTGGCCGACGCCGCGTCGGGCGATGACGGGTGTGATGCCGCGCGTGCGTAGCTCCCGGCGGTACTTGTCGAAGTCGTAGCCTCGGTCGGCGTAGATCCGCTCGGGCCGTTGCCGAGGCCTGCCGCGGACGCCCTTGATCCGGGGGACCTTGTCGACCAGGGGCAGCAGTTGGGTGACGTCGTGGCGGTTGCCGCCGGTCAGTGCCGTGGCGAGGGGGATGCCGCCCGCGTCGGTGATGACCCTGCTGCTCGGTCTGGTCACTATTCCGGTCGGTTTGGGCAGTGGCGAGTGGTGGCTGCTGGCCCTGGTGCTGCTGCCGTCCGGGGCGCTCACCGCGCCGACCGTAGCCGCCACCGCCGACGCGGTGAGCCGGCTGGTGCCGGCAAGCGTACGGGGTGAGGCGATGGGGTTACACGGCTCGGCGATGGTGGTGGGGCTGGCCCTCGGCACCCCGCTGGCGGGGCGGTGAATCGATGCCTCCGCACCGGCCTGGGGCTTCGCCGCGACGGGCTTGCTCGGCGCGGTAATCGCACTTGCGGTGGCACCGGCCGAGTTGCGTCACCGGCGGTCCGACGCTGCCGCCGAAGCCACCCTCACCCACACCGCCGGCTCCACGCCCGACTCCGCCTCCATTCGAGCATCGATTTAGCTGATATACCACGGATCAGAAGGTGAGGGGTTCGAGTCCCTTCGGGCGCACTTCACGATCAAGGCCGTGACCAGCGGAAATGCGGGTCACGGCCTTGATCGCTTCTGTGCTTCGGGACGATCTTCCCAGAATGCGGAATCTGGTGCCGGTCGTGCTCATTGTCGCCGTGCTGTTTCGGCGGGGTCCGTTCTGGCCCGTGCCAACCGTCGTTTCGCGTCTGCGGCTGCCGGGATCATGGTCGGGATGCCGGGTGTGCCAGGGTGTGTCCGCTGGACACTGTGGTCGGTTCTGTGCGTGGTTGCCGAGGTGGGTGTGCCGGTGGTTCGGCGTTGACCTGGGCTGGCACGGGGTGGCGAACAACGACTGGAACGTCAAGTCACGGTTGGCTCAGCGGGTAGCTTCGGTGATGCCGGTGCGGCCGGCCAGCTATCAGGCTCAGGGGCGGGTTGCGGAGACCGGCTGAGTGCCGGAACCGTGCCCGGTGCTGAGCCGCGAGACCACCTCGATGACCGAGGTGCCGCTTAGTTCGACGACGAAGCCCCACAGGCCGAGGGTGAGCCAGGCGGTGAGGTCGCCTTGGAAGGACTGGTTGCCGAGGTACTGCAGTTTGAGCCCAACCAACGCCACGACCAACACCGAGGCCATGCCGGCGATCGGGCGAGCGGCCCGGAACCAGGGTGCCAGCCCAGGCTCCTCCGCCCGGGGAGCACGCGTCGGACGTGGGCGGCGGCTCTTTCCCGCCTCGGCCACGGTGCCCGTCTCGACGGTGCCGGCCTGCAGAAACCGGTCGTACTCCTGCGCCGCGCCGTCGTACTCGCCGCGCTGCAGCAGATCGACCGCAGTGCGCAAGGTGGCCTCGTTCGGGAGTTCGAGATAGGAGGTGATTACCTGCGATGCGGTGATGAAGTTGAGTCGGAGGGTGTCGAGATCTCGGGCGATCTCATCCGCCCGGTCTGGCCAAGGGGCGTCCTTCGCGAGCTGCAGGCGGCGGTGGCATTCGTCGAGGACGGCGTCGACCCGCGCGAGTACGTTGCGGGTGATCGACTTAGGGTGCGCGTTGACCGCCTCGGCCTGCGCGGACAGTGTGTTGTCGAGCACGACGAAGCGGCTCGCCATCGACGCGAGGCGCTCACGTTCCTTCTCCAGGTCTGTGAACAGCTGCTCGGCACGTCCGTAGTCGTGCCGAGCAATGACGTCCTGCAACTCCTCCATCTGCAGTCGGGCCGCGACCGGCAGGTTGCGGCCGTCCGAGCCCCAACCCACGGCCCGCCGCAGCGACGCCAACCGACGGTAGATCATCGCCTGCGGCGTCAACCGCTCGGTGATCCACTTGATCAGCAGTCCGGCGGCCGCGCCAGCCACCAGGATGAAGAACGCGGATAGGGCTGACCAGCCACTCCGCTCGTCAACGCGCAACACCACCGGCACGTCGACTTGGGCGTCATCCTTTGATACCCGGATCGAGCCGCGGAAGTCGCCGGCCGGGACCCGCTCCGGTGACCAGGGGTCGGCCGAGACCGTGAGGGCCAGGACCCCGGGAGAAATCTCGCTGACGGCGACGGTCACCTGCTGTGCAGGGAACTGCCGGCTGGTGCCGGGATCGGTGAGGTCGGCTTCCAGGCGTGCGACGAAGGCACCCCGCGGATTCGCGGCGATCTCCCGGATCGGTGGTCGCACCGTCATGGTGCGGGTCAGCGGCGTCCGCCCGGCACCGAAAGAGATCATCAGGGTGCCCTTGGGAACCTCCGCTCGGGCCCGGTCCGGTCCGGCGTCTGCGGTTGAGGGTGCCTCCAGCAGCGCTGACACTCCGATTGCCGCACCAATCAGCAAGAGGACGGGCAGGACTCGCCAGCTGATGCGCCGCCTGTTACGTGCGGCAGCCATAGCTCGTACGCGCCGGCGCTCGTGGTCACGATAGGTCACGGCTCGATGCTCGGACGGTCGCGCTTCTCCGGCAGATCAGCGGCCGAGATGCTCTTGCTCGCTCCACGGATTTCCGTGGCGCGTCGCGAGATCAAGCTGGCGCGGTGCGAGTCGACCAGCAGGCGATCGATGCTTGCATTGAGCTCGATCTGTTCGCGCAGCACGGCGAGTTCCAGTTCCTTACGTTCCCGGGCCAGCTCCTCGTCCGCGAGAACCAGGCGGCGCTGGTTCTCGGCGACGGCGAACTGGGTCTGGACGGCGAGTTCCGAGTGGTAGGCGACGATTCGGTCGTAAGCCGTGGTCCCCATCACCAGTCTGGCGAGGGCGGGCAGGACGTCGATCAGCATGATCAGCAGTCGCAGCAACCAAGTCGCTGCGGTGACGTTGTTGCTGTCGGAACCGAGGCGCTGTAGAGCTGACAGCCGATCGATCAGCCCGATCGGACCCAGTGCCGCCTCTTGCGATTGGACCAGGCGCTTGATAGCTACATTGCGTGCCTCCGCTGCGGATTCCTGAACCTGGCTGAGTGCCTTCTGCCTGTCCTGAATCAGCCGTCGCAGGTTCGAGAGTCGCGCTGTCTCGCTGGTCTGCTCGGCGCGAAGGCGGTCGGCGTCGGCGCGAAGGCGGCGGCAGTTCGGCCCCTCCCCTGCTTTACCGGTCAGCGCGGTGCCCCCCTCCCCGGTGCATTCCTGCCGTGCCTGTGCTTCGAGTTGATCCAACGCTTTCGCGCCCGCGTCGACCGACTCCTGCAGTTGGTCTGCCTGGGCCTGATAGCCGGTCAGCGCCACCAGAGCAGCGCCGGGGTCTGGGACGACGAGCAGGTAGCCCTGACAGGTGGTCGAGTCAGGTTGTTTCGCCGCCTCAGCTGTCCCGGCCACCGGATTGCAGAGTCGAAGCCTGCTCTCGTACTCCTGGAGCGTCCGCATCCGGTCGCGTGACACCTCGTGCTCGACTTCGCGCTGGAAGATGGTAAGAACAAGCGGTTCGGCGATCACCACGCCCATCAGCGCGGCCATCAGAATGCGGGGCAAGTAACTGCTCAGCCGTCCGAATCGGTTGGTGGCCCCGGAGACGGAGGTGACCAGCCAGCGATCGAATGTCAGGATCATCGCGCCCCAGATCAGTGCCACGACGAGGGACACGGTCCACGAATCGGTGACCCAGCGCATCGCCGCGAACATGGAGACGACCGCGAGCAGCGACGCGCCGAGGACCAGGCCGCCGAGGGCGGTGTATCGGGGGCGTTCGTTCGGCACCTTGTCCAGTACCGCTTCCTGGACGCCGACAACAGTTCGCAGATAGCTACCGATCGGCCGGCGGAAAGCGCTACTACGTCGTTCAGTCATCCGTGCCCTCCGACGGTCGCGGTCCGACGCTCTTCGTCACCAGATCAGAAGCGCCGTTCGGGACAAAACTCAGATAAGGCCGCTGCACAGTCATGCCGGGTATCGACGGTGGGGACAGCTCCACTTCCGCCTGCGCCTCTGAGATCAGGACGGCGTGGACCGATTCCAGGTCTGTGACGTGGTGTTTGGCCAGCTCCGCCCGGAGATTGACCAGACCGTACAGATAAGACGTCAGCTGATCTGCGGCATGGGTGCACCCGTTCCGTAGCAGCGCCACCGCATCGTTCACGAAACATGCGAAGCGCGCGGCGACGGTGAACGTCTGGTGAGGTTCAGCAGAGTTCAGCTCGACGGTGCAGTGCACGGTGTGATTAACAGTGGAGACCAGAAAGGCGTCAGCCGGGGCATCGGCACGCGCGCGGATGCCGCGACGCTCAAGGCTGGCCAGCTCGAACACGCCGTTCATGCCTAGGACCAGGACGGTGCCTTCTATGGGCTCCGGAAGGTCCTCGGTGAGGTAGTAGTGGCGAAAGAGAGGCGCAAGGCGGTGTGGCCGGCGTATGCGTAGGTAGGCCAGTACAGGGTAGGGGTTAGATGGCCGCTGCCTAGGAGCGGTCGTGGCGGTACTCGTCACCGTGACCTTGGGCTCCAAACTCGATCGACACGGGGCGGCCAAAGATATCGGCGCGGAGGCTGTGATCACAACTGCCAGTTCTTCAAGCTGACAAAGAAGACCTTGAAGGTTGGATATCTGAAGTATTCTCAGATTCGTGATCGTCACGCAATTCTCACCCCCTTGCCTTATTGACTGCTCCAGTCGGGGCGCTCGGTCGTGATATGTCGCGGCCTTTCCGCAACCTCGCCGTTGTTTCTTTAGTCCGATTACGTCAGGAAATCGACGATTTAGGGGCCGGGTCGCAAGCCGGCGCGTCTACTGCTGATTCTGGCTTTATCTGCCAAAAGGTCATTTTAAGGAGTCGTGCCCCGTCACTCAGGCCACTCTGGAGCGGCTTCTTCGTGATCGGCTTGAGCTGGCCGCCGTGGGCCAGGTGGCCCAGTGGGCCGGGCTGCCTCGCTCTCGCCAACCGGATCCTCGCCACGTGCACTTGTGGCGCTGGGCGTCCGGCCTGGCGCCGATTGGCGTCGGGCCGGACGCGCCGTCGGTGCTGCGCCACTCTCGCGTACGTGCGGGAGGCGTCAGTAGTCGATGTTGATGGCAGCGACTTGGCGGGTGCCGTTGAAGACGATGGCGGGGCCGGCAAAGCGGGAGCTGGAGTAGGTCAGTGCCGTCTTGTGCCCCGGACTGTTGAACCAGGCCTCGATCATCTGCTCCGGTGAGGAGTTGCCCGAGGATGCGAACAGGACCTCATGGCCGCAGTGCTTCATGGTGCCCGCATCCAGGTTCTGCTTCACGCAGACTTCCGCGGCGCGATGCTGCGTCGTGCCGAGCTTGACCTCGGGCAGCCCGAGCGCGCGGCGCCGCTCATTGAGCAGCACCAACAGACGTCGTTCCGCGGCAGACACGCCGCTCGACGAGGCGGTGGACGTGCTGGCCGGCTTGGTCGGTGTCCTGGTCGGCGTCGGCGCCTTGGTCGGCGTCGTTGACCTGATGGGGGTGGGGGTCGCCCGCGAGCTGGCCTGCGACGCCCCGAGCGCCGTCGGGGAAGGCGACGCGAGGGCGGATTCGGTGGTCTCGGAGGCGGGCGCGGTGATCGGGGTCGAGGGCTGCACGGCCGTCGCGCTCGCCGGCTGTTGCCTCGGCCCGTCCTGGTGGCCGGCGAGGATGATCCCGCCCCCTCCGAGCATGGCGAGGGCCGCGAATGCTCCGACCAGGGACTTGGGCAGGGCCAGGGCCGTGACGCGGGCCTGCTGCCACATCCCGGCGGTCTTCGCGTACGCGCCTGCCGCCGCATCGCCCTGCGATGCGCTGGAGACGGTGTGCGCCTTGTCGGCGATGTTCGCGGCGAGGCCGGCTGGCAGCGGCGTGAGCGCCAGACCGGCCAGCAGCCGCTCGGCCGGAACCAGATCCGACGTGGCGTTCGGGCAGTACGCGCAGGTGCGGACGTGCCGCGCCAACCGCTTGCGCCACACCGGTGCCGGTCGACCGTCCCAGTGGGAGGCCGTGTCGATCAGGCCGGCGCAGCCGGGCCGGGCGACGAGGGCTCGCACCACCAGCCGGGCGGTGTCCAGCTGCGCCTTCATCCGGGCCACGCGCACGGTCACGTGGTGCGGGTCCAGTTGCAGGGCATCGACGAGGTCGGCACGGGAAAGGTGACCGGCCTCGACCAGCCACCACAGGGACAGCAGGTGGCGATGGTCCTCGTCCAGCCAGCGCGTGGCCAGGACGACCTCCCGGCGCTGATCGGACAGGCGAAGCTGGGTCAGGGTCAGATCCTCGAAGTCGGACCCCGGGGCGATCATGTTGTCGATGTCCTCCGGCGGCGCCGGCGTGGTGTTCTGGTGCTGCTTGTAGGCGCGGACCTCGTTCATGGTGACGGCCACCAGCCACGACCGGAACAGCTGCGGATCGCGTACGCCCGCCAACCCTCGCACGACCCGCAACATCGTGTTCTGCACCACGTCGTCGACGTCCGCCGATCGATGTAGCGCCCGGCCCACGATGTTGTACACCAGTGGCAGATAGTGCGAGACCAACTCGTCCATCGCCGCCTGGTCGCCGCGGCGTGCCGCGTCCACCACCGTCGACATGTCGTTCTTGTTCGGGTCCGCGTGATGGGTCACGCTCACAACCTCGCCTTCACGAGACGTCCTCGTACAACGTGGAGACTGGCTGGCACCCGTCGAAGTCACACAAACTGGCGTCGTCACCGGCGAAGCGCACCGACAGTACCGGCAACCAGCTCGGCGAACTCGTCCGCAGAAAGAAGGCGGTCGCGGTTGAGAGGTCTCGCAGCGGGGAACATGGGCAGCTCGCATTCGACGCCGCCGCGTCCACGGGCGCCCGAACCGACCGCAGGCTGAGAGAGCCCGGGAGCGGCGCAATGGGGCCGCGCTCAGGGCAGGCCCGACCCGACCGACGTCAGCGGAGGGCGGGCATGCCGACGGCGACCTTGCGCTCAGGATGACCAGTGGCTCACCTGTCGCTGTTGAGACGGACGATGGCGCCGTTCAGCGCGGTGGCGAAGAGCGTCCACGCGGTGTACGGGGCCAGCGCGGCACCCGCGACGCGATCGGCCCGCGAGGCGCGGCGGAGCAGCACGAAGTTGGAGGCGTTGAGCGCGGCGATCTCGGCCAGCGCGGCGGTGGGCCTGCGGGCCTTGAAGAACAGCGCGCTCCACCCGAAGTTGAGGGCCAGGTTGAGCGCGTAGGCGCGGGTGAACGCGGTGCGGTCGGCTTCACTGGTGCGGTCCAGCACGCGGGCGCCGGCCACCGCGATCAGCGCGTACAGCGGCGTCCACACCAGCGGGAACGCCACGGGCGGCGGCTGCCAGGTCGGCTTGCGCAGCCTCTTGTACCAGCGATTGGAGGTGTCGTTCACCGCCGTGCCGGCCGCAGCCGTAACGGTGACCGCCGCTGCGGTCTTGACCAGGGTAGGTAGGGGCATGGCGTTCAGCTACCCGGCCTGCGCGGGATCAACCGCGCCCGGTCACCGGGTCGCGAGTGGTGCAGGGGGCGACGACCGCCACGTGACGGCCCAGGACGAGAGGGTCCCGCCAGCACCTCGCGCTCCGCGCGATGATCGGGCTGACTACATCCAGATGTACTCCTCAGCAATGGCCCCATCCTGCCACTTTGCCACCGTCACCATCCGGCTGCCGTCTTCGAACTCGCTCACCACGCAGGTCCACTCTCCCGATCCGAAACCGATGGGGTGCGACTTGATCTGCGCTGGCTCTCAGGGCGAGGCTACCGGGACCTGCGAAAACCGTCAGGCCAAAGCACGCAGCAGGTTGGATGACCAAGTCGCCGCGCCGCGTACGGGGGGCGTGGGAAGATAGCGACGCGGTGTTCGGGCGCGGCTGTCGTTTCCAGCGCCCGAGCGGGTGTTTCGCATGCACGCGGAGCAGGTGGCATTGCCTTCGGAACTGCGCGGGCCCGTGTCACGGCGACATTCGGCCCGACCGTCATGTCGCTGCGGGCTCAGCTTCTTATTGAATCCCCAACCATTTGTCGAGGAAGCTTCATGGCGCACATCTCGATCATCGGTGCCGGCAAGATGGGACAGGCCATCAACGCCGCTCTCGGCAGGGGTGGCAACACGATCGATCTGCTCGGCAAGAAGGACGCCGACAAGCCGGTCAACGGCGACATCGTCGTGCTCGCCGTGCCCTACCCGGCCGTGGAGCAGGTGCTGGCCCAGCGTCCCGGTCAGCTCGACAACAAGATCGTCGTCGACATCACCAATCCGTTGAACTTCGAAACCTTCGACTCCCTGGTCGTCCCCGCCGATTCCTCGGCGGCCGCGCAGATCGCCGCGAAACTGCCGAACGCCCGACTGCTCAAGGCATTCAACACCACCTTCGCCGGCACCCTCGCCGAGGGAACGGTCGGCCCACTGGCCACCACGGTTCTGATCGCCGGTGACGACGCAGACGCCAAGGCCACCCTCGTGGACGTGGTCACCGCCAGCGGGCTGAGGGCGATCGATGCCGGGTCGCTCAAGCGCGCCCGGGAGATGGAGGCTCTCGGATTCCTGCAGATAAGCCTGGCTTCGAACCAGAAGGTCTCGTGGTCCGGCGGCTTCGGCGTCGTCGACTGAGCGGCAGTTCGCAACTGGCTTCATAGGTCGGGCTTACAGGGCCTCGCGCCTTTCACGGCGTGGTCGGCTTCAGCGGCGTGTCGGCGATCCTGGTGACGAGGAAGTCGAGTCGTTCCTCCTGTCCGTCTGCGGGGATGCGTCCGCTCTCCGACAGGATGGCGATGCCGTGCAGCGCGCCCCAGAGGACTTCGGCCCACAGTTCGCGCCGTTTGTTGTCCGGGCGGAAGCAGTTGGCCAACTCGTCGTGGGGCTCTTCATCTTCATCCTGCTGGCGGGAGCGACACCCACCTATTGGGTTGGTTCATGCTGGTCGCCGTCGGCGTACCCACCGGTGACGCACTCGTCGTGTGGCGCAGCAACGGGCCCAAGGCCGCCGTCTACGGGATTCACGGAGCCGCCGCCGTGGTGATGCTGGCGATCGGCGTGCTTCTGCTCGTCGCCAAGCCGCGTGTCACTCCGCTTCCGCCGGGTCCGACGAAGGCCCACAGTAGACCTGGAACAGATCCCGCCCGAAAGGTGTCCAGCCGTGCTCAGCTTCGAGATCACCCCGATAGGTACGGTTCGAAACGACCGGACGGATGTCCAGCACACGGACAACTGGGGTGCCGTCCGCAGCACCATCGTCGTCGACGAGCGCTTCGGCGAGGCGTGCCTCCAAGGGCTGGAGAGCTTCTCCCACGTCGAGGTCCTCTTCGTCTTCGACCAGTTCCCGGAACACGGCGAGTACCGCGAGCCCCGCCCGTACCGCGGCCGTTCCGATCTCCCGCCCGTCGGCGTGTTCGCCGGCCGTGGCCCCCGCAGACCGAACCGCATCGGGGTGACGTGCTGCGCCATCGAATCCGTGCACGGCCGCGAGTTGGCGGTGGTGGGCCTCGACGCGGTCTCGGGCACCCCGGTCGTCGACCTGAAGCCGACAATGACGGAGTTCCTGCCGGTGGACGTCAAGCAGCCGGAATGGGTCAGCCGCCTGATGTCGGAGTACTTCAGGCCGTAATCGGGGCAGGGCCCGTAAGTCATCGTGTGCTACGCCCCCGGCTCGGCGGAACGGCGTGCTGGCCGACCCCCAGCCCGATGCGGGGCTGGTCACGACCACCAGAACCCGCGTCGCCGCCGGAGCGGTCCTGGCACCGGAGGTGCGGACGGCAGCGTTTCGTACGCGGGCTGGTCGCCGTATGCAACAAACCTGCATACCTCCCCTCTTGCTACGTAGGCAAGCGCTTTCCTAGCCTGGTGTTTCATCGATGTTTCGATCCTTGACCGGGCTGAGGGTGCGGACACGAAGCCACCTGCGGTGTCGGGCTGTGAGGGCAGTGCCCTTCGCCGTGCTTACTCCTGAGGAGTCCAACAGTGAGAACCGCAGTGCGACACAAGCTTCTTGCCGGCGGCGCAGCCGTGGTCGCCGCAGCCGCGGTCGCCGCGGCGCTGCCGATGACCCAGGCGTCGGGGGCGTTCGGCGGCCCCGATCCCGCGTCGGTCGGCGCCAACGCGACCAATCTCAGCCTCGGGGCCGGCTCCGACGGTTCCAGCAAGGCCAGCGGCACCAGCTACGGCAACGTGCTCGACGGCAACATGAGCACCTACTGGTCACCGGTCGGCTCGACCGGTCGTATCTCGATCAAGTGGGGCTCGGCGACCACGGTGGCCTCGATCAACATCCGGGAGGCGGCCGGTGCCGTCGGGGCCATCGGCTCCTGGCGGGTCGTCGACAACGACACCGGCAGCGTCCTGGCCAGCGGCACCGGGGCAGGGGCCATCACCTTCACCGCCACCTCGCTTCGCAAGATCAATTTCGAGATCACCAGCTCGACCGGTACGCCGAGGGTCGCGGAGTTCGAAACGTACGCCTCGGGTGCGACCACCCCGCCGCCGACAACCGGACCCACCACCCCGCCGCCGACAACCGGACCCACCACCCCGCCGCCGACAACCGGACCCACCACCCCGCCGCCGACCACGCCCCCGCCGTCGAGCAGCACGCTGTACGTGGCACCAACCGGCACCGACGGCGCGGCCGGCACGGAGGCCAACCCGACGACGCTCACCTCCGCGATCACCCGGATCGTCGCCGGCGGCACGATCTACCTGCGCGGCGGCACCTACCGCTACTCGCAGACCGTCACCATCGGCCAGGGCAACAACGGCACGTCGAGCGCGCGCAAGAACATCTTCGCCTACCCGGGCGAGACCCCGATCCTGAACTTCTCGGCCCAGGCTGAGGACCCGGCGAACCGTGGCCTCGCGGTGGGCGGATCGTACTGGCACATCCGCGGCATCATCGTCGAGCGGGCCGGGGACAACGGCATCCTGCTCGCCGGCAACAACAACATCATCGAGCGTACGGTGACCCGCCACAACCGGGACTCGGGGCTCCAGCTCTCGCGACTGGTGGCCGACGCGCCCCGCGACCAGTGGCCCTCCAACAATCTCGTGGTCAGCACGGTGTCGCACGACAACGTCGACTCCGACGGTGAGGACGCCGACGGTTTCGCCCCGAAGCTCACCGTCGGCCCCGGCAACGTCTTCCGCTACACCGTGGCCCACAACAACATCGACGACGGCTACGACCTCTACACGAAGAGCGACACCGGGGCCATCGGCGCGGTGACCATCGAGTCCTCTCTCGCCTACGACAACGGCACCCTGAGCAACGGCGGCCAGGCCGGGGCCGGCGACCGCAACGGCTACAAGCTCGGTGGCGAGGACATCGGGGTCGACCACATCGTCCGGGGCAACATCGCCTACGACAACGGCAAGCACGGATTCACCTACAACCGCAATCTGGGCACCATGCAGGTGTCGAACAACGCCAGCATCGGCAACACCGAACGCAACTTCACCTTCGACGGCGGGTCCTCGGTGTTCCGGAACAACACCTCGTGCGACGGCGGCTCGAACGACAAGATCATCGGCAACTCCGACAGCTCGAACCAGTTCTGGTCCGGCACCAACGGAACGCGGTGCTCCCAGTACTCCGGCGCCCTGGGCTGGTCCTTCGCGTCCGACGGCCGCCTCGTCGTGACCTTCGGCGGCAGGGTCGTCACGCCGTAACGAGCGGTACGACGCCGGCGTCACCGCTGCGGTGACGCCGGCGTCCCGTTTGCCATGCAACGGGGGGGGCGGGGCCGCCGGTGTCCCGGCGGCCCCGCTCGTGTGACGACTCTCAGACGATCTCCACGCCGTAGACGCTCAGCGCCTCCGTGACCGGCTGGAAGTAGGTGGTTCCGCCGGAGGAGCAGTTGCCGCTGCCACCCGAGGTCAGGCCCAGGGCGGTGCTCCCGCTGAAGAGCGCGCCGCCGCTGTCGCCCGGCTCGGCGCAGACCGTGGTGCGGATCAGCCCGCTGACGCTGCCCTCGGCGTAGTTCACCGTGGCGTCGACCGCCTCGACCGAGCCGCCGTGCAGACCGGTGGTGCTGCCGGAGCGCTGCACCGACTGCCCGACGAAGGCGTCGGCCGCGCCGGTGATGTCCCGCGTGGTGCCGTCGTACAGGTCGACGCTGCCGTCGGCGGCGGACGCGTTGGTGTGCTGCACGATGCCGTAGTCGTTGCCGGGGAAGCTGCCGGTGCCGCCGGTGCCGAGCAGGTTGCTCTGCCCGGAGTCGGCGTACCAGTTGGCGGTGATGTCGGTGCAGTGCCCGGCGGTGAGGAAGTAGTGGGTGTCGCCGCTGCGGACGTTGAAACCGAGCGAGCAACGGCCACCGCCCTCGGCGTAGATGGCCTCGCCGCCGGCGGCCCGGGTGCTGAGCGTGCCGGCCTCCCGCTGGATGCGGACGGTGCCGCCGAGGCCCTCCGCGACGGCCTCGACGCGCTTCAGCTTCGCGCCGGTCACGGTGCTGTCGACGGAGACCACGACCTGGTTGGTCGCCGGATCGGTCCACCAGGCGGTGCCCGGGACCTTCGCGCCGCCGTCCAGCGCGGCGGTGGCCCGGGCGAGGTCGGCCGCGCCGCGGGCGACGAGCTTCGGGGTCGCGCCGGCCGCGCGGACCTTGCGGGCGGCGGTGTCGTCGGTCACGGTGACGACCATGGTGCCGTCGGCCCCTGCGTACGCCCCGCCGGAGCGGTCGCCGAGTGCGGCGGCGAGCGCGGTGGCTTGATCGGGGGATGCGGGCGTAGCGGGTGCTGCCTGAGCGGGACTGCTGGTCAGCGTGCCGACGACCAGCGCGCCAGCCACCGACAGTGCGGTGGCGCGGCGCAGCGATGACCCGGAGAGTCGCATGTGGTACCTCCATGGAGCTGAGCACGGGCCTGCCTTGCGGCTGGCCCCGGGCACCCGATCGGTTGGATCAAGCTCGACCGATCGGAGGCGTCGAAGTATTCATAGGTCTCATATTGATTGCAAGAGTGATGGTTGGCCTGACTCGGCCGCTTCTCATACCTTGGGTCCAGACAGCCCGACGAGTGGCGCCTGCGGCGATTAGGGAGTATTCGCCGAGAATTTGCAGGTCAACAGGATCAGCTGCGACCCGCCCGGGCAACGTCGGTCACCCGCCCTGACCGGATGGCGGGACAGGACCGGAATATCTCAAACAGGTAACGCCGAGGGTCGTTCCGGCGGTCCGCTGGCACCCTCGCGACGGCAGGGGCGGGCGCTACGGGTGGAGCGCTGTGCGGCCGAACCGGCGCCGGTACTGCGAGGGCGTCAGCCCCGTCTCCGCCAGTCCTGCTGAGGACCGGAGGTCAACAGCACGGGCGGGCCGGCGTATTCGATGCAGATTGCCTGGTGCGCGTAGTAGGCAATGACGACAGCGGCATCACGGGTCGGGTTGTCGATGCCGACGGTGACGCATTCGCCGGTCCGAGTGCCGATGTTGTGCAGGGTGATGCCGCGGTTGTGCCAGTACGGGCGGTCGGAAATCATTTCCGCGTGCCAGGCGGTGAGTTGTCGTTCGGGGTGGTCGGCATCGGCGAGTCGGACGCGCACGGTCGGCACGAGGGCACGAATTGCCTGGTCGACGGCAGGGTCGGAGGGTATTCGGTGCACTATCAGTTCGTTGCCGTCGAGGTTGAGTTCGACCCCGGCATACGTCTGGGGCCAGCTACGAGGGCCGGCCTCGGAGACTGCCGCAGCGGCATCCCCCAGACTGTCCTGATGCGGCCAGTATGAGCGAGCCGGTGCCGCTCCGGGCTGCGGTGGTGTGCCGCTGGGCTGGGCGTTGATGGCGAGCGCCGGCAGGGCCAGCGTGAGTACGGCGAAGACTGGCACGGCCAGGAGTGTGAGCGGGGTGGGCGCACGCATTCAGACCTCCTCGGCGGAGGAGCCGCCTGGCGGTCTAACGATCGAGAGGGCGCAGTGGTTCTGGCTTTTGTGATGACGGCTGCTCCAGTGGCCGGCTGGTACCTGCCACCACGGATGCTGGACCGGTCGTGGTCGATGCTGTACGCGCGCGGCACGCTCCACATGTCGACGACGATGAACACGGTCAGGGTGATCAGCGGGATGGCGCAGCCGACGTTGGCGATGACGGCAGACGATGTCTGGTCAGCGGTGAGCTTGCCGTCGGCGTCCGTCCAACCGCCGTCGTTTCCGATGTTGTCCGGGTCGGTCAACCACATCTACGACGTGGTGGCGTAGCGGTGTTCGTCCCCTGGAGTTTGAGGTCACGCCCCTTCAGAAACCGGTCGGGGGATAGACGCGTCGCCGGCCGGTGGCCGGCGGTGGGTCCGCCTTGGCCACCGGCGTACGGGTGACGACCGGAGGTGGCGCGACGGTCGTCAGGGGCCCTGGGATGCCCAGCTCCTCCACCACGCGGATGTGCCCCGCCGGTACCGCTGCCCTGGTCTGGAAGTTGTTCGGGTTGCCGCTCTTGTCCTGGCGCCACTGGTCGTTGCCGTCGACGGTCGCCTTCGGCAGGTCGAAGGCGAGGACGAGGCCACCCTCGTCGGCGACGTCGCGCAGGGTGGGCTCGTTGCGTTTCATCCCCATGGCCCACTCGGTGTGCTGCCGGGCGTAGGACAACGCCAGCTCGAAGTCGAGGGTGACGGTGTTCCAGCCCTGGTCCTTGCTCTCGCTGGCGATGTCGTGCTTCTCCCAGCGCTTGCAGCCGATGGCGCTGCCGGCCTTGCTCGGGGTCAGGCCCGTCGCCTGGATGCCGCCGCCGTAGTAGTTGCACCGGTTGGTGCCGTGATAGAAGCGGTACACGTCCGCGGGCGGCGGGTCCTGTGCCGGGTTCGCCAACCGCCACAGCCCTTGCTGCCGCCCGTTGTACGTCTGAAGTGCCTCCGCGTCGCTCGCGTTCACGCCGAGGCGTTCGAACGCCGTGGCCGACCGGTACAGGATCAGCTTGTCGGCGACGCTGGCGAGCCCCGGTGCGGCGTACTTCGTGGACAGGACGATGGTGTTCATGGTGGGCAGGTAGTCGCTGCCGACGGGCGTGTCGAGAAGCGTGACGGTCAGCGGCGTGCCGCGGGCGGTGTCGATGGCTCCCACCACGTCGGCGAGCACCTGATGGGTCGCGCACAGGTGCGCCAGCCGCGCGGTCAGCGCCTGATGCGGGTGCGGAGCCGGTAGCTGGGCCGGTGCGGGGGATGCCTCGTTCGGCTGCATTCCGTGACGCTAGGCGAGGCGATCGCGGAGCGTCATGGTCAAGTCACCAATCGGACGCGAACCGGCGTACGTTTCACGTCTCCACACGAGACCGGGGGCCGGCACCCACCTGAGGCGGGTGCCGGCCCCCGGCCGGGAACTGCCGACCGTCAGACCCGGCGGAGCCAGAAGGTGAGGCCGGCCGACTCGTCGGTGAACGGGCGGGGGTCCGGCCAGGACGGCTCCCCCTCGGCGCAGTCGCTGGCCAGCACCTCGTCGGCCACCAGGTCGCGGTGCTCCGCGAGCGCCAGGGCCGTCTCCTCCCGCGTGGTGGTGTACCGCAGCGCGATCCGGTCGGTCACCTCCAGCCCGGAGGCCTTGCGGGCCTCCTGGATCTGCCGGATCGCGTCCCGGGCCACCCCGGCCCGGCGCAGCTCGGGCGTCAGGTGCAGGTCCAGCGCCACGGTGGCGCCGGCGTCGCTGGCCACGGCCCAGCCCTCCCGGGGCGTCTCGACGACGACGACCTCGTCCGGCGCGAGGGTGACCGGCTCGTCGCCGACCAGCACCGTCGCCGTGCCCGACTCGCGCAGGGAGTCCCGCAGCGCCGCCGCGTCCGCCGCCGCGATCGCCTTGGCCACCTGCTGTACGGCCTTGCCGAACCGCTTGCCGAGGGCCCGGAAGTTGGCCTTGGCCGTGGTGTCCACCAGCGAGCGGCCGGCGTCGCCCACCGCGTCGACCGACCCGATGTTCAGCTCGGCGGCGATCTCGGCCAGCAGGTCGGCGGGCAGTTCCTCGAAGCCCTGCGCCGAGGCCAGCGCCCGGGACAGCGGCTGCCGGACCTTCATTCCCGAGTCGGCCCGTGCCGCCCGGCCCAGCTCGACGAGCCGACGCGCGAGCGCCATCTGCCGCGACAGCGCCGGGTCGATCAGCGACTCGTCCGCGACCGGGTACGACGCCAGGTGCACCGACGGCGGGGCGTCCGGGGTGACCGGCACGATCATGTCCTGCCAGACCCGCTCGGTGATGAACGGCGTGAGCGGGGCCAGCAGCAGGGTGACGGTGCCGAGCACCTCGTGCAGGGTGGCCAGGGCAGCCGGGTCGCCCCGCCAGAACCGCCGCCGGCTGCGCCGCACGTACCAGTTGGAGAGGTCGTCGACGAACGCGGCCAGCAGCCGCCCCGCCTGGTGGGTGTCGAACGCGGCCAGCGCGTCGTCGACCGCCCGGACCAGCAGGTTCACCTCGGAGAGCAGCCAACGGTCCAGCACCGGCCGGTCCGCCGGGGCCGGGTCGGCGTCGGACGGCGACCAGCCGGCGGTACGGCCGTACAGGGCCTGGAACGCCACGGTGTTCCAGTAGGTGAGCAGGACCTTCCGCACCACCTCCTGCAGCGCGGTGTGCCCGACCCGCCGGGCCGACCACGGCGAGCCGACGGCCGCCATGAACCAGCGCACCGCGTCCGCGCCGTGCTGCTCCATCAGCGGGACCGGTTCGAGGATGTTGCCGAGGTGCTTGGACATCTTCCGGCCGTCCTCGGCCAGGATGTGCCCCAGGCAGACGACGTTCTCGTACGACGACCGGTCGAAGACGAGCGTGCCCACGGCCATCAGGGTGTAGAACCAGCCACGCGTCTGGTCGATGGCCTCACAGATGAACTGTGCCGGGTACCGGCTCTCGAAGAGCTCGACGTTCTTGTACGGGTAGCCGTACTGGGCGAACGGCATCGAGCCGGAGTCGTACCAGGCGTCGATGACCTCGGGGACCCGCCGGGCGGTGGTGCCGCAGTGGCAGGCGAAGGTGACCTCGTCGATGAACGGCCGGTGGGGGTCGAGCCCGGTCACGTCCGAGCCGGTCAGCTCGCTCAGCTCGGCCAGCGAGCCGACGCAGGTCAGGTGCCCCTCCTCGCACCGCCAGATCGGCAGCGGGGTGCCCCAGTAGCGCCGGCGGGACAGCGCCCAGTCGACGTTGTTGTTCAGCCAGTCGCCGTACCGGCCGTACTTGACCGTGGCGGGGTGCCAGGTGGTGCGGTCGTTCTCGCGCAGCAACGCGTCCCGCACCTCGGTCGTGCGGACGTACCAGGAGGGCTGGGCGTAGTAGATCAGCGCGGTGTGGCAGCGCCAGCAGTGCGGGTAGCTGTGCTCGTACGGGACGTTGCGGAAGAGCAGCCCACGGGCGGTCAGGTCGTCGACGAGCGGCCCGTCGGCCTCCTTGAAGAAGAGCCCGCCGACCAGGGGCAGGTCCGCCTCGAACCGGCCGTCGGGGCGCACCGGGTTAACCATGGGCAGCCCGTACGCCCGGCAGCTCGCGAGGTCGTCGGCGCCGAAGGCCGGGGCCTGGTGGACCAGACCCGAGCCGCTGTCCGTGGTCACGTAGGAAGCCAGCACCACGATGTGCGCGTCGGGCACGTCGACCAGGTCGAACGGCGGCTGGTACCGCCACCGTTCGAGCTCCGCGCCCTTGAACGACTCGCCGGTGAGGTCCCAGCCGTCACCGAGCACCTGGGCCAGCAGCGGCTCGGCCACCACCAGCTGCTCGTCGCCGTCGGTCGCCACCACGTACGTCACGTCGGGGTGCACGGCCACCGCGACGTTCGACACCAGGGTCCACGGCGTGGTGGTCCAGGCCAGCAGCGACGCGCGACCGGCCAGCGGCCCGGAGACGAGCGGGAAGCGGACGAACACCGACGGGTCGACGACGGTCTCGTAGCCCTGGGCGAGTTCGTGGTCGGAGAGGCCGGTCTCGTCCCGGGGGCACCACGGCGCGACCCGGAAGTCCTCCACCAGCAGGCCCTTGTCGAAGATCTGCTTCAGCGACCACCAGACGGACTCGATGTACTCCGGGTCCATCGTGCGGTACGCGGCGTCCAAGTCGACCCAGTAGCCCATCCGTTCGGTGAGCTGGGCGAAGGCGTCGGTGTGCCGGGTGACCGACTCACGGCAGCGGGCGTTGAACTCGGCGATGCCGTACCGCTCGATGTCCTGCTTGCCGGTGAAGCCGAGCTCCTTCTCGACGGCGAGTTCCACCGGCAGGCCGTGGCAGTCCCAGCCCGCCTTCCGCGCGACGTGGAAGCCCTTCATGGTCTTGTAGCGGGGGAAGAGGTCCTTGAAGACCCGGGCCTCGATGTGGTGGGCGCCGGGCATGCCGTTGGCGGTCGGCGGCCCCTCGTAGAACACCCACTCCGGGCGGCCGCTGGACTGCTCCAGACTGCGCGCGAAGATGCTGTTGGCGTGCCAGAAGTGCAGGATCTCGCGATCGAGTTCGGGCAGATCCACCTGGGTCGGTACGCTGCGGTACATCGCTCCTCCGTCGGGCGTCTGTTGATGCTCCGGCGGAGGGACGAGGCCGTACGGCCCCGCGGTACCACCCTCCTTGGCCGCGTTGCGGCCCGCTCGTTTGGGCTGCGGTCGGTTCTACTCGGCCGGTTGGCCTTTCCTCCGACGGCTCCGGGGTGATCTTCCCGCCGCGCAACGCCCTCGGGCTTCCACCATCCCCGAGTCGCTCGCGGCTGCGTGCGACGGTACTCGTCCCCATCTGCGCCTTGCGCCGCCATGTTAGCCCACCCGCGGGCCGGCCGGACCGACTCGGGTACGGCGGCCCGGAACCGCCCCCGCCACCCGGTTCGTCAGGCCGGCACCGGCTGGTCGAACTGGGTGCGGTACAGCTCGGCGTACCGGCCGCCCCGGGCCAGCAGGTCGGGGTGCCGGCCGCGTTCCACGATCCGGCCCTGCTCCAGCACGAGGATCTGGTCGGCGGAGCGGATCGTGGAGAGCCGGTGCGCGATCACCACGCTGGTCCGCCCGGTCAGCGCCTCGGCAAGCGCCGCCTGCACCGCCGCCTCGGACGTCGAGTCGAGGTGCGCCGTGGCCTCGTCGAGGATCACCACACGCGGGCGCGAGAGCAGCAGCCGGGCGATGGTGAGCCGCTGGCGTTCGCCCCCGGAGAGGCGGTACCCCCGCTCGCCCACGACCGTCTCCAGGCCGTCGGGCAGCGAACGGATCAGGTCGGCCAACCGCGCCCGGCGCAGCACGTCCCACAGCTCGTCCTCGCCCGCGTCCGGCCGGGCGTAGAGCAGGTTGGCGCGGATCGTGTCGTGCAGCAGGTGGCCGTCCTGGGTGACCACCCCGAGGGCGTCCCGGATCGAGTCGCCGGTCAGGTCGCGCACGTCCCGCCCGGAGAGGCGGACGGCGCCCGCCTCGACGTCGTACAGCCGGGGCAGCAACTGCGCGATGGTGGACTTGCCGGCGCCCGACGAGCCGACCAGGGCGACCATCTGCCCGGGCTCGGCGTGGAACGAGATCCCGTGCAGCACCTCCTCGCCGCCACGGGTGTCGAGCTTCGCGACGTCCTCCAGCGAGGCCAGGGAGACCTTCTCCGCCGACGGGTAGCCGAAGCGCACGTCGTCGAACTCGACCGCCACCGGCCCGTCGGGCAGCGGCCGGGCGTCCGGCCTGTCCTCGATCATCGGCTTGAGGTCCAGGATCTCGAAGACCCGCTCGAAGCTGACCAGCGCGCTCATGATCTCCACCCGCGCGCTGGCGAGCGAGGTCAGCGGCGCGTACAGGCGGGACAGCAGCAGGGCGAGCGCGACCACCGCGCCGGCGTCGAGCTGCCCCCGGATGGTGTACACGCCGCCCAGGCCGTACACCAGGGCCAGCGCGAGGGAACCGACCACCGTGAGGGCCGTGATGAAGACGGTCTGCAACATGGCGGTACGGACGCCGATGTCGCGCACGCGCCGGGCGCGGACGGCGAACTCGGCCGACTCCTCCGCCGGCCGCCCGTAGAGCTTGACCAGGGTGGCGCCGGGCGCGGAGAACTTCTCGGTCATCCGGGTGCTCATCGCCGCGTTCAGGTCGGCGGCCTCCCGTTCGAGGCGGGCCAGCCGGCGGCCCATCCGGCGGGCGGGCAGCACGAAGACGGGCAGCAGCAACAGCGCCAGCAGCGTGATCTGCCAGGAGAAGGTCAGCATCACCGCGAGCGTGAGGAGCAGCGTCACCGCGTTGCCGACCACGCCCGAGAGCGTGTCGCTGAACGCCTGCTGCGCCCCGATCACGTCGTTGTTGAGCCGCGAGACCAGGGCGCCGGTGCGGGTACGCGTGAAGAACGCGACGGGCATCCGCTGCACGTGGTCGAAGACGGCGGTCCGCAGGTCGACGATCAGGCCCTCGCCGATCCGCGCCGAGAGGTAACGGGTGAGCAGCCCGAGGCCGGCCTCGGCGAGCGCGATCACGGCGATCGCCACGGCCAGCCGTACCACCGTCGAGGT
The DNA here is from genome assembly GCF_043197575.1 of Micromonospora sp. NPDC049051. NCBI lineage: Bacteria > Bacillati > Actinomycetota > Actinomycetes > Micromonosporales > Micromonosporaceae > Micromonospora > Micromonospora sp. NPDC049051. The sequence goes on from NZ_JBICTL010000016.1 coordinate 41,579, forward strand.
GTCGGTGCCGGACACGATGGCGTCGACCACCCGCCCGGCCAGCACCGGCGCGGCCACGGTCAGCACCGCCGCCACGACGCTGCCCGCCAGGAACCACCCGAGCAGGCGGCGGTGCGGGCGGGCGAAGCCGCCGATCCGCTTGAGGGTCGCCCTGGAGAAGGGCCGCTGGTCGCGCTGGTGCATCGCGTGGTGCAGGGACATCCAGGCGGTGACTTCCATGCTCATGCGGCGAACCTAGGACCTGGAGCGAGGTTGAGGTCAAGCCGTTTTCCCGTGCGGGCACCGGGACGCGGGCGGCGGTGGGCACCTTCCGACACGCCGTGCGCCACGGGGTTGCCCGCTCGCGGACAGGGCCGCCTGGCGATACCCTGCGTGCTGCACCCGTCACGCCGTCGTCGTTCGAGAGGAACCCGTCGTGAACCGTGAGCCGGTCGCGGAACCGTCCTTCGCCAGCGAAGGAGCCGAGCCGATGCCCTGGTCGCGGGCGCACGAGCGGCTGACGGAGGCGGGAGAGTTCTTCCTGTCCACCGTCCGTCCGGACGGCCGGCCGCACGCCGTGCCGTTGCTGGCCATGTGGCTCGACGACGGCATGTACTTCTGCTCCAGCGGGTCCGCCCACAAGGTCGGCAACCTCGCCGCCAACCCGCACTGCGTCCTGACCGTCGGCAGCCCCGAACTGGACCTGTCGATCGAGGGCACGGCGTCGCGGATCAGCGACCCGGCGACGCTGCGGCGCGTCGCCGAGGCCTACGGGAAGAAGTACGGCTGGGAGGTGACCCCGGTCGACGGCGGGATCGACGGCGACGGGATCGGTCCGTCGCCGTACGTCGTCTTCCGGGTGACCCCGGCCAAGGTGGTCGGCATGGACAAGGGATCCGGCTTCAGCGCCACCCGCTGGCGGTTCGACTGACGAGAGCGGTCCGGCGCGTCGGCCGGGCACCCCGGCTGGGCGCGGTGGCGAGATGCGGCGGCGGCCAGCGTCGGCCGCGGAGGGCGGCCGCGCACGGTGGCGGCGAAGCAGCCCGGGGCGCCGGTCGACCCTGGGAGGCGCGGTCGTCGGGTTGATATCCTCGCCGGACCGGCCCACCTGACCGGTGCGAACCCGCTCCGCTCGTCACCGCTGCCCCGAGCGCGGCCGACGGCGACCCGGAGCAGCTCAGGACAGTCGAGAGCCGAGGCGATGATGACCACCTTCAGTTGGTCGGAGCTTCGGCGCCGGCCCGTCTACGAGGACGACCAACTGCTCGTCCTCGACAAGCCGCCGGGCATCTCCGTGATGGGTGAGCGGCACGCCGACTCCCTGACCGACCTGGCCGCCGCCGCCGGGGAGCCGGTGCACTGGGTGCACCGCATCGACAAGGTCACCTCCGGGCTGCTGCTGCTGGCCAGGACGCCGTCGGCGCACGCGTCGCTGACCCGGCAGTTCGCCGACCGGGGCGCGGACAAGCGCTACCTCGCCTGGGTCGAGGGGGCACGGCTGCCCGACCGGGGCACCATCGACCTGCCGCTGCGGCCGGGTCGCAAGGGCACCATCCGGATCGCGGGAGAACGCGAGGCCATCCGCTACGACGCCGACCGCCGCCGCTTCGAGCTGCCGGAGTCGGCCGTCGACCGGTCCAAGCCGTCCTACGAGTCGCGTACCGAGTTCGCCACGGCGCTGGTCAGCGGCGACCGTACGCTGCTGGCGCTCAAGCCGGTCACCGGGCGGCGTCACCAGATCCGCGTCCACCTGGCGTGGCTGGGCTTCCCGATCGTCGGTGACCCGCTGTTCCACCGGGGGCAGGCGGAGCAGCGGACGTACCTGCACTCCTGGGGCTGCGAGATCACCTGCGACTGGCGGGACGAGCCGCGTACCCGGTTCTGGGCCCCGCCCGGCGAGGAGTTCCTCGACGCCTTCGCCGACGGCCGCAAGCCCCGACTCGACGACGCCCTCGAGGCGCTCGCCGGCTGACCGGCGCGCCCCCCGCCGGGTGCCCGGTCGCGCGCGTTCGCCGGAAGTTCCAGCTCAGGTGCGCGGTAGGTGTCGTTTCAGACAGATCCGGCCCCATGTTCCTTCTCGGCATAGCGGCGCGGCGGGCTTGACCATTAGGCTCGATTGCTGAGTGGAGCTGCCGGATATCGCCTCCACTCGATGCCGGGTTGCGAGTATTGGCTGGTTGCGGCACCGAAGGGCAGGACGGAGTGACCCGAGACGGCGAGCCAGGGGCCAACTTCGCCGAACGCGAGGACAACCGACGCGTGGCGTACGAGGTGACCGGCGCGCCCGACGGCTTCCCCGTCTTCCTGCTCCACGGAACGCCCGGCAGCCGGCGCGGCCCGAAGCCCCGCGGCATCGTCCTCTACCGCATGGGCGTCCGGCTGATCGCCTACGACCGGCCCGGCTACGGCGACTCCGACCGTCGGGAGAACCGCGACGTCGCCGACGCCGCCAGCGACGTCGAGGCGATCGCCGACCACCTGGGCGTGGAGGAGTTCGCGGTCGTCGGGCGCTCCGGCGGCGGCCCGCACGCCCTCGCCTGCGCGGCCGACGCCCGCCTGCGCGGCCGGGTGACCCGGGTGGCGGTGCTGGTCAGTCTCGCCCCGTGGAACGCCATCGAGCTGGACTGGGTCGGCGGCATGAACACCGGCAACGTCCGCGGGTTCGGCGTCGGCAGCCCCGACACGGCCACCGTCGTCGAGGAGATCCGCCAGCGCGCCGAGCGGGCCGCCGCCGACCCGCGGCTGCTGCTGTCCGACCTGCGGACGGAGATGAGCACGGCGGACCGTCGGGCGGTCAACGATCCGGCGCTGCGCCGGCTCATCACCGACACCTACGCGGAGGCACTGCGCTCCGGCCCGTACGGGTGGATCGACGACGTGCTGGCGTTCCGCCGTCCGTGGGCGTTCGACCTCGGGGCGATCGACACCTCGGCGACGCCCGTGCGGCTGTGGCACGGCGCCGACGACAACTTCGCCCCGGTCAGCCACGGCCGTTGGCTGGCCGCGCAGATTCCCGGCGCCGAGATGGAGGTACGGCCCGGGGCGGCGCACTTCGACGCGGTCGAGGAGCTGCCGCGCATCCTGCGCTGGCTCGTCGACCCCGCCGCGGCGCTCGACGCCGACCTGCTGATCGGCGCTCGGCCCGGTCAGTAGGGATGCGGGTCGAGCACCCGGCGCACGTACCGCCCGTCGCGTAGCACCACCACGCTGGGGTGGTGCTGCCCGATCCGGTTCGCGAGCCGGTCGGCGATCCGCATCCGGCCGATGCTCACCCGCCCGCCGGACAACGCCTGCTGGGCCGTCTCCAGGTTGCCCCGACTGCGCAGCGTGTCCGGGTGGTTGGCCCCCAGCACCTCGGTGAGCTGGTCCACCACGGCACGCAGCCGGTCACGCCCCTTCTCCGTCTCCCCGGCGAGGATCGTGAAGACCGCGACGTTGTTGGCGGCGGCCATGGCGAACGGGTGCCGGTCGCCGAGCGTCGTGAGCATCGTCCGCGTCGTCTCGTCGGTGAGGGAGCGGCCGGTGCCGGTGTCGCCGGCGTCCCACAGGGCCACGCCCAGGTTGATCCGGCACACCAGCGAGTACGGGTGCTCGGCGCCGAACACCCGGACGAACTGCTGCTCGACCTCGCCCAGTTCCGTCAGGGCCTGCGCGCTCTGCCCCAGCAGCATCAGGTTGGCCGTCCGGCTGAGATGGCTGAACAGGGTGTCCGGGCTGACCGGCCCGAGGGCGGCCAGCAGCCGCTGGTGGGTCTCGTCGAGCAGTTGGGTCGCCTCGGCGATCTCCCCGGTGCTGCGCAGCGAGACGGCCAGGTTGGCCTGCGCGGTGAGCAGGTCACGGGAGTGCTCGCCGTAGAGGTTCCGGTAGCCCGTCACCACCTCGCGCAGCAGCGCCACGGAGCCCTCGTAGTCGCCGGTCTCCCGCAGGTCACGCGCGAGGTTGTTGGCCGACGCGAGCGTGTTGGGGTGCTCCGGGCCGAGGACGACGCGCAGCCGGCGGTGGGTGGCCTCGTCGCCGTCGAGGGCCTTGTCGAACATCCCCATCAGCCGGTAGGACGCGGCCAGGTTGTTCGCCGCCGTGAGGGTGCGCCGGTGGTCCTCGCCGAAGACCTCGACCGAGGCGCCGTACGTCCGCAGGTCGCGCTCCAACGCCTCCTGGTAGCGACCGAGGGTACGCAGGTCGGCCCCGTAGCCACCGGCGGTCATCAGCGTGTGCGGGTGGCTGTCGCCGATCAGCTCCTCCTGCTCGCGCAGGGTCTCCTCGTCCAGCCGGTGGGCCTCCTCGAAGCGCCCGAGGCTGCGCAGCACGTTCGCCCAGTTGAACCGCAGGTGCAGCAGCTGCACGCGCAGCTTGCGGTGCGCCGGCCCGTCCGGCGGCAGCTCCGCCAGCAGGCCCGACCAGACGGTCTCGGTCTCGCGCGCGTAGCGCTCGCCCTGCTCGTAGCCGCCGCTGACGTAGATGTAGCGAATCCGGTCGATGACCAGCTGCCGGACGTTGTCGTCGCGGCAGGAGATCGCGTCGGAGCCGTCGAGGTGCGGCCAGAGCATCCGGAACCGCTGCCGGTTCGCCGGATCCTCCACCTCGCCCTGCGGACGCGATCCGGCGAGGATCTGGTGCACCTCGTGCTTGGCCTTGGCCAGCTCGTCGTCGGACATGCGGGCGCGCAGGGCGGCCTGCAACAGCCGGTGCACCTGCACCCGGTGGGCGTGCGGGTCCAGCTTGATCAGCGCGAGCTTGTTCATCCGCTGCACCAGCGCCGCCGCGATGTCGCGTTCGGACACCCGGTCGGCGACCCGGTCGGCGACCACCGGGTCGTGTGGGGCGATGACCTGGGCCACCTGGTCGCTGTAGAGCAGGTCGAGGGAGATCTCCGGGGCCAGCACCGAGGCGAGTTGGAGGAGCCGGTAGGCCCCCGGCGAACTCTCTCGCAGCCGTTGCAGCGGGAGATCCCAGACCTCCGTCTCCAGGCCGGTGCGGCGGAGCCGGGCCAGGTATTCGTCGACCGGCGTCCGGGTGTCGGCCAGCCACGCCCCGACCGTCGCGACGAAGATCGGCACGTTCTCCACGGCGTCGGCGACCTGCTCGGCCTCGGCGGCGCTCATCAGGTGCTCGCCCAGTCGGGCGCGCAGGTGTGCCACGCTCTCCGCCCGGTCGAACGCCTCCACGTCCACCGCCCGTGCCAGGTCGCCCCAGTCCGGGTTGCGGGTGGTGACCAGCACGTGCCCGTTGCCCTGCGGCAGGTACGGCCGGACGTCCTCGTACTGGTCGGCGTTGTCGAAGACGAGCAGCCAGTGCGGTGGCGCGCTGCCGTCGGCCCGGCGCTCGGTCTGGCTCAGCCGCTGCCGCAGGGCGCGGTTGGTCTCCGGGATCGTCGTCTGGCTCGGCAGGCCCAGCTCGTCGCTGAGCTCCGTCATGATCACGTCGACGAACTGCGGCGGGTCGGCCGCCACCCACCAGATGATGTCGTACGCGCCCCGGAACCGGTGTGCGTACTCGATGGCGAGCTGCGTCTTGCCCAGACCGGGCCCGCCCCGCAGGGCGACCGGGGTGCCCCCGCCGCCCGACGCCCGCAGCTCCTCCCGGAGCCGGCGCAGCAGATCCTCGCGCCCCGTGAAGCGGGCGTTGCGGGCCGGCGCGTTGAAGACCGTGGCGCGCACCCCGGGGAAGCGGGCGGGACGCAGGCCGGCCGTGCCCACCGTGCGCCCCACCAGCTTCAGCAGGTGGGTCGCCGCGTCCTCGGCGGTGAGGTCGTGCACCGCCGCCCAACTGCCGACCGGGACGTCCGGCACGGGCGGGGTGTCGTCGACGTGCAGGGCCAGCCAGCCCGACGCGGCCCGCCCGCCGCCGCTGCCGGGGCGGGCGCGCTGGGCCGCCAGGTAGGCGCGGGACACCAGCCGGACCTCGCGGAACGCCGTGCCCGCCTGCTCGGGTGCCGGCCCGTCCACCGGGGCGGTGACCACCCGCAGGTCCGCCGAGTTCAACACGGTCTGCGCCCACTCTGCCCAGACCTGGTCCTCGGGCACGTGGCGCAGCACGATCAGCTCGTCCACGACCGTCGGCTTGCGCTCGAAGCGCTGCACGGTACGGCGGCGCAGCTGGTCGTCGATCCGGGGCAGGCCGGTGATCCTGCCGTTGGTGATGTGGCTCGTCAACGTCTCGTACGCGGACAGCAGCGTGGTGCGGCCGCCCGGCTCGTCGCCGAACGTCGCCAGCGTCTCCTCGTAGGCGTAGTACGCGCGGTAGGGCACCTCGACGGTGAGCCAGTAGGCCTGCCGCTCGCTGTCGGTCATGCCGCCCGGCAGGCCGGTGAACTTCTGCATAGCCAGTGACCGCCCGGCGTCCCGCTTGCTCTTCTCCCCGTCGTCGACGCGCATCGGCACGGGCAGCACCCGCCGGGCCCGGCGCCCCTCGTAGTCGCGGACCCGGGCGGCCACCGCCGCGGCGCCGTCGATGCCCTGGTCGCTGAGGGTGAAGCAGTCGACCAGGACGTCGGGAAGGTGGATCGTGCAGATCTCGGCGACGTCGCTGATCCCGGTGCGGCTGTCGATGAGCGCGTAGTCGTAGTGCCGCTTCATGTCCTCGCGCAGCGCGTCGAAGAACTGCGCGCCGCCGAGGCGGTTGTAGAAGTTGTCCCAGTTCAGGCCGGTCACGCTGGTCGCGTAGTCGGGGTTGTGCCGGCCGGCGAGGAGCAGGTCGAGGCTGCCGCCGCCCGGGAACTCCCAGCCCACCGAGAACGCGTAGCGGTGGACGCGGGCGAACTCCCGGTGCCAGTCGCCGGGCCGGGGGTCGGCGCCGGTCTCCTCGCGCCGGCGGGCGTTCTCCCACTCGTAGTCCAGGATCAGGTCCATGACGCCCCCGGTGGTGGCGACCTGTTCCCGGTCCAGGAACGGGGCGTAGAACCGGTGCAGGCCGGGAGACTCCAGGTCCCAGTCGGCGACGAGCACCCGTTGGCCGTTCGCGGCGAGGATCCACGCGGTGTTGGCCAGCGCCATCGTGCGGCCCGTACCGCCCTTGTAGGAGTAGAAGGTGACGACCTGCCCTTCGCGCGATGGCGTCATCGCTCGTCCTTCCCTCGCGTCGTGTCGAACGGCCGCAGCGGCGGCAGGCCCGGCCCGGACGCCGGCGGGCCGTGGGACGGCCGCAGGCTCGGCTTCGGGGTGGCCGGGCCGTCCGGTGGGTCCACCGGGCCGTGCCGGAGGAACTGCTTGCGGGCCTCGGTCACCAGCAGCGGGGCGCAGCGCTCGAACTCGTCGATCGCGCGTGCCGGCAGTACCCGGGGAAACCCGGCGTCCTGCAACGTACCGGCGATCTCCTCGGGCGCGGACTCGCCACGCGCGTGGTCGGCGGCGATGACCAACGGGACGGCCCAGCGCGGCAGGCCGTCCAACGCGGCGCGGGCGGCGGCGGCACCGGCCGAGGCGTCCACCAGCACGACGGTGGGGCAGCCCGGTGCCAGGGCGCGGGCCGTCGCCAGGCCGACGACGCGGGTGGGCAGCCCGAGCCGTTCGGCGGTCGCCGCCACGTAGTCGGCCACCGCCAGTTCGTGCTGCCCGGCGTACGGGCGCCACTGCGCGTGGTCGGTGAGGGCGGTGACCACCAGCACCGGGCCGTCGCTGTCGGGCACCGGGTGACTGGACAGCGTGGCCGCCCGCGATCGGGCCAGCGGCTGCGTCTCGGCCACCGTGACGATCCGCTGCGCCAGCGTCGTGAGGATCCGCCGGTACTGGTCGTGGTAGGCGCCGAGCTTGCAGAGGGCACGCAGTCCGTTCTCGGCGTAGTCGGCGCGGTCGTCGGGCTGCCGGACCAGGTCGAGGGCCTGCGTCGTCTCCGGCTGGTCGCCCCACGACGGCAGCGGCAGCCACAGCACCGGCAACAGGTGCCGCTCGGCCTGCGCCGGGGCGAGCCGGGTGAGTCGACTGCGGAACGACTCGCGTTCGCCCAGGGCCCACGCGTTGCGGAAGTAGTTCGGCGAGTGCAGCGGTACGAAGACGTGCGTGAGGCTGAGTGCGTCGGTGAGCGTCTGCCGGAGGTCGGCCCCGGGGCTGACCTGGCCGTCGAAGAAGCCGGCGTCGAGGTCGACGCCCCTCGTGGCGGCGTGCCGGACGGCGGTGGCCAGGTCGTTGAAGAACCGGTTGACCCAGTAGTCGGTGTCCGGCCGGACAGCGGCCGACAGCGGCACCGAGTGTGCGTAGCTGAGGAAGAAGTAGGTCTCCCGGCGGGGCGCGCGGGGCGGGGCGGGGTCAGACCACGTCATGGCCGCCCTCCTCGAACGTGGTGCGCAGCTGCCGCACGTCGGTCGGGACCTGGGCCTGCACCCAGTGCGTCTGGTACGCCCGGGCGATGCGCTGCGCCAGCCGCCAGACCACCGCGTCGTAGGCGGCCCTGCCGGTCTCGCCGAGGCTCAGCAGACCGTAGATGCCCTCTTCGTGGTATTGCGGCGCGATCTCCGGAGGCAGCCGGGTGGGGGTGAACATCTGCCGCCGCGACACGGCCTCCGGCAGCCGGCGACGCTCCACTTGCGACCAGTTGACCGGGATGACCGGCGTCTCCCCCGCGGACGGGTCTGCACCCGGCCGGGTCAGGACCGGCCGGCGGGTGAACGCGTCCCACTCCCGGGCGCACCAGGCGCTGTTGAGGTAGTGGGTGGAGATCAACGGAATGAAGACCTGGCAGTGCCCGGCGGCGAAGGCGAGGTCGTCGGTCCACACCTGCCCGCCGTCGAGCAGCCGGTCCATGAAACCGGCCGTCCGTCCCGGGCCGAGGCCGAGCAGCTCGACGACATGGTCGGAGAGGTCGACGAAGAGCTGGAAGACCTTCTGGTTGGTGTCCCGGGGTGCCGCGACCTGGTTCTTCTTGTGGGCATAGCTGAGGAAGAACACGGGGGCGCTCTCGTCCTCCCAGAACTTTTCCTCTGCCACCTAGGGCTCCCGACCGGTGCAGCGACTCCCAGCCGTCCACATTATCGACCGGGGCCAACCCTGCGCTGCCCCCTCCGTCACTGCCGGTGTTCATCCATCCATCCCCGGGCGAAGTCGACGGCCACCCGGAGACCCGTGAGCCGGCAGTCGGCGGCGCCGACGCGCCCGCGTCGTACCGCACCGGTGGCCGCCAGGGCCCGGCCGATCAGGGGGAAGTCGGTGTCGTGCAGATCCGGGGCCCGGAAGTCGCGCCGGACCCGCCGCCCGGCGCCGTCGCGCACGTAGCAGCGGTACGCCCGGTCGGCCGGCGGTCGGCGCAGCCGGTACTCGGCCAGGTGGAACGCCGTGCAGACGGACCAGTCGACGCCGAGCAGGAGCACCACGGCGTCGGCGGCGTAGAGCGCGCCCAGGGGAGACCGTTCACCGAGGTGGCAGTCGAGGTCGTGGACGGCGGTCAGCCGTACCGCGTCGGGGCCGAGGGCCGCGAAGGAGGTCTGCGGGTGCCGGCTCCGGGACGCGCCCGGCTGCCGGCGTACGTGTTCGGCGAAGACCCCCATGCCCTCCGCGGGGCTGCGCCGCGGGTCGAACGGCACGATGGCCGCCTCCGCCGCCGCGACCTCGGCGGCGCCCATGCCGGCGGTCGCCAGCCGGAACGCCCGCGACGTGGTGGAGTTGCCGGCCGTCTGCGCCGGTACGACCACCGTGCCCGCGCCGCCCAGCACGTCCCGCAGGGCGGCCAGCAGCGCGGCCGGGCCGCCCGCCAGCCGACCGACCCGGGACAGGGCGCAGTGCACCAGCACCGTGGCCCCCGGCGGCAGGCCCAGCGCGCGCAGGTCCGCCGTCAGCGTGTCCCGCCGCAGCAGGCCGGTGGTCACTCCCACCCGTCCACCGTGGCGCGCATCCCCCGGACGAACCGCTCGCCGGCAGCGGTCAGGGCGTCGAGGCCGAGCAGGGCGTCGAGGGCCCCCTCCGTCCAGGCCCGGTAGCGCCGGAAGTGCCCCTCGGCGGCCGGTCCGGGGCGGCGGCGCCACACGTCGGCGACGGCCAGGTGGGCGTAGACGCCGTGCAGCACGCCCTCCACCGGGCGGGGGTCGTCCCGCCACGGCACGCGCAGCGTACGGGTGTCGGCGCGGTCGAACAGGTCGCAGACGTCCAGCACCGCGCTGAGCTTGAGGTGCTGCACTTCGTGCACCAGCAGCACGGCGAGGGTCGCGTCGTCGGGCACGGGCGTGACGGCCACCGCGCCGAAGGCGACGCCGGCGGCGGCACTGCGGAACCGGCCGGTCGGCTCCGCGCGCAGTGGCACGACCGCCCGCAGCAGCGTGCGGATTCCCGCCGCGTAGTCGGTGGCCTCGGTGTCGATCCGCCGCACCGCCTGATCCAACTGCCGCGTCCATCCGAGCGCGGCGGCGCCGGACAGGCGCGGTTGCACCGGCAGGTCGAAGCAGTCCCGGTGCGGGTCGGTGTCCTCCAGCAGCAGCCGGTCCCCGCCGGGACGGACGGAACGCACCGGCAGCCAGCCGTCCGACCCGTCCTCGCGGGCCGGGTCGCCGTCGTGGCCGGGGTCGGCCGTGATCCGCCGGTCGGCGAGCCGGATGTCGCCGTCGTCGGTGCCGAGCCGGACGACGCCCCGCTCGAAGCCGACGGCGAGCGCGCCGAGCGTCGGGAGGCTGACCAGCCCGTCGCGCACCGGGACGGGCAGGTCCACCCGCACCCGGGCCCGGACGGCGGCGGCGGCCGCCACGCAGGCCAGGTAGGACAGCTCGGCCGCCCCGTCCCGGCACCGCCGGACCCAGCGGCGCACGAACGGGTGGGTCAGCACGGCACCCACGGCGTCGGGGTGCGCGTCGTCCAGGTGGACCAGCAGCCGCCACCCGTCGGCCGCCACCGGGTCGCCGGCGGCCCGCTCGCTGAGCGTGACCAGCAGGGCGCGTACCAGCGCCAGGTGGACGGCGGCGAGCTGCGCCGCCGAGCCCGCCGTGCCCGGACCGGAGGCGAGGTCGTCGAGGACGCGCGGGCTGAGCGAGTCGGTGGGCTGGGCGGGCCCGTCGGCGACCGGTGCCGCCGTCACCACCCGGACGAGCTTCAGCAGGTCCGGACAGTAGACGGACGGGTTGTCGAAGCCGTTGCGGGCACGGTAACGGTGGGTGTAGAGCCCGCCGCCGCAGTGCCCGACCACCGGGCACGCGCGGCAGGCGTCGCAGAGGCCGGCGAGCCCGGTCTGTCGTACGGCGATCCCCGGGTGGGCCGCGGCGTCGTCCACCCGGTGGCGGAAGACGTCCAGGCCGGTGGCGGCGGCGCCGTCGAAGGCGGACTTGAGCGTGTCGACCTGCTCGAAGCTGCCGTCGGTCTCGACGACGACCAGGTCCGCCGGGCCGAGCCCGACCGCCTCGCTGCGGCTGCCGTGCCCGGACGCGCTGGCGAGCAGGGACTCCAACAGGCGGATCGGCACCGGGCGCCCGTCGGCCAGCCAGCGCTCGTGGACGGCCAGCAGCCAGTCGGCGTACGGCGTGGGGTGGCCGTCGGGCCGGCCGGGCGGGCTGTCCCAGTTGGCGTGGGGCAGCAGGAAGTCGATGTGCGGCGGCTCCTCGGCCAGCAGCGCCTCGTAGACGCGGATCGGGTCGTTGGCGAGGTCGACGGTGCAGAGGATGCCCGCGTAGCTGGTGCGGTAGGCGGGGCTGCGCAGCAGTGACAGTGCCCGCAGTACCTGGTGGTGGCTGCTCGCCCCGTTGGCGTGGCGGCGGTGCCGGTCGTTGGCGGCGCGGTCGCCGTCGAGCGAGATCCCCACCTTGACGTCGTGGGCGACCAGCACGTCGCAGATCGTCGGTGTGAGCAGCACGCCGTTGGACTGCATCCGCAGGTCGAGGCGGGCCACCGGGCCGATGACGCGCCGCAGGGTGGCGGCGGTGGCGTCGAGCCGGGCGGCGCCGGCGAGCAGGGGCTCACCGCCGTGCAGGACCACCCGTACGACGTCGAGTCGGTGCGCCGCCGCGTGCTCCGCGATCCGCTCCGCGGCGGCCCGCACGGTGGCGGGGGACATCATCCGGGGCTGGCGCCGCCAGGACTGGTCGGGATGTTCGTAGACGTAGCAGTGGTCGCAGGCGAGGTCGCAGCGGCTGACCAGCTTGAGCACGTACTGGGTCAGCGGGGCGACCTGAGCTGGCGGCCGGCTGTCCGGCCCGGCTGGCTCAGATCGCAGAGATGAAGGCCGCGACATCGACACGGGCCGGGCGATCCTCCCTGCGGCTGGTCACGCGGGCGACGGAGCGGGCCCGGTCGAGCGGGATCCGGCCGAGCGGGGTGCGCCGGAGGTCGTCCAGTGGCGGCGGAGTCGGATCGGGCTGGCGTACGGTGCGATCCACGTCGGTTCCCCCAGATGGAGTCGGGAGTGGACGGACGGCCGCCCACGCGACGGTCAACGGCGACTATCGACGATGCTATATGGCACAACGTGTGATGTCACGGCTGCGCAGCGCCATCCTGCTCGACGACTCTCGCCATCCAGCCCTCGTTGGACAGCGAGATGATCCGCTCCGCCTCGGCGACGAACGCGTCGTCGTCGGCCCAGCCCAGCCCGGCCTCGCGGGTGGTACGCAGCCGGGTCAGCTGGTCGGCGGTGCGGGCGTACTCGATCTGGTGGTGCTCGTACTGCTGGGCCGAGCCGTAGCCGACCAGTGCCGTGGTCACGGCCGCCGCGACACCGATCCAGGCGGTCAGCCCGAAGTTGTCGCCGAGCACCCCGACCGTCGCGGAGACCAGCGCGGCGACGATCGTGAGCCCCGTCGCCGCGTACCGGACCCGCCTCGCCGCGCGGGCCATCCGGCGGGACGCCGGCAGGTAGTACCCGTCGATCTGCCGTTGCACCCGTTCCGTCAGGTACGTGGGCACGTCGGAGACCGCCGGCAGCTGCCGGGCGACCGGTGGCGCGTCCAGGGTGCGGCCGACCAGGTCACCGGCGTCGTCCATGAGCGCGTCGAACCGGCCGAGCAGCACGGCGTCCCGGTCCGCGCCAGCGAAGGGAGCGACCCCGGCCAGGTAGCGGTAGGTGTCCGCCTTCAGCGCCTCGGAGACCGAGCGGAGCCGGGTCCACGCGTGCACGGCGTCGCGGGAGGACCACCGGGCGGCCAGCGGCACCACGAGCAGCGCCGCCGCCGCGACGATCGCGAGCGCCCGCCCCACGCCGGGGTGGGCGTGCCCGAGCTGGTCGGCGAGGGTGCCGCACACGGCGGCTCCCACGGTGAGCGCGGCGACGGTCAGGCGCGCACGGATGATCGCGCGCTTGGCCTCGCCGGACGCCCAGGACCAGGCGGCCTGCCGCTGCCAGACCGTCGCGACCGCTGACCGGACATCGAAGTTCGCCACGACCGAATGGTAGGACGGCCGCGCCCGTGCCACGGGGATCCGAGGCCGCCGGGCGGTGGTCAGCGTGGCAGGAAGCCGTCGTACGCCTCGTCGTACCAGTCGGCCTCGTTGTGCCGGCGGATCACGCCGTCGACCCGGGTGAGCATCAGCCAGTTGTCGTTGAGCACCAGCGCCGCGTCCTCGGACCGGTCGGCCAGCACCCGACCCACGGCCCGCAGCATGTGCGGCCTGCCCTTCTCGGTCAGCGTGTCCTTGCGCATGTGGAAGCCGATGTCGACGTAGGCCTCCGGCTCCCACGCCCACACAGCCCCGTCCGCCTCCGCCTCGTAGTAGCCGTGTCTGCCCGACGTGATGCTGACGACGAATCCGCTCTCGTCGTTCAGATTGGCGCTGAGCAGGCGGTTGCCGGCCGGCGTCGGTGTCTCGGCGGCACCTGGGGCGACGAGTCCGGCCACCAGTTCCAGTGGGACGTCGCCAGCGAGCGTCAGTCGGTAGGTGATGGACATTGTTCGGTCTCCTCAGTCCCGCCGGACGATCTCAACGAACGTGCCGTTCCGTGTGACTACCACCAGTTCCTTCAACGCCGGCACGGGCCAGTCGTCGAACTGTTTCCGCAGGGCGGCGAGGTCTCCCCTCCAGTCCTGGAGATTCACCACCACGCGCTGCGTCTGGGCGTCCGCGACCTTCCTGGTGACCGCGCTGCCGATGGCGCGGACCGAGGTGGTGGGACCGGGAGCGTAGCAATCGAAGACGAGTCCTTCGATGACGTAATCCGGCGACCTTTCCGGGTCGACGACGTCACCGGCGTTCAGCTTGGCCGTCGCGACTTCCTGCTTCGTGGGGTTCTGGTGCACCCGGTAGCCCTTGTAGGCGAGCGTGTCGGCGGTCTCGTTCTCCAGTTCCAGGCTGCGGCGTTCCGTCGGCCTCTCCTTGCGGGCGATCCGGGTGCGTGGTCCGGTCGGTGTGTCGCCGGGAGGTCCGGTCGCCGGCCTGGTCCAGGGCGCGTGGCCGCCCGTGGGGTCATGTGTGGACTCCGCGTCCCCGGGATCGTGGCCGGTGGTGTCGGCGGTGTCCCCCGAGGAGGTGGTGGGGGCGGGTGCTGCGGTGCCGGGGCTGGTCGGTGTGTCGCCGCCAGCCCCGCTCAGTTTCCCGCCGACCCCAGCTGTCGGGCCTCGGCGATCGCCGTCTCGACCGCCTGCTGGGCGCCGGCGGTGCGTTGGGCGACCGCCGTCAGGACCTGCGTGATGCTCTCCAGGGACTGCACGAGAGGGCCGGGTTGGCCGCCGTGCAGGACGGTGGTGACGAGCTGTCGTGTCTGGCGTACCTGGGTGATGGTGGCGGCGGCGTTGTCGCGGATGCCGTCGCACGCGTTCTGCACGGGTGCCAGGCCGGTGATTGTCTCGTGCGGGCTGGCTTCCTGCGGGACGGCCGCGGTGGTCTTCGTGGCCTCGCCGATGGTGGTCGCGAGGCTGCCCAGGCTGCCGCGGATGGTCGAGATGCCGTCGCGTACGCGCGTCAGCCCCGCCGCCACGGCGGCGAAGCCGGCGCCGGCCGCGCGCAGGGCCACCTCCTGCGCCTGGCTGTCGGCGGCGGACGCCAGGGCCTGCGCCCTGTCGACGCCGGTCGCCAACGCGCGCAGTTCCCCGGTGATCTTCTCGATGTGCGACACGCGGCCGACTCCCCGATCGACGACGATGGGACACCCGAGAAACTAGCGACATGTGCCCGGGGCCCGCCAGGTGATTGGGGTGGGGCAGGGCCGCGTCGGGCGGCCTCCGACGCCATCACGCGGCCCGCCTCCCGCGGCGTCCACTCCGGTCGTACGCCCGCTCAGGCCGGCGTGGCGGTGGCCTTGCGGTGCCGCTCGGCCCGGCGACGCACCTGCGTGTACGCGCTGGTCAGGCCCATCGCCCGGCGGACCTCGACGAGCGTCTGCCGCACCTCGTGGCGGGTCCGTTCCGTGCCCTCGAAGATCAGCTGGTCGACCAGCCCGGGCTCGGCCTCGATCCGGGCCCGGCGTTCCCGGATCGGGTCCAGGAACCGGTTGAGCGCGACGACCAGTTTCTCCTTCACCTCCACGTCGCCGACCCGCCCGGCCCGGAAACGCTCCTTGAGGTCGTCGACCTGCGCCCGGTCGGGGTTGAAGACGTCGTGGTACGCGAAGACCGGGTTCCCCTCGACGGTGCCGGGTACGTCGGCGCGGATCCGGTTGGGGTCGGTGAACATGCCCAGCACCGCGCGACGCACCGTCGCCGGGTCGGCGGAGAGCGCGATCGCGTTGCCCAGGCTCTTGCTCATCTTCGCTTGGCCGTCCGTGCCGACCAGGGTCGGCGTGTCGGACGCGATCATCTCCGGCACGGGGAACACCTCTCCGTAGAGGTGGTTGAAGCGCCGGGCGATCTCCCGGGTCACCTCCACGTGCGCCGCGTTGTCCTTGCCGACCGGGACGACCTGCCCCTTCACGCAGAGGATGTCGGCGGCCTGGAGCACGGGGTACCCGAGCAGGCCGTACGGCATCTCCTCCTTGCCGGCGTCGCGGGCCATGTCCTTGAGCGAGGGCACGCGTTCCAGCCGGGGCACCGTGACCAGGTTCTGGAAGAGGGTGTTCAGGTCGCCGACCTCCGGGATGGCCGACTGGAGGTAGAAGGTGGCACGCGCCGGATCGACGCCGGCGGCCAGGATGTCGGTGATCATCTCCCGGGCGTTGCCCGCGACCCGCTCGATGTCCTCGCGGGTGTTCCGCGTGGTGAGCATGTGCAGGTCGGCGATGATGAAGAAGCTCTCGTAGCGCTGGTGCAGCCGTACGCGGTTGGCGATGCTGCCGACGTAGTGGCCGAGGTGCAGCCGCCCGGTGGGGCGGTCCCCGGTGAGCATCCGTGCAACGGACATGGTGGTACGCCTTTCGTGCCTGGTGGACGAGATGTGCGCGGGCGCGCGCCGACCACGGGTGTCTTCCGGGGTCGGTCAGGGTCGACTCAGTGAGTCGAACGCCATCGCGCGCCGTCGCGGAACCGCAGTCCACCGGCACGAAGTACGTCGATCATCCGCTCGCGGCCGTCACCGGAGCGGGTCGGAGAGATGGTCACGACGCCGAGCGGGAGGCCGTCGATCCGGTCGACGGCCTCCGGCGCGTAGCTGATCGGCCGGACCATGCCCCCACCGTAACCGGTCCGACCGCTTCCCGTGCCCGCGCTCAGCCCTGCCGGTAGGTCTCCCGGTAGTAGTCGCCGACCTGCTCCCGGTAGCCGGGCTCGCCGTACGCGTCCGGGTCGAAGGCCGGGGACTCCTTGACCTGCTCACGGGCACGGTCCACGTGCACCGCGCGGTCCAGGTGGTCCACCCGCGTCACGGTGCCGGCGGGCAGCAGGACCTTGCGGCGGAAGATCCACGGGCCGGTGTCCACCACCAGCCAGCGGGCGTCGGTGTCGTCGTTGGCCTCGTCGACCGAGCCGATCCGCCCGTCGGTGGCCTCCACCTGGTAGCCGACCAGGTCGAGCGGGGTGCCGGGGCCGGGGGCGTCCGGTCCGTCGCTGCCGGGCTCCGGCCCGTCCGGGGGTGCGGAGCCGGGGTTGGCCCCGGAGTACCCGCCGGCGAGGGCGGACGGGTCACGCCAGTCCCAGGGATTGAACGTGGATGGCTGCACGGTCACCTCCGATGACGGTCTGCGGCGGTCCCGGTATCCAGTGCCCCACCCACACCCGGGGGAAACAGCATCGCAATTATCGGTTCACTGAAATGTCATCGTGCGAAGTACGTCATATTCGTCGCCCGTCGATGAACGGGACGGCTGCGCCGCAGGTCGGGGCGACGGAAAATGGGCGCCACACATTCGGCGCGGATGCGGATTGTCCACCCGGCACATTCGCTCCGTCATCGGGAGCCGGCCATTCTGGGCCCGCAACCGACCGACAGGGAAAAAGGGGACATGGATGTACCGCACCATTCGCCGACTCGGGGTCGTGCTCGCCGTCGCGCTCGGACTCGTCGCCGGGGCCGGGGCCGGCGCGCAGGCGGTCGTCGTCAACCCGGTCACGCCGCAGTCGCTCTGCGGGCTGGGCTACGTGGCCCTGGACCAGGACCCGATCCGGCACGCGGAGACCGGCGTACGGCTCGGCACCGTCTACCTGTTGCACAACCCGCTGCTCGGCTACGGCTGCACCGTCACCGTCAAGTCCGCCTATCTGGGCACGCTGACCCGCACCCAGGTCTACCTCGCCGCCCAGCACCTGCCCACCCAGGCAGACGACGGCGACAGGCTCTGGGCGGCCGGGCCAACCCGGGCGTACGTCAAGGGCGGTTGCGTCATCTGGGGCGGGTTCATGGCCGACCAGAACGGCACGATCCACTACCACGACCGGGCGAACCCCGCGATCGGCGGCATCGGCACCTGCTTCTGACTCTGACGAAGCGGTTCGGGAGGCCCGCGATGATGCGGACCTCCCGAACGGATCGCGCTGGCATACTCGGCAGCCATGGTGCTGTCGCGCGGCTGGGCGCTCTTCCTCGCCGGGGTGGGAATCTGGACCTGGGTGATCTGGCCGAGGTTCGCCATCGCCATCTGGAAGGACCCGCGGTCCTGGGCCACCGGCACGGTGGGCGAGTTTCCGGCCACCGGTTTCCTCTGGATCCACGCCCTGCTGATCGCGGCGTCCCTGGTCATCGGCACCACCGTCGGCGTGCTTGGCGTCCGGGGCTGGCGGGCGGCCCGCCGTCGCCAGCTGCCGGGCGCGGACCAGGCCAGCTGAGGCAGGCGCGCTGAGCAGGCAAGATAGCCGACCGGGAATGATGTGACCCGGGACGCTACCCCCGGATTTGACGTTCAAACCCGCAGACGCGTAACTTTCTCTCTGCCAGCGCGGAACGGGGCAAACGGGACGAAAGTCCTGAAGCTCCGGGCCGGACTGGCGCCGGGTCGGACAGGGTCGACATCCTGGACGACGCGGCCCCCGGGCGGGGCTCGCCAGATGTGCCGCGAGGCGGATTTGGCGCAGCGGGACCGACCGGGTAAGGTTCACGGCCGGCAGGGAACCGGGCGAGCTCGCGGGAGACCGCAGAGCGGCCGGTCTGCCAAATCCGATGATCAAGTACAGCGGTACGCCGCTGCGCGCGCTCATCGGTGCCAACCCGTACGAAGCACGACAGACCGGCACAAACGGTTTGACACGGCAGAGACGGTGAGGTAACGTAGTAAAAGTGCCCGGCCGCGAGAGCGGCGGGGCAGTGAACGAAATGCCCCGGGTCGGGGGCTCCACGGTGTGGGGTTTCTGGGCGGTGTGTGGTTGTTCTTTGAGAACTCAACAGGGTGCTTGATAAGC
>NZ_JBICTL010000017.1:0-29511 GCF_043197575.1 Micromonospora sp. NPDC049051
GACTTCACCGACCCCAGCAACAACGGCACATCCCGACCCTGCCCGTACGTCGCCAGCAGCGCCTGCGCCTCGATCGGGTCACCCAGCGTCGTACCCGTACCGTGCGCCTCCACCACGTCCACGTCCGCCACGCCCAACCCGGCGTTCGCGAGCGCCTGCCGAATCACCCGCTGCTGCGACGGACCGTTCGGCGCCGTCAACCCATTCGACGCACCGTCCTGGTTCACCGCCGAACCCCGCACCACCGCCAGAACCCGCCGGCCCTCACGCCGCGCATCCGACAACCGCTGCACCAGCAGCACGCCGACGCCCTCGGCGAGCGCGGTGCCGTCCGCCGCGTCGGCGAACGCCCGGCACCGGGCCACCGGGGACAGGTTGCCCTGCCGGGTGAAGTCGACGAACACCGCCGGGGTCGGCATCACCGTCACGCCACCGGCCAGCGCCAGATCACACTCGCCGGACCGCAACGCCTGCACCGCCAGGTGCAGCGCCACCAGCGACGACGAACACGCCGTGTCCACCGTCACCGCCGGCCCCTCGAAACCGAACGAGTACGCCACCCGGCCCGAGGCGATGCTGCCGGCGTTGCCGAGACCGAGATAGTCCTCCACGCCCGCCGGCGGGGTCTCCGGCGGATGGGCGTACCCGCTGTGGGTCATGCCGGCGAAAACCCCGACCCGGGCGCCCTTCAGGCTGGTGGGGTCGATGCCCGCCGACTCGACAGCCTCCCACGAGGTTTCCAGCAGCAGGCGCTGCTGCGGGTCCATGGCGAGGGCCTCGCGCGGCGAGACCCCGAACAGCCGGGGGTCGAACTCGGCGGCGTCGGGCACGAATCCGCCCTCGCGGACCGAGGAGGTGCCCGGTCGGGACCGCTCGGGGTCGTAGAGCGCGTCGAGGTCCCAGCCACGGTCGGTGGGGAAGGAGGCGATCGCGTCACCGCCGGCCGCGACGAGGTCCCACAGCTCCTCGGCCGTGCGTACCCCGCCCGGGAACCGGCAGCCGGTGCCGACGATCGCGATGGGCTGCTGCGCCTCGGCCTCGACGTCCCGGAGCCGTTGCCGGGTCCGCCGCAGGTCGGCGGTGACTCTCTTCAGGTACTCCCGGAGCTTCTCTTCGGTGTCCATCAACCCAGCCCATCGCGATGCACGGCGGAGACTCGACGTAAGCGACGGTACGAATGCGCAGAAGTCTCAGGCGACACCTGTATCTGTCGTTCGGCACGCTCGGCCGATAGCCACGAGGATCCCCATCTGCGGGGAGAAGTTATTGGGTACGCGCGAGCGCGGACAACCCCTAACCAGGCAACGGGCCAGCTAGGGGTGTCCGGTCCCGGGCCGCCGCACTAGCGTCGCCTCGACCGGGTCTGCGCCGATCCGGTCGGGAACCGCAGTCGCCGGAAGGACCGCCAAGGATGACGACGCCAGATACCGACAACGGCTTGTGGGTGCGACGCTTCCACCCCGCCCCGGGCGGCGCGAGGCGGTTGGTGTGCCTGCCCCACGCCGGCGGGTCGGCCAGCTTCTACTTCCCCGTCTCCCGCAGCCTCTCCCCCGCCGTGGAGGTGCTGTCGATCCAGTACCCGGGCCGGCAGGACCGGCGCCACGAGAAGTGCATCGGTGACATCCACCAGCTCGCGCGCGAGGTCTTCACCGTGCTGCGGCCCTGGCTGGACGAGCCAGTGGCCATCTTCGGGCACAGCATGGGGGCCAGCGTCGGCTTCGAACTCGCCCGGCTCATCGAGCAGGACGGCGGCAGGGCCGCGCACCTGTTCGCGTCCGGGCGCCGCGCGCCGTCGCAGGAGCGGCACGAGACGGTGCACCTGCTCGACGACGAGGGGCTGCTGGCCGACGTCCGGAAGCTGAGCGGCACCAACTCCGCAGTCCTCGGGGACCCGGAGATGCTGCGCGCCGCGCTACCGGCCATCCGCAGCGACTACCGGGCCGCCGAGACCTACACCTACCGGCCGGGTCCGCCGCTGAGCTGCCCGATCACCGTCTTCACGGGCGACGACGACCCGAAGACGACGGTCGAGGAGGCCCGGGCCTGGTCGACCCACACCACGGGGGCGTTCGACATCAAGGTCTACCCGGGCGGGCACTTCTTCCTGGCCGAGCACCAGCCGGCGGTCCTGCGGACCATCTCGACGGCCCTGAGCGGTGCGCCGGCGATCTGATCCCACCAGACGAGGGGCCCGTCCACCGGTGTCACCACCGGTCGGCGGGCCCCTCGTCCGTGCGCGGAGTCAGCGCTTGTGGCCGACCGCGATCACGTAGTCGAGCTGCGCCAGCTCCCGCTTCATCAGGTCCTGGTTCTTCCAGTGCGCCGCCATGCTCTTGCGTACGGCGGGCTTGACGACGGCACGGAACTCGGGGTCGTTGGTCCGCCCGGCCATGTACGCCCGCCAACCCTCCCAGGTCTGCTCCTTGATCGAGTGCACCTCCGGGTTGGCGAAGCCCGCCTCGACCAGCTCCTGCCGGTAGGTGTCCCGGTCGTGCCAGTTCTCCTTCGGGATGCTGAACTTGACGAAGCTCAGCGGGCCGGACTGGATGGCCGCGCGGACGACGTCGCCGCTGACCGGGATGATGTCGGCCGTGGCGAGCACACCGCCCGGGCGCAGCACCCGCAGCGCCTCGGCGAAGAACGCGCTGCGCGGGTAGAAGTGGAAGGCCGACTCCAGGGCGACGACCCGGTCGAAGGTGTTGTCCTCGAAGGGCAGTTCGGTGGCGCTGCCCAGCCGGAAGTCGGTCCGGTCCGCGAGCCCCTCCTCCTGTGCCCGACGCTGCGCCGCCTCGACGTGGTGCGGGGTGATGTTCAGGCCGTACACCTTGGCGACCTGGCGCTCGCGCAGCCACTTGAAGTCCTGGTCCGCGTAGCCGAAGCCGACGTCGAGGACGGTGTCGTCCGGCTTGAGCCCGGCGGCGTCGGCGAGCTTGTCGGCCAGTGCCTCGGCGGCCGTGTCGATGTCGGTGACCCCGTCGGACCAGTAGCCCACGTTCATGTAGTGGGTACGGCGGGCCGCGAACTCGACGTCGGGCGACTGGATCTCGTAGAAGCGCCGGACCCGGGTGATGGGGTCGGCGGTGAAGACCGTGCGGATCGCCCGGCCGGCGATCTTCAGGTTCTCGAACATGTCGGTTCCTTCCGGTGGGTGGATGCCGATCAGCCGCGCCGGACCTGCTGGCGCAGGTCCTCGACGAGCGCGGGCACAGCGGCCGGGTCAGCGGCGGTGCCGAAGACGTAGAAGTCGGGCCGGACGAGCACCGCCACCGCGTCGTACTGCTTGAGGTGGGGCAGGTACACGTCGTCGAGGTCGAAGGCGGTCGGCGCGGCGCCCGGTACGGGGGCGGGCGCGCCGGCGGGAACGATCCGGACGACCCGGGCGCCGAGCGAGTCCAGGACAGCCCGGGCGTCGGCGTCGAGCAGGTCGTCGGGGTCCTCGGCGCAGAGTAGGGCGAAGCCGGTGCCGACGACGTCGTCGAAGAGCCCGGTGCGGCCGTCGACCTCGACGCGGCCCTGCGGCATCGGCACGCCGGCCCCGTTCTCGCGGCCGTGCAGGACCCCGCCGGCCAGAGGCTCCAACAGGGACCGGGTGCGCGGGCGGGCGGTACGCCGGCGCAACTCGGCGAGCATGGCGGCGTCGCGGCCGGCCGCGGCGGCGCGGTCGGTCTCGCAGATCACCGTGCCCGAGTCCATGGACATCCGGATGGCGTGCTGCACGTGCGCGCAGCGCTCCTCCTGGTAGGTGTCCAGCAGCGCCTCGTCGGCGAGGCCGCGGTGCACCAGGTCGAGCTTCCAGGCGAGGTTGAGGGCGTCGCGGAAGCCCGAGCTCATCCCCTGCCCCATGAACGGCGGCATCACGTGCGCCGCGTCGCCGGCGATCATGATCCGCCCCGAGCGCCAGCGCTCGGCCGAGCAGGCCTGGGTGGTGTAGACCCCGTACCGCTCCAGGGTCGCGTTGTCGGGGGTGATGTCGAACAGGCCGAGCAGCCGCCACACGCTCTCGAGGCTCTCGAACTCCTCCCGGCTCTCCCCCGGCACCCGCATGAACTCCCACCGCCGGTGCCCCGGGCCGGCCGACACGGCCGTGCGGGGGCGCGCCGGGTCGCAGACCTGGAGGTTGTTCGGCTTGAACTCGCGGGCCTCGTGCGGCACCACGTCGCAGACCAGCCAGTCGTGCGTGAAGCCGAGGTCGGTGACGCCGCCGCCCAGGTGCTCCCGGACGAAGCTGTTGGCCCCGTCGCAGCCGACGACCCAGCGGGCCGCGCGGACCTCCTCGCCGTCCGGCCCGGCGATGGTCACCTCGACCCGGTCGTCGTGCTCGACCAGGCCCGTCACCTGGTACGGGCGCAGCACCGTGACGCCCGGCAGCTCCGCTCCCCGCTCGGCGAGCAGCGCCTCCAGGCCGGGCTGGTAGAAGGAGACCGAGTCGGGCCAGCCCATCGGGCCGTCGCCGGTGACCTTGACGTGCAGCAGGGTCCGGCCGAAGCCGTTCTTGAAGGTGTACTCGCCCGACGACTCCACCACCGGGCCGAGGCGGTCGGCGACGCCGGCGGCGGCCAGGATGCGGCTCGCCTCCCCGTCGTACGACACCGCGCGGGGGAAGTTGTACGGGGTGGCCCAGCGCTCGACCGCCGTGACGGTGAGCCCCCGCTGCGCCAGCAGGATCGTGAGCATCTCACCGACGGGGCCGTAGCCCACGATCAGGACGTCGGTCATCAGCATCGGTATCGGTTCCTCGGGAGTCGGTCGGACACGGTGTGGGCGGGGACGGCTCGCGCCGCGCGGGGCGGCCGGACGGCCATCAGAGACCGAGTTCGGAGTCGATGAGGTCGAACAGGTCGTCGTCGCTGGCCAGTTCGAGGTCGAGGTCGGGATCGGGATCGCCGCCCGAACCGGCGCGCATCGTCCGCCACTTGGCGATCAGCACCTCCAGCCGGGACCCGATCTGCTCGTGCAGCTCCGCCTCGACGCTGGCCTCGGTCAGCGAACGCTCCAGGTTCTCCAGGTCCGCGAGGACCGGCGGCACCGGCGGGCCGGTGTCCGGCGCCAGCTGGGACACCAGGTACGTGGCCAGCTCGTTCGGGTCCGGGTAGTCGAAGATCAGCGTGGCCGGCAGGCGCAGGCCGGTGGCCGTGGTCAGCCGGTTACGCAGCTCGACGGCGGTCAGCGAGTCGAAGCCGATCTGGCTGAACGCCCGGCCCGGGGCCACCGCCGCGCGGCTGCCGTGCCCGAGCACGCTCGCCGCCTGCTCGCGTACCAGGTCGACCACCAGGTTGTGGCGCTCCGGCCCGTCCAGCGCCGCCAACTCGTCGGCGAGGGTACGCCCGCCGGCGGTCGGGGCGGCCGCCCGCGCGGTCGGCCGCTCCCGGCGCAGCAGCCCGCGCAGCAGGGCCGGGGGCCGCTCGACCCGCTCGCCGAGCGCGGCGACGTCGATCCTGGTCGGCACCAGGACCGGCTCGGCCAGCCGCAGGCCCGCGTCGAACAGGGCCATCCCCAGCTCCGACGGGATCGCGAGCTGCCCGTCGCGGGCGGTGATCCGGGGGTCGGAGCGGTCCAGCTTGGCGGTCATCTCGCTGGCCTGCTCCCACAGCCCCCAGGCGAACGACCGGCCCGGCAGCCCTTCGGCCCGGCGGGCCAGCGCGAGCGCGTCGAGGAACGCGTTGGCCGCCGCGTAGTTGGCCTGACCGGGCACGCCGAAGACGCCGGCGCCGGAGGAGAAGAGCACGAACCCGGCAAGGTCGAGGTGCCGGGTGAGCTCGTGCAGGTGCCACGCGGCGTCGAGCTTCGGCGCGAAGACCGTGTCGACGCGCTGCGGGGTCAGGGCGGTGACCACCCCGTCGTCGAGCACCCCGGCGAGGTGCACGACCGCGGTCAGCGGGTGCCGCTCCGGCACCGCCGCCAGCACCCCGGCGAGGTTGTCCCGGTCGGACACGTCGGCCGCCACGACCGTGGCCTCGGCGCCCAGCCGGCGTAGTTCGTCGACCGCCTCGGCCGCCCCGGGAGCCTGCTCGCCGCGGCGGCTGACCAGCAGCAGCCGTCGTACGCCGTGGGTCTCGACCAGCCGCCGGGCGACCAGCCGGCCCAGGGTCCCGGTGCCGCCGGTCAGCAGCACCGTGCCGTCGGGGTCCCACGCCCGGGGCATGGTGAGCACCACCTTGCCGACGTGCCGGGCCTGGCTGACGTGCCGGAACGCCTCCGGCGCCTGGCGGACGTCCCACACCTGGGTGGGCAGCGGGGTGAGGGTCCCCCGTTCGAAGAGCCCCAGCAGCACGACGAGCATGCGCTGCACCTCGTCGGGGTCCTCCAGGGTCAGGTCGAAGGCGGTGTAGGCCACCCCCGGGTGGTCGGCGGCGACGCGGGCGGCGTCGCGGATGTCGGTCTTGCCCATCTCGATGAACCGCCCGCCGCGCGGCAGCAGCCGCAGCGAGGCGTCGACGAACTCGCGGGCCAGCGAGTCCAGCACGACATCGACGCCCCGGCCGCCGGTGGCGTCGGTGAAGCGGGTCTCGAAGTCGAGGGTCCGGGAGGACGCCAGGTGCTCCTCGTCGAGACCCAGCGCGCGCAGGGCGTCCCACTTGGCGGGGCTGGCGGTGGCGTACACCTCGGCCCCGAGGTGGCGGGCGAGCTGCACGGCGGCCATGCCGACGCCGCCGGCCGCCGCGTGCACCAGCACCGACTCGCCCCGGGTGAGCCCGGCCAGGTTGACCAGCCCGTGGTACGCGGTCAGGAAGACCACCGGCACGGAGGCGGCCTCGACGAACGACCAGTTGGCCGGCATCGGGGCCAGCAACCGGCGGTCGGTGACCGCGACGGGCCCGAAGCAGCCCACGAAGACCCCGAACACCCGGTCGCCGGGCCGCAGGTCGGTCACCTCGGTGCCCACCTCGACGACCTCGCCGGCGCCCTCGCCCCCGAGCGGCCCCGCGTCGCCCGGGTAGAGGCCGAGCGCGTTGAGCACGTCGCGGAAGTTGAGGCCGGCGGCACGGACGCGGACCCGGACCTCGCGGGGGCCGAGAACGGCCTCGGCCGCGTCGGTCGGGCTCAGGGTGAGGTTCTCCAGGCTGCCCCGCACCGGCGCGTCCAGCCGCCACGCGGCGGCGGGCGGGGCGGTCAGCTCGCCCGCCGAGCCGGCCCGCGCCAGCCGTGGCACGTACGCCGCGCCGCCCCGGATCGCGGCCTGCGGCTCGGCCGCCGCCAGCAGCGCGGCGACCTGGTCGGGGCCGATCCCGTCGCCGTCGACGTCGACGACGACCACCTGGTCCGGGTTCTCCGACTGGGCGGAGCGGAGCAGGCCCCACGCCGTCGCGGCGGCCGGGTCGGTCACCTCGCCGGCGTGGTGCACGGCCACCGCGCCCCGGGTCACCAGCAGCAGCCGCGACGCCGCCCAGCGGGGCTCGGTGAGCCAGCGCCGGACCAGGTCGAGGGCCTGCACGGCGGCGTGCCGGGCCGCACCGGGGGTGGACTGCGCGGGTTGCGCGTCGAGCGGCACGAGCACGGCCCCGGGCAGGGCCAGTCCCGCGTCGACGGCGGCGGCGAGCCCGTCCAGGCCGGGGTGCAGCGGGAACCCGTCCAGGCCGGGGGCGACGGCCACGGCGTCGACCGGGGTCGCCGCCTCGGCCGGTGGCAGCGGCGTCCAGTCGACGCGGAACAGGGCGTCGCGGGTGGCGCGGTCGTCGGTGACGGCCAACTCGGCGGTGGAGATCGGGCGCATCGTCAGGGTGGTCACCTCGGCCACCGGGGCGCCGGTGGGGTCGACGACGGTCAACGCGATGGCGTGCGGCCCGACCTGGGTCAGCCGTACCCGCAGGGCGGTCGCGCCGGTGGCGTGCAGGCTGACGCCGTTCCAGGCGAACGGCAACAGCAGCTGGCCGGCACCGGCACCGGCGAGACCGCCGAAGTGCGCGGCGTGCAGGGCGGCGTCGAACAGGGCGGGGTGCAGGCCGTACCGGCCGGCGTCGACCCGCTGGGCCGCCGGCAGCTCCACCTCGGCGTAGACCTCGTCACCGCTGGTCCACACCGCGCGCAGGCCCTGGAACGCCGGCCCGTACGCGTAGCCGTCGGCTGCCAGGCCGGCGTAGAAGCCGGTCAGGTCGACGGGGCGGGCGTCGCGCGGCGGCCACGCGGTGAGCTGCGGCGACACGGCGGGCTGGTCGGCGGAGAGGGTGGCGCTGGCGTGCCGGGTCCACGGCTGCCCCGCGGGCGCGTCGGCGGGCCGGGAGTGCACGGTCACCGGGCGGCGTCCGTCCTCGCCGCCCGGGCCGACCGCCACCTGCACCTGGGTCGCCCCGTCGGCGGGCAGGGTCAGCGGAGCCTCGATGACCAGTTCGTCGAGGACGGGGTGGCCGATCTCGTCGCCGACGCGCAGGCAGAGCTCCACCAGGCCGGTGCCGGGCAGCAGCACGCTGTCGGTGACCCGGTGGTCGGCCAGCCACGGCTGCGCGTCGGTCGACAGCCGTCCGGTGAACAGGTGCCCCCTCGTCTCGGCCAGCGCGACCGACGCACCGAGCAGCGGATGGTCGGCGGCGTCCAGGCCGGCGGCGCCGACGTCGCCGGGGCCGGCGAGGGGCCGGGGCCAGTAGCGGCGGTGGGCGAACGCGTACGTGGGCAGGTCGACCCGCCGGCCGCCGGCCAACGCGGGCCGCCAGTCCACCGCGACCCCGCACACGTGCAGCTGGGCCAGGGAGAGCAGGAACCGTTCCCGGCCGCCCTGGTCGCGTTGCACCGAGCCGACCACCACCGCATCGCCGCCGTGGTCGGCGAGGGTCTCCTCGACGCCGACCGTGAGCACCGGATGGGGGCTGCACTCGACGTACGTGTCGTGGCCCTCGGCGGCCAGCGCGCGGATCGCCCGTTCCAGCTCGACGGGCTGCCGCAGGTTGCGGTACCAGTAGTCGGGCCCCATCTCCTCGCCGTCGAGCCAGCGCAGGTCGGTGGTGGAGAACAGCGGCACGGCCGCCGGGCCGGGGGTGATGCCCGCCAGCACCCCGGCCAGCTCGTCGCGGATGCGTTCCACCTGCGCGGAGTGGGAGGCGTAGTCGACGGCGATGCGTCGCACCCGGGCCTGCTCGCCGGCCAGTTCGGCGAGGAGTTCCTCGACCGCCTCCGGCTCGCCGGAGACGACGACGGCGGCCGGTCCGTTCACGGCGGCGACCGAGATCCGCTCGCCGAAGCGGGCGATCCGGTCGCGGACCGTGTCGGCGGGCAGCGCGACGGAGGCCATCGCCCCGTGCCCGGCCAGGGCCCGCAGCGCCCGGCTGCGCAGCGCCACCACCCGGGCCGCGTCGGGCAGGGAGAGCACCCCGGCGACGCAGGCGGCGGCGATCTCGCCCTGGGAGTGGCCGACCACGGCGGCCGGCTGCACACCGTACGAGCGCCACAGCTCGGCCAGCGACACCATCATCGCGAACAGGGCGGGCTGCACGACGTCGACCTCGTCGAGGCCGGGCGCGCCGGGCACCTGCCGCAGCACGTCCAGCAGCGACCAGTCCAGGTACGGCCGCAGCGCCGCGTCGCAGGCCGCCATCCGCTCGGCGAACACCGGGGCCTGGTCGAGCAGGTCCAGGCCCATGCCGAGCCACTGGGAGCCCTGCCCGGGGAAGACGAAGACGCACCGGCCGACGGGCCGGGCCTCGCCCCGCGTGACCGCCGGGTCGGGCCGGCCCTCGGCGAGCGCGTCGAGGGCGTCGGCGAACCGGTCGGCCGACGTGCCGACCAGCACCGCCCGGGAGTCGAAGGTGCTCCGGCTGGTGGCCAGCGACCAGGCCACGTCGAGGGGCCGCTGGTCGGGCCGGCCGGCGAGGTGCTCCCGCAGCCGGCGCGCCTGGCCGGCGAGCGCCTGCGGGGTACGCGCCGACAGCAGCCACGGCAGCGCGGGGGCCTGCGGCGGCTCGGGATCGGCCGCGGCCTCCGGCGCCGGATCGGCGACCGACTCGACGATCACGTGGGCGTTGGTGCCGCTGATGCCGAACGACGAGACGCCGGCGCGCGCCGGCCGGCCCGCCGACGGCCACGGGCGGGCCTCGGTGAGCAGCTGCACCGATCCCGAGTCCCAGTCGACCCGCGAGCTGCGGCGCTCGGCGTGCAGGGTGCGGGGCAGCCGGCCGTGCCGCATGGCGAGGACCATCTTGAGCACGCCGGCGACGCCGGCCGCGGCCTGGGTGTGCCCGAGGTTGGACTTGACCGAGCCGAGCAGCACCGGCGCGGCGCCGGCCGGGCGCTGCCCGTACGTGGCGAGGATCGCCTCCGCCTCGATGGGGTCGCCGAGCGACGTGCCGGTGCCGTGCGCCTCCACCACGTCGACGTCGGCGGCGGTCAGCCCGGCGGCGCTCAGCGCGGCGCGGATGACCCGTTCCTGCGACGGCCCGTTCGGGGCGGTCAGCCCGTTGGACGCGCCGTCCTGGTTCACGGCCGAGCCGCGCACGACGGCCAGCACGGGGTGGCCCCGGCGCCGGGCCTCGGAGAGCCGCTCCACCACCAGCATCCCGACGCCCTCGGACATGCCGAAGCCGTCGGCGTCCTCGGCGAACGCCTTGCACCGCCCGTCGGCGGCGAGACCGCGCTGGCGGCTGAAGCCGGTCAGCCCGGCCGGGGTGGACATCACCGACACGCCACCGGCCAGCGCCAGGTCGCAGTCGCCCTGGCGCAGCGCCTGGACGGCCAGGTGCAGCGCGACCAGGGACGCCGAGCAGGCGGTGTCCACGGTGACGGCGGGTCCCTCCAGCCCGAGCGCGTACGCGACCCGGCCGGAGAGGACGCTGCCGGCGGTGCCGGTGAGCAGGTGCCCCTCGTCGGCGGTGACCTCGCCGTCGTCGGAGACGACACCGGGAGCCACCCGGTCGGCGTAGTCCTGCCCGTGGGTGCCGGCGAAGACGCCGGTGCGGCTGCCCCGCAGGGTGGCCGGGTCGATGCCACCGCGTTCCAGCGCCTCCCAGGAGGTCTCCAGCAGCAGCCGGTGCTGCGGATCCATGGCGAGGGCCTCGCGGGGGCTGATGCCGAAGAACTCGGCGTCGAAGTCGGCGATGCCGGTGAGGAACCCGCCGGAGCGCACGTACGTCCGGCCGGACGTGCCGGGCACCGGGTCGTAGAGGTCGGCCAGCGGCCAGCCCCGGTCGTCCGGCAGGTCGCCGATGACGTCGGCGCCCGCGTCGAGCAGCCGCCACAGCTCCTCCGGGGAGCCGATGCCGCCGGGGAACCGGCAGGCCATCGCGACGATGGCGACCGGCTCGTCCAGGGCGACGGTGCTCGCGTCGGTGACCTCGGTGGCGGCGGTGCCGAGCAGCCGGGCGTGCAGGTGCGCGGCGAGCAGCTCGGGGGTGGGGTGGTTGAACACGGCGTGCGGGGCGAGCCGCACGCCGGTGACGGCGGTGAGCCGGTTGCTCAGCTCCACGGCCATCAGCGAGTCGAAGCCGAGGTCCTTGAACGGGCGGCGCGGCTCGACCTGCTCGGGGCCGGTGTGCCCGACGACGGTGGCGCACCGGGTGCGTACGAGGTCCAGCAGCAGGTCGGCACGCTCGGGTTCGGCGAGTTCGGCCAGCCGGTCGGCGAAGCCCTTCGCGGAGGCGGGCGCGGAGACGGCGTTGACGGCCCGGCGGGGCGGCGGGGGCAGCAGCGCCCGCAGCAGGGCGGGCACCTCGCCGGAGGTCCGTACGGCGGCCAGGTCGAGCCCGATCGGCACGAGCGCCGGCCGGTCGACGTGCAGGGCGGCGTCGAACAGCGCGAGTCCGGCGGCGGTGTCGAGGGGGCGGGTGCCGCCGCGGGCGAGCCGGGCCAGGTCGGCGGGGCTGAGCCGGCCGGCCATCCCGTCCTCGGCGGCCCACAGGCCCCAGGCCAGGGCGCTCGCGGGGAGGCCCCGGGCGCGGCGGTGCGCGGCGAGCGCGTCGAGGAACGCGTTGCCGGCCGCGTAGTTGCCCTGGCCGGGGCTGCCGAAGGTGGCGGCGGCCGAGGAGAAGAGCACGAACGCGGCCAGGTCGAGCCCGGCCGTGAGCTCGTGCAGGTGCCAGGCGCCGTGCACCTTGGACCGCAGTGCCTGTGCCCAGCGGGTCGGGTCGAGGTCGGTGAGCAGCGCGTCGTCGGTGGCCCCGGCGGCGTGCACGACGGCGACGAGCCGGTCGGCCAGCGGGGCGATCACCTCGGCGAGCGCCACCCGGTCGGCGACGTCGGCCGCGACCACCCGGACGGTGACGCCGGCGTCGGTCAGCGCGGTCGTCCAGGCACCGGCCCGGCCGCCGCGGCTGAGCAGCACCAGTTCGCTGACGCCGTACGCGGTGGCGAGGTGGGTGGCGACGTGCCGGCCGATCCCGCCGGTGCCGCCGGTGACCAGCACGGTGCCGCCGGCCAGGGCCGCGAGCGGCGTACCGGCCGGGGGCCGCTCGACGGGGCGGAGCCGGGGCAGCAGCGCGCGCCCGTCGCGGACGGCCACCTCGGGTTCGTCCGCCGTGACGGCCAGCGCCGCGCGGACGGTGGCGTCGTCGGTGGCGTCGAGGTTGAGCAGGAGGAAGCGGTCGGGTTGCTCGGCCTGGGCGACCCGGACCAGCCCGGCCACCGGGGCGTGCACCGGGTCGCCGTCGCGCACGGCGAGGGCGAGGCGGGTGGTCTCGGCGCGGGGGTCGGCCAGCCAGTCCTGGAGCACCCCGAGCACGGCGAGGCCGACGGCGTGCGCCCGGTCGGGCACCGGCCGGCCCGGCTCGCCGTCACCGACCCGCAGCACCAGCAGCGGCGGCAGCGGCCCGTCCGGTGGCGTGCCGTCGGCGAGCGTCCAGGCCGGTGCCGGCGTCGCCGGGAACGCGGCGGGCAGCCAGTCGACGGCGTACAGCCCGGCGGGCGCGGCCGGCGGCGTGGGCGCGTCGGCGGACGGCAGGTCCACGGTCCGCAGCACCACGCGGTCCACGTCGAGCACGGGCACGCCGGCGTCGTCGACGGCACTCAGCGTCACCGCGTCCGCCCCGGCGGGGGCCAGGCAGACGCGCAGCGCGTGCGCCCCGACGGCGTGGTGGCGCACCCCCGCCCACTCGGTGGGCAGCAGCCGGGCGGCGGGCCGGGCGTCGTCGCCGGGCGCGAAGTCGGCGAGCGGGAGCAGGCGCAGGGCCGCCTCCAGCACCAGCGGGTGCACACCGTACCGCTCGGCGTCCGGGTCGCGGGCGTCCTCGGGCAGGCGTACGTCGACGAAGAGCCGGTCGGCGGCGACCCACGCGGCCCGGGCCAGCTCTCCGGCCATCGCCTGGTGCTGCGGGGCGTTCAGGTCCACGGGTCGGGCCCCGGTGGGCGGCCAGACGGGGGTGGGGGCGCCCCGGCCGCTCTCCGGATCGACGGGTGCGAGCACGGCCTCGGCGACCTCGCGCCAGGGCTGCCCCTCGCCGGACCGGACGTGGCAGTGCGCCACCCGGTGCCCGTGCTCGTCCGGCGCGCCGGCCCTGAGCTGCACCTCGATGGTCGCCTCGGCGGGCAGCGGCACCGGCTCGGGCACGCGCAGCCGCCGCACGCTCGGGGCGCCGAGCTGTCCACCGAGGTGGGCGAGCATGTCCAGCAGGGCGGTGGCGGGCAGCAGCGGCGCCGTGCCGTCGCCGGGGGCGGCCAGCCACGGCTGCGTGGCCGTGGAGAGCTGCCCGGTGCAGACCACCTGCCCGGTGCCGGCGACCGCCAACAGGCCGCCGAGCAGCGGGTGCCCGGCGTCGGCCAGCCCGACGCCGACGGGACCGCCGGCGCCGGTGGGGGCGGGCAGCCAGTAGTGCCGGCGCTGGAAGGCGTACGTGGGCAGGTCGACGCGGCGGTGCGGCCCGGGGCCGGCCAGGGCGGCACGGTCCACGGCGACGCCCCGCACGTGCAGCCGCGCCACGGCGGCGAGCAGCGCCTCGACCTCACCGACGGTGCCGCGTACGGCGGGGACGAAGGCCAGTTCGTCGGCCTCGGCGACGAGGCAGTCCTGGGCCATCGCGGTGAGTACGCCGGCCGGGCCGATCTCCAGGAAGGTGGTGACGCCCTGCCCGTGCAGGGCCCGTACGCCGTCGTGGAAGCGGACGGTGCCCCGCACGTGCGCCACCCAGTGCTCGGGCGAGCAGAGCCGGGCCGGGTCGACGGGGTGACCGGTCAGGTTGGACACCACGGGCAGGTGCGGGGTGCGGTACGTGAGGCCGGCCGCGACCGCGCGGAACTCGTCGAGCATCGGGTCCATGCGCGGCGAGTGGAACGCGTGCGACACCCGCAGCCGGCTGGTCCGACGCCCGGCCGCGCGCAGGGTGTCCGCGACGGCCAGCACCGCGTCGGTGTCGCCGGAGAGGACGACGCTGGTGGGGCCGTTGACGGCGGCGAGGCCCACCCGGTCGGTCAGGTGCGCGGCGACCTCGGCCTCGTCGGCCTCGACGGCCACCATCGCGCCCCCGGCGGGGAGCTGCTGCATCAGCCGGGCGCGGGCGGCGACCAGCGCCGCCGCGTCCGCGAGGGAGAACACCCCGGCCACGTGCGCGGCGGCCAGCTCGCCGACGGAGTGGCCGAGCACCGCGTCGGGACGTACCCCCCAGGACTCCAGGAGGCGGTACAGCGCCACCTCGAAGGCGAACAGCCCCGGCTGGGTGTACAGGGTCTCGTCGAGCAGCTCGGCCGCCGCGGTGCCCTCGGCCGCGAGGACGACGTCCGCGACGGGGAGCGGGGCGTGGCCGGCGAGACAGCGGTCGAGTTCGGCGCAGGCCGCGTCGAAGGCGGCCGCGAAGACGGGGTACGCCGCGTGCAGCTCGCGGCCCATGCCGGCGCGCTGGCCGCCCTGCCCGCCGAAGAGCAGGCCGAGTTGGCCGTCGACGACCCGGCCGGTCAGCACGGTCGGCAGGTCCGGGTCCGGGTCGCTGCGGGTCAGCGCGCCGAGCCCCGTCCGGGCGCTGTCCCGGTCGCCGACCAGCACCACCGCCCGGTGTTCGAGGGCGGCGCGGGTGGTGGCGAGGGCGTGCCCGACGTCGGCCGGGTCGGTGTCCGCCCCCGGCCCGTCGAGCCAGGCCAACAGGCGGGCCGCCTGGTCCCGCAGGGCCTCGCCGGTGGCCGCCGCGAGCAGCCACGGTACGGGTGGCCGACTGGCGGCGGCCTCGGGCGACGGCTGCGCTCCGACGGTGCCGGACGGCGACTGCCGGTCGGCGTCCGCCGGCTCGGTCGGCGGGTCGGCGGGCGCCTCGACGATGACGTGGGCGTTGGTGCCGCTGATGCCGAACGACGAGACGCCGGCCCGGCGGGGTCGGCGTACGTCGGGCCACGGGCGGGCCTCGGCGAGCACCTCGACCGCGCCGGCGGACCAGTCCACCTCGGACGTCGGGGCGTCGACGTGCAGGGTGCGGGGCAGCCTGCCGTGCCGCATCGCGAGCACCATCTTGATCACCCCGGCGGCCCCGGCGGCGGCCTGGGTGTGGCCGAGGTTGGACTTCAGCGAGCCCAGCCGCAGCGGCTCGGCGTCGCCGCGGCCCACCCCGTACGTGGCGAGCAGCGCCTGCGCCTCGATCGGGTCGCCGAGCGACGTGCCGGTGCCGTGCGCCTCGACGACGTCCACGTCGGCGGTGGAGAGCCCGGCCGCGTCCAGCGCCCGCCGGATGACCCGCTCCTGGGCGGGCCCGTTCGGGGCGGTCAGCCCGTTGGACGCGCCGTCGGAGTTGACGGCGGAGCCGCGCAGCACGGCGAGGACGGGGTGCCCGTGCCGGTGGGCGTCGGAGAGCCGTTCCAGCAGCAGCACGGCGACGCCCTCGGACCAGCCGGTGCCGTCGGCCCCGTCGGCGAACGCCTTGCACCGGCCGTCCGGGGCGAGCCCACGCTGCCGGCTGAACTCCACGAACGCCTGCGGGGTGCCCATCACCGCCACGCCGCCGGCCACGGCGAGCGAGCAGTCCCCGGCGCGCAGCGCCTGGGCGGCCAGGTGCAGCGCCACCAGCGACGACGAGCACGCCGTGTCGACGGTGACCGCCGGCCCCTCCAGCCCCAACGCGTACGCGACCCGGCCGGAGACGACGCTGCCGGCGGTGCCGACGCCGAGGTAGCCCTCGGTGCCGGGCGGCGCCTGGCGCAGGTTCGCGGCGTAGTCGTGGTGCATGACGCCGGTGAAGACGCCCGTGGCGCTGCCGCGCAGCGAGGTGGGGTCGATGCCGGCCCGCTCGAACAGCTCCCAGGACGTCTCCAGCAGCAGCCGCTGCTGCGGGTCCATGGCGAGCGCCTCGCGCGGGCTGATCGCGAACAGGGTGGCGTCGAACTCCGCGGCGTCGGTGAGGAAGCCGCCCACCCGGGCGTACGAGGTGCCGGGGCGGTCGGGGTCGTCGGAGAACAGGTTGGCCAGGTCCCAGCCCCGGTCCGTGGGGAACTCCGTGAGCCCTTCCCGACCCTGGTCGACCAGCTCCCACAGCTCCTCGGGGGAGCCGACGCCGCCGGGGAGCCGGCACGCCATGGCGACGACGACCACCGGATCGTCCCCGGTGGACGGCTGTGCCGAGCGGTCCGCCGTGGAAACGGCCTGCGGAACGGCGCCGCGCAGCCGGGCGGCGAGGTGTCGGGCGAGGGCCTCCGGGCTGGGCCGGTCGAACGCGGCCGTGGCGGAGAGGCGTACCCCGGTCGCCTGGGCCAACCGGTCGCGCAGCGCGACCGCGGCGACCGAGGTGAAGCCGAGTTCCTTGAAGGCCCGGCCGGGGCGGACCGCGGCCGGGCCGGGCAGCCCGGCCACCTGCGCGGTGGCGGTGCGGACCAGGTCGAGCAGGAGCCGGTCTCCCTCGGCGGTGGTGAGGCCGGCCAGTCGGCGGCGCAGCTCGGCGGCGTCCCGGTCGTCGGCGGCGTCGCGGGGTTCCGCGACGGGTCCGCGCCAGGCGGGGTGCGCGGCGTCGGCGTGGCCCGCCGGATGGGCGAGCACGACCAGGTCGTCGCCGTCGTGGGCCACGTCGAACGCGGCGAGGTCGGCGCGTGCGGCTCCCGCTCCGGATCCGGTCACCGCCGAGGGCGACGGCTCGCGCTCGGCGGGCGCGGTCGTGCCGACGAGCCGGGCCGGGTGGCCGGCGGCCCGACGGCGGGCGGCCAGGGCGTGCAGGGCGCCGACGCCCGAGGCGGCCCGCTCCCGGCCCGCGGCGCCCAGCAGCAGGGCCGACGGGGCGAGGACGGTGAACGCGGCCCCCGGGTGCCGGGTCGCGGCGTCCAGCGTCGCGGCGAGGCCCAGCAGCCGGGCCACGCCCCCGGCGTCGGCCAGGTCGTCGTCGCCGGGGCAGAGGAAGACGGCGCCGAGCGGCTCGTCGCCGGCCCGGTCGGCGGGCAGCGCGACAGCCTCGGCGCCGACGGCGGCGAGTTCGGCGACCAGGTCCACCAGGCCCGGGGCGGGCGTCACGCCGGCGTGCGGCAGCCGCAGCCGGCGGACGCGGTGCGCGGCGACGAGGTGCCGGGCCAGCGCGGCACCGGTCGGCCCGTCGGCGCCGGTGATCAGGACCGGGCGGTCCGGGTCGGCCACGGTCACCGGCCGGGCCGGCATGGCCGCCGGGGCGGGTACGAGAGCCGCGTGCCGGGCCGTCCCGGATCGCAGCGCGACCTGCGCGGCGCCGGCGTCCACCACGGCGGGCAGCAGGGCGACCGAGCGGTCCGCGGCGTCGTGGTCGACCAGCACGATCCGGTCCGGGTACGCCGCCAGCAGGCTGCGCCCGACGGCCCAGACGGCGCCGGCCATCGGATCGGGCCCGGTCCACCCGGCGGCGTCCTGCGCGATGGCGTCGCCTGCGGTGGCCTCGCCTGCGGCGGCGTCCTGCGCGGTGGCGTCTTGCGCGGAGGCGTCGCCCGCACTGCCGGTACCGCTCGTGCCGGGGCCGGTGGCCGCGTCGCCGGCCGGGCCGGTCAGCAGCATCAGCCGGGTGCCGGCGAACCGGTCGTCGTCGAGCCAGCCGCGCACCCGGTCGGCGAGGTCCGCCGCGTCGGCGTCGGCCGGCCCGGCCAGGAGCACCGTCACGTCGGGCACGTCCGGGGCCTCGCGCAGCGCGGCCAGGTCCCGGTGGGCGCGGAACCGGTCTCCCGGCGACGCCGCGCGCAGCGGCTCCAGCAGCGGCTCGCTCTCGGCGCCGACGAGCGCCCAGCGGCGGGCCGGCGCGACGGCGGCCTGCGCGGCCGTCGGGACGGGCGCCTCGACCGGCGGTACGGCGGCCAGGTCCAGCGGCTGCCAGGCGAGCAGGCTCAGCGCCTCGTGGTGGCTGCCGTTGACGGCCCGCAGCCGGGCCGGCCCGTCGAGCAGGAGCCGGCGGGTGACCTTGCCGGAGGCGGTGCGGGGCACCTGCCCGATCTCGTACAGCGCCTCGGGGACCTTGTGGTAGCTGAGCTTCTCCCGGCAGGCCGCGTACCCGGCGCGGGGGTCGAAGCCCTCCGGCCCGGGCACCACGAACGCCACCGGCACCTCGCCGAGCACCTCGTGCGGCCGGCCGGTCACCGCCACGTCGGCGACGCCGGGCACCGCGCGCAGCGCCTCCTCCACCTCGGCCGGGTGGATCTTCTCGCCGCCCCGGATGATCAGCTCCTGGTGGCGACCGGTGACGAAGATGTTGCCGTCGGCGTCGCGGCGGGCCAGGTCACCGGTGCGGTACCAGCCGTCGCGCAGCGCGGCGGCGGTGACCTCCGGCAGGCCGTGGTAGCCGAGCATGACGCTCGGGCCGCTGACCCAGACCTCCCCCTCGGTGCCGGTCGGCACGTCCAGACCCGTCTGCGGGCTGACCAGGCGTACCTCGACGCCGGGCACCGCACGCCCGCAGGAGCCCTCGACCCGGGCCTGGTCCGGCCGGGTCACGGCGATCGAGCCGCAGGTCTCCGTGCTGCCGTACGCGTCGAGCAGCGGCGCGTCGAAGACCTCGTCGAACGCCCGCCGCAGCGCGCCGGTGGTGATCGCCCCGCCGACCAGGCAGACGCGCAGGGCCGGGGCACGGAAGCCGGTCTCCCGGGCGGCGGTGACCAGGTGGTGGTACATGGCCGGCACACCGGCCAGCACGGTGGCCTCGTCCTCGTCGACCGCACGCAGCACGTCGTCGGCGGAGAAGCCGTCGATGAGCCGGGCCGTGGCGCCGACGGCCGTCACGCTGAGCACGCACCCGATGTGGGAGAGGCTGTGGAACAGCGGCAGCGGCCAGACCACCCGGTCGGCGGCGGTGAGCCCGGGGATCGGCACGTAGCAGGCGGCGACGGACCAGAGGCAGGTGCGCTGGGTGGAGAGCACGCCCTTGGGCCGGCCGGTGGTGCCGGAGGTGTAGAGCATCCAGGCGACCTCGTCGAGGCCCAGGTCGTCGCGGGCGCCCACGGCCGGCTCGGTGTCGACCAGGTCGCGCCAGGCGACGATCCCGGCCGGAACCGGGTCGTCCCCGGTGACCACAATCCGCAGGGCCGGCCGGTCGGCGCGCAGCCGCAGCAGCTGGTCGAGGTGGCGCGGGTCGGTGACCACCAGCACCGCGCCGGAGTCGTCCAGGAGGTGGGCCAGCTCCGCGTCGGTGCTGTGCGGGTTCACCGGTACGCCGACCGCGGCGGCCCGTGTCACGGCCAGCCAGGTCTCCACCGTCTCCACGCGGTTGCCGAGGCAGAAGGCGACCCGGTCGCCCCGCGCGACCCCCGACGCCGCCAGGTGACCGGCCAACCGACGGGTCCGCGCCGCCAGGTCGGCGTATCCGACCGCCCGACGGTCGTCGCGGAATGCGACCTTGTTCCCCAACCTGGCGGCGTGCGCCTCGATCAGATCGGACAACGGCTGGATCAGGTCGCTCCGAAGCATGTCACCACATCCGTCCGTCGGCGAGACTCCTCATCCGCGGCGTAGACCTCGCTCGCGTAGCGGCCCAAGTCTTCCGAGCGCCCTGCCGGCGTCCTACCCCTGTCACCCCCTAAGTCGTCCCCAGTTCGAAGCGCCGATCGGGTGGTGGAACGGGCCGCAGGCCGATGATGGGGCGACCCCCGCGGACCGTCGAATCCCGTGCTCCACCCGCCCGTCAGCCGAGGTGCCGTCGTTGGAACGCTGCTGGTTGTTCGCCCGCTCGGCCGTGCCGGCCGGCTGCCCGGGCACACGGGTGATCGAGCTGGTCGGAACCGTCCTGACCGAACTGGTCGCCGCCGCCCGGCGGGCCGATCCGGGCATGGACTGGTTCTTCGACCCGGAGGACTCCCCCGCCGGGCACCTGCGCCTCGGCTTCCACGCCGCCCCGGCCGCGCTCGACGCCGTACGGGCGCGGCTGCTCGCGTACGACCCGCAGGTGTCCCTCGCCGCCGACCGGTGCGCCGTGCGCGACGCCGCCCGGGGCGGCCCGCTCGCGTTCGCGGGCAGTGACCTGGCCCTGACCCTGCTCGGCGGGGACGTGCCCTGGCTGGTCGGCATCGAGTTGCCGCTGGCCGTGGCGCACCTGCGGCACCTGACCGGGCTGGTGCCGGCGGCCGACCGCCTGGCGTTCCTCTTCCTGCACTGGCAGGAACGCGGCCAGCGGCTCACCGGCGCGCAGCGGCGCGACCTGGCCGCGCAGGCCGACGCCGGCGCGGAGAAGATCGTCCTGGCGGCCGGCGACCTGCCGCTGGGCGGGGAGGTCGCCGAGGCGTGGCAGCGCTACCTGGACCGGGTGGCCGACGTGGTGGGTCGGGACCACCCGACGACGCCGTCCGGTTTCCTGCTGGCGCACCACGCGCAGCTCACCCACGACCGGTGGGGCATCGGGCCGGAGGTCGACTCGCTGGCCGCGCTGGCGCTGCGCCTGTCGATGGTCCGGGACCGCCCGGCCGCGAGCCCGCCGGTCCCCGTCGCGCCGAGGAGGCAGCAGCCACATGCACGCGTCCGCACCTGACCGTCCCGCCACCGAGCCGGCCCGCATCGAGGTGGCGCTCGGGGAGCGCTCGTACCCGGTGCTGATCGGCCCCGGCGTGCGCCACCGGCTCCCGGCGGAGGTGGCGCGGATCGGCGCCCGACGGGTCGTGGTGGTCTCGGCCCGGCCGCCGGAGTGGACGCCCGACCCGGGCGTGCCGCACCGGGTGGTGCCGGCCCGCGACGGCGAGCACGACAAGAACCTGGCCACGGTGGAGCAGCTCTGCCGGGCGTTCGCCGAGTTCGGGCTGACCCGGGCCGACGCGGTCGTCTCCTGCGGCGGCGGCACCACCACGGACGTGGTCGGCCTGGCCGCCGGCCTCTACCACCGGGGCGTCGCGGTGCTGCACCTGCCGACCTCGCTGCTGGCCCAGGTGGACGCCAGCGTGGGCGGGAAGACCGCGGTCAACCTGCCGGAGGGCAAGAACCTCGTGGGGGTCTACTGGCAGCCCCGGGCGGTGCTCTGCGACACCGAGCACCTGGGCACGCTGCCGCAACGGGAGTGGCGCAACGGGTACGGGGAGATCGCCCGGGCGCACTTCATCGGTGCGGGCGAGCTCCGCGACCGGCCGGTCGCGGAGCAGATCGCCGCCTGCGTGGCGTTGAAGGCCCGGGTGGTGGCCGCCGACGAGCGCGACTCCGGCCTGCGGCACATCCTCAACTACGGCCACACGCTGGGGCACGCGCTGGAGCGGGCCACCGACTTCGGCCTGCGCCACGGCGAGGCGGTCGGCGTCGGCACGGTCTTCGCGGGCCGGCTGGCCGGCGTCCTCGGCCGTGTCCCCGCCGACCGGGTGGCCGAGCACCACGACGTGGTGGCGGGCTACGGGCTCGACACCACGCTGCCCGCCGGCGTCGACCACGACGAACTGGTCGCGCTGATGCGCCGGGACAAGAAGGCCACCTCGGGCCTGTCCTTCGTCCTGGACGGCCCGGCCGGGCCCGAACTGGTCGCTGACGTCCCCGAGGCTGCCGTCCGCACCGCCCTGACCGGCATGTGAGGCCCGCGCCGTAGGCCGTCAGGTTCGTGCCCGGCACGCCCGCCGGTGCCGCGCAGCGAGCGGGCGGGCGGGCGGTGCACGCCCCCGCCGGAGGAGTCGACGCCGCGGGCCGGGCCACCCGGACGACGCTCGGCACCGCCGCCGTCTCCGCCGTGCGTCGGGCCGGTGCCCGCGCCACAGCATCGGCGCGGGCACCGGCTCGATCGCCACGTCGGTGCCCGCGCCGATGGCCGAACAGGCACCGGCCGAACAGGGCACGGGCGCGCCGACCCGGGCCGGGACCGGGGTCGACGCGTCAGCTGCCGAGCGCCCGCTGGATCTGCGCGATCAGCACTCCGCAGGCGTACCGGTCCGCTGCCCCGACCATGCCGACGATGGTCGCCGGCAGCGGTCCGTTGTCCGTCTCCGCCGGGTCGTGGTGCATGAAGACGACGAACTGCCCCCGGTCGATGAACGGCGCGAGGATCGGCTCGGCGTCGACGCCGGGGGCCAGCGAGAAGAACGTGGTCATCGCACACGGATGCTGGCCCAGCAGCGAACTGCGGTGCAGCAGCGAGGTGGTGGCCCCGCTGACCCGGAAGTTCGGGTCGATGACCCGCAGGGCGCCGTCACGACCGATCCCGGCGTCGAAGGAGCAGTACCCCCGGTACCCGAGCGCGCTGGCCTTTCGGACCCCTACGGTCAGCGCTTCGACCAGCTCGGCCGGCGGCTGGTCGTCGTCCATCACACAACCGACCCACGTCGAGGTGGGCTGCGGCAGGTGCACGGACGCACCGAAGTAGTGCACCGATCCGCTCTCCGTCACGCCGAACTGGAGGCCCCAGACCGTCCGGAAGGGCACCTCCTCCTCGACGATCCACTGGTCGCTGACCTGTTCCAGCTGGTTGAACATGGTGCGGTTCCGCTTGTCCTGCAACCGCCGGGTGAAGATCGCGATTCCGCTGAACACCTCGACACCGGCCGGTTTGATCACCGCCGGCCGGCGGTCCTGCTGCACGATGCGGCGTACGTCGGCGGGGGTGGCGACCTGCCGACGCGGCAGATATTCAGGCGCGACCAGGCTCTCCAGCACGGTCTTGTTGTTGAGGCGGGCGAGCAGGTCCGCGGGCACCCGGCTGCGCGCGGCCCGCAACTGCGGATCGTGCGGGGGAAACTGGAACTCCAGCGTCTCGCCCCGCTCGACGGCTTCCCGGGCGTACTGCACCGCCTGCGCGCCGGAACGGAATTCCCGCAGATCACTGGGCGTCTTGAGACCGGATCGGCTGAGCAGCCGAAGCGACTTGTCCGCGCTGGAACCGGTGCTGCAAATGGCCGCCGCCTGGTGCGGAAGGGTCAGGTGCAGACCCGTGATCATGTCCAAGCCGTTGTGCAGGGCGGCACCCGCGTCGGCGAGATAGCGGCTGTCGGCGGTCGCCACCGGGTCGGGCGGTCGGGCCAGGATCACCCCGTCGTGCGCGAACACCTGTACCTGGATGGGCACCTGCATTGAATCTCCTGACATGCCGGCCCACTGGGGGCCTCGGGGTGGCACTGAAACCGGGCGCAC
Source organism: Micromonospora sp. NPDC049051 (assembly GCF_043197575.1). Taxonomy (NCBI): domain Bacteria; kingdom Bacillati; phylum Actinomycetota; class Actinomycetes; order Micromonosporales; family Micromonosporaceae; genus Micromonospora; species Micromonospora sp. NPDC049051. The sequence goes on from NZ_JBICTL010000017.1 coordinate 23,345, forward strand.
CACGGCCACGAACAGCGCAGAACGTGGCCGGAAGTGTGGGCTCCCGGTCCTGATGAGGCCGCTCGGCCGCGAGAGTCGGGCGTACCGCGTGCACCGACCGGACGGTCATGAGCTGGACCGGCCGGAAGCCGGCTGGCTTGTGGCCAGCGTTGCGTCGGCGAGGCGCACACCAACGGTCGGCGGTTGATGCCAGCCACCGACCGGAGTCATGGTCGGGAAAGCATAGTCACTACTGATTGTCCCGACATGGGCCAGTCAGTCGGACGCGGGCGGCCTTTTCGCCATTGGAGTCGCCAATACGCCTACCTGAGCCCTCGACTCGGGCTGACCGAAAAGCTGCCCGCAAGGAACCACAGGACCGTTCACCGTGGAACCGGGACAATCATGCACCGACCCTCTCAGAGGGCGCCTATCAGCCAATATAGAAAAGATATAGCGGCATGTGTTTCCGCCAAAGAAGCTACCGCAATCGGCCGGGATCCGATGCCCCCGTCCCGGTCGCGCACCGGATCCCGCGTACAGGCCGATCGAGCGGCGGCGATGCCGGACACGGTGCGGAACGGGTCACCACTCGCCGGCCCATCTCCGGACGCGATCTCCGGCTGACGCACTAGGGGTCGACGCGCGCATCTCTAGGGGTGTACGCCACTCCACCGGGCTTCATAGGGTCGGGCCCCATTGGTTTCGTCGTTCCCTTTTTCACCGCACCGGATCGGGGACGAACATGGGTGCGCGGCGCCCGGACGGACGGGAGGTGCCGGTGATCGGATCGGGCACCCACCTGCGCATTCCGATCGACGTGGTCGCGGCCCGGAATCCGGACGGCGACCCCGTCCCGGTGACACCGCCACTGACCCGCCACAGCCGCCCGACCCGGTCGTGGGGTCCGCGCGCCGCCTCCGCGACGCCGCCCGGAGTCCGCCCGCCCGTGCGGCACCGGGGCCACGGCGGGCCGGCGGATCCGCCCCACCTCGCGTCACACCCCGCCGTCCGGCGTACGGCATCCCGGCTGACCGGCCGCTGCGGCCCTGTGCCTTCCGGTCGCCCCCTTTCGATCGGAGGTTGAGCTCTTGTCTGTCGGGTTCGATGGCGCCCAGGCCGTGGACGGTGCGGCCGACGCCGTGGCTCTGGAGCTGGTGGGGGACCTGCGGAGGCCTGCGTTGTGGCCCGCTCGGGCGGCCTCGGCACACCGCGTACTGCCCCCGTGGCCATCGGGCGACGGTCCGGCCGGTCATGTCGTGGTGGCGGGGCTCGTGGCGGTCCTGGCCCGGTGGACGACCCAGGACGAGGTGGTGCTCGGGCTGTCGCCGGGGGCCGGCGCGGTGGCGCGGGTGGACGTCGCGGATGACCCGGGGTTCGGGGAGTTGGTGGCGCGGGTGGGCTCGGCGTGGACGGCGCCCGTGCTGGGTCGGGACCGGATGGATCCGGTGGCGGTGGAGCTCGTCGACGGCCCGGTGGCCGAGGTGGGCCCCGAGACGGTGGACGTCGACCTGGTGGTGACCGTGGCCTCGGACGGGTCCGCGCTGCGGGTGGACTACGCGGTGGAGGGCTTTTCCGCGCAGTGGGTGCGGAGCCTGGTGGATCAGATCGTGGTGCTGGTCTCCGCCGGGTCGGCGGAGCCCGAGGTCGGCCTGTCGGGGCTGGCGTTGCTGGGCGACGCGGAGCGGGAGCGGCTGCTGGGGTGGGGTCGGGGTCCGGCGCGGGAGGTGCCGGGTGAGCCGATCCACGAGCTGGTGCTCGGCTGGGCGCGGCGGTCGCCCGAGGCGGTGGCGGGTGTCGCGGGTGACGAGGTGTTGACGTACGGGGAGTTGGATCGCCGGTCGGGGTCGCTGGCGGCGTACCTGCGGTCGGTGGGCGTGGGCGCCGGTGACGTCGTGTCGGTGGCGTTGGAGCGCGGGTTGTGGTCGCTGGTGGCGACGATGGGTGTGCTCCGGGCCGGCGCGGCGTACACGCCGATGGACGTGTCGTGGCCGGCGGAGCGGATGCGGATGCTGCTGGCCGACCACGGCGCGCGGGTGGTGTTGACGGTCGGTGCGGTGGCGCCCCGGGTTCCCGCCGGGGACGGGGTGTCGGTGGTGGCGCTGGACGACGACTGGGCGACGGTGCGGGCGTGTGCGGCGGTGGGGCTGCCGGAGGTGCCGGTCGACGCGCCGGCGTTCGTGATCTACACGTCGGGTTCGACGGGCACGCCGAAGGGCGTGGTGCTGTCGCACGAGAAGCTGAACAACTTCCTGGCGTGGATGACCGACGAGTGCGCCATCGGGCCCGACAGCCGCATGCTGCACTCGGCGGCGCCGGTCTTCGACGCCGCGTTCGGGGAGATCTTCGCCACGCTCACCGGCGGCGGCCGCGTCGTCGTCTGCTCGCGCGACGACCTGCTCGACGTACGCCGGCTCACCGAACTGGTCAACCGGCACGGCGTCACGCACACGTTCGGACCGGCCACCAACATCGCCCCGCTCGACCCGGCCGCCTGCCCCGGCCTCCGCTGCATCATCTTCGGCGGCGAGGCCGTCCCGCCGCAGTTGGCCCAGCGGTGGCTGACGGCGGGTACGCGGGTGGTGAACGCGTACGGGCCGGCGGAGATCGCGGTGGCGTGCACGTGGTTCGACGCGTCGGCCGGGTGGGGTGGCGCGTACGTGCCGATCGGCTGGCCGATGCCGAACCGGCAGGTCCGCGTCGTCGACGCCAACCTCAACCTCATGCCCGTCGGGGTCCCCGGGGAGATCCTGATCGCCGGCTTCGGCGTCGCCGACGGCTACCTCAACCGTCCCGAACTGACCGCCGAGCGGTTCGTCACCGATCCCTACGGCGGTGGCCTCGCCTACCGCAGTGGTGACCTGGCCCGCTGGAACACCGCCGGCGCGCTCGAGATCCTCGGCCGCATGGACCACCAGGTCAAGGTCAACGGCATCCGCATCGAACTCGGCGAGATCGAGAGCGTCCTCGCCCAGCATCCGGACGTGGAGACCGCCGTCGTCGTCCGCCGCGAGGACCGGGGCGTGGCCCGACTCGTCGCGTACGTCACCGGGCGCGACGGCCACCCCCTCAGCACCGCCGACCTGCGCGAACACGCCGCAGCCCAGCTCCCCACCTACATGGTGCCCGCGGCCGTCGTCGTCCTCGACCGCTTCCCCCTCGGCGGCACCGGCAAGATCGACCGGAACGCCCTGCCCGCACCCGACACCCAGCGCCCCGACCTCGACGTGCCGTACGTGGCACCGGCCACCGACGCCGAACGCCTCGTCACCGGGGTCTTCGCGAGCGTCCTCGGCATCGACCGGGTCGGCACCCGCGACAGCTTCTTCCACCTCGGCGGCACGTCGTTGCAGTCCGCGGCCGTCGCCACCGGCATCGACGAGGCGGCCGACGTGGTCGTCCCCGTCTCGCAGATCCACCGCACCCCCACCCCGTACGAGCTGGCCCGGTGGCTCGCCACCGCACCCCGCCGTACGGACACCGGCTCGACCACGGCACAGGCCCGCCAGCGCCCCGGCCCGGTTCCGCTCGCGCAGCAGGTGGCGAAGTGCCTGATGTCGCCGCTGGAGGTCGTCGTCCCGGTCACCTGGTGGATCGAGGGTGAGCTGGACCTGCGGGCGCTGATGGCCGCGCTCGGCGACGTACACCGCCGCCACGAGGCGCTGCACGCCCGCTACCGGCGCACGGACCCCCCGGTGGCACTCGTCCCGCCGAACCCGGCGATGCCGCAGCTGCGCCTGCTGACCGACGCCGCCACCGAGCAGGACGCGCTCGACCAGCTCGCCGAGGCCGTGCAGCAGCCCCTGGACTACACCCAGGGCCGCAACTGGCGCGCCGCACTGATCCGGAACAAGGCCACGAAGCGGATCCTGTTCGGCGTCGGCATCCACCACATCGCCTTCGACGGGTGGTCGTACGGGCTGCTGGTGCGGGACCTGAGCCACGCCTACGCGGCACGGCAGGCCGGCCAGGCGCCCGGGTGGGACCGCCCCGCGCCGACGCTGCGCCAGTCGTACGACGAGTACGCCCGGCTCCGCGAGGCCGCCGACCTCGAGACCCAGCGGGCCTACTGGCGCGAGCAGCTACGCGGCCTGCCCCGCCAGGGCCGGGGCCCGGCCACCGCGCCCCTGGAGCAGGCGCTCGCCTGGGGACCCAAGGCGGGGCACACCGTCACGGTCACCCCCGAGGTGCTGCAACGCTGGGACGGCGCCGCCCGGGAACAGCGGTTCAGCCGCTCCAGCTACTTCGTGGCGGCGTTCGCCTCGGCGCTGCGCGCCATCCATCAGCAGGACGACATCGCCCTGCTGATGGTGGTGGCCAAGCGGGGCAGCCGGGTCCTCGACTCCGCGTTCACCACCCGGCTCAACCTCAACTGCGTCCGGGTGCGGTTCGACGGGCCGCAGGACGACAAGCTGGTCCTGCGGGTCGACGAGACGATCAGCGACCTCATGCGGGCCCAGGACGTCCCCTTCGCGGAGACCGCCGACGATCCCGCCGCCGGGCTCTCCGGCGAGGTGGTCGCCAGCCTGCCGACGTTCGTGTTCCAGGACAACGTGGTGGTGCCGCTGGAGCTGCCCGGCTGCCGGGCCGAGGAGGTCGTCGACCCGTACGCCCGGGAGGTGCCCAACGGGCTCACGGTCGAGGTGCTGCCCCGCGTCGACCACGCCCTCCTGCGCGTCACCATCCGCACCGACTATCTGCCGTACAGCTTCGCCGAGGAGCTGAACCACCACATGTTGCGCTTCCTCGAAGCCGGGCCGGCGGGTACCACCACCGCCGGCTGACCGTCCGCCCGTCCGCACCGGACCGCTCGTCACCGCGTGGGGCGCGCGAGCCGCGTGCTGAGAGTTCGTGGTTTCCCCTCCGGCGTACCCCCCGTGGGTGGCGCCGGTCCTGATCGGAGGTTGGCTCATGTCTGTCGGGTTCGTTGGTGGTCGGGCTCCGGCCACGGATGTCTCCGGGCCCGACGTCGAGATGCTCGACCTGATGGGCGACCTGCGCCGGCCGACGGTGTGGCCGGCCCGCGCGGCCTCCGAGTTCCGGGCGGTCGACCTGCCCGGCCTGGTGGGCGCGCGCTCCCCCGGCGCGGTGCTGCTGTCCGGTGTCCTGGGCGTGCTGGCCCGCTACACCGGTCAGGCCGAGGTGGCAGTGGGGCTGTCGTCGGGTGGCGTGCTGCGGGTCGACGTCGCGGACGATCCCGGTTTCGGGGAACTGGTGTCGCGGGTGGATGCGGCATTGGCCGCGCCGGTCGCAGCGGACGCGGTGGGTCCGGTGGTGGTCGGGTTGGTGGACGCTCCGGTGGCCGAGGTGGGGCCGGACGCGGTGGACGTGGACCTGGTGGTGGCCGTCGCGGGCGACGGGTCGGCGGTGCGGGTGGACTACGCAGCGGACGGGTTCTCGACGCAGTGGGTGCGGGGCCTGGTGAACCAGGCGGTCACGCTGGCGTCCGCCGGGTTGGCGGGGCCGGAGGTCGGGCTGTCAGGGTTGCCGTTGCTGGGCGAGGCGGAGCGGGAGCGGTTGCTCGCGTGGGGCCGGGGTCCGGTCCGTCCGGTGCCGGCCGAGCCGCTGCACGAGTTGGTGCTGGAGTGGGCCCGCCGCACGCCGGACGCGGTCGCGGGCGTCGCTGACGGCGAGGTGCTGACGTACGCGGAGTTGGAGCGTCGCTCGGGGGCGCTGGCCCGGTACCTGCGCTCGGCCGGCGTCGGCGTCGGGGACGTGGTGTCACTGGCGCTGGACCGCAGCATGTGGACGCTGATCGCCACCCTGGGGGTGCTGCGGGCGGGCGCGGCGTACACGCCGATGGACGTGTCGTGGCCGGCGGAACGGATGCGGATGCTGCTGGCCGACCACGGCGCCCAGGTCGTGCTCACCATCGGCGAGGTCGCCCCACGCGTCCCCCGACCCGACGGCGTACGGGTCGTCGCGCTCGACCACGAGTGGCCCACGGTGCAGGCGGCCGAACCGGTCGACCTGCCGATCGTCGAGGCGTCTGCGCCCGCGTTCGTGATCTACACGTCAGGCTCGACCGGCACACCCAAAGGCGTCGTGCTGACCCACGCCAACCTGACGAACTTCGTCACCTGGATGCGCGACGAATGCGCGGTCGGCCCGGACAGCCGGATGCTGCACTCCTGCGCCCCCGTGTTCGACGTGGCCCTCGGCGAGATCTACACCGCCCTGACCTCCGG
>NZ_JBICTL010000018.1:0-16937 GCF_043197575.1 Micromonospora sp. NPDC049051
ACCACCCAACAACCCCGGCAAATCCACCAAACCACCCCACCGCAACGGCAACTCCAAACCCACCACCCGACCCAAACCCCACACCGCAGCACCCGTCACATCGACCAGGGGCTCGGAGTCGTCCACGGAGACCGCGCCACTGGTCAACCACCACAGGCGCCCCTCGACCTCCGTGTCGGCCAGCGCCTGTGCCACCGCCAGTGCCTCGACGACGCCCGCACCGGCCAGCGACAACAGCGAGATCATCCCGGCAACCGGCGCCGCGGTCTCCGACGCTGCGGTCAGTCGGCGCGCGACCGCCTCCCGTTCCAGCACGTCCAGCACCACCGGGACGATCTCGGCGCCCCGCTCGGCCAGCCCGGCCAACAACGGGTGGTCCTCCTGGCCCGGGAGCATCAGCACCAGCCAGGTTCCGCCGAGGTTCTCGTCCCCGGTCGCGGGCTGGCGACGCCACACCACCCGGTACCGCCAGGAATCCACGGTCGACTGCTGCTGGGCGGCCCGCCGCCACTGCGCGAGCTTCGGCAGGACCGCGCTGAACGGTTCGTCCGCGCCGACGCCCAACTCGCCGCCGACCAGGTCCGGGTCACCGGACTCGACGGCGGCCCAGAACCGCCCGTCGAGAGCGTCGTCGTGCGCGTTCCCACGGACCACGGGCGCGGCCTCGGGCCAGTACCAGGTGTGGTCGAAGGCGTACGTGGGCAGGTCGACCACGCGCGGCCGGACACCAACCTGACCGTGGTACGCCGCCCAGTCCACCGGCACACCCGCCACCCACAACTGCCCCAACGCAGACGTCAGCGCCCCGACCTCCGACAGATCCCGCCGCGACACCGCAACACGCCGCACCCCGGCATCCACAGCGATCTCCGCCACCATCGCCGTCAACGTCGCATCGGGACCAACCTCCACGAACGTGTCCACGCCCTGCCCCCGCAGAGCCGCCACACCATCAGCGAACCGCACCGGCTGCCGCACGTGCCGCACCCAGTACTCCGGATCCACCAACTCCAACCCGTCCGCCACCGCACCGGTCACATTCGACACGATCGGCACCCGCGGCACCCGCCAATCCAGCCCCGCCACCACCGACCGGAACTCGTCCAACATCGGGTCCATCAACCGCGAATGGAACGCGTGACTCACCGACAGTTCCTTGACCCGCCAACCCCGCTCACGCCCAACCGCCACCACCGAAGCGACCTCGTCCGCCGCACCCGACACGACCACCGACGCCGGACCATTCACCGCCGCCACATCCACCGCCGCACCAGTCGAGGCGATCAACTCGGTGACAAGCTCCTCCGCCACGCCGACGGCCGCCATCACGCCCCCGGCCGGCAACGCCTGCATCAACCGACCCCGCGCCGCCACCAGAGAACAGGCGTCCGACAGCGACAACATCCCCGCCACATAGGCGGCGCTCACCTCACCGATCGAATGACCCGCCAGGAAATCGACCCGCACACCCCACGACGACAACAACTCCCACAACGCCACCTCAACCGCAAACAACCCCGCCTGCGCAAACACGGTCTGATCCAACAGCGCAGCCTCGCCAGAACCCGCCTCCGCGAACACCACCTCACGCAGTGGACGCGGCAAAAGCACATCGAACTCCGCGCACACTGCGTCGAACGCCGACGCGAACACCGGGAACGTCTCGTACAACTCCCGGCCCATACCGGCACGCTGCGAACCCTGACCCGTGAACAACACCGCCCGACGACCCGCCGACACCACACCCGACAACCGACCCTCGGACACCGCCGACAAGCCCGCGACCAGATCGCCCACCGACGAACCCCACACCACCGCCCGATGCTCCAACGCCGCCCGCGACGACACCAACGACCACGACACGTCCGACACCGGCAGATCCGAACGACCACGCACGAACGACGCCAACCGCGACGCCTGACCCACCAGACCCCGCTCCGAACGCCCCGACACCACCCACGGCACCGGCACGACCACGCCCGACGCCACGACGGGCTCCGGCTCCGCGTCCGTCGACCCGATCCGGTCGGCCTCGCCGCCCGCCGCCGACACCGACTCCACCAGCGCCGCACCCAGCGTGGCCACGGACTCCGCCGCCGACTCTCCAGCGTGCAGCGCCACCAGACCCGGCGCGGGCTGCTCGATGATGACGTGCGCGTTCGTTCCCGAGATCCCGAACGAGGACACACCCGCACGCCGAGGACGCTCCAGGGCTGGCCACTCACGTGCCTGCGTCACCAGCTCCACCGCGCCCGACGACCAATCCACGTGCGACGACGGCACGTCCACGTGCAGCGACGCCGGCACCACCCCGTGCCGCATCGCCAAGATCATCTTGATCACACCCGCCACCCCGGCAGCCGCCTGCGTGTGACCGATGTTCGACTTCACCGACCCCAGCAACAACGGCACATCTCGACCCTGCCCGTACGTCGCCAGCAGCGCCTGCGCCTCAATCGGATCACCCAGCGTCGTACCCGTGCCGTGCGCCTCCACCACGTCCACGTCCGCCACGCCCAACCCGGCGTTCGCGAGCGCCTGCCGGATCACCCGCTGCTGCGACGGACCGTTCGGCGCCGTCAAACCGTTCGACGCACCGTCCTGGTTCACCGCCGAACCCCGCACCACCGCCAGCACCCGCCGGCCCTCACGCCGCGCATCCGACAACCGCTGCACGACGAGGACGCCCACGCCCTCGCCCCACGCGGTGCCGTCCGCCGACTCGGCGAAGGCCTTGCAGCGGCCGTCCGCCGACAGGCCGCCCTGGCGGGAGAACTCGATGAAGGCACCCGGCGTGGCCATCACGGTGACGCCGCCGGCCAGCGCCAGGTCGCACTCCCCCGACCGCAGGGCCTGCGCCGCCAGGTGCAGCGCCACCAGCGACGACGAACACGCCGTGTCCACCGTCACCGCCGGCCCCTCGAAACCGAACGAGTACGCCACCCGGCCCGACAACACGCTCGCCGAGGCGCCCGTCGCGCCGTACCCGGCGAGCGACTCACCAGCTTCGCGTACGACGGTCTCGTAGTCCTGCCCGTTGGTGCCGGCGAACACCCCGACGCGGCTGCCGCGCAGCGCGAGGGGCTCGATCCGGGCGTCCTCGAACGCCTCCCACGCGACCTCCAGCAGCAGCCGCTGCTGCGGGTCCATGGCGAGGGCCTCGCGCGGCGAGATGCCGAAGAACTCCGCGTCGAAGCCACCCGCGTCGGCCAGGAACGCCCCGCGCGAGACGTAGGAGTCGGTTCCGGCCAGCGACTCCAGGTCCCAGTGCCGGTTGGTCGGGAAGTCCGACATCGCGTCGACACCGGCCGTCAGCAGCTCCCAGAGGCCCTCCGGGGACTCGGCTCCGGCCGGGAATCGGCAGCCCATGCCGACGATGACGATCGGGTCGTCGCCCACGACGGGGCCGGCGACGGCGGCAGGGACGGGAAGTCCCTGCCCACCCAGCAGCTCGGCGTGGATGTGTCCGGCCAGGACGGCGGAGTTCGGGTAGTCGAAGGCGAGCGTGCTCGGCAACGCGAGGCCGGTCGCCACGTCGAGCCGGTTGCGCAGTTCGACCGCCGCCAGCGACGTGAAGCCGAGGTCCTGGAACGCGCGGTCCGGTGCCACCCGCTCGGCGGACTCGTGGCCCAGCACGGCGGCGACCTCGCCGCGTACCAGCTCACCGAGGACGCGCAGCTGCTCCGTACCGGACATCCCGGACAGGCGCAGGCGCAGGTCGGCCGCCGGCGCGGGGGCGTCGGCGGTCACCGCCGCGCCGGCCTCGGCCAGCAGGTCGCGGACCAGCGGGTGGTGGCGCCGACCGCCGGCGGCGGCCACCCGTGCCCAGTCGATGTCGGCCACGACGAGGTACGTCTCGTCGCGCTCCAGGGCCCGGCTGAAGGCGCGCGCCGCCGTCTCCGGGGCCATCGCGCCGAAACCGGTACGGCTGAGCCGCTGCTCGAAGTCGCCCGCGCTCACCCCGCCGTCGGCCCACAGGCCCCAGGCGAGCGAGGTCCCCGGGAGCCCCTCGGCGCGGCGCCGCTGCGCCAGGGCGTCGAGGAACGCGTTGCCCGGCGCGTACGTGGCCTGGCCGGCGGCGCCCATGAGGCCGGCGAGCGAGGAGAAGAGGACGAACGCGGAGAGGTCCGCGTCCCGCGTCAGCTCGTCCAGGTTGCGCGCGGCGTCGACCTTCGCCCGCAGGGCGGTGGCGAGCTGTTCGACGCTGACCGCGTCGACGACGTTGTCGTCGAGGGCGGCGGCGGTGTGCACGACCGCGCTCAGCGGAAGCTCGTCGGGAATCGAGGCGAGCAACGCTTCGAGCGCGGTCCGGTCGGCCACGTCGCAGGACGCGAGGGTGACCCGGCTGCCGAGCCCGGTGAGTTCCTCGGCGAGGGCGGACGCTCCCGGTGCCTCGGCGCCCCGCCGGCTCACCAGCAGGAGGTGTTCGGCGCCTTCGGCGGCCAACGCACGGGCGACGTGCCCACCGAGGGCCCCGGTGCCGCCGGTGATCAGCACGGTGCCGCGAGGCGTCCAGGAACCGCGCGGGCCGGTGTCCCCGTACGCCGCCCGGACGAGCCGGCGCGCGTGGGCACCGTTGCTGCGCAGGGCGATCTCGTCCTCCTGCCCGACACCGGAGATCAGCGTCCGCAGGGTGCGTACGGCGTTCTGGTCGGGCTGCTCGGGGAGGTCGACGAGCCCGCCCCACCGGTGCGGGTGCTCGGCGCGCAGCACGCTGCCGAAGCCCCACGTCATCGCCTGCGCGGGGTCGACGTGCCGGTCCTGGGACCCGACGGAGACCGCGCCACGGGTGGCGATCCAGAGCCGGGCGGTGATCCCGGCGTCCCCGAGGGCCTGCGCGAGCGCGACGGTGCCGGCGAGGCCGGTCGGCACGGAGCCGGCCCCGGCGTACGGCCGGTTGTCGAAGGCGAGGAGGGAGAGCACGGTCAGCGGGTCCCCGCCGTGGCCGGTCGACGCCTCGACGAGGTCGTGGGCGAGCCGCTTCCGGTCGTACGCGGCGTCGACCTCGATGATCCGCCCCCCGACGGCACCGAGGGCAGCCGCCCAGTCGGTCGCGGCCGTGCCGGCGTCGGCCGGTACGACGAGCAGGAAGTCGGTCGCCTCGGCGCGGGCAGGATCGTCGGCCAGCGGCTGCCAGGCCACCCGGTAGCGCCAGGAGTCGAGGGCGGCCTCGGCGTCGCGGCGGCGCCGCCAGTTGGACAGCGCCGGCAGTACGTCGGCGAGCGGGGCATCGGCGTCGACGGCCAGACTCTCGGCGAGGGTCGTGAGGTCCTCGGCCTCGATCGCGCGCCAGAAATCCTCGTCTGCTGCGGTTCGGCGGGCGGCAGGGGGACGGTAGGAGCGCGTCGCGGCATTGATCCAGTAACGCCGGTGGTCGAAGGCGTACGTGGGCAGGTCGACCACGCGCGGCCGGACACCAACCTGACCGTGGTACGCCGCCCAGTCCACCGGCACACCCGCCACCCACAACTGCCCCAGCGCAGACGTCAGCGCCCCGACCTCCGACAGATCCCGCCGCGACACCGCAACACGCCGCACCCCGGCATCCACAGCGATCTCCGCCACCATCGCCGTCAACGTCGCATCGGGGCCAACCTCCACGAACGTGTCCACGCCCTGCCCCCGCAGAGCCGCCACACCATCAGCGAACCGCACCGGCTGCCGCACGTGCCGCACCCAGTACTCCGGATCCACCAACTCCAACCCGTCCGCCACCGCACCGGTCACATTCGACACGATCGGCACCCGCGGCACCCGCCAATCCAGCCCCGCCACCACCGACCGGAACTCGTCCAACATCGGGTCCATCAGCCGTGAATGGAACGCGTGACTGACCGACAACTCCTTTGTCCGCCAGCCCCGCTCACGAGCAGTCGCCACCACCACAGCGACCTCGTCCGCCGCACCCGACACCACCACCGACGCCGGACCATTCACCGCCGCCACATCCACCGCCGCACCAGTCGAGGCGATCAACTCGGTGACAAGCTCCTCCGCCGCGCCGACGGCCGCCATCACGCCCCCGGCCGGCAACGCCTGCATCAACCGGCCCCGCGCCGCCACCAACACACACGCATCAGCAAGCGACAACATCCCCGCCACGTACGCCGCCGTCACCTCACCAATCGAATGACCCGCCAGGAAATCCGCCCGCACACCCCACGACGACAACAACTCCCACAACGCCACCTCAACCGCAAACAACCCCGCCTGCGCAAACACGGTCTGATCCAACAGCGCAGCCTCGCCAGAACCCGCCTCCGCGAACACCACCTCACGCAGTGGACGCGGCAAAAGCACATCGAACTCCGCGCACACTGCGTCGAACGCCGACGCGAACACCGGGAACGCCTCATACAACTCCCGGCCCATACCGGCACGCTGCGAACCCTGACCCGTGAACAACACCGCCCGACGACCCGCCGACACCACACCCGACAACCGACCCTCGGACACCGCCGACAACCCGGCGACCAGATCGCCCACCGACGAACCCCACACCACCGCCCGATGCTCCAACCCCGCCCGCGACGTCACCAACGACCACGACACATCCCACGGCGACAAATCCGAACGACCACGCGCGAACGACGCCAACCGCGACGCCTGACCCACCAGACCCCGCTCCGAACGCCCCGACACCACCCACGGCACCGGCACGACCACGCCCGACGTCGCCGACGAATCGCCCGCCGGCGGTGCCACCAGGGCCGGCTCCGGCTGCTCGATGATCACGTGCGCGTTGGTTCCGGAGATGCCGAACGACGACACACCCGCACGCCGCGCACGCCCCACCGCCGGCCAGTCACGGGACTCGGTCACCAGCTCCACCGCGCCCGACGACCAGTCCACGTGCGACGACGGCGTGTCGACGTGCAACGACGCCGGCACCACCCCGTGCCGCATCGCCAAGATCATCTTGATGATGCCCGCCACCCCGGCAGCCGCCTGCGTGTGACCGATGTTCGACTTCACCGAGCCGAGGAGGAACGGCTCGTCGCGGTCCTGCCCGTACGTGGCCAGCAGGGCCTGCGCCTCGATCGGGTCACCCAGCGTCGTGCCGGTGCCGTGGGCCTCCACGACGTCCACGTCCGCCACGCCCAGCCGGGCGTTGGCGAGGGCCTGCCGGATCACCCGCTGCTGCGACGGACCGTTCGGCGCCGTCAACCCGTTCGACGCGCCGTCCTGGTTCACCGCCGTGCCCCGCACGACCGCGAGGACCCGGCGCCCGTCGCGCCGCGCGTCCGACAGCCGCTGCACCAGCAGCACGCCGACGCCCTCGGACCAGCCCGTGCCGTCCGCCGCGTCGGAGAACGACTTGCACCGGCCGTCGGGGGCCATGCCCCGCTGGCGGGAGAAGTCGATGAACGTCTCGGGCGTCGCCATCACCGTGACGCCACCGGCCAGCGCCAGGTCACACTCGCCGGACCGCAACGCCTGCACCGCCAGGTGCAACGCCACCAGCGACGACGAACACGCCGTGTCCACCGTCACCGCCGGCCCCTCGAAACCGAACGAGTACGCCACCCGGCCCGACAGCACGCTGCTGGCCGTTCCGACGCCGAGGTAGCCGTCGAGGGTCTCGGGGACGTCGGCCAGTCCGGCGGCGTGGTTGTGGTACATCATGCCGGCGAAGACGCCGACCGGGCGGCCCCGGAGCGCGAGCGGGTCGATCCGGGCGTCCTCGATGGCCTCCCACGAGGTCTCCAGCAGCAGCCGCTGCTGCGGGTCCATGGCGAGGGCCTCGTGCGGGGAGATCTTGAACAGGTCGGCGTCGAAGTCGCCGGCGTCGACCAGGAAGCCGCCCTCGCGAGCGTAGCTGCTGCCCCGGCGCGTGCCGGACGGGTCGTACAGGTCGTCGACGTCCCAGCCACGGTCGGCGGGAAAGCCGGTGATGCCGTCCCCACCGGAGACGAGGAGGTCCCACAACTGCTCGGGGGAGCGTACGCCGCCGGGGTAACGGCAGCTCATGCCGACGATGGCGATCGGTTCGTCGAGCGCCGTGAGGGCGGCGACCGGGGTCGTCGGCGTACCGGCGTCGGTTCCGGTCTCGACGTCCAGGTGGTCGGCGAGGGCGAGCGGGGTCGGATGGTCGAAGACCAGGGTCGCCGGGAGGCGCAGGCCGGTCACCGCGCCCAGCCGGTTGCGCAGCTCGACGGCAGTCAGTGAGTCGAAGCCCAGCTCGGTGAACGGACGCCCGGCCTCGATGGCGGCAGCGTCGGCGTACCCCAGGACCGCCGCGACCTGGTCGAGGACGAGCCGCAGCAGGGCCGCGGCGCGCTCCTCGCGGTCGAGCCCGGCGAGCCGCTCGGTCAGCGCGGCGGTCTCCGCCGGGCCGGACCGCGCGGCGCGACGCCGGGGCGCCCGCACCAGGCCGCGCAGGACCGACGGCAGGGTGCCCGCCTCGGCCTGGGCGCGCAGCGCCGGCCCGTCCAGCACCATCGGCACCGTCGCGGGCAGGCCGGTGAGCAAAGCGGCGTCGAAGAGCGCGAGGCCGTCCCCCGCGGGGATCGGTCGTACGCCGGCACGGGCCAGCCGGTCGGTGTCGGCGCGGTCGAGGGCGGCGGTCATGCCGCCGCCCGACTCCGCCCACGGGCCCCAGGCCAGGGAGAGTGCCGGGAGGCCCGCGGCCCGCCGCCGGTGGGCGAGCGCGTCCAGGAAGGCGTTGGCCGCCGCGTAGTTGGCCTGGCCGGGGCTGCCCGTGACGCCCGCCGCCGAAGAGTAGGTGACGAACAGCGCGAGGCGGCTGCCGGCGGTCAGCTCGTGCAGGTTGGCGGCGGCGTCCACCTTCGGCCGGAGCACGTCGCCGAGGGTCTCGGGGGTGAGCGAGGTCAGGGTGCGGTCGGCCAGCACGCCGGCGGTGTGCACCACGCCGGTCAGCGGGTGCGCCGGGTCGATCCGATCCAGCAGCGCGGCGAGGGCCGTCCGGTCGGCGGCGTCGCACGCCTCGACCGTCGCCGTGGCGCCCAGGTCGGCGAGGTCGGCGAGCAGGTCGGCGGCGCCGTCGGCGTCGGCACCGCGCCGGCTGGTCAGCACCAGGTGCCGGACCCCGTGCCGGGTGACGAGGTGGCGGGCGGTCAGCGTGCCGAGGGCGCCCGTGCCGCCGGTGACCAGCACCGTGCCCTCCGGGTCGAGCGCCGGTGCCGGCGCGTCGGGTTCCGGGGCGGCGACGAGCCGGGGTACACGTACCACCCCGTCGCGTACCGCCGCCTGCGGCTCGTCGGCCGGCAGCAGGCCGGCGAGGGCGGCCGCGCAGTTCTCCTCGTCGTCGACGTCGACGACGAGGAAGCGGCCGGGGTGCTCGGCCTGGGCGGACCGGAGCAGGCCCCACACGGCGGCGCCGGCCAGGTCGGTCACGTCCGCGTCGTCGTCCACGGCGACGGCGCCGCTGGTGAGGACCACCAGCCGGGACCCGCCGGTGTGCCGCTCGGCGGCGAGCCAGCCCTGGAGCACGGCGAGGACCTCGGCGAGCAGCTCGTGGACCGCGCCGGGGCCCGTCGCGCCCGCCACGGGGAACAGCACGGCGTCGGGCACCCCGGCGTCGCAGAGCGCGTCGAGGTCGGCGTACCGGGCGGCGGGCAGCCCGGACGGCAGCGGGGCGGGGCGGTCGCCGAGCACCGCCCAGGTCGTGCCGTCGGCGGCGCCGTCGGCGATCGCGTGCCGGACCCAGTCGAGGCGGAACAGCGAGCGCCGCCACGGGGACCCGCCGGGGGCAAGCTCGCCCGCCGGTAGGGGCCGCAGCACCAGGGCGCCGATCCGGGCTACGGGTTCACCGGTGGCGTCGGCGACCAGCATGGTCACCGTGTCCGGACCGGCGGGGGTCAGCCGTACCCGCAGCGTGTCGGCGCCGTGGGCGGACAGCGTCACGTCCGACCAGGAGAACGGCATCCGGGCCTCGCCGGGGTCGACGATGCCCAGCCCGACCGCCTGCACGGCGGCGTCGAGCAGCGCCGGGTGCAGCCCGTACGCGCCGGCGTCGTCGGCCGCCGGCTCGGGCAGCGCCACCTCGGCGTACACGTCGGTGCCGACGCGCCAGGCGGCGCGCAGCCCCTGGAAGGCCGGGCCGTACGCGAACCCGGCCCGCGCCGCCCGCCCGGTCAGCTCGGACACGTCCAGGGCGGTGGCGCCGCTCGGCGGCCACTGCGCCAGCGTGCCGGTGTCCTCCCCCGGTTCGGGGGTGAGCAGGCCGGTGGCGTGCCGGACCCACAGGTCGTCGGTGCCGGCGCGGCGGGCGTGGACGGTCACCTGCCACGCCCCGCCGCCCGTGCGTTCGGCGGCGACCTGCACGTCGACGCCCCCGGTCTCGGGCAGCACCAGCGGCGCCTGGAGGGTCAGCTCGGCGAGCCGGTCGGCGCCGACCTCCGCGCCGGCCCGCAGCGCCAGCTCCACGAACCCGGTCCCGGGGAGGAGCACCACGTCGCGTACGGCGTGCTCGGCCAGCCAGGGCTGGCTCTCCACGGACAGCCGGCCGGTGAGCGTCACCTCGTCGCCGTCGGCGGAGCGGAACACCGCCCCGAGCAGCGGGTGGCCGGTCGGGGTCAGCCCGGCGGCGGTCACGTCGGCGGGCTGCGGCAGGGGCAGCAGCCAGTAGCGTTCGCGCTGGAACGCGTACGTGGGCAGGTCGACGGGCACGGGCGGGCCGTCGAACAGGGCCGCCCAGTTCACCGGCACGCCCCGGGCCCAGACGGTGGCGGCGGCGGCCAGCGCGGTCGCCGCCTCGTCGGAGCCCGCACGCAGCATCGGGGCGCACACCGTCTGGTCCCCGCCGACGGTCTCCTGGGTGAGCGCGCTGAGCACCCCACCCGGGCCCACCTCGACGTACGCGCCCACCCCCAGCTCGTGCAGGGTGGTCACGGCGGCGGCGAAGCGGACCGTGTCGCGGACGTTGCGCAGCCAGTACGCCGGGGAGCGCACCTCGTCGGGGTCGAGCACCGCGCCCGTCACGGTGGAGACCACGGGGATCCGGGGCGCGGCGAAGGTCAGCTGCCCGAGCACGTCGCCGAACGCGTCGAGCATCGGGTCCATCCGGGCGGAGTGGAACGCGTGGCTGACCCGCAGCCGCTTCGTGTCGCGGCCGAGGGCCGCGAAGTGTGCGGCGACCGCCAGCACGGCGTCCTCGTCGCCGGAGACGACGACGGACTCCGGGCCGTTGACGGCGGCCAGCCCCGCGCCGGTCGACTCACCGGCGGTGTCCAGGTGCGCGCGCACCTCCGCCTCGGTGGCGCGGATCGACACCATGGCGCCGCCGGTGGGCAGCGCCTGCATCAGGGTGCCCCGGGCGGCCACCAGGCGGGCGGCGTCCGGCAGCGACAGCACGCCGGCGATGTGCGCGGCGGCCACCTCGCCGACCGAGTGTCCGGTCACGAAGTCCGGCACGACGCCCCAGGACTCGACGAGCCGGTAGGCGGCGACCTCGACGGCGAACAGTGCCGCCTGGGCGTACCCGGTGCGGTCGAGCACGTCGGCGGGGCCGTCGAGCACGCCGCGCAGCGGCCGGTCGAGGTGCTTGTCCAGCTCCGCGCAGGCGGCGTCGAAGGCCTCGGCGAAGGCGGGGAACGCGGCGTACAACCGCTGACCCATGCCGACGCGCTGGGCGCCCTGCCCGGTGCAGAGCACGGCGACCCGGGTGGGGCTGGCGACCCCGCGCCGCACGGACGCCGCCGGGACGCCGTCGGCCAGTGCGCCGAGCCCGGCGAGCAGTTCGTCCCGGTCGGATCCGAGCAGCACCGCCCGGTGTTCCAGGACGGACCGCCCGGCGGCCAGGGCCCGGCCCACGGCGGCCGGCGCGACGTCGGGGTGCTCGGCGAGCCAGGAGCGCAGCCGGTCGGCCTGGGCGCCGAGCGCGGCGGCGCTGCGCGCGGAGACGACCCACGGCAGGGGGTCGGGGCCGGTGACGGCGTCGGTGGCGGCATCCGGCTGCGACGCGGGCGGGGCGGCCTCGACGATGACGTGGGCGTTGGTGCCGCTGACGCCGAACGAGGAGACGCCGGCCCGCATGGGCCGGGTCCCGCGCGGCCACGGGCGCGGCTCGCGGAGCAGGCTCACCGCGCCGGCCGACCAGTCGACGTGCGGGGACGGCTCGTCGACGTGCAGGGTCCGCGGCAGGACGCCGTGGCGCATCGCCATGACCATCTTGATCACGCCGGCAACGCCGGCGGCGGCCTGGGTGTGGCCGAGGTTGGACTTGATCGAGCCGAGCCACAGGGGCTGGTCGGCGGCGCGGTCCCGGCCGTACGTGGCGAGCAGGGCCTGCGCCTCGATGGGGTCGCCGAGGCGGGTGCCGGTGCCGTGGGCCTCGACGGCGTCCACGTCGGCCGGGGCGAGCCGGGCGTTGGCGAGAGCCTGGCGGATCACCCGCTGCTGCGACGGGCCGTGCGGCGCGGTGAGGCCGTTCGAGGCGCCGTCCTGGTTGACGGCGCTGCCGCGTACCACGGCGAGCACCCGGTGGCCGTTGCGCTGGGCGTCGGAGAGCCGTTCCAGCAGCAGCAGCCCGGCGCCCTCGCTCCAGCCGGTGCCGTCGGCGGTGGCGGCGAAGGACTTGCACCGCCCGTCCGGGGACAGCCCGCGCTGGCGGCTGAAGCCGATGAACGTGTCGGGGCTGGACATCACGGTGACGCCGCCGGCCAGCGCGAGGGTGCACTCGCCGGAGCGCAGGGCCTGCACGGCGAGGTGCAGCGCCACCAGCGAGGACGAGCAGGCGGTGTCGACGGTGACCGCCGGGCCCTCGAAGCCGAACGTGTACGAGATCCGGCCGGAGACGACGCTGCCGTGGTTGCCGGTGCCGACGAACGCCTCGACCTCCTGCGGCACGCCGTTGAGCCGGGAGACGTAGTCGTGGTACATGACGCCGGTGAAGACGCCGGTGCGGCTGCCCTTGAGCGAGTCGGCGGCGATGCCGGCCCGCTCGACCGTCTCCCAGGCGACCTCCAGCAGGAGGCGCTGCTGCGGGTCCATGGCCAGCGCCTCGCGCGGGGAGATGCCGAAGAACCCGCCGTCGAACTCGCCGGCGTCGTGCAGGAAGCCACCCTCGCGGGTGTACGACTTGCCGTGCGCGTCCGGGTCGGGGTCGTAGAGGTTCTCCACGTCCCAGCCCCGGTCCGCCGGGAACGGGGTGACGGCGTCGACGCCGGACTCGACGAGCCGCCACAGCGCCTCGGGAGTCCGCACCCCGCCCGGATAGCGGCAACCCATGCCCACGATCGCGATCGGCTCGTGGTTCTGCTCGTCGACGGCCCGCAGGCGTTCGCTGGTCTCGTGCAGGTCAGCGGTGACGCGCTTGAGGTACTCGCGGAGCTTGGCTTCGTTCGCCATCGGGTTGATCACCTGTCGCTAAGGGGCAAGCGGCGGACTCGTGGTCAGGATCGGCCGAACTTCTGGTCGATGAAGTCGAACAGCTCGTCGTCCGAGGCGTCGTCGAGGGCCTGGCTGACGTCGGCCGGCCGGTCGGTGGCGTCGCTCCACCGGGTGACCAGCGCCCGGAGGCGCACCGCCACGGCGGTACGCGTCTCGTCGTCGCCGGCCAGCCGTTCCAGCTCTTCTGGGCCGGTCGCGGCGAACGCCGCCTCCAGCCGGTCGAGCTCGGCCAGCAGGCTGGTTTCGGGCGCGGGCGGGGCGGCGTCGACCAGCAGGAAGTCGGCGAGGGCGGCGGGCGTGGGGCAGTCGAAGATGAGGCTCGCCGGCAGTCGGATGCCGGTGAGGGCGGTCAGCCGGTTGCGCAGTTCGACCGCCGTCAGCGAGTCGAAGCCGAGGCCGGTGAACGTCTGCCCGGACGGGACGACGGTGGCCGGCGGGTAGCCGAGCACCTCGATGACCTGCGCCTTGACGAGGTCCTCCACCAGCCGGCCGCGCTCGGCCTCGGGCGTGCCGGCCAGGCGCTGCGCGAAGGACGGGCCGCCGTCACCGCCGCCGTCGGCGACGCGCCGCCGGGCCCGGACCAGGCCGCGCAGCGGCGCCGGGAGTTGGCCGGCGTCGGCCTGGCGGCGCAGTGCGGCGGTATCGAGCAGCGCCGGCACCAGGTGGGGGCGCCCGCCGCGCAGGCTGGCGTCGAAGAGGCGCAGCGCCTGGTCGGTGTCGAGCGGGCTGAGGCCGTTGCGGCTCATCCGTTGCCGCTGGGCGGCGTCGAGGGCGCCCGTCATCCCGCTGTCCGCGGCCCAGAGCCCCCAGGACAGGGAGGTGGCGGCGAGGCCCGAGGCGTGCCGGTGTTCGGCGAGGCCGTCCAGGAACGCGTTCGCGGCGGCGTAGTTGCCCTGCCCGGGGCCGCCGAGGACGCCGGCGACCGACGAGAAGAGCACGAACATCGCCAGGTTCCGCCCCCGGGTCAGCTCGTGCAGGTGCCAGGCGGCGTCGGCCTTGGCGGAGAGCACAGCGGAGACCCGCCCGGGCGTCAGTGCCGAGATCACCGCGTCGTCGAGGATGCCGGCGGCGTGCACCACGCCGGTGAGCGGGTGCTCGGCGGGGACGGCGTCCAGCAGCGCGGCGAGGGATTCCCGGTCCGCCACGTCGCCGGCCACCAGGCGGGCCTGCGCGCCCAGCGCGGTCAGCTCGGCGAGCAGCTCCGCCGCGCCGGGGGCGTCCGCCCCTCGCCGGCTGACCAGCAGCAGGTGGCGCACCTTGTGCGTACCGACCAGGTGCCGGGCCAGCAGGCCGCCGAGGGCGCCGGTGGCCCCGGTGACCAGGACCGTCCCGTCGGGGTCGAGTTCGGTGGCCAGCGCCGGATCGCCGACGGCGGGCGTGAGCCGGGGTGCCAGCACCCGTTCGTCGCGGATCGCCAGTTGGGGTTCGCCGGTGGCGACCGCGCGGGCCACCAGGTCCACGGTGCCGGACTCCGGTCGTCGCGCCTCGTCGAGGTCCACGAGCACGAAGCGGTCGGGGTGCTCCGCCTGGGCCGAGCGCAGCAGGCCCCAGACCGCGGCGCCGGGCAGGTCGCCCGCGCGGCCGGTGTCGCCGGCGGGGACGGCCCCGCGGGTCAGCACGACCAGCCGCCGCTCCGCCAGCCGGTCGTCGGCGAGCCAGCCCTGGACGGCGGTCAGCACGGCGGCGAGCCGGGTCCGCGTCGCGGCGGGGACCGGGGCGCGCTCGTCGTCGGCGTACGCGGCGAGCAGCACCAGCTCCGGGTCGAGCCGGCCGGAATCGACCGCCTCGGCCAGCTCGGCGAGCCCGTACCGGGCGATTTCGGCCAGGTCGGACGGGGCGTCACCGAGGAGCACCACCCGGACGGTCGCCGGGGTGCCCGGCGGCACGCTCTGCCAGGTGACGTCGTACAGCGAGTCGACAGCGGATTCGCCGCCGCGCACCTGGTCGGCGGTCACGGGGCGGGAGACCAGGGAGCCGATCCGGGCGACGGGGGCGCCGGCCGGGTCGGCCAGGGTCAGGGTGACCCCGCCGCCGCTGCGCCGGGCGCGTACCCGCAGCGCGGTCGCGCCGACCGCCGAGAGGGTGACGCCGGTCCAGGCGAAGGGCAGGCGTACGCCGGAGGCCTCCTCGCCGTCGGAGTCGAGCAGGCCGACGACGTGCAGCGCCGCGTCCAGCAGGGCGGGGTGCAGGCCGAAGCCGGTGACCTCGGTGCCGTCGGGCACCGCCACCTCGGCGCACACCTCGTCGCCGGTACGCCAGACGGCGCGCAGGCCACGGAACAGCGGCCCGTACTCGACGCCCAGGCGGGACAGTTCGGTGTAGATCCCGTCGACCGCGACGGCGGTGGCGGCGCTGGGCGGCCACGGCGCCGGCTCGGCCCCGTCGGGCTGCGGTACGCCGGGGGCGAGGACGCCCACCGCGTGGCGGTCCCACTCCCCGTCCGGGTCGGCGGCGGCACGGGAGTGGATGGTGACCGGGCGGCGGCCTTCCTCGTCCGCCGCGCCCAGCTTCACCTGCACCGCCCGGGTGTCCTGCTCGGCGAGCGCCAGCGGCGCCTGGAGGGTCAGCTCGTCGAGCGTGTCACAGCCGACCTGCGCGCCCGCGTGCAGGACCATCTCGACCAGGGCGGCGCCGGGCACCACCACCGAGTCCCAGACGACGTGTTCGGCGAGCCACGGGTGCGTCCGCACGGAGAGTTCGGTGCCGAAGACCCGTACGTCGTCGTCGGCCACGCGTACGGCGGCGCCGAGCAGCGCGTGGTCGACGGGGCGGACACCGAGCCCGGGCGCCGCCGCGCCGCCGCTGGTGACGTTGAGCCAGTAGCGCTGGTGGTCGAAGGCGTACGTGGGCAGGGCGACGGTGCGGGGGCGCGCCCCGGCCGCCGTCAGGTATCCGGCCCAGTCGACGTGGCCGCCGGTGACGTACCGCTCGGCGAGGGCGGTGCGCAGCGTGTCGGCCTCGGAGTGGCCGGCGCGCATCGTGGCGGTGAACCGGACGTCGCCGGTCGTCTCGACGCAGTCCTGCGCCATGGCCGTGAGTACGGCGTCGGGGCCGACCTCCAGGAACTGCGTGACGTCCTGCTGGTGCAGGGTGCGCACCGCGTCGGCGAACCGCACCGGCTGGCGCACGTGCCGCACCCAGTAGCCCGGATCGGTGAGCTCCGCCGCGTCCGCGACCGCACCGGTCACGTTCGACACGATCGGCACCCGCGGCATCCGCCAGTCCAGCCCCGCCACCACCGACGCGAACTCGTCCAGCATCGGGTCCATCAGCCGTGAGTGGAACGCGTGACTGACCGACAACTCCTTCGTCCGCCAGCCCCGCTCACGAGCAGTCGCCACCACCACAGCGACCTCGTCCGCCGCGCCCGACACGACCACCGACGCCGGACTGTTCACCGCAGCGATGTCCACCGCCGCACCCGCAGCATCGATGACCTCCCGCACGTCAACCTCGGCCGCACCGACCGCCGCCATCACCCCACCGCTGGGCAACGCCTGCATCAACCGACCCCGCGCCGCCACCAACACACACGCATCAGCAAGCGACAACATCCCCGCCACGTACGCCGCCGTCACCTCACC
>NZ_JBICTL010000019.1:0-8406 GCF_043197575.1 Micromonospora sp. NPDC049051
GCCCAGTTCCAGCGGGTCGTCGCCACGATCGAGGCGAAGTTCCCAGCCGCCGCCGAGCATCTCGACGCCGCCCACGACGACCTGCTCGCCTTCACAAGCCTCGCCCTCATCAATCTCCGGGCTGCGCACACCGTCCCTGACCTACAAGATCAGGTTGGAAGACTCACTAGATCGGCAGCCAGGCCAGGGTGTACGTCAGGCAGGCGCGCCTGGGTGACCATGGTGAGCAGGTCGAGTTGCAGCGCGGCTTAACGCATGGTCCGCGCCGGAGTGTTCCGGCGCGGACCGTAGGGTGTCGACTCGTCTCGCAGGGCTGACAGCCGGGACACGAGTCCCTTCGCGGGACTACTAGCAGAGAGGTACACCCGGTAGCTGTTGCGCCGGGTGGTTGATGAAGATGTTGGAGATGAAGCCGTTCTGGTCCCGCAGTCGCGACCACCAGTTGTTGACGTAGCCCTCGGCGTAGACGGTGTCGCCCTGCTTCTGGCATGTGACGTTGACGAGGGTGGGACCGGCCAGGGAGGTCACGGTCGACGCCCACAGGTACGCGTCGCTGCGGACGCGGACGCCGGAGCCCCAGGTCCAGAAGGCGGTGCCGCCGCAGCCGTTGTCGCTGGTGAGGTAGTACTGGTGGTAGGAACCGGGGTAGGCGAGTGCGGCGCCGTTGATCCTGATGGTCTGGCCGACGCCGTTGTATAGCTGCTCGTAGTGGATGTGCGCGCCGAAGGAGTTGCCGGTGTTGCCGGTGGTGCCGATTTGCTGTCCCGTGTTCACCCATGCTCCGTGGGCGACCGAGAACGCGGCGAGGTGGAAGTAGTAGGTCTTCCAGCCGCCGCCGTGGTCGATGACGATGTAGTTGCCCGCACCGCCGGACTGCCAATGGCGGGTGGCGGTGCCGGCGGCGGAGGCGAGCACGGGGGCGCCGGCGGTGCTACCACCGTCGGCGCGGACGAAGTCGAGGGCCATGCGCACCTCGGCGCTGTGGTGGCTGTACGTCCACCGTTGGCCGCAGGGGTACGGCGCCTTGAAGTTCGGGGCCGCCTGGGCGGGCGAGGCGACGAAGAGTGTGGCGGTCAGCGCTGTGGCGAGGGCGGCCACGAGCGTGACGAGGGACTTGAACGATCGCACGGTTCATCCTGAGGGGTTGGTCATAGAAGGCTTCCGATGCACTTACGTCCGAAGATCATAAGGGCGCCGTCGACGGATGTTAATAGCTTCCAGAGACGCAGAGACCTACCGAAGGATCCTGCCGTCGCTGTTACCGTCTCGTCGCGGTACGCAGTGGGATCCGGCCGCTGAGGGTCATGTCCGCGCTGGTGGTGTAGAGATGGCCATCGCGAGATCTAGTTCGATGTCTGCGGCGATCGGGGTAGGGGTCGGGCTGGCTGGTGTCGCGGTGGCCGGTGCGACGGTGATTATGGGCTTGGCGAGTAGTTCCAGGCCCATGTAGCGGCGGCCTTCGGTCCATTCGTCGGTCTGTTCGGCGAGCACGGCACCGGCGAGGCGGATGATGGCCGGACGGTACGGGAGGATCACGACGGCCCTGGGGGGGCGACGGACCTCCTTGTTCAGATGTTCCTGCAGGTTGCTCGATCAGATCTGCCGCCAGATCCCGCACGGGAAACCGGTGGAGGCGACGAGGTTGTCGCGGGTGGTGTCGAGGTGTTCGGCCGCAACCGGGAACTTGGCTTCGACGGTGGCCATGACCCGGTCGAACTGGGCTCGGACGGCGTCGGTGTCGGGTTGACGAAGATCGTACGGACGGGTGTGGCGATCCAAGGCTGCGCGGACTCGGGCACCATGGTCAGCAGGTTGCACAGGTAGTGGGTGCGGCAGCGTTGTCATAACGCGCCGGGCAGGGCGGCTCTGATGGCCTGCTTGCGCCAGCCTGAGCTTCGGAGATGACCAGGCGAAGACCGGACACGCCGCGGGCGGTCAGGCAAGAACTACGCCCTCCGTCGCACGTGACGTGCCGGCAGTGGGCGGGCAGTTCAGCTTGGTTGTCCGGCGGCGGCGCGGCGGACGAGGGTGCGGGCCTCGACGCGCCGCACACCCGTTGAGCGCAGTAGTTCATTGGCGACGATACGCAGTTGAGAGACGGCGATCGTCCCGGAGAAGCCGATCTCGTGCCGGCAGGCCTTGCCGCCGAGCCGCACCGCATGTAGCACGCGCTCGCGGGCCTGGACTGGTTCCTCACCAGCCAGACACGCGCGGTGCAGCAGCCGCACCGCCGTGCCGTACTCCTCGATAGCGGCGGGCAGGTCCGGCGGCACCGGTTCGGCATCCCGCAGCGCCGTGCCCGCGCGGCGCACCAGTGTCCGGCTGTTGCGGTAAGCCCGCTCCATATGCTCGACGCCGTCTCGGTAGGCGTACACGATCTGCCGGCGGCGCCACCGCAGCGGGGAAAACTGGACCACCTCCTCGGCGGCGGACACCGCCTCGCGAAGCTGCATCAGCTTCGACTCTGAGTTCCGCATGTGCTTCAGCAGGACCTCCGCTCGACGAGCGTCACCATTGGCCAGGGCCTCAGCGCAGGCGGTCATTTGATTGGCGAACAGATCCAAGGCGGAGCCGGCGACCCGCCGGACGGTGCGCAGCGGGTTGAGCGGCGCCAAGACCAGCATCACGAATAACCCGACCAGGCCGCCGACCAGGGCGTTGATCGCCCGGGGAAGCTCCAGATCGGGGTTGGCCGGAGTGAGCGTCGCTACCAGGACCGCTGTGGCACCGGCCTGAGTCATCAGCAGGCCGGTGCCCCGGGCTGCTGCGGCACCAGTGATCGCCAGGAAGACAATGATGCCCGTCTGCCACGCCCCGGTGCCGATCAGGGCGATCAGCAGGTCACCGGCGGCGATGCCGACGCCGATGCCCAGAAGTAGCTCGACGGTGCGTCGGGCCCGCTTGGCCAACGAAGCGCCGATCACCGCCACCGCGGCGCCCGGGGCGAATGTGGGCTCCTCGATACGCAGCAGATGGTGAGCGACCACCCAGGCGAGCATCGCGGGCCACGATCTCCCCCGTGCAGCACGGCTGTCTGGTGGACGCCGTCGGCGAGGCGTTGTCGCAGGTAGGAGTAGAACGGGCGAGGACGCTGAGTCGGCTGCTGGCGTTCGGGCCGATCAACGCCTCGGCGGCGGCGTGGGCGTACTTGCGGGAGGTTCTGACGTTCATCTCAAGGCGGCGGGCCGTTGCCTTGATCGGCAGTCCTTCGGCTCGCAGGGCGTACACGGCCGCGTGGCATTCTTTCGAGTAAGGTGCGCCTGCAACGTCACGTCGTAGACCGACAGGTCAGGACGGGCCCACAAGCAGCGGACGCGGTGGTGCCATCGGTGATGTTCGCAGGAGGTGGCGATGTCGACCTCGGCGTCCGTCGCCTGACCCTGAAACGTAGAAGCTATTCCGGCCCGGCTGGCCGGGGCGGCGATGGTGGCCCCGGCCAGGTCAGTGGATCAGCGCGGCGCCCACCGGGCTGATGGGTTGTTGCGGGGTCGGACGGGCGGAGGCCGCAGGGGTGAGCGGGTGTTGCGGTTGGACCGGTCGGTCCAGAACGGCGAGGGCCGCCACATGGTGTGTGTGGTGGTGTGGCCGTCGGCGGGGAAGGTGTCCCGCTGGGTGTAGCCGTGTCCTTGCAACAGGTCGCGGTCGGTGTCGGTGTAAACCTCGGCGTAGGGGTGGGCAGGCTGAGCGTGTCCATCCAGCGCTGCGATCCGTCGAGGATCGCCGCAGCGCGGTTCGAGTCCGTCGGGTCAGGCGCGGCGAGCAGCGCGAGGTGGTTGTGCGCCTCGGTGGGACGGTGCGCGGCGAGTGCCCGGTCGAACTGGAGGAACCGGTCCTGACGTGCGCCGCACTCATCGGCGAGACAGTCGGCGTATCGGGCGGGGGCGGGATGGGGCGGTAGCGGTGGAACCAGACGGTCGCGGCCGTGCCGTCCGGGAGCAGGAAGGCGTCGCCGAAGAACAACGCGTGTTCCGTCCAGATCCGGGCCACTGCGGCGAGAATGGTCGGTCGGCGGCGCTCGTCAGGGACGAGCCAGGTGCCGAGGTCGGTGGGCGTGAGGGTGCCGGTGACGAGATCGGCGATCCGGCCGATGTCGCACCATCGCGCACGGCAGCACGACGACCATTATCGGCAGCCTCAGCGTTCACCCCGAGGAGGGACCATGGGCCCCAGCATTGTCCTGCCCGAGCTGCCCACGTACCTGTTCACCCCCAACCTCGCGGGCTTGCTGTCGCTCGCCCTCACTATCCTACTGCCGCTCTCGGCGGCGCTGTTCATGCGACAGTCGTGGTCGGCCGGTCCGAAGGGCCTGGTGCTGCTCGCACTGGCCGCCTTGAAGGCGTTTCTGGAGGCGTGGTTGGCTGCCACAGAGGCAGGCATCGCCTTCAACGTGGTCGAGGTCGGCTACGCGGTAGTCATGAACTTCGGCATCGCTGTAGGCGCCTACGTCGGTCTGCTGAAGAACACCCAGCTTCAGCAGGTCGCGATCAGCAGCGGATTCGTCCGCGACAAGATCATCGACGGCACCGCAACGGAACGCACTGCCTGACCCAGACTGCAGTAGCTGAATCGGGTGACGACCAGAGCGCAGCCGCAACCGGGCGAAGGGGACCACCCGTTACACCCGGTGGCAGGCGCTCGGCGTCCTGGTCGGTAGCCCTGCAGACGAAGGAGCGCGAAGACCTTCAGCCCTGTAGGTCCGCCAAACCGCGGCGGCCCCGCTCACCCTCCGGTGGGCGGGGCGGCTTCGTGCCGTCCGGTGCTTACGGCACCGCCCCGTGCGGTGGCACTGGCCTGCTACCAGCCCGGTACTCCACCGGCGGCGTCGTCTGTGTGGGTCGGGTGCAGTGCAGGCTCGCTTGCGGTGGGGTGGCGAGACAGCCCCGCGAGGGGTTCTGGCCTATAGGCCAGAACCCCTCGCGGTGACCTACTTCAGAGTGCTGGCGTCAGCCGTCACTCGCGGTTCTGCTCCGACGCAGGAGCACGGAGGCGGTACCGCCGACGGTGACCATGGTGGCGCCGATGGCGAGCAGCCACCACAGTCGGGTCGTGTTGTCGCCGGTCACGGGCAGGGTCGGGCTGGGGCTGGTTGAGCCACCCCCGCTTTCATGAAGCTTCTTGATCATGGTCTGATGGCCGTGGGGAGGAAGTCGTCCGTGGCAGCACCGAAGAAGTACCCCGATGCGCTACGTCAGCGCGCTGTGCGCTTGTACCGCGAGTCGGACCCGAAGCCGGTGATCCGTCGCTTGGCCGAGCAACTCGGTGTGATCGGAACGTGGTCGACCTGGGGCTGACCTCGAACATCTACGAGATCTGGCAGACATCGGGGCGCACCTACGGCGCGGACCGGGTCCACCGGCAGTTACGCCGCGACGGCATTCGCGTGGGCCGCAAACGCGTCGAGCGGCTGATGGCCGAGCAGGGCTGGCAGGGGGCGTTCCTGCGTCGCGGCTGGCGCGGCGGCTCCACGAAGCAGGATCCACGGCACACGCCGGCGCCGGATTTGGTGAATCGGCAGTTCACCACCGACGGGCCGAACCGGCTCTGGGTTGCCGACGCAACCCGCATCCCGTGCGGCGAGGGCGTGTTCTGGCTCGCCGCGGTCCGCGACGCGTTCTCCCGCCGGATCGTCGGATGGAAGACCTCCGACCGCTGCGACACCGACCTGATCCTCGCCGCCCTCGAATACGGCATCTGGTCCCGCGACGTCTGCGACGGCCAGTTGATCCACCACAGCGACCGCGGGTCGAACTACACGTCGTTCCGCTTCGCGGAACGCTTGCAGGACAACGGAATCTTGCCCTCGATGGGCTCCGTCGGCGACAGCTACGACAACGCCCTCATGGAGAACTTCTGGTCAACCCTGAAGATCGAACTCGTCTACCGCACCTCATGGCGGACCCGTGACGAGGCCGAGAACGCGATCTTCGCCTACATCGACGGCTGGTACAACACCCGCCGCATCCAGAAAGAGTTGGGCTACCTCAGCCCGAACGAGTACGAGACCGCCTGGCACAGCCGCCAGACGCAACCAGCCGAACCAACTATCGTCACCCCTGCGCCAGCCGGCAGCAGGTAACCACCGCTCCATAAAAGCGGGGGGAACTCACGGCTGTGTGGGCATTCGCTGGCCTGGGACGGGCGGACAGCCCGACCCGCGCCCGTACACCTCGCTCGACAGATCCTGGAGGACCATCCCGGGCGCAAGACGGCTGCACGCTGAGGTGTGAACGGCCGAGAGGGCCCGCACACGGCCGGTCATTACACGCATACTGGACCGAGACTCTGGCACACGCGGCACAGCGCGACCGCCGATCGGGAGGACGGGGAGGCTTACCACCCACCCCGCGCATCGCAATGCCCGATTCTCAAACCACAACGCCCCGTTGAGCACCGGTTCCGGTTACCACGCTGCCAGCTTGGTGGACACGGTGTCCGTCCTCCCACAATAGCCACGTGTGAACCTATCGATATGGTCGTTCTGTTGAACCAGATCGTGAGCTCGAACATCACGGCCCACCTCGGCGGTTGCCCGCCATGGTGTGTCAAGGTCCATGCCGAGGAGGAGTTGGGTAGTCCGGGCGACCGGGCCCGGGGGCACTCCCGGATGGTGATGCAGACCCATAAGGGTGAGGTCGGCGGGATGGCGGTGGAGATTTTCTCACTGGAGCACCTTGACCAGCCCGAGGAGAACACCCCAGCGGAGTTGGTCGTGTCCGCTCCGGATCCGCTCAGTCTGGCCGACGCCGGCTACCTCGCCACCTCCATTAGGAAGGCGGTAATGGAAGCCCGCCGATCGCACCGGCCGTACTGGCTGAGGCGGGCGTGTCCTTCCTGGTGTGTCGCGACGCACCAGGACGGCGACCATCTCGAGGATCGCATCCACTGGCCAGACGACTCGCCGCCTGTGCTGTTGTCGCTACACAGCTCAGTGAGTACTGCCGGCGAGTCGTGCAGCGATGGGACGTACCGGCCGCCGGGGCTGGAGGTCGACTTGGAGCAGCACGCCGACGCGGTCGAGCCGGTGGTGAAGTTCGTGATCGAGGGCGCGACGGCGGCGTTGCGGCTCACGCTGGACGAGGCTGAGCAGGTGCGGACGGCGGTCGGACGAGTTGTGGCCATGGCGCGCGATACGGACAACCAGCTGGTCGAGGCCGGATTGGCCGGTCCAGCGCCGAGGCCATACCGGCCGAGCCTCGACCAGACCGTGGCCGATCTGGTGGTCCACGACGAGGGCCTGACGGCCGAGCAGAAGATCAGCGTGTTCCGCGGCGTGGTCGCCGAGCGACTTACCCAGCAGGGTCTGAGCGTCGCTGAGCAGGCTGTGCGGTTGAACTGCACCGAGGAGCAGGTGCTGGACGCGATGGTGGACTTCGCGATGTGGTCGCACGCCGGCTACCTGCTTCCACCCGCCAAGCCGGCCGAGCCGCAGTGCCCGGTGTGGTGCGGTGGGGAGTGCCTTACCGAAGACGGCGTCCGCCTGCACGACCGGCACGTGGCCGCCGTGTACGGCCAGCACCACGAATGTGCCAACGACATCAAGGTGGCGACGGTCGACCTTCAGGCGTTCAACTCTCCCGACGGGTACGACGAGCCGCCATCAGTGACGCTGGCCATCGACAACCCGGAACAGCGCCCCACCGACATGACCAAGCTCGACGGGATGAACCACAACGCGGTCCGGAACCTGGCCGCATCGCTGCTGTCGGGCTTCTGGGACCGCACGACGATCCGGCTCACCCCTCAGAAAGCGGCGAACCTCGGCGCGTCACTGATCGCCGCATCCCGCGCTGCCCACAACAACACCGCAGTCAAAGCCTGACCACAGCGAGGATGTGGAGCGGTCCGGACCCTGCGCAACGAGGTCCGGGCCACTCATCCAGGGGACGGCTCAACCCGTGCAGATGACGTAGAACCAGTGGCCCCTGATCCTGAGGTGTGGTGCACCGTGTGCAGCTGCCGGCCGGCGAACTCCGCACGGCCCCGGGATGTCGGGCACGTAGGGCACTCCCACGTCCCGGTGGCCGAAATGACGTACCGGGCTAGCCACTCCCCGGCGCCGGTCTGCACCGCCAGGCGCTCCCCGGCTCACCGCACCTTCTGAGCCCGGACCGGCCGGAGCACCGGAAGGTCGTAGCGCTGCTCGTAGGCCCCGCAGATAGTCCACGACGTGCCCGGCGGTCGGGAACTCCTCACCCTCCTGCCGCGGCATGCCCCACCCCCGGCAGCGGGCTGTACTCCGCAGGGGAGAACAACCGCAACGACTCTCAGCCATGCCGCCACGCGCCACCCGGCTGCGGCTGGGCGTTCGAGGGGTTGCGTCCACGGGAGTGGTGTACGACTTGCCCCGTGATGGGCGTGTTGCGTAGATGAGAGACGGCCATCGCGTCGATCCTTCAAGACGACCAA
>NZ_JBICTL010000020.1:0-5753 GCF_043197575.1 Micromonospora sp. NPDC049051
TCGGCCTCGAACCCGGCCGCGAACTCCAACAACTCCAACAACGCATCCTCGAACACGACGCCAAAATCCAGACACCCGTACTGGTCGGCTGAACCCCGCACCAGTCACCGCCTCCTCCGCGATTACCCGGGCGTGGATCGTCTGCGGGCAACATCAGGAGCGCGCGCGGCGGTCCGTGACGCCTGGCGCACCGGAGGCCGACGGCATTCCTGCCCAGCGATCACAGCGAGGGGACGACATGGCGAACAAGTGTCCGGCACACGGGCATCCGATGCTCATGGACGACGACTACTTCTCCAGCCCGTACGCGGCGTACGCGCTCTACGCGTCACTGCACGAGCAGGGCCCCGTCCATCGGACCTGCCTCAGCGACCACGGTCCGGTGTGGCTGGTGACCGGTCACACGGAGGTCTACGCCGGGCTGCGCGACAAGCGCCTCGTGCGGCCCCGGGAGAACAGCAACGGGGACTTCACCAGCAAGCGCTTCCCGGAGGGCGAGGCGACCGGCACGATCGTCACCCTCGATCCGCCGGAGCACACGCCGCTCAAGAAAATGATCAACTTCACCTTCCTGCCCCGCAACCTGGAGACCTTCCGCCCCCGGGTGCACGAGCTGGTCAAGGCCCAGCTGGACATGATCGAGGCAGCGGGCGGCGGCGACCTGGTCGAGGACTACGCGGCCGTCCTGCCGATCACGATCGTCTGCGACGTGCTCGGCATCCGCGAGGAGTACCGCAAGGACCTGAAGTACTGGGCGGACCAGGTGTTCAGCGGCGACAACGAGACCAACGCGATGGTCCGCACGAAGATGTCGCAGTTCATGCACATGGTCCGGGAGGAGAAGGAGAAGGAGCCCGGCGAGGACCTCTTCTCGTACTGGATCCACGCCAAGAACGACGACGGGGAAACGGCGCTCAACGTCTACCAGCAGATGGCTCTGGCCCTGCTGACGATGCTCGGCGGGTACGACACCACCGCCGGCATGATCGGCCGGGGTGCGCTGGCGCTGCTGGACGACCCGGAGACGCTGGAGCGGCTGCGCAAGGACCCGGACCTGTTCGACGTGGCCGTCGAGGAGCTGCTGCGCAAGCACGGCTCGGTGCACCACGGCTTCCGCCGCTTCGCCACGGAGGACATGGTGATCGGCGACACGAAGATCGCCAAGGGCGAGACGGTGCTGCTGCACCTGACCGCGGCGGGCAACGACCCGAAGCGGTTCCCCGAGCCGCAGGTGCTCGACATCGACCGCGAGGACAAGGCGCACGTGGCGTTCGGCGGCGGCCCGCACTTCTGCTCGGGTTCGGAGCTGGCCCGGATGGAGACGACCATCGCCCTGCGTGAGCTGTTCACCCGTTTCCCGAACATCAAGCTCGCCGCGCCCCGGGAGTCGCTGAAGGTACGGCGTACCCCGCTGGTGCCGGCGCTGCTGTCCCTCCCGGTCACCGTCTGAGCCCTTCCCCACCCCCGGCCCGCATCACAACTCCTGTCCGACAAGAGGTTGTTGAACCATGCCGCGTACCGATCTGCTCCGGCCCCTGCCCGAACTGCTCCGGACCAACGCCGATCGCCGCGGCACCCGGATCGCGTACGCCGACTCGCGGCGGAGCGTGACCCACACGGAGTTGGCGGACCGGACGGCCCGGCTCGCCGGCCACCTCGCCGACCTCGGCGTGTGGCCGGCGGACCGGGTCGTCGTCCTGCTGGACGGCGTCACGGCGGTGGAGGGCGTCCTCGCCGTCGTCCGGGCCGGCGCGATCGCCGTGCCGCTGGACCCGGCCCTGGACGACGCCGAGCTGGCCCGGCTGGTCGAGGACGCGGGCGCCGACGCGGTCATCACCGACGCCACCAACGCGGCGCGGGTGTCCGTGTCGGTCCTCGTCGTGGACGGCGGGTACGACGGCGAGGCGCACTCGTTCGAGGAACTGGCGACGACCGACCCGTCGTCGCCGCCCCAGGACGATCCGGGCCTCGACGACCTGGCGCTGCTCAGCTACACGGCGGGCACGGTCGGCCCCCGCAAGGGTGTGCTCTCCACGCAGCGCAACCTGCTGTGGCCCGCCGCCGCGGCGGCGTACGTGGCCGGACTCGGGTGCGCCGAGGACGACCGGGTGCTGTGGATGCTGCCCGTGCACGCCTGGTTCGGCCAGCTCGTCGCCGCCACAGCGACGGGGGCGTCGGTGCGGCTCGCGGGCGACCTGTCCCCGGACCAGCTGCGGGCCACGCTCACCGCGGAGGCCAGCACCGTGCTGGTGGGCACCGGCACGACGTACCGGGCCCTGCTGGACGTGCCGGGCCCGGACCCCGAGGGGGTACGGATCGCGCTGGCCCTCGGGCCGGTGGACGCCACGCTGCGCCGGCCCTTCGAGGCCGCGTTCTCCGCGCCGCTGCTCACCGGCTACGTGACCACCGAGACATCCGGCCTGATCGCGGTGAGCTGGCCGAACGGCGACGCGGAACGGCGCTGCCTGCCCCTGCCCGGGTTGAGCGTGCGGGTGGTCGACCCCGGGTCGGGCGCCGACCTGGGCCCCGGTCAGGAGGGTGAGGTCTGGGTCAGCGGCCCGAACGTGATGGCGGGCGGCTACCACGACCTCGCCGCCGAGACGGCCGAGGCGCTGCGCGGAGGCTGGTACCGCACGGGTGACCTGGCCCGCCGGGACGACTCCGGGCACCTCGCGATCACGGGTCGGCTGGCCGAGGTGGTTGAGGTCGGCGGCGAGCGGGTACGGCTGGACCGCGTCGACGCCGTGCTGGGGACCGTGCCCGGGGTGCTCGACGCGGCGGTCTGGGCGTCCCCGGACGGGCCGGTCGCGTGCGTGGTCGGTTCCGAGGTGGACGCCGAGCGCCTGCTGGCGGCGTGCCGTGCCGAGCTGTCCACCGCGGCGGTGCCGGTCGAGACGTACGTGGTGCGGGAGATCCCGCGCACCGCCATGGGCAGCCCCGCCCGCCACCGGCTCGCCGGGCTGCCCGGTCGCCTGCTCTGCGTGGCCGCGTCGCGGCACGACTCGCTGCACGCGCTGCGCTGGGAGCCGGCGCCGGACCGGAACGCCGGACCGCTCACCTGGTCGGTGGCGGGCCCGCCCGAACTCACCGCCGGCCTCGCCGACGACGGCACCGCCGTCGACAGCTACGCCGATCCCGCCGCGCTGGCCGAACTGCTGACCCGGGTGCTCGACGAGGACCGGCCGACGGACTTCCGCCTGGTCGTGCTGACCCGCGGCGTCGTGCACGGCGACGGCGCGACGGAACCCGGCCAGGCCGCCGCGTGGGGGGTGGCGCGGGCCCACCAGCTCCGCCGTCCCGACCGGCTCGTGCTGCTCGACGCCGACGAGGTCACCACGGACGTGCTCCGCGCCGCCGTGGCGTCCGGCGAGGACGTGCTGGCCGTACGCGGGGGCGAGCTGCTGCTGCCGCGGTACGCGGCCGTCGCCGCCCGGCCCGGCGGCGCACCTCAGCAGGGCAGGGTCGCGCTCGTCGCCCGGTCGTACGACGCGGCGCTCGTCCGCCACCTCGTGGCGGCCCACGACGTACGTGAACTGGTCCTGGTGGGACCGGACGACGTGCCCGCCGGCGCGCCGGCCGAGCTGGCGACGCTCGGGGCGGAGACCTCCGTGCACGCGGGCGTGCCCTTCGACCGGGAGACGCTGGCGGCCGTGCTCGGTGACCGGCCGGTCACCGCCGTCGTGGCGGTGGACCTCACGGCCGAGGAGACACTGGCGCTGCACGAGGCGACGACCGAGCACGCCGGCACCGCACTCGTGCTGCTCACCGGCGGCCAGGACGTCGCCGCCACCGCCGTAGCCGACGCGTTGGTGCGGCACCGGCGTACGCGTAACCTGCTCGGCGTCTCCGTCGCGTGGGCCGCTCCGGGCTTCGCCGAACTGCCCGTGGCGCGGCGTGTCGCCCTGGTCGACGCCGCGCTGGCCTCGGGCGAGCCCTGCGTGGTCGCCGCGCGTCCCGTGGTGGCCGCCGAGGTCGACGCCGAGGCCACCCGGGCCGCCCTCACCGAGCGGCTGCTGGCGGTGCCGGAGGCCGACCGGCTCGGCCTGCTGCGGGACGTCGTACGGGCCGCGACCGGCGAGGTCCTGCGGGACCAGGCGCCCGCGACGATCGACGGCGGGACGCCGTTCCGCCAGCTCGGCTTCGACTCGCTCACCGCCGTACAGCTGCGGGGGCGGCTCTGCGCCGCGACCGGCCTGAACCTGCCGGCGAGCCTGGTCTTCGACTACCCGACGCCGGACATCGTCGCCGGCCACCTGCTGGACGCCCTCGGCCTGGGCGCCGCCGGGACGCGACCGGCCGCCGTCGAGACCCACGACGAGAGCGAGCCGATCGCGATCGTCGGCATGGCCTGCCGCTATCCCGGCGGCGTCACCTCCCCCGACGACCTCTGGCGACTGGTCGCGGACGGGGTGGACGCGATCGGCGAGTTCCCCACCAACCGTGGCTGGGACCTCGCGGCGCTGTTCGCAGGCGACGGGTCGGGCACGTGCAGCTCGACGGCCGGCGGCTTCCTGTACGACGCGGACCAGTTCGACGCGGAGTTCTTCGGCATCAGCCCGCGCGAGGCGCTGGCCATGGACCCGCAGCAGCGGGTGCTGATGGAGACCGCGTGGGAGGCGCTGGAGCACGCCGGCATCCCACCGACCTCGCTGCGGGGCAGCGACACCGCCGTCTTCACGGGTGTGCCGGTGCAGGACTACGGCCGGAGCGGGCACAGCGAGGACGACGGGGTCGACGGGTTCCTCATCACCGGCATCGCGAGCAGCGTGGCGTCCGGCCGGATCGCGTACGCCCTGGGCCTGGAGGGGCCGGCGATGACCGTCGACACGGCGTGCTCGTCGTCGCTGGTCGCCCTGCACCTGGCCGTACGCGCGCTGCGCTCCGGCGAGTGCGCGATGGCGCTGGCGGGTGGCGTGACCGTGATGTCGGGGCCGGAGACCTTCACCGAGTTCTCCCGGCAGAACGGCCTGTCCCCCGACGGCCGGTGCAAGGCGTTCTCCGACGACGCCGACGGCACCGGCTGGTCGGAGGGTGTGGGTGTGCTCGTGGTGGAGCGGCTGTCCGACGCCCGCCGCAACGGTCACCGGATCCTCGCCGTCGTACGCGGCACCGCCGTCAACCAGGACGGCGCCTCCAACGGGCTGACCGCCCCCAACGGACCCTCACAACAACGGGTCATCCGCGCCGCCCTCGCCAACGCCGCCCTCACCCCCGACCAGATCGACGCCGTCGAAGCACACGGCACCGGCACCACCCTCGGCGACCCCATCGAAGCCCAGGCCATCCTCGCCACCTACGGACAACACCGCGAACGACCCCTCTGGCTCGGCTCCCTCAAATCCAACATCGGCCACACCCAGGCCGCCGCCGGCGTCGGCGGCATCATCAAGATGATCCTCGCCCTGCGCCACGGGCTGCTGCCCCGCACCCTGCACGTCTCGGAGCCGACCCGGAAGGTGGACTGGGCGGCGGGAGCCGTGTCCCTGCTGACCGAGCCGGTCGCGTGGCCCGCGGGTGACGACCGTCCACGGCGGGGCGCCGTCTCGTCCTTCGGCATGAGCGGCACGAACGCGCACGTGATCATCGAGGAGCCACCCGCCGTCGCCTTGGAAGCCGCCGACGCTCCGGACATCGCGGTGCCGCATGCCGGCAACACGGCGCCGGTGGTGCCGTGGCTGTTGTCGGCCCGCTCCGAGCAGGCCCTACGGGACCAGGCCCGCCGCCTGCACGAGCACCTCACCACCCACCCCCAC
>NZ_JBICTL010000021.1:0-3398 GCF_043197575.1 Micromonospora sp. NPDC049051
CAAACCAGAAACCCACACCCTCACCACCGCCGTCGCCGCCCTGCACACCAACGGCATCCCCGTCGACTGGCCCACCTTCTTCACCGGCGCCCAGACCGTCGACCTGCCCACCTACCCGTTCCAGCGCAGGTCGTACTGGCTGCGGCCGGCCGGCGCTGGCGACGTGGGCGCGGCCGGCCTCACCGCGGCGCGCCACCCGCTGCTCGGCGCGGTGCTGGGCGTGACGGACACCGGCCGACTCGTCCTCACCGGACGGCTCTCCCTGCGCGAGCAGCCGTGGCTCTCCGACCACGCCGTCCTCGACACCGTCCTGCTTCCCGGCACCGCGTTCCTCGAACTCGCCGCCCACGCCGCCCAGCACACCGGCAGCACGATGGTCGAGGAACTCACCCTCCAGGCGCCGCTGGCACTGACCGAACAGCAGCGGGTCAACCTCCAGGTGTGGGTGGGCCGGCCCGACGAGCAGGGCCGACGCGAGTTCGGCGTGTACTCCCGACCGACCGAGCACACGCCGGGCGAGGAGTGGACGTGCCACGCGTCCGGCATACTGGCCGACGCGCCGACGCCGGCCCCCGTCGTCGACGAGTGGCCGCCGCCCGGCGCGCAGACCGTCGACGTCGACGACTTCTACGGCTGGCTGTTGGCGCGCGGCTTCTGCTACGGCCCCGCCTTCCAGGGCGTCCAGGAGGTGTGGCGGCGCGGCGACGAACTGTTCGCCCGGGTCACCCTGCGCGCGGAGGAGGAACCGGCAGCCGCGCGGTTCGGCGTGCACCCGGCTCTGCTCGACGCCGCCATGCACCCGCTGGTGCTGCACGTCGACGGCGGCGGGAACCCGACGGGCCAGGCGTGGCTCCCCTTCTCCTGGCGCGGGGTGCGGCTGCACCGCCCGGGAGCGTCGGCGCTGCGGGTCCACCTGGTCCCGGCCGGCGAGAACACCCTCCGGGTGAGCACCACCGACGACGACGGCAACCCGGTGCTGAGCGCGGACGCGGTCACGGTCCGCCCGGTCACCACCAGCGGACTGGCCGGCGCCAGCGGCCCCAGCGCGGCGCTGTACCGCACCGAGTGGGTGCCGGTGACCGCTCCGACCGGCGCCGGCAGGGCCGACGTCGAGATGTTCCGGGTCGAGGCGGGCGACACCCCCGACGCCGTACGGAGGTCCCTGCACCGCACCCTGGCGGCGGTCCAGGAGACGGCGGCCGGCACCGGGCGGCTGGCAGTGGTCACCCGCAGCGGAGATCTCGCGGGCGCCTCGGCGTGGGGTCTCGTCCGCTCCGCGCAGACCGAGCACCCGGACCGCTTCGTGCTCGTCGAGACCGACGGCACCGAGAGCTCCGAACACGTGCTCGCCGCGGCGATCGCCACCGGGGAACCACAGCTCGCCATCCGCGACGGGGCGCTGACCGTGCCACGGCTCGCCCGGCACACCACCCCCGCCCCGGACGGCGAACTGTTCGACCCGGCGGGGACCGTCCTCATCACCGGTGGCACCGGAACGCTCGGCGCCACGCTCGCCCGCCACCTGGTCACCCGGCACGGCGCGGCGCACCTGCTCCTCGCCTCGCGCCGGGGACAGGACGCGCCGGGCGTCGCCGCGCTGGTCGAGGAGTTGACCGGCCTGGGCGCCAGCACGGTCGACGTGGTCGCGTGCGACACCGCCGACCGCGAGGCGCTGGCCGCCCTGCTCGCGGGCCTCTCCCGGCCGCTGGTGGGCGTGGTGCACACCGCGGGCGTACTCGACGACGGCATCCTCGGGTCGCTCACGCCCGAGCGTCTCGACGCCGTCCTGCGGCCCAAGGTCGACGCCGCGCTGAACCTGCACGAGCTGGCCGGCGACGTCGGGCTGTTCGTACTCTTCTCCTCCGTCGCGGGCGTCGTGGGCACGGCCGGGCAGGCGAACTACGCGGCGGCGAACGCGTTCCTCGACGGCCTGGCCGCACGACGGCGGGCCGAGGGCCAAGCGGCCACCTCGCTGTCCTGGGGCCTGTGGGCCCAGGACAGCGCCATGACCAGCCAGCTCGACGAGGCCGACCTGGCCCGGATCGCGCGCGGCGGACTCCTGCCGCACAGCGTCGAGGAAGGGCTCGCGCTCTTCGACGCCGCGTGCCGCACGGCCGAGGCGCACCTGGTGCCCGTCACCATCGACGTCGCCGCCGTACGCGCCGCGACGAACGCCCCGCCGCCGCTGCACGGCCTGGCCAGGATCCCGCGCAGGCGGCAGGCCGCGACCCGGCCGGGCGCCACCGCACTGGCCCACGAGCTGGCCGGGCTCAGCGAGGAGGAGCAGCTCGCGCGCCTGTTCGACATCGTGCGTACGCAGGTCGCCACCGTGCTCGCCCACCCGGACGCGGACTCGGTCCCGCTGTCCGAGTCGTTCCGTCAGCTCGGTGTCGACTCGCTGATGGCCGTCGAGCTGCGCAACCGGCTCAACACCGCGACGGGCCTGCGCCTGCCCGCGACCCTGACCTTCGACTACCCCACCCCGGAGGCGCTCGCCGCCTACCTGCGCGGCGAGCTGGGCGAGCGGGAGGAGGAGCCACGGCCCGCCGCGACGTCGGTCGCCGCCCGCCCCACCGACGAGCCGATCGCGATCGTCGGCATGGCCTGCCGCTATCCCGGCGGCGTCACCTCACCCGACGAGCTGTGGCGGATGCTGGTCGACGGCCGCGAGGGCGTCAGCGGCTTCCCGACCGACCGCGGCTGGCAGTTGGACACGCTGTTCGATCCCGACCCGGACACCCCTGGCACCAGCTACGTCAGCCAGGGCGGCTTCCTGCTCGACGCGGCCGGGTTCGACGCGGAGTTCTTCGGCATCAGCCCGCGCGAGGCGCTGGCCATGGACCCGCAGCAGCGGGTGTTCCTGGAGACGTGCGCGGAGGCGCTGGAGAGCGCCGGCCTGCGACCGGACGATCTGCGCGGCTCGAACACCGGCGTGTTCGCCGGCCTCATGACGCACGACTACGCCGCCCGGTCGAGCGCGGTGCCCGACGGGGTCGAGGGATTCTGGGGCACCGGCACCGCGGGCAGCGTCGCCTCGGGCCGGGTGGCGTACACGTTCGGGCTGGAGGGGCCGGCGGTCACCGTCGACACGGCGTGCTCGTCGTCGCTGGTCGCCCTGCACCTGGCCGTGCAGGCGCTGCGCTCCGGCGAGTGCTCCCTCGCGCTGACCGGCGGGGTGACCGTCATGGCCACGCCCGGCCTGTACGTCGAGTTCTCCCGGCAGCGGGGACTGTCGCCGGACGGCCGGTGCAAGGCGTTCGCCGCATCCGCCGACGGCACCAGTTGGTCCGAGGGCGTGGGTGCGCTCGTGGTGGAGCGGCTGTCCGACGCCCGCCGCAACGGTCACCGGATCCTCGCCGTCGTACGCGGCACCGCCGTCAACCAGGACGGCGCCTCCA
>NZ_JBICTL010000022.1:1728-3344 GCF_043197575.1 Micromonospora sp. NPDC049051
CGGGTTGTGGGTTGGTCGTTTGTTGAGAATTGCACAGTGGACGCGAGCATCTTTGTGGTCAAGTTGTCAAGGGCGAACGGTGGATGCCTTGGCACCAGGAGCCGATGAAGGACGTGGGAGGCCGCGATAGGCCTGGGGGAGCTGTCAACCGAGCTGTGATCCCAGGGTGTCCGAATGGGGAAACCTGGCTGGAGTCATGTCCAGTCACCCACACCTGAACACATAGGGTGTGTGGAGGGAACGCGGGGAAGTGAAACATCTCAGTACCCGTAGGAAGAGAAAACAAATAGTGATTCCGTGAGTAGTGGCGAGCGAAAGCGGATTGAGGCTAAACCGGTTGCGTGTGATACCTGTCAGGGGTTGCGTGGTCGGGGTTGTGGGACCCTGCTGAACAAGCTGACACTTGTTCGAGGAGTTATAAAGTCAGTGGCTAGTCGAACAGTCTGGAATGGCTGACCGTAGACGGTGAGAGTCCGGTAGGTGAAAGTTGCTGATCTTCTGTGGGTGTTCCCGAGTAGCGGCGGACCCCTGTAATCTGCCGTGAATCTGCCAGGACCACCTGGTAAGCCTAAATACTTCCTGGTGACCGATAGCGGACGAGTACCGTGAGGGAATGGTGAAAAGTACCCCGGGAGGGGAGTGAAATAGTACCTGAAACCGTTCGCCTACAATCCGTCGGAGCCTTGCGGGGTGACGGCGTGCCTTTTGAAGAATGAGCCTGCGAGTTAGTGGCATGTGGCGAGGTTAACCCGTGTGGGGGAGCCGTAGCGAAAGCGAGTCTGAATAGGGCGATTCAGTCGCGTGTCCTAGACCCGAAGCGGAGTGATCTAGCCATGGGCAGGCTGAAGCGCGGGTAAGACCGCGTGGAGGGCCGAACCCACCAACGTTGAAAAGTTGGGGGATGACCTGTGGTTAGGGGTGAAAGGCCAATCAAACTCCGTGATAGCTGGTTCTCCCCGAAATGCATTTAGGTGCAGCGTCGCGTGTTTCTTGCCGGAGGTAGAGCACTGGATGGTCTAGGGGGCCCACAAGCTTACCGAAATCAGCCAAACTCCGAATGCCGGTAAGTGAGAGCGCGGCAGTGAGACTGCGGGGGATAAGCTTCGTAGTCGAGAGGGAAACAGCCCAGATCACCAGCTAAGGCCCCTAAGCGTGTGCTAAGTGGAAAAGGATGTGGGGTCGCATAGACAACCAGGAGGTTGGCTTAGAAGCAGCCACCCTTTAAAGAGTGCGTAATAGCTCACTGGTCAAGTGGTTCCGCGCCGACAATGTAGCGGGGCTCAAGCACACCGCCGAAGCTGTGGCATTCACATTTTTATCTCGCTTGGACTTGATTCCTTGTGCAGGTGTGTGGATGGGTAGGGGAGCGTCGTGCCGGGGGTGAAGCAGCGGGGTGACCTAGTTGTGGACGCGGCACGAGTGAGAATGCAGGCATGAGTAGCGAAAGAAGGGTGAGAAACCCTTCCGCCGGATGACCAAGGGTTCCAGGGCCAGGCTAATCCGCCCTGGGTGAGTCGGGACCTAAGGCGAGGCCGAGAGGCGTAGTCGATGGACAACGGGTTGATATTCCCGTACCCGCGAAAGAGCGTCCCTGATGAACCTCGTTGTGCTAACCA
>NZ_JBICTL010000023.1:0-2689 GCF_043197575.1 Micromonospora sp. NPDC049051
CCACCCTCGAACAACACCCCGACGTCGGCACCGCCGTCGTCACCCGCCGCGAAGACCAAGGCATCGCCCGACTCGTCGGCTACGTCACCGGACGCGACGGCCGCAAGCCGGCCGTGACCGAACTACGCGACCACGCCGCCGCCATACTCCCGCCCTACATGGTCCCCGCCGTGATCATGATCCTCGACCGGTTCCCCACCGGCGGCACCGGAAAGATCAACCGAAAGGCACTACCCGCACCCGACGCGCAACGCCCCGACCTCGACGTGCCGTACGTGGCACCGGCCACCGACTCCGAACGCCTCGTCACCGGGGTCTTCGCAAGCGTCCTCGGGCTGGACCGGGTCGGGACGCACGACGGCTTCTTCCACCTCGGCGGCACGTCGTTGCAGTCGGCGGCGGTGGCGGCCGGCATCGACGAGGCCGCGGACGTCGTCGTACCCGTCTCGCAGATCCACCGCACGCCCACCCCGCAGGGACTGGCCCAGTGGCTCGCCACCGCCCCCCGCCGCCCCAGGGTCGAGCCGGCGCCTCCCGTCACCGGCCGCCCCGGCCCGTCGAAGCCCGTCCCGCTGACGCCGTCGGTCGCCAAGTGCGTCGCGCTTCCCTTCGAGCTGGTCTGTCCGACCACCTGGTGGATCGAGGGCGACCTGGACCTGCGCGCCCTGATGGCCGCCATGGGCGACGTCCACCGCCGCCACGAGGCCCTCCACGCCCGCTACCGACGCACCGACCCACCCGTCGCCATCATCCCGCCCAACCCCGGCATGCCACAGCTGCGCCTACTCACCGACGCCACCACCGAACAAGACGCGCTCGACCAACTCGCCGAGGCCGTGCAGCAGCCCCTGGACTACACCCAGGGCCGCAACTGGCGCGCCGCCCTCATCCGGAACAAGGCCACGAAGCGGATCCTGTTCGGCATCGGCATCCACCACATCGCCTTCGACGGCTGGTCACACACCCTGCTCGTACGCGACCTCAGCCACGCCTACACCACGCGGCTGTCGGGCAAGGCTCCGGCGTGGGCGCGCCCCGCGCCGACGCTGCGCGAGTCGTACGACGAGTACATGCGGCTGCGCGACGCCACCGACCTCGACGCCCAACGGGCCTACTGGCGCGAGCAGCTACGCGGCCTGCCCCGCCAGGGCAAGGCCGCACCCCAGGTGCCCCTGGAACAGGCGCTGGCCTGGGGCCCGAAGGCCGGGCACATCGTCACGGTCACCCCCGAGGTGCTGCAACGCTGGGACCACGCCGCCCGCGAACAGCGGTTCAGCCGCTCCAGCTACTTCGTGGCGGCGTACGCCTCGGCGCTGCGCGCCATCCACCAGCAGGACGACATCGGCCTGTTGATGATCGTCGCCAAGCGGGGCAGCCGCATCCTCGACTCCGCGTTCACCATCCGGATCAACTCGAACTGCGTCCGGGTCCGGTTCCGGCCGGAGGAGGACCTGCTCCGGCACGTCCAGCAGACCGTCGACGAGCTGATGGCCGCCCAGGACGTGCCCTTCTCGGAGACCGCCGCCGACCCGGCCGTCGGCCTGCCGGGCGAGGTGGTCGCCAGCGTTCCCGGCTTCGCCTACCAGGACAACGTCGTCCTCCCGCTGGAGCTGCCCGGCTGCCGCACCGAGGAGGTCGTCGAGCCGTACGCGCGGGAGGTGATGAGCGGTCTCACCGTCGAGGCGATCCCCCGGGACCGTGACGCCCTTCTGCGCATCACGATCCGCACCGACCTGATCCCGCTCTCCCTCGCCGAGGAACTGGGCACCCACATGCTCCGGTTCCTCGAAGCCGGGCCCGCCCCGGCCCCCGGCACCGCCTGAACGCCGTACCCGGGCACAGCGTGCCCACCAGTTCCTGGTTCCCTGAGCCGGCCGTACCCCTGTGGATGGCGCCGGTCCTGATCGGAGGTTGACTCATGTCTGTCGGGTTCGTAGGTGCTCAGGCCCCGACCACGGGCGTCGCCGGGCCCGACTTCGAGGCCCTCGACCTGATGGGTGACCTGCGGCGGCCCCTGGCGTGGCCGGCCCGGGCGGCG
This sequence comes from Micromonospora sp. NPDC049051, assembly GCF_043197575.1. Lineage (NCBI taxonomy): Bacteria > Bacillati > Actinomycetota > Actinomycetes > Micromonosporales > Micromonosporaceae > Micromonospora > Micromonospora sp. NPDC049051. The sequence continues at coordinate 2,039 of NZ_JBICTL010000023.1, forward strand.
TCGGAGTCGCGGACGCTCGCGCTGCCCGGCCTGCCGGGCCCGGAGCCGGCCGGACTGGTGGTGCTGGCGGGCCTCGTCGGGGTGCTGGCCCGCTACACCGGTCAGGAGGAGGTGGCGCTCGGCGTCTCCTCGGGCGGGTCGGTGGTGCGGGTGGGCGTGGCGGACGATCCGGCGTTCGGTCAGCTGGTGAGCCGGGTGGGTGCGGCGTGGGCCGCGCCGACGGCGGTTGCGGGCGTGGTGGGTCCGGTGGCGGTGGGCCTCGTCGACGGCCCGGTGGCCGACGTGGGCGCGGAGACGGTGGACGTCGACCTGGTGGTGACCGTGGCCTCGGACGGTTCCGGGCTGCGGGTGGATCACGCGGCGGAGGGCTTCTCCGCGGACTGGGTACGGGGCCTGCTGGACCAGACCGTGACGCTGGTGTCGGCCGGCGTGCGGGAGCCGGGGATCCCGCTGTCCGCGCTGCCGTTGCTGGGGGACGCGGAGCGGGAGCGGTTGCTCGCGTGGGGTCGGGGTCCGGTCCGTCCGGTGCCGGCCGAGCCGCTGCACGAGTTGGTGTTGGAGTGGGCCCGCCGCACGCCGGACGCGGTCGCGGGCGTCGCTGACGGCGAGGTGCTGACGTACGCGGAGTTGGAGCGTCGCTCGGGGGCGCTG
>NZ_JBICTL010000024.1:0-2082 GCF_043197575.1 Micromonospora sp. NPDC049051
GACCAGATCGCCCACCGACGAACCCCACACCACCGCCCGATGCTCCAACGCCGCCCGCGACGTCACCAACGACCACGACACATCCCACGGCGACAGACCAGACCGGCCCCGCACGAACGACGCCAACCGCGACGCCTGCCCCACCAGACCCCGCTCCGAACGCCCCGACACCACCCACGGCACCGGCACACCCGAAGCCACGACGGACTCCGGCTCCGCGTCCGTCGACCCGATCCGGTCGGTTCCGGCGTGCGCCGCCGCACTCGACGCCTGCGCGTACTCCGCTGGCGGGGCCACCGGATCCGTCACCGACTCGCCCGCCGGCAGCGCCACCAGGGCCGGCTCCGGCTGCTCCAGGATCACGTGCGCGTTGGTTCCGGAGATGCCGAACGACGACACACCCGCACGCCGCGCACGCCCCACGCCCGGCCAGTCACGGGACTCGGTCACCAGCTCCACCGCGCCCGACGACCAATCCACATGCGACGACGGCACGTCCACGTGCAAGGACGCCGGCACCACCCCGTGCCGCATCGCCAAGATCATCTTGATGATGCCCGCCACCCCGGCAGCCGCCTGCGTGTGACCGATGTTCGACTTCACCGACCCCAGCAACAACGGCACATCCCGACCCTGCCCGTACGTCGCCAGCAGCGCCTGCGCCTCGATCGGGTCACCCAGCGTCGTACCGGTGCCGTGCGCCTCCACGACGTCGACGTCGGCCGTCGACAGACCCGCACTCGCGAGGGCCTGCCGGATCACCCGCTGCTGCGACGGACCGTTCGGCGCCGTCAAACCGTTCGACGCACCGTCCTGGTTCACCGCCGAACCCCGCACCACCGCCAGGACCCGCCGGCCCTCACGCCGCGCATCCGACAACCGCTGCACCACCAGTACGCCGACGCCCTCGGACCAGCCCGTGCCGTCCGCCGCGTCGGAGAACGACTTGCACCGACCGTCGGCGGACAGGCCACCCTGGATCGAGAACTCCGCGAACGTGGCCGGCGAGGCCATCACGGTGACACCTCCGGCCAGCGCCAGGTCACACTCCCCCGACCGCAGGGCCTGCGCCGCCAGGTGCAGCGCCACCAGCGACGACGAACACGCAGTGTCCACCGTCACCGCCGGCCCCTCGAAACCGAACGAGTACGCCACCCGGCCCGACAGCACACTGGTCGCGTTACCGGTGAGCAGGTGCCCACCGACCTCCTGGGCACGCCCCACCGAACCGCTGGCGTACCCCTGGAAGCTGGCCCCGGCGAAGACGCCGACCGCGCCGCCCCTCAGGGTGCTCGGGTCGATGCCCGCGGATTCGACCGCCTCCCAGGAGGTCTCCAGCAGCAGCCGCTGCTGCGGGTCCATGGCGAGGGCCTCGCGCGGCGAGATGCCGAAGAACTCGGCGTCGAACTCCCCGGCGTCGTAGACGAAGCCGCCCCTGCGGACGAAGGACGTGTCGGAGAGTCCGCCGCTGAGGAATGCGTCCCAGCCCCGGTCGAGGGGGAACTCGGAGATGCCCTCGCCGCCAGCGGAGAGCAGTTGCCACAGCTCGTCCGGCGATCCGACGCCGCCCGGGAGGCGGCAGCCCATCCCGACGATCACGATCGGGTCGTCGTCCACCGTGGCGATCCTGCGGTCGGCCGGCGCGTCGTTCGAGGCGCCGAGCACGGTGTCCCGGATGAAGGCGACCAGGGCGGCCGGCGTCGGGTGGTCAAAGATGAGGGTGGAGGGCAGGGCGAGGCCCGTTTCGGCGGTCAGCCGGTTGCGCAGCTCGACGGCGGTCAGTGAGTCGAAGCCGAGGCGCTGGAACGCCCGATCCGGTGCCACCGCCTCCACGGTGGCGTGGCCGAGCACAGCGGCGACCTGGGTCCGCACGAGGTCCAGGAGGGACGCCTCGACCTCCGTCGGCGTCAGGGGCGCCAGTCGCTCACGGAGCGCGGAGGCCTGGTCGACAGGGGCGATCTCGGCGCGGGCCGCCGCCTCGATGGCCGCCTGTGCTTCGGGGATTTCGGTGAACAACCGGGACGGACGCAACGCCGTAAACGACGACACAAACCGATCCCACCGCACATCCGCCACCACCAC
>NZ_JBICTL010000025.1:0-1756 GCF_043197575.1 Micromonospora sp. NPDC049051
ATCCGCTGTCGTTCGGTGGTGGTGAGGATGTCGATGCCGTTGAGGTGTTGGTCGGGGTCGGCGACCACGGTGCGTAGGAGTCGTTCCAGTCGATGGGCGAACGTGAGCACGGTGTCCTCGTCGAACAACTGCACCGCGTACTCGATCGCGCCTTCCACCCCGGCGGGCGTGGCCCCGTCGACACGACGCTCCCGCAGGTGGATCGTCAGGTCCACCTTCGACGCGCCGATGTCGACCGAGTCGTCGATGTCCAGGACGACACCCTCGACCCCCGCATCCGGCCGCACGTTACCGTCCGAGTTCAACACGACCTGGAACAACGGATGATGCGCCAACGACCGCGGCGGATTCATGATCTCCACCAGCCGCTCGAACGGCAGATCCTGATGCGCGAACGCCGCCAGATCCGACTCCCGCACCCGCACCAACAACTCCCGGAACGACGGATCCCCCGACACGTCGGTCCGCAACACCAGCATGTTCACGAAGAACCCGACAACATCATCCAGAGCCTCGTCCGAACGACCGGCCACCGCCGTACCGATCGGAATATCCGAACCCGCACCCAAACGCGACAACAACACCGCCAAAGCCGCCTGAACGACCATGAACACCGTCGTGTGCGTCGACCTCGCCACCTCGACCAGACCAGCATGCAAATCGGCATCCCACCGGAACGGCACCGCCGACCCCTGATACGACGCCATCGCCGGCCGCGGCCGATCCAACGGCAACACGATCTCCTCCGGCGCACCCGCCAGATAACCACGCCAGAACGACACCTGACGCGACACCACACTCTGCGGATCACCCTCATCACCGAGCAACTCCTGCTGCCACAACGCGTAATCCGCATACTGCACCGGCAACCCCGGCAAATCGGCGACCCCACCCCCACACCGCGCCTCATAAGAGACCAGCAGGTCCCGACACAACGGCGCCAACGACCAACCGTCACCCGCAATATGGTGCAACAACACCAGCAACACGAACTCGCCGGAATCCACCGCGAACAACGTCACCCGAATCGGACGCTCGACCGCCAGATCGAAACAATACCGGGCCGCCCGCTGCACCACCTGACCCGAATCCGACGCCGACACCGGCACCACCGACAGCCACGAGCCAGCATCACCCACCGGCTCCACCACCTGACACGGAACCCCACCAACCTCACGGAAAACCGTCCGCAACGACTCATGCCGACGCAACACATCCCCCACCGCCGCCCGCATCGCCGCCACATCCACACCACCACCGAAACGCAACACCAACGGCATGTTGTACGTCGAACTCAAACCCTCCAACTGATGCACGAACCACAAACGACGCTGCGCGAACGACAACGGCACCAACTCCGGACGCACCGCCCGACCCAACACCGGACGCGTCCCCCCACCCGCATCCAACCGCCCCACCAAACCAGCCACCGTCGGCGCGTCAAACAAACTCCGAATCGACAACTCCCGACCCAACACCGAACGAACCCGACTCACCAACTTGATACCCAGAAGAGAATGCCCACCCAAATCGAAGAAACTATCGTCAATCCCCACACCAGCCACACCCAAAACATCCGCGAACAACCCACACAACACCTCCTCCACCGGCGTCCGCGCCAACCGACCACCCACCACCAAAAGATCAGGAACCGGCAACCGACCCCGATCCACCTTCCCATTAGAATTCAACGGCAACTCATCAAGAACAACAAAACCACCCGGCACCATATGCACCGGAAGAAGACCCGCGAGGT
>NZ_JBICTL010000026.1:0-1355 GCF_043197575.1 Micromonospora sp. NPDC049051
AAACCGACACAGGTGGTCAGGTAGAGAATACCGAGGCGATCGGGCGAACTGTGGTTAAGGAACTCGGCAAATTGCCCCCGTAACTTAGGGAGAAGGGGGGCCGGAGACGTGAAGCCCTGCGCGGGTGGAGCGTTGTATGGCCGCAGAGAGCAGGGGGAAGCGACTGTTTACTAAAAACACAGGTCCATGCGAAGAAGTAATTCGATGTATATGGACTGACGCCTGCCCGGTGCTGGAACGTTAAGGGGACCTGTTAGCTCTTCGGGGCGAAGCGGAGAACTTAAGCGCCAGTAAACGGCGGTGGTAACTATAACCATCCTAAGGTAGCGAAATTCCTTGTCGGGTAAGTTCCGACCTGCACGAATGGCGTAACGACTTCCCCACTGTCTCAACCACAGGCCCGGCGAAATTGCATTACGAGTAAAGATGCTCGTTACGCGCGGCAGGACGGAAAGACCCCGGGACCTTTACTATAGCTTGACATTGGTATCCGAATTAGCTTGTGTAGGATAGGTGGGAGCCGGTGAAACCTGTACGCCAGTATGGGTGGAGGCAATCTTGAAATACCACTCTGGTTGGTTTGGGTATCTAACTTCGGACCGTTATCCGGTTCAGGGACAGTGTCTGGTGGGTAGTTTAACTGGGGCGGTTGCCTCCTAAAGGGTAACGGAGGCGCCCAAAGGTTCCCTCAGCCTGGTTGGCAATCAGGTGTTGAGTGCAAGTACACAAGGGAGCTTGACTGTGAGACTGACAGGTCGAGCAGGGACGAAAGTCGGGACTAGTGATCCGGCACTTGCGAGTGGAAGCGGTGTCGCTCAACGGATAAAAGGTACCCCGGGGATAACAGGCTGATCTTCCCCAAGAGTCCATATCGACGGGATGGTTTGGCACCTCGATGTCGGCTCGTCGCATCCTGGGGCTGTAGCAGGTCCCAAGGGTTGGGCTGTTCGCCCATTAAAGCGGTACGCGAGCTGGGTTTAGAACGTCGTGAGACAGTTCGGTCCCTATCCGCCGTGCGCGTAGGATACTTGAGAAGGGCTGTCCCTAGTACGAGAGGACCGGGACGGACGAACCTCTGGTGTGCCAGTTGTCCCGCCAGGGGCACGGCTGGTTAGCTACGTTCGGAAGGGATAACCGCTGAAAGCATCTAAGCGGGAAGCTCGCTTCAAGATGAGGTATCCCACCCCACTTTGTGGGGGTAAGGCCCCCAGCTAGACGACTGGGTTGATAGGCCGGAAATGTAAGCTCGGTAACGGGTTCAGTTGACCGGTACTAATAGGCCGAGGACTTGACTACTAAGCTGCTACGCGTCCACTGTGCAACTCACAGCAAACGAACAACAGACCACGAGTGTG
>NZ_JBICTL010000027.1:0-1337 GCF_043197575.1 Micromonospora sp. NPDC049051
ACCTGACTGTCGGCACGCCCCACGAACTCCAGAACACCGTCCACACCCCACCGCGCCAGATCACCCGTGCGATACATCCGCGCACCCGGCACCCCGGCGAACGGATCCGCCACGAACCGCTCCGCGGTCAGGCCTGGCTGGCCCAGATACCCCAGGGCCAGGCCCGCACCACCGATGTAGACCTCGCCGATCACCCCGTCCGGCACAAGGTCGAGGCGAGCGTCGAGCAGGTGGATCCGGGTGCCCGCGATAGGCCGGCCGATCGGCACAGGAGCGCGGTCGAGGTCGTCGACACCGATGTCATAGGCGGTGGAGAAGCCCATGTTCTCCACCGGCCCGTACCCGTTGATCAGCCGAAGCCGTGGGAACTGTCTCCGTGCCCGGGAGACGTGGGAGACGGAAGCCGCCTCCCCCGCGGTCATCGCTTCCTCGACCTGGTCGAACACTCCAGGCCGCTCGTCCAGCAGCAGATTGAACAGGCTGGCCGACAACTGCAGGGTGGTGACGCCGTGTTCGGCGACCAGGTCGGCGATGGTGTCGAGTTCCGGAGTCGACCCGGGGTGCAGGACGGTCCGCCCTCCGTGCAGCAGGACGCCGAACACCTCCAGGGCGAACGCGTCCCAGGAGACGGGTGAGGACTGCAGGTAGACGCGGTCGGGCCCGAAGCGCAGGTACTCCTGGCCGACGAACGTGCTGACCAACGCCTCGTGCGGCGAGACCACCCCCTTCGGCCGGCCGGTCGAACCGGAGGTGAACATGACGCAGGCCGGATGCTGCGGGCTCACCGGGAGCCGCGGGGCGACGTCGGGACACGCCGCGATGGCGGCCTCGTCCATGTCGAGGCGGACGACATCGATGCCAGCGGCGTCGAGCTGGTCAGCTCGGTTCCCATCGGTGACGACCAGTGGCGCAGCGGTTTCCGCCACGATCCTCCTGGTGCGTTCGACGGGAAATGCGGTGTCGAGCAACGTGTACGCCGCACCGACCTTGAGGACAGCCAGCAACGACACGATGAGCGCGGGCTTCCGGTCGAGGTGCACGCCGACCACCTGCCCGGCCCGTATGCCTTGGGCAGCCAGATGGTGCGCCAGTTGGTTGGCGCGCCGGTCCAGATCAACGTAGGTGAGCGTCCCGTCCGCCGCCACGACGGCGAGCGCCTCGGGCGATCGCCGTGCCTGCGCCTCGAACAACTCGTGTACGCACCTGTCGGGATGAGCCGGCAGCGGCATCCCCCGGGTGCTCATCCGCTGTCGTTCGGTGGTGGTGAGGATGTCGATGCCGTTGAGGTGTTGGTCGGGGTCGGCGACCACGGTGCGTAGGAGTCGTTCCAGTCGATG
>NZ_JBICTL010000028.1:0-1086 GCF_043197575.1 Micromonospora sp. NPDC049051
ACCACCCAACAACCCCGGCAAATCCACCAAACCACCCCACCGCAACGGCAACTCCAAACCCACCACCCGACCCAAACCCCACACCGCAGCACCCGCGACGTCGGTCAGCACGTCAGACTCGCCGACCGACACCGCCCCCTGGGTGAGCCACCACAGCCGGCCCGTCCCACCGACGTCGGTCAGCGCCTGCGCCACGGCCAGCGCCGTCGACACCTCGGCGGCGGCCGGGACCGCGGACGGCTCCCGGGAGTCGGCCAGGGACAGCAGGGACACCATGTCGGCGTCCCGGTCGTCGGACCCCATCGCCTCCCGCAGCAGCCGCGCCACCTGGTCCCGGTCCGCACCGGTCGGGACCAGCACCGGGATCGCCCGGTCGGCCCGCGCCGCCAGCGCCGTGGCCGCCGGGTGGTCCTCCTGACCCGGCGCCATCAGCAGCAGCCAGGTCCCCGCCAACGTCGCCGACGCCGGCACGTCGCCCGTACGCCACGTCACCCGGTACCGCCACGAGTCGACGGCGGCCCGCTGCTGCGTCGCCCGCCGCCACCGGGCGAGCTTGGGCAGCAGCTCGGCGGACGGCGCGTCGGCGCCCACGGCCAGCTCGTCGCCCAACGCCCCGAGGTTCCCCGACTCGACGGCCGCCCAGAACTGCTCGTCCGACGGGGCCTGGGTGCTTTCCGCGGCGGGGGCGGGCTGGGGATCCTCCAGCCAGTAGCGCTTACGGTCGAAGGCGTAGGTGGGCAGGTCGACCACGCGCGGCCGGCCGCCGGCCTGACCGTGGTACGCCGCCCAGTCCACCGCCATACCGGCAGCCCAGAGCTGCCCGACGGCGCTCGTGAGGGTGGTGACGTCGGAGTGGTTGCGGCGCAGCGTGGCGACGTACCGCACGTCGTCGGCCGCGTCCGCCTCGGCCGCCATGGCGGTGAGTACGGCGTCCGGGCCGATTTCCAGGAGCGTGTCCACGCCCTGCCCCCGCAGAGCCGTCACACCATCGGCGAACCGCACCGGCTGCCGCACGTGCCGCACCCAGTACTCCGGATCCACCAACTCCAACCCGTCCGCCACCGCACCGGTCACATTCGACACGAT
>NZ_JBICTL010000029.1:0-1069 GCF_043197575.1 Micromonospora sp. NPDC049051
GGTGTACGACTTGCCCCGTGATGGGCGTGTTGCGTAGATGAGAGACGGCCATCGCGTCGATCCTTCAAGACGACCAAGTCAGAGAAGGAAGAGAGGACGCGATGGCCGCTTCAGAGAGTGTGAGCCCTGTTGACCTGCTGCGCGAGCAGATCGAGGGCGCGTCGCCGGACATGTTGCAGGCGATGATCCGCACGTTCGCGCAGGCGGTGATGTCCGCCGAGGCCGACGCGATCTGCGGCGCCGCGTATGGGCAGCGCAGCGATGAGCGGGTCAACTGCCGCAACGGTTACCGGCCTCGGGAGTGGGACACCCGCGCCGGAACGATCGACCTGGCGATCCCGAAACTGCGCCACGGTAGCTACTTCCCGGACTGGCTGCTCACCCACCGGCGGCGGGCCGAGCATGCCCTGGTCTCGGTGGTCGCCACCTCGTATCTGCTCGGGGTCTCGACGCGGCGGGTGGAGAAGCTGGTCGAGCAGCTCGGCATCCGGCAGCTGTCGAAGTCGCAGGTCTCGGAGATGGCCGCGCACCTCGACGCGCAGGTGGAGGCGTTCCGCAACCGGACCCTGGACGCCGCCCACTACACGTTCGTGTGGATGGACGCCCTGACCATGAAGGTCCGCGAGCACGGCCGGACCGTCAATGTCCACGCGCTGGTCGCTGTCGGGGTCAACGCCGACGGCGCGCGCGAAGTCCTCGGCGTGGACGTCGCCTCGGATGAGGACGGCGCCGGCTGGCTGGCGTTCCTGCGGTCGCTGACCGCCCGCGGCTTGTCCGGCGTGCGTCTGGTCATCTCCGATGCCCACGCCGGCCTCGTGGCCGCGATCGGGGCGGCCCTGCCCGGCGCGTCCTGGCAGAGGTGCAGGACCCACTACCTGCGCAACCTGCTGACGAAGGTGCCGAAGTCCGCGCAGCCGTGGATCGCCACCCTTGTCCGCACGATCTTCGACCAGCCCGACACCGACGCCGTCCAAGCCCAGTTCCAGCGGGTCGTCGCCACGATCGAGGCGAAGTTCCCAGCCGCCGCCGAGCATCTCGACGCCGCCCACGACGACCTGCTCGCCTTCAC
>NZ_JBICTL010000030.1:0-1006 GCF_043197575.1 Micromonospora sp. NPDC049051
GCCTGTGCTTCGGGGATTTCGGTGAACAACCGGGACGGACGCAACGCCGTAAACGACGACACAAACCGATCCCACCGCACATCCGCCACCACCACCTGACACTCACCACCCACCAACACACCCTCCAACCCCACCACCGCCAACTCCGGATCCATCCCCGGCAAACCACGCCGACTCAACTGCTCACCCGCCACCCCCACCGCCATACCCGCCTCAGCCCACGGCCCCCACGCCACCGACGACCCCACCAACCCACGAGCCCGCCGCGACACCACCAACCCATCCACAAACGCATTCGCCGCCGCATACCCCACCTGCCCCGCCGAACCCCACACCCCCGCAATCGACGAAAACACCACAAACGCATCCAAATCCAAACCCGCAGTCAACTCATCCAACACCACCGCACCACCAACCTTCGCCCGCAACACCTCCTCCAACTCACCCACACCCACCTCACCCAACCCCGACAACTGCGCCACACCCGCCGCATGCACCACCGCCCGCAACCGCTCACCCCGCGCCACCAAATCCCCCAACAACCCCGCCACCGCACCACGATCCGCCACATCACACGCCACCACCGACACCCGCACACCCAACCCCTCCAACCGCCCCACCACATCCCCCACACCCGACGCACCACCACCACTACGACTCACCAACACCACATGCTCCGCACCCACACCCGCCGCCCACAACGCCACCCGCACACCCAACGCACCCGTACCACCCGTCACCAACACCGTCCCCGACAACCCAAAACCACCCGAACCACCACGACCACCAGCACGCACAGGCGAACCCGCACGCACCAACCGCCGCACAAACACCCCCGAACCCCGCAACGCCACCTGATCCTCACCACCAGACGACGACAACACCCCACACAACAACCCCCACACACCACCACCACCCAACAACCCCGGCAAATCCACCAAACCACCCCACCGCAACGGCAACTCCAAACCCACCACCCGACCCAAACCCCACACCGCAGCACCCG
>NZ_JBICTL010000031.1:0-1000 GCF_043197575.1 Micromonospora sp. NPDC049051
GTTCCCGCATTCGTCCGTGCCGGTGTCACAGGACCCGGATGACGAACTCACGCCCCACCACGAACCAACAATGCCTGACCAGCAACTCCACACTGCCAACCCGATAACCCACACCATGCACCCCCACCTCCTACGGGGTGCCCTAGGGGTGCCCCACCAATGACCACCCCAGGGAAACTCAAACCCCCAACCCACACCCCCACACCAAAGGAACCCCATGCACTTCCACGTACTCGGCACCACCGAAGTCACCCACCACAACCACCACCTCGAACTCGGCGGAATCCGCCAACGCGCAATCCTCGCCTACCTCCTCCTCAACGCCAACAAAGTCGTCGCCACCAGCCAACTCCTCAACGCCATGTGGAACGGCAACCCACCACCCACCGCCCGAAAAATGGTCCAAAACGCCGTCAGCGGCATCCGCCGCATGCTCACCACCACCACCACCGACACCACCACACCCGCCCTCCACACCCACCCACCCGGCTACCAACTCCGCATCGACACCGAAACCATCGACCTCTACCGCTTCCGCCGACTCGTCCGCGAAGGCCGCCACGCCACCACCACCAACAACCCCCACCACGCCGCCCACCTCCTCACCGAAGCCCTCACCCTCTGGCGCGGACGCGCCCTCGCCGACCTCGTCGAAACCGGCACCAACTGGTCAGAACTCGCCGCCATCGAAGACGAACGCCTCTCCGCCCTCGAAGACCGCCTCGACGCCCAACTCGCCTGCGGCAAACACCGCGAAATCACCCCCGAACTCGAAATCCTCACCACCACCGAACCCATGCGCGAACGCCTCTGCCACCAATTCATGCTCGCCCTCTACCGCAGCGGCCGCCAAGTCGACGCCCTCCGCGTCTACCGCCGCACCCGCGAAGCCCTCATCGACAACCTCGGCCTCGAACCCGGCCGCGAACTCCAACAACTCCAACAACGCATCCTCGAACACGACGCCAAAATCCAGACACCCGTACTGGTCGGCTGAACC